>CAVQKW010000005.1:0-658454 GCA_963713175.1 uncultured Gammaproteobacteria bacterium | reverse complement strand
CCGCCGAAATCGGCGTCGGGCCTTCGGCGTGCGCATCCGGAACCAGTTGTGCAGCGGAGCCAGGCCGACCTTCGTTCCGTAGCCGACGAGCAGGAAGACAAATGCGAGGCCGAGAACAGTCGGTTCGAGTTGGCCCTTTACCGCATTCAGATGCGTCCAGAGCAGCGCACTCACCCCTTCGGCGCCGAGCACCTTCTCGGCCGCGAAATACAGCAGGATCGTGCCGAACAGCGCCTGCGCAATGCCCACGCCGCAGAGAATGAAATACTTCCAGCCGGCCTCCAGGCTCGCCGGCGTTCGGTACAGCGTCACCAGCAGCACCGTCGAGAGGGTTGCGGCTTCCATCGCCACCCACATAAGCCCCATGTTGTTGGTCGTGAGCGCGATCAGCATCGTCGCCATGAAGAGCTGATACATGCTGTGATAGAGGCGCAGTCGTCGGCGCGTCACGCGCCCGTGCTCCTCTCGATGCGCATGTAGGGGCGCGAGAAGAGCGAGGTCGTGAGGCCCACGAACGCCGTCAGCGTCACCAGAAACACGTTGAAGGGTCGATGAAAAACTGCTCGTGTGCGACCAGCAGGTTGCCGTCGCGGATGACGCGCGCCGTGAGCGCGCAGGCGGCGAGGAACGTGACGAGGCTGACGCCGACATTGAGTTCGGGTGCCCAGCGCCGCGCGCCGAAGACGCCAGGAGCAGCGCGCCACAAAGGGGTGTTCCGAGCAGCAGCAGGAACTCCACGCTTAGTTCTCCTGAGCAGACCGAGCTGCGAGTGACGGACTCTCTTCGGACGTGGACTCCTCCTTCAGCGACTCGAGGTGATGCAGGTCGAGGCTGTCGAACTGCTCGCGGATCTGGAAGAAGAAGATGCCGAGCACCAGCACCGCCACCAGCACATCGAGCGCCACGCCGAGCTCAACGATCATCGGCATGCCGTAGGTGGCGCTCATCGCGCCGAAGAACAGTCCGTTCTCCATCGACAGGAATCCGACCACCTGCGACATCGCCTTGCGGCGCGTGATCATCGTGAGGAAGAGAGCAGCATCACGGCGACGGCGATGCCGATGGAGTTGCGCGTGGCCGTGCTCGCCAGCGCCGAGATCGGCTGCGCCAGACCGAAGGCGAAGACGACGACCAGCAGCCGACGAGCATCGTGCCCGGGATATTGAGCAGCGGCTCGGTGTCCCAGTAGACCTCCAGGCGCCGGATCAGCCGATGCAGCAGCCAGGGCAGGAAGACGACTTTGAGGCCAGGGTCAGGGCGGCCGACAGATACAAGTGGTGCTCGCCGGTGCGCCAGGCGAGCAGCAGCGTCGCGACGAACAGCAGCGCCCCTTGCATCGCGAGCAGATTGACCAGGGTGACGATGCGCCGCTGCGCCAGCATGGCGAAGGACAGCAGCAGCAGCAGCGCGGCACACAGGTTCAGCAGCTGCAGGTCGAAGGGGTGCCGGCCATCGGCTCAGGCTCCGAGCAGCAGATGCACGAGCAGCCCCAGCACGGCGAACAGAAAGGCGATCGCGAGAAACTCCGGCGCGCGAAACACGCGCAGTTTCGCCGACACCGTCTCGATGAGCGGCAAGCCGGCGCCGGCCACCGCGAGCTTCGCGGCGAGCAGCGGAATCGAGGCCAGCGAGCGCCAGCGGACCGCCGCGCCGCGTCGAGACGCCCCAGGGAACGAACAGCGCAAAGCCGATGCACGCGTAGTTGAAGAGCTTCAGCGCCGCCGCCCACTCCATGAGCGCGAGGTGACGCGCCGAGTACTCGAGCACCATCGCCTCGTGAATCATCGTGAGCTCGAGGTGCGTCGCCGGATTGTCGACCGGAATGCGCGCATTCTCGGCGAGCAGCACCAGCGTGAAGGCGACCGCCGTGAACGCGAGACTCGGGTACAGCCCGAGCGTCTGCGTGGCGAGATTCTCCGCGATGGCGGGCAGCGCCGTGGTCGCGGAGATCAGCGAGGCGACGAAGATGACCATCAGCAGGCGGGCTCCGCGAGGAACCCGACCATCATCTCGCGGCGCGCGCCGAGCGTGCCGAACGCGGTGCCGATGTCCATCGCGGCGAGCGACAGGAACACGCGCGCCGTGGCGAGCAGCCCCACGAGCGCGATCGCGTCGGCCGCGATCGTGAACGGCAGCCGCGTGCCCATCGAGGGAATGATGCCGGCGGCCACCACCATCGCGCCGAACACGATGTAGGGCGCGACGCGAAAAAGCGGCGAGGCGCTCTCGGCGATCACCGCATCCTTGTGGAAGAGCTTGCGGATGCCGCGGTAGGGCAGCCAGATGCTCGGCGCGCGTCGGTTCTGCAGCCACGCGCGGCACTGATTGACCCAGCCGAGGAACAGCGGCGCGGCGGCGAGCGCGGCGATCAGCTCGAGCGCCTGGGTGAGAATCTCGATCGGCTTCATAGCACGAGCGCCAGCAGCACGACGAGCGTGACGAAGCTGTAGAGCAGGTACGTCGCGATGCGTCCCTGCTGCAGCCACGCGAACGCATCCGCGACGCGCTGCACGAGCGTGCCCGAGCGGCAGGTACAGGCCCTGCCAGATGCGATCGCCGACGCTGACGCGGTAGCGCGGCGCGCGGTCGAACGGCGATGGCAGCTCGCGCTTCATGGCGAAGAAGGCCCCGAAAATGTGGCGGATCGGCTGGCCGAAGCCTTCGGCCGTGTCCTGCATGCGCGCGTTCAAGCCGCCCGAAGCCGCAATCCCAGGCGGCGCGCGCGCGCGCACGCGGCGGTGATAGAAGCGTCGCACGCCGAACACGCGTGAGCACGACGACAGCCGCCAGCGCGATGAGAAAGACCGGCGCGGAATACGAGGCTCGCCGCCCAGGCAGCGGCACGAGCAGCCACCAGGGAGCCGCCGTGCTCGGCAGCGAGTCGCCGCTTAACTGCTGCGACGACGATGCGCAGCGCGCCGATGACGTGCGTCGGCAGCAAACCGAGCGCGAAGCAACCGAGCGGCGAGCCAGATGAGGCCGATGCGCTCGAGCACGCCGGCATCGTGCGCGCGCGCCAGCGCAGGCTCGCGCGGCTGACCGAGAAAGATCACGCCGAAGAACTTGACCATGACGTAGGCGGCGAGCGCGGCGGCGAGCGCGACGAGCGCAGCGCCGAGCGGCAGCAGCATGTTGATGAATGGCCTGGGCACCTCGTGCGCGAACAGGAATGCCTGCAGCAGCAGCCACTCGGAGACGAAGCCGTTGAGGGGCGGCAGGCCCGCCATGGCCAGCGCGCCGACGAGCGTGAGCCAGGCGACCCACGGCATGCGATGGATCAGGCCGCCGAGGCGCCCGAGATTGCGCTCGCCGGTCGAGTGCAGCACCGCGCCCGTGCCGAGAAACAGCAGGCTCTTCATGAACGCGTGATTGAGGCTGTGATACAGCGCGGCGATCAGCGCGAGCGCGGCCGAGCGAGCGCATGCCGACGCCGTGGAACACGATGCGCGAGCCCGATGCCGGTGAAGATGATGCCGATGTTCTCGATCGACGACTACGCGAGCAGCCGCTTCATGTCGGTCTGAGCCGCCGCGAACACGACGCCGTAGAGCGCGCTGAAGAGCCCGAGGGCCAGCGGCACGAGGCCCCACCACCATTGCGGGCTGTCCCAGCAGATCGAAAGTGACGCGCAGCACGCCGTAGACCGCGGTCTTCAGCATCACGCCGCTCATCAGCGCCGAGACCGGCGAGGGCGCGGCCGGATGCGCTTCGGGCAGCCAGACGTGCAGCGGCACGAGCCCCGCCTTGGCGCCGAAGCCGAGCAGCGCGAGCAGGAAAGCGACCGCCGCCCACTGCGGCGCGAGCTGCGCGCCGCGCATGGCATCGAACGTGAACTGCCAGCTCCCGCCCTGCATCACGCCGAAGCTGAGCAGAATCGCGATCGCCCCGACATGCGCGATCAGCAGATAGAGAAAGCCGGCGCGGCGGATCTCGGGAATGCCGTGCTGCGTGGTGACGAGGAAGTACGACGACAGCGCCATCGTCTCCCACGCCACCATGAACGCGTACGCGTCGTCGGCGAGCAGCACGAAGCCCATGCTGGCGAGAAACAGGTGGTACTGCAGGCACAGCAGGCCCGGCGCCGTGCCCTCGCCGCGGCGGAAGTAGCCGGCGGCGAAGACCGAAATGCCCGCGGAGGCCGCGCCGAGCAGAAAGAGAAAGAAGCTCGTGAGCGCGTCGCGCCGCACGTGCATCGGCAGATCCGGGCAATCCGATCGGCAGGACCGCCTGCTCGCGGCGGCGCTCCGAGGCTCATCGCCGCCACCACCGCGAGCGCCACGCCGCAGAGCGCGCCCAGCGGAAACAGCGTCCGCCCGACGAAGCCGAGGCTCCTCGGACGCAGCAGGCCCGCGAGGCCGATGAGGGCCCACAGAGCGAGGAGCACCAGGCAGGCGCGCAGCGATGAGTCGATCATCGAGCATCACAGAGGGTGCTACTCCGATACGTGTTCGATTATAATGGCATTCGACGCACCCTGTCGCACTCGCTGAAAGGACGGCCGTGGCTCTCGAAGACCGCACTGCACGGCTGACGATCCTCATCGACCCGCGCAAGAAGGCGTTCTTCGAGCGCCTGTGTGCGGAGGAGGACGCGACGCCCTCGCAGGTCGTGCGACGCCTGATCCGGCGCTACATCGAGGAGCGCACGGGGCGGCCGTGGGCGCCCCGGAGGAAACGCGCAAGGCCGCAGCCCCCCGTACCACGACGCGCCGTATCGCACGGTCGTGAGCTTTCACCGCAAGCAGTAAGGTCAGACAGAGTTGCCCGGGCGCCCGGTGAGAGCCCCAGATTAGAGACAGAATGACTGCATGAACCTGGGCTTGCCGCCCGGAGCGGTCAAGTGATCGGCACCACAACGCGGCGAGACACCTACCCTAAAATCAGTATGCACAGCGTCAGTAGCAGCCATCGATCCGGCACTGGTGGCTGAGTCATGCACCCGGCGCTCACCGAAAACTATGCGCGCACGCTGGTGATCGATGCGGGCGCTGCTCAGGGGGCGCAGCTGACAGAGCAGCTCAATCATGCGGGGTTCGGCGCCGAATTCGTCGGCAACTGGCGCGCGGCCCAGGCCGCGCTTGGGGCGAACGGCTTTAACTCGTGCATCGTCGTCGCGGATCTTGATCAAGTTGAGGATCGCAAGCAGCTCAGCCAGCTTCGCCGAGTAGCGACGAGAACTTGGATCATTGTCCTGTGCGATCTTGCGACTGAGAGCGCAGTACGCCTCGCTCGACGGCAGGGTGTTGACGCAGTACTGGCTGCACCCATTTACGTGTTCACCTTACGTCGCGACTGGCTGCGTTTTCGCGACGATCCAGGCCCATGTTTTTGAAGCGATTTCGACGTGGATCGATGGCACCCGAGCGGGGTTGAGTCCAACTCCTATTGGTGCCAGTTCACAGTTATAGTCATCCGTTCTCGAGAGACGATCGGCAAGTAATGGGAATTTGCAGGGTCTAAAATGCCCAGACGAAGGAAGGCCCCTCGCTGCATCGTGATCGCCGGACCGAATGGTGCCGGCAAGACGACATTCGCCCGCCGTTACCTACCGAGGACGAGGGAGTCGGCCATTTTGTGAACGCGGACCTCTCCTAGCCAGTGGCTTATCGCCGCTCAAGCCCGAACTCGCAGCGGTAAAGGCGGGGCGGCTCGTACTGCGGGAGATCGATGACTTGGCGGCCAAGCGGGTCGACTTTGCATTTGAGACGACGCTCAGTGGCTTGGGCTATATTCGGCGTATCCGGGCGTGGAAGCGAGCAGGCTATCGGATCGAGATCGTCTACCTGAAGCTGCAATCTAGCCGACTCGCGCTGAAGCGCATTGCCGCTCGGGTGCGCGAAGGGGGCCACGGCGTTCCGCGAGCGGATGTCATCTACGAGTCGCCTCGCCCGCGGATGGGCGAACTTCAAGCGTGTGTATAGGCCACTGGCCGACGTGTGGACGGTGTATGACAATTCCGGCCGAGAGCCGCAACTGCTGGAAATGAGCGAATGAAGGTCAAAAGACTTGTAAGCATTGCCCATCTGCGGCGAAGGTCGGACGAGCCCTGTTTCGGGCTGCCAACGACGCGGGCCGAACCGCCCGCATGCATGGCGTGCCGATCTACGTATGGGAAAACGGGAGGGTGGTCGCGGTCAAGCCTTAGCGACAACAACCCCCTGCGTAAAGCCCTGTGCCACGAATGTGTCGAACGCAGACTTGGTGTGCCGTAATTGTGCCTTGGTGTGCCTGGGGTGAGGGCTGGCAAGCGCTGCAAGTGGTTGATTAATAAGTCCCTGGAATCGCCTTCAGCGGACTGAAAATCCGCGTGTCGGTGGTTCGATTGTAAGCGTCCGGTCATGGCCGCGTAGCCCTTTGAGCTTGTGATACCGATGATGTGCTAAGTGGGCACATGCAGGTGTCCACGTAGGACTTAGGTGGACACCTTCGCAGCAGAGAGGGCCGAGATCGATTCGCTGGGGCGGCGTACCGGACCTCGCCGTCAGCACACGATCGAAGAGAAGCTGCGGATTGTGCAGGAGTCGCACGTCAAGGGCGCCTCCGTCGCAACGGTCGCCCGCCGCCACGATGTGAACCCGAACCAGGTGTTCGCCTGGCGACAGCTGCACCGGCGTGGACTGCTGGATCCGAACGCTGCGCAGGGGAGCCCGTCGATGCTGCCGGTGAAGGTCAGTACTCCCACGGTGCTGCCGACCGAGCGAGTCGCATCGGCAGAACCGAGTAAGCGGGGTCGGCCCAAGGGATCCTCCAGGCTCATCGAGATCAAGCTCAGTAACGGTCACAGCATTGTGTTGCACGGGCGGATAGATGCCGAAGCCCTCTCACGAGTGATCGACTTGTTGGTGCAGCGGTGATTGCGCTGCCTGCGGGCGTCAAGGTGTGGCTCGCAGCCGGCGCCACCGACATGCGCAACGGCTTCGATGGACTCGCCGCCCTCGTGCAGACGCAGCTCGCCGAGAATCCCTTCTCCGGGCAGCTGTTTGTCTTTCGTGGCAAAGCCGGTGATCGGGTGAAGATCCTGTGGTGGAGCGGGGATGGACTGTGCCTCTTTGCGAAGCGTCTTGAGCGCGGGCGCTTCGTGTGGCCGCAGGCAACTCACGGCACGGTGAGTCTCAGTGCGGCG
Organism: uncultured Gammaproteobacteria bacterium; assembly: GCA_963713175.1. Taxonomy (GTDB): domain Bacteria; phylum Pseudomonadota; class Gammaproteobacteria; order Steroidobacterales; family Steroidobacteraceae; genus 13-2-20CM-66-19. The sequence continues at coordinate 651,332 of CAVQKW010000005.1, read as the reverse complement.
CAACTGTCGATGTTGCTCGAAGGGATCGACTGGCGGCGCATCGAGCGCACGTACGAACCGCAGCTCGCGGTGTAAAAATCCCGGTTTTTATAGTGTTTTATGCTACGCGTGCACAACGCGCGCGGTATAATGTCGCATGTCTGAAGCGGCCGACCTGCCCGATGACATCGAAGCGCTCAAGGGTCTGGTGCTCGAGCACAGCGAGAAGCTCGAAGCCGCGCAAGCACTGGTCATCTCCCAAAAACTCGAGCTCGAGAAGCTGCGCTTTGAGATCGCATGCTTGAAGCGCGCGAAGTACGGCCGCTCCTCCGAGCAGCTCGATGCGAAGATCCTGCAGATGCAGCTCACGCTCGAGGATCTCGAGGCGAGTTTAGCCGCAACACCCGAGGAGATGCGGCCGCCGGCGAAGGAGCCACCCGTCAAACCGGTGCGGCGTGCGCTGCCAGCGCATCTGCCGCGCCAGGAGATCGTGCACGAGAGCTCCTGCAGCTGCCCGAGCTGCGGGGGGTCGCTGCGGCGGCTCGGGGAAGATGTGAGCGAGATGATCGAGTACGTACCCGGTCGCTACCAGGTGATCCGGCATGTGCGGCCTAAGTACTCCTGCGGTGCGTGCCAGAAGATCGTGCAGGCCCCAGCGCCGAGCCGGCCGATCGCCCGAGGCCTTGCAGGTCCTGGCTTCCTCGCCCACGTGCTGGTCTCGAAGTACGCCGATCACCTGCCGCTCTACCGCCAGAGCCAGATCTACGCCCGAGAGGGCCTCGAGCTTGATCGCTCGACGCTCGCCGACTGGGTGGGCGGGGCGAGCGAGTTACTCGAACCGCTCGTCACATCCCTCGGGCGCTACGTGCTGCGCGCGCAGAAGATCCACGGCGATGACACCCCGGTGCCGGTGCTCTGCCCGGGGCGCGGCAGCACCAAGCAGGGGCGGCTGTGGACGTATGTACGCGATGACCGGCCTGCCGGGAGCGCTGAGAGCCCTGCGGTGCTCTTCCGTTACTCCCCGGATCGCAAGGGCGAGTGGCCCAAGAGACACCTTGCCTCCTTTACCGGCGTGCTGCAGGCGGATGCCTATGCCGGGTTCGATCGCCTCTACGGCGAGCGGATCCAGGAAGCGGCCTGCTGGGCGCACGTGCGGCGAAAGTTCTACGAGATCCACCTCGCGCACCAATCCCCGATCGCGGCCGAGGCGCTCGAGCGGATCGGAAAGCTCTACGAGATCGAGAGCGACATCCGCGGCAACCCCCCCGATGAGCGCCGCAGTGTGCGCCAGGCGCGTGCGGGACCGAAGCTCGAGGCGCTGCACTCCTGGTTGCACACGAGCGTCTCGACGTTGTCGAGGAAGAGCGAGCTCGCGCTCGCGATCCGCTATGCGCTCTCGCACTGGATCGCTCTCACGCGCTACCGCGATGACGGGCGGCTTGAGATCGACAACAACGCGGCCGAGCGCTCACTACGCGCTGTGGCTCTCGGTCGCAAGAACTGGCTGTTCGCCGGCTCTGATGATGGCGGCGAGCGTGCCGCCGCCATCTACAGTCTTCTCGGCACCGCTAAGCTCAATGGCATCGAGCCGGAAGGCTACCTGCGTTACGTCCTCGAGCGCATCGCCGACCATCCGATAAATCGCATCGAGGAGTTGCTGCCGTGGAACGTCGCCGCAAACCTACCCGCCGCATACAGCCTCGCCGCGTAAAGCAACCCAGCACCGGTAAACCTGACCCTACAACACCCGCCGCACCGCGCTTCCGGAACATCGAGTGGCTGATCGCCGGTGGCGGTGACATTACGCTCGGCCGCATGAAGCCGATCGAGTGTGCGGCTACCGCGGCGGACGAAGACATCTGTTACGCCATGCTCGTCCGCCGTCCTGGCGAGACAGTGCTCGAGCTCCTTGAGCGACTTGATCAGGCGATCGAGCTCGCCTCCGTCGACCTCAATACTATCGACGAGGTCAACGCGCCTTCCCCAGCCCAGTCAAGGCGGCCATGACCGGACGCTTACGTTCGATTCCGCCCCTGGCCACCAACAATTGCGTTAGTTTCCTGCGACCTGCAGTCGAGCTGTGCCGCGATGCCTGAAGGCTCTCTGAAGGTTGTCGAGTCGAGCCGGGGCGGCACGCCGTGCCGGGCGCCGGGGCTCCTCAGGGTTCGTTGTCACCGATCTCGGCGCGCCGTCGCTCGACGTAGCCATCGAGTTCGGCGCGAGTCGCCGGGTCCATGGGAGGCTCCTGGTACTCGGTGAGGGCGCGCTTCCAGATCGCGGTTGCGCGCTGCGTGGCATCCCCGCTGCCGGAGAGCTGCCAGGTCTCGTAGTTCTGCCAGTTCGACACCAGCGGCTGATAGAAGGCGCTCTCGTAGCGCTCCAGCGTGTGCGGGTCACCGAAGAAATGCCCGCCGGTAGCCACGCGGCTGATGGCTTCGAATCCGAGCTCCGCCTCCGTGACCGTGACGGGTGTGAGGAACTCCATCATCAGTTGCAGCATCTCGACATCGAGTACCAGCTTCTCGAAAGAGGCGGTGAGCCCGCCCTCCTGCCATCCGGCTGCGTGGTAGATGAGATTGCCGTGGCCGAGGATCGCGCCCCACAGCGACATCTCGGTCTCATAGGCACCCTGGGCATCGGCGACATTGGAGGCACTTGCATTGGAGGTGCGATACGGGAGCCGGTAGCGCCGTGCGAGCTGGCCGCTCGCCACATTGGCCTTGGCGTTTTCCGGGGTGCCGAAGGCGGGTGCGCCGGAGCGCATGTCCACGTTCGAGGTGAAGGCGCCGTACATGACCGGAGTGCCCGGCCGGACCGCCTGGGCCAGCACCAGGCCGAACAGCGCCTCGGCGTTCTGCTGCGCCAGCGCCGCGGCGAGCGACACCGGCGCCATCGCCCCCATCAGTGTGAACGGGGTCACGACGACCGCCTGACCGTACTCGGCCATGGTCATGAGGCCCTCGGCCATGGCTTCGTCGAAGCGGCGCGGACTGTTGACGGAGATGATCGTGATGACGCCTGGGCTCTGCGCCATTTCCTCGAGCGATAACCCGCGTGCGACGGCCATCATCCGGATCCCATCGAGCGCGCGCCCCGAGCCGATCGCCGTGCAGTGATAGACGCGGTCGGAGTAGATGAGGTTCGCGCGGTAGGTATCCAGGTGCCGTGAGTTTGCCGGCAGCTCGACCGGTGCGCAGACCTGGTTACCGATCAGGTGAATGGCGTTGAAATACTGCGCCAGCCTGATGAAGTCGCAGTAGTCGCGGTAGTTTCCGGCGCGGCGGCCGCGCTCGCAGTCATGCACGTTAGGCGGCCCCGCGACGAGGCCAAAGTTGACGTGACTGCCTCCGAGTGTGATGCGATGCGCCGCGTTGCGCGGCGTGAGCGTGAACGATGGTGGCGCCGTGGCCAGCGCTGCCGCCACCATGCCGCGGTCGAGACGCACCGTTTCGCTCGATTTCTCGACGTCCGCGCCGGCGGCCTGCAGGATACCGCGAGCCCGGGACGACATCAGCTGGATGCCGAGCTCCTCGAGGATCCGCAGCGACGTCAGGTGGATCGCCTCGATCTGATCGGCGCTCAGAACCTGCATCGGAGCGTAGGGGTTGGTGACCGCGCGCCACGGCAGTTGCGCGAGGGAGCCACCCGTCCTTCGGGGACGACTTCCCTCCCGGCGTTTCCTGACTTCCATTGGCGTGCCTGCGCGTGTGGCGCCGCAGCGCTGCGGCCGGCTCCATGTTCGCGCGCTGCCGCAGGCTCCTCTGTGCACGCAGCCGACATGCCCTTGCAGCGAGGCGACGGCGGCGGCCGTCAATGCGCGGCAGGGCGCGGCGCGGAGAGCGCCGGGGCGCCCTCCTGCGGTCGGCGCCGCTCCTCGGCCGGTGTGCGCCCGAAGTGGCGCTTGTAGGCGTGAGCGAAGTGCGATCTCGAGCCAAAGCCGCACGCGAGCGCGATCTCCGGAATGGTCTGGACGGTCTGCAGCAAGAGCTTCCGACCCCGCTCGAGCCGCAGGCGCAGATAGAACGCCGCCGGAGACTCGCGCAGGTGGCTGCGGAACAGCCGCTCGATCTGCCGCGCCGACAGCCCGACGCGGGCGGCAACCGTCTGGACGTAGAGCGGGTCCTCGATCGTGTCCTGCATCAGGCGGATCACCTCGATCAGTTTCGCGTCGTGCAAGCCGTAGCGCGCACCGAGCTCCATGCGCTGATGCGCCCCATGCTCGCGTATCGCATGGTGCAGGAACTGGTCCGCCACCGCGAGCGCGAGGTCCGTGCCACACTGCTCGCTCACGAAGTGCAGCATCATGTCGAGCGCCGCCGTGCCACCCGAGCAGGTGAATATATTGTGATCGACGACGTACAGATCCTGGGTCAACTCGAGGCGCGGATAGCGCAGTGCGAACAGCTCCTGATATTCCCAGTGAACGGTGCACCGTCGGCCGGCGAGGAGCCCCGCGTCCGCCAGCACGAACGACCCGCCGCTGACCGCCCCGATCCTGCAGCCGTGACGCGCGAACTCGCGCAGACGATGTCGCACGCGCCGGTTGCCGGCGAACTGCAGCGGCTCGAGACCCACGCAGACCACCAGCATGTCGGGCTTTTTGAGGTCGGCGAGCGTGCCCTGGACCGCGATCGGGATGCCGTTACTGGCCGCGACCGGGGCGCCATCGAGCGATACGAGCTGCCATTCGTAGAGCGACCGCCCGCTCTGGCGGTTGGCGGACCGGAGCGGCTCGATCGCCGCGGAGAATGACAGCAGCGAGAAATGGGGCGCGAGCAAGAAGCTGAGCCGCACCGGCCGGGCCGGAGGAACTGTCACCGTGGCAACCTCCGTCGCGACATGGGAGACCGTGGCCGGATGCGAAAGATACGAGGCATAATCGGACTGCGGCGCTCGTGTGGCAAGGTCGCGGCGTAACGGCGGTCTCCGCCGTCGGAGTGCGGATGAAGGAACAGCGCGAGCGGGACCGATCGCCCCGCAAGCCCGTCCGGGCAACGTTGAGCGACGTGGCGCGGGAGGCGGGCGTGTCGGTGATGACCGTCTCCAATTTCATCCATGCGAAGCCCGTGCGCTTGCGAACCCGGCGGCTGGTCGAGGCCGCCGTAGCGCGGCTCAACTACCGGCCGAATGTGAGCGCCCGGAGCCTGCGCCTGTCCAAGGAGTATTCGGTCGGCATCGTCATCGCGGACAGTGACCCGGCGTATCTCAACGACCCGTTCATTTCACGGCTCGTCAGTGGTCTCAGCAACTATCTCAGCGGCCTCGACTACACCCTCGACGTGCAGGGTGTCGCTCCGGAGCGTTTCGAGAGCGCCACGATCCTCAACAAGGTCGGCAACGAGGCGCTGTGCGCGATTCTGTGTGGCCCGCGGGCGGTGCGGCGCGAGCATTTTTTCTATCTGAGTCGGCTGGGGCAGCCGGTCATCGTGTTCCGCGAGACGTTCCAGCCACCGTCCCCCCACGTCGCGGTCGTAGGTCAGGACGACATTTCCGGCGGCCGGCAGCTGGCGCAGCACCTGGTCACGAGGCGGGTGCGGTCGGTGGTTTTTGTACGACCGGCGCTCGAGTGGTGCGCAGTGGAACAACGTGAGAAGGGTCTGCGCAACGTGCTGACCCGTGCTAGTCCTGCCGTGGAGGTCAAGACCCTGATCGCCCCATCGGAAGGGTTCGAGGACGTGCACCAGGTCGTCAGGAATCAGCTCGCGCGCCGCACGCCCGATGCGATCGTCGCCGCGACCGACTCGATGGCCGCGGCGGCTCTCAAGGCCTGCGAGCACACCGGCCTGCGGGTGCCGAAGGACCTCGTGATCGGCGGATTCAACGGATTCGACGTTTGGCGCCACACCTCTCCGACAATCACCACGGTGGTCTCGCCCGCCTACGAGATGGGGCGTCGCGCGGGAGAGTTGCTCATACAGAGACTTAAGACCGGGTCTTTTTCCCGCCAGAGCGTCGTGCTGCCGGTGCAGTTGCAGGAGGGTGAGTCCACCGGGTGAGGGTCCTCTTCAGGACGCCGTGACCGCCTGCATCTGCTCGCCCAGGCCTTCGATCCCGCACCGGACGGTGTCGCCCGGCCGCAGGTACACCGGGGGCCTCGCACCCAGCGCGACCCCGGGCGGCGTGCCGGTGGCGATCAGATCGCCTGGATGCAGCGTCATGAATCGGCTGATATAGCTGACGAGCACCTTCACCGGAAATATCATCTGGCCGGTGGTGCTGTCCTGGCGCATCTTGCCGTTGACCGAGAGCCACAGGCGCAGCTTCTGAGGATCCTCGACCTCATCCGCGGTCACGAGCCACGGTCCGACCGGTCCGAAGCCGTCGGCGCTCTTGCCCTTGACCCACTGGCCGGTACCCTCGAGCTGCCAGGCGCGCTCGCTGACGTCGTTGACGACGCAGTAGCCGGCGACACAGCCGAGCGCATCCTCCGCGGCGACGTTGCGGGCGGTCGCGCCGATCACTACACCGAGCTCGACCTCCCAATCGACCTTGGTGGCGCCACGCGGTATAACCAGTGCATCGGAGGGGCCCGCGATGCAGCTCGGCGCCTTCATGAAAAGGATGGGCTCGGACGGTGCGGCGACCCCCGACTCGCGCGCGTGATCCAGGTAGTTGAGTCCCACGCACACGAACTTGCCGACGCCCGACACGCAGGCTCCGAGCCGCACCGGCGCTGCCACGCCCGGGAAGCTCGCGGGAGAGAAGGACGCCAGGCGGCGCAGCGACTCGGGGTGCAGCTGCGCGTTCGCCAGCTCGCGCATCCGGCTCGACAGGTCGCGGATCATGCCGTCCGGCGCCAGCAGTCCCGGCCGCTCGGCCCCAGGGTCTCCATATCGCACCAGCTTCACGACTCGCCTCCCGTGCGTAGCACGCTGCTCCTGAAGCAAAGATCTAATGCCGCATCTGTCAATCCTGCGCGATCGGGCTGCCGCGCGGATTGACAGCTAAAACATGTTACGTTACAAGTTTCTACCAGCCAAGACATCCGCGGAATCTGGCAAGAATGCAAGGCGGCGAGACGCGCGACTACGACGACGCCCCGCTGCGGCCGTTTCACCTGCGGGTCGCGGTCGCGAGCACCGGCGGAGTTTTCTCGGACGGCTTCGGGCTCGGCATCATCGGCATCTCCCTAAGTCTCGCCGCACCCCGGCTTGGGCTCAACGCGCTGTGGCTGGGGCTTCTCGGCGGCGCCTCGCTCGCGGGATTGTTCGCCGGCGCGCTGCTCACCGGGCCGGCCGCGGACCGCTTCGGAAGGCGCGGGATCTTCGCCTGCAACATGCTGCTCGCCGCGGCGCTGTCGGCGCTGCAGTTCTTCGCGGACGGGGGCGCGCAGCTGCTCGTGCTGCGGCTGGCGATCGGTTTTCTGCTCGGTACCGACTACGTCGTCAGCAAGGCGCTTGCTCACGGAGTTCGTGCCGCGCCGGTTCCGCGGCCGGATCATGAGCCTGCTGTCGATCGCCTGGGCGGGCGGTTACGCGTGCGCCTATGCGGTCGGATTCGTGCTGAGTGGGCGGGGCCCGGACGCCTGGCGCTGGATGCTGCTCGCGAGTGCGGCGCCGTGTCTTCTGGTCGCGCCGCTGCGTATCACGATGCCGGAGTCGCCGCTGTGGCTCGCCGCTCACGGGCACGCGCGGCGCGCGGCGGCGGTGGTGCAGGCGGTCCTGGGGCGCGGCGTACGCCCGCCGCCCGCGGCGGCGCGGCCGGTCGAGACCGCGGGCCGCTGGGCACAACTCATCTCCTGGCGCTGGCGGGTGCGTACGCTGGTGGCCTGTACCTTCTTCACCTGCCAGGTGATTCCGTATTTCGCGGTTGGGACCTTCGTCACCCAGGTCATGTCGGCGCTGCACCTCGAAGGGGGACTGCTCGGCGGCTTGATCTACAACGCGGCGCTGATCGCCGGGGCGCTTGTCGGTGTCGCGATCGTCGACCGCTTGAGCCGCAGGGCCTTTCTGGTGGGTAGCTTCGCCGCCGCGGCCGCTACCATGCTGGTGTTGAGCGCCGCGCAGAACGTCGGGGCGCCCGCGATGATCGTGTTGTTCGCAATCTTCGCCGGCGTGCTGTCGGCGGCCTCGAATCTCGTATACGTGTATCTGCCCGAGCTTTTCCGACCGATCTGCGCGCATCGGGCATAGGACTTGCGATCGCGGCGAGCCGCGTCGGCTCTGCGGCGGGCACCTTCGTGCTGCCACTCATGATGGCCGCCTACGGCGCCCGGATAGCGCTCGGTGCCTGCGTCGCGGTGCTGGTGGTCGGCGCCCTGGTCTGCTACCGCTGGGCGCCGGAGACGCGCCACCTGGGTCTCGGCGCGCTCGACCACGCGGCGTCGTCCGAGGCAGAAGACGAGAGCAGCCTGGCGCTGCCGATGGAAGGCGCGCCATGAAGGGTCGGGGCCGGCCATACGCGCCGCGGCTCATCACCCAAACGACGCGCGCACTGCTCGGCGAAGGTCCGGTGTGGGACGAGCGAACGCAGACGCTCTACTTCGTCGACATCGAGCGTGGCGACCTGCACCGGTGCAGGCCCGACGGCTCGCAGGAGATCTGCGTACCGATAGGCCAGCGGATCGGCTGCGTCGCGCTGCGGCAGGATGAGCCGGGGCTTATCGCCGGGTTGGAGCGCTGCCTCGCGTTGATCACGCTGGATCCGCTTCAGATCCGCCCGATCACCGACGTCGGGCCGATGGCGGACGGGCACCGCTGCAACGACGGCAAGTGCGACGCCGAGGGGCGCTTGTGGATCGGGACCTACAACACGAGTGGCGCCGCGGCCAGTGCCTGGCTGTACCGCTATGCCGGCACCGGCGCGCCCGAGCCGGCCGCGGGACCGTACGTCTGCGTCAACGGACCAGCGATCTCGCCCGACGGTCGAACTCTCTACAGCGTCGATAGCTACGGCCGGGCCGTCTACCGTCACCGGCTCGGGGCTTCCGGGGAGCTCTCCGATCCGACGCTGTTCCGCAGCTTCGCCGAGGCGGGCTGGGGTTGCCCCGACGGTCTCACCTGCGATGCGCAAGGGTGCCTGTGGATCGCGCACTGGGGCGCCGCCCGGGTGTCGCGCTTCAGCCCCGACGCGGTCCTGCTCAATGTCATCGAGATGCCGGTGGCCCAGCCCTCCAGTTGCACTTTCGGGGGACCCGACTTCAAGCAGCTGTTCGTGACGAGCGCCGCGCTTGGCCTCGATACCGGGCGCGAACGCCAACGGCCTGGCGGGCGCAGTGTTCGCGGTGGAGGTTGAGGTCGGCGGACTGCCGGCGGCGCGCTACCGCGGGTGACCTGCCGTTAGGATTGACATTCGTTCGCCTTAACATGTAACGTTACATCTTCGGCGGTTGGAACCAGATTCACAAAAACATGACCGCGAAATCGAGCGGCGGCCTCGCGTCCTGCCTGGTGCGCAACAGCGCCTACATGCCCGGCGGCGTCAGCTCGAGCAACCGGATCATCGATCCGCCGATGGTATTCGCCCGGGGTGAGGGCGCGTACGTATGGGACCTCGACGGCAAGCGCTACATCGACTATCACGCCGCCTTTGCCCCGCACTTCCTCGGACACAATTTCGCCCCCGTCAACGAGGCGGTGATCGAGGCGCTGCGCGCGGGCGAGAGCCTGTTCGGCGCGGGCACCACCGAGCTCGAGGGGCGCCTGGCGGAGCTCGTGTGCCGCAGCATCCCGGTCGTAGAAAAGGTCTGCTTGCTCAACACCGGAAGTGAAGCCACCGCGCTTGCAGTGCGCGTGAGCCGCGCGGTCACCGGCCGGCAGCACATCATCGTCGTGCAGGGTGGCTACAACGGCAATCAGGACGAGCTGGCCTGCAACGTGTTCAACGAACTCGCGGACATCGGTCCGCGCGTGTCGCCGGGTGAGTATCCGCTGCGCCCGCTGGGCGGCGGCACGACCATCGCGACGACGCGCTTCGTTCACCCCATCAATTTCAACGACCTCGACTCGGTCCGCTACGTGTGCCGCCGCTATCCAGTCGCGGCCATGATCACCGAGCCGATCCTGCAGAACATCGGCGTGGTACGTCCGCGGGACGGGTATCTCGCCGGGCTGCGCGCGCTCGCCGACGAGTTCGGCTTCCTGCTGATCTTCGACGAGGTGAAGACCGGATTCCGGCACGCTCTGGGCGGCTACAGCGAGCTCGCGGGCGTGCGGCCGGATCTGGTCACCTACGGCAAGGCGGTGGCCAACGGCTTTCCGTTGGGGCTCGTCGGCGGCAAGCGCGAATACATGGATTCCATCATCCACCCGGATGCGGCGCGCCGCCCGCTGGTGGGCGGCACCTACAACGGTCATCCGGTGGCAGTGGCGGCCGCCATCCGCACCATCGAGTATCTGACCGCGAACCGGCAGCTGCTGTACGCGCGGATCGAGGCGCTCGGACGGCAGATGGAGGAGGGGCTGCGCGGGCTGTTCGCCGCGCACGGCGTGGTGGCATCGATCGCCCGCCAGGGCTCGGCATTCTCCTACTACCTGATGCCGGAGAACCCGGTGGATTTCCACGACATCCTGGAACATCACGACTTCGCGCGGGACCTCGCGCTGCGCCGCGCGCTGATCGGGCTCGGCGTGTTCTTCATTCCGATTGCGACCAAGCAATGCTCGATTTCCGCGGCGCATACGGCCGCGGACATCAGCGAGACGCTGGCGCAGTTCGACCGCGCGCTGTCGGCCGTCTGGCCGGGCACGCGCACAGCCAAAGTCAAGCGACAGCGGTGATCAAACACACGCGTGTACGGGGGAGCGTTATGAGACCGAACAAGATTGCCTACGCGGTTGCGGCCATCCTGAGTGCGACGGGGACGACCGCCGGGGGGGCCGCCGCCGCCGCGGGGCCTGCGGGCACGGACGCCTCTGCCGGACCAACTGACGAATTGAGCGAGATCATCGTCACGGCGCAGCGGCGCGCGCAGAGTCTGCAGGACGTGCCCATCAGTCTCGAGGTCATGACCGCCGAGACGCTGAGCCAGATGCATCTGACTAACTTCGACGATCTGGTGAAGTACCTGCCGAGCGTCTCGCAGGCCACCAACGGCCCGGGACAGACGAACATCTACATTCGCGGTCTTAGTATCGGCTCGGGCGGCACCGAAGGCAGTGGAGCGATCGGCAACTTTCCCAACGTCGCGGTGTATCTCGACGACCAGTCGATGCAGCTGCCGGGACGCAACCTCGACGTCTACACCATCGATCTGGAGCGGGTCGAGGTGCTGGAGGGGCCTCAGGGCACGCTGTTCGGCGGAGGTGCCGAGGCCGGAGTGGTCCGCTACATTACCAACAAGCCCAAGCTCAACGTGACCGAAGGCAACGCGGAGGGCGATTTCGGCACGACCGCGCACGGCGACCCGAACGCCAGCGCCAACTTCATCCTCAACCTGCCGCTCATCGAGGACCAGCTCGCGCTGCGCGGTGCGGTGTACATCGACCGCCGCGGCGGCTACATCAACAACGTGGGCAGCGAGTTCACCCGCATGGGGACCGACCTGGGCCTGGCGCTGCGCAACGGCGGCACGGTCAGCAACACCGGCACGGTCATCACCCCGGGGCAGGTCCCGGCCGACAGCGAGGTCATCAACAACTATCTGATCGCCCGCAACGCCATCAATCCGCTGACCTACGAGGGCTTCCGTCTCTCGGCCCTGTGGAAGATCAACGACCAGTGGGACGCGCTGCTGACGCAGTCCTACCAGAACATGGACGCCGAAGGCGTCTTCTACCAGAACCCGGTCGGCTCCGAGGGCAACCCGCTGCCGCCGCTGTCGGCGACGCTCTTCAATCCCTCCTTCGACGACGACCGCTTCGAGAATACGGCGCTCACAGTCACCGGCAAGATCGGCGACCTGAAAGCGGTGTACAGCGGCGCCTACCTGGTGCGCAACGTGGAGCAGGTGCAGGACTACACCAACTATGCACGCGGTGTCTGGGGGACCTACTACCAGTGTACCGGCTACAGCGTAGGCTTCGACCCGCCGACCAAGTGCTACACGCCGAGCGCGAACTGGCACGACGTCGACCGGGTCACGCACCAGAGCCACGAGCTGCGCCTGAGCACCCCGGATGACAAGCGGCTGCGCGCGCTGGCGGGCGTGTACTGGGAGGACTTCGAGATCCATGACCAGATGGACTACCAGTATCGGTCGGTCCCCACCTGCACGCCGAGCTTCAATACCGAGTGCTTCCTAGACATTCAGCCGTGGCCCGGCGTGCCCGCGAACAACCCCAATGTCCGCAACCCCGATGACTCCTTCTTCGACGACGTGCAGCGCGGCTACAAGCAGACCGCAGCATTCGCATCGCTCGACTTCGACCTGCTGCCGAACAAGCTGACACTCACCGCGGGCACGCGCTACTTCAAGTACGACGAGCACGACTTCGGCGGCGACGTCGGCAGCTTCTACTGCAAGTTCTACGACGGTGCAGTGCCGAAGAGCTACGGGCCGTGCTCGGTCACCAATTTCAACGGCTTCGGGCCGGGCGGTCCGTTCGGCACCGATCTGGACCTGCAGACTCCGGTAACACCAGCGCCAGCGGTTTCCGCAGTCGCGTGAACCTCACGTGGAAGGTCACACCCGATGCGATGGTGTACTACACCTTCTCGCAGGGCTACCGGCCCGGCGGTTCAACCGCGGCACTTCCTCGCACCTGCCGGATGCGAACGGCATCGCATCAGTACTCACCCCGGTGGTCTGGAACCCGGACAACCTGACCAACAACGAGATCGGCTGGAAGACCGAATGGCTGGATCACCGGCTGCTGTTCAACGGCTCGATCTACCAGGAGAACTGGAGCAACGTGCAGATCGGGATCGACGATCCGCAGGGCGGACTCGGCAACCTGGCCTTCTTCACCAACGGGCCAAGCTATCGAGTGCGCGGCTTGGAGCCGTCGATCGTCTGGGTCGCGGCCCGGGGTCTCACCGTGCAGGCGGCGGCCACCTGGAACAGCAGCAGCCAGACCAACTCGCCGTTCCTGGTCAACGACAATCCGCAAGAGTCCGACCTACGGACAGCAGATCACCTCGATCCCGAACCCGTTCGGCCCCTCGGCAGCCCGCTCGCCAACGCACCGGCGTTCCAGGGCAATCGCGCTTGCGCTACGATGGGACCTTCAACGACTACAACGCCTTCTGCCAGGTCTCCGGCCAGCACACCGACCACAGCTTCACCGGAACGGGCTATGTCGAGGCCTACAACCTGCCCGCCTACTCCACCATGGACGCCGCGGTAGGCATCTCCCGCGACAACTGGTATGCGGAGCTCTACGGGCAGAACCTCACGGACAACAATGCCTATGTCTCGGAGAACAATGCGCAGTTCATCCTGACGCAGGTGCCGCTGCGCCCGCGGGTGCTGGGAGTCAAGGTCGGCTACCACTTTTCCAATAAGTAGCCGACCTGCGCTAGCATCGATGCAGGCCGCGGTAGCACGAGCCGAATCAGGGGGAGTTCTCACGCAGAGCCTATGCCAGATGCCGCCAGGCGCCGGCACGGAAGCGTCCGCGCCGGCGGCCGACAAGCCGTCACAGTCCGACGCTGAGCTCGTCCGTGTGTGCGCGCTGCTCGAAGCCAGAGAGTTCGGGCGTGCGCTCGCGGCCGGCGAAGCGCTGCGCGCGCGTTTGCCCGAGAGTCGTGAGCTGCTCTACGCCCTTGCGGTCTGTCAGCGCCACCTGAAGCGTCCCGTGGACGCCCTGGCGACGCTCGCGCTCCTCGAGCGGGCGCATCCAAAATTCACGCGCCTGTTCCAGGAGCGCGGCCAGTGCCATGTGGCGCTACGCTGCGCGGACGAGGCTATCCGGGCGTTCGAGCGCGCGGTTCGCCTGTGCCCGGCGCTGCCGGCGAGCTGGCGGGCGCTCGAGGGACTGTACCGGATCGCCGGCCGCGAGGCGGACTCCGTCACGGCGGCGCGGCATGTCGCCAAGCTCGCGAGCCTGCCGCGCGAGGTCGTCACCGCGTGGGTGAAGTTCGCCGACGGCGACCTGTACGAGGCCGAGGGGCTGGTACGGCAATTCCTGTTGGCGCATGGCGATCACATCGAGGGCATGCGACTCTGGCCAGGATCGGCATGGAGCTCGACGTGCTGGACGATGCCGAACTGCTGCTGGAGAGCGTGCTGAACCTCGCACCGGATTACCCGGCGGCCCGCTACGACTACGCCATCGTGCTGCTGCGACGACACAAGCATGTGCGCGCGACCCAGGAGATCGCCGCCCTGCTGGAGATCGATCCGACGAACCGCCTCTACCGCACCACCGATGCCGCGGTGGCCCTGGGCCTGGGCGACTACCGGCGTGCGCTCGCTCTCTATCAGGAGCTGCTGCGAGAGAGTCCGCAGGATCCGGAGCTGCACCTGTCGGTTGCGCACGCGGTCAAGACGCTCGGCGGCACGCAGCAGGCAATCGATGAGTACCGTGCGGCGGCGGCGGTGAAGCCGGGTTACGGTGAGGCCTACTGGAGCCTCGCCAACCTCAAGACCTATCGCTTCTCCAAGCAGGAGCTAGCGGACATGCGGCGTGCGGAGGGTGCGCCGGGGGTCGGGCTCGCCGACCGGTACCACCTGTGCTTCGCGCTCGGCAAGGCGCTCGAGGACCTGGGCGATACCGCGAATCCTTCGGCTTCTACGCGCGGGGCAACGCGCTGAAGGAACGGAGAGCTGCGTTACCGGCCCGAGGTCATGGAGACCAATACCGACCTGCAGGCTGCCGTCTGCACGCGCGATTCCTCGCGGCACGCACGGGCTGGGGCTCCGCGAGCGCCGCGCCGATCTTCATCGTGGGTCTGCCGCGCTCGGGCTCGACGCTCCTCGAACAGATCCTCGCCTCGCATCCCCTGGTGGAGGGCACCACTGAGCTTGCCGACATTCCGCGGATGGTTCCGGGCCTCCAGGGCCGCGCTCACGACGATGCGAACCCACGCTACCCCGGAGTGCTGGCCGCGCTCGGCGCGGAGGACCTCAGGCGCCTGGGCGCAAGCTATCTGGAGGATACGCGCATCTACCGCCGCGGCGGCCGGCCGTTCTTCATCGACAAGACCCCAACAACTTCCGCCACCTTGGCCTCATCCACCTGATCCTGCCAAATGCGAGAATCATCGACGCGCGGCGCAACCCGATGGCCTGCTGCTTTGGCAACTACAAGCAGCTGTTCGCGGTCGGCCAGCGTTTCACCTACAGCCTCGAGGACACCTGGCCCGCTACTACCGCTCGTACCTTGCGCTCATGACTCACTGGGATGCGGTGCTGCCCGGGAAGGTTCTGCGCGTGCGCCACGAGGAGGTCGTGGAGGATCTCGAGGGCAGCGTGCGCCGCGTCCTCGCCTTCTGCGGGCTCAATTCGAGCCCGCGTGCCTGCGCTTCCACGAGACCGGGCGCAGCTGAACACCGCGAGCTCCGAGCAGGTCCGCCGGCCGATCTATCGGAAGGCATGGATCAGTGGCGGCACTTCGAGCCGTGGCTTCTTCCGCTGCGCACCGCGCTCGGGGAGCTGGCGGAGCCGTGACGCGCTCGGGCAGTTGCGCGCTGTTTCGCTGCCGGCTCGCACACCCTGGCGGCTCTGGCGGCGCTTGCCGCGCTCCTGCTGGGGCCGCTGCGGGCCGAGGAGGCCGCGCCCGCGGTGTATGTCAACGCGCAGGTGCCGTGGCACCCGGCGTGCTGGATGCGCAGGGCAAGCTGCTTGCCTGGTATCGGCCCGAGCCAACTCTGGGCTACGACCACGTCATCCGCCTCGCGTGGGAGTTCATCGAGTACAAGGTGCCGCGCGACAACGCCATGGCACGGGCCTGCCGATCTATCTCATCAACTCCGTCTACGACGGCAAGACACTTCAGGCGAGCTATTGGCAGCACAATCCCGCCATGGTTTTGCCTCCTTCGTCGACTCGCTGCTGGGCTGGTACCGGTATTCGGGCGATGAGGCCGCCGTGCAGGCGGTGCGCGGCATGCTCGACTACCAACTCGCCCATGGCACGACTCCCGCGGATTGGGAGTGGCCCGGCGTCCCTTCGCCACCAGTTGCGGCAATCGCCCGACTACGGCCGGTGCATCGAGAACATGCCGCATGAGTTCTACGGCGGGATCGAGACCGACAAGGTCGGTGAGCTCGGCACTGGATACGCGCTGTTCTACAAGCTGACCGGCGAGCGCAAATATCTGGATGCCGCGCTGCACTGCGCGCGGCGCTCGCCCGCCACGTGCGCGCCGGGCGATGCGGAACACACGCCGTGGCCTTTTCGCGTCGATGCGCGCACCGGGGTGACGCTCGCGCTGGAGGAATACGGCGGCGACGTGAGCGGCTCGCTGCGCTTGTTCGATGAGCTCATTCGCCTCAACGCGGGCGATGTGGCCGCTTTTCGCCAGGCGCGCGAGACGGCCCTGAAGTGGCTGCTCGACAACCCGCTCAACCACGATAGTCGAGCCTGGAACAAATGGATCCGGGCTACTTCGAGGACATTCCGCGGCACACCGACGACGTCAACCAGCTGCTGCCGATGATGACTGCCTATTACCTGCTGTCGCAAGACGATCCGGCCGAAGTGGATCCCCAATGGATGGGTCACGTGGGCCGGCTGCTCGACTGGGTGAAGGTCAAACTCGGACGAGGTCCCTTCTTCGGGGCGCAGGCCATCGACGAGCAGACCACGCCCGATGCCACCTTCGGGTGCTGCTCGCGCGCCGGTCAGGCGATCACACTGCGCGCTGGGCAGCCATCAATGCGTTGTTCTTCGAGAAGACCGACGACGGTCAGGCGCGCGAGGATGCATTTCGTTCGCTGAACTATGCGACGTATTTTGCCGGCAGCCGACGGCCGGGTCGCATGCTGCGGCGTCGATTACCAGGAGCCCTTCTGGTTCAGCGACGGCTACTCGGACTACGTGCGGCACTTCGAGTGGGCCATGGGCGCGATACCGGAGTTCGCCCCGGCCGGCGAGGAACATCTGCTGCGATCGAGCTCCGTGGTACGGAGGGTAAGCTACGCGGCGCAACGCATCGAGTACCGCACCTTCGATCGTGCCGCGACCGAGGTGCTGCGCCTCAATTTCAGGCCCGCGCGCGTGAGCGCGGGGGACGGCGCTCAGTGAGCGCGCCGATACGCACGCGGCGGGTTACACGCTCGAGGCACTGCCCGGCGGGGACTGGATCGTCCGCATCCGGCACGAGAAATCCGGTGACATCGTCGTCGCCGGCTAGGCTCGTGAGCGCCGCGGCCACCGTCAGCTGCCGGGTAGCCGGGCGGCTGCCGTCCGGGGCCGAGGTGCTCGAGTGCTCGCTCACCAACGGATCGGGCATGGAAGCGCGGATTCTGACCCTCGGCGCGACGCTACGCGCGCTGCGGATCCCCGATGCGCGCGGCGAGAGCTGCGACGTCGTGCTGGGATTCGATCGCGTCGAAGACTACCTGCGAGGACGCGACTATTTCGGTGCCACCATCGGGCGCTTCGCCAACCGCATCGCGCGCGGCCGCTTTAGCCTGGGTGGCTGCCGCTATCAGCTCGCGTGCAACTCGCCTCCCAATGCCGAGCACGGCGGGGATGATGGGTTCGACCGCAGGCTCTGGAGCATCGAAGGCAGCGGGGAAGACGCTGGGGCCGCCTCGATCACGCTCTGTCTCGTGAGCCCAGAGGGCGACCAGGGCTTTCCCGGAGAGCTCGTCGTTCGACTGACCTACACCCTCACGCACGACGACGAGCTACGCCTCGACTATACCGCGCGGGCGTCCGCCACGACCCTCGTCAACCTCACCCATCACAGCTACTGGAATCTCGCCGGCGGCGGCGATGCACTAATGGCGCGGCTCAGCATCGAAGCCGACGCCTACACCCCGGTCGATGAGCACATGATCCCGACCGGCGAGCTGCGTCCGGTAGGGGGCACCGCGTTCGACTTTCGTACTCCGCACACGATCGGCGCGCGCATCCGTGACGCCTCGGAGCCGCAGCTCGCGATCGGACGTGGCTACGATCACAACTTCGTGCTGCGCGGTACACCGAACTCGCTGCGCCGCGCGGCGCGTCTCGAGGACCCGCGGTCGGGCCGTGCTCTTGAGCTTCTGACCACCGAGCCGGGACTGCAGCTCTACACGGGTAACTTCCTTTCGGGTGCCGTGCCAGGCAAGGGGGGCTGTCTATACCGGCCGGGTGACGGCATCGCTCTTGAGCCACAGCATTTTCCCGACTCGCCCAACCAGGCGCATTTCCCGAGTACGGTTCTGGAAGCGGGCCGTGACTGGTCCTCGAGCACCGTGTTCCGCTTCCCGCGCAGGATTCACTCCACATGAAGATCACCGCAATCAAGTCCGCTCGTCTGCCATGCCCGCATGCGCAACTGGGTCTTCGTCAAGGTCGTGACCGATCAGCCCGGCCTGTTCGGCTGGGGCGAGGCCACGCTGGAATGGCATACCCGCGCGGTCGTCGGCGCGATCGAAGACCTCGCCGCCGCTGCTTGATAGGCGAGGACCCGCGGCGCATCGAGCATCTGTGGCAGATGATGTTCCGCCAGCATTTCTGGCACGGCTCCGGCATCGTGCGCGCGACGGCCATGTCCGGGATCGACATCGCGCTGTGGGACATCGCTGGGCAAGGATCCTCGGCGTGCCCTGCCACAGCCTGTGGGGCGGCCCGGTGCGCGACTACGTGCGGCTCGTACTGCCATCTTGGCGGCGGCAAGATGGAAGACTTCTACGAGACTCCGGTCGCCAATGCGCGGCCGCTTCGCCGACCTGGCGCGCGAGGCGGTGGCCGACGGCTTCACCGCCTTCAAGTCGATGGCCGTGCCGCCGACCATGCCGCTCGAGGGCATCGGCCCGGTGCTGGCCGCCGAAGCAGGCGGTGGCGCGCATGCGCGAGGCCGTGGGCGCCGGCATCGACATCATGGTCGATTGCCATGCCCGGCCGTCGCCCGCGATGGGCCTGCTGTTCGCCAAGGCGCTGGAGCCCTACGGTCTGTATTTCCTCGAAGAGCCGTGCTGGCCGGAGAGTCGTCGAGGCCTCGGCCGCGATCAACGCCGTCGGTCACCACGCCGATCGCCACCGGCGAGCGGCTGACCGACCTCACGCAGTTCCGCGATCTGTTCGCGGCGCGCGGCTGCGAGCGTCGCCCAGCTCGACATCACGCATTGCGGCGGCTTGACGGCGGCGCGCCGGATCGCGGCCTTGGCCGAAGCGCTATCGCATCGCGCCTGGCGCCGCACAATCCGCAAGGACCGGTGAGCACGGCGGCCTCGTTCGAGCTCGGCTTCGCACAGCCGGACTACATGATCTGCGAGACCGTCAGCGACGACGTGCCCTGGCGCCACGACGTGGTCGCGGACTCGCATCCGCTCGACAAGCGCGGTCGCACGGTGCGGCCCGCCGATCGGCCCGGGCTCGGAATCGAGATCAACGAGGCCGCGATCGCAAAGTATCCCTTCGAGCAGGAGCTGCTGCAGCGTGTGTTCTATGCCGACGGCTCAGTCGGGGATTGGTAGCTCGAGAACGCAAGGAGTCCGTTCATATGTGGTTGCGATCGTGTGCCCTGGTGCTTTGCGCGAGCCTCGCGCTCGTGATGTGCGGGACGGCTGAGGCCGATGCCGGCGCAGTTCTCCCCGTGCAGCTGTTCGAGGCCAGCCACGCCACGCCGGCGCCGGTCGCCAATGCAGCTTTCGCTCCGGACGCGGATGCGCTGCCCGCTCCCCGTTCAGCGGGACGCTGAAGATCCACGCAGCGCCCATGCAGACGCTGCCGGTGCTCGAACGGGCCGGTGATCGAGGGCCGTGACGTGCGGATCTTCCCGGGCGTGCGCGCTCGAGTTCTTTACCCTGGGCGATCTGCTAGTCCCGGTGGAGCGCGGCCAGATGGTGCGCGAAACCGCCGGCGGCCGCACGGCGAGCTACTGGCGGATCATTCCGCAGATTCGGCAAGGTCTGGCGCGAGAAGGGCGACGGCGACTGGTCGCGCGCCGCGTTTCCGGTGATGCTCGTCAACGACACCGAGAACCATGCGCACCAGGGCCTCGCGACGTTCCTCTACCGCTCCGGTCAGGTCAGCGGGCTCGAGCTGCAGTTCATTCAGCAGACCGGGCCCTACCTGATCAAGCAGTACTTCGTGGCGTGGGGCTTTGCACCGGCGGATTGTCCGCCGGGGAGACGGGCAAGCTCGAGGCGCGGCGCGCCGAGGCGCAGGCGGAACTCGCCGAGCGGCTGCCGGCGAGGCCGCTGGATCGAGCTCGCAAGACAGTGCCGCCGGGTACGCTCGATGGTTTCGGCGGGCCTCTCTATCCCAAGTGGCAGGTGGCGGTCGCGCTGGTGGAAGGCGGCATTCTCTACTACCAGGACCCGGTCACGCCGTACGGATCCTATCCGTATCCGCTCGAGATGCGCTTCGGGGTCCGTTCCGTGACCAAGAGCGTGTTCGCGCCGCTCGCGCTGCTGCATCTCGCCAGGTGTACGGCCCGTGGGTTCTGACGCTCAAGGTGGGCGACTACGTGCCCGGACTCGATCCGAAGTGGCGCCGCATCCGCTTCCTCGATGCCGCCAACATGTCGACTGGCTTCGGCGGCGTCGGCAGCACCAGCACCCAACCGAACGACATCTTCGACGGATACCTGGGCGGGACTACGACGCCTGGTATACGGCGCCGTCATTCGCCGACAAGGTCCGGCACATCGACGCGACGCTGCATCCCTATCCCTGGGAGCCCGGTACCGTGATGCGCTACCGTGACCAGGACTATTTCATCCTGGGCGCCGCCTCGATGCGTTCCTGAAATCGGTGCGCGGGCCGCAGGCGGACCTGGGGGAGATGGTGCAGCACCGAGGTGCTCACGCCGATCGGCATCCACCAGGCGCCGACGGTCAAGACGCGCGAGGCGGGCGGCAGGGACGGCCTCGTCTGGTGCAACGCCGGCTACTACCCGACGCTCGACGACCTGGCGAAGATCGCGCTTCTCTACCAGGCGCGCGGTGCGCACGCCGGCGTGCAGCTCCTCAATCGCGACCTGACCGCGGATCTGCTCGCAGCCCGCGGCGCCATCGTCAAGAACGGCGATGCCTCCCTGGGTCCCGTCGCCGCCGCGCCCGCCGGCGCTGCCGAGGACGGGCTCTACGAGATGGGCTTTCACTTTCTGCGCTACGTGAACCCGTCCGGGAAGGTCGATATCTGCCGAGCATGCATGGCTCCGGGGACAACGAGGTGATCCTCTATCCCAATCGCATGGTGTCGATCGTCATGGCGAAGGCGGCCGTGGAGATACTCGGCAAGGAAAAGACGCGCTCCGACGATGGGCCGGTGACCATCCGTGCGGTCGAGCGCCTCGCCGCATTCTAGAGCCCACGCATGAGAGAGCAGGCGACCTCGAGGCTGCGCGACTGGTTCCTGCTCATTGCGTGCAACCTGATCTGGGCGAGCCAGTTCGTGCTCGCGAAGCTGGTGCAGGAGCAGATGGGGCCGGTGTTCGCGACGCTCCTGCCGATGGCGCTCGCGACGCTGTGTCTCGTGCCTCTGGTGCGGCGCGAGCAGCGCCAGCGCGGGCGCCCGTCGCGCATCGCCGGCGCCGACCTCGCGCGTTTTGCGCTGATTGGCGTCCTCGGGCAGGTCGTAGCGCAGCTCGGGGTCACCTGGGGTGTGCGGCTGGCTCCGGCGTCCAATGCGGCGCTGCTGTCGCTGACGCTGCCGATCGCGACCGCGGTACTCGCCTACCTGCTCCTCGGGGAGCGCATGACGTTCATCCGCTGGGTGAGCTTTGCGTTCGCGATCGTCGGCGTACTGCAATGTTCCGGCGTCGACTGGAGCGAACTGCGCTTTGCGAGCGGCGGCGTGGCGATTGGGAATGTCCTGATCATGCTCGGTGTCCTCGGCAGCTCGTTCTACAACGTCTACGGCAAGAAACTGCTGCACCGCTACTCGCCGCTCGAGCTCCTCCTCTACAGCTACTACGCCGTGCTCGTCTGCCTGATCCCGCTCACGCTGTATCTCGAGCCCGGTTCGATTCAAAGCGTTGCGGCGTTCGGACCCAAGGTGTGGCTCGGGATCTTCCTGCTTGCGGCGTTTCAGTATTTCCTCTCGATGATCCTCTTCCTGACCGTTCTGACGCGCCTCGATGCGGCCCAGGCGGGGCTCTCGAACTACCTGATTCCGTTCTTCGGCCTGGTGATCGCGGCCGTGGTGCTCGGCGAGCGGCTCACGCTGCGCATGACCGTCGGCGGACTGGTGGTGCTCGCGAGCACTCTGCTGGTGACTGTCTATGAGCACCAGCAGGTGTCGCGGGCGCGGACGGCCTCCGCGGTACCTCCCTGAAGGAGATGCACATGACACAAGGTCTGGCCGGCAGGCATGCCTTCGTCACGGGGGGCGCCCGCGGAATCGGGCGCGCCATCGCGGACGCCTATGGGCGCGCCGGAGCGTCGCTATCGATCGCGGATAGCCACGCTGCGAACCTCGAGCGCGCGGTTGGGGAGCTGCGCGCCGCCGGCTTCCAAGCATCTGGGCACCTGGTCGACGTGACCGACGAGGACGGCGTGACCGCCTCCGTGGACGAGGCCGAGAGCCGCGCTCCGATCGACGTTCTGGTGAACAACGCCGGCATCGCGCACGAAACGGCTCTCCTCGACATCGAGCTCGAGGAGTGGCGGCGGGTGCTTGAGGTCAACCTCACCGGCATGTTCCTGGTCGGACGGGCCGTGGCGCGCCGGATGGTGGTGCGCCGGCGGGGAGCGATCATCAACATGGCGAGCAAGAACGGGCTCGACGGCGAGGCCGGCTACGCGCACTACAACGCGAGCAAGGGCGGCGTCGTGATGCTCACCCGCACCATGGCCCTGGAGCTGGCGCAGTTCGGTATCCGGGTGAACGCCGTCGCGCCCGGCTACCTCCAGACTCCGATGTCGGAGGCTATCGACAGTCCGGAGTTCGTCCGCGATTTCGTCGGGCGCTACATTCCGCTGGGGCGCAGCGGCCGGGTCGATGACGTAGCACCGCTGTTCGTATTCCTGGGGGGCGACGAAGCATCGTTCATTACCGGGCAGGTGTTCGTCATCGACGGCGGACAGCTCGCCGGGCAGAAGGCTTCTGTCGAGCTGCTGCACCGCCTGTATCCTTAGGTAGCGCAGGTTCGATCCGAGCCGGCCACCGGCGTGCAGGATAAGATCTGCGCGAACACTGCTGTGTGCCGGGAATGTGACCAACTCAAATTCGGTGTGCCGCAATTGTGCCGTGGTGAGTCTGGGGACGGGGCGGTTCGGGTGCATTGGCGGCCGATCCATGGTATCGGGCGCTTTTCGCCGGAGCCGATACCGGTTCTTGTCTTGAACAGCGGCAGAATATGGTCAAAAAAAGACCGGAATCCTGCATCGATGTTGTCGAAGCGACCACGATGGCCTTTGTCTCTGCAAAAGCAGAAGTGCCAAATGCTAGCCGTGATGGCAACGAAACAGCGGGAATTCAGCATGATGGGTTTCCCCAAATTGACTGGCCCAACAGTTTCCCGGAAATTATCCCCCGCCTCGGGGTCTGTGTCGTGTTGAGGTATGGGGACGATGCACCCTTTTTCGATCAGGCGCCGCGAAATCGGCCTGCGGTGCCTCACTCCGTAACGCGGCGGGCACCGGTCACGAAGTACTCCGTGTCGCCGAAGCAGGAGCCGGGAATTCCCTTGTGCTGCTCGTAATGCAAGGCCATTAGCTGGCTCGCCGTTGCGCTGAGCCCAGTCGCAAGGCCGTCATCGTGCACAGTGAATTTGAATTTTTCGACCACCGTCCCGGGCGCGGTGACCATGGCCATTTCGCCTTCCCACGTCTTGCAGAGCCAGCCTTTCCTCGCGAGCTTCTGCACGTAGCCGGGCGCGCAGCCCATCTGAATAGATCCAGTGCAGTGTGGCCCAGGTGAAGAACGCTGCGGCCGCCAATATGCACACAACCAACCCCGCTACCACCTTAACCATCGGTGCCCTCGGGCCTTTCTCCCCAAGCTCTACGCGAGTTCGCAAAGCATAACGTCAAGCCGCCGCCGAGCTCTTTCGACAGACGCGTGCTGCGCGAGTTGAGCGCCAAGGTCTGGGCCACCTTCGGCTGCGGATGACACCTCCGCGCTGTGAATCGACTAAGGCGCCTTTCGAAGGCCTTTCTACGCTGAAATTACCGCTTTGGCGGCAGGGCCGAGGCGGCGGGATCTCCGACAGCGGCCAAACTTGAATCCGCATCGGCTTCCTTCAATCGACTGCTTTGCAATACACCGGTGCGCTCGAGCACCGGGTAGGCGACCGAGCAAATATGCGAATGGATGCGTTTCAAGTCGCGCAGCACGTCCAGGTGTAGCGAGCTGGACTCAATGCTCTCGGGCCGCCCTTCCCGCAAGCGCGCGAGATGGCTTTCTGCCGCCGCCAGCTCAGCGGCGCGGAGCGTCGCCTTTTCCGTTAGCAACTGCCGCGCGATTCTAACGTCCCCGGACATGAACACGCTAAAGGCTAGTTTGAGATTATTGAAGACCTCCTGATGGAATGACTCTAACTCCGCAGAACCTTCTTTCGAGAACACGACCTGGCGCTTGATCTTCTTGGCCGCCAGCTCCATGAGATTCTTGTCGATGATGTCCCCGACATGCTCCAGATTGATCGAGAAGGAAATGACTTCCATCGCACGCTGACCGTCTGATTGACCCAGGCTCTCGCGGGTGAGCTTGGTGACGTACAGTTTCACGGCCTCATCGAGTCGGTCCACCGCATCATCCATGCGGCAGATTTCCGCGACAAGTTTGCGGTCATCGGTGAGGAGTGCCGTCATCGTCTGGCGCAGCATGTCTTCGACGATGTCGCCGATGTGCAGAACTTCGCGTGCCGCACAGGCCAGGGCCACAGAAGGTGTCGCGAGAGCGCTCTCATCCAGATACAGCGGCATCGATGGGTCGCTAGGTTTCGCGCGCGCCGGCAGCAGCCGTGTCAACAGCGCCGCGATCACCGTCCAACGGCAGAATGAAAATAAGCGCCAGGGCGATATTGAACGCGGTGTGAAAGTCTGCGGCCATCCGCGAGGGATTGGGCTCGATGCGAGCGAGCGCCTCGGCGATCGGGTGCAGGAACGGGAATACCAACGCGCAACCCACCAAGCGATTGATCAGATTGCCCAGACGGCAGCCGGCGGCTGGCGGGATTGTCGCCCTGGCTACCCTCCACGAGGGGATTGATGGCACTGCCAAGGTTGGCACCGAGGATGAGGGCTAGCGCGGCAACCGGCGTTATGAATTGCGAGTAGGCAAGGGACATCACCAGCAGAACCACCGTCACGCTGGAGTGGGCTGCCCACGTGAGTGCGGCGGCCATCAGAAGACATAGCAAAGGCTCGCCGGTCATCGCGCCGAGCAGGCTGCGGACGGCCGGCGCGTTTTCGGCAGGCGCCAACGTGTCGAGGAGGATGTGCAGCGATAGCACCATGAGACCCACGCCGATGGCCACTCGCCCAAGATCGCGGGTCCGCGTCTGCCCGCCGCGCTTGAACGCAATCACGCCGATCAGAAACAGCACCGGCGCCACCGCCGAAACATTGAACGAGAGAACCTGGACGATGAGAGTGGTACCGACGTTCGCACCCAGCATGATTGCGAGTGCAGGGACCAAATCGACGGTGCCGCCGCTGACGAATGAGGCGGTCATTAACCCCGTCGCGGTGCTGCTTTGAAGAAGCGCGGTCACGAACATGCCAGCCACGAATGCCACGAAGCGATTGCGCAGCGCCAGCTCCCAGGAAGCGTTTTAGGTCGGAGCCAAAGGCGCGCACTATCCCGCTGCGGACCATATGCAGGCCCCACAACAGCAGAGCGACGCCGCCCGTCAGATCGAGAAGAATCATGCTTCCCACGCCCTTCATCCTACATCGTGGCGTCGGTTCTATGAAAAGGACGAAATTACTGATTTGTCGGCAAGCATCGAGCAGAACCGAAGGATCGGATGAAGGGTGAGCTCAAGACTAGGAGAAGCAAATAAGGGAAAAGCGTGACCTGTTCGATGAATTGGTGGAACGGTTTGACGCCCTGGCGATCACCGGGCCGGCAAGCGAATCCGGCGTAAGCATGTGCTGAAGGCGCGGCGCGGTCCCGGTCGCGAGCCCGCCGCGGCCCAGCTCCGACAAATTGGCGCACCTGACCCTCGATGGCGGGCGTTCGACACCGACCTGTCAGGCTCCTGCAGCTAGTGCGCGAGTGGCAGTGGGCGATCACGCTCCTTCTTCCACTTCTTTGATGATTGCCGGCGCAGGAATCGACCGCGGATCAAGCGATCAAGCATCAACAAGCCGCTGCCAGAAACTCGTCTTGCGGCCGTGAGCCATCCGCAACGACCGCTCATAGTCCGCGTGTGTGGGATGTCCATGGAAGTCTTCGATCTGTGAGGCGGTCGCCCGGAGTTCGCGAAGGTAACGTGCGGCGTGACCGTACGCTTTCGCATAGCCGCGCGCCAGGATCGCATCGAGCAGCGCGCGCCATACAATCGTTGCGGCCAGCCAGCGCCTATTCCCCGTCGCCGCTTCGGCCACGGATATCAACAACACATAGTTGCGTCCGTCAAGCTCGCTGGCGCGGTCAATGATCAACTGCTCCGCGAGGAGCGGCTCCCCAAGGGCGAATAGCAGCTCAGCGGCTGTAGCAACGTGGGGATTAGATCTCGCATCCTGACACGCGTGAGCACGGAGCGCGCTGCGCTCCGAGGGCGGCAAGATCTCCTCGAGCGCGCGGTACGCGTGAATGCCGGGGGCCCGTCGATATAGCTCACGACGGACGTCGATCTGTCGAGCCCGATCGCCCAGTAGCGCGTATGCGCTATCGAGCAGGTCGAGCCGCTGGTATTCGTTGTTCTGTGTAAATGGGTATCCGAGCCAACCCAATGCCCCAGCGGCATTGCCGCATTCTACGTAGTGACTCGCGATATCAATCGCTTGGAGTTCATTAGGCTCGGGGGAGTGGATGCGGATCGATTGCTCGTGAAGCACCGGGTCGCGCAGCGCACGTGCGATCAGGCCCATTGCAGAGGAGGGCGCAAATACGTGATGGAATTCCCGGTTGCCGTCCTGTGCGCGCTTGAGCACGGCTCGAGCGTCCCGCTCGAAACGCGCCGCAAGCGCCCGCAGTTCGTTCTCATGGAGCAGCCGATGAGCTTCCTCGAGTAAGGGCTCACGAACGCCGTAGTCATTCGCCTGATAGAGGTCGTACAACGCTGCCGCCCAATCTGCGTCAGCGCCTGCATCCGCCTTGCGTGCCGCGGCAGCCGCGTCGAGCCACAGGACGCATGTCCCTCGCAGCTCTTGGCCAATCAGACCGTCGGAGTCATCCGCTCGGTTGAAGATCACGTCATCAAGGGAGAAGAGCTTCTCAGCAAGTGCTGCAGCTTTCAGCGGGTTCTTCGGCAGAACATCGGCTCGGATGTCCGCGGCGATGGTCCCGAGTTCGGCAGCGACTTCGCGCGCCTCACTATAGCTCACGAAGCGCTTGTTGCTGCGAATGGAGCGGATGCGCCCCTGCAACGCCTTGGCAGCCGCATCCGGGTCAGTCAGGTAGTCGAGCCGAGCGGAGATCTCCTCCGAGTCAGCCGCCAGCCGCTCGATGAGCCTTACGAGATCATCCTTTGAGGCGGCCGCCAGCTTGGATCGCATCGCATCCGGAGCTGGGGAGGCCGGAACAGACGGCGAGTGGCCAGAGGAAGGGGCTTTGGCGGTAGTCACGACGCGCTGTATGCTTAATGGTATCCAATGTGATCAGCTACGGACCAAGCGATGACGGTCTCACCGTTCGAACCACGTCGCAAGCCTGCTATTCTTAGGCCGGATCGGGGCTTTCAGCCGTGCTGCGCCGAACCTGGTGATGAGTTGTATGCGAACGGGATCTTTGAGTTCAATATCACGCGACTGTTGGCCTTTGTACACGCCCACACAGAGCGGTTCCCTACCGAGTTTGTTGAACTCGTCGACATACCCGACTATGGCGGAGGCAGCAGTCTCGATGGAGCTGCCGTCGATGCAGCCGACCCGTCTCGTCCGATCCTTCTGGCTGAAATTGCACCCGATCGTTACAACGTGATCGACGGCCATCACCGCGTGGCAAAGGCGCGGCGCGAGGGGGTACGCCACATTCCAGCCCATCGCGTGCGATGCCCCGAGCACGTCGCCTTTCTGACGTCCACGAGAGCGTACGAGACGTACATCGAGTACTGGAACTCCAAGCTCGACGGTGGTTCGCCGGGGACCCGACGTCGCCGCCGACTCGGTCAGGCGTCCGATGCACGGGATTACTCATAAGCGAAGGCGCGCTGGCAACTGCTCAATTCGGATGCAAGCGGAGCGCACACCCCGACATGCGAAAGCGCAAACGAAAACCTCGCTGTATCGTCATTGCGGGACCAAATGGCGTCGGAAAGACGACGTTTGCGCGTCGATACCTCCCCGAAGATGCAGGCATGGTTCACTTCGTTAACGCAGACCTGATCGCCGGAGGGCTATCGCCACTCAAGCCACAGTTGGCGGCAATTGCGGCTGCCCGGATGGTCTTGCGGGAGATCGATCGGCTCGCGGCTCAGAGGGTAGATTTTGCATTTGAGACGACATTGAGTGGATTGAATTACGCGCGACGACTTCGAGGCTGGAAGCGTGCCGGCTACCGCGTCGAGATCGTGTATCTAAGACTGCGGAGCATTCAACTCGCGCTGCGGCGGATTGCCGCCCGCGTGCGGCAGGGCGGTCATGACGTGCCGCGGCGTGATGTTGTTCGAAGGTTCTCAAGAAGCGGGGAGAACTTTGAGCGAATATATAGGCCTCTGGCCGACAGCTGGGCTGTGTACGACAATTCTGGCCGTAAGCCGCAGCTCTTGGAGAAGAGTCCATGAAGGCGAAGACGCAAACCAAGGCAAGTCAATCTAAGAGCTTTGCTGCGGGCGTCGGACGCGCCTTGCGTCGTGCGGCAAAGGACGCGCGCAAGACCGCGCGCATGTATGGCACGCCGCTTTACGTCTGGGAGGACGGGAAGGTCGTGGCGAAGAAGCCGTGAGCCCATGCTGTGCCGTGAATGTGCCGAGCTCAGGTTAACTCGCCTCCGAGATCCTGTTCAAGTGTTCAAGCCGCTGCGGCCAGTTGGGTTCTATCCCAGCCATGCGCAACGGCTCTTGACCCGGCAATCTTCGCGCAACGACTCTGACGAATCGGGGCCAGTTTCGCTGAGAATTCAGCCGTCTCCGAAGCGAGCAACAACATCTAAGATGCCCTCGCGCCCGCGAAACAGGGAGCGGAAGAGCCGAATCTTTGTCGGCCGGCGTCCCAGGTGTTAGTACTTCAGCAGGCTTTGGCAGTTGTACGTGGATTTCCGGTTCAACGTCTAGCGCCGCAAGCTCGGCTCGGAGGGCGGTAAGTTGGCGGCTTGACTCAGTTTGCTGGGCAGCAAGTGTCGCGAGGCGAGCCTCCTCCTGCGCGATTGCGTCGCGTAGCGCGTCACGGTCAAGCTCCCGAGTGGATACTTGGCCGCTGACATCTTGTCTCCTTCCGACATCGCCCTGCATGAGCTTTCTGGCAAAACTCGGTGTACCCCTTAGACTAGGGCGATGGGCGCTAGGTCACCGGGGCATTCGCGCGAACGCTCGGGTCCCGATCGTATTTCCGCTTCCGCGCAAGATATTCGTTCAGTTGCTTGGACAGCTTCATCCGTTCGGCCAAGCGCTTTAGTCGGTGCCTGTCTACACGTTCAAGGTCCATGTCAAGAGGAGGGAGCGCCAGCTTGGTGCGAGGGGAATCACCAAGATAGATCCAGTCCAAGAGCGCCTTCTCCGGCGTAGCGCGCGGATAGAGGACATCCAGGTCCATGCGGTCCTCCAGATCTCCCGCCTCATCATTTAGCAATCGCGCGGGCATAGCATGAAACCGGTACTCGATGCCGTTTGCGACGACAGGCCGACTTGACTGGGCGACGCGCCCTCGGAGGGGGAGTACGGATGTGACGATGTCCGAATAACTGTTTGTAATCCCGGCGTGGCCGAGTACCGTCTGTAAACTCACGATCGCCCCGGAGCGAACGAAACTTGCCGCTTCCGCTGCCGTGGGCTGAGGGCGCGCGAGCTGGTTCAAGTAGAGTCCTCGCGTCACGGGTCTTAGGACTCCCGCGTCTGTCTGATCCCGAATCCATTTGAAGACTGTGTTGCGCGCAGCCTTCTTGCGCCGATCCGCGAACGCAGCGGCGATCATGGGCACCGTCACGATGCGAGGGGCTTCAGCGCCCAGTAAGATCGTAGTCGGTGTCCGGATCACGTTTCATTTCCTTCGCACGTTTTGACTTGGGGATAGCTTCCTCAAACCACCGGCCGACTCCTTCGGTCACTTCGAGTTGCATATCACCCCATCTCTTCTTATCGATAGTGGCGCGGATATCCCGCGCGAGGTAAGGCAAGAGCTCCGCATTTGCCAACGGGAAATCGATGAGGGCGACCTTGGGCAGCACAGCATCACGTTTTCGCTCGAGATTTTCCCGCGAGAGGCGTTCGATCCACAGAGGAACGGGTGATGCGCCCCGTCGGACTAGGTCGGCCAGATCGTAGACATCGCGTGGCACGCTGCGATTGTCGCTGAGTAATGCGTTGACTTTTCCTGCAGCCATTGCCGTTTCGCTGTAAACGCGGGCGACGAACGGTGCGATGGTGTACTCGTAGGGAGGCTGGATCGTACGGGTCTCGACAAAGCGCGCATCAGGGACGCCTCTTCTTGAGAGCTCTACTTCCCACGTGACAGCAATGCGCTCCCGCGTGCGACCTGTGAGACGCCATCGGCTTGCACGCTCGCCAGATTTCGTCCGATCGATCTTCTGTTCGACAATGCCGGCTGAGCGCGCGGCCTGTTCAAGAGCGTTCGGGATGCGTGTCGCCAGCGACCGGTCCGAGATGGAGTCTGCACAGTCAAAGTCGACGTCCTTGGTGAGCCGAGCACTGCCGTAGAGGGCGCGCATCGCCATGCCGCCCTTGAGGATGTAACGGTCAGCGCCCTGACGCATTAATGAGGACAGGAACGCCATCTGGCTCCGGTCTTGGACCTGAGCTTCAGGGCTGAATCCCAGTGACTGAGCTGACGGAATCATAATCAGTACGCTAGTACCAGTAAGCTGCTACTAATGTACTGATTGAAATAGCACTGGGCAAGTGCAATGCCGACGCGCGACGGTGTGGAATATTACTGGGCCGTATCCATGCAAATCAGCTGCCTATCCCACCGTAACTGCCCAAAATATTCCACAATTCTCCGGTCAAAGATCTTTCCAGCTCAGTAAGTTGGGTGAATTTGGGCCTCGGGCTGAAAATCTGCGTGTCGGTGGTTCGATTCCGCCCCTGGCCACCAAATTTCATCGTCAAGTTTCTTAATCAAAGGGGTTGCATCAGAGCGCATCAACCTCTCGTCCAATATGAGCGCCGCTGTCCAACATTTCGGTCCGCCGTTCGCTTGGCCTTCACCAGGAGCAGTCACCCAAGGAGCGGTGTCGAAACTGGTCCAATCCGGAGACTCGTTCGAACGGAGGAGGAGGTGAGGAGGTCGGCAAGAGTTCCGAGTTGATGGACGGACGTACGCTCGCACTTTACTGTGCGAACAGCCCAGACGACGTGCATTATCCGGTCTGGGAAAGCACCCAGAGGGAGACGACCTCCTCGTTCTGGCGTCGCGGCTGTACGAGAAGCGCGTCCACTTGATTGGATTCCAATACCCCTGAGTCAGCCGCAGTTTTGCTTCCTCAAAGCCGAACTATACCGTCGCGTCCGAGCGTAACTCTGGTCTGCGTCGCTGTGTCTCTCGGCGCAGCAACGGTCTGGTCTCAGACCGCTTCATCGGCCTCGATGCCGGCGGTCGAAGCCCATTCCATCGGGCTGGACATCCAGGCCCATCGCGGCGGCCGCGCGCTGCGTCCGGAGAACACTCTGGCTTCTTTTGCCAATGCGCTGTCGATGGGCGTGAACACTCTCGAGCTCGACATGGGCGTAACGCGCGATAACGTGATCGTGGTCACGCACGACCGCTGGCTGAATCCTGATCTGGCGCGTGGCGCCGATGGCACCTATGTGGCTCCGCCCGGCATCCCATATGTGAGCCTCACGCTCGCCGAGGTTAGGCAATACGACGTCGGACGGATTCGGCCCGGCAGTGCCTATGCCGCCCAATTTCCGGATCAGGTCTCAATCCCGGGTACCCGCATTCCGACGCTCGCCGAAGTCATCGCGTTGGTGCGTCGCTCGGGTGATCCGCACGTGCGACTGAACATCGAGACCAAGATCGACCCGAACCATCCTGATCAAGCTCCAAATCCGCAGCAGTTCGTGTCGCTGGTACTCGAGCTGCTGCGTCGCGAGCACTTCAGCGATCGCGTGATGATCCAGTCGTTCGACTGGCGAACGCTGCAACTGGTCCAGCGGCAGGCCCCCGAGATCCCGACCGTCTACCTCACCCAGCAGCAGGGACCGGCTCCCAATATCTACCTCGACGAGCCCTCAGCCTGGACTGCGGGTTTTGATCCTGCTACGCATGGCGGCTCCGTGCCGAGCTCCGTGAAAGCGGCGGGCGGAGCTATTTGGTCGCCGTTCTTCCGTGATGTCGACGCCCGGTCGATCGAGGAGGCGCATCGGCTTGGGCTTAAGGTCATAGTGTGGACGGTCAATCAGCCCGAAGATATGGTGCATATGATCGATCGCGGGGTCGATGGCATCATTTCCGATCGACCCGACCTGTTGCGCTCGGTTGCGGCCCGCAAGGGGGTCTCACTGCCACGACCCTATCCGGTCGCTCCCTGACGTAGGGGTAAAATTTGTCACAGCTCTACACTAACAAAGCGCCCACTCGGCGCATCGCGCGGGACGCGGCGCAATGAACGAGATAGGCAACCGGTTTCGGGCGTTGGACGTGCTGCGTGGTCTCACGCTCGCGCTGATGATTGTCGTGAACATGCAGATCGGTGACGGCAAATCCTACGCGCCACTGCTACACGCGGGGTGGGATGGTCTGACGCTGACGGACCTGGTGTTTCCGACGTTTATGTTCGTAGTCGGAACAACGCTCACTTTCACACTCGAGAAGTACGAACCTCTGGGCGACGCGGCAGTCCTGCGCAAGATCGCGATGCGCACTGCCCTGATCTTTCTGTGCGGCTACCTGCTCTACTGGTTTCCATTCTTCAGGCTCGATGGCACCGGACAGGTCGTCGTCGCGCCGATTGCAGACACGCGTATTCTCGGCGTGCTGCAGCGCATCGCCCTCGGCTACGGCGCCGCGGCACTAATCGTGCACTACGGTGGGCGCGCCGGCGCGATCAGCTTCGGGCTTGGCGCACTGCTCGGCTACTGGTGGGTAATGCATGCCTTCGGCGATTACTCGCTCGCCGGCAATGCCGCGATCAAGCTCGACAAGCTCGTACTCGGCGAAGCACACATGTACCACGGTGAGGGGGTGGCCTTCGATCCGGAAGGCATCCTGAGCACGCTACCTGCCATTGTGAATGTGCTCGCCGGCTATCTAGCCGGTCGTTCCATCCGCGACCATGGGACGAACGGCGGCACGCTCGTCAGGCTGCTGCTGGCCGGGGCTGTCTGCATTGTCGTCTCCCTGTGGTGGAATACAGTCTTCCCGATCAACAAGAAGCTCTGGACCAGCTCCTATGTGCTGTGCACGGTGGGGATCGATCTCGGCGTTCTCGCGACCATCGTCTACATCGCCCCTCGGGTGCACGACCGCCGCTGGACGTACTTCTTCGAAGTGTTCGGTCGCAACACCCTCGCCATTTACCTCCTCAGTGAGGTCGGAGACAAGTTGCTCCATATCACGCGCATAGGCCAGCAAAGCCTCTTCGAGGGCCTGTATGCAGTCGGGTTCGCGCCCTGGGCGGGTGACAAGCCCGGCTCGTTGTTGTATGCGGTCGTGTACATGCTGGGTTGCTGGACGGTAGCCTGTGTGCTGGATCGCAAAGGCATTTACATCAGGCTCTAACGGCAGTCGCCGTGCAAGGAGCCCTGCTGGGCCTTGCACCGGTGCGGCACGCCGTGGCCTTTCCGAGCTTGTCGTCTACAGTTCCCGTACCCGACGAAGTCGCGTCCTCGGCATCGCCGATGCGCGCGGGCTGGACTGTGCGCTGACGGTGCCTCATCCAGCCCTACTCATCTGCACACTCACCGGCACACCGCTGCGGATCGTCTGGTAAACGACGCAGTAGCGCTCCGTGAGCTTGATTAACTGGTCGACTTTGTCCTGCGGCGCGTCGGAGTCGATGACGAAGACAAGCCGGATCGCTGCAAAGCCGACCGAGGCGTCCTTGGAGATCCCGAGCGTGCCTCGAAAATCAAGATCCCCCTCCGCGAACACCTCGCCAGATCCCACGGGAATCTCCAGGGCCGTTGCCACTGCCTTCAGCGTCACGCCGGCGCAGGCAACGAGCGATTCGAGCAACATGTCGCCTGAGCAAAGCTCCAACCCCGAACCGCCCGTAGCCGGATGAAGGCCGGCAACTGCGAGCGCGCGCCCCGTCGCCACTTTGCAGGCGATACGCGACTCGTCAAGCCTGCCACTGGCCCTCAGGGTAATCAGGGCCGCCTGCGCGTCGCTCCGATAGCGCTCCTTGATTGGAGATTGTATCGACCGCAATGTAGCGGCATCCATGACCTTCCTCCAACGACGAACCCGGGTGCCCAGCAGCTGCGGCCGTCACTCCGCCGTGGCGGGATCGATGATCGCCATGACGCGCGCGATGCGGTTCGCAGGGAAGCCGCCGAGCTCTGCATGTCGCCTGACCAGGGTCTCGTCCTTGGCGTGGTACACGCAGTAGATCTTGTCGTCGGTCACGTAGCTGTGCACCCATTGCACACTCGGCCCGAGGCTCGACAGCACTCCGCAGGACTTCTGCGAGATGCTTTTCAGCTCGGCCGGGCTGAGCTTGCCAGCACCGGGAATATCACGCTCGATCACGAACTTCGGCATGGCTGTCTCCTGGGTGGGTGGTGAAACCGGCTTGTACCGTGGGTTCATGATGGCGTACGGGCCACGCACCGTCTTGAAATCCGCCTGAAATGTTTCTGAATTGACGGGCTGACAAGGCAATTGCCCGCCTCAGGCGGCGAGCCCCAGGGCGAGCGCGCAAGCACCGCGCTCGTCGAGCGGAGCTCTCCGGTCGACCGCAGACACACGCCAGTCAGCCCCGAGCTCGCACGCGAGGGAGGTCTCGATTTGTGCGCGCAATCGCGCCTCGGTCAGGCGGCGCTCGCCGTGCCCGTGCAAGGCATAGGCGGCGTCAGCGCACGCGGCGATACGCGCCGCGACCGCGTAGTGCTTCTCGGCGCAGGCGAGCTGCGCCATGGCGTCGAGTGCTGTGTACAGGCGCGCCGGCTCGAGACGCGTTCCGAGCTCGAGTATCTCGTATCCAATCGCACGCGCTTCCTGCAGTTCGCCGGTCTGCAGCAGCGCCTGCAGGGTCGCCACCAGCAGACCAAAGCGCACGCCGCTGCGGGTCGAATGCCGTAGCCGGTCGACCAGCGGGCGTGCCAGCTGCAGGGCCGCCACTGGGTTGCCGCACGCCACGTCCAGCTCGACGATTTCAGCGGTCGCAGCCAGCGCCTGCCGCTCGCTCACGGTAAACGAGACACGCAGCGCGCGTTGGTACGCGCCGCGTGCGCCCGCGAACTCGCCGCGGGTCACGAGCAGCGCGCCCTCAGTCAGGGCGCCGAGGCCCAACACTCGCGCGGGCCACGCCGGATCCTCGAGCGCGCGCGCCGTGTCGAAGGCCGCTCGGGCCGCCTCGTTGTCGATGCGCCAGTTGCTCGCCAGCAGCATCAGCGCGTAGTAGCGGGCCTGCTGGTCGCCGGTGTCCGCGTGCATGTGTGCGGCGAGCTCCGCCGCATAGCGTGCACGGTCGCACTGCCGCGTCGACTCGAACGTCGCGGTTGCCTCCCAGAAGCGCCCGACGCGTGCGCGCGGCAGTCCGTCGGACAGCAGCCCGACCGTGTGGTGAGAGCTGTGTCGCCCTTCAGCGTTCAGGTCCGTCTCGAACAGCAGCGGCCAGGCGGAACCGAACAGGGCGACCGCGAGCCCCGGCTCGTTCGCCGCGGCCCAAGTGATCGCGCTACGCACGTTCTCGAGCTCTGGCTCATAACGTGCCAGCCACAGCGCCTCATCCTCGGACCAGTACTGGCCGTAGGCGCGATCGAGAAGCTCGAGCATTGCTGCTGCCATGCCGCGGCGCGCGGCCTGCTCCTCACCGGCTGCCGCGAGCCGGGCGAGCGCATAAAGACGCGCCGTCTCCGAGAGCGCGTAGCGCGGGGGGTCGGAGGGCAGCGCGTTGACCAGCGAGCGGTCGACGAGCCGCGAGATCAGATCGATGGCGTCGCACCCGTCCATCGGTCCCTCCGCGACACTGTGGGCCGCGGAATCGAGCGAAAAGCCGCCCGAAAACACCCCGATCCGGTTGAATGCACGCTGCTCGGCCGGGGACAGCAGCTGGTAGCTCCAATCGAAGGCGGCCTGCAGGGCGCCGTGGTGCTCGTCATCGATCGCGGCGCTCGACTTCAGCAGCTTCAGCCGGTCTCCGAGACGTTCCAGCAGGGCGCTGACGCCGAGCGCCGGCACGCGGGCCGCCGCCAGCTCGAGTGCGAGCGGGTTACCGTCGAGGCGGCGGCAGATCTCGGTGACCGCCGCTCGGTTGGCACTCGTGAGCGCAAAGCGCCGGTCAGCGGCGGTCGCGCGCTGCGCGAACAGTGCGACTGCCCCGGAGGCGGTCTCGGGCGCGCCTGGCTGGTCGGGTTCGTTGACCTCGAGTGGCCCGAGCCGGAACACGGTCTCGCCGGGCACGCCGAGCGGTACCTGGCTGGTGACGAGCGCCCGCAGCTCGCCAGTGCGGGCGAGCAACTCCGCGAGCGCCGGCGCGAGCTCGGTTGCAAGGTGCTCCGCGCCGTCGAGGATGAGCAGCAGCGGCGTCTGCGCGAGCGCCAGTTGAAGTGCGGCGAGGCCGTCGCCGCGGTCGGGCAGCGTCACGCCGACGGCCAACGCGACAGCGCTCGGCACGTGGCGAAGTTGCGCCACCGGCCACAAGTCCACCCAGGCTGCCTGACGCCCGGGCGCAGCCATGATCCGCGCGAGCACTTCCTGCGCAATGCGTGTCTTGCCGATGCCGGCGCCGCCGACCACGGTCACGCAGCGTGCGCCCTCGAGGGTCGTCTGCAGCGCCTGCAAGTCGCGATCGCGGCCGATGAGGGGCGTCAGCCGGCTGGCGACGACGCGCACGGGAAGTGGCGCGGGCGCCCCCGGGGGCGCCGGCCCCGGCGGCATCGCGGGCGTCGGACGGACGACCTCCAGCTCGAGCCGGTAGCCGAAGCCCGGCACGGTGCGGATCGCGGCCGCGCCAAGCACGCGTCTCAGGCTCGCGATCTGTGCCGGCAAATTGTTCTCGTCCACCACCAGTTTCGGCCAGACGCGCTCGAGTAAGGTCGCCTTGGTCACCAGCCGGCCAGCCTGTTCGGCAAGCACCTGTAAGAGATCGAAGGCGCGCGCACCGAGCTCGACCGGCTGCGCGTCGCGCAACAGCTGGCGCTCGGCGGGAACCAGCTCGAAGGGGCCAATCTTGATGACTCCGGCCAGGGCTTCGGGCGGTGTGGCCGCCGGGCGCGAATCCGAGTTGGTGCGCTCGGTCGACCCCGCCGCCGCCCGCAGGAGCGATGCAACGTGCTCGCGGAATGCCTGCGGGGTGGCGCCGGCAGGCAGGCGTGTCCACTGGGCCGCCCGAAACGACTCGGGCACCTCGGCCTGCGCTTCGCTCGTATCATCGATGCAAACCGGTACGATGAACGCCTTGCTGCGAGCCATGAGCAGCGTGCGTTGATCGGCGAGATGCCACTCGAGACGGAAGTAGGCTTCGGCGCGCTGTGTCGTGTGGCGTGAGATCACTGCCACGAACAGCGTGCAGTCGCGCAGCTGCTGCCGGATGTGATGGTCCCAGGCGTCGCCGCCCTTGAGCTCGCTGCGGTCGAGCCATACTTCGATCCCGGCCGCGCGCAGCGCCGCGCCGATGCGTAGTGCCGCCGCGTCGTCCTCGGAGGCGTGGCTCACAAAGACGGCGCGGGAAGGCTGCGTTGTCGCCATGGGACCCCGGAAGCAGAGGGCCTTAAGAATGACCCTTTATTGCGGCGATGAGCCGGTTTGAGACAGCGCCGGTGAGGCTGACCGGTCGAGGACGGTTAGTCAACTTAGTAACGAAGGCTCGACAATATATTGGACACCGTTGAGGGAATTTTCTGAAGTGCAGTCAGGTAGTTGGCGCGATTTAGAGGACGGGCTGAAAATCCGCGTGTCGGTGGTTCGATTCCGCCCCTGGCCAGATCAATTTCATGGTTTTCCAACGATCTGCAATCGGGGTGTAGGCTGGTCTCGATTGGACGCCGCCCCCTGGCCAACGTTCAAGGCCGGTTCACATCAGCACCTATGACAGGCCGCGCATCCAATCCGGCTTTGACCGGCGCGCTCTCGGGCATCACATTCTGAGCAATCAGGCCGACGATCACACCGCCGATCATGTACCACGCCGGCGACAGCGGATTGCCGGTCAGGCGCGTAAGCCAGGCTACGACGAATTGCGCCGATCCGCCGAAGATGGAAATCGACAGCGCATAAATAATGCCGAACGCACCGGAACGCACTCGCTGCGGAAGCGACTCATTGACCGCGATCAGCGACGCGGACGCGGACAGCGTCGATGCGCAGGCCAGTACTGCGCAGGTGACATAGAGCGCGAAGCCGCTGCGCTCACGCTCGAGCAACATGAAACACGGAAAGACGGCGAGCGCCAGGCACAGCCAAGGCACGATCATCACCGGCTTGCGTCCGACCTTATCCGAAAGCCAGCCTCCCAGCGGATCGCAGATGACACCGCACAGACCCACCACGGCGGTCGCGCCGAAGGCTATCCTCGCCGGCATGCCGAGAGTGGAGTTGGCGTAAGTCGTCATGTAGCTCAGCAAGTAGCTGGTGGTCGTTCCGGAGGCCAGCAGAGCGAAGCCCGCCGCGGCGACATGGAAGTAGCTGCGCATCGCTGGGACATCGTGCGGGTCATGCAGCGGATGCAAGGTCTCCCCGAGCGTGCGGCGCAGCAGCACGCCGAACGGAATAATCACCGCGCCGGCGAGCAGCGCCACGCGCCACCCCCAGCTATTGAGCGCGGCGGGATCCAATGCACTTGCCAAGCCTACGCCGACCACTCCGGCGACCATCACGGCAACATCGGCGCTGGTGGCTTGGAGCGAGATGTACAGCCCGCGGCGCAAGGGCGGCGCCGCCTCCATCAGGAACGCCGTACTCGGACCAACCTCGCCGCCGAGCGCGAAGCCCTGGATGAGTCGGAAGCAAATCGCGAGGATGGGCGCGGCGATGCCGATGGATGCGTACGAGGGTATGAGCGGCAGCCCCGTTACGCCGATGCCGATCAAGGTGAACGAGGCGATCATGGCAGGTTTGCGGCCAATGCGATCGCCAAGCCGGCCCAACACGAAGGCGCCGAGAGGCCGGGTTAGAAACCCCGCGCCGAAAGTGGCGAGCGACGCCAGCAAGCTGGTGCCGGGCGTATCGGAAGGAAAGAAGGCGCGCCCGATTTGCGCTGCGAAAAACGCATAGGTGACGAAATCATAGAACTCGATGGCGTTGCCGAGGGCGACTGCGATTACATGTCGAGCCGGCAATCCCGTCGGTGCTGTGGTGCTGATGCGATTCTTGGCGCTGCTGTGTGTTGGCGGCACTATGACGGTAACATTAGCGTCTAAACAGGCCCAGCCGAAGACGAAGGATCCATACCGATGCTTTGCGGCAAATCGCCGCAATAAGTCAATGAAGCGCGCCTAAGATATGCGTATACGCGACCCATGAACCCTCGGAGATAGTACGGACACGTCTTGAGCTTGAGGAACTGGCGGTGGATGCCAGATAGATGACGTCCGACAAGTACGCAATGCGCTGCGTCGACAAAATGCCAATGCTCCTGAAGGCGGACCACCCACTGAGGTTCCCCGTAGAACTTTCGGCGGCGCAGGTTGCTGCGGTGCACGCGCTTCACGAACGTAAGCCTCTGTGGAATTGGGCATGCGTCCTGTATCCAGCGTGTTGGGCGATTGCCGCGGTACTGATGCAGCATTTCCCTACCTGGCCGATCCAAGCCGCGGGCATAGTCATTATTGGGATCAGCATTCAAGCGATGGCAATTCTGATGCACGAGGCACTTCACGGGAGCCTCTTTCGTAACCGCAAATGGGACCGTTGGGCTGCATTTGCGCTGGGTGTACCGGCTTTCTTCTCCGGAGCTGCGTACAAAGCAGTACACCTCAACCACCACCGACATACGC
Source organism: uncultured Gammaproteobacteria bacterium (assembly GCA_963713175.1). GTDB lineage: Bacteria > Pseudomonadota > Gammaproteobacteria > Steroidobacterales > Steroidobacteraceae > 13-2-20CM-66-19. The sequence goes on along the minus strand of CAVQKW010000005.1, from coordinate 611,041 downwards.
GCACGGCAAAGGACCAGGACGAGATTGGCAACAGCTGTCGTACGAGAGCGCAGTTTCGGGCTTGGATTTACCTCCGATATGTCGCGGGAACGTTCCTGTATTTTTTCCTCGTGCCTTTGAAGGCGCTGGCGATTGCTGCACCCGCGGTACGAAGGCGAATCGTCGGCGAATACTTCGCGATGTTCGGGGTCTATGTTGCCGTCACAGTCACACTCGTCTCGGTGGGGCACGTGTCCTGGTTACTTTGGTACTGGCTGCTGCCGCTAAACGTCGCGATGGCTCTCTCCAACGTGCGGGGAAACGCGGAGCACGTGGGAACGGGTGCCGAAGGCGCTCTGTTGATATCCCGCACGGTCACCTCTAGCCGGCTGGTGTCCTTTCTGATGTGCAACCTGAACTACCACCTCGAGCACCACCTGTTTTCAGGGATTCCGTGGTACAACCTTCGGAAGGCGCACCAACTGCTGCGACCTGTGTACGCAAAGGCGGGAGCGCACGTGGAGCGGTCCTATGTGAGGCACACGATCATTGCGCTATCGGGCGCCCTCGACTTAACAAGCGGTTCGAAATTACCGAGATAGATATTCAGTTCGGCGGCAGACCCATGCGGCGCAGCGGTAGGGTCCAGACCATGTCCGGGTCTCCTGGGCCCCGCGCTCCACCGCAGACGTCGGCGGGCGGGGCGGTCGTCCGCTCGCGCCGGCTGATCGCACCGCGACGAATTCGTCAGGGGCCGGCTGTCGCCCGGATGGATCGCGACGTTCGGCGTTAGCTGTGGGTGTTGTGCGTGGAGACTAGCGCTCGCCATCGACCCTGGTCGTAAACGAACACGTCGATGGACCGCACCTGGTCCTCGCTTTGACGATCTGTCGAGAGATAACTGACCACGGCCGTATTGCCGGTGATGATCACTTTCTCAATGACAGGGTGCGCCCTGCGGAATTCGGCGGCCAACTGCTTCGCCGGGACTGTCGACGGATCCTTCAAGTTCGCCGCATGCGCGATCAACGCCGAGCGCGGATGGACATGTCCGTCGGGCAAGACGTCCCGGTATTCGGGCATGAGTCGCCGATCCAAGGCGGCAACGTCTCCTCGCCTTTCTGCGGCGAGCCAATCATCGCTCGCTGCGAGAACGGCCGCCTCCGTCTTGGGCTCGACTTGAAGATCATTCGCCCGAGTGGCTGTGGCCGACAACGTGGTGAGTACGGCAAGAACTGACGGATAGAACCAAAGACGCATCTGATTCTCCAGAGCACATTAGTGCAACAGGCCCGACGCCACGCTGGCGACAGTGCCAAATGGCGTGAGGGTATCCGAACAGGAATAGCGCCGCCATCGCCGCAATCACGCCATCTGAGAACGTGTTATTCCTTCCCGACCTAAGTCGAGGCACGCTAAAACCGGATCCTCACTCGGGCACCGCCGCCCGGTGCATCGGAGATGTTTATGGTCGCGCCGTGTGCGGTGGCGATCTGCCTTACAAGAGTGAGTCCAACGCCGCTGCCCTGGCGCTTAGTGGTGAAAAAAGGCACGAACACCTTTTCCCGCTGTTCGGGTGCGATGCCGGGGCCGGTGTCGTCCACCGAGATGACTACGCGAGCGCCCGGTTCCCGCTGAGCGGACATCGCAATCCGCGCGGCCGGCTCGTCACGAACCGCATCGATGGCGTTGCGCAGCAGATTGATCAGCGCCTGGTCGAGTAGTTCGGCGTCGGCCGTGACTTCAAGGGCCTCAGGCTCGACCGACAAAATGAGTTCGATGTGGCGCGTCGCCAGCTCTGCGGCCAGTAGACGCTGCAAGCGGGCGAAGACGCGGGTTACAGAGAGGACCTCGATCTTTGCTTCCAGCCGTCGTGTCAGGCGGCGGTGGCCGTGCAGGAAATGCAGCAGGCCTTCGCTGCGGCGGGCCATGGTCTCGAGGGCTTCGCTGACGTCGCCCAGCGCGGCTCGCCGCGCGTCCTCGGCAGGCAGATCGGTGAGTACCTCCGTCACGAGGCCTCGCGCCGTACCGGCCAGAGAGGATATAGGCGTGAGGGAATTCAACACTTCATGCGACATCACGCGGATTACGGCCTGCCAGGCGGCGAGTCCGTGTGCGGTCAGTTCGCTTTCGATGTTCTGCAGCGAGATCAACCGCCGGCGTGTGCCTGCGAGGGTGACACCGGTTGCTGCAGCCTTCAGATGCAGCGGACCTCCGCCACGGTCCATGCGGACGATGCAGCTCTCGCCAGGTTTCAGATTTTCGAGGCCGGTGGCGAAGGCAGCACCGCAGCGAGCAAACTCCCGGACATCGGAGCAGGGGCTCTCGAAGAGTCGGCGTGCCGCGAGATTGAGAAGCTGTACGCGGCCGTTCTCATCCGCCGAGATGAGCGTCACCGGCACATGGGAGATCATGGTCTGCAGATACTGGGTCTGCTCCTCGCGCTCCGCCCGCCCGGCTCGCAGCTGCTCCAGGACGCGGGTCATCGCCCTGCCGAGGGCTGCGAACGCGGTGTCGTTGGCCAGGCCGCTGAAGCTCGTCGCCGGATCATCGAAGGCCACCGCATCCAGGAAGCGCGTGACCTCGCGTCCCGAGCGCGAGGCAAAGCGGATCAAATACACTATCTGCAGAATCGCGATGCCGAGCACGAGGACGATGGTCACGAACCAGCGCGTATGGCCGATCATCCAGGTCAGCGCAGCCAGGCTCATAACCAGAGCACTCACCTGCAACACGATGTGTGCATGGAAGCGGCTAAAGTCCATACTTTTCCATCCGTCGGTACAGGGAGGTGCGTGTCAGCCCGAGCGCCTCGGCAGCGCGGCTGATGTTGTGCTGGTGCCGCTGCTTGAGCAACAGCCGCGCGGCATGCAGGACATCCGCGTCGTCATCGACGAACAGGATGCGGGCAACCTGAGGCTGACTGAGCATGTGCAACGGCGATCACACCCAGGCTCGCGAGCCGCGCCGCACTAGGCGACGTTTGCAGCGCCGCTTAATTTCCTTCGGGCATCGCTCCGTACTTCACGGTCATTCGCTCGATGATGCGCGAGATGTTGACGATCGTGCGCTCATGGGTACCCGCGCCGATCGTCTCGTTGCCGTCCATCGCCCACACACGGAAGAGGATCTTGCGACCGTCGGTGCCCGTGACTTCCGCATGGCCTACGACTTCGCGTCCAACCGGCGTCGCGAGGAGATGGCGCACATCGACGCGCGTACCGACTGCGCTTTCGCCGGCTTCGAGGTATTGCTTGATGGCATTCAGTGCGGCGTTTTCCATGATGAGAATCAAGTACGGTGTTGAGAACACCGGTGGCAGGATACTGTCCTTGAAGCTGTTCGCCAGATGCGCAGACTCAACGCGAAGCACGCACTGGCCCTGTGCGCCGTTCGGAATCGGTTTCATGGAGCGGTCCTAAGACACTTACTTCCGTGCCGCATCGGTGTGCTCTCTGGTTCGGACGGCTGCGCGGGGCCGGTCGTGACCCTGATGTCGGCCACCTCGGCGGGGATTGTACGGAGATGCTGCATCCCTTGTGGCTACGCATGTTTCAGGCGACGGGCGATAGGGCCTTTAATATCAGGAACACACGGTGAGTCCAAGTCATGAGCCCGGAGGGAACGGCTTTGTGGGGTTCCGGTCGGGTCAGTCGACACCCTCGTGAACAATGCCGGGACGGTGATCGGCGACGAGCGGCCGGCGACATGGTGGCGGAATCGGTTTTCCGCCAAGAAGAAGAAGCCGACTATGCAGACGACAATCCTCGCAACCATCGCCCCACTCCTCACCCTACTCCTGGTTGCGAGTGCCCCCGCAGCGTACGGCGCTCCGAGCCAGGCGACCAGGGACAGGTGCACCCAATATGCGCAGCGCGCGGTAGCGCAATATCAATTGATGACCAGTCACCCGCAGTGCAAGGTCAGACGATCTGCGCTGGCAGAACAACGTCGACAATCACTACAACGCCTGCATCGCATTGCCTGAGCTCCTCGCCAGGGGCGAGGAGTCTGCGCGGGACAATCACCTCCAGGCCTGTGGAGGGCTCGCCGCGGCGGCCGCTGGGAGTGCGGCAGCCGGCTCGAGCGGAATTGACAAGGCAAGCAGCAACACCACGACGACCTCGGCGGCAGCGGCTGCGGCCGCCGCGAGCCCCAAAGTCAATTGTCAGGTAACCCCCCGAGCGCGCTTCCGGCCACCGCGACCCCCGTCGGCATCGGTGCCAGCGTGAAGGGTGGAACGCTCAGCTTTCAGAGCTATCAGCGGAAGGGGAGCACCGTTGTCAGCGGCCAGTGCGATGGAATTGATGCAGCCGTGAGCTGACCCTGCTGAAAGGGCCACGCTCACTGTCCCGCAGCTGCTTTCAGATAGCGATCGCGCAGCTCAGTTTGGCGTGAGCGCATCTCGATCGCACGCCCATTGATCCAGACCTGCGTCGCGGTCGTTGTGACCTCGAGCGGGTCGCCGTCCCACAACGCGAGGTCGGCATTTTGCCCGGCGGCGATGCGGCCGTGTGTGCCACTGAGGCCGAAGATCTGCGCGGGATTCCTGGTGATCGCAGCTAACGCCGCTTCCCAGGGCAGGCCATGCGCCACCGCATTGCCGGCGAGTTGCCGGATGGTGCGGGCGTCGTGGCCGTCGTCGGGTGAGAAAGCAATCAGCACACCCGCACGTTGCAGTAGCGCAGCATTGTCGAGTCGCGAGCCCAGACGATCGAAGTCGTAGGGAAGATCCTTCAAAGGATTCAGGATCACTGGTACGTGGGCGTCCGCGAGTTCCTTCGCCACGCGCCACGCCTCACTGCCGCCGAAAATGATCGGCTTCACTCCGTACTTGTGCGCAATGGAGATGACCCTGAGGATGTCTGACGCGCGCTCTGCCTCGAACACCACGCGACCCCCAGACAGATAGTGCGATAGCACCTCCCGCCCCGCCGGATGCAGCAGGGTCCGTTCACCCAATGGGCCCTTGGAGTCAGCTTCGCGTATCGCCTGATCGAGCAGCATATACAGGCCCGCGCGACTACCACCCGAGAGCCTTTTGCCTTCGCCTCCGAATGATATGAAGAGCGCGCGACTGCCCGGCAGCTCGGCATCCCGGCTACCATCGAGCGTGACGGCGGCGCCCTGTCCCGCCATGATCGTATCGCCCGCCACGGGAGTGAGAACGGTCCACGTTATCCCCTCGATGCGCGCAACGGGCACCAGCGTAGATTGTGGATCGAATGCGAGGGTGATATCGAACTCGGGGCGCCACTGCTGCTCGGCGTCCGGTCCTTTAAACGCGAGAGTGTCATCCGCCGTAGATGGTTCGGCGGGGATTTCGTCTACCCCGATCTGCGACAGGCCGCCGAAAATGCCTGGCGTCAATGGCTGCCCACGAGCCTCGACCAGTGTCACCTCCGGCGATGCCCTGAGGTTCTGACCGATGGCGACAATTTTCCTGTCGCGAACCAGGACATCCGCCTTTTCGAAGACTGTGTCAGAGAGGGTGTAAACCTTTGCGTTGCGTATGAGGATTTCCTGCGCGGGGGCCGCCGTTACGGCCCTCGCCACCGCGAGCAACGCGGCTGCAAGATAGAAGGTCTTCACTTCGCGTCCTCCAGGGCGGACTGCCCCAAGAGAAAGTCCGACGGGGGTTGCGGTGCGGGGTGTGCGCGATCAAACACCATGGCGCCATCAATAAATACCTGATCCGCAAGCGCATACACGCTGAATGGATTGCCGTTCCAGATCACGACGTCCGCGTTCTTGGCCGGTTCAATGGTGCCGATGCGATTCTCGAGCCCAAGCGCTTTCGCCGGATTTGCGGTAAGCCAGCGGATGGCGCGCTCCGGCGGTATCTTCAACCCCACGCGCACGCCCCTCGCCATGGCCTTCGCCGCTTCCTGATTGAGGCGCTGAATTCCATCCTCGGAATCCGAGTGCAGCATCGCGCAACTGTTGGCCGGGGCATCGACGATGGCGATGTTTTCCTGGATGCCGTCGTAGGCTTCCATCTTGAAGCCCCACCAATCCGCCCACATCGCGGCGCACACGCCGCGCTGTGCCAGAAGGTCGGCAATCTTGTAGGCCTCGACGGCGTGGTGGAAAGCGGCGATCTTGAAACCAAACTCATCGGCGACATCGAGCATCGTTGCCATCTGATCGGAACGATAGCAGTGCATCTGTACGCGGATGTCACCCTTGAGGACGCCGACCAGGGTCTCCAGTTTCAGATCGCGTTTGGGCGGTACGGGCGGGGTGAGCTCTTTCTTTTCGCCGCCCTGATCCTTGGGGATGTTGCTGCCTTCCGCGCTCCTCTTTTTCTCGTATTCGGCGCGCTCGCGATCGTACTTGTCCCACTGATTCTTGTAGTCCTGTGCATCAGCGAACGCCTGGCGATAGCCGGCTACGTCGCCCATCAAGGTAGACGGAAACTGCCCCTTGCTGCCGTAGACGCGCTTCGGGTTCTCCCCGCACGCCATCTTCAGTCCGTACGGAGCGTCCGGAAACTTCATGGCCTGATAGGTTGTGGCGTGCACGTTCTTCACAATGGCAGAGCGGCCACCGATCAGGTTGCCGGAGCCTGGAAGAATCTCCAGCGTCGTGACGCCCCCCTCGAGTGCTTTCTCAAACCCCGGATCCTGCGGCCAGATCGAATGTTCCGCCCAGACGTTGGGGGTGACCGGATTCGTAAGCTCGTTGCCGTCGGCCTGAGCGCGGACACCCGGACTTGCGTAAACGCCGAGGTGGGAATGGATGTCGATGATTCCAGGCGTGACCCAGCGATGTGACGCATCGATCACCAGCGCGCCCGCCGGTCCCGCCAGGTTCGGTCCAACCGCCTTGATGTGGCCGTTCTCGATGAGCACATCGGTGTCATCGAGACGCGTGCCGGTCCCCGTGAGTACCGTCGCTCCACGAATCAAAGTCGCAGGGCTCGACGGTACCTCGTAAGTTGACGAGTAGGGTGCTCGCGCGGAAGACCCCGGAGGAGGGGACAATTCCGCGGCAGGCGCCTTCGGGGATTCTGCTTTGCGCGGCTGTGCTGCACAGCACGTCAAGGCGGCCGAGACGACCGCGAGTAAAAGTCGCCGCATAAGTGTTTCTCCCTGATCCGCGACTAGGATAGGGCTGAACACCCACGCGTCCAATACATCTGGCCGCGTCTCGCGGATTCAGGGCGTCAGATGCCGCGAAGTCGCTGAGGTAATTTTCGGAACAACATCAGACAGTTAGCACTGTTACTGCGCAAATCAGAGAGGCATCCGCGGCAAGAAACCCGTTGGACCCGTCAGGGCGTTGCCGAAGTCGGGGGTCGCGTGGGAGATGTATCTGGCGTTAGCGTACGGTGACGCGACTAGCGGTGCGCGGAACGTGTACAGGTTGCCCCGCCTCCCCGGTTGGCGGCGCGGTTCTGCGGCAGTCCCTATCCAGTGGGGTTGACTGGTGTGCAGTCGCGGGCTTCGACGACCGCCCGGCGTCTGCCCGCCGCGGCGACGAGCGTCCCGATCCTGTCGCAACGCAGAGTGACATGTTCATGCTTTGCGATCGATCGGGCGGCGGTGATTCCGTCTGGCGTAAGCCACGCGGTGACGTCCCAGCGGTTAGCAGACAACTGCAGCGCGGCGCCGCTTCCACTCACCGCGCTATCGACCGTTCCGCTCACCTCAATGATCGCCGTGCCGATCTTGCGCTGCAGGGCGTCAGGGTCAGTTGCGAAGTCGCGCTGCAGCGCTTCGGCGGTAGTCTTGTATACGGAGCGGGGTCCAACACGGGGCGTCGCCAGCGTTGCCGTCGACATGGGGGTCAAAGCAATACACTGATAATAGTGGCTTTCATCAACCGCCCATTTCCCTTCCGCGCTTGGCGGCTGTCGGGCAGACGCCGACCCGAAACGCTGGCACTCCTCCAAAGATGCGAAGACTGCGATGTCGCGACCTGCGGTATCGGCGCTAAGGTCACACTTGCCCGTCACCGCGTAACACGCAAACAACCCGTACAGAAGGGCCGACACGACTCACCTCCACCGTGGCTCGCTGATTCTCTTCCGCCAGCGTGACCGCGCTCAGCGGCAGGAAGATTACCACGAGGGAGCGACGTTTTCGTGCGTGCAGTCGGTCGGCGTACTTCACGCATGGCGCGATGGCGCCCGCCGGTTGCAGTTCCCGCCCCATCCCAAACGCAACCATCCCTGTCGACCGGCAGTGAAGCCCATAAATGGATCGTCGGCCATCGGGCTCGAACGCAGCTCTAACTGTTGGCAAGTAGGACCCGGCCGACAGGGGCCACCGACGCGTAATCCGCTGGCACCTGTTAGCTCGCGTGGGTAATGACGCTAGCACCCGGCAGGCGCGGAACTCCCCATCCAGTTCCAACTCCTTATCTATGACACCCTTGCCTTTTGGAGACGATGTGAAGCGCTTTCCCGGAGCGACCCCATTGGGGCTCATTGCCGCGTTTGCCGTCGCGCTGTACCCGGTTCCCCGGACGGCCAGGGCGGCGCGTCAACATCGGGATACGCCAGAGCGCATCACCGGGGCATCGAAACCGGACCTTTCCGCGCGCAAACGTCGAGGCAAGGCTTCCTACTACGCGCGCCAGTTCTTTGGTAAACCCATGGCGGATGGGGCTCTCATGAATCCGCGCGGATCCAACGCCGCAAGCAGGACCCTTCCCCTGGGGACAGTGGCGAAGGTTACTGACGTTGAGACCGGCAGGAGCGCCATCGTCAAGATCGAAGACCGAGGTCCGTACGTCAAGGGGCGCATCGTGGACTTGTCGCCCTCTACGGCACGGAAGGTCGGGATCACGCCGCACATCGGGGTCGCGAAAGTGGTGGTGGCACCAATCGCAGTTCCACTGCCAGACGGCCGAGTCAAGCTCGGCCCGGCGGCACATCCGACCTCCAGCAGTGTCCCAGGCGCAAAAATAGCTCACTAACACGTCCCTGCAGGCGCGCGTAATCTTGTTCTAACGCATTCAGTAGAGCTCACGGCTTGCGGTGCGGGCACGGCTAACCGGCGTTTGCCGGAGCCAGCCGGTGAAAATGGTGAACTCTGCATTTTTCTCGGAAAGCGGGCTCCTTTAAACTGCGCAGTCAAACGGCTGCATGGCTTGTCGCTTTTCCAAGCGTCCAACGTTCCAGAGATGCCCGAAGCAGGAGTAATGACCATGTCTGCGCGGTTGCCGGGATATGATGAGTTCGCAGCGCTCGTTGGTGAGCGCTTCTCTGTGGCGGGCGCCTCCGGCGAGGTAATGCTCGATCTGGCTGCGGTGACTGCGCAGTCCGGGCCGGGAGCCGCCCGCGGTCGCGGGTTCACGCTGGCGTTTCGCGGTCCACGCGCCACCCCGCTCAAACAGGGAACCCACCGGTTCAATCACCCGCGACTGCACGGCCGACATCTTTATCGTGCCCGTCGGACTCGACGCCGACGGCTACCGCTACGAGGCAGTATTCAACCCGTAGCCTCCGCCGACCACTCCAGCTCCCGATAGACCTCGTCCGCCGCCAGCTCGAGAAACCCCAGGCGCGCATACAGCCGCGCAGCCGGATTGTCGCGGCGAACGCTGAGCCGCAACGGGACGCCCCGCGCGGCCGCCTCCCCCTGCAGCGCGCGCACCAGCCCGGTGCCCAGCCCACGACCGCGATACGTGCGCAGCAGACTCACGTCCACGATGCGGATGCCGTCGGACGCGCGGTCGATCAGCAGCCGGCCGACCGCCACGTCGTCGTGTTGCACGATGTACTGCTCGGCCCGCGGGTAGTGCGCTGCGTAGTGGCGGCACTGAGCGGTGAACTGCAGCTGCAGGAGCTGCTGAAGCTGTGCGGGCGGCAGCGGTAACGCGGCGAATTCGCCGCGCCGCGTATCGAGGTAAAGAGCACGCAGAAAAGCGCCGTCGCCGGCAGCCGCGGCTCGCAGCATGTGCTCCCCGTAAGGCCGACTCAGCTGCGGGACGGAAAGATTCCCTGCAGCGCGATGCAGAAATTGATCGTGAGGTACGGCTGCATATTGTTGTGCGGCTCACTGCCCCCGGTCGTGGCACCCATCGGCACGGTGTTGCCCGCGGGCCCGAAAGCGGGCGTGGCGGCGGCTCCGATCGCATCGCTGCCGTCGTTGCTGGTGAGCGTCGCGGCGGTGTTGCTCACGTTGAGGACGTGAGTGTGCGCCGGGATTTCCGTCAGCAGCAGCGTGTGGTTCGCCTCGCCACCGATGTCGCCCACGTTCCGGGTCGATAGGCCGAGTCCGGAACCCTGGGACATGACGCAGCGGCCCTGCAGGTTCGGCAGGGCGAAGTTGCTCGTGCCGTTACCTCCATAGAGAGTACCGATCAACGAGAACAGCGCCGTGTTCTGCGAGATCGGCAGGATCTGCCCGTCGCATGTCGCCCAACCCTGGGGCGCGAAGTTGAACGGGAACATGCGGATCTCGGCAACAAAAGGGTCCATGGGGGCTCCTCAGCTCTGGCTCGGGAATATGCCGAATGCCGAAATGATGTAGGTCACGCAGACGAAGGGCTGCAGGTTGTTGTGCGGCAGGCTGCCGCCCTGGGGCATGTTGCCCGCGAGCGGCGTGCTCGGCGGGTCGGTCGTGAAGATGGCGTTGCCGGACGGATTGGCGAGCACGTTGCCCGCGGGACTCGCTGTGGCGCTGCCATTGCCCACTTCGTGGTGCACGTGCGCCGGGAGCTGCAGCACGTTGAGGGACACCGTCTCGCTGCCAGCGAACTCCCCGATGACGAATCCGTTTCCCTGATGTACCGGCACCCGGCCGCGAAGATCCGGCAACTGGAACGTGTTCACCCCGTCCCCGCCGTAGGTCGTGCCGATGAGATCGAACAGCACAGTGTTCTCTTCGATCGGCACCAGTCTGCCGTCGCATAGGAACCAGTCTAGTGGCGCAAAGTTGCCGGCAAAGAGGCGAATTTCCCCGACGTACGGATTCGACATGAGGTTTCTCCTGGCCGATCTCGCTCAGTTACGACTCGGGAAAATGCCCTGCAGGGCGATGATGAAGTTCAGCGTCAGGTACGGCTGCAGGTTCGAGTGCGGTTGTGAGCCGCCGGTGGCCGCGGTCCCGTCGTTGATCATCAGCGGGCTCCCCGGGGGCGCGTAGCGGCTCACGCCAAATCGGGGCTTGGCGGCGAACGCGTTGCCGCCCGGGGCCATGGAAGTGGCCTGATTGAGCGAGCCGTAGAGATGATTGTGAGCCGGCATCTCGGCCTGATCCAGGGTGTGCGTCTCCTCGCCGCCCGGCTCACCGAGCGGGAATTCGGGGCCCATATGGATCGGAACGCGCCCCTGCAGATTCGGCAGGGCGAAGTTGGTGGTGCCGTTGCCGCCGTAGAAGGTGCCGATCAGGGAGAACAGCGCCGTGTTCTGCTGGATCGACAGGATCTGCCCATCGCAGAACGCCCAGCCCTTGGGCGGAAACTCGAAAGAAACCAGACGGATTTCCGAAATGAATTGGTTACTCACGTTGGCTCTCCCCGGTGCGGCCTAGGCCGCTCCCCGCTCGGCCGTGATCAGGTTGAAAGTCGCGCGCGCGAGTCCCTGCGACTCTCCGGCAGCTGCCTCGAGATGCAACGACAGCACCGAGCGGGAGTCGTGACGCAATCTGCAGAAGCCCGTCGTAGCCGCGCCGGTCCCCCGGAACAGGACGTGGAACTGCTCAAGTCCCGGCGCGCTCGGGCCATCCTCGACGGCGACCAGCTTCATGCGCCGCGAGCGCAGTGCCCCCGGCGGCCGAACACTGAAACTGGTATTGAGCCACGCCTCGAAACGCGCTCGGCTCAAGCCTTGCGCGGGCGTTGTCCCCTGCGACGCGGCTTTGCATAGAACGGATGCCTGTGTCGTCACCGCAAGCGCAGCGGCCGCACCCGCGCTGGTGGACAGAAATTCTCTGCGATGCATGTACCCCTCCCCACGCCCGGTCCGGGCCTCGACTTTCCGCGCTTGGACTAGCGGCGGCGCCGTCTGAACATGCCGGCCAGCGCCAGTCCGATGCCGAGCAAAGCTCCCGAGGCGGGCTCGGGAACCGAATTGCCCCGCCGTTGCCGCCGTTGCCGCCGTTGTTTCCATTGTTGCCGATCGTCAGGTCCACTTCGACACTGCCGAAGTCAAGCGAGCCGTCGCTATTGTTGACGACCCCAAGGTCCCCGTCGCCGACATCCATCGTGACGATCGTGCCGGTGGAATCCAGAGACACCCCCGACCCGGCCGCATAAACGGTGTTGTCCAGCACAACGTTGATGCTCTGCACGAAGTCCCCGGTATCCGAGAACGAGAGATCGAACGTGTAATCGGCGCCTGCGCCGTACCCGGTGCACGACCAGCCGGCGATCGAGCACGGCAGGAGACCGCCTTGGACGTTGTAGACGAGCGAGGTGAGGCCGACGCCGATCGACTCGTCGGGCGGCCCGGATAGCAAAACGCTGCCGATGGTGCTGCCGTCCCCGGCGTTGATCGAACTCCCGGCGACAACCGTCTGGGGACCAAACGTGCCGTTGACCGGATCCACCAGGGTGACGTCGGCCGAAGTCACACTCGGTACGGCGAGCGCCAGCCCGGGGGCAAGAGCCGCTGCCGCGGCCCACAGACAGACATGGTGGCGATGCGAAACCTTCATCGAGACTCCCTGCCGATTCGCCCCCGGCGCTGCGCCGCACAAAACGCAGGATCGGGTACGAGCGTCGGTTTTCGTGGTCTGAAGCAGGGTGCAATTACCGTGCCGCTGCAGCTTAACCTCTCATTATCATGTGCTTGCCAACACAGCCCGGCTGGAAGTCCGGGAGAGTTGTCAGATTCTTCGACAGTGTTGGCAGTTGTTTTGCCGCGGGAACCGTGCGCTCGATCTAACACCGGCGTTCCCGGCGACTCACCGGCCGCATATCGCGGCGCCTCCTGGCTATCGTTGTAGCAAGTAATCGGGAACGGCGGACAAAAGACGACGCCACAATTGGGCCAGGGTCACCGTTTCCTGGTCTGCGGCCACCAATTCCAGACACCGGCTACTCGCATGAGTGCCGGACCCAGCAGACAGCGGATAACGGTGGCATCCACGAGCACTGCCGCGGCCAGACCAACGCCCAGCATCTGCACCAGGACGACGCGGGCGAACGCGAATGCACCGAACACCGCAACCATGATGAGCGCGGCACTGGTGATCACGGAACCGGTATCAGCCAGGGCTTCACGCACACTGGCCGTATTGTCCCCCGTGCGCTCAAAGGCCGCCCGCGCCCGACTGAGCAGGAACACCTCATAGTCCATGCTCAGACCGAACAGGATGCAGAAGATCAGCAGAGGAATCGTCAGCGGCACGACCCCGGTTGGCGCTGACACACCGAGCCACGCAGACCCATGCCCCTCCTGGAAGATCCACACCACGACGCCGTAGCCGGCGAGCACCGAGAGCGCGTTCAGCGCGAGCGCCTTGACCGCCACGAGCGGCGCGCGAAAAACCAGCAATAACACGAGGCACGTGATGAACAGGACAAACCCGATGCTGCGACCGTAGGCTGCCTTCATCGCAACATCGAAATCGTTGTAATAGACGGGTTGGCCACCGAGGTCGATGCGCATTCCGGGTATGTGCATCCACGCTGGAATCGCGCGGGCCAGCGCCTTGGTGTCCTCGAGCGTGCAGTCCCGGGTGGGGAATACCTGAACCAGGATGCGCTTCTGGTCGTGACTGACGAAGCCGCGCAGGTACGGCACCGTCGCGAACGCCGCATCGACGTCCGCATAGAGCGCCTCGTAGCGGGCCGCCGGCCAGTCATCGGCCAGGTCCACCGGCCCCTGGGCAAAGGCGACTCGCTTATCGCGTCGCAGCCGCGCCGAGAACGCGAGCAGCGCGGGCACCCGCTGGGCGCTGAGCGCCGGATGTCCGGTGGTGTCCGTCAGCACGATCGTCAGCGGTGACAGCAGTCCCTTCAGGTTCATCGCGCGCAGCAACTCCATCCCCCGCGTGAATTCAAGCTCCGTCGGGAGAAATGCCGCTTCCGGAAAACCAAAGCGCGTCTGCAGGCCAGGCCATGCGAGCAGCAGCAGCGCGGCGAGACTCGCGATGGCTCCGGTTGCCGGATAACGCATGACGGCATCGGCCCATTGTCCCCAGCGTTGCCGCGCTCGTTCCCCGCGCAACTCGCGCGAGAGGATGGCCGGCCATTCGAGCAGAGTGGGGCCGAGCAGTGTCAACAACGCCGGCAGCAGGGTCAGGCAAGCGAGCACCGCCATGGCGACGACGACGCAGCCACCGAACCCGAGCGAGCGCGTTTCCATCAGGGGTGTGAGCAGTAGTCCGCACATGCCGATGAGGACCGCCACCCCGCTGACGACAACCGTCGCGCCGGCGGTGGCCATCGCCTCCTCGAGCGCCATCTGCTGACGCTGGAAAGGATCGGCCGCCGGCTGCTGCACCGACAGGCGCTGCAGTTCCTGGCGGTAACGGTGAATCACAAAGAGGCTGTAGTCGATGCCGACCGCCAGCCCGACCATGCTGGCGACGTTCTGCACCAGGTTCGAAAGGATGACCGACTGTGCCACCAGAAACACGAGCCCCAGCGTCAGGGTCGTGCTGGCCAGTCCCATCACCAACGGCACCCCAGCTGCGACCAGCGAGCCGAACGCGAGGATCAATATCAGCAGTGTCAGCGGAAGGGCACGAACCTCGGCCCTGGTCGTATCCTCGGCATTGAACCGATTGAGATCGTAGGTGAGGGCGGCTCGACCCGTCGTTGCCCACTGCAGGTCCGGATCTCGAGTTTTCGCGGTCCGCAACAACGGTTCGACCGCGGCGCGCAGCCGCGGGATCGCCTGCTCCGCTTCGCGTATGTCGGCAGCCTTCAGGCTGATCAGGGCGACGTGACCCGTGCCGGGCAGCGGCAGCATCCGCCTGTCCGGTATCTCCTCATCGACCGCTACGCGCTCGACCAGCGGGCTTGCCCGCAGGCGCGCGGCGAGCGCCGCGTCGAGCGTGGCCGCGGCTCCCGGGTCGCGATCAAGCGCGGCGGAACGCAGCGCCAGGACGAGCAGTTGGGCATAGGGGTCGGCGAACTCGACCCGCAGGAGATGGTCGATGCGCAGGGACGGGCTGTCGGGGATGTCGCCGGAGCCGCTGAAAAGCAGTGCCGGCAGTCGGGTTGCGCCCACTGACGCCAGGGCGACTGCCAGTGACCAGGCGGCGAGCACTGCGAGCGCGTGTCGCGCGCAGAAGCGGCTGAGCCGCGCCAGCCAGCGCGTGGAACCGGGTTGTGACATCATCGCAAGCGAGGCCCCGCCCCATGAATACGAACAGTGACCGGCGCTATCCCGTCCCGGTGTTTGCCAATCTGGTTGCCGTCGTTATCTGCTCGGCCCTGTACTTTATCCTCTTGTATGCGGCGTCCCAAGCGGCAAGCCTCGCGGGAGTGCTGGTCTGCGGAGCGCTGTTCGCCGTGATCATGATTCCCATCTACTCCCTGATCCACGAAGCGGAACACAACATGCTGCTGCCGCGTGCGCGGTGGAACGATCTGCTGGGGCGCTGGCTCTGCACCCTGTTTGTCGTCTCGTTCACGTTCTTCAAACACTGCCACCTGCGGCATCACCGCAAGAACCGCACCGATATCGAGATGTGGGACTTGTACGTGCAATCTCAGGTCAAGTGGAAGCGCAGCGCCAATCTTTACCTCATGATGAGCGGGCTTGGCTACCTGTCACTGTGGCTTTCGGTCCTGCTGTTCGCTGTGGCGCCTTCTCTTGTGTACCGCGGTTTCTTCCAGCGGCACACCGAGATCGCCGGCTTCCTGGAGGGCAGCAATCGCGGTAGAAAACTCGCGGCGATTCGCGCTGAGAGCTGGCTGGCGCTGCTGTTCCAGATCGCTATGATCTGGGGTCTGCACCTGCGATTGTCATCGTGGCTGATCCTGTTCGTCATTCACGGCTTCGTCTGGTCCTCGCAAAACTACGTAAATCACGCATTCAGCCGGCGCGATATCGTCAATGGCGCGCACAATCTCAGGATGCCGTTGTGGCTGAGGCCCGTGTACCTGAACTTCAATCTGCACCTCGCCCATCACCAGAACCCGCGCATACCCTGGTCACACCTGCCGCACTTCACGCCGGCAGGGTCCGTTCGCATCGGATTCTTTCGGAATTATCTGCGGCTGTGGGGTGGCCCGCGCTTGACGCTCGAGCAGAACCCGTTGCGCAGCGCTCGGGAGCTGACCCGGGATCAGGTTGCAGCCTTCGCGAGTATCGCCGCTTCGAACCTTGAATAGATGAAGCCGCGGTCGGCATCGCGGAGCCGATTGCTCAGCGCCGTGTCGACCGTGAACGCCGGATCGTCTGCCAGTCGGCGCGGTGCAAGCAGGTTGCGCAGCGCAAATCGGGCGCCGGGTCGGGCAACCCGCACCAGCGCCGCCCGCGTCCGGTCGAAGAGCTCACGCGCACTGTATTCAAATACATTGGAGAGCGCGAAGCAGTCGACGGACTGCGGTGGCAGCGCTGCGACGGCCGCACCAATGTCCGCGGTCACCATCGTGACGCGCTCCAGGCGTTGACGGATCGTGTGGAAATTCTCCCGTCGCAGATAGTCCGGGACCGTGTCCTCATCCAGGTAGCGGCCCAGACACAGCTGCGCCAGGAAGTAGTTCGAGCGCGCCGGCAGATCAGCAACCACGTGCTCTGCGAGCTGCGCGAAGTGCTTGCCGAAGGAGGCGACTTCCGCGTGAGCGAACCACGACGGGTCGAGGCGCTTGCCGAGCACGTACTTGCTGCAGGCGATACGAATGAGGGTGCGCCAGCGCCACGTGTCCCAGTGCTCGAAGTAGAAGTCGCGCTGCCTGTCGGCAGGCAGCGTGAACAGCTGCTCGAGTCGGCGACGACCGATCACAATCCGCAGCAGCGCGCGCAGCATCGCGTAATAGTGCTCGAATCCGCCGCTTGTGAGGAGCCCGCGCTCGAACAACTCCTGGCGCGCTTCCCAGAACTGCAGCGCGACTGGGCTGAGGTCCCGGCGCAGGCTTCGCAGGAGTCGCGCGCGCTCCCTGCTGGCCCTGACACCCAACAGAGCCAGCATGTCTGCATGAGCCAGGCTACGGAACGCGGCCTGCTTCAACTCCAGGAGGTATCCCTGAGCGGGATTGAGGTCGACGGCAATGACTCTCCGGGGATCCGTCAACAGGAAGCCGAGCACATTGTCGCAACCGGAAGTGATCGCGAGAATGGTTTCACCCGGTCTCGGTCGTAACGCTGCCAGGTCACACGCCGGATCCTCCCACGATTGCGTGAACATCAGCCGGCCGCCGTAGGGCACCGGTGGCGATCGAAGGTCAGACGCTGGCGAGGTCGGCATGGTAGCGCTCGGAAAGGGCGCCGGCCGGCAGCGGGCTGCCATCGCACCGGCCGCCATAGAGCGTGCTCCAGTGGGTCGAGCGCGGATACGGCGGCAATCGGCCGAGCAGGGGGTCGCGGCCATGGAGGTTGATTTGCAACACGCTTTGGGCCGCTGCCGCCGCAGCGCTCAGAGCCGCTTCCAGCAGCGCCCGCAGTGTGCGACCGTCGCCGTGGCGGATGGCGATCGTGCGGCTGGCCCACAGACCCAGTACCTCCCCCGGTGCCGGCAGCGGGTTGGTCACACCGAGCAAAGCGGCGATGGCGATCACGACCCGAACGGGATGATCCGCGGCCCGGTAGCGCACGATCCGCACACGCCGGACCGAGCCTCCGTCCCAGGCGACCAGCGCGCCACAGGGTGTGCCATCCGGCTCGAAAGCAAGCCAGGCGCGATGACGGCCAGCCGGATCGGGCCAGGTGAGCGTGTCCGGTGGCGCGAAGCGCTCCCTCGCTTGCTCCGCCTTCCAGGCGTCGGTGACCAGCGCAGCATCGGAGGCTTCCGCCATTCGCACGGTCACACCCTTCGCCGCCACGAACCGGGGGACTCGTCCGGCCACGAAATTCACACTCGCGAAATCCTCGAGCGGCTCGAGCGGCGGCAACCCGGTGCTCCGGGCCACCAGCGGACTGGTCGCCCGATTGTGCTTGCCGATCAGACAGAATATCCACTCGACGCGCTCGGCAACGAACACGTCGTAGGCCGCATGAAGCAGGTGGAACACCGCCCGTCCACCGCGCGCCCAGGGCGCGACTCGCAGATCAATCACCTCGCCGACCGTGACGACGCGCGCACCGCTGGCGGCCGGACGCCACAGCGCGGTCACGGTGCCCGCCAGGCGGTGGTCCTGGAATACGAGGAAGGTGCGAAAGCTGCCGCGCAGCGCCGGCAGTGCGCCGAAGTCGGGGCGACGGTCGAGGACAAATGAGGTGCCCGACTGCAGGGGCGTGTTGAGGAAGAACTCGCTTATCTGGGGCCAGTCTGCGGCGGTGGCTTCGCGCAGGATCACGCCGCGAGTTCCTCGGCCCACACTCCCGCGCCGTCGAACAGCGGCGCCAGCGACACACCGCACCGGCCCGCGAGAGTCCACATTTCATCCACCCGGGGGGGCGTGATCCGCCCGCGGCCGGTCGAGAACGGTTCGAACCTGCCGGCCATCGCGAGCACCATGCCTTCCAGCACACAGCCATGCCCGGCGTTGGCGACGGGAAACCGATAGAACTGCTCGAGCACGCCGTCGTGGCTCTTCAAGCCGCCGGCCAGAACCCCCATGCCGCCCCAAAACACGCGCCGGCCTCCCACCTCTCCGGGTGCGACGCGGATGTTCTTGGGATACCCCGCGTCACACACCACCGCCTCGGGCGCACAGGCTGCCAGCGCAAAGGCGCCTTCGGCCGTGCTGGCGACCGCAACGACGACGCTCGCCTGTGCCAGTAGTTCGGTTACATCGGTCGAAGCATCCACCGGCCCGAGCTGCCGCAGCTGCTGCGCTTCCCGGTCCAGACGCACCCGGTTGCGCGCCGCGAGCAGCAGGCGGCGTGTCCGCCCGGCGAAGCACCGCGCGCATGCCGAACCGACGTCGCCGGTGGCGCCGATTACCAGCAGCGTCTCGGTCTGCAGGCGCCGGCCTAAAAGCTCGACGGCGCGCTCGACGCCGCGCACGATCAATGCCGCCGTGAGGCTGTTGCCGGTCGTGAGGGCCAGGTCACCGTCGGACTCGACAGCCAGGCCTTCCAGCAGGATTGACGTGAAACCCCCGAAGGTGGCCAGGCGCACGCCCTCGCGGCGCGCCGCGCGGATTCCATCGCGGACCTTCTCGAGCACCAGCCGCGTGGGTCCCAGTGCCAGCTCGTCGGGTGTGATGAAAGTGTCGATATATATGCCGCCGACGGCGGGGGCGTCAGGGGCTGCGGCGAAGGCGAGCCTGCTGACGGTTCGCGGCGGGATCCAGGGTACGATTTCCCGCAGCTCGGCGTCCGTGAGCGCTGCCCTCGCCGGCGTACGCAGCGCGCGCACTATGGCGGCGAGTTGACTCCAGCTCTCCTGATGTCCCAGGGCCGCGACCGCGGCTGTCGGGAAGGCGCTCACACCGGCAGGCGCGCTACCCATGTCAGGCTGCGTTCCCCGCGCACGCCAATCCGATCCAGGGCGCGCAGGTAATGGTTGAGTGCCAGGCCGCGAAGCGTTGCACGATCCAGCCCGACTTCCTGCAGAGAGCCTTTGACACACTCGCCGTGACAGAGCCCGCAATGTCCGACGGAGTCTCTCGCTGCCAGCATCTCCGCCAGGGTCGTCATGACTTCATCGTGCAGCTTCTCCAGCTTTTCCTCGAAGCCGTCGCGATCCGCGGCGAGCGCCGCCTGTAATTCCTCGATCGCGTGATCGACGTGACCTTCCTCCTGGTCACCGACGGCGCGAAACACGATTGCCAGCGGTCGGTAGGGGACCTCTCCTACGGCGTGATACAGCGAGACCGCGAATGACTCCAGCATGACCTCCTGGATGAGCAGACAGGCAATCGAATCGCCCGCATCAGCGTAGCGAAGAAAACTCTCGCGGATGCGGCGCCAGTACGGCGCCTCGGGATTCACGATGGGAGTGACGCCGAGTTCGCGTGCCGCGCGAGTGAACATTTCGGAATGGGCCAGTTCGGTCATCGCCCGCTGCAGCGCGTCCTGCTGACCGGCGATGTCGCTGCTGAGACGAACCATCGCCGCGTAATTGGCCATGCCAATCAACTCGCCGGTGACGGCTTGCGAGAGGATATCCGCATAAACGGAGCGCTGCTTCTCGGATATCTGGGATGAACCAGCAGAAACGTTCATCGCGGCATCCCCCGGGGAATCACTTGCAGGCGAGGGTTGCTCGTGAGCACCGCGCCCGCTTGTTGTCGGCCGGCGGGGAGTATACCGCGCTTATCGTTTCCACTTGAGCACGCCTCAATGGCCTGCAGACCCGACGTACAGCGCGATTACGCCCAGGGCTTGCGCTCGCTTTTTCGCTACTTGAAATAGCTGCGAACAACGTCCAGGAGCTGTTCGCTGGCCTCGACATTGGCGGGCGTGCCGGAAAAATTAGTCCTGACAAGATCCTGCAGGACTTCGCCCAGCAGGCCGTTGATAGCGCCGCGACAGCTGGTAATCCGCTGCAATACATCGGCACAGCCGATCTCCGCTTCCAGCGCGCGCTCGATGGCTTCGACTTGGCCTCGAATACGACGTATCCGGTTCAGCAGCTTGGTTTTCTCACGGGTCGTTTGGCTCATTAAGTTTCTCGATATTGTATACCCCTCTATAGTATATGAACGAACTCCGCGCGAAGCCAGGAGGACCGCCGCCAAAGTGATAGACGAGATTCCTGGGAGCCGGTACGCTTCCTGGGGTTCATTGGGGAGTAGCCGCCCTTCGCACAGAAGGGGGACGCGTCAACACACTTGGCCTTCGGGGCTGTGGCGCGTTCAACCGCTCGGTCTGGCGAGACCTTTGACGCATGGCCTGGTCCTGGGTTGGACGGGGGTCGTGTGTCAGTGGTCAAAGACTCGTCCGACCCCGGAGCTCCTCAAATGGAAGCCTTCCTGATTTCCACCGCTTCGGTTGCGGTCGGCGAGCTGGGTGACAAGACCCAGCTGCTTTCCCTGATTCTCGCCACCCGGCTGCGCAGGCCCATGCCGATCATCGCCGGGGTCTTTGTGGCCACTCTCCTGAATCACCTGGGCGCCTGCTGGGTCGGGGAATGGGCCGGAAAGCTCATCAGCCCGCAGTTCTTGCGCTGGGTGCTGGGCATTTCCTTCCTCGCGGTCGCGGCCTGGGCGTTGATTCCAGACAAGATGGACGAAGACGTCAAAGAGCGCGGCGCCTACGGCGTGTTCGTCTTGACGGCCGTGACGTTCTTTCTCGCCGAAATGGGCGACAAGACCCAGATCCTCGCCCTGGCGCTCGCCGCCAAGTACAACGATCTGAGCGCCGTGGTAGCCGGTACCACGCTGGGGATGATGATCGTCAACGTCCCGACGGTCTTGTTTGCCGAACGCGCGACGAAATGGGTCCCGTTGCAGGTGGTGCGCGTCATCGCGGCGGCGATCTACGCCGCGCTCGGCGTTTTGACCCTTCTGGGGTATTCACGCGTGACGTAAGGCAGAGGCAGTGAATCTTTTCGCAAAGCTCTATTACCCGCTTCGCAAGGCGTGGAAGGCGGTCGGACTCTACCTGGTCATCGCCGGCCCCGGGCTGGTCGTCATGGTCGCTGACAACGACGCGGGCGGCATCACAACCTACGCGGCGACGGGCGCGAAGTACGGCTACCACCTGATCTGGTTTCTGCTGCTGCTGGTTCCGGTCGCTTACTACGTCCAGGAGATGACGGTGCGTCTCGGCGCTGTCACCAAGCGCGGACACGCCGAGGCGATCTTCGACGGCTTCGGAGCCTTCTGGGGCTGGTTTTCGCTACTGGATCTGATGATCGTCGACTGGCTGACGCTGGTCACCGAGTTCGTCGGCATGACGGCTGCGCTCGCCATTTTTGGCGTGCCCCCGTGGATCACGGTCATCGGGGTCATTCTACTGATGGCCGTAATTGTGCTGAACGGGCGGTATTGGACGTTCGAAAAGCTGGCGCTGCTCTTCTGCGCCTTGAACCTGGTCTACATCCCGGGTGCGTTTCTCGTCCACCCGTCCGTTCGAGACGTCATCCACCAGGGTTTGATTCCGAACTTCGCCGGAGGATTCGACGGGCAGTTGTTCTTTTTCCTTATGGCGAACATCGGGACAACGATCGCCCCCTGGATGCTGTTCTTCCAGCAAAGCGCGGTCGTCGATAAGGGCATGCTCGAGAAGGACATTCCCTGGGGTCGTTTCGACACGCTGCTCGGCTCGATCATTACCGTCCTGGTCGCCGTATTCATCGTGATCGTGACCGGGACCGTGCTGCCCGGCATCGACATCGACGATGCCGCCCAGGCCGCTCACGAGCTGATGAAGACGGACCGCTACGTTGGAACTTTTCTTGCCATTGGCCTGTTTGACGCGGGTCTGCTGGGCGCCATCTGCATCTCGCTCGCAAGCTCGTGGGCTTTCGGGGAGATCTTCGGCTGGGCGCATTCGCTCAATACCAAGATTCGCCAGGCGCCGTGGTTCTACGCGACCTACTTTCTGATGCTGGTGACCGCGGGCCTGGTGGTGCTGATTCCCAGGGCGCCCCTGGTGCTGATCACCCTGTTCGTGCAGGTGATTGCCGTGACGCTCCTGCCCGCGGCGCTGGTGTTCTTGATCCTGCTGCTCAACGACCGCAAGACCATGGGGGAGCGCTGCAACACACCGTTCCAGAACCTGATTGGCGGGTTCATTGTCATCTCGATCATCATCCTGTCGACGATGTACGGCTTTTCGGTGCTATTTCCCAACCTCTTAAGATGAGTGTGCCCGCATGAGTGCTTTCCGAACCCTGCTCGTCAAGATCCGCGCCATCAATGCGCGCTATCGCGAGCCGCGCATTGAGATGTCGGGAGCTGTGCGACTGTCGCTGCTGGTACTCAGGGTGTACCTCCTGGCCCTGGTCGCGCTGATGATTTACAAATTCGTCCTGATCGTGATGCAAGGATAGGCCCGTGGTCACCGTCCTCGAGCACGAGTTCTTTCTGAGTGAGATCCTCGGCAGGCGCGTATTCGCCAAAACCAAGCGGATTGGGCGCTTGAGCGATCTTGCAATCATTGAGACCGGCAAACTACCCGAAGTCACGCAGGTGGTGGTCGACCGACCCTACGGTTACCCCGCGTTGACGGTTCCTTGGGACAAGGTCCTGCTCATCTCCAATCACGAAGTCGTGCTCGACATCGCCGTGGACAGCGTCGCGCAGTTCGAGCGAGCTCCGCAGGAGCATCTGATCCTGTTGCACGATCACATACTCGACAAAAAAATTATCGACATGGATGACCACGACGTTGAGGTGGTCTACGACGTGAAGCTTGCCTTCCAGAACGGCAAGCTATACGCCGCAGAAGTCGACTACAGCCGCTACCGAGCGCTGCGCCGACTCGGCCTCCACAAGCTGGCGAAGCTGCTCGCCGAGCGCAACAAGGAGAATCGGGTTTCCTGGCTCTATGTGCAGCCGCTCCCCGAACAGCTGGGCAGCTTCGCCGGCAACATCAAACTCAAAGTTCCCAAGGCCGAGCTCAAGGAGATCCATCCCGTAGATCTGGCAGACATCCTCGAGGAGCTCGAGGGCGGGCAGCGCGTCGCGCTGTTTAACGCACTTGACCCTGAGCAGGCGTCCGACGCGCTCGAAGAGATCGAACCGCGAGTGCAGCGGCAGTTGATCCATGCCATCGAGAAGGAGCGCGCCGCCATGTTGATCAACGAGATGAGTCCCGCCCAGGCGGCGGATATTCTCGCGATACTGCCGCGTGACGAGGCCGGTGCGATCCTGAAGCTCATCGACCAGGACAAATCATCCAAGGTGGAGCACATCATCGGTGAGCACAACGAGCAGATTCTGCTCTACGCGTCGCCCAAGCTCATCCGGCTGCCGGCAACGACACCCGCCACAGAAGTCCTCGATCGCTATCGTGAGCTGGCAACCGGCAAGGACGTGGTGATGTACGTCTACGTAACCGATGCAGCGGGAGCGCTGAAGGGCGTGGTGGATATTCGCGAGATCGTCGCCGCCGAAGCGGGTCAGACGCTTGCCGATATCATGACGGAACACGTGATCGCGCTTCCGAAGGACGCAACTCTGCGGGAGGCCAGGATGCTGTTCGAGCGCTACGACTTTAGAGCGCTGCCCATCACGGACGAAAGCGATCAGCTTCTCGGCGCGGTGTCCTCGCGTGACGTACGCGCTCTCAGACCGAGGCTTGCCTGATGGGCCGGCTATTTGACAGTACTTCGGGGGTTCCTGCCCTGGTCACCGGCGCGCTCCCACCGCAAGAGCGGCAGCGGCTGCAAGCTTGTGTTTAGCCTGCCAGGGCGGCCCGATCGATCGGCCCTGGCTGCCTGGGCCAGGGCCTCGCGATACATGACGGAGTCGGCGACGTTCTGCGCGCGATTGTCGGCGATCCGCTCCTCGGTCGTCGGCGGAAGCTCTGGGGCACACGCGGATCGCGATGCTCGCAATCGGCACGGGCACCGCCGCGGCCAGCGCCTCGAGGCTCTCGCGCGCGCCGCGCGCGGCGGACTCGCGCACGCGCTCGACGAGCGCCACGGCGTCGGCGAGCGAAATCGCCCGCGCCCACGGGCTGTTCAGGTAACGGCCCACCGCCCACGACCCTTCGTGGTGATGCGGGTGCGTCGGCAGACCGATGGGTGAGGTCGATGCGCCGGCGATCGAGGAGCTCGCCGCCGGGCGCGACAGTGACGAGCACCGCCGAGTTACCGTGCTCGGCGACGCCGACGGCCGCCGCATGCTGCACTCGCGCTTTCGCCGTGCGCTCCTCCCTGTGGTTTGCAGGAGTAAATACGCGGAAATACACTCCTCCACCCATC
Source organism: uncultured Gammaproteobacteria bacterium (assembly GCA_963713175.1). Classification (GTDB taxonomy): domain Bacteria; phylum Pseudomonadota; class Gammaproteobacteria; order Steroidobacterales; family Steroidobacteraceae; genus 13-2-20CM-66-19. The sequence goes on along the minus strand of CAVQKW010000005.1, from coordinate 586,226 downwards.
CCCGCACGTGCAAATACCCGGGAGATAAGGATATGCCCAAAAGAGTAGCCATCGTTACCGGCGCCAGTCAGGGTATCGGCTTCTCCACGGCGGTGCGCCTCGCGAGGGACTTCGGCTCGGTCGTCCTGGTTGCACGCAATCGGGCCAAGCTCGAAGAGAGCGCCGCGGCCGTCAAAGACGGCGGTGCCGAGCCCCTGATCATTGATCTTGACCTGGCCGAGCGCTCGTCGGCAAAGAAAATTGTTGAGCAAACACTCGCGGCTTCCGGGCGCATCGACGCGCTGCTCAACATCGCCGGGGCCGTTCCTCAAATCGACCTGCTGGAGATGACAGACGAGCAGTGGGATGCCGGAATGGCGCTTAAGCTGCACGGTGCCCGCCGTCTGACCGTGGCGGCCTGGCCCGCGTTGAAGGCGACCAGGGGCTCTGTTGTGTTTATCTCCGGGAATTCCGCGCTCTTCCCGAAAGCCCCCTACGCGGCAGTCGGCACGATCAATGCAGCGATCATTGCGCTTGCGAAAGCCTTTTCCGACCGCGGAATCACGGACGACGTACAGGTGAACAGCGTACTGCCCGGGCCCGTGATGACCGGGCGTCGGCGCTCCTATCTCGAGCACTGGGCACCGCTGCACAACATGACGGTCGAGGAAGCGACGCAGAGATTTCCGCGTGAAGTCGGGATCACGCGCTATGGCGAACCCGAGGATATTGCCGAACTGATGGCTTTTCTGGTTTCGCCGGCGGCTCGCTGGATGACTGGAACGACCGTGCGGATGGATGGCGGTGAGGTCAAGTCGATCTGACGGTCGGCAATACAACCGGCCTTCGGGCCTGATGTGCGTTGCTGGCTAGGCTGACCGTGCGCGCTGGTCCTCGAGCGATTCCCACCGCGCGAACCTTTCCAGCAGCAGCTCTTCGAGCTCCGCGAGCCGTTTACGGTCGCCTCGTAGCCGCTCGCCCCCAGTCGGTGGTAATCCGGTTCGCTCATGCGCGCGGTGAGCTCAGTTTGCTCGCGCTCCAGCGATTCGATCTCCTCGGGCAGAGCCGCCAGCTCGCGCTCCTGCTTGTAGCTCAGGCGCGTGCGCGTCTTGACGGCAGTTTCACCCGCCGAGCGGCCGCGCGCGGCATGCCGCGCGGGGGTCTCGCCGGTCTCGTTGCACGGCCGACCGGCGTCGGCGGCCGCTGCTGCAGGTAGTCGCTGTAACCGCCGGCGTACTCGCGCCATAGCCCATTTCCTTCCGCGGCCAGCGTTTGAGTGACGACATTGTCGAGAAAGCGCCGGTCGTGACTCACCAGCAGCAGCGTCCCCTGGTAGTCCTGCAGCCGCTCCTCGAGTAGCTCCAGGGATTCGATGTCCAGATCGTTGGTCGGCTCATCCAATATGACCAGGTTTGCAGGTTGCGCGAACAGGCGCGCGAGCAGCAGACGGTTTCGCTCGCCGCCGGAGAGCATGCTGATCGGGGACTTCGCGCGCTGCGCGGGAAACAGAAACTCCCCCAGGTAGCTCACGATGTGCTTGCGCTCGCTGCCGAGCTGCACCCAGTCCGAGCCGGGACTGATGGCATCGGCGAGGGTCGCGCCTGGATCGAGTTGGGCTCGCAGCTGGTCGAAGTAGGCGATGTTCAAGCGGGTTCCGAGGCGCACCGTGCCGGCGTCCGGTGCGAGCTCGCCGAGAATGAGACGGATCAGGGTCGATTTTCCAGCGCCGTTCGGGCCGATGAGCCCGATGCGATCACCACGCATGATTCGCATCGAGAGACCTTCGATGAGCGGTCGGGCTGCGAAGCGTTTGCTCACCCCATCGAGCTCGGCCACCAGATCGCCGGATCGCTCACCGGCATTGAGAGCGAAGCGAATGTTTCCGAGCCGGTCGCGGCGCGTAGCGCGCTCGCGGCGCAACTGCTCCAGACGGCGCACGCGTCCTTCGTTGCGCGTGCGGCGGGCTTCGACGCCTTTGCGGATCCAGACCTCTTCCTGCTGCCAGAACTTCTCGAAACGGCGCCGCGCGGTGGCCTCCGCCGCGAGCTCCTCGTCCTTGCGCTGCTCGTAGGCCGCGAAGCTGCCGGGGTAGGAGCGCAGCACGCCACGGTCCAGCTCGATGATGCGCGTGGTGACCCGATCGAGGAAGGCGCGATCGTGGGTGATGACAATGGCGGCAGGCACCTTGAGCAGCAGCTCCTCCAGTCGTTCGATGGCTTCGATATCGAGATGATTGGTGGGCTCATCGAGCAGCAGCAGACCGGGCTGTAACGCCAGCGCCAGGGCAAGCGCGGCGCGCTTGCGCTCTCCACCCGAGCAACCCGCCGGTGAAGTGGCGCCGGTAAGACCGAAGCGGTGCAGATATTCCTCGAGGCGCGACTCCAGGCGCCAGTGCTCGCGCTCATCGGCCGGCGCCCCGTCGCTCCAGGCCGCGCAGGCCTTGGCTCGCAGCAGCAGACTGTCTTGCAGAGTTTCCGCCGCGGGAAGCTGCGGCTCCTGTTCGACGAGCCCAAGGCGCAAGCCCTCGCGTCGCTGCAGCTCCCCGTCATCGAGCGGTGTCTTGGCAGCGAGCACAGCAAGCAGTGTCGACTTGCCAGTGCCGTTGCGGCCGATCAGCCCGAGTCGCTCACCGGCCTGCAGGGTGAGTTGCGCTGCATCAAGCAGCGGCCGCTCGCCGAAGGCGATATGCGCATTGAGAAGTGTGATCAGGGACATGGGGGCATTGTCCGGATTGGACCTGCGATCGGCAAAGTTTGCGAAGCGAAGGGGCCGGTGGCGGTAATATGGCGGCTTCGCAAAACCCTCCTGTCGGAGACAGCGCCGTGCCTTGTACACTGCCAGTTCGTGCCGCGTTGCTGCTGATGCTCGCCGCCGTTGCCGTGGGCGCGGTGGCGGCGGATGCCCAGGATCCGCTGGCCGCGGCGATTGCCAGCCCCTCGCGTACTGCGAAATTCGCGGCGCGCGACCGGTATCGCCATCCGCTCGAGACCCTGCGATTCTTCGGCTTGCGGCCGAACCAGACCGTAGTCGAGATCTGGCCCGGCCGCGGCTGGTATATGGAAATCCTGGCACCGTACCTGCGCGAGCAGGGCAAGTACTACGCAGCCATTGAGGCTCCCGATGTACCGGGAGCAGGGAAGGAGGCCAAGGACAATGCGGCCGCGCTGCGCAAGCGGATCGCCGACGATCCGACTCACCTCGGCAAGGTGATCGTCACCGAATTGCACCCGCCGCAGCGTACCGAGATCTGCCCGCCTGGAACCGCCGATGTGGTGCTGACGTTCCGTAATGTGCATAACTGGCTGGCGACGGGCGATCAGCAGGCGCAGTTCAACGCATTGTTCAAGGCGCTCAAGCCGGGCGGCGTGCTCGGTGTAGCCGAGCACCGTGCCAAGCCGGGCACCAGTCTCGAGGAGATGCGTAAGTCCGGCTACATGGAAGAGGACTACGTGAAGGAACTGGCGGCGACTGCCGGCTTCCGCTTCGATGCAGAATCGCCGGTCAACAACAACCCGAAGGACACCAAGGACTATCCGCAAGGGGTATGGACCTTGCCCCCGACGCTCGCGCTCGGTGACCAAGATCGCGACAAGTATGTCGCCATCGGCGAGTCGGATCGGATGACACTGAGATTCGTCAAGCCCGGCAGGTAAGCCGAGCGCGGGGCGCCCACCAGTCAGTCAGGGCGCGGCTGCCCGCAGGATCGCTGCAAGACTGCGCTCTACATCCGCCTCCGTCGTCGCCCATGACGACACACTGATGCGCAGCGCAGTGTGGCCTTGCCAGACCGTGCCGCCGCACCAGCAGGTGCCGTCCTCCTGCACCCGTGCGATCACCTCGAGCGTGCGCTCCGAACTCCCGAACGACACCAGGACCTGGTTGAGCGCGACATCATTTAACACTCGGTGTCCTGCACGACGCAGTCCACCAGCGAATCGCTCGGCGTAGCGGCAGGTGCGTTCGAGCAGATCGGCCAGCCCGGTACGGCCAAGTTGGCGCAACGCGGCCCAGACTTCGATGCCGCGAGCGCGGCGCGAAAAATCGGGCGTATATTGATAAGGGATTCGGTATTCGTCCTGTACCAGATACGCGCCGCCGATCGACATTGCCGCGCGCAGATCATCGGTACCGCGCGTGAAAACCACGCCGCTGTCATAGGGGACATTGAGCCACTTATGAGCGTCCGTCGCCCAGGAATCGGCATCTGCGACGCCCTGGACCAGGTGCGCTCGTGTCGGAGCGGCCGCCGCCCACATGCCGAACGCTCCATCGACATGTACCCATGCACCTTGCGAGTGAGCACGCCGGCAAATCTCCGCGATGGGATCGAAAGCGCCGGTGTTTACGTTGCCCGCCTGCACACACACGATCGTCCGATCGTCGACGGATGGGAACGCGTCGATGCGCATCCGTCCTTGTGCATCCACCGGCACGTGTACAACCCTTTCGCGCCCGAAGCCGACCATTGAGAGGGCTTTCTGTACGCTCGCATGCACTTCCGCGCCTACCACGAGCGTGAGCGGCGGCGCCCCAAATAGCCCATGAGCTTCAACATCCCAGCCAACGCGGCCGAGCAATGCGTGCCGCGCGGCGGCGAGTGCGGCAAAGTTCGCCGCCGTCGCACAGGTGACAAACCCGCCGGAGCTTTGCGCAGGCAGACTGAAAATATCCTTCAGCCACCCCAGGGCGACCGTCTCCAGCACGGCGTTGCCCGGGGCAGTGATGGCAAGCCCGGCGTTTTGATCCCATGCCGCCGCAAGCCAGCTTGCCGCCACCGTCACTGGAAGGGAGCCGCCGATCACGAATCCAAAAAACCGTCCGCCGGCAGATGCCATGGTGGCCGGCGAGCCGATTTCATCCAGTTCGGTGAGTACCGCCTCGGCAGTCGAAGCATGTTCGGGGAAAGCGCGCTCGAATTTGGCGAGTGCGTCGATTGCCCCCTTGGTGGGTGCGACCGGGCGGGTATCGAGAGTCTCGAGATACCGGCTCGCCCGCCGCGCCGCCTCGTCGAGGAGGTCACTCATGGCGGGAAGTATAAGCCCCGGGTCGTTCGGCTACGCGCGCCTGACTTTCACGCGCGCGGCCCAGGCACCCGTTGAGCGGCGGTTTGGGCGCCGGGCTCAATCAACCTGGCAATGGCTCTCCATCCCGGGGCTTGGGCCAAAGTTGCCGCAATCGGTCGAGAAAACGCTGCCAGCCCGTCTCAACACCGTCGTTGCTCACGATTACACCTCGCTATCTGCAAGACCATTGGCTCGGTCGCTGCGCCGCCTACGGCAGCACTGCCCCTGCGACGGTGATGCGGCGCTGAAAGAGCGCCTGCAGGCTGCTGGATGACTGATGATCGGCGCACAGCACGTACAGCTTCGTACCGCGTCCCAACCTCGCCCGAAGCGTGGTTCGCGTACCGCACAGCTCGCAGGCGCGCGTGTCGTGCGGCCGCTCCAGCCACAGATCGGTCTCTCGATCCAACTGAAATTGAAGATAGTGGGCCAGCGCCTCGGCACTCGAGCCATGACCCGGGCATCCGCGCGCGCAATACCCGACGCGGTGCTCCAGGCCGCCGGGCTTGACGGTGAGGCTGAACCATTGGCCGGCCTCTTTGCCGGTCTCGCACTGTCGAGCGGTGATCAATAGCGACGCGACCCGCCGCCGCCACCAGCGCGCTGCTCGCGCGCTTGTGCTTCGTTCACGCGCAGTGCACGACCTGAGAAGTCCTTGCCGTTTAGCGCCTCGATAGCGCGCGCGGCATCCGTGTTCGACATCTCGATGAAGCCGAAACCGCGCGGCCGACCGGTTTCCCGGTCGTTAACCAGTGCGAGCGACTCGATCGTCCCGTGGGGAGCGAACAGGGCGCGCACCGAGTCCTCGGTGGCGGTGAAGGGGAGATTCCCAACGTAAAGCTTGGTCAAGATAATGAATACTCACAAATATGAGCGAGCGCTGGCAGGAAGACACCTGCCTCCTGGTTCGGCAAACTTTGCGGGGCAGGCTTTGGCTGAAACGGCGCGCCCGAGCGGCGCAGGTAGCCAGGCAGACAAGGCAAAAGATTACGAGCCAAATGCAGGGTACACGAGGGGGGCTCGTGCCGCTTGGCTTTTGACGCAAGGTTGATTGCGCGACGTGGACCCGTGCCATGCTGTATCGTGGAGTGAGACGTCAATTTCCTTCGTTACTCGCGCGCTCACGTCGCGAATCGGAGCGCTTTAATGTCAAACAGCCTGATCGATGCATTCGCGAAATTCGGTGCCAAGCCGAAGAATCGCCTGCACGGCCGCTCCGCCATCGCCGAGGATGGTGCCCTGGTGCTGAGCTGCTCAACCCCACACTTCCGGCGTCCGGGTCCCGGCGTGCTGCGTTACGAGGATGTCCTGTCACGCGACCCCAGCGACCGACCGGGTACGACGCTGCTGGGGGAGCACCTGGCGCTCGCGCGCGATGGGCAGCTGCCCGTCAGGATGGTCGTGATCGCGGAGGCCGGCGATGGCAAGACGCGTTTCAACATTTACCCGCGTCCGGACATGGTCGGGAAACTGACCGAGTTTGATGGCGATCACTTCATCGTTGACTTCACGCGGCCCGTCCTCGACGTAAAGCCTTCCGAAGGCAGTCGCAAGCGTCGCGGTTAGGTCGCCGCATCGCCGGCACCCCGGCCGCCTGGAAATCGATGGCTAGACCAGGTAACGCCACTAACGGCCAAGTCCAAGCCATGACATCCAGGCGCAGCGGGGCTGGCAGGGGCAACATCATTTTCGGTGCGGTGCGTGATGGCGCGCGTTCTGATCGTCGATGACGATGCCCCGTCGGTGCAGACGCTCGTGCGAGTGTTGCACGAGTTCGGACACCGCGAGACACGCGTGGCGCGCTCCGCCAGCGACGCGCTGCGCATCGCGGTCGAGTTCCGGCCTGCCATCATAGTTCTGGACATCGAATTGCCGGACATGGGTGGCTATGAGCTCGGGACGCTTCTGCATCAGCATCCGCAGCTTCGACCGACGAGGCTGATCGCGTTGACCCACAAGGGCGACCACGCGGCGCGGGAGCGTGCGCGTGCCTCGGGGTTCGAGCGATACATGGTGAAGCCCATCACCGAAGCGGTGGTGCGTGAAGTGCTCGAAGCGCTGACTTAAGTCAGGCAGGCGTCCCGCGATCGGCAACACCGCCGGTCGCAATACTGCTAGTATCCCTGCATAACCAGGAGAATTTATGGCGTTCGACCCTTTGACCGGTGGTCAGCATGGTGAGCCGCCGGTCGCCTCCGGCGACTGGAGGGCGGATCACCGCGCACGCATCGCCCATGCGGAGCGCGAGCGGCTCGAGCGCAAACAGCAGGAGCTCCTGGAGCAAGTGTCCAAGCGCAATACGCCCGCGGAACGCATCCGCATCTGGGAGCGGCGACACGGGTTGACGCTGCCGCGCGACTCGAATCACCGCTTGCTCACTATCGTTGCCGCCGCGACCGACCTGGCGCTTGACCAGGTGAGCGAGGAGCAGCGCCGGCGTCTGGCCGGTGTCAAGGCAGAAGAGGCAGTCGTTCCGACCGTTGTTTGAGGCGACCGGCATGACAGCCGCCGCCATCGTTTTTCTCCTGGTTGGAGTTGCGTACCTGGGTGGACGATTGACGGTCTCCTTGGCGGAGAACGTTGAGCTGAAGGCTCGAATCACGGTGCTCAAGCGCGAGCTCGCACGGCGCAGACACTAACCCTCTCAACACTGACCGATATCGCTCTGGGAATCTCACATGCCAGCCGCACAACACGTTACCGAGTCGGCCAGTCAGCTTCACCGGCAGCGCTGGTTGCGCGGCCGGGCCGCCGCACGGACGTTGCGCGGTGCATTTCCTGACGTCGAGCGGGTTCGGGTGGACCTGAAGTTTGAAGACGCGGCGGCGCCGCCTCCGGGTGCCCAGTCCCATGCGATGCATCCGCCCGCACGCGCATTCTTCGAGTTTCTTTGCCCGCACGCGGATTGTGACGGCGGATTCGATCTCGGCAGCGCTGCAATGTCCGTGTTGTCGCGCGCGTCGACGCGCGCCGCCGGCACGCTCGACTGCAAGGGGACCCGCCCTTCGGTCGGGATGACGAAGCGGCCCTGCGGCGTGCGAGTTCAGTACACGATTCTTGCCCAATACCGCCCCGCCGAGCGTCCGCAGAAGTGACCGCGTGCGCTCGCTGCAAGTTCATCGCGCCGCGAGCCAGATTGAGTAGTGCCCACTCCAGAGCAGGCCGATGTTGTCGGTTAGGATCACCTGCGGGCTGACGAAACCCGGACATTCGTGCTCAAAATCTGATAAAATACCCTCGCCTCGTGAATTTCCGCCTTGTCTGCCCCTGGCATGCGCATCCTTATAAGCGTTTTCCGGCCACGGGACTGCCATCTCAGAAATCCCCGCGACCGGACGGCAGACCGTCTCTGCTTGCCTACTAAATCTTGAACGAGTATTCGAAGTGACCAAACTTTACGTTGGAAATCTCCCCTTTACTGCGACCGAGGACTCGGTGCGAAATCTATTCGCTCCGCATGGCTCGGTGGACAAAGTCTCCCTGATCAATGACCGCGACACCGGTCGTCCGCGCGGCTTCGGCTTCGTGGAAATGTCGACTGCGGATGCCTCACGTGCCATGCAGGCACTGAACGGCACCGATTTCGAGGGCCGCGCCCTCAAGGTCAACGAAGCTCAGGACCGAGAGCGCTCGGGCGGTGGGAACCGCGGACCGCGCCGCTACTGATTCGGTATCCGGTGGGTTGCCGAACCCTCGGGTTCGGCAACCCCCTGCCTTCAACGGACCGCGCATGAGTGACTACGAGTTCATGATGTCGCTGCGCATCCGCCATCCTCGGATCGATCCGGCGGAGATCACACGTGCTCTCGGGATTGAGGCGCAACATACCTGGCGTGCGGGTGACCGGCGACGTGACTCCACGGGGGGTGAAATCGGCGGGACGCACCGCGAAAGCTACTGGATGGGCCACCTGATGACGAAGCCCGAGCTGGCGCGGGACAACGTGAGTGTCGAGAGCGAAATAATGCATGCCCTCGGGACACTGCGCCGCTGCTTTGACTTTCTGGAGACGCTGAAGGCAGAAGGCGGCTCGGCGGAGCTTCATGTCAGTCTCTATGCGCGCGAGGAGTTTCGTCTGGAGTTCCTGCCCGAATCGCTGGGCCTTCTCGGGCGGCTGGGACTTGCCGTTGCGCTCGAAGTCAAACCGAATCCTCAGGCGCTGAGTGCGGTTGCGCTCAACTGACTTGCGCCTCTCGGTCGAGAGAAACGAGGCCCGCGATGTATGAGACCAATCTCCTGGAGGCTTTTGCGAGCTACCGGGTGAAGCCGGCTCGCCGCGGACGCTCGGCGCTGACGCCAGACAGCACCCTCGTGATCAGCTGCTGGTACGCGGGCTTCAAGAGGGCACACGTTGAGATCCTGCGGTACGAGGAGGATCTCTCCGGCCAGGGGGGCGAGATCGCCAGCGCCTTGCGCGCTCATCTGGCGGAGGCGAAGACGAACGAATACGACGTGCGCGTGATCGTCGCCGTCGGGGCACCGGACTCGCAGTCGGTCGACCAGGGTACGGCGGCTCGCACCAGCTATTACGCACGCAAGGATCTGGTGGGCCGCGTGACGTCCTTCGACGGGCAGCGGTTCGTGATCGAGTTCCGTCGGACGCAAACCCCGGCTCAGGAAGAGCTCTCGAGTGGGATAGCACTCATCCGACGGCATGCCTGACTCCCGGCGCGAGCGCAGAGCTCGAGCGGGTGCCGAAGCTCGCTTCAGGTGGTTTGCTTGAAGTCGCTCATCTGCGCATCGAGCGCGCGCCTGAAACCCTCGGGTCGTCGAGCAGCGCGAAACTCTGCGACCGGAATCGCCGTGTCTGATAGTTCACCGTATAGAAAAGTATTGAGTGGGTGGCGGGCTGTGTCAACCCCGGCGCGCAAACGCTTGGCGGTAGACCCGGCGCGGCACCTGGTGCAGTCTGAGGCGTATGTTTCGTCGTCGGACCGAGTCGTTCTGATGGACACCGATGAAGCCGAACGGCTGTGTGATGAGCTCGCGGAGCTGGCTAGCAGGGGACCGTCTCGCGATCCTCAGGCGCTGGTGGCGGCCCACGCGATCCTGCGCCGGCTCACTCAGTCCCCGGAGGCGACCAGCTACGTTCGTGAGCGTGCCAGCGAGGTGGACCGTGCGCTTCGCGGATGGCTCGACAGCGATGAAAGATTCCGCGATCTGCTGAAGAGCCACAGCAGGGAGATCTACGCGCTGATCGACCGCCTGCACAGCGCCCTGAAGGAACGCTTGCGTCACGGGACCCGAAGAACCTGAGCCGTTGCCTGACCGGCGAATCAAGCCCCGCCGACGTCCACGCCGCCGCGCTAGCGCGCTGGCTTGTCCGCCGGGCGCTGTCGCGGGGCGCTGTTCGCTGCAGGCCGCGGGCTCGGGTTCCAGAACTCCGGATTACTTGCCGCAAACTCCTTCGGGACGTGCGACTTGGCGGGGTTGATGACGTAGAGATCGCTCTGCGTATGAGCGTACGCCGCGCGTGCGATCTGCTGCATTCGCTCGGCAGCCTCACCTTCCGCATCGCGCAGCCGGGGTCGCTGTGCGAGCAGGTCGTCGTTCTGCGCGAGCTCCTTCATGGGCACGAAGGCGAAGAAGGCCGGCGAGGGCATCCCCAGGTTCACCTGGTAGACGACCCACGGCAGGTCCGAGTCGGTCTTCTCGTAGGCGGAGCTGAGTGCGCGAAAAGCCTCCGCAAACTCGTCCTCGTGGCCCGGATGCAGGCGGACCTCGAGCACGCGCAGGAACCGTGCCTTCGAGAGATCGATGCGCTCGGCGCGGTAGCTGAGATCATCGCGCCGCACCGCGACGATCGTGCGCTGGCTCGCAAGCGCACTGTCGATCTGCGCCTGCAGCTTTGCGAGCGCCGGATGCGAGGCAAAGATCGCTCCCCAGCGCGCGAGCGCGTTGCCGATCTGCGCGAACGAGTCGAACGGATCGAACGACAGCACCTCGGGCCTTCCGGTGAGCGACTCGAGCACGATCCACGCGTTCGGGACATCCACCTGCCTGAGTCCACGCGCCGTCGCGATTTCCCACCGGTCACGAGCGGCCGACTTATCCGCCTGGAAGCGCTGGTAAACCAGCACCACGAGCTTCGGGGGCGCCGTCTGCGGGCGCGCGGGGTCATGCGTCGCTCCGATCGCCGCGCCTGCAGAGCCGAGCGCGGCCATGGCGAGCAGCACCGCGGCGCTCGGGAAGCTCAGCCCCTTCATACCGCTTCGAAGCTGATATCCACCGCGACCTCCTGAACCCCACGGCTTCCGGCGCACACCCCCGGGGCCGCTTGGTTCTCACTCATCGCCCGGAGTTGGCACCTTCTCGGCGGCCTCGGCGGCGATCCGGCCGGGGTCGGCGCCGGCCACCGGGTACGATTTCGACCACGCGACCGCCCCATTGGCCACCGACACGATCTTCACGGTCAGGCTTTGCTTGCCCGTCTCGCCCTCGACTGCCCCGTAGATCACATAAGCGGAGTGGCGCGCTCGTCCGCGCGCTGCCGCATCGGACGCATCGAGCGAGGGCAGCGGCTCGGTCGCCATCGCTACCTGCCCGGCATGCAATACCGCGACTTTGCCGAATAGCTGGGAGAACGTGGAGTCCGCCAGCCCGCGGGCGGCGGCGTCACCGGAGGGCACGCTGAAGGGAATCGCCAGCAGTGGCTTGTGCCCGGCAAGTGCCTCCTGAGCGACGCCCGTGAACTGCTCGGCGATCTGCGTGCCGAGTTTGGTGGCTGCGGCGGTGTCGGCCGCGTCCAGGTCCTTGTCCGGCAGTTCGGTGGGCGTCGGGGGGACCCTCGGAGCCTTCCTGCCGGAGCGCTCCTCGTCGTGGCCCGAGTACATGCAGCTCCGGGACGACAGCAGCACGATGATGAGCCACGCGTAGAGGCACCACTGTACCCATCGCGGCAGCCGGTTGAAGAATATCCACGCGGACTGCAACCCCCATCCGGCCACTCGCAACCCATATGGGACGTGGTGCCCGGCCTCTCTGCGCGGGAACTTCGGATAGCCGCTTGCGGCCGGCCGCGGACTTGCCGCTGCTGCGTGTGGCACGGTGCCCGGTGCGCGCCTCGCCGGCTGCGCCCCTATCGGCTGACCTGCGACCAGCCGCCGGCACAAGGCCTCGAGCGCCGCGTTGGGTTGTCCTCCCGGGACCCGCACCCACTGGACCATGACGAATCGGTCCGGAACACGCGCCCCGGCCTCGGCGGTCTCGTCGATGACGACGGGCAGCAGGAACGTGTGATCGTCCGCCATGTCGAGGGTTCTCTCGACCGCGAGCCGCCACTCCCTGCGGAAGTAACCCTCGGCACGCGCTTCGGTGTGGGCGGAAATGAGCGGCATGAAAAAATCGCACTCGCGTATCTGCCGGCGAATCTTCTGATCCCACGCGTCTCCTCCGCTGAGCCCGCTCTCGTCGTACCAGACTTCGAGTCCCAAGCCGGGCAGCGCGTCGCGAAGGCCCTGCGCGGCCTGGCGGTCCTCGGAGGCGTAGCTGAGGAATACGGTCGGCGGCGGCCGATGGGGCGTGACGGGGTCAGGTGTGGACATGAGGACGTGAACGATCCCGGCTCGGCGTCAAAGAGTCAACTGACGGTGCAGACGAGGGGCCCGGCATTTTACAGGACGATGACAGCGGCCTCACCTCCCGATCGGGACCGAAGGACGAGCGTACCAATCGCATGCAATAGCGCCGCCGGCGCCCCGACCCGCCGTCCGGGCGGCCGGACGCGGTGGGCGGATTTCGGTCTGCTGGCTACCAACGCACGGGGCGAGGGCCGCAATCATCTGAGCGTGATGGTGCCCCGTCGCGCCCGCACAGTCCCCGGTGCCGGTCCGTGAGCTGTGTCACAGCGGCCGGGCGCAATCATTGCTGCGTCACAGGCGAAAGTCACAGATAGTGATACGGTGACTTCAGGACTCGCTGCCCAGGGCCGGGCGCATGGATCCGAAAGCGCACACTGTCCGCATTCTGTTCGTGGAGGACGTCGAGTCCGACGCGGAGCTGAGCCTCGTGCACCTGCGCAAAGCGGGTCTGCAGTGCAGTGCGCGCCGGGTGCAGACCGGACCGGACCTGCGGGCGGCGCTCGGGGAGTTCTCCCCCGACCTCATCCTGGCCGACTTCAGCCTGCCGCAGTTCGACGGTCTGGCCGCGCTCGAGATCGCGCGCGAGGTGGCACCCGACACACCCTTCATTTTCGTGTCCGGCTCGATCGGCGAGGAGCGGGCGGTCACCGCCCTGCTGTGCGGCGCGGTCGATTACGTGCTCAAGAGCAACCTGACGCGCCTGCCCCCGGCCGTGCGCCGCGCACTCGCCGATGCGCGGGCACGCGTCGAGCGACGCGCGGAGCAGGCACGTCTGGTGCGCCTCGACCGTGTACTGCGCATGTTGAGCGGCATCAATGCCGTCATGGTGCGCGTGCGCGACCACAACGAGCTGCTGAACGAGGTGTGCCGCCTGGCGGTGGCGATCGGTGGTTATGCCACCGCCGTCGTGTACCTCAAGGCCCGCGCCGGCGCCGGTCTCGTGGCGCAGGCCTGGCGGGGATCTGCGCAGGAGTTGAGCGATGCGCTGCGCGCCGCCTTCGCGCACACGGAGCCGAAGGTACCGGGAATCCTCGCGCGGGTTGTCGCCACGAAGAAGGAGTTCGTGTGCAACGACAGCGCCGCACTGCAGACCCACCCGGCGCTCAAGAGCGCGCTCGACGAGGCGGGAGTGCGCTCGGTGGTGATGCTGCCCATCGCGATGGAGAACGCGGCCATCGGCGCCCTGGTGCTCACGGCGATCGAAGCCGCTGCGGTCGGCCAGGAAGAGTTGCAGATGCTGCGCGAGGTATCGAGCAACCTCTCGTTCGCGCTGCAGTACCTGCACAAGGACACTACGGTCCGCTTCCTTTCAAACTTCAATCCGCACTCCGGCCTCGCCAACCGCGCGCTGTTCTGCGAGCGGCTCGCGGCGCTCATCGCCCGGCCGGCTGCCCGCCGTTCGCGCTACGCCGTCGCCATCATGGACATCGAGCGCCTCAGCCTCATCAACGACTCCTTCAGCCGCAGGATCGGCGACCTGCTGCTGCAACAGGTGGCTGAACGGCTCAAGCGCCGCCTGCCGCAGCACGAGCGCCTCGGCCACTTCGACGGCGGGACTTTTGCCGCAATCCTCGAAGTCGGCGGCCGCTCGCCCGAGGAGGCCGCCGAGGCGGCGCGTCAGCACGAGGCCGCGGTGTTCGGCGAGCCATTCCTCATCGACGCGCGCCCGATTCCCGCAGGGGTCCGGTCGGGGGTAACGATCTACCCCCTGCACGGCAATGACGCGCCCTCGCTGGTGCAGAACGCGGAAGCGGCGCTGCGCAGCGCGCGCTCATCCGGCGAGAGGTTGATCCAGTACAGCCCGCAGCAGCAGACGCAGATGCGCGATCGTCTGGCGCTCGAGCACCGCCTGCGGCTGGCGCTCGAAGCGCGAGCAGTTCGAGCTCCACTACCAGCCCAAAGTCAACGTCGTCTCGCGCCGCGTCGAAGGCGTCGAAGCGCTGGTCCGCTGGCGTGACCCGAAGGCCGGCCTCGTTTCGCCCGCCGACTTCATTCCGGTGCTGGAGTCCACCGGCCTCATCGTCGAGGTCGGGGACTGGATCATCCGGCGCGCCGCGCTCGACTGCCAGCACTGGCTGAACGCGGGATTGGCGCCGCTGCGGATCGCGGTAAACATCTCCCTGAGCCAGCTGCGCCGGCCGGAGTTCGTCGACGGCTTCCTCAAGGTGCTCGAGGGCTGCTCGACCGCGGGCGCGGGGCTGGACATCGAGATCACGGAAGCCACTCTGCACGAGGAGCTGGCCCCCGAAGTCGCCAAAGCTCAAGGTATTGCGCAACGCCGGGGTACGGATCGCCATCGACGATTTCGGCACCGGCTACTCCTCGCTGCGCCGTCTGGCGAAGCTGCCGATCGACACGCTCAAGATCGACCCGTGCTTCGTTGGCGAGCTGCCCAAGGACTACGCCGGGCGCATGATCGTGAAGACGATCATCTCGCTGGCCCGTGCCTTCCGCCTCACCACCGTCGCCGAGGGCGTGGAGGCGCAGGAGCAGCTCGATTTCCTCTGGCAGGCGGGTTGCGATCAGTCGCAGGGTTACCTGCACGCCCCGGCCCTGCCGAGCAGTGAGTTCATGGTGTTGCTGCAGCAGGGGCGCGGACAGTTCCTGCGTCCGCCCGAGGCACCGGCCCCGGCAGAAAACGCGGCCGCGCGCAAGTAGCCGGCGCTGCGCGGGGGTGTCATCCCCGACGGCTTGTGTTGAGCGAGGCCGGGTGTAGAAAATGACGAATGCAGCAAACCGACAGGGCCTCCCCGGCGCCCCAGGGCTCCCTCTCTCCCGTGGTCACGGTCGTGGGTCTTCGCAAGACCTACGCCAGCGGGCAAGCGGCGCTGAAGGGCATCGATCTCACGATCTACCGTGGTGAGATCTTCGCGCTGCTGGGGCCGAACGGCGCCGGCAAGACCACGCTGATTCACATCATCTGCGGCATCGTCACCCCAAGCACCGGCACGGTCATCGCCGACGGGCACGACATCCTGCGCGACTACCGCGCCGCCCGCAGCAAGATCGGTCTCGTGCCGCAGGAGCTGCACACCGACACGTTCGAGACCGTGTGGGCGACGGTGAGCTTCAGCCGGGGGCTGTTCGGGCGGCCGCCGGATCCGGCGCATTGCGAGAAGGTGCTGCGCGACCTGGCGTTGTGGGACCGCAGGGACGCCAAGATCATGACGCTCTCGGGCGGAATGAAGCGCCGCGTGATGATCGCCAAGGCACTGTCTCACGAGCCCACTATTCTGTTCCTCGACGAACCGACCGCCGGGGTCGACGTGGAGCTGCGCCGCGAGATGTGGCAACTGGTGCGCCGGCTGCGCGACAGCGGGGTCACGATCATCCTCACGACCCACTACATCGAGGAAGCCGAGCAGATGGCTGACCGCATCGGGGTCATCAGCAAGGGTGAGCTGATCGTAGTCGAAGACAAGGACGTGCTGATGCGCAAGCTCGGCAAGAAGCAGCTGAGCCTCACGCTGCAGCAGCCGCTCGCCGCGCTTCCGGCCGGCCTCGCGCAGTATCCGCTGGAGCTGTCGGCGGACGGTTACATGCTGGTGTTCACTTTCGATGCGCACAGCACGCGAGACCGGTATCCCGAGCCTGCTGCGGCGCCTGAGCGAGCTCAGTATCGAGGTCAAGGATCTGCACTCCAGCGAGAGCTCTCTCGAGGATATCTTCGTCGACCTGGTGAGGGGGCGGCCATGAACGTCCACGCGATCCGGGCGATCTATCGCTTCGAGATGTCGCGCACCTTTCGCACCCTGATGCAGAGCATCGCCTCCCCGGTCCTGTCGACCGCGCTGTACTTCGTCGTATTCGGCGCGGCGATCGGCGCGCGCATGGGCGGGGTCGACGGGGTGGGCTACGGCTCGTTCATCGTCCCGGGGCTCATCATGCTGTCCATCCTGAGCGAGAGCGTCTCCAACGCCTCGTTCGGCATCTATCTGCCCAAGTGGTCGGGGACGATCTTCGAGCTGCTCTCGGCGCCGGTGTCCTACGTCGAGGTGCTGATCGGCTACGTCGGCGCGGCGGCAACCAAGTCGGTGATGCTGGGCGCGCTGATCCTCGTGACGGCCCGCGTGTTCGTACCGTATGAGATCCTGCACCCGGTGTGGATGGCGGTGTTCCTCATCCTCACCGCGGTCAGCTTCAGCCTCTTCGGCTTCGTCATCGGGGTGTGGGCCGAGAGCTTCGAGCAGCTGCAGGTCGTGCCCCTCATGATCCTCACGCCGCTCACCTTCCTCGGGGGCGCCTTCTACTCGATCAGGATGCTGCCCCCGGTGTGGCAGAAGATCACACTCTTCAACCCGGTGGTGTACCTCATCAGCGGCTTCCGCTGGAGCTTCTTCGGTGCCGCGGACGTCAACGTCGTCATGAGTGCGGCCGCGACGCTGGGTTTCCTCGCGCTGTGCGTCGTGGCCGTGAGCTGGATCTTCAAGACCGGGTACAAGCTCAAGAACTGACCGGCCGCGTGCCGCGCTACTTCGCGCCGATGTCCTCGAAGCGCACGTTCTGGATGCGCGTAGGACTGCCAGTCGCGGTAGTCGAAGTGCCACCACTCGAACTCGTAGACCGAGAACCCTTCCGCTTCCATGTGCCGCCGCAGCAGGTCACGCAGGCGGCGCTGCTCGGGGCTGCCGCCGGTGTAGCTCGGATAGGCCCGCTCGGTCGCCTCGTCGTACAGGCTCGGCATCTGCACCGCGCGCCCCGTCTTCAGGTCGTAGAGCGTCAGGTCCACCGCGCAGCCGCGGTTGTGGCGCGAGCCCTGCGCCGGATTGGCCACGAAGCGGTGCAGATCCGGCGGCATGGCGTCCCAGAAGATCCGGGTGACGTACCACGGCCGGTAGGCATCGTGCACCAGCAACCCGTAGCCTTCCGCGGCGAGCGAGTGCTGCACCCGCACGAGCGCTTGCGCGGCGGGGCGTTGCAGGAAAGCGCGTGCCTGGCTGTAGAGCGGGGTGCCGAGGAAGTTGCGGGTCGTGGCGTAGCGGATGTCGAGCCTGATCGTCGGATCGAGTTTCACCAGCTCGACCAGATCCGGCGGCCGCAGCGCGCCGCTCTCCTGAGGCGGAGTGGCCGCGAGGGCGAGCGGCAGCAGCTCCGCCACGGGCCGCACCGGCGTGACGTGAAAGACCCCGGGAGGCTCGGCCGTCTGATCCGCCGGGCGGGCGAGGGCGGGCGCGGCGCACAGTGCAAGCGCCGCGATGAGCGGCAGGACTCTCGTGGCGGTGGTGGAGTGCGCCTTAGTCTGCGTCCGCATAGGCCTTGATCAGATCGGTGAGGAAGTCTCTGCCCACGTACACGGAGCGCACGCTGCGGCGCTCGTTTAGCCCGTGTACGCCGTTGCCGTCCGGATCGCCCCAGCCCCCGGGCACGCCGTAGACCGGGATGCCGATGGCCTCGAGGAAGATGCCGTCGGTCGCGCCGGTCGACATCGTCGGTACCAGCGGCACGCCGGGGAAGTATCTCGCCACCAGTTTCTCCGCCGGGCTCGATGATCTGCGGATCGAGCGGCGGCGGTCGCGCGAGGGGTCGCACCGGCGGCACCGGCGTCACCTTGAGGCGCGGGTCGCCGATGGCGGCCTCGAGCGCCGCCTGCGTCTCTCGACGTCTCGCCCGGGAATATGCGGCAGTTGACGTTGGCCGCAGCGCGCTGCGGCAGGGCATTGTTGGCGTGCCCGCCCTCCAGCAGCGTCGCCACGCAGGTCGTGCGCAGCATGCTGTGATAGCTACGGTCCCTGGAGACGATCGCCTCGGCCGCTTTGTCTCAGGATTCTTGACAGCGCACCATGGCATGCCCCAGGTCATCGGTGCGCGCCGCACCGCTTTGGCGAAAAACGCCGCGTGGTATCGGTCATTTTCACGGGAAATTCATGATCACGGACCTTGGCGAGCGCATCGGCCAATTCGTAAATCGCGTTGTCGCGGATGGGGATGGAGCTGTGGCCGCCGGCATTGGTGGTCTCGAGTCGGTAGTTCTGCGCCGCCTTTTCGCCGACCTGGATAGCCTGCACCAGGATCTTGCCGTGTCCGTCGGTACGCCCGCCGCCGCCCTCATTGAGCGCAAATGCCGCAGCGATCAGCTGCGGCCGGTTCTTGGCCAGCCACTAGGGCACGAAAGGCTACCTGGTCGGGCCGCAGCGGCCCCATCGGCTGCTCGTCGGCAAATGCCGCACCCTGGACGAGGAAGGTCGCGCCGAGCGCGGCCAGCGTTCGCAGCATGCTTCGATCTCCTGGTACTAGGCTTCGGGTCCTGTCTTCGAGGGATAGCCTGCCTTGCGCCAGGCGTGCATTCCACCGTCGAGCGCCACCGCGCGCTGGTAGCCCATAGTGCGCAGCGTCGCGGTCGCGAGCGTTGATATTCGTCCGAGCTCGCAGTACGCGACGATGCGCACGCGTCGGGTCTGGCAGATCCTCGTTCACCCGCAGCTCGAGCTGGCCACGCGGCAAGAGGCGGGCGCCCGGGATGTGTCCCTCCTCGTAGGCGTCGCGCTCGCGCACATCGAGCACGAGCAGCTCGCCCGCGCCGGCTTCGCACGCGCGCCTTGAGCTCCGCGAGCGACATGAACGGCACGTTGGCCGCGGCTTCGGCCAGCATCTGGGCGACCGTCTTGCCGCCGCTCATGTTGGTGCGCAGCGCCTCGGTAACGTGCGTCGGCATCTTGAGGTTGAGATTGCGCATCATCTCGACGAACGCGGCACGCTCGCGCACCTGCAGCCGGGGATTGCCGGCGATCTCCTCTGCGAGGGTCGAGTGGCTGCGCCCCTTGTACTCGTGCGCCGGGTGCACCTTGAGTGCCGGGTCGAGGCGCAGCACACGGTTGAAGAGGCTCTCGTACAGCGCCCCGGGATCCCCGCTCGGCAGATCGGTGCGGCCGGTCGCCCCGATCAGGAGCGTATCGCCCGTGAACAGCCGATCCTCGACGGTGAGGCACATCGAGTCGCGTGTGTGCCCCGGGGTGTGCAGCACGCTCAGCCGCAGAGCTTCCCACCGCCAGCATCTCACCGTCATCGAGCGCGAGATCGACGAACGGCGCGGGGCTCGCGCGGTGCATGACGATGGGGACATCGAGCCGCGCGGCGAGCTGCTGCGTCGCGGAGAAGTGATCGGCGTGCGTGTGGGTGTCGACCAGGTAGTGGATGCGCAATCCGCCGCGCGCCGCCGCCGCCAGGTAACGGTCGATCAAGCTGATCTCCGGATCGATGAGCGCGCCGGCGCAGCTCTCGGCGCAACCGATCAGGTACGACTGGCAGCCCCCGGCGCTGAATTGCTCGAAGATCACCGCTCTTCCCTCTGGAGTCCCGCGATTATGCGCGGATCCGCCCGCTTGCCAACCATCAGCACCACGACGCCCAGCACGACGATGGCCGCCGCCAGCCACTCCCGTCCCGTGACCGTTTCACCTGCCACCCCCGTCCCGAGCAGGAGCGCGATGACCGGGTTGACAAAAGTGTAGCTGGTTGCCAGGGTCGGCCGCGTGTGTGCCAGCAGCGTCATGTAGGCCGTGAACGCAACCAACGAGCCGAACACCACCAGATAGAGCCACGCAGCCGCCGCCAGCTGCTGCGGCGGCCAGTGAAAATGCTCGTCGAAGAGGCGCGACAGGACGAGCAGCACCGCGCCACCGCACAGCATCTCACTGGCGAAGCCGGCCGATCCCGGCGCGAGCCGGAAGCGGTGCACGCTCAGGACGCTTCCGAGCGACCAGCAGATGGTCGCGATGCTGATGGCCGCGAGTCCGGCGGGTGCGGCCGAGAAGCCGGCGCCGCGCGCGAGCAGCAGCACGCCGGCGAGCCCGATGAGGATACCGAGCACTTCCAGGCGCGACGGCCTGATGCCGAACGGCAGGCTCGCGAGCACGATGAGCAACGGGCAGATCGCGATGAACACCACCACCAGCCCCGAAGCGACCGATTGTTCGGCATACGCCGTGCAACCCATTCCGCCGCCGAGCATCAGCGCGCCGACAATGGCGGCGCTGCGCCATTCCATGAGGGTCGGGAGCCTCTGGCCGCGCAGCCGCACCCAACCGAGCAGCACGACCCCCGCGACCAGGAAGCGGGTTCCCATCTGAAAATACGGCGCGAAGCTCGCCAGGGCGAACTTGATGGCGAGATAGGTCGATCCCCAGATCAGCCAGGTCGCGGCGAGACAGCCGAGGACGAGGGGCGAGAGCGCCTGCGCCGATGCCGGGCGGGGGGGCGTCACTGGGCGGCGGGAGCCGGCATCTGCAGCTGCTGCAGCAGAGAGCGCACCAGCGGCCCGAGCTGCACGCCCTCCAGGTTGGCGAGCACTGCGACCGCGGCCTTCTCCTGCGGAAGGATGAGCAGGATCGTGCTGGTCCCCGGCTGCCCCCCGGTGTGCAGCACGAACCTGCCGCCCTCGCGCACCTCGAACCCGAGGCCGTAGCCGTCGCTCCCGCTCGCCTTGGAGGGCACCCACATCTGCGCCAGGGTGTGCGGCTTCAGCAGCTTCCCGTCGAGCAGCGCCTGCGCGAAATGCACCAGGTCCTCTGCGGTACTGACGTAGCCGCCGCCGGGAATCTTGTAACTGCTGTCCATCAGCGCCGCGTTCCTCACCCGGCCATCGGTCTTCTGATAGCCGCGGGCGCGATGCGGCACTATCTCGAAGGTATCGTCGACGAACGTATGCGTCATGCCGGCGGGCTCGAGCACGTGCTGCGCGACGTAGTCCTGAAAGCGCGCATTCGCGGCGCCCTCGACGACGCAACCCACCACGGAGTAGCCATACGTGCTGTAGGCGAACCCCGTCCCCGGCCGGAACAGCAGTGGATCGGCCGCAAAGATCGCGAAGCCATCCGCCATGAAGCGATAGTGCTGCGTGTTCTCGATCTCAGCTTGCCGGTAGTGGCGGATCCCGGAGGTGTGGCCGAGGAGCTCGCGCGTTGTGATGGGCCATTGTTTGGGCGGGAAGGGCGCGCAGTAGGTTTGCGCCGGCGCGTCCAGATCGAGCTTGCCTGCCTCGACCAGCGTCATCGCGGCCACCGCGGAAATCGACTTGGCGATCGAGGCAGTGCGGATCAGCGTCTCGCGGGTGGCGGGTACGGCGTTCTCCAGATCCGCGCTGCCGAATGCCTTCGAGTAGAGGAGTCGGTCAGCCCGGGCGATCGCCACCGTGACCGCCGGGATCTGCTGGGCCCGCAGTGTCTCGGTTACGATCGCATCCAGGCTCGCCTCGGGTACCTGACTTTGTGCCGCGCGCGCCGCCGGAGCCTCGGCCACGGCAAGCAACAGCACACCCACGCCGACGATCAGAGCTCGCGCGCGCA
Source organism: uncultured Gammaproteobacteria bacterium (assembly GCA_963713175.1). Lineage (GTDB taxonomy): Bacteria > Pseudomonadota > Gammaproteobacteria > Steroidobacterales > Steroidobacteraceae > 13-2-20CM-66-19. Next base: position 564,323 of record CAVQKW010000005.1, on the reverse strand, counting down.
TCGACTCTCCCCGGTAACCTGTACGAAAAGGTTAACACGAGCGCCCCGCGCCCGATCGCGCTAATCCCGGGGGTCGTCGCGCTCTTACGGCCGCATCACAATCTCGTGCCGAATACTCCCAGGCCCACGAGGCCGATCAGGATCAGGTAGATCGCGACGATGTAGTTCAGCAGCCGCGGTATCACCAGGATGAGGACGCCGGCGATGAGCGCGGCGATGGGTCCGATGGTCAGATGGATGTTCATGGGCACCTCGGGATGGCGCCACACTCTACATGGGATTCAACAATGCGCGCCGCAGGTGCGGCGACCCGCGCTGCTGAGGGACGAGTCCTACATGTCCTGGGGGGTGTTGCCGCCGCTGAACGCGGAGCGCGCCTGGGCCAGGCGGTAGGTGTGCTCGGCGCGCCAGCTGCCCCAGTTGCGCAGCGCGAGAAGCGCGTAGAGCAGTTTGAACAATCGCAACCGCCACAGCACCCGCGGCGTGTCGAACAGATCCCCGGCCAGCATCGAGATCACGCTCTGCTCGAGCTGCCAGCGGTTGCTGGGGTTGCGGAACATGAAACGCAGCACCGGGTTGTTGAAGCGGTAGATGAAGAAGGAGAAGCGCTTTATGCCGGCGCGCTGCCGCGTCTCCAGTTTGCGCAACAGGCGCATCTCGACGCCCGGGTCGCGTAGCGCCGCATCCACCACCTGCGCCGCCTGCTCCGCGCCGGCTCATCGCCAGGTAGACTCCGGAAGAGAACACCGGGTCGAGGAACGCGAAAGCATCCCCGACCAGCACCCAGCCGCGCCCGCCCATGCGCACCGCGTCGTAGGAGTAGTTGCCGGTGACCCGCACCTCGTTGCCGATCAGCTCGGCGTCGCGCAGACGGCGCCACAATGCGGCGTTGCACTTGAGTGTGTCGAGCAGGAACTCGAGCGTGCGGCCGCGGCGCTGCTTGAGATAGTCGGGGCGGCATACCGCTCCCACGCTCATCACGCCATCGGGGAGCGGGATCATCCACATCCAGCCGTGCTCGAAGCCGTAGATGCTGATGTTGCCCGCATCCTCGCCGGGGCGTACCTCGGCGCCGCGGAAGTGACCGAAGATGGCGGCACTCTGGTGCCGATTGTTCCTGCGCCTGAGCCCGCTTTTTTTGGCGATGAAGGTGTCGCGGCCGCTGGCATCGATCAGGTAGCGCGTCTTCAGGCGATAGCTGCTGCCGTCCTCGACCCGGACCTCGAGCCGGGTGTCGCGCGCACCCTGCTGCTCGGTGCTGACCACTTCGTGACCCTCGCGGGTCTGCGCGCCGCACTCGCGGGCACGCTCGAACAGCATTCGGTCGAAGTCCTGCCGCCACACTTGATAGGAGTGTGGCGGGCTCTTGCCGAGCGCGCGTGCAAACGGAAAGGTGCTGTAGCCGCGCTCGTTGTCCGCCTCGAAGTCCGCGCCCGCTTTGAAGATACCGAGCGCACGCACCTTGTCGAGCACACCGAGCCGTTCGAATATGGGCAGGTTCATCGGCAGGAGCGACTCGCCGATGTGAAAGCGCGGGTGGTGCTCTTTCTCCAGCGCGATCACTTTGTAGCCGCGCTGCGCGAGGAGGGCCGCGGCCGTGCTGCCGGCCGGTCCGCCGCCGATTACGGCGATGTCGCATGAGTCAGACGCGCTCTCCACACGCCCATGATACGCGCCGCGGACGGCCCGGCTCGCGCTTCGTAAGCGCCTGTATTGGCGGGTGTTGCGGCCCCGTGACACAAACCGGGCTAGATTGGACGCCGTGATCGCGCTGACCTCCGCCGACATCCTGGGCCTGCTCTCGCCCGGGCAGACCGTTGCACTGGTCGAGTCTGCCGCGCGGGCGGCGAGCGCCGACCCGGACTGCATCGTTCCCCGCCGCCAGCACACCCATTGGGCCGGCAACACGCTGCTCACCATGCCGGCGATCGGCGCGGATGCGCTGGGCGTGAAGCTCGTCTCGGTCGTTCCCGGCAATTCGGCCCGCGGCCTGCCGGTGACCAACGGCCTCATGATCCTGGGAGACGCTCACACCGGCTTGCCGCTCGCCATCATGGCGGCGGAGACCCTGACGGCCCTACGCACCGGTGCCGTCGGCGCCCTCGGCGTCAAGTACACGACACCTCCCGAAGTGAGCTCGGTCGGGATCGTTGGCGCCGGGGTGCAGGGCGCCTGGCAGGCAATCTTTGCCTGCGCAGTGCGTCCGGTCAGGACGGTCTATGCGCTTGAGCGTTCCCGTGCCGGCTTCGAGCGTTTCAGCGCGGCGCTGACGCAGCGCGTTCCGGGGGTCAGCATAGTACCCTGCGCCAGCGCTGCGCAGATCCTGGCGAACACTACGGTGGTCGTCACGGCCACGACCTGCGCAGAGCCGGTGTTGCCGGACGAGCCGGCGCTCCTCACCGGCAAGCATTTCATCGCCATCGGCTCCTACAAGCCCGACATGCAGGAGCTGCCGCCATCCGTGTTTCGTCTCGCCGGCCACCTGGTGCTGGACTCCGTGTTCGCGCGCCACGAGGCGGGCGAAGCGGTGCGGGCGGTGCAGGACGGACTGCTGAGGGAGACAGATCTCTTCACCATCGGCGAGGTCGTCGCGGGGATGCGCAGCGTCGACGTCACCGGTACGACCGCTTACAAATCCGCCGGCATGGCGCTCTACGATCTGTTCGTCGCACGGGCGCTCTACCAGGTGGCACGGCGGCGCGGTGCTGGCGTGGAAATCAGGCTGTGACGCACCCGCGTCAGAAATGACGCGACAGATACAGCACGGCACTCGAGATCTTGTAGAAGCTGTCCGGCCTCGGTCCGCGCGGGTCGCTCGGCAACACGTGGTCGCGGGCGATGTTCTGTCCGTAGCGCAAATCCAGGCCCAGATCCCACTTGGGCAGCGCGGTCGGCAGGAAATTGCGCCACTGCGCTCCGAGGCCGCCGTAGAGCGAGTAGGCCGGGGTGGCGAGGTTGTAGCGGTCCACTCCGGCAAATAATCCGAGCGCGAAGGCGTCCCCGAAGCGATGACGGAAGTCGAGTGCGCGCGCACCGATCAGCGAGTGTCCGTCCACCTCGTCGAGCTCGAGCTGCACGCCGAGATCGTTGTTCGCGGACACCGTGCGGCGCGCTCCCACACCCGAGGTGCGGTCCGAAGCCGACCGAGCTGGTAGCGATCGGCACGCCCGGCTCGGCCAGGTCCGCGCGCACCTGATTCGCATTCACGCCGGCATCGACGAACAGCTCCGAGCCGAACGGCCCAAGACCGGGCGTCGACTCCTCGTCGTCGGGGCCGCCGTCCTCGCGGCTGCGCGTGCCATCGCCCTCGCGCACGAAGGCCGCGAGGCCGTGAACGAGTCGCCGTACACGTCATGTCCCGCCTGCACCTGTGCGCCGAGGGTGAGACCGTTCCACGGCCGCGAGTAGGCAAGCGTCAGGTCGTAGTAGTGATAATACGGGTACGGCAGCGGCTCGCCCGGCGAATACTGCCGGATGCCGCCACCGTAGTAGCTCTGATTCACCAGTGTGCGGCCGCGCAGCTCCAGATAACCGCCGAACGGCGGCTCCCAGCCGAGCCGCAGCATCTGGCTGCGCGCCCCGACGCCGTCGCCGAAGTTGCGCTGATCGGCTCCCCAGGTCCCCAGCACCAGGCCGTAATTGGTCATGCCATCGAGGAAGATGTTGTGCACGTACCAGATGTTCTGCCACTCGGCGACCTCGTAGGTCGCATCGAAGTGGCGCGCATAGTCGCGGGAAGTCGATGCCGGCGGAGAGCGCCGCGTTACCCAGCAGGTAGCTGCCGCCGTCGGAGTTGTCCTCGCCTGCGTATTGGAAATACACCGCGAACGGAGTCTTGCCCGGGAAGATGAAGCGGCTGACGTAGGACGCCTGCTGGTTGCCCTGCGTCTGGGATAGCCCGCTCGGCTTGAAGAAATCGCGCAGCAGGAACCTGGCGGAGCCCGGCAGGCCGCTGCCGCCGCCGTACTCGAGGTTGCGGTTGAGGCCGAGCGACCAGCCGGGGAAGGGCTCGATGGACAGCTGCATGCTGAACAGCTTCGGATCACCGCGACTGGCGAGGCCCTGGTAGAGGATGTTGTTGCCGGCGAGACTGTTGCCGGCATCGCTCCCGGTCTGCATCAGCCTGCCGAGGCTGAATTCATACTGCAACCCGAGCCGCGTCAGAGGTTCCCAGTTCGAGAGCGTCACCGACGGCGTGGTCGGCGCCTCGGTGCTGAGCAGCATGCTGCCGGTATCGGTCATCGGCGAGAGCCAGTGATCGCGGTAGCCGGCATCGAGTTGCGCCCAACTGGCACCGACACTCACCATCGTGCCGGTCGCCTGGGTGCGCCCTGCGTAGGCGATCCCGCCGGCGCTCGCGAGCAGATAGTCACTCGGCTGCACGTAACCCTGGGCCGACAGCTGCCAATCGTCGTTGGTCGACAGGCCGTGCTCGTTGGGTATCACGTCGTGCGCGCCGTGGCTGGCGGCGACGGTCGCGCTCGCATGCGTCACGGCATAGTTGCGCGAATAACGCTCGAGGTAGCGCCGCACACGTGTGCACAGCCGCGCGTCCTTCCTGCAGGCCTCGGGCAGCGCCGCCTTGACCAGCTCGACCGGAAACGGCCGCTTGAGAATCGGTTCGTCGGCGAGGATGAGCACCCGCTCGATCTGTCGCTCCATCTCCGGCTCGAGATTCAACGGCAGATAGGCGCTCAGCGGGTCCGCCCGTGCGGCAGCGGCGAGCATCCATCCCAGGCAGACCGGCGCCGCCACGCGCCTGAACCCCTTGCTCCATGAGACCACGATGGTGAGCCGACTCCTGCTGCGCGCGGGCATGAAGACCGGCCCGGAGTACACACACCACGCGCGTGGCCGTCAAGAGCTATATTCGCGGCATGACTCACGTACTCGTCACCGGCGCGTCCGGCGGAATCGGCGCGGCGATCGCCCGCGCATTGTCGCAACGCGGCGTCACCGTGGCACTGCACTATCAATCGGACCGGGCCGGAGCCGAGCGGGCGCGCAGCGCTCTGCAGGGCAGCGGGCATACTCTGGTACAAGCCGACCTTGCCGATGCGGCGGCGATCGAGCGGTTGTGGCGCGAGGTGTCGGCGGGGGCGCGCATCGATGCGGTGGTCAACAACGCCGGTATCTTTCCAGATCATCCGCCACTCACGACCGAGTACGGGCAGTGGACCGCCGCGTGGCAGCAAACGCTCGCGGTGAATCTCTTCGGGCCCGCGCATCTTTCCTTCTGCGCCGCACGCACCATGGCCGCTCAGGGCGGCGGACGGATCGTCAACGTGTCATCGCGCGCAGCCTTCCGCGGCGAACCCACGGCGCCGGCGTATGCGGCCAGCAAGGCGGGCCTCAACGCGACCAGCCAGTCGCTCGCCAAGGCCCTCGCACACAAGGGCGTGTATGTATTCGTGGTCGCGCCCGGCTGGGTAGAGACCGCGCGGGTGGCCGCGCAGGTGCACGACCCCGTGGTGCTCGCGGACCAACCCCTCGGGAGGGTCGCGAGGCCGGAAGAAGTCGCGCAGGCGGTGGCGTTCTGCGCCCTCGATGCGCCCGCGAGCATGACCGGCGCCATCCTCGACGTGAACGGCGCGTCCTACCTGCGAAGTTAGCCGCCGTTACTGGTCCTGCGGATGAAGTCCGCGACGTTGTCGTGCAGCTGCTTGAGCGAGGACTCCTTGGCGTAGACCATGTGCCCCGAGTCGTAGAAGCGGAACTCGATGTTGCCCACGAGGTTCTGCGGAATCGGCAGGTGGTGCATCTCGTAAATGCCCTGATAGAAGGGCGTCGCGAGATCGAAGTACCCGGCGTTCAGCTGCACCTTGAGGGTCGGATTGCGCTTCATCGCATCCGCCAGGTCCGGCATCACGTTGGTCGCCTGGCGCGCCGACAGCGGCTCACCGGTCTGGCCCGGCAACTGGTGCGCGAAGTTCCAGGTGCGGAAGGTCTGGATACTGGGGTGGAACTCCCTGTCCTGCCCGTAGTGCAGTTCCTTGCGCGCGTAATCGTTGAACGCGGACACGTAGGCCGAGCCGATGGAGGCGGACTGCGGGTCGTACTCGGCGCGCTGGGCCAACGGGTCGACGTCCGGGCCCGAGAAGCGGGTGTCGAGGCGGCCGGTGGTGATGCTGCCGTCGGCCTGCAGGTTCTGGCGGAACTCCCCGCCGTCGATGCGCAGGTCGGCCCTGAGGATGTAGTCGACCGGCAGCCCGGTGTACTCGTGCAGCTTCTCGGCAATCGCCGCCCGGTCGGTCGTGCTCAGGTCCGAGCCGGCGGCGAGCGCCCGCGCGTAGTCACCCATCGCGAACTGTTCCACTTCGGTGATGAGCGCCTCGAGGCTGGGGTGCTCACCGGGCAGCTTCTTGTGATACCAGGCGGTGGCCGCGTAGGTCGGCAGCGCGGTTTCGTAGGGCAGGTCGATGCCCGGATTTCCGGTGGGCCGATCGGGGCTGAGATCGAAGTTGAGAATCTGCGACAGCAGGATGACGCCGTTCAGATCCACCGAGCGCTCGGACTCGAGATAGCGCGCCACCACCGCAGAGCGCGGCGTGCCGTAGCTCTCGCCGAACAGGTACTTGGGTGAATTCCACCGGCCGTACTTGGTGAGGAACTCGGTGATGAATTGCGTGAACGCGTAGGCGTCCGGGTCGACGCCGAAGAATGCCTTCTCCTTGTCCTTGCCGGCGATGCGGCTGAATCCGGTGCCCGGGGCATCGATGAAGACCAGGTCGCTGGCATCGAGCAGGCTCTCGGCATTGTTCACCAGCGAATAGGGCGCCGCCGGAGTATGCGTGTCGGTGGAGGTGACGATGCGGCGCGGGCCGAACGCGCCCAGGTGCAGCCACAGGGTCGCTGAGCCCGGTCCGCCGTTGTACAGGAAGGTCACCGGACGCTGCGTACCGCCGTCCTTCTTGAAGTACGCGACGTAGAACATGGACGCTTCGGCGGTCGGGTTCTTCGCGCCACCTTCCTCGCCACCCTTGGCGTTGGGGTCGGTCGGAACGTCGTCCCAGCCCCTGGGATGAACGATGAGTGTGCCGGCGATCGCCTCGTAGGCGATGGCGTGCCCGCCGACCGTCACGGACCCGCTGCTCGTGACCGCTTCGGGCTTGAAGGGCTCGAACTTGTGACCGTCAGGCTTCGCTGCCTCGCTGTCCGTCTTCGTGTCCTGCGGCTTGGATTCGTCGCGCGTCGCCGCCAGAGCGGTGCAGGTGCAGAACGCGATCAGTATGGCAAGGTACGGCCTGAAACTGGAATGACTCATTGCAGGTCCTTTCGAGCCCGGGGCGCGGGGGGCGCAAGTCTACCCGACGCAGGAGCCGTTACGAAAGTTAAGAGCGTGTAAGGATGGCTCGCTGCCCGCAATCGGCTCGTCACTGCAAATGATAAAATTTGGCAACGCGCATCAGGGTGCAGGAAAGGCCTCGCCCCGAGGATCTTCATCGCCGCCGCCCTTCAGCACGACTGCATAAACCCCCGCATGAGTCATGGCGAGCGCATCGCCCGCGAAGACCTCGACCGCTACCGGCGCCCTGCCGCGGCCGCTGCGTTGAAGCATCTGCATCAGCCTCGCCAGTTGGTCCGCCTGCGGCTCGCGGGCGACGGCGCGGAAGGCGGTGCGGACCGGGGTCAGGAATTCGGACGACGCGCTCTGCAACATCACCTCGGCATCGAGCGAGCGCGCGGCGCACAAGCGCACGAGCAGCGCCCAGCCCGCGAGCGCCGCGACCGAGTAGAGACTCCCCGCGAACGCCGTCCCCTTGTCGTTGGCATTGCGATCAAGCGGGGCCGCGATCGTGACGCCCGTGGAGTCGGCGGCCTCCACCGTCAGCCCGAGGGCCTGCGCGGGTGCGATCCGCTCGAGCAGGTAGGCCTGCAGGGCGACCCGATCGAGCGGGGTTGAATATGACATGTGCCGAGCGAGTGTGCTGCGCGCCGCGCGCCAAGTCGAATCGCTCACGAGGCCCCTCAATTGCAGTGCCCGCCGGCTTGGGGCACACTCGTTGCGACAAATAACAGGCGTCCACGAGCGGCTGACGGTCGTCGGGCCGCCGGGGTGTCGCCGAATTCGAAGGGGGATGTTCTTGCTGCAACCGGTGCCTGGCCATGGGTGACGCCTCGACGGCGGCGCTGGCGGTGACCTCGCTCGACGAGGATGCCTGGGATGATCTGCTGAGCTTCATCGAGGAGCGGCGGGTGATTCCCATCGTGGGACCTGAGCTTCTCATGGTCGCGACCGAGCGCGGGCCGAAGCTGCTGTACGACTGGGCCGCCGAGCGGCTGGCCGCCCGCCTCAACGTGAGCACGGCGCAGCTGCCGCGCCCCTATACGCTGAACGATGTGGTGTGCGTGTTCCTCGCCGCCCGCGGCCGGCGCGAGGAGGCTTACGTCCGGCTGCGCAGCATCATCAAGGATGCGAACCTCGAGGCACCGGACGCGCTGCGCCGCCTCGCAGCGATCACCGATTTCGACCTGTTCGTCTCGACCACGCCCGACTCACTCCTCGAGAACGCCATCAATCTGGAGCGCTCCTCGGGAGCGCCGTCGGTGGAGGTGCTGTCCTACTCGCCGAACCGGGTGGTCGACCTGCCCACGGAGCGAGAGCGGCTGCAGCACCCACTCGTCTATCACCTCTTCGGCAAGCTCGCCGCCTCCCCGACCTACGTGATCTCGGACGAGGACCTGCTCGAGTTCATCTGCGCGCTGCAGAGCGAGCATCTGGTGCCGGAGAAGCTCTTTCACGAGCTCGAGCACAATCATCTGCTCTTCATCGGCAGCAACTTCACCAACTGGCTGGCGCGTCTGTTCCTGCGCATGGCCAAACGGCAGCGTCTCTCCGACCCGCGCGACGTCGGCGAAGTGTTGGCGGACGATCACACGAGCGAGGACGACCGGCTGGTCTCATTCCTCCAGCAGGTGAGCGTGCGCACCCGGATTTACGTCGGTGCCGAGCGCTTCGTGGAGGAGCTGCACCGCCGCTGGCAGGCGCGCCGCAAGCCGGCGCGTGCCGCTGCCGCGGCGCCCACGCGTTTTCTGCCGCCGGCGCGCGAGATGCCCGAGAACGCCGTGTTCATCAGCTACGCACGCGAGGATCTGCCCGCCGTGCAGCGGATCAAGGCGGGGCTCGATGCCGCCGGGGTCACCACCTGGTTCGACGCCGACCGGCTCGAAGCGGGGGATGACTACGACCGCAAGATCCGCAGCAACATTGCGCGCTGCTCCTATTTCATCCCGGTGGTCTCGGCCGCGACTCAGCGGCGGCTCGAAGGCTACTTCCGGCGCGAATGGAGCTATGCGATCGACCGGGTGCGCAACATGGCCGACGGTGCGCTCTTCATCCTGCCGGTGAGCATCGACGCCACGGACGCGGCGCAGGCGCTGGTGCCGGACAAGTTCAAGGCGCTGCACTTCACGCAGCTTCCCGGGGGACAGGTTCCGCCGGAGTTTGCCGCGCGCCTCGCGGACTTCATGCAGGCGCGCTTGCGATGAGCAATCCCGTGGGCTCCGAAACCGCGGCAGCGGTCGACGACCGCAACCCGTGGCTGGGGCTCGCCTCCTTCACCGAGGAGACGCGCCAGTACTTCTACGGCCGCGACGAGGAGGTCGCGGAGCTTGGGCGCCGCGTGCAGCGCAAGCTCCTCACGGTACTCTTCGGCCAGTCCGGTCTCGGCAAGACCTCGATCCTGCGTGCGGGCCTCGTGCCGCGCCTGCGCACGCAGGGCTACTGTCCGATCTACGTGCGCATCGACTACTCGCGCACCGCCCCCGAGCCCGCCGATCAGATCAAGGCCGCGATCCAAGCTAACGCGCGGCGCTCGGGGGAGTGGACCCAGGCCGGCGTCGCGGTGCAGGGGGAGTCGCTGTGGGAATTCCTGCACCACCGCGACGACGTGCTGCGCGATCAATCCGGTGCGACGCTGATCCCGCTGCTCATCTTCGACCAGTTCGAAGAGATCTTCACCCTCGCGCAGAGCGATGAGTTCGGGCGCGCGCGCGCGACGCGCTTCATCGGCGAGCTCGCCGACCTGGTCGAGAACCGCCCGCCGAAGGAATTCGAGACGAAGCTGGAAGAGGACGAGTCGGCGGCCGAGCGCTTCGACTTCGCGCGCAGCGACTACCGGGTGCTGATCGCGCTGCGCGAGGACTATCTCGCCCCGCTCGAGGGCCTGAAGCAGGCGATCCCGAGCATCTCCCAGAATCGGCTGCGCCTTGCGCCCATGAGCGGCACGCAGGCGCTCGCCGCCGTGCTGCAGCCCGGCAAGGGCCTCGTCACCCAGGAAGTGGCCGAGGCGATCGTGCGCTTCGTCGCCGGGGGCGCCGAGCTCGCCAATGCGGTGGTCGAGCCCTCACTCCTGTCCCTCATCTGCCGCGAGCTGAACGATACGCGCCTCGCGCAGGGCCGCAAGGAGATCTCCCTCGACCTGCTCGCCGGCTCGCACGCCAGCATCCTCAGCACCTTCTACGAGCGCTCGCTCGCCGACCAGCCGCCGGCCGTGCGCCGCGTCATCGAGGACGACCTTCTCACCGACTCGGGCTTTCGCGAGAACGTCGCCGAGGAGAGCCTCGTCAAGCGTTTTGCCGAGGCGGGCGCCGCCGCGGGGACGCTCGCGCTGCTCGTCAACCGGCGGCTGCTGCGCATCGAGGAGCGACTCGACGTGCGGCGTGTCGAGCTCACCCACGATGTGCTGTGCGGGGTGGTCAAGGCGAGCCGCGACAAGCGCCAGGAACGCGAGGCGCGCGAGGCGACCGAGCGGCTGCTCGCCGAGCAGAGGCAGCGCGAGCTCGCAGCGCGGCGCGCCGCGGTGCGGGCACGGCAGATCGCCTCGGTGTGCACGGTGCTGGCGGTCGGCGCGCTGGCGGCGGCCGTGTGGGCGTACTTCAGCAGCCAGCGGGCGCACCGTGCCGAGCGCGAAGCACAGGAGACGCGGGTGCTCGCCGAGCAGGCGCGCGGTCAGGCCGAGAGCCTCCTCGGCTATCTCTCCGATGACTTCGGGCAGGAGCTCGAGAGCTTCGGGCGGCTCGACGTGCTGGCGGAGTTCTCGCAGCGTCAGATCGACTACTTCCACGGCCTGCCTGCAGCGCTGCGCGGGGCCGAGACGACGCGCAACGGGGCGCTCGCACTGGTGCTGCATTCGCGTGCGGAGCGCTCGCTCGGTAAGCTCGAGATCGCCGCCGCGAACGCCGACGAGGCGGTAAAGCTCCTCGGTGCGCTGCGTGAGACGGGTGACCACTCCGAGGCGACGACCATCGCCCTGGCGCGCGCCGACGATGCCCAGGGCCGGGTCCTCGAGAATCGCGGTGATCCGGCGGACTATTCCACGCTGCAGCGCGCGGCGGCGCTGCTGCGGCCGCTCGTGGACTCTCCCAAGCCGTCACTTGCTGCGGCGCGCGCCTACATCGAGACCACGACCCGGCTCGGCTTCGAGCAGACAGCAGCCAACCAGCAGGAGGACGCGGTTCGCACCGAGGACGAGGCCATGCGGGTCGCCGCCGGTTTTGGCGCGCGCGACCTGCACGATCTCGACATGGGTGCGTACTACACCGATGCCTGCGGCTGGAAGGTCCAGGCGCTGGAGGCCCTGGGGCGCTTCGCCGAGGCGCGCCGCGACAGTGAGGCGTGTCTAACGGTGTCGGACGGGGTGCTCGAGCGGCGGCCGGGTTATCGTCTGGCGCTGCACGCAGAGCAGGTCGTCACCGGCACGCTCGTGACGGTCGCCCAGGACGAGCTCGATCCGAAGGAGGCACTACGTGCCGGGCAGCGCCAGGAACAGGTTTCGCAGACGCTCCTGAAGCTCGATCCCGCCAACGTGGTCAGTATCAACAACGAGGCGGTCGCCCAGGGGCAGCTCTGGGGTGCGCTCTGGGCGGCGGGACGTCTGCACGAAGCGGTTCCCTATGTACGCAAGCAGCTCGAGCTGGCGCAACGGGCCACCAGCGGCGGCGCGAGGTTCTACCTGAGCCTCGGCGGAGTCTACGGCGCCGCGGTCTACGCCGAAGCTGCGGTCGGCGACGCGACGGCCGCGCGGGCCACGCTCGCTTCGGTCCAACCTTTCATCGAGAAGCTGCGCAAGAGCGAGCCGGCCGGCAGTCCGCTCGTCAGCCTGTTCGTAGGTGGGGACAGGCTAAATCAAGCCTACGCCGATCTGGAGCGCGATGCTCTGGCGAGCTCCCGGGCGAGCGCTGCGGACGTCGTGCGTCGCCTCGAGGCCTTGAAGCCCCAGGCGGAGTCGCACAAGGTCGTGAAGACGAATGTCCTTCGCTTCGCGTACGATTTCCAGGGCCAGGCGCAGTACCTCGCGGGGGATTTCCCCGCAGCGGAGCGCTCGGAGGCTCGCGCGCTGGAGTTGCGCAAGACGCTCGGGGTCGTTGCGATCGGCGATCGCCGCGACGAAGTCCAGATCCTCACCTGGCTCGGCGTGAGCCAGGCGCGCCAGGGACACACGGAGGAGGCGGTGCGGACGATCGCACCGGTCGTGAAGTTCGAGCGCGAGCTTGCGGCGCGCAACCACGGTGACGCCTGGGCGGCGTTCGAGCTCGCGGGCGCACTCTACGCGCAGGCGCTCGCCGAGCCCAGGGAGCGCGCGGCGCTGCTGCGCGAGGCGGCGGCGCTGATCAACGGCTTGGCCCCTGAGATCAAGCCGCTGCGCGATGTGCGGCTGTGGCGCACCTGGATCGCGCAGGCGCAGCAGAAGGGCTAGCTGCCCCCCGCTTCACGCCTCAGTCACATCGGGGAACCACAGGCCCTTCCAGCGCTCGGCCTTGTCGCCGGGCGCGAGACTCTTTGGGGACACGGGCTGCCCGGCGCCGAACTGCGTCGGATCCTCGAGCACGTTCACGTTGACGGTGCCGTACCGCCGTCCACCATCGTCGAAGAGCGCACCGATGAGGACGCCGCAGTTGCGGCACAGTACGAGCTCCGCCTGACCACTACCCTGGGTGTATTTGCCGCGCTGGCGCGCATCGCGGACGCGGATGCGCAGCGAGCCGTGCGGGTCGGAAACATAGGCGGCGTGGTGCTTGCGGCAGAAGTCGCAGTCACAGGCGCGCGGCGCATAGCCCGCAGGCTCTTTCGCCAGCTGTAGTTCCACGCGGATGTTGCCGCAGTGGCATGCCCCCCTCACTGTGTGCATGGCTCGAGCCTGCGATCCGTGGGTCCCGCGCGTGATATAACCATGGTGACGTATCCCTTAACGGGGACGCAAGCCGATGAGCAACTTACCCGATGATCCGATCGCGCGGATCCTCTGCGCCGCGACCTTCGCCGCCGAGCGCCACCGCGATCAGCGGCGCAAGGGCCGGGAGGCTTCCCCTTACATCAACCATCCGCTGGCCCTCGCGAGCCTGCTCGCCGCCCACGGCGAGCACGATCCGGCGCTCCTCATGGCGGCGCTGCTGCACGACACGGTAGAGGACACGGCGACCCGCTTCGAGGACCTGGAGCGTGCCTTCGGGGCAGTTGTGGCCGCGATCGTCCGCGAGGTCACCGACGACAAGAAATTACCCAAGGCAACGCGCAAGCGCCTGCAGGTCGAGCACGCGGCGCAGTTGAGTCGGCGCGCCAAGCTGGTGAAGCTCGCCGACAAGATCTGCAACCTGCGCGATCTCGCCGCATCGCCGCCCGCCGACTGGTCGGTCGAGCGCAAGCGCGAATACTTCGAGTGGGCGAAGGCCGTGGTCGATGGCATGCGCGGAGTACATCCGCAGCTCGAGGCGCTGTTCGATTCCGTGTATCGGCGCGGCGCCCTTTGACACCGTGGCGCGGCGAACGGTTGAGGCCGCGCGGCGGCCCGTCGCAGACAGCGCGCGCGCGAAACCTCTGCGCCGTATCATGGCCAACTTCCAACCCAAGGAGTCCTCGCCATGAGCACCGTGCGAATCGCTGCTGCGCTGGCTCTCAGCTGTGTCGCTGCACTGGCGCAGGCCGCCGTCCCCGAGACCATGCGGGCCGCGGCGATCGATCACACCGGTGGCCCGGAGGCCGTCACGCTGCACACCGTGCCGGTGCCCGCACCCGGCGCCGACGAAGTGCTGATCGCACTGCACACGGTCGGGGTCGGTCCCTGGGATAGCGAGGTTCGCGAGCACCTCTACTACTGGCACAACCGCAGGTACCCGCTGATACTGGGCGTGGATGGCGCGGGCACCGTCGCCGCGGTCGGCACGCAGGTGCGCGGATTCAAGGTTGGCGAGCCGGTCTATGCCTACCTCTGGGACGATCCCAAGGGCGGCTTCTATGCCGAGTACGTCGCGGTCCCCGCCAAGGCCGTGGGCCACGTGCCCGCGGGGATGAGTCTGCGCGACGCCGGTGCGGCCGCCGTCACCGCGCTCACGGCACAGCAGGGGATCGACGACGCCCTGCACCTGAAGGCCGGCGAGACGCTCATCATTCTCGGCGCCTCGGGCGGCGTCGGCACGCTCGCCGTGCAGTTCGCCAAGCTGCGCGGCGCGCGCGTGCTCGCAATCGCCTCCGGCGAGGACGGCGTGAGCCTCGTCAAACGGCTGGGGGCCGATGCCGCGGTGGACGGGCATCACGCCGACATCGCCGCCACCGCGCATGCGTTTGCCCCGGCGGGGGCCGATGCGCTGCTGGCACTGGCGGGTGGAGATGCGCTCGAGCGCTGCCGGGATGCGCTGCGGCCCGGGGGCCGGGTGGCCTATCCGACCGGCGTCGAGCCCGCTCCCAAGGCGCGCCCCGGTCAGCCGCTGGTGCGCTTCGACGCCGTCGCGGGACCGGAGCAGTTCCGGCAGCTGGGCGAGGCCATCCTCGCGGCGAAGCTCGTCGTGCCGATCGCGGCCGAGTATCCGCTCGCGGATGCCGGCAAGGCGCAGCAGCGGCTGACGGCCGGGCACGTGCTCGGCAAGATCGTGCTGCAGATCCACTGAGTGCGCGGCTGCATCGTGCCTGCGCGCGCGTGCAATCCCTAGGTCTGCGGTGGCGCGCCGCCCGCGGCGCGACGGCGCGCGACGAACGCCGTGAGCGCTTCCTGCACGGCGGGATCCACGGCGGGCGGCTGGAAGGCAGCGAGGGTGTTGCGCCAGACGCTGGCGGCCCGCTCGGTAGCGGTCTTTGCACCGTCGTCGGACCACTGTCCGTAGTTGCGCCAGTCGGAGACCAGGGGACTGTAGAAGGCGTCGCGGTAGCGCAGCATGGTGTGAGCGGCCGCGAAGAAGTGTCCGCCGGGTCCCACTTCGGCCACCGCCTCGATGCCGATCTCATCGGCCGAAGCCGGCACCGGCTGAAACAGCTCGGCGAACATCTGCAGCATCTCGATATCGAGAATGAACTTCTCGTAGGAGGCCGTGAGTCCGCCCTCGAGCCAGCCGGCCGCATGCAGCACGAAATGGCAGCCGCCGAGCAGCGCGCCCCACAGACTCATCTGCGATTCGTAGGCCGCCTGCGCGTCGGGCGCGTTGCCGGCGGTCGCGCTCGAGCAGCGCCACGGCACGCCGACACGCCGTGCAAGCTGGCCCGCGCCGAAGGCTGCCTTGGCGTATTCGGGGGTGCCGAAGGCGGGGGACCCCGACTTCATGTCGACGTTGGAGGTGAAGCTGCCGTACATCACCGGGGAGCCCGGCCGCGCGAGCTGTGAGAGCGTGATGCCGAACAGCGCCTCGGCGTGCGCCAGGGTGAGTGCGCCGGGTATGGTGATCGGAGCCATGGCGCCGGCGAGCGTGAACGGGGTGACGATCATCAGCTGGCCATGCAGCGCAAACTCGATGATGCCGTCGGTCATCGGCAGGTCGAGCTGCAGGGGCGAGTTGGTGTTGCAGATGCTGTAGCAGCGCGGCGCGGCGCGGAACGTCGTGTCGTCGATCCGCTGCGCGATACGCAGCATCGCGAAGCAGTCCTCGAGCTGCGCGGCGCCGCGGCAGTAGAAGTACGGCGGCTTGTCGCCGAGCGTGAGCTGCGCGAGCGTGGTGTCAAGATGCCGCTCGTGCACGGGAACATCACCCGGTTCGGTCATCTGCCCGAGCACGTGAATCACATCGAACGACTGCGACAGCCGCACCAGGTCACGGTAGTCGGCGATCGTACCGGAGCGCTTGCCGCGCTCGAGGTCACTCACGCTCGGGGGGCCGGCCACCGGCGCGAAGATCACGTGCTTGCCGCCCACATGGCAGGTGCGCTGCGGATTTCCGGCTACCAGATCGACCTCGGCCGGAACCGAAGCGAGCGCCGCGGTCACCATGCCGGTATCGAGCCGCACCATCTGGGTCGCTTCCTCCACGGCGGCTCCGGCCGCCGCAAGCAAGGCACGCCCGCGCGCGGACAGCACGCGCAGCCCCTGCCGCTCGAGCATCCCGAGAGCTGCGATATGCATGCTCTCGATCTGATCGTCGGAGAACAGCCGTACCGGCTCGAACGGGTTGACGAGGTTGCGGTAACGGATCGAGCGCGGCGGTTGTGCGGCGGCCGCGGCCCGGGCGGACTCGCGCCGACGGGTGCTCACTACGAGCCCCGCACGCGCGCGATCCACTCGTCGACGAGCTGCTCGAGGAGCGTGAGGGGTACGCCGCCGTTCTCGAGCACCACGGCGTGGAAGTCCTTCAGACTGAACTTCGCTCCCAGTGCCGCACGCGCCTTGGTGCGCAGCTCGAGAATCTTCAGCTCCCCGACCTTGTAGGCGCACGCCTGGCCGGGCAGCGCCATATAGCGCTCGACCTCGGAGGTCACGTCGCCCTCCGCCATGCCGGTGGTGCCGACCATGTAGGCGATCGCCTGCTCGCGGGTCCACCCCTTGGCATGCAGCCCGGTATCGACGACGAGGCGCGCGGCGCGCAGCAGCTCCATCTGCAGCCGCCCGAGGTCACCCCACGCGTCGTCCTTGTACATGCCGATGTCGGCGGCGAGCTGCTCGGCGTATAGCGCCCACCCTTCGGCGTAGGCGGTATAGAGCGTCTGCTGGCGGATGAGCGGCAGATCCTTGAGGCCGAGCGCGGTGGAGATCTGCAGGTGATGTCCGGGGACGCCCTCGTGGTAGGCGAGGGTTTTCATGCTCCACTTGGGCATTTCGCTCATGTCGCGCAGGTTCGCGAAGAAAGTTCCGGGGCGCGAGCCGTCCATGGCGGCCTGCTGGTAGTAGGCGCCCGATGAGCCCTTCTCCTGTGAGAGCGGGACTCTTTCGACCGTCAGGCGCTGTGCCGGCAGCGTGCGGAAGTACTCGGGCAGGCGCGCGCTCACCTCGTCGAGGATCTGCTGGAAGCGCTCGAGCGCCTGCTTGCGTCCCTCGTCGTCGTTGGGGAAGAGGAACCGCGGGTCCTTGCCGAGGGCCGCCATGCGCTCACCGACCGTGCCCACGGTGAGTCCCTGCGCCTTGAGCAGCGTATCCATCTGCGTGGTGATGCGCGCCACCTCCGAAAGTCCCAGCGCGTGCACCTGCTCGGGGGTGTAATCGGTGGTGGTCATCTCCCGCAGCATCGCTGCGTAGTAGTCGGCCCCGTCGGGCAGCCGGCCGACCCCGGCGGCCTGGTTCGCAGCGGCCGGCCGCAGCGCCACGAGCGCGGCACTCATGCGCGTGTACGCCGGATAGACGCTGGTGCGCACAGCCTCCCCGGCCGCTCTCGCCAGCTCGCGCTTGCGCGCGTCGCCGAGCGATTTGACCTTGTTCATCCGCGTGACGAAGGTCGTCACCAGCGCGCTCTGCTCAGGGGCGGCGGCGGTGGTGTCGTGGATGACGGTGAGGGAGCGCTCGAGCAGCGCGGGCGGCAGCACCACGCCGAGCTTCGCCTGCCGCTGCATCTCGGCGGTGGCCTCATCGAGCTTGACGCCCATCGCCTCCAGACGCTTCACATAGTTGCGCGCGGTCTTGTCGTTGCTCACCACGTGGGTCGTCTGCATGAAGCTCGACAGCTGAACCTCCACCCCGAACATCGGGCTGATCGGGTAGAGACCGTCGGGGGCCCGCCAGTCGAAGCGCTTGAACGCGAGCCCCGTCTGGTACTGATCGACCAGGATGTCGTAGGTGATCTGATCCTGGCGATCGAGGCGCGCCCGGTCGAAGCGGTGCACTTCGTCGAGGAACTGCGCCAGCTGCGCGTCGTCGCCGTCGCGCTGCTTGAGCGTATAGGGGGCGAGCTTGTCGGAGTGGTGATCGAGGAACGTGCCATCGGTGATCCCGACCGCCGTGAACAGTTCGGGGTTACGGACCAGGAATTCGAGCGCCTGGCGGTTGGCGAGCATGTTGAGGGTGAAGGGCTTGCCCCAGCCGATCCGGTACGCCGCGTAGCCGAGCACCACGACCAGCGCCAGCGCGATCCAGCCGGCAATGCGCCATCCTCGCTTCATGGGTCGCTCTTCTTTCTCTTGAATGAGACGGTGCACGGGCGGCCCTCGACGCGCTGCCCGCTGCCCGCATCACCGGCGAACCGGGCGGCGACGTGGTAGCCGTAGCGGCTGCCGGCCGGGATCTGCCCGACCGCGTAGGGCGCGGCGCCGACCAGACCGCTGACATACAGGCTGGCACTGCCGTCTGGCAGGATAATGCCGTTCAACTCGAGCCAGCCGGGCTCGCCCCTGGTGCCCTTCTGCCCGTGCAGTGCCCCGTCCTTGACGCGCGAGGGAAACTCGAAGGAGTAGCCGAGCGCGCCGCGCGCGTTCGGACACGAGACGATCGTGGCCCACTCGCCATCGAAGCGCGGCTGCGCCTCATCGGCATGCGCCGCGTGGAGACAGAGCGACAGGCACGCAGCGAGTGCGGCCACTGTCCTGAGCACGTGAGTCCCCCGAATGAACAGGCTTTGGCCGCGACAATAGACCGCAGCGCCGCCGGCAGGTCAAGCCCGAGGGTGAGGCCAGCGGCGCGAGAGGCGGGGTATAGTTGTCCCGCCATCCTGGTTGCGAGGCCCGCATGTCATCCGTCTGCAGTGTCGAGGAAATCCGCCGGCACTTTCCCGCGCTCGCGCGGGTGCACTGCGGCCACCCGGTCGCGTACTTCGACGGCCCCGGAGGTACCCAGGTGCCGCGCATGGTGGTGGACGCCAGCGCCGACTACCTGCTGCACCACAACGCCAACACTCACTGGTGTTACCCGACCAGCCAGGAGACCGACGCCGCCCTCTCGGCCGCGCGCGCAGCGCTGGCGGACTTCGTCGGCGGCGATCCGGCCGAGATCGTATTCGGCGCCAACATGACCACGCTCACGTTCCACCTGGGCCGCGCACTCGGGCGCGGCTGGCGCGCCGGCGATACGCTGGTCGTAACCGAGCTCGATCACCACGCCAACTCCGACACCTGGCGGTCGCTCGCGCGCGAGCGTGGCCTCGAGGTGCGCACCATCCGCATGCGCACCGAGGACGGGCGCCTCGATGAGCAGGACGCGGCGCAGAAACTCACCCCGGGAGTGCGGCTGGTGGCGCTCGGCGCTGCCTCCAATGCCCTCGGAACCGTGAACGACGTGGCGAGGCTCACCCGCCTGGCGCACGCGGCCGGGGCGCTGGTGTTCGTCGACGGAGTGCACTATGCCAGCCATCTGCTGCCGGACGTGCGCGCCTGGGACTGCGATTTCTTCGCCTGCTCCGCCTACAAGTTCTACGGTCCGCACGTCGGGGTGCTATGGGGTCGGCGCGCACTGCTCGAAGCCCTCGACGCACCGCGGCTCGCGCCCGCCTCGTCCGCGGCACCGGAGATCCTCGAGACCGGGACGCTGAATCACGAGGGCATCGTGGGCGCGGGCGCGGCGGTCGATTTTCTCGCCGCGCTCGCCGGCGCCGATGGACCGCGCCGCGAGCGGCTCGCACGCGTGGCGGACAGCCTGCACGAGCGCGGCGCGCAGCTTCTCGAGCGGCTGTGGCGCGGACTGCGCGCGATCTCCGGGGTGGATGTGTACGGCCCCCCGCCGGGCACTGCCCGTACGGCCACGCTGTCATTCGCGGTTCGCGCAGTCGACTCCGGGACGGTCGCCGCGGCGCTCGCCGAGCGTGGAGTGTTCGTCTCGAACGGGGATTTCTATGCGACCACGGCGGTGCGGCTGCTCGGCCACGGCGAGGATGGCCTGGTGCGCGCCGGCTGCGCCGCCTATACCACCGCGCAGGAGGTGGACCGTCTGCTCGAGGGAGTGCGGGCGCTCACCTGAGGGCGTGGCTCAGCGCGTCGGGAGGCTCTCGACCAGGGTCGGTGCGCCGTGCCCGTGACGAGGATCAATCCGGCGCTACCCCCTAAGTGAAGTACGTCACAGCGGCGCTAATGGGCGACCCCGAGTGCGCTCTCGAGCTGTGAGCCCAGCGCCGCGCGCAACGCCGCGCAGTCGTCGATCCTCTCGCGCACGCGCCCGACTTCCAGTGCCCCGCCGCTGGCGGCGCTCAGCTTCGTTCCCAGTACCGAGTCGAATTGCTCGAGCTCCGCCTTGCTGCAGAACGGCTGCCCGAGCCCCGCCAGGAAGAACCGGAACATGCCCGGGACGCGATCGAGCAACGCATCGCGGTTTGCAACGAGCCAGCTCCAGGTGGCCGGTCGCGTCACGGGGTTGTTCATCTGCACGAACGCGATGCGGATGACGGTACTCATGCCGGCGCGCTTGTCGATCGTCAGCGCCCGCGCCTGGTCGGCAACCGGCGGGACCTCAGCTTCCGCCAGGCCACTGACGGCGTCCTGTCGGACGTGTGGGTCGGAGGTGCTGAATACCAGCGCCTCGAGCTTGTCAGCGAACGGCTTGCCGAGCTCCTGCACCCCGACCCCCCAGGCGGAGCGACGCAGTCCCGGATCGAGCGCGTTCGGATCGGTGAGCGAATGCTCCGCCGCCTGCTCGAGGACCTGCCGCACCTGCGGGTCACGCCCGCCGAGGGCCACCAGTCCGACGAGCGCCTGCCGCAGCAGCTGCTGCTCGCTCGGGTCGGAGGCGTAGCGGCCTGCCGCCGGATCGTAGCCGAGGGATTCAAGCCGCGGTTTGTACAGCGCTACGATCCGATGCTCGAGCGCCGGCCGTTCGGGCGCGCTCGCCAGCACGTCGTGGATCGCGAGCAGCTTGTAGCCCAGCTGCAGGCTGGCGGTGCGGTCGGGGTGACTGGCAAGAACGCCGGCCGCCGCCAGCAGGTCGGCGAATGACAGTCGCCCGGCATCGAAGGCCGCACTCGCGCTGTCTGCGAACGCGAGTGCTTCGCGCGGCGGCAGTTGCTGCGCCACGCCCAAGAGTCCCTTGAAGGTGCCCGCGTCGACGGTGAAGCGATAGTAGCCGGCTCCATCGGCATTCGGATGAATGACGGCGCCGGCCGAGTCGGCCCCGAGAGCCAGCGTGCCGGTGCGGGCGGTGAGCAGCGTGCAGCGTTTGTCGTGACGGGCGGCGCGAATCACGTCCACGCACACCGGGATTTTCCATAGCTCGGCGTCATCGCCGGCGGACCCCAGCGGGTGATAGCGCGACTGTTCGAGCGCGAGCGAGCGACCGTCCGCCGCGGCCGTCACCGTGACGAGGGGAACTCCCACCTGGTCGACGAACGAGCGGAACGCTTCGACCACACCCGGATCGCCGCTCCCGTCGGCCATCGCGGCGAAGAATTCGTCCGCGGTCGCGGTACCGTACGCATGCCGCCTCAGGTGCAGGCGCACGCCGGCCTGGAAGCGCTCATCCCCGAGGTAGGACTCGATCATGCCGAGCACGCCCGCGCCTTTCTCGTAGGTGATGTTGTCGAACCCGCCGCTGATCTGCGCGTTGCTGTCGATCGGCTGGTGGATCTGCCGGCCGGTGCGCAGTGCATCCGTGTTCATGGCGGCGAGCGTGTTGGTGAGCTGATCGGCCTGGATGCCTAGGTCCGGGCGCCACTCGCTGGAGATCTTCACCCCCATCCACTCGGCGAAGGACTCGTTCAGCCAGATGTCGTCCCACCAGGCGGGAGTGACCAGGTCCCCGAACCACTGGTGCGCCATCTCGTGGGCCGCAACCATGCCGAAGCTGCTCTGCTGACGTGCGGTCGGTTTCTCGCCGAGCAGCAGCAGGCTGTCGTCGAAAATGATGGCACCGGCGTTCTCCATCGCACCGCCGCCCAGGGGAGTCGCGATCAGGTCGAGTTTCGGATAGGGAAAGGGGATTCCGAAGTACTCCTCGAGTCTGCGCACCAGCTTGGGCGCCTCGCGCGCGGCGTAAGCGGTACGGGGCCCCTGTCCGCGGGTCGCGACGATCCGCAGCGGCAGCGGCCGGTGCCGCACCGCGTTGGGCGCGATGTCTCCCGCGTTGACGATGTCGAGCGGGCCGACCACGAACGCCAGCAGGTAGGTCGGCAGTGGTCGGGTCGTCTGGAACACGTGACGCACCCAGCCGTCCTTTACCGGGACCGCGTGCGTCTCGGGGGTGTTGGTGACCACCTTATCACCCGTGCGCGCGCTGATCGTGATGTCGAAGGGGGTCTTGAAGCCCGGTTCATCGAACCCGGGAAAGGCGCGCCGCGCGTCAATCGCCTCCATCTGCGTAAAGGCGTACCAGTTGCCGGCGACCCGGGTGTGGTATAGCCCCTGGTCCTCGGTCTGGAACGGCGCGCTGTACTGGAAGCTCAAGGTGGCCTGGCCGGCGGGGACCGCCGTGTCGGTGACGATCCGCGAGACGCCGAAGTCGTGATCGACCTCCTCGTAGCGCGCGGGAATCTTCTGCTTACCCGCAATGACCGACACCGAGGAGACCGTCAGACCCAGCCCATCCAGCCAGATCGTCCGGGTCGGCGCGTGGATCCTCACGGCGATGGTCGTTTCGCCGCTGAAGCGCTCCGTGCGCGGGTCGATCCGCAGGCTCACCCGGTAGTGCGTCGGTGTGACGTCAGTCGGCAGGCGGCCCGCGGGGGCGGACTCACCGAACGCGAGAGTGGTGCCTGAGAGGGCTGCGAGCAGCAGGATGAGTCGGGCTTTCATGGGTTCCGATCCCTGTGGCCCTGCGCTTCTCCCGGGAGTGCTCTATTTGCGGTTCCTGTTGGCGTCTCCGGCGGCCGCTTTCAGCTCACGGTTGACCTGGTCGAGCAAATCCTTGGCCTTCTGCGCATGGCCGTCCATGTCGAATTCATTGGCCTGCTGGGCGGCGACGATCCTGTCCCACGCCTGGGTGCACAGGCGCTGGGCGGCGGCAAGATTCGGATGGTGCCTGCCGATGTTATCGACCGGCGGCGCGGCCAGAGCGGCGGATCCGGCGAGCAGCAGCGCAGCGGCGCTGAGCGTTAATTTACCAATCATGAGGACTCCCTGATCGTTTGGATATGGTGGAAACGGCCGTAAAAACCCCGGCGAGCCGGGCGCGCGCAGTGTCATACCGGCAAGGCATGAAAGCAAGACGTCGCGGCTCCCCGACCGTGTGGTACCTTCGCTCACCTGGAGCATTTCATATAAGGAGTCGGTGGAGAATGCCCAGCAGGGTTCCTGACGGCAGCCGGCGCGGCTGGATCATCGCGATCGGCGGGGCCGAGAATAAGGAAAATGACCGCCGCATCCTCGAGCGCTTCGTGAGTGCCTCGGGCGGCGAGCAGGCGGACATCGTGGTGATCCCGACGGCGAGCCGCATGCACGAGACGGGTCCCCGCTACGAGGAACTGTTCACCTCGATCGGGGCACGGCGTGTCACGGTCATGGACTTCGACACGCGCCGCGACTGCCAGGAGCAGGGGCGCCTGCACAGGCTCGAGGAGGCCAGCGGGATCTTCTTCACCGGCGGCAATCAGCTGCGTCTGACGACGCTGCTCGGCGGTACACCGGTCGCGCGGCTGATCCGCGCGGCCAATGCGCGCGGGGTGACCGTCGGCGGCACCAGCGCCGGCGCCAGCATCCTCTCCGAGCATATGATCGCGTCCGGTGACGAGGGCTCATCGGCGATCGCCGGCAGCGTGCGCCTGGCGCCCGGCCTCGGCCTCACCAACCGCCTCATCATCGACCAGCATTTTCGCCAGCGCGACCGCCTCGGGCGCCTCCTCACCGCGCTCGCCCACAACCCGTTCGCGGTAGGCATCGGCCTCGACGAGGACACCGCCGCGCTCATCGGCCCGGATGAGATCGTCGAGGTCGAGGGGAGCGGCGGGGTCACCATCGTGGACGGCACCGACCTGAGCTTCTCCTCGATCGACCAGGTACAGGACGGGCAGCCGGTCTGCATGCTGGGACTGCGCGTGCACGTGCTGACCGCGGGCGCGACCTTCGACCTCGACACCCACACCGCCGCCGGCGGGGCGCTCATCCAGTCAAAGGAGTGATTCGACAGAGCGAGCCTGTAGAGCAACACCCATGCGCATCCTCGATCGTTCCGTGTACGTCGGCCCATCGCTGTACGCGCGCTTTCCGGTCATCCGTCTCGAGCTGGATCTCAAGGAGCTGGAGGCGTGGCCCACCGGGCGTTTGGGCGGCGGCTTCGTGGATGCGCTGGCGGCGGCGCTGCCTGGGCTCGCCGAGCACGGCTGCTCGTACCGTGAGCCGGGTGGGTTCTTCCGACGCATGCGCGAGGGCGAGGGGACCTGGCTCGGCCACGTGCTCGAGCACGTCGCCATCGAGCTGCAGAACATCGCCGGCGAGGAGGTCACCTTCGGCAAGACACGCAGCGCCGGCGCCGCCGGCGTGTACACCGTCGTCTACGAGTACGCCCAGCGCGACGAGGGCATTGCCGCCGGTGAGCTCGGGCTGCGCCTGTTGGGCTCGCTGCTGCCCGAACCGATCCGCCCCGCAGGCTCGGTGCCCGAGGGCTGGGTCTGGTCCGAGGCGCGCGACGAGTTCATCCGCTTCGCGCAGCGTCGCGCCCTGGGTCCCTCGACCGCCTCCCTGGTGCGCGCCGCCGAGGCACGCGGCATCCCCTGGCTGCGCCTCAACGACCAGTCCCTGGTACAGCTCGGCCACGGCAAGTACCAGCAACGTATCCAGGCCACCGTCACCGGGCGCACCCCGCACATCTCCGTCGAGCTCGCGAGCGACAAGGAGGAAACCAACAAAATCCTGGCGGGACTTGGGCTGCCGGTGCCGAAGCAGGAGCTGGTGCAGAGCGAATCGCAGGCGGTGCGCGCCGCGCAGCGCATCGGCTTTCCGGTCGTGACCAAGCCCTATAACGGCAACCACGGCCGCGGCATCTCGATCCGCCTGGGGAGCGATGCGGAGGTGGCGCAGGGCTACACCGTGGCGCGCGAGCACTCACGCTCGGTGGTCATCGAGAGCTTCCTCGAGGGAGACGATCATCGCCTGCTGGTGGTGAACGGCGAGCTGGTGGCCGCCACGCGCCGAACACCGGGCCACGTGGTCGGGGACGGCGAGCACACCATCGCGCAGCTGATCGACATCGTGAACCAGGATCCGCGGCGTGGTGTCGGGCACGAGAAGGTGCTGACGCGCCTCGAGCTCGACGCCCAGGCACACAAGATGCTCGAGCGCGCGCAGCTCAGCGCCGAGTCGGTGCCGCCGCGCGGCGTGGTGGTGTACCTGCGCTCGACGGCGAATCTGTCCACCGGCGGCACCGCTACCGACGTCACCGACGTCATCCATCCCGACAACCGCGAGATGGCCGAGCGGGCCGTGCGCGCCATCGGCCTCGACGTCGGCGGCGTGGATTTCCTCTCCAGGAACATCACCGAGAGCTACCGCGCCATCGGCGGCGGCATCTGCGAGGTGAACGCCGCGCCGGGCTTTCGCATGCACGTAGCCCCGAGCGAGGGCACGGCGCGCGATGTCGCCGCGCCCGTGATCGACATGCTGTTCCCGCCGGGAGCTCCGGCGCGCGTGCCGATCGCCGCGATCACCGGCACCAACGGCAAGACGACCACGGCGCGCATGCTCGCGCACATCACCAAGATGGCGGGCTTCACGACCGGGCTGACGACCACCGACGGCGTGTACATCGACGGGCAGCGCACCGTCGCGGGCGACATGACAGGCCCGGTATCCGCACGCATGGTGCTCGCCGACCCGCAGATCGACATCGCCGTGCTCGAGACGGCGCGCGGCGGATTGCTGCGCGCCGGCATGGGAGTGAACGAGGTCAACGTCGGCGCGGTGCTCAACGTGCAACCCGATCACCTGGGCTTGAAAGGCATCGACACCCTCGAGCAGCTCGCCGAGGTGAAGCGCATCGTGGTCGAGGTGGCCACCGATTGCGCGGTGCTGAACGCCGACGATCCGCTGGTGCTGAAGATGTCCGGCTACACCGAGGCGAAGCACATCTGCTACGTCACCATGAACCCGCAGCACACTCTGGTGCGCGAGCACATCCGCGCGGGCGGCAGGGCCTGCGCGCTCGAGGCCGGCGTGAACGGCCAGATGATCACCCTCTACGACCGTGGCGGTCACATTCCGCTCTTGTGGACCCACCTGATTCCGGCCACGCTCGAAGGGCGCGCCACCCACAACGTGCAGAACGCGATGTTCGCGGCGGGCTTGGCGTTCTCGCTCGGCATCAAGCTGGATGCGATCCGCCAGGGACTGCGCACCTTCGACGCGACCTTCTTCCAGGCGCCGGGGCGCATGAACGTGTTCAACGAGCACCCCTTCAAGGTCGTATTCGACTACGGGCACAACGCCCACGCGGTCGGGGTCCTGGCCGATCTGGCGCAGCGCCTCGAGGTGGCCGGGCGGCGCATCGTGGTGCTCGCAGGCCCCGGCGACCGCCGCGACGAGGACCTTATTGCCATCGCGCGCGCGGCCGCCGGCCGCTTCGATCACTACATCTGCCGTCGCGATGACGACCTGCGCGACCGGGACCCGGAGGAGGTGCCGCGCATCCAGGCCGCCGCGCTGCGCGAGGCGGGCGTCGCGGCGGAGGCGATCAGCGTCATCCCGGACGAGCAGCAGGCGATCGATGCGGCACTTCACATGGGCCGGGCGGGCGACTTGTTGCTGATCTTTGCCGATGCGCTGACGCGCTCCTGGAAGCAGATCACGAAATTCAAGCCCGCGGGCGTGCCGCCGCAGGTGCCAGCGCGCGAGGCTGCGGCGGGCGCGCCGGCACGCGCCGGGGACGGCCAGGGGCTGCCGCTCGCGGCGACCGGGTCCGACGGCGCCTCCGACGCCGGCTATGCGGCGCTCAGCCTCGAAGGCCTGCTCCGCGATGAGCGCGGCGTGCGGCTCGCGCCGGAGGCCGACGACTGAACGCTCCCGCGGCGCTGCCGTTCGACGCTTCGCGACGTCTCACGGGCGCGAACCTGTTCTTCCCCGGGACCGGCGCCGTGCTCGAGGTGCTGGTCGGGACCGATGCTGCGGTGCTTGCGGGCTGGCGTGCCCGCATCCTGCGGGTGCGCGCGCGGCTCGGCTGGTCGGCGCCCGGAGTGGTCGCGCGCCGGCACGCACGCGGGGCCTCGCTCGCGCTCGCTGCGCCCTGCGACCAGCTGATGGTGGCGACCGAGGTGAACGAGTGGGCGCTGTGCGCCTCGCTCCGCGAGGCCGACCCGGATCGCTGGGCCGGGCTCGAGCACGCGCTCGCCGCCGCGGCACTCGAGGCCGCCGCCGACTCGGGCAGCGTCGACCCGCCGGTGCTGGCGGAATCTGCCGCGCTGGCACGTTTTGAGCGGCTGGCCGGCGCCGAGGCGCAGCCGGCACTCATGGCACTGCTCAAGGCCGCGGCCGTGCGCAGCCTGCCGCATGTGCTGGATGACGAGGTTCTGACACTCGGCACCGGCGTTCGCGGCCGCGATTTCGAGCTCCCCGATCTGCCGGCGGTCCCAGCCGTCGCCTGGCAGGAGCTGGGAGAGGTCCCGACCGCGCTCGTGACCGGATCGAACGGCAAGACCACCACCGTGCGCCTGCTGGCCGCGTGCGCGCGCGCGCAGGGCTGGCCCGCGGCGTATTGCTGCACGGATGGTGTGTTTCTCGACGCGCAGCTGCTCGCGGCCGGGGACTACTCCGGGCCCGCCGGCGCGCGTCTGGTGCTGCGCGAGCAGCGCGCCCGGGCGGCGAGCGTGGAGATGGCGCGCGGCGGCATCCTGCGTCGCGGCATCGCGGTGTCGCGCGCCCACGCCGCCGTGGTCACCAACATCAGCGCGGATCACTTCGGCGAGTACGGCATCGACGACCTGGAAGCGCTCGCGGACGTCAAGCTGACAGTTGCCGCCGCGGTGCTGGATCGGGGCCTGCTGGTACTGAACGCGGACGACCCGCTGCTCGTATCCAGGGCGAGCACGCTCGCCGAGCGCTTCGGGCGCTCCCCGGCGCTCGGCTGGTTCGCGCTCGAGGATGCGGCGCCGCTGCTCGCGGCGCACCGCGAGCGCGGCGGTCCCACCTGCGGCGTGCGCGACGGCCGGCTGCGGCTGCGCAGCGGCGGCCTCGATCATGACCTCGGCGCGGTGGCGACGATGCCGCTCACGGTCGGCGGCAGCGTCCTCTACAACCTCGCCAACCTTGCCGGCGCGGCGCTCGCCGCCGATGCACTCGGCATTGCCCCGCAGGTATCGGCCGCGGTGCTGGCGCGCTTCGGCGCCGACCCGAACGACAATCCCGGCCGCATGATGCGTTTCGATCTTCAGGGCGTGCGCGTGCTGGTGGACTACGCTCACAACCCGGAAGGGTTGCGGGGCCTGCTGGCGGTAGCCGCGCGGCAGTGTGCCGGCACGGGACGCCTGGGCGTGCTGCTGGGCCACGCCGGCAACCGCCAGGACGCCGAGATCGAGGCGCTGGCGCGCGTCGCGGCGGATTTCCGGCCGGCGCTCATCGTGATCAAGGAGAACGAGGCGCACCTGCGCGGGCGCGAGCCGGGGGAGATCCCGCGGCTGCTGCGCGCGGCGCTGATGCGCTCGGGCGTGGCGGAGTCGGCGCTGGCGATGCAGATGAGCGAGCTCGAGGCCGCGCGCCATGCCCTCGACTGGGCACGCCCCGGGGACGTCCTGGCACTGCCGGTGCATTCCCTCGCAGCCCGCACTGCAGTACTCGCACGGCTCGCGGCGGGCGGTGCCACGGCGGCACCCGGGTGAGGCGCGGCGCTCTGAAGCGTCAGTGCGCGCCGATGAGCGCGCTGTAGCCGTTCCAGATGATCTCGATCCCGATGCACATCAGGATGAATGCCGACAGCCGCACCAGCACTTCGAGCCCGGTCGCCCCGAGCAGCCGGCCGATCGTCTCGGCGAAGCGATAGGCAAGGTAGATGCTGAGCGCGATCACCACCACGCCCAGCACGGCACCGCTCGCATGCTCGGCGAGCAGCGACAGGTGCGGGATGCCGGCGGGCTTGCGACTGCCGATGGTGATCGCTACCGACATCGACCCAGGACCTACGGTGAGCGGCATGGTGAGCGGATAGAAGCTGCCCACCTTCTTTCCGGCCGGGCTCTGCAGTCCGGGCGAACCGCCGTGGTCCGACCACTGTTCCTGAGTCAGGAGCTTCCACCCCAGGGCGGTTACCACCAGCCCCCCGGCGATGCGTACCACGGGCAACTCGATGCCGAAGAACTCGAGCAGCCAGGGACCGAGCGCCATCGATCCCAGCAGCAGTGCGAAGCCGTTGACCGCTGCCTTGCGGGCCAGTACCGCCCGCTCTGCTGCGGGCAGATCGGCCGTCAGCCCGAGGAAGAACGGCGCCGCCTCCAGCGGATTCACGATCGGGAAGAGTCCTGCGACCGTCAGGAGGAACGCACTCAGCAGATCGCTCATCGCCGCGACCTTTCGGATACCATCCGGCGCAGGACGTCGCGCGGAGTATGAACGGCAAAACCTGTCTCGTCACCGGGGCCACGCACGGCATCGGGCTCGCAACCGCGCGGGCGCTGGCGGCCGCCGGGGCTACGGTGCTGGTACACGGCCGCGACGAGGCACGCGGCGCGGCAGTCGCCGCCGACATCACCCGCGCGAGCGGCAACCGGGCGGTGCGCTTCGTGCAGGCCGATTTCGCCCGCCTCGCCGAGGTGCGCCGCTGTGCGCAGGAGCTCAGCGCGGCCGTGCCGCGCCTCGACGTGCTGATCAACAACGCGGCGATGATGGGAGCTGCCGGCGCGCGCACCGCGGACGGCTTCGAGGCGACCTTCGCCGTCAACCACCTCGCGCCGTTTCTCCTCACCAACCTGCTGCTGGCGAAGCTGCGCGAGTCGGCGCCGGCGCGCGTCGTCATCGTGGCCTCGGAAGCTCACCGGCGTGCCGCGCTCGACTTCGGCGATCTGATGAATACCGGCGTCGGCTTCATCGCAGCCTACCAGCGCTCCAAGCTCGCCAACCTGTTGTTCGCGCGCGCACTCGCCCGGCGGCTCGCTGGCAGCGGTATCACGGTCAACGCGCTGCACCCGGGGTTCGTCAACAGCCACCTGTTTCACGGCACTCCGCGGTTCGCCCGGCTGGTGCTGGCGAGTGCTGCACGGCCATTCATGCGTACGCCCGAGCAGGGCGCACAGACCTGTGTGTACCTGGCGAGCGCTGCCGAGGTGGACGGCCGCTCGGGAGGCTACTATCGCCGCTGCCGGGAGGTGGCGCCGAGCGCGGCCGCGCAAAGTGATGCGGACGCCGCGCGCTTGTGGGACGAGAGCGCGCGGCTCACGGGTCTTGCCGCGTGAGCCGCGCCTTCACCCGCGAGTCCGACGACGCTGCGGTGCCGCTGCCGGAGCTGCCGGTGAGCGCGCACCCGAATCTCGTGACGCCGGCGGGACTTGCGGCGATCGAAGCGCGGGTGCGCGAGCTCGAGGCCGAGCGCCAGGCGGTGCGCGCCGGCGGTGACGCCACGCTGCGCGCGCGCGTCGCGCGCGACCTGCGCTACTGGACGCAGCGCCGGGCGAGCGCGCGCCTGATACCGCCTGCGGTGGCGCCGGACCGGGTGCGCTTTGGCGTGCGGGTGAGGCTCCTCAGCGAGGCGGGCGGCGAGCAGACCTTCCGGCTGGTCGGCGAGGACGAGGCGGACGCCGCGCGCGGACTCTTGAGCTGGGTCTCCCCCCTCGCGCAGGCGCTGCTCGGCTGCGCCGCCGGTGACACGGTGCGCTTTCAGTCCGCGGAGCTTGAGATCCTGCGCCTCGAGCCGTGAGGCACGCGGCGAAGCCTACGGCGTGCGCGGCGGCGCGTGATGCGCGAGCCGGGCAAGCGCCCCGTTGACGATACGTTCGACGCGCGGCGCTCCCAGCTCGAACGCGACATGGAGCGTCGCGAGGTCGGTGCCGGGAGGCAGTCGGCGCTGCGCGCGGTACAGCCGCGTGCGCACCGTGGTTGCGTTCAGCCCGAGGGCGGCCGCGACCTCCGTGCCGCTGATACCCTCCACCAGGCGCAGCACGAACACCGTGCGAAACACCTCCGGGAGCGAGTCGATCGCCGCTTCGAGCGGCGCTCGCTCCCCCGCCGGCGGCGCTGCGGCAGTGCGCGCGGCCGCACGCCGCGCCTGCACCTGCTCGAGGGTCACGCGCGTCAGCCAGGCGGCGAACTTCCCGGTGGGCTCGTAGCGCTTCAGGTCGCCGAAGGCGGCGAGATAGGCGTCCTGCACCGCGGCTTCCGCGGCGTCGTCGTCCACCAGCACACTGCGCGCCACGCGAAAGAGGCGCTGACCGTAGCGGCGCATCAGTGCCTCGATGGCCCGGGAGTCCGCAGCCCGTGCGCGTTCGATCAGCAGCAGATCTGGCAGCACGGGCGGCGCGCCCGCCGATCCTGCGTTGCAACGCAGTTGCATTAGCGGCTCGAGCATCGGGTCCAACCTCGCGTGTGTATCCTAGGGTTCATGAACGTCGCGGTGCGCTGGGCGCTCGGGTGCCTGTCACTGCTGCCGGCGGCCGCGGCCCCGGGCGCGGCACCACCGTTGCATCCGGGGGACTGGCCGCACGTGCCGCCCGCGCTGGCGGTGGATGCACGGCTCGAGGCGCGCATCACCACGCTGCTCGCGCACATGACACCTGCGCAGAAGGTCGGGCAGCTCATTCAGGCGAACATCGGCAGCGTCACCCCGGGTGACTTGCAACACGTCCCCCTCGGCTCGGTACTGAACGGGGCGGACTTCGCGCCCCACGATCACAAACTGGCTCCAGCTGGTGAGTGGTTGGCCCTGGCGGACCGGTTCTATGACGCCTCGGTCGCCTCGGGCGGCCCCGATGCCGTCCCGGTCATGTGGGGAACCGACGCCGTCCATGGGGATAACAACATCCCGGGGGCGACGATATTCCCGCACAACATCGGCCTGGGGGCGGCGCACGACCCGACGCTCGTACGGCGCATTGGCGAGGCGACGGCGATCGAGGTGCGGGCGAGCGGGCTCGATTGGGTGTTTGCGCCCACCGTGGCGGTGGCGCGCGACGCCCGCTGGGGGCGCACCTACGAGAGCTACTCGGAGGACCCGCAGCTGGTGCGGGAGTACGCGGCCGCGATGGTGCGCGGTCTGCAGGGTGAGCCGGGCACGACCGCGTTCCTGGACGCCGCCCATGTGCTCGCGACTCCCAAGCACTTTCTCGGCGACGGTGGCACCGGCGGGCGCGACCAGGGCGACAACACCGCGAGCGAGGCCAGGCTGCGCGCGCTCGATGCCGGCGGCTACGTGGCGGCGCTCGCCGCCGGTGCGCAGACCGTCATGGTCTCGTACTCGAGCTGGCAGGGGCAGAAGATGCACGGCAACCGGGCGCTGCTCACCGTGGTGCTCAAGCAGCGGATGGGTTTCGACGGGTTGCTCATCGGCGACTGGGACGGGCACGCACAGCTGCCGGGCTGCAGCAGTGAACGGTGCGCCGCAGCCATCAACGCCGGTGTCGACGTGCTCATGGCGCCGGTCAAATGGCGCGAGCTGTACGCCAGTACGCTGTCAGAGGTGGAATCGGGCGAGATCGCCCCCGGGCGCCTCAACGAGGCGGTGCGACGGATCCTGCGGGTGAAGCTGCGGGCGCACCTCTTTACCGAGGGACGTCCGTCCTCACGGCCGCTCGCGGGACACTTCGAGCTGCTCGGCTCGCCCGCGCACCGTGCGCTCGCACGTCAGGCGGTGCGGGAGTCCCTCGTGCTGTTGAAGAACCGCGACCGGCTGCTGCCGCTGTCCGTGCACGCGCACGTGCTGGTCGCCGGCGACGGCGCCGACAGCATCGCCATGCAATGCGGCGGCTGGACCATCGACTGGCAGGGAACTCAGCCGAACAGCAGTTTCCCGCACGCACAGTCGATCTACGGCGGTATCCGTGAGGCGGTGGAGGCCGCCGGCGGCAGCGCGCACCTGAGCCCCGCCGGGGAGTTCGACCGCCGCCCGGACGTCGCCATCGTCGTGTTCGGCGAGCACCCCTACGCCGAGTACCGCGGCGATGTGCCGACCCTCGAGTTCGCCCCCGGCGACACCCACGAGCTCGACCTCATGCGCCGGCTGCATGCTGCGGGGGTGCCGGTGGTAGCGGTGTTTCTTTCGGGGCGTCCCATGTATGTCGGGCCGGAACTGGATGCGGCCGACAGCTTCGTCGCGGCGTGGCTACCCGGGTCTGAGGGCGGCGGGGTGGCGGACGTGTTGTTCCGCGCGCCCGATGGCTCGGTGCGCCACGACTTTCACGGGCGCTTGTCGTTCTCGTGGCCGCGTTCGCCGCAACCCCCGGCGGTCGACGGCGCGGCGGGCGAGGCGCCGCTCCACCCTTTGGGGTTCGGTCTGACCTATGGCGAAAAGTCGGGCGGCCGCTAGTCCCCGCCGCCCGCACCCACCGCGACCCAGGCGAGATCGGTGTTCGAGACCGATCCCACGTTGAAGGTACGCGCGGAGGCGGCCATGCGCGTCAGCGCCTGGGCGAGTGGCATCGGCGGCCGCGTATCGCCGCGCTTTGCCTTGTGGAAACGCACCGGGTTGATCCGGGCGACCACGTAGTTGCGCAGGTACGGAGACTTGAAGCCGCGCGCCTGCAGCGTCGTGATGATGTGTTTGACGCGCGCGTCGATCTCGACGAGGCGCGCGGCGTAGTCTTCGCGTTGTCGCAGGCTGGCGCTGAGCGTGCGGTCGCTGAAGCGGTCGAGCTTTTTCAGGAAAGCGCTGTAGGCCCCGCCGGCAAAGCGCGGCGCGCGCTCGTAGACGATGCCGAGCGTGAGCAGCTCCGGCGCCTCGAACTCGGCGGCGAAGCCGGCTTCCGCATCCCGCCCACGGCGGGTGGCCAGATTGCGCGCCATGCGCACGACCTCCAGGCTCCGGTCCTTGAGGTTATGGGCCTTCTCGGTGTTGAGGGCGAGGATGCGGTAGGCGAGCGCATCGTCCGGTGAGATCAGCACGGTGATCTGCTTCAGTCCGAGCACCTTGCCAGCGGCCAGGCGATGGCGGCCGTTGGGCGTCCAGAGGCGCCCGTCCTCGCCGCGTACCACGATCAGCGGATCGAGAAATGCCTGCGTCTCGTCGATCTTCTCGGCGAGCCGCTTGGCGTGTGTTGGCGACAGGTCGCGTTGGAACGGCGTCGGTTGCACCGCCGCGAGCGGCAGGCTGGCGAGCAGCAGCGTGCGCCCGCCGAGAGGCTCGCGGTACGCGCCGATGGCGGCGCCGCCGGCCGCGCGCACCAGCTCCGCGAGCGGTGCGACCGCCGGGTCATCGAGCCGCACCGCGACTTCGGCCGCATCGAGCCCCCGCGCCCTGGCCTGCGGTGCGAGGCGGCCGCGGCTGCGTTTGCTGCCGCGCCGCGCCTTTGCTGCGGGAGTCCTGCGTGTTGCCATGGCGGCCTCTTGCCGGCGCAATCGATATGCGAGAATGACGGATTCCTCGGAATGTTGCCATGGATCCACTGAAGCCCTCAGCGGGTGCCGCTGCTCGCCTGCCTGCGCAGCGCATCGACGTCGCCGGTCGCACGCGCGTCGACCAACGTGCGGTGCTCGCCCTGGCGTTGCCGCTGATGGCCAACAGCGCGGTGCAGATCGTGCTCAATCTCACCGACATGTGGTTCATCGGCCGCATCTCCACCAAGGCGCTGGCGGCCGTGGGCGCGGTGCAGTGGCTCGTCGTCGTCACGATCCTGGTGCTGGGCGGTGCCGGCACCGCCGTGCAGACCATCGTCGCGCAATCCTACGGCGCGCGCCGTTACCGGCGCGCTTCCCAGGCCGCCTGGACTGCGCTGTGGGCCATACTGTGCGCGGCGCCGCTGTTCGTGCTGGTGGGCGCCGCCCGGCACCTGCTGTTCGCTCCCCTGGGCTTCGATCCGGAGATCGAGCGCCTGGCGGGTGCGTTCTGGTTCCCGCGCGTGGGCGGCGCGTCGACCGCCGCGGCGCTGTGGGCGATGCTCGGGTTCTTCAACGGCACCGGGCGCCCGCGCGTGACGCTGCTCATCACCCTCGTGACTACCGCCACCAACGCGCTCCTGAATCAGGTCTTCATCTTCCAGCTGGGCTGGGGCATCGTGGGCTCCGCGTGGGCGACCAACAGCGCGCAGGTCCTGGGACTGCTGCTCGCGATCGCGATCTTCCTGGGAGCCGACTACCGCCGCACATACCGCTCGGCGCTCACCTGGCGGCCGCACGCCGCACGGCTGCTGCAGCAGCTGCGCCTCGGCGTGCCGATGGGCCTGTCGCCGGCGGCGGACCTGTTGGGTTTTGCCATCTTTCAGATGATGCAGACGCGGCTTGGCACCGCCGGCGGCGCGGCGACACAGATGGTGACCATCCTGACCTCGCTCGCTTACATGCCCGGCTACGGCATTGCCTGCGCCGGCACGACGCTCGTCGGACAGTCGATCGGGGCCGGCGCGCGCGACTGGGCGCAGCGCGTGGGCAACCGCGTGATCCTGCTGGCGGCGCTCTACATGGGCGCGATCGGCGTGGTGATCGCGCTCGGGGGACCCTGGATCCTGCCGTTCTTCGCTGCCGCTCACGACGCAGACTCCGCGACCGCGGTCGCGCTCGGCATGCACCTCTTGTGGCTCGCGGCGGGCTACCAGTTCTTCGACGGCCTGAATCTCGGCAGCAGTCTGTGCCTGCGGGGCGCGGGCGACGTGCGCGTTCCGGCGGCGCTGGTGTTGGCGGTGTCGCTCCTCCTGCTGGTGCCGCTCGCGCATTCGCTCACCTTTGCCCCGGGGCAGGGCTGGGTGCACTTCCTGCCGCAGTTCGGCTTCGGTGCCGTCGGCGGCTGGGTCGCGGTGCTCATCTATGTCATGGTGCTGGGGTCGACGCTGTTCCTGCGATGGCGCTCGCGCGCCTGGCAGGCGATCCGCATCTGAGGCGCCGCGCATGCTCATCGCCCTGAAGACGTTCCTGCACACCCTGATCGTGCCGCCTGCCGGGCCGCTGCTCCTGGCGGCGGTCGGGGCTTGGTTGCTGCGCTGCCAGGCAGGCGCCGCGGCCCGCAGAACCGGCTGGGCGCTCCTGGTCGCAGGGCTTGCTTCGCTGTGGCTGCTGTCGACCCCGATCATCGCCGATGCTCTGACGCGCCTGACGCAGCATTACCCGCCGCTCGACCTCAGCCGTCCGGTGAACGCGCAGGCCGTCGTCATCCTCGGCGGCGGTGAAGCGCGCGCCAACGCACCGGAGTACGGTGGCGAGCCGGCGGCGGGAATCGAGCTGCTCGAGCGCCTCGCCTACGGCGCCTTCGTCGCGCGTCGCACCGGGCTGCCGGTGCTGGTAACCGGTCACGGTAGCGAGGCACTCGCGATGCGCGCCTCGCTGCAGCGCAACTTCGGCGTGCACGCCCGTTGGGTCGACCGTGAGGCCCGCGATACCTTCGAGAACGCCGGCTTTTCCGCCCGGCTGCTCGAGCCGCAGGGCATCACCCGCATCGTGCTGGTCACAACCAGCAATCACGAATGGCGTGCGGCGCACGAGTTCGAGGCGGCGGGATTCAGCGTCGTCCCCGGGCCCGCCGATGTGTGGTCACCTCCCGCTGCCGGCTTCGCGGGTTACCTGCCGAGCCCCTTCGCGCTGCTGCGATCGAGTGAGGCCGTGTACGAGATGTGCGGCGACGTCGTGCGGCGCGTGCTCGCGGCGACGCATCTGCGCCGCCAGCGATGAGTGCACAGTTGCCGGTAACCGTGTTTCGCTCGCGGCGCCGACGCGAATGCGATGAGCGGCTGCTGGTGCTCACGGCGGTTGGGATCGCCGGGGACGTGGCGTACGACTCCGGTGAGTTTCTTCTGCTGGTGGACGCGCAGGATGCCGACGGCGCGGTGCGGCACCTGGGGCACTACGAGTCAGAGAACCGCCCGCCGCCCCCGGCGCCGCCACCGCCGCGTCTGTACCCCCACGCCTGGGTGGGTTGCCTGCTGTACGTCGTGACGCTCGTTGGAATCGCCTACGCGGTGTCCAACGGCCTCGTGCGCCTCGATGCCTTCGAGCTGGGCGACCTCGACTGCGCGCGTGTGCAGGCCGGGCAATGGTGGCGTGCCTGGACGGCACTCACACTGCACCTGGACGGACCGCATCTGGCCGCCAACCTCGGTGCCGGCGTGTGGTTCGGATATCTTGCCTCGCGTCAGCTCGGGGTCGGAACGGCGTGGTTCCTCATCGTGAGCGGCGCGGCGCTCGCAAACCTGGCGGAAGGGTTGCTCGGACCGCCGGACCATCGCGCGGTCGGCGCCTCGACCGCGGTATTCACCGCCCTCGGGCTCATGTCGGCTTACTCGTGGCGCGAGCGCTTTCACCTGCCGCAACACTGGGTGCGGCGCTGGGGCCCGCTCGTTGCCGGCGTGATTCTGCTCGGCTGGCTCGGCTCGGCGGGGGAGGGGACCGACCTGGTCGCGCACGTGGCGGGGTTCACGGTCGGCGCGCTGTTGGGAGTCGCGGCGGCCCTGTCGGCCGGCGGGCGGATGATCGGCCGCATTCCTCAATGGCTCGCCGGCACGGCAGCACTCGCCCAGATCGCGATTGCGTGGAGCTTCGCGCTACGCGGCCCTTAGAGGTCTCTCGCGCTCACGGTCCCTCGACCGTGTAGCCGTGCTGCTTGAGCGTTTCGAGCGCGCCGTGCTTGCCGAGCAGCCGGTCCATCGACTGAACCGCGAGCGTCCCGCGATTGCGCGCCAGGCTGTCCTCCACGACCATTAGCCAGTCGTCCTGCGCACGCGCGATGAGCTTGCGTACCCGGTCGGAGGTCGAGACCGCGGTGATGCAGGCGGCGCGGTCATCCGGGTGCGTGAGGCGGCGCAGCGCGTCCACGTCGCCGAGCGCCCAGGCGCGCGCGCGGGCCTGCATCGGACCGAGATCGGTCTCCAGGCGAGTGACCACCGCGTCGAGGCAGGCGATCTCGCCAGACAGCGGCGTCGCACCGACGTCCTTCAGGACATCCACCGGATCGTCGATCTTGAGCTTGTCCTGCCGGATCCGGACTCCCTGCTCACGCGCGAGGCGCAGCACCGACTGTTGCACCTCGTTGTGCAGCGCAAGCCCCGAGGCATCCAGCACCCTGGTCATCAGCCGCTCGCCGGCGAGCATCGGCCGCAGCTCCTCGAGCTTGGCGTCGTGCGGGTCGTATTTCACCTCCAGTGCAGCCACGCGTGCATACAGATCCGGGGGCAGCGTCTGGCGCAGCGGCAGGTGATCGGGCGGCTTCTGCATGCGCCGCCACTGGATGAACAGGCGCAGCGCGGTGAACGGGTTGGCGCCGATGCCGTACGCCGGCCACGCCGGCACGACTTCCTGCGACTGTTGCAGTACGGCCCGAACCGCATCCGGTTGCCAGACCATCCTCTTTGGCAACGGCGACACCGTGCCGAGGATCCACAGCACATGATCCGCGCGGCGCACCGTCCACATGCGCGGTCCCTCGTGCCGTCCCTCGATGACGATCTCCGGCGGCGTTGCGTCCGCGCCGCCCCCGGCTGCGGGCTGGGCGCGCACGACGGCCCCGCCTGTCGCGAGCAGCGCCGCACCCAGCAGGGCGCGCATCAGGCCGGGCATGTCAATCGGTGTTGGGCAGCGCCCGCGGCGCTACCTCGTCGGTGCGGTTGTACACGCGCGTCAGCTCCACCGCCTTGAGCTCGGCGGGTCCGATGCGCAGGGTCTCCACCAGCTGCTTGCCATCGCCCGACAGGCCGTAGCTCTCGACCACGTTGGGCCCGAGCTGCGCCTTGTCGGTGATGACATATTGGCGGCCCTTCCAGCCGGAGATCTGATCGGCGACGCCTCCCTCGGCTGAGACCACGCTGTGTTGTCCGGGCGTGAAGCTGCGCACCGAGGTGCCGTAGTCGAGCACGAACTCGTCCTGCGACTGGCGCACCGTGAGGAAATCGCCCCGATCGAGCGCGGCCCGCAGGACATGCATCATCGGTGAGCGCCGCAGCGGGTCTGGCCGAGTGCCGCCGTGGCCCGTGCCCGGGAATCCCGGCTCGTCCGCCCCGAGCGCCTGTGCATCGGCGGAGTCGGCGCCCCCCGGACGGGTGCTTACGGGCGCAGCGGCCACCGTCTGCTCGTAGCGGCGGATGAGCCTGTCGGCCTCCGCGCGCATCCTGGCGATCACCGGCTGCGGGTCGGTGCTCGCGCCGTGATCGAGTTTCCAGTGACCGGCGAGACTGAGGCCCACGGGTGTCTGCGCCTTGGGGCCCGCAGCGCAGCCTGCGACGGCCGCCAGCAGCGCCGCGTACAGCAGCAACCCCAGGGTCCGGAGTCTCATCATACTGGCGTATCCTCGCACGATGCCGCGACGCAAGGCCATGGAGCTCGAGAAACTGCGCTCCGGACTCACCCGCCTCGACGCGGGCAGCATCGATCGGCTCTATGGGCTCGAGCCAGTGTACGAGCCCGGAGCCGATCGGCCGGCAGGCCTCGCACCCGAGGAGTTCGTGGCCGTGCGCTGCCCGTGGTGCGGCGAGCGCCTCGAGACGCGCGTCGACGTGACTGCGGTTGAGGCCGCCTACGTGGAAGACTGCGAAGTGTGCTGTCGCCCGATCGAGTTTACGGTCGAGCACGCCGACGGCTTAGGCGTGCTCGCGGTGCAGGTCAGGCGGCTGGAGTAACCGCCGGCTCGAGGAATGTGAGGCTGCAGGCGGCGGCATCGAGCCGCACGCGCACCCCGAGCGGTACCGGTTCGTTCACCTCGCCGTGTCCGATCGGGAAACCGGCGGCACACGGCAGGCCCGTCGCGCGCGCCAGCTCCTTGAGCACATCCGCCGCGGCGAAGTCCGCCTCCTTCTCCTCGCAGCCGATGAACTCGCCGAGCACGATGCCGCGCACCCGGGTGAAAACCCCTGCCAGACTGAGGTGGGTCCACATCCGGTCGAGGCGGTAGGGCCGCTCGCCGACTTCCTCGAGCAGCAGCACCGCGCCATCGAGCAGCGGCTGGTAGGGCGTGCCGAGCAGGCGCGACACCACCGAGAGGTTACCGCCGAGCAGCGGACCCTCGGCAACGCCCGCGACATAGGTCTCGCGGCCATGCAGCGCAGCCGCCGGGGATGCGGACTCGAGCAGCGCGAACAGCCGCTCCCGGGTGCCCGCGCACAGGCGCCCGAGCTGCGTGAGCACCGGTCCATGAATGCTGATCAGCCCGCGGCTCTGCAGCCAGATGTGCAGCGCCGTGATATCGGAGAATCCCACCAGCGGCTTGGCGGCGGCGGGGGGAAGTGCGTCGAGCCGCGCGAGCAGGCGCGTCGCGCCGTACCCGCCGCGCGCGCAGAACACCGCGCGCACCGCCGCATCGCCCAGGGCGTCGGTGAGCTCGCGCAGCCGGCGCGCGTCCGGGCCCGCGAGGTAGCGGTGGTGCTCGAAGATCGAGGCCTCAAAGTGCACGTCGTAGCGTGCCGCTATGACCGACAACCCGGCCTCGAACGAGGCGCGATCGAAGCAGCTCGCCGGCGCGATGACCGCCACCCGGTCCCCGGGGGCGAGGCCCCGCGGGCGCGTGAAGGCCGGGGTCGTCATGTGTTATACAACGCAGACATTCGCCGCGAGACTGTCGCGCGTCGCGCCGGGGCCGTCAATGATCGCGTTCCTGCTGTGGCTGCTTCTTTTGGTGCTGTGCTGGCCACTGGCGCTGCTGGCGCTCGTGCTCTATCCGATCGTCTGGCTCCTGATGCTGCCGTTGCGGCTGGTGGGGCTCACCGTCGAGGGGGTGTTCGCGCTGCTGCGCGCCATCATCCTGCTGCCGGCCCGCGTGCTCGGCGGACCGCGCGCCAGCACGCGCTAGGGCCTGTTAACACTACTGATATACTGCCACGATGGAAATCACACCCGAACAGTACGCACGCATCGAGCCGCACTTGCCCACGCAGCGAGGTAACGTCTCGCACGAGAACCTCAACGTGATCAACGCGATCCTTTTCATCGCGGAGAACGGCTGCAATTGGCGCGCGCTGCCGAAACGCTTCGGTAACTTGCATACGATCTATACCCGCATGAATCGCTGGGCCAAGGCGGGTGTGCTCGATCGGTAGGCGAGTGCCTTCAGGTCGCGCAGCAGCGCCGCACGCCCGCGGTCGAGCTGATCGAGCCGCTGCGCGGCGTCGCGCAGGGCAAGGAGGTTCTTGACGGGCTGTTCGTGCAGGCGCCGATAGGCGTTACGCGCCGCCAGCCACAGCCGGTTGATCCTGGCATAACGCGCCGCCAGGTCGCGGCGCAGGGTGATGACGCCTAACGGGTTCGCTTGCATCGAGGCCAAGAATGCCGGCGGCTCATGACACGACCATGACGCTTGAAACCGACCCCCGGCAACAGTGCAGCCGTCACAGTTCACTTGACTCGCCGTTTCTTCACACACGACTCACAGCCCCGGCAGTAGCGTAACCGCCGCTTCCGACCTCACGGGGTGTGCTGGTGGACTTCATATTCGTCCTCGCCCTGGTCGTGCTCTATGCCGCGACCCACTGGCTGATCGCCGTCGTCTCCCGCCTCGGGAGCGCCGAATGAGCGTGCTCTACGCGGTGAGCGGTATTTTGACCGTAGCGCTCCTCGTGTACCTGTTGATCGCGCTGTTGAAGCCCGAGAAGTTCTGATGGCTGCGACCATGATCCTGGGCGTCGTCTTGCTGCTGCTGGTGCTGGTGTGCGTGAAGCCGCTCGGGCTCTACATGGCGAACGTCTTCGAGGCGCGGCCGATCTTCCCGCTGCGCCTCGGCGCGCCGCTCGAGCGCTGGATCTACCGTCTGTGCGGCACCGAGCCGGCGCGCGAGATGGGCTGGAAGGAGTACGCGATTGGCCTGCTGCTGTTCAACGCGCTCGGAGCGCTCGCGGTATACCTGCTGCAGCGCTGCCAGCTGTGGCTGCCGCTCAATCCGCACAAGCTCTCCAACCTCCCGCCCGACTCCGCCTTCAACACCGCGGTGAGCTTCATCACCAACACCAACTGGCAGGGCTACTCGGGCGAGTCCGCCATGAGCTACCTCACCCAGATGACGGGGCTCGCGGTGCAGAACTTCCTCTCCGCGGCGAGCGGCATCGTAGTGGCGATCGCCCTCATCCGCGGGCTCGCGCAGCACAGCGCGCAAACCATCGGCAACCTGTGGGCGGACCTGACACGCGCGACGCTCTACGTCCTCCTGCCGCTCGCGCTGGTGCTGGCGCTGGTGCTCGTCTGGCAGGGGGTGATCCAGAACTT
Organism: uncultured Gammaproteobacteria bacterium; assembly: GCA_963713175.1. Classification (GTDB taxonomy): domain Bacteria; phylum Pseudomonadota; class Gammaproteobacteria; order Steroidobacterales; family Steroidobacteraceae; genus 13-2-20CM-66-19. Next base: position 522,064 of record CAVQKW010000005.1, on the reverse strand, counting down.
CAGCCCCTACCAGCAAGTGAGCACGGTGGAGGCACACACCCAGACGCTGCCGATGGGCCCGATCGCCTCCCAGGAGAGCATCAAGGAGCTCGGCACGAACGGCGGCGGCTTCCTCAACGCCAACTCGGCGCACCCTTACGAGAACCCGACGGCGCTGTCGAACCTGCTGGAGATGCTGGCGATCCTGGCGATCCCCGCCGCGCTCACCTATACCTTCGGCCGGATGGTGGGCGACACACGCCAGGGCTGGGCGGTGCTCGCCGCCATGCTGGTCCTGTTCGTGTCGCTGCTCGCCGTCACGGCGCACAGCGAAGCCCAGGGCAATCCGCTGATCGCAAAGCTGGGCGTCGATCAGGCGGCGAGCGCCATCCAGTCGGGCGGCAACATGGAGGGTAAGGAGACGCGCTTCGGCATCGCGGCGTCCGCGCTTTTCGCGACGGTCACCACCGCGACCTCGTGCGGGGCCACCAACAGCATGCACGACTCGTTCACGCCGCTCGGCGGCTTCGTGCCGCTCTTCCAGATGCAGCTCGGCGAGGTGGTGTTCGGCGGCGTGGGCACCGGCATTTATTCCATGCTGATCTTCGCGATCGTCGGGGTGTTCATCGCGGGACTGATGATCGGCCGCACGCCCGAGTATCTCGGCAAGAAGATCGAGGCGTTCGAGATGAAGATGAGCTCGATTGCGATTCTGGTGATGCCCTTCATCGTGCTCACGGGCACCGCGGTCGCGGTGAGCCTGGACGCCGGGCGGGCCGGAGTGGGAAATCCGGGTGCTCACGGCTTCAGCGAGATCCTCTACGCCTTCTCGTCCGCCGGCAACAACAACGGCAGCGCGTTCGCCGGCATCTCGGCCAACACGCCCTTCTACAATGTCGCGCTCGGGCTCGTCATGTGGCTTGGGCGGTTCTGGCCGATCGTGGCGGTGCTGGCCGTGGCGGGTTCGCTCGCCGCGAAGAAGCGCATCCCGGTGAGCGATGGCACCATGCCGACGCACGGCCCCACATTCGTGGTGCTGCTGATCGGCACGGTCCTGCTCGTCGGGGCGCTGACCTTCGTGCCCGCGCTCGCCTTGGGTCCCATCGTCGAGCAGGTAATGCTCCGGGCCACTCCATGAGTCGGCGCAAGCTCGCACTCTTCGATCGCGCACTGCTCGGGCCCGCGCTGCTCGATGCGGCGAAGAAGCTCGATCCCCGGGTGCAGTGGCACAACCCCGTGATGTTCGTGGTCTACATCGGCAGCATCCTCACCACGGCGCTGTGGCTGCAGGCGCTCACCGCGCGCGCCGAGGCGCCGGCCTGGTTCATCTTCAACATCGCGCTGTGGCTGTGGTTCACGGTGCTGTTCGCCAATCTCGCCGAAGCGCTCGCCGAGGGGCGCAGCAAAGCGCAGGCGGCGGCGCTGCGGGGGCTGAAACAGACGGTGTGGGCCAAACAGCTCGCGCAGCCCGAGAACCGCGCCCACGCGAGGCGTGTGCGCGCCGAGGAGCTGCGGCGCGGTGACCTCGTGCTGATCGAGGCCGGGGATTACGTGCCGGCCGACGGGGAGGTGCTGCAGGGGGCGGCCTCGGTGGACGAGAGCGCGATCACCGGGGAGTCGGCGCCGGTCATCCGCGAGTCGGGTGGGGACTTCTCGGCGGTGACCGGCGGCACCCGCGTGCTGTCGGACTGGATCATCGTGCGCGTCACGGTCAATCCGGGCGAGACTTTCCTCGACCGCATGATCGCCATGGTGGAGAGCGCCCGCCGGCAAAAGACCCCGAACGAGATCGCGCTCACCATCCTGCTCGTGGCGCTGACGCTCGTGTTCCTGTTCGCCACCGCGACGCTCCTGCCGTATTCGATCTATAGCGTCGCGGTTACCAAAGTGGGCACACCGATCACCATCACCGCGCTCATTGCGCTCCTGGTCTGCCTCATTCCCACCACCATCGGCGCGCTGCTTTCGGCCATCGGCGTCGCGGGCATGAGCCGCATGCTGCAGGCCAACGTGATCGCCACTTCCGGCCGCGCGGTGGAAGCGGCCGGCGACGTCGACGTGCTGCTGCTCGACAAGACGGGGACCATCACCCTGGGCAACCGCCAGGCGGCGGCCTTCATTCCCGCGGCGGGTGTCACCGAGGAGGAGCTGGCTGATGCCGCGCAGCTCGCCTCCCTCGCGGATGAGACCCCCGAGGGGCGCAGCGTCGTGGTGCTCGCCAAGCAGCGCTTCCAGCTGCGCGAGCGCGACCTCGGCTCCCTCGGCGGCTCGTTCGTGCATTTCTCGGCACACACCCGCATGAGCGGCGTCGACATCGGCGCACGTGAGGTGCGCAAGGGAGCGGCGGATGCGATTCGCCGCCAGGTCGAGCGGCTGGGCCAGGCGTTTCCCCGGGCGGTACAGTCGGCGGTGGAGGACGTGGCGCGCCGCGGCAGCACGCCGCTCATCGTCAGCGATGGCCCGCGGGTGCTGGGGATCATCGAGCTCAAGGACATCGTCAAGGGCGGCATCCGCGAGCGCTTCGGCGAGCTGCGGCGCATGGGCATCAAGACGGTGATGATCACCGGCGACAATCCGCTCACCGCGGCCGCGATCGCCGCCGAGTCGGGCGTCGACACCTTCCTCGCCGAGGCGACACCGGAAGCGAAGCTGAAGCTGATCCGCGAGCACCAGGCGCAGGGACGCCTCGTGGCGATGACCGGCGACGGCACCAACGATGCGCCGGCGCTCGCCCAGGCGGACGTCGCGGTGGCGATGAACACCGGGACGCAGGCCGCCAAGGAAGCCGGCAACATGGTGGATCTCGACTCCAACCCCACCAAGCTCATCGAGGTGGTCGAGACCGGCAAGCAGATGCTGATGACGCGCGGCGCGCTCACCACCTTCTCGATCGCCAACGACGTGGCCAAGTACTTCGCCATCATTCCAGCGGCCTTCGTCACCACCTATCCGCAGCTGAACGCGCTCAACGTCATGCACCTCGCAAGCCCGTTCTCGGCGATCCTCTCGGCGGTCATCTTCAACGCGCTGATCATCGTGGCGCTGATTCCGCTCGCCCTGAAGGGCGTGCGCTACCGGCCGCTGGGGGCGGCGACGCTGCTGCGGCGCAACCTCGTGGTGTACGGACTCGGCGGGATCCTCGTGCCGTTCCTCGGCATCAAGCTGGTGGATCTCGCGCTGGTCGTGACCCATCTGGTATGAGCGCGGGGGATGGCATGAACGAGCGCCGCACCTTCGCCTTGCTCGCGTACCTGCGCAGCGCGCTGGTGCTGTTGCTGCTGCTCACCGTGATCACCGGCTTCGTGTACCCCCTCATTGTCACAGGTCTTGCGCAGCTCGTGTTTCCCGCCCCAGCCGCGGGCAGCATCGTGACCCGGGATGGACATGCGGTCGGGTCGGCGCTCATCGGACAGAGCTTCATCGATCCCGGGCACTTCTGGGGTCGCCCGTCGGCCACCACTCCCCAGCCTTACAACGGCACCGGCTCCGCCGGCTCGAACCTCGGGCCCTTGAATCCCGCACTGGTCGATGCGGTCAAGGCGCGCGTCAAGGCGCTGCGTGCCGCCGACCCCGGCAACAACGCGCCGGTACCCATCGACCTCGTAACCGCCTCCGGCAGCGGCCTCGATCCCGAGATCAGCGTCGCGGCGGCCGATTACCAGGCGGCGCGGGTGGCGCGCGAGCGCGGGCTCACGGCGCCGCGCGTGCGGGCGTTGATTGCGGCTCACAGCGAGGGTAGGTTGCTCGGAGTTCTCGGAGAGCCGCGCGTCAACGTTCTGGAGCTGAATCTGGCACTCGACGCGCAGAAGTGACCCGCATGGCCGAAGTCCGGCCTGATCCCGATCAGCTTCTCGAGCGAGTGAAGGCTGAAGAGGCGCGCCAGCGCCGCGGCCGGCTGCGCATTTTCTTCGGTGCTTCCGCCGGCGTCGGCAAGACGTACGCGATGCTGGAGGCGGCACGCAACATCCGCGCGTCCGGCACCGACCTCGTGGTGGGCTACGTCGAGCCGCACGGGCGCCTCGAGACCGAGCGGCTGCTGGAGGGGCTGCCGCGGCTCGCGACGCTGCCGGTGAGCTACCGCGGCATCGTGCGCCAGGAGTTCGACCTGGATGCGGCGCTGGCGCGCCACCCCGAGATCCTGCTGGTCGACGAGCTCGCGCACTCCAACGTCGTGGACGGGCAGCCCGCGCCGCGCCACCCCAAGCGCTGGCAGGACGTGGAGGAGCTCCTGTCCGCAGGCATCAGCGTCTGGACCACGGTGAACGTCCAGCACCTGGAGAGTCTCAACGACCTCATTTTCCAGACTACCGGCATCCGTCAGCGCGAGACGCTGCCCGATCACGTGTTCGACGAGGCCGACGATATCGAGCTGATCGACCTGCCGCCGGATGACCTGATCGCGCGGCTGCACGCGGGCAAGGTGTACGTCGCCGGGCAGGCGGGCACGGCGATCGAGCGCTTCTTCCGCAAGCAGAACCTCATGGCGCTGCGCGAGATCGCCCTGCGTCGTGTGGCCGACCGGGTCGAGGCGGCCTCGCGCGACCTGCCGGCGGAGCGCGGCGAGGCGCGCCACGCGCGCGACTCGGTCCTGGTTGCGGTCGGCCCGGACGCGCAGGCGGAGCAGCTGGTGCGGGCCGGCAAGCGCATGGCGGACGCGCTCGATGCCCGCTGGACCGTGGTGTATGTGGAAACCCCCCGGCTGCTGCGCCTGTCGGAATCGCAGCGCAATCGCCGCATCGAGGTGCTGCGGCTCGCCGAGTCGCTCGGTGCGGAGACGGTGACGCTGGATGGCCCCTCGGTCGCAGCGACCATCGCCGAGTATGCGCAGATGCGTCGCGCCACGCGCGTAATCGTCGGCGCGCCCAAGCGCACCGGCTGGCGGGCCTGGCTGCGCCCCTCGACCGCCACCGAGCTGGTGCGCCGTCCGCGCGGGTTCGATGTCGTGCTGATCGCCCCGGCGGTGCGCGCACCACTGCCCGCGCGGCCCGCCGGCGCCGTGCAGCTGCCGGCGGCTTCGACGGTGCACTGGGACCGCTACGCCTGGGGCGCCGCGATCGCCGCAGCCTGCACGCTGCTCGACTTCGCGATGTACCCGCACTTCGAGCTCTCCAACCTGGTGATGATCTACCTCCTGGGCGTGACGGTGGCGGGCCTCAGACTCGGCAGCGGTCCTTCGGCACTCACCGCGGTACTGAACGTGGCCGCCTTCGACTTCTTCTTCGTGCCGCCGCGCTACTCGTTCGCCGTCACGGACGTGCAGTACCTGGTCACGTTCGCGACCATGGTGATCATCGCGCTGGTCGTTGCGACCCTCACCGCGAGCGTGCGCCAGCAGACGCGGGTGGCCGGGGCGCGCGAGCGGCGCACGGCGCTGCTATATGCCATGAGCCGCGAGCTCACGGTGACGCGCGGCATCACCAGCATGGCGCGGGTGGCGGTGCGGCACATCGCCGAGGTGTTCGACTGCCGCGCCACCGTGCTGCTGCCGGCGGCCGACGGCAAGCTGCGCTACCCCTCCGACCCCGCGCTCGAGAGCTCGTTCCGGGGCGCGGACCTGGCCGTGGCTCAGTGGGTGGCCGACCACGGCCGGCGTGCGGGTTTGGGCTCCGACACGCTGCCGGCGGCCCCGGGGCTGTACGTGCCGCTCGGGGACGAGCGGCGCACCGTCGGGGTCCTGGCGGTGTTGGCGTCGAATCCGCGCCGCGTGCTCTTGCCCGAGCAGAGCCACCTGCTCGAGACCTTCTCCGGCCAGATCGCGCTCGCGCTCGAGCGCGCCCACCTCGCGGAAGTTGCCGAACAGTCGACCCTGGCCGCCGAGCGCGAGACACTGCGCAACACGCTGCTCGCCTCGATCTCGCACGATCTGCGCACGCCGCTCGCGGTGATGGCCGGCGCCGGTAGCACGCTCGCGCGGCACGGCGCGACGCTCGATGAGCCGACGCGTATGCAGCTCGCGCGCTCGATCGAGAGCCGGGCGCGCGAGATGTCGGATCTGGTCTCCAACGTGCTCGATTTGGTGCGACTTCGAGTCGGGCCAGGTGGCGCTGCGGCGCGACTGGCAGACGCTCGACGACCTGGTCGGCAGCGCCCTTACGCGCTGCGAGGCGCGGCTGGCGCAGCATCCGGTCGAGATGCGCCTCGCGCCCGATCTGCCGCCGGTATGGGTCGATGCGACGCTCATCGTGCAGGTGTTCGTCAATCTCTTTGACAACATCGCCAAGTACACTCCGGCCGGCACGCGGGTCTCGGTGTCGGCCGTGCCGATCGGGGACCTGGTGCAGGTCTCGGTCGAGGACGACGGTCCAGGGCTGCCGGCCGGGGATCCGGCGCGCCTGTTCGACAAGTTTCAGCGCGGCAGCGGCGAGGGGACCGTGGTCGGGGTGGGCCTCGGACTTGCGATCTGCCAGGCGGTGGTGCAGGCGCACGGCGGGCAGATCGAAGCGCAGCGGCGCGAGCCGCACGGCGCGCGCTTCGTATTCACGCTGCCGGCGGTGGCGACACCCGCCTCGCCCGGAGGCGCGGCGTGACGCAGGCGATGCACCAGGTGCTCATCATCGAGGACGAGCCCGGAATCCGCGCGGTGTTGCGCGTGCTGCTCACCGCCGAAGGCTACCGCTGCATCGAGGCCGACACGGCGCTGCGCGCGGAGATCGAGGCACGCAGTCACAAGCCCGATCTGCTGCTCGTCGATCTGGGACTGCCCGATGGCGATGGGCTCAAGGTCATCCGCCGGGTGCGCGCCTGGTCGCCGGTGCCGGTCGTAGTGCTGTCGGCGCGCGCCATGGAGGAGCAGAAGGTGGCGGCGCTCGATGCCGGCGCGGACGACTACGTTACCAAGCCCTTCAGCGCGCCGGAGCTCCTGGCGCGGCTGCGCGCGGCGCTGCGGCGCGGCGCGCGCCCGGCGGCCTTCTCGCTCCTGAGGTTCGGCGACACACGGGTCGATCTCGCGCGGCGTGAGACGCACGGAGCCGCCGGCGAGGTGCACCTGACGCCGCTCGAGTACCGGGTGCTCGAGTGCCTCGCCCGTCAGCTCGGCTCGATCGTCATGCAGCGCCAGCTGATCCGAGAGGTCTGGGGACCGGGGAGGGACGACGACTCGCGGAGCCTGCGAGTGTGCATCAAGAACCTGCGCGGCAAGCTGGAGCCCGATCCGCGTCAGCCGCGCTATCTGCTCACCGAGACCGGTGTCGGCTACCGGCTGCGCGCCGACGAGGACGCCGTGGCCTGAGCGGGCCCGCGCCCGCTGATGCCGGCGCGTGTGAGGGTCCGTCCGGCAATAGTGAAGCGATTACTTCACTATCTTCGTTGAGGCCCTGCAATCGCGCCCAACTCGGTCCAAGACGCAACCCTGAAGCGATCGCTTCACTATTGTGCGCAGGTGCAACCCGTACACGTGTCCGAACTGCATCGCGGCGACGGCCGCCGGCGCCCCGCGAGCCTCAGGTGAGGGAGACCACCAGCTTGGCCGAGTGGCTGCGCCAGTTGATGGGGATGATGAAGGAGCGCAACCCCGGTTTCTGCGGGATCTCCGGCCTCTCGCCCGACAGTACGCTCGGGACGGAGATGACGAACTCGCGCCCGAAATCCTTGCGCGCGTTGCCCGAGATGGTGTTGGCCACCTCGCCAACGAGGTCGCGCATGGTCTCGTGACTGAAGTCGTTCTCCTGCATCTTCATCAGCAGCACGGTGAGCATGGCCTTGGGGGCGGTGAAGTAGACCACGCCCTCGCGCTTGCCCGAGATGTTGATGACCCCGGTGTACTCGTGCACCGCGGGCGCGCCTTCCATCAGGTACGGCGAGCCGATCGAGGCGGGCTGCTGTGCAGCGACCTCGAAGAAGTTCGTCGTCCCCTCGACGAAAGTCTTCAGCTCCTGTTCGTGCAACATCTGCTTGTTCTTCCTGTTCGCGTCAGCGCATGAGCTCGGCGATCGCTTCGTTGAGCTGCCGGTCGGTGAACGGCTTGTTGAGGAAGCCGTTCGCCCCCTTCTCCATCGCTTCGACGGCCGTGGCTTTGTCGGCCAGTGCGGAGATGACCAGGATGCGCACCGCGGGCTTGAGCGCCACCAGCTTGCTGATGCACTCGATGCCGTCCATGCGCGGCATGGTCAGATCCATGGTAACGACGTCGGGATCGGTCTTCTTGAAGAGCTCGAGCGCCTCGACACCGTTGCCCGCAGTGCCGACCAGCTCGAGCTCCTCGAACTGCTGCGAGCGCTCGATGCGCCGCCGCATGATGTTCGAGTCGTCGACGATCATCAGCTTGAATGATCGCTTGTCCTTCATCTGCGCTGCGTTGCGGCCGCTCATGCGCTCGCGCTCAGGCTACTGCGATACTGGCGGGCAGCGCGCCCGGCAGCACGATCTTGAAGCGGGTGAACCTGCCCGGGTGCGTGCTCACGCCGATCTTGCCGCCGAGCGCGTACACGCCCCGCGCCACGACATCCATGCCGACGCCGCGCCCGGCGTCCATCGATACTCCGTCCTGGGTGGAGAAGCCCGGGCGGAATATCAGGGCCATGGCGGTGCGGGTATCCATGAGCGAGGCTTCCTGCTCGGTGATGAGCTGCCGTTTGACAGCCGCGGCCTTCAGCGAGTCGGGCGCTATACCGGCGCCGTCGTCCTCGAATACCAGCTCGTAGCCCTCGGCGGCCTTGCGGAACTCGACGCTCACCCGCCCGACGTCCTGCTTGGTATGCGCGCGGCGCACGTCGGGGGGCTCGATACCGTGTACTGCGGCATTGCGCAGCATCTGGATGAGCAGGTCCTTCACCGTGGTGGTGTAGGCGGCCGGCACGTCTGCCAGGCCCGTGAGGGTCAGCTTGAAGTGCTTGGAGTGGTCGGCAGCCAGACGTTCGGCCATCGCCTGCAGCGTCGGGGCCAGATCCTCGGCCCGGCGGTGCTGGGGTTGCTCGGCTCGCGGCGCCGCCCGCGGGGGCTGCCGGGGGCACCTCCTTCAAAGCGGTGAGGCGCGCCGCCATCTCGCGCACGGCGCGCAGGTGCGCCAGCAGCTCATCGAGCTTGAGCACCAGCGGCAGGAAGTCGCTACCCGAGAGCTCCGGCTTCTTCTTGTAGTCGCTCACCAGATCCTCGAGCGTGTGCGCGCGGCTCGTGATGCTGGTGAGATTGAGTGCCGAAGCCTCGCCCTTGATCGAGTGCAGCTCGCGGAACAGGCCGGTGAGCTTCTTGCGGAACTCGGCGTCGGTGCGCGCAGGTTCCTTGAGGATGGTGTTGACCAGCTTGAGCCCGGTCTCCGCGCCGTCGAGGAACGACACCAGCTGCAGCGGATCGAGGTGCATCATGCCGAGCATCATGTCGAGCTGTGCGTGGGCGTTGTCCTGCGACTCCTGCAGCTCGCGCGCCGAGCAGCACGCTGGAGGTGACGTCGCCGACCGAGCACAGTACGTGCTTGATCCCCGCCGGTCCCATGACGCGGTGGAAGTCGAACTGCAGGTAGCGGGTCTCCTTGCTGCCGTGCGCGTTGCTCACCGAGATCTCGAGCTGACCGAGCGGGTTGATGCTCTTCATGAGGTTCTCGTGAGCGCGCTCGCCCCACAGGAGCTTGATGTACTTGGTGGCGGTCGCCAGCGTGGCCGGTGCCACTATGTCCTTGAGCAGCTCTTCGAAGGACAGTCCGGCGAAGTCCTCGCGCCCGAACATGTGCGTCAGGGCCGCGGACCACACCGCACCGATGCGATAGTTGGCGTCCAGAAGGAAGAAGCCTTCGCGCACCGTCTTCAAGATGTCGCGGGTCTGCTCCTGCGCCTCGCGCGCGGCGCGCTCGTGGCGCGAGCGGGTGATCTGGAAGTAGGTCGCGGCCGCGGCCAGTACCAGGGCCGCAAGCACACCGACCGACAGCAGCGCGCGCAGCCGCGCAGCGGCGTCCGAGGAGTTGTGCTGCAGCGTGGCGGCGAGCGTCGCAAGCTGACCCTGCAGCGCCCGGGCATTGTCGGTCGCGAACAGCTCGGCCCGTTTGACTTCGGCGTAGTGCGTGCGCCCCTCGCGCGAGAAGGAGCTGCCGGTGTCTGAATCCAGGTACGGCTGGCCGCTGAAGGCGACCACCGGGTCGAGCACCGGGCCGTATTCGCGCCACAGCTGCAGCGCGCGCGCGAGCTGCGGTGACTGCACGTTGCCGGAGGCGCTGAGGTCCTTGAGCTGACGATCGAATCGCCTCACCGTGCCCTGCAGGTCGGCGAGGGCCTGGCCGGAGTAGGCGCGCGCCTCGAGGCGATCGCGCAGCGCGGTCAACTGCTGGGTAATGTCGTCGGGGTAGGTCTGGAGCGTGCTCGCCGCCTGCAGGGCGGCGATGTCGGTACGCATCTGCGAGGCGAGCCGGAAACCGACGAACAGCACGGCGCCCATCACGAGAGTCAGCACCGTGCCGATGCCGGCGGTGACCAGTTGGCGACGGCGTTCTGTGCCGGTAAGCGTCATCTTTGAGACTCTCCTGTAGCTACTTCGGCAGCTCGAAGCGCACCAGCGCCCGGGTGGGAACCTCGACCGCCGAGCCGTTGACCACCATCGGGGCGTAGCGCCAGTGCTTGACCGCACCTAGCGCCGCGTGATCGAACACGCCGCTGGGAATGGACTGCACGACCTGGATGTTCTTGGTGGCGCCGTTGACATCCACGGTGTACGAGAGCAGCACGCTGCCGCTGATCCCGCGTTGCAGGGCTGACTGCGGATACTCGGGCGGCACGGTGCGCACGGCCTTGAGGCTCCCCGCCAGCGTGGCCGGATCGACGCTCGCGGCGACCGGCTTGGGCGCCGCCAGCTGCTGGACCGCCACAATGTCCTTCGGGTCGGCGCCCCAGTGGCGCGCCTGCGCGAGGTCCTGCTCGGGCGACTTGCCGGCCTGTGCCGCGGCGCGCGCGCGATCGATGAGCTTGCCCGCCAGCTCGTGGCTGGCCGGGGCGAGCGCGGAGTTGGTCGGGTCGGTCGACTGCAGCTGCGTCAGGTACTAGGCCGCGCTGTCCTGCGCGGGATCGGTGAGGCGGCCGTCGCGAATGCGGTCGCGTGCCGTCTGCGCCATGCGGTCGCCCGTCGGCCTGCACCGCCTTGGCCCGGGCGCCGGCAACGTCGTGCTGGAAGGCGGCGATCTCGGCGTTCGACAGCCCGGCGCCGCGCGCCTCGTTGAGCCAACGATCTTCCTCGGCGCTGTTGCTGGCGAGCGCCGCCTCGTGCGCCTTGCGCAGGTAGGCTGCGATCAGGTCGCGTTCGGCGCGCTCGGTGTTCGGATTGCCCGGAGCGCTCGTCGTGAGCTGCCGGACGTAGAGCTTGGCGCTGTCGTCGGCCGGATCGGTGAGCTTGCCGTCGCGGATGCGGTCCTGCACGAGGCCGGTCAGGCGCTGCACCCTGGCGTCCTCCTGGCGGCGGGCGATCTCGGTGTGCCACTTGGCGAGCTGATCGGCGGGCAGGCCAGCTGGCGCCTGGCGCAGCAGCGCTGCGGCGCGATCGAAATTGCCGTCGGCGAGCGCCTTGGTCATCTGCGCCGTCAGCAGGCGCACGGCGAGCGTGTCCGCCGCGCGGATCCCCGGGTGCGGCCGCCTTGAAATTGGCGAGCACCAGCGCCGCCTCTTCGAGACGGCCGGCGCTGAGCGCTTCGTCGAAACGTCCGGCGAGCACCGTCGCCACTCGCTGCAGGCCGTCGCGCGCCTCGCCGTTGGTGGCATCGGCGGCCGCGGCGGAGCGGTAGTAGAGCAGGGCGTTGTCGCCCGAGGGCTCGGTGTAGCGCCGCTCGCGCATAGCGAGTCGCGCCTTCTCCAGCAGTTCATCCACCTTGCCATGCACGATCGACAGGTCGGCGGCGGGCACCGGCGCGACCTCGTTGTTGCTGCCCCGGCTCGGCCGCGGCTGTCGCGGTTGCAGACGGCGCACGGCGCGTGCCGTGACCGAGGAACCAGATCGTTGCGCCCGCCAGCGCCAGCACCGCGACCGCGACCGCGGCCGCGATGAGCATGAGGCGGCCCTTGCCGCCACCCTCGGGCGGCGCCGCGGCCGGGGGCGGCTGCGCCCTGAAGGCTCCGATCGTGAGATTCTCGCTCGCGGGCGCAGCCGGCGGCGCCGCGACGGCCGCCTTCCGGGCCAGCGCCTCTTCGATCACGCCGGCGAATACCGCCTGGGTCTTGCGCGCATCGACCGGCGTCGGCAGCACGGCAAAAACATTCGAGCCCTTGACCGCGGCCGCCACCTGCTTCTCCCGTCCCTCGGCGGCGAACATCAGCACGACTGCCTGCGGGGCGCGGGCGTGCGCCGCCTCGACCGCCGCGCGCGCCTCGCCCGGCTGGATCGAGTCGAGCACCAGCACGTGGGCGCGCTTGCCGCCCGTCAGGTTCGGCAGCGCCGCTTCGAGCGAATCCACCGGACGTATGGAAGCCTGGCCGCCAAGCGCCTGGCCGAGCTCCAGCAGAAACCCATCTGAAGTCGTGACCGCCGTGACGTCGACCGTCGGCTGGGGAGTGGTGTGCGCAGCGGCCGCACCACCCGCGGAGCCGCCAGCGGGCGCCGTTACGGGATTGCGGGATGAATTCGATGCTGCACTGGCCACGCGCTGTGTCTCCCACCTGTTTGACGCGTCATTGGACGAAGCGAAGCAGACCCTCGATCCATGGGGCGAGGCGGCCGCAGCAACCCTGGTGCGAAATGCGGAAATCCTCGCCGGTAGGAGGATATGTAGCCTCCGGGAGAGCGCAGTGCGTCAGTTCACAATAACGATAGGGCGCGTCGGGAGGCGGCGACGCCGATCGTCAAACTCAGAAGCACTGCTCGCTTCGGCGAACCAGCGGTTTCGCGAGCGGAGGTTGCGGGCCGGAGCCGTCGGTGTGCCCCGCGAGCTGCGCGCGCCGCTCGCACGCTGCACCCCGGCTTGGCTCGCGCGACTGCGATTGAACCGCGCCTGAACGAGGGGCGCCGCCGGCACGCGGATCCCGCGGGCACTATGCTGCCCGCGCGCTTTGCAATCAGCTACTTAAGGACACCTCGCGGCTGGCGCGTGCGGCGGCGTCGCCACGCACCATCACTCGCGCTGCTGGCGCTCGCCGCCCCTTGAGTGAACAATCTGCTGCTGTGACCGTCTTAACGTAATAGGTGTACCAGGATCAGATGGCCGTCACTCATTGTGCGCAACGTTGGGACTAAGTTAAGTACGACCGCTGGCAATGCCGGCAGCCCCGGCATCCGGGCTCGAGACTGAAGAGCTCAACGGGAGGGAAGGACGATGCGACCGCTCGCTGCTGACCCGGAATCTCAAGGCACCAACGCCAACTTCATCGATACCCTGAGCTCCTTCAGCCGCCTGCACCGCGCGCAACGCTGGGAGGGCACCTTCGGGGACTTCCTCGCCAACATCCTGCCGGCAAATCCCCACGCGCTCGCTCGCACCAGTCACGAATACATCTGGGACATGCTGCGCTGGCACGGCCGCGCAGCCCAACCCGACGCGCCCGAGAGCGTGCGCGCGCGCGAGCTCTTCAAGCGCGAGCTGTTCGGCATCGACGACCCGCTGTCGCGGGTGATCGACTACTTCAAGGCCGCCGCCGCCGGCTCCGACGTCGGTCGCCGGCTGCTCTTGATGCTCGGTCCGCCCTCGGGCGGCAAGTCGACCGTGGCGATCCTGCTCAAGCGCGGCCTGGAAGAGTACAGCCGCACTGACGAAGGCGCGCTGTACGCGGTCCGCGGCTCGCCGCTGCGTGAGAACCCGCTGAATCTCATTCCGACCAGCCTGCGCGCAGAATTCCGCGACCGCTACGGGGTCAGCGTGCAGGGCGAGCTGTCGCCCTGGGCTCGCGACTTCGTCGAGCGTGAATTCGAGGGCGACTTCGTGCGCGTGCCGGTCGAGCGGGTATTCCTCGCTGAGGCTTCGCGCCTCGGCATCGGCACCTATGCCCCGCACGACCCCACCACGGCGGATATCGCCGATCTCGTGGGCTCGGTGGACCTCGCCAAGGTCGCGCAGATCGGCGACGAGGGTGACCCGCGCGCGTGGTCGTGGTCGGGAGCGGTGTACGCGGCCAGTCGCGGCATGCTCGAGATGATCGAGATCCTGAAGGTCAAGCGCGAGTTCCTCTACCTGCTCCTGACCCTCACCCAGGAGAAGAACGTCAAGGTGTCGCGCTTCCCGCTGATCCACCTCGACGAGACGATTCTCGCGCACACCAACCTCGCGGAGTTTCACAAGTTCCTGCAGGAGAAGGAGAACGAGGCGCTGCTCGACCGCATGGTGATCATCAAGATCCCCTATGCGCTCTCTTACCACGACGAGTCGCGGATCTACCAGAAGCTGGTGTCCGGCGCGCCCGCGTTCCGCAACGTGCACCTCGATCCGCACGTGCTGAATCTTGCCGCGGTGTTCAGCATCCTGACACGCCTAGTCAAACCTGAGCGCGAGGGGCTGGATGTCGCCAAGAAGCTGCGGCTGTACGCCGGCGAGGCGGTCGAGGGAGTCGCCGAGACCGAGGCGGCGCGGCTGCACAGCGAGACTCCGGAAGAGGGCATGACCGGCGTGAGCCCGCGCTTCGTGATCAATGCGATCTCGAATGCCATTACCCGCGGCAACACCCAGAGTCTCACCAGCATGGAGCTGCTGCTCGCGCTCAAGGACGGCATCGAGAGCGATGCGCGTATGGACGCCAAGCAGAAGAAGGGCTGGATCGATCACCTGGTGACGGCACGCAAGGAGTTCTACAACCGCTGGGTCAAGGAGGACGTGCACCGCGCCATGTTCGCGTCCTTCGAGGAAGAGGCGCAGCAGCTGCTCGAGAAGTACCTGGACGAGGTCGAGGCGTCACTCGACCATCGCCAGGTCACCGACCCGATCACCGGCGAGAACCGTCCGGCGGACGAGCGTTTCCTGCGCTCTGTCGAGGAGAAGATCAAGGTGTCGGATTCCGGCAAGCTGTCGTTCCGTCAGGAGGTCGTGCGCAAGGCCATGGTGGCGTTCAAGGCCGGCGAGAAGTTCAAGCTGGCGAGCCACGCGCGCATGCGCGAGGCGATTGAGCAGTATCTGTTCGAGGAGCGGCGCGACGTGCTGCGCCTCGTGACCTCGATCGCGCGGCCCGACGAGGAGGCGCGCCAGAAGATATCGGTGGTGCAGCAGCGGCTCGTGACCGAATACGGGTACGATGAGCACAGCGCCAAGGAGGCGCTCAGCTACGTGACGACGCTGCTGGCGCAGGAGTAACGGCGGCAAGAGGAGTACGCGAAGGCAGATGGACGAGGACGGCAGGCGAGGCGGGCACTCTGCGATCAGCGCTGCGAAATGGTACGAGCTGTTCTCGCGCGGCGCCCGCGACTGGCTGCGCCATGACGAGAAGGTGCGCGAGGCGGTGCGCGCCAATCTGCCGGAGATCATCGCCGGCGGCGAGGTCATCAACGACGGTGCCCGCACCGTGCGCGTACCGGTGCGCATGCTCGAGCACTACCACTTCCGGCTGCGACGACCCGAGGAGAACCAGGGCGCCGGCCAGGGCAAGGCCAAGCCGGGCGACGTGTTCTCCGATCCCACACGCGAACAGGGCCCCGGCGACAAGGGGCCCGGTGGCCGCGACGAAGGCGAGGTCCGCCTGCTGCTCGAGTTCAAGGTCGACGACATCGTCGACTGGCTGTGGGAGGAGATGCAGCTCCCCAACCTCAAGGCGCGCGTCGGGCCGTCCGAGGAGACCGACTGGGTACGCGAGGGCTGGGACCGGCGCGGCGCGCGCTCGCGCCTCGACCGCCGCCGCTCCTTCAAGGAGCTGGTGAAGCGGCGCGGCGCGCCCGGCGCGACCCCGACCTTCACCGACGAGGACCTGCGCTTCCGCCAGCTCGCGCGGCGCCGGCAACCGGCGATCCACGCGGTGGTGTTCTTCATGCTGGACGTCTCGGGCAGTATGTCCGACCGCGACCGCAAGCTCGCCAAGACCTTCTTTTTCTGGGTGGTACAGGGCTTGAGGCGCGAGTACCGCTCGCTCGAGACGGTGTTCGTGGCGCACACCACCGAGGCCTGGGAGTTCAACGAGCCGGAGTTCTTCCAGGTGTCGGGCACCGGCGGTACCGTGGCCTCGACGGGGCTCCTCAAGGTGCGCGAGATCATCGACGCGCGCTACAACCCGGGCCGCTGCAATCTCTATCTCTTCTACGCTTCCGACGGCGACAACTCGGTGAGCGATGCCGCCGAGGCAAAGAGCACACTGCAGTCCGTGGCGGCGGAGGCCTGCTTCACCGGCTACGTCGAGGTGTCCTCGGGCCTGTCGCGCCAGCTCGCCACCGAGACCGGGAAGCTGTTTGCCGAGCTCAGTGCGGCGGGGTGCGCGGCCGGCAGCTACGCGCTGAACGACTTCGATGACGTGTGGGGAGCGGTCCGCAATTTCTTCTCGGCCGAGCGGCAGACCCCGGAGGGGACGTGACGGAGGACTGGCGCGGTTATCTGCGGCGCATGGAGGAGCTCGCCGCCCGCTCCGGGCTGCAGTTTCATCCGGTCGACTTCGAGGAAGTCCCGGACAGCTTCATGATGGAGATCGCCGTCTACGGACTGCCGGTGCGCATGCCGCACTGGTCGTTCGGCGTGCGCTACATCTACCAGCTCATCCAGCGCCGCATGGGCCACTCGCGCCTGTTCGAGGTGGTGTTCCCCGGCAATCCCGGGCACGCCTACCTCGCCGCGAGCAACGGGCTGGCGGAGAACATCCTGGTGAGTGCCCACGTGCTCGGGCACGCCGACTTCTCGCACAACAACCTGCTGTTCCGGCGCTGCCAGGAGCAGGTGAGCGAGCACATCGTCGAACACGCCGCCAACCACGCGCGCCAGATCCAGCAGATCATCGAGACCCACGGCGCGCAGCGCGTGGAGGCGGTGCTGGACGCCGCGCTCGCGCTCGAGCAGCACATCGACGTCGACCAGTCGCTGCGGCGCGAGCGCTATCCTGAATACCCCCAGGAGCCGAAGGGACTCGCCGACGATAAGTTCCGCAAACGATTTGCGGCGCTCGACCCGGCCGCGGCCGGCGCCGCCGAGACCCGCAAGCGCGCCCCGGTGCCACCGCATCCCGAGCGCGACCTCTTGTGGTTCGTGGCGAACTACGCCCCCGAGATGGAGAGCTGGGAGCGCGATATCTTCCTCGCGGTGCGCGAGGAATCGTTCTATTTCTACCCGGTGTTTGCCACCCAGATCATGAACGAGGGCTGGGCGTCCTACTGGCACGCGCGCTTGATGCGCGAGGCAGACTTCATACCGCAGCAGTCGTACGTGGATGCGATCAAGTGCCACTCGGACGTGGTGCGTCCGATCGCCGCCGACGCGCAGGTCTCACTCAGCATCAACCCGTATCACCTGGGCTTCGCGATGTGGGAGAAGATCGTGGAGAAGGACGGCCTCACGGCCGCGCGCCACATCATGGAGCAGGATGACGACTTTGCCTTCGTGCGCAACCACCTGACACGTGAGCTCGCGGACGAGCTGGGTCTGTTCCGCTACAGCGCCCGCAGCGACGGCCAGATCAAGGTCCTCGAACACGAACTCTCGGGCCTGCACGAGGCGGTGCTCGCTCCGAAGTACAACTTCGGCGCACCGATCGTGTCGGCGAGCCATGTGCGCAACGACGGCACTCTGGAGCTCAGTCACGAGAGCCAGGTCGACGGCCGCGGACTCGACCTGGAGCGTAGCCGTAAGGTTCTCGACTACCTGCAGCGCGTATGGCGCCGCCCGATCGTGCTCACCACCGTGAACCAGGCAGGCTCGACGCTGGAGCTGACCGCACCGTAGGCGCCGGACCGGCGGCGGCGGGTGGCTCGGCATCTTCGCCGTCGTCGTCCTCATCCTCCGTCCAGTCGTGGATCGACACGGGGTCGCTCGCCGGGAAAGTGCCGGCGAGCGCCTCATCGAGCTGGCGCTGAATTTTCTGCTGCAACCGGCTGTGGCGCTCCTGCCTGGCGCGTGCCGCTTCGCTTCCGGGTTCGCTCATGTCCTGCTCCTTATTACAGACCATGGTACGCCTGCGAGTAGCCGCCGGTAGTCCCCGAGAGTAGGCTTTGGAAAAAACCGGAGCTTATCGCCATGGGCTACCCGACTTCCGGCATCCGAAATATTGCGCTGGTCGGACAGGCCGGCGCAGGTAAAACTTCCCTCGCCGAGACGTTGCTGCTTCAGGCAGGCGCTATCCGTGCCCGCGGCAGCCTCGCGCGCGGCACGACGGTCTCGGACTTCGACCCTCAGGAGAGACGTCTGCAGCATTCGCTCGACACCGCGATCTGCAGCTTCGACTACAACGGCACACGCATCAACCTGATCGACGCGCCCGGCTACCCGGATTTTCTCGGCAAGACGCTCTCGGTGCTCGAAGCGGTCGAGGCGGTGGCGATCGTGGTAAGCGCCGCGAGCGGCGTGGACACTCTCACGCAGCGGCTGATGGACTTTGCGCGCGAGCGCGGGCTGTGCCGGATCATCATCATCAACAAGATCGACAGCCGCGATGCGCACTGCGCCGACACGCTGGCGCAGGTGCGCGAGTCCTTCGGCACCGAGTGCCTGCCGCTCAATCTGCCCGCCGGCGGCGGCGATTCCGTGGTCGACTGCTTCTTTCAGCCCCACGGCCGGCCGTGCGATCTGTCCTCGGTCGAGGCCGCCCACACACAGATCATCGACCAGGTGGTGGAGGTCGACGAGCAGCTCATGGCGCTGTACCTGGAGCAGGGCGAGGAGCTCTCGCCGGAGCAGCTGCACGACCCTTTTGAGCGGGCGCTGCGCGAAGGGCACCTGGTGCCGGTGTGCTTTACCTCGGCCGAGAGCGGCGCCGGCGTCGCGGAGCTGCTGCAGGTCATGGTGCGACTGATGCCGAATCCTGGCGAGGGAAATCCGCCACCGTTCCTCAAGGGCGCCGGCGCCGCCGCCGAGCGCGTACCGGTCACTCCCGACCCGGGCAAGCACGTCATCGCGCATGTCTTCAAGGTGAGCATCGATCCGTACGTGGGCAAGCTCGGCGTGCTGCGCGTGCACCAGGGTACGGTACGCCAGGGGAGCCAGCTGTTCGTCGGCGACGCGCGCAAGCCGGTGAAGATCGCGCACGTGTTCAGCCTGCTCGGCAAGGACACCACGGAGATTTCCGAGGCCGGGCCGGGCGACATCTGCGCAACTCCCAAGGTCGACGAGCTGCACCTGGACGCGGTGCTGCACGACTCGCATGACGAGGACCAGTATCACCTGAAGCCCGTGAGCTTTCCGCCGCCGATGCTCGGCATGGCGATCGAGCCGGAGCGGCGCGGGGATGAGCAGCGCCTCGCCGACACGCTGCACAAGCTGACCGCCGAGGATCCCTGCGTGCGCATCGAGCACCACGCGGCGGTCAACGAGACGGTGCTGTACGGCATGGGCGAGTTCCACCTGCGGGTGCTGCTCGAGCGCATGGCCGAGCGCTACGGGGTGCACGTCAAGACCCACCCGCCGAGCATCCCCTATCGCGAGACCATCACGCGCCCGGCGGAGGGACACTGCCGGCACAAGAAACAGACCGGCGGCGCCGGGCAGTTCGGCGAGGTGTTCCTGCGCATCGAGGCACTCGGACGCGGCGCGGGCTTCGAGTTCGTGGACGACGTCGTCGGCGGCTCGATTCCGGGCCAATATATTCCGGCGGTCGAGAAAGGCGTGCGGCAGGTGCTCACCGAGGGCGCACTCGCGGGCTTCCCGATCCAGGATGTGCGCGTGACGGTCTACGACGGCAAGCATCATCCGGTCGACTCCAAGGAGGTGGCGTTCGTGTCGGCGGGACGCAAGGCGTTCCTGGATGCGCTGCAGAAGGCAACCCCGATCGTGCTCGAGCCGATCATGCGCATCGAGATCACCGCGCCGGCGAGCGCCATCGGCGACATCACCGGAGATCTGGCCACTAAGCGCGCGCGCATCAGCGGCAGCGACACGCTGTCGGGTCAGCGCGCGACGCTGCAGGCGCTGGTGCCGCTCGCGGAAGTCTCCGAGTACCAGTCGCGCCTCAAGGCGCTCACCGGCGGACAGGGCGCCTACACCATGGAGCTCAGTCACTACGACCCGGTGCCGCCGCGAAAACAGCAGGACCTGGTGCAGGGCTGGCGCCCGCGCGAAGCGCAGGACTAAGTGGTGGTCGCAGCGCCGCCGGCGCGGCGGCCGTATCTGGTATTCGTACGCGCCGGTGGAGAGTCGCTGCACCCGAGACTCCTCGCCGAGAACCCCGGGCGCGACTGGGACTGCTGCGTGAGCTGGTACAGCGCTCCGCGCAGCGAGGGCCTCGCCGAGTACTACGCCCAGGGCGGCTTCAACAAGCTCGACGGGTTCTGCGAGTTCTGGCCGCTGCGGCCGCAGCCCTGGCCGTACCGCTACGCGCTGCTGCTCGATGACGACGTGTACCTGCGACCCGGGGACATCTCACGGTTTTTTGCGCTGTGCGAGCGGTATCACACCTATCTCTCGCAGCCGGCGCTGCGCTGGTTCACCCACACGACGATCAACGCGCTGGTGCGCAATCCCGTGTGCCTCCTGCGGCGCGTGAGCTTCGTCGAAGTGATGGCGCCGTGCTTCTCGCAGGCGGCGCTGACCGAGCTCCTGCCGACGTTCGGCATGACCCGCAGCACCTGGGGTACGGATCTGGCCTGGGCCGGCACCATCGCCGGACGGCATCCGATCTGCGTCGTCGACGCCGTCGCCATGGACCACACGCGCACCGGCGACGGTCGGCCGACCGCTTTCTACCGCAAGCTGAAGGAGATGGGGGTCGATCCCGGCGAGGAGCTGGCCCGCGTGCAGCGGAAGTTCCCCGCGTTCCGCGGATCGCGCACGCTCGAGGATGGGCACGTGTTCCGTCCCGGGATTCCGCGCTGGGCGGCGCCCAGGCTGATGCGGCTCTTCGAGGAGCTCAAGTTCGTGGTCCGCATCCGCAAGAAGCTGATGCTGCACCTGCGCTCGCTGCGGGCGCGCATCGAGGACCTTCTTTGATTGGCACTCAGCCGCGCGCGCGTCGCTCGAGCAGCGCCCGGATCGCCGGCCAGCGGTTCTCGATGAGCCCCAGGGCCTCTCGCTGGCGGCCCGCGAGCACGCGGAAGTCCCTGGCCAGGTACTCGGCGATCAGCTCGTTCACATGCTGCGCGAGCAGCTGTGAGCCGGCGTCGGGGTTCAGCACGATGCCGAGACCGGTCGGCGGGGTCGCAATGGTGTGCACCGTGAGATCCGGGCGGCGCTCGCGCAGCAGCAGCAGCAGGCGCCAGATGTCTCCGCTCCAGAACCCGGTGCTCTGCTCGCGCTGCGCGGTCCGTTCGTCGAGCGGATAGCAGTCGTGCATCAGGATGACCGAGCCCGGAGCGCAAACCCGCTCAATGTTGATGAAATCGCGCAGCGCGAACTCGAAGCGGTGCATGCCGTCGATGAACGCCATCTCCGCAGGCAATCCGCCCAGTTCCGTGCGCGCGTCGTGCCGGCTGAAGAACTCGTCGCTGGTCTCGGCGAAGATGCGCCAGTTGGCGCCCGCGGGAACCGCGAGGTTCGGCTGTGGATCGATGCCCACCACGCGCGTCGCGGGCAGCACCTGCGCGAGCGACCTGCCACGCGAGACTCCGATCTCCAGATAGGTGCGCGGCTTGAGATATCGGTGCAGCCGCCCGAGCACGTGGAAGTAATCCTCGCCCGGCAACGACAGGCGCGACAACAGCGTGTAGGCCCGCGAGTAGTCGGCGTGCGCGACCGACTCCCGGCACAAGGCGAGCGCCTGCTCCCGCCGGCCCAGCCAGTGATGCCAGCGCGCACGCAGGAACAGCTCGCGCGCGCGGCGCATCTCATCCGGATGCGGCGTGCCGTCGCGGCTCACGGCTGCACCCTGTGCTGCGGCGCGTCGTGCTCCCGCTGGGCTACGCCGGCGAGCGCCCGCCACCAGTCCTGGTTGTCGAGGTACCACCCGACGGTTCGCTCCAGTCCCGCGGCCAGGGTGGTCGCCGCGCTGAACCCGAGCCGCGCACGCAGCTTGCCGGAGTCGACTGCGTAGCGGCGATCGTGTCCGGGCCGGTCGCGGACGTGCTGCAGGAGAGTGCGCGCGGGCCTGCCCTGCGCGGGCGCACTGTGCGGAAAGCGCGCCGCGAGGGCCGGCCGCGCCGCGAACTGTGCGTCCACCAGATCGCAGACCATGCCCACGACGGTGATGTTCGGGTCCTGAGTGGCGCCGCCGACGTTCCAGGTCTCCCCCGGCGGGGAGCGCTCGAGGATCAGCCCGATCGCGTGGCAGTGATCGCTCACGTGCAGCCAGTCGCGGACCTGCATCCCGTCGCCGTAGATGGGCAGCGGCCGCCCGGCGAGGATGTTGAGGATGCACAGCGGCAGCAGCTTTTCCGGGAACTGATACGGCCCGTAGTTGTTCGAGCAGTTGCTGATCGTGCACGGCAGCCCCCAGGTACGGGCGTAGGCGCGCACCAGGTGATCGGCGCCGGCCTTGCTGGCCGCGTAGGGCGAATTCGGCGCGTAGGCCGTACTCTCGGTGAAGGCTGCCTCGCCGGGAGCGAGCGAGCCGTAGACTTCATCGGTCGACACGTGGTGGAAGCGGCGGCCGCTCTGCGCCGCCTCCGCACCCCACACCTGGTGCGCCGCCGCGAGCAGCGCCTGGGTGCCGAGCACGTTGGTACGCAGGAACGTTGCCGGATCCTCGATCGAGCGATCGACGTGCGACTCCGCGGCGAAGTTCACGATCGTGTCGATACGTTCCTCGGTGAGCAAAGCCGCCACCCGCTCGCGCTCGCCGATGTCGCCGTGCACGAAGTGCAGCTTCCCCTGATCGATGAGCGTGGCGATGCTCGCGAGGTTGCCCGCGTAGGTGAGGGCATCGAGGACCACGAGGGCGTCGCCGGGACGCTCGCCGCTCCAGTAGTGACAGAAGTTCGCGCCGATGAAGCCGGCACCGCCCGTTACCAGGAGCCGCCTCACGCGAGCTTCTGCGCCGCGGCGGCCGGCGCACCGCCGGGTCCGGTGAGCTCACGGAGCGTGTCACGCAGCGCCGCACGCCAGTGCGGGGCGCTGCGCCCGAGCAGTTTCTCGGTGGCGCGCTTGTCGAGCACACTGTATGGGGGCCGCACAGCCGCGGTCGGGTATTCGGCCGTGCCGATCGGCGCGATGGGCGGCACGGTGCGCAGCACACCCAGCGTGAGCGCCTCCTCGGCGATCGCCACGGCGAAGTCGTACCAGCTCGCCACACCCGAATCGCACCAGTGCCACACTCCCGAGGCGCGCTGCTGCGCGAGCGCCCAGAGCACCGCGGCGAGCCCGCCGGCGCAAGTCGGCGCGCCTACCTGGTCGCTGACCACGGCGAGCTGCGGCCGGGACTTCATGAGAGCGAGCATGCGCGCCGCGAAGCCGCCGCCCGCGCTGTACAGCCACGAGGCGCGCACTACGGTGGACGCTCCCGGCAGCTCCCGCAACACGGCGCTCTCGCCGTCGAGCTTGGTGCGGCCATAGACGCTCAGCGGATTCGGCTGCGCGGCGCTGTCGTACGGGTGGCTCTGCCGGCCGTCGAATACGAAGTCGGTGGATACGTGCGCGAGCCACGCATCCGCGGCACGGCAGGCCCCGGCCAGCACCTGGGGGCCGATCGAGTTGGCGCGCGCCGCCGCTTCGGGGGCGCGCTCGGCGTCGTCCACGCGAGTGAACGCGCCGGCGTTGATCACCAGCTGCGGCGCGAAGTCGCGCAGCACGCCTGCTACCGCACGCGCGTCGGCGATGTCGAGCTCGGCGTGCGCCACGGCGCGCAGCTGCACCGCGGAAGGCGCGGTTGCGACCAGGGCACGGCCGAGCTGCCCGGCAGCTCCGGTCACCAGCACCCTCACGGGAAGGTCTCGGCGCGCGCGAGAGGGATGCCCTCGCGGTCCTTGGCCGACACCGTGGGCACGACGCCCGCGGGCAGCGGCCAGGTGATGCCCAGGGTTGGATCATCCCAGGCCAGGGTGCGCTCGGCCTCGCGCGTCCAGACATCGGTCACCTTGTACTGCACGCGTGTGTCTTCGGTGAGCGCCAGGAAGCCGTGCGCGAAGCCCGGGGGCACCCATAGCGATTGCTGGCGGGTCGCGTCCAGACTCACCGCGAGGCTGCGCCCAAACGCCGGCGAGGAGCGGCGCAGATCGACGACCGCATCGTAGATCGCCCCGGCGAGGACCCGCACCAGTTTTCCCTGGGCGTGCCGCACCTGGTAGTGCAGCCCGCGCAGCACCCAGCGCCGCGACAGACTGAGGTTCTCCTGCACGAAGCGCGCCTCGATGCCGGCGGCGGCGAAGGTGCGCTCATTCCAGCTCTCGAGGAAGCCGCCGCGGTCATCCTCGAACACCTGGTGCTCGATCAGCATCACGCCCGGCAGCGCGAGCGGCAGCGCGCGCATTACAACACCCGCTCCTCGAGCATGCTCTCGAGGTACTCCCCGTAGCCGGTGCGCTTGAGCTGCTGCGCCAGGCGCAGCAGCTGCTCCCGGTCGATGAACCCCTGGCGGTAGGCGATCTCCTCCGGGCAACAGATTTTCAGTCCCTGGCGCGCCTCGATGGTCTCCACGAAGTTCGCCGCCTGCAGGAGCGAGGCGTGCGTACCGGTGTCGAGCCAGGCGGTGCCGCGCCCCAGCACCTCGACGTGCAGCGCGCCGCGCTCGAGGTAAGCGCGGTTCACGTCGGTGATCTCGAGCTCCCCGCGTGC
Source organism: uncultured Gammaproteobacteria bacterium (assembly GCA_963713175.1). Taxonomy (GTDB): domain Bacteria; phylum Pseudomonadota; class Gammaproteobacteria; order Steroidobacterales; family Steroidobacteraceae; genus 13-2-20CM-66-19. The sequence goes on along the minus strand of CAVQKW010000005.1, from coordinate 497,442 downwards.
GGACGGGCCGAGTGCGCGCGCATCCGCGACGCAGTGCGCGTCATAGAAGTAGAGTCCCGTGACGGCGTAGTGCGAACGCGGCACCGTCGGCTTCTCCTCCAGCCCGATGGCGCGCCCGCCGGCATCGAACTCCACCACTCCGTAGCGCTGCGGGTCGCGCACGTAGTAGGCGAACACGGTTGCGCCGCTGGTGCGTGCGGCGGCCGCGCGCAGCTGTTCCGGCAGGCCGTGGCCGTAGAAGAGGTTGTCACCCAGCACCAGGCATACGGGATCCGCGCCGATGAACTCGGCGCCGATCAGCAGCGCCTGCGCGATGCCACCCGGCTCGCTCTGGACGGCGTAGCTGACTCGCATGCCCCACTGCGAGCCGTCCCCCAGCAGCCGCTCGAACAGCGGACCGTCCCCCGGGGTCGAGATCAGGAGCACCTCGCGGATGCCGGCCAGCATCAGCGTGGCGAGCGGATAGTAGACGAGCGGCTTGTCGTACAGGGGCAGCAGCTGCTTGGACACCGCCCGCGTCACCGGATAGAGCCGGGTGCCTGAGCCGCCGGCGAGTAGGATGCCCTTAGTTCTCATGCGGTCCGCATGCTATCTCAAAGCCCCGGCGGCGGGGATGTCGACGCCGGCCGCCGTGGCCGGTTACCCTCACGTGACCGATGGGAGAGAAGGAAGCGCCGTGAGGAGAGAGTTGCCGCTACTCGCAATCTGCGCGCTCGCGCTCGCAGGCACCGTGGCGCCGGCTGCCGATTCCACCGCGACCAAGCACCCCAAGGCCAGCTCGCTGGCGCCACAGCACACCGCGAGCCGGGTCTACGGTGCGCCGATCCAGCCTCCGATCCTTCACAAGCGGCACAAGACCAAGCATGGCCGCGGGGTTGCCGGCAAGGCGGCGCAGCCACCGGGCGCACCGGCCAGATAGTCGCCCCCGCGTGCTCACCGCGGACGAACTCGCCGCGCACCTGGACCGCGCCGCCGCCTCGTTCGATGAGGGCAATCTCGCAGCGGCCGAGAGCGCTTGCCGGGCGGTGCTGACCGAGCAGCCCAACAATCCCGCCGCGATGCACATGCTGGGACTCATCCGCGTCCGCGGCGGCGATGCCGGGGGCGGCGAGGAGCTCCTGCGCCGCAGCGTGGAGCTCGAGCCGGGAGATGCGCGGCTGCGGCTCAATCTTGCGACCTTCCTGCGGCGCGCCGGCCGACTGCCGGAGGCCGAGCGTGTGTACCGCCGGGTGCTGCAGCTCGCGCCCCGGGAGCGCGCCGCGCGCCACGGACTGGCGCTGACCCTGGACACTCTCGGGCATGCGCGCGAGGCGGAGAGCCAGTGCCGCACGCTCATCGAACAGGATCGCAGTCGAGCCGACGGCTGGGGAGCGCTCGGGCTCGTGCTGGCCAATCAGAACCGGTTGCTCGAAGCCGAGGCGGCCTACCGCCAAGGGCTCTCGGTCGCTTCCGGCAGTGCGCTGCTGCAGCGCCGCCTCGGGGTGCTGCTGGTGCGCATGGATCGGGCCGAGGAGGCGCTCGCCGCCCTGGCGCGGGCGCAGTCGCTCGGGGCGCGCGGCTTCGAGATGCAGTTCGCCCGCGGCCGCGCCCTGAACCAGCTCAACCGCCTGGAGGAGGCCGAGCAGGCGTTCGCCGCCGCGGCGAGCCTCGAACCGCGCCACGCCGATACGCAGCTGTATCTGGCGCGCGTGCGCGAAGCGCGCGGCGATCCGGACTTCACCCGCTCGCTGGCCGCCGCCGCGCGCGCGGCGCCGGGGGACATCGGTCTGCAGCATGTGCTGGTGGCGCTGCTGCTGCGCGCCGAACGCGGCGACGTCGCCGAGGAGCTGCTGCGCGCGGAGCTCAGGCGCGCGGGTCCCGTCCCGCAGGTGCGCTGGCTCCTCTCGCAGGTGCTGCGCGAGTCGGGGCGCCTGGTGGAAGCGGAGACCGAGGCGCTGGAGGCTGCCGCGGCGCTTCCCGAGGACGCAGCGGTGATCGAGAACGTGGTCTCGGTGCTGCTCTCGCGCGGGCGCCCCAAGGACGCGCTCCCCTTCATACGCGCGCAACGCACCCGCGCGCCCGAGTCGCAGGGCTGGCTCGCCTACGAGGCAACCGCCGCGCGGCTGCTGGGGCAACCGCTGTACCGTGAGCTCTACGACTATGAGCGCTTCGTGCGCTGCTACGAGCTGCAGCCGCCTCCCGGTTTCGCGAGCCTCGCGCAGTTGAATACCGCGCTCCTTGCAGTGCTCGGCACGCGTCTGCGGGCCGAGTCACGGGAGCTCGGAGAGAGCCTGCGCAACGGGCGGCAGAGCGCGCGCAACCTGGTCATGGACCCGGACCCGGTGCTGCGTGCGCTGCTGCGCGCATTCGATGAGCCGTTGCGCACCTATCTGGAGGGGATCGGGCGCGAGTCCGCTCACCCGTTTACGGCCCGCAACCAGGGTGGAGTGCAGATCGCGGGTGCGTGGGCCGTGCGGCTCGAGCGCGGCGGGTTTCACGTCAACCATTTCCACAACGGCAGCTGGATCAGCGCGACCTACTACGTCGCGGTGCCCGAGGAGGCGGCTGACGAGAATCTCAGGAGCGGCTGGCTGAAGCTGGGCGAGCCGCGCTTTGCGACTCCCGGGGCGGTACCCGGCTGCTTCGTGCCCCCGCGCGCCGGTCAACTGGTCCTGTACCCGTCCTATATGTGGCACGGGACGAACGCGATCCGCGGATCGCAGCCGCGCGTCGCATTCTCCTTCGACGCCCTGCCGCAGGTGGGGGCCTGAAGCGGCGGGCTCAGGGGTGCTCTTGCGCCACCGGCTTCCAGCTCACGCGGTCTCCGACCGCCAGGCCCAGCCGCGCCGCTTCGCCCCCCTTCAACTCGAGCACCGCGCCCACCGGGGTATCGGAGCTCAGCGTCTGGAGCGACAGTGGCTGTGCCCGTTCGATGATCTTCGTGACGTGCCCGTCGGTGGCGATGAACAGCATGTCGAGCTCGATGTAGGTGTTCTTCATCCACATCGCCTCGACGCGCGGCGGCGTGAGGGGAAACACCATGCCGCGCGCGGCCGGCAGGTCGTGCACGAACATCAGTCCTTGTTCGGCACGCTGGTTCGTGTCCGCCACCCACACCTCGAATCGAAAGTGGCGCGGCGGGTGTTGCGAAGTGCGATGTACGATCTCGAGCGTGGCCCGCGGGTAGGTTGCCAGCTCGAGCGGTGCCGGGGACCGTTCCTGGGCGAAAGCGGCGGCCGCGTACAGCAGGGCGGCGCATGCCACAGCCATCCACTTCATGCTCAACGTCGCTCTCCTGTCAGTGATCGCCGTCCCCGAACACAGCAGTGCCAGCGAAATCGAACCTGCTGACGAGGATGTGCTCGGCATTGTTTAGCGTGCTGGCGGGGGAAATGCAAAAACCACGCGCCACGATGCGGTAGGAGCGCACCGCGGCCCGCGAAGATTCGAGGCGCTGCTGGGTGAGGCGGTCCACGGTGCAGCGATCCTCGCCCAGCGTGCTGAACAGCCGCCGCGCTCCCTCGACGATCACCGTGAGGTTGGTCGGCAGCTCATGACCCGCGCGTCCCTCGCGCGCGGCTCCCACCCCGAATACCATGCGCAGCCGGTGTCCGTCGGCGCGCCGCGGTCCGGCGAAGCTCAAACGGATCCCGCTGCCATCCGGACGCGGTCCGCCGGCGCACTCGATCTCGGCGTTGCGCCAGTTGATGTCGAGATTCAGCGCGCCGCGGATACGCGCGCGCAGATAGCCGTCGCCGCCCGGCAGGCAGCCACCGGTCTGGGCGGCCGGGGTGGGCACCGGGGGCGACTGCGGGGCGGCGCTCGCGCCCGCGGCGGCGAGCGCGAGAGACAGGCCGAGCGAGGCCAGGGCATTCTTCAGGATCGACGGCACGGCGCGCAGTGTAGCGCGCGCGTTGCGCGAAACTAGGCGCCCGGCTCGACGAGCATCGACTTGGCGAGCCGCGCGTGACCGCGGATCAACACACGCGCCAGGTGCAGCAGCAGCGTCACGATGAGGACGCCGCACACGAACAGCAGCACGGCAGCCACGAGCGGGTGGTCGGGCGACCAGGGCACACCCTCGTCCCAATAGATGTGAGTGTTGAATCCGGTCCAGCCGAGGCTCTGCGCGATGAACCCGCCCGGCAGCACCAGGAACGAGGCGCCGACCGCAAGTCCGGTCACCGCGACGGTGAAGTACACGATCCCGATCGGCAGCATCAGCAGCAGATACAGCAGCGTCGTCCAGGTGCGCGCATCCGCCAGCATGTCGGCGATGCGCCGCCACCAGGTGGCCGGCGGCCCCGGATGCACCGGCCGGCGTGGCATCCGCTCTCCGCTGACCGCCTCGAGCAGCCGGCCTTCCCCGAGTGCGATCACGCGTGCGATGCCGATGAAAACGAGGAAGAACGGCACGCCGATGATCAGGATGGCGAAGCCCACCGAGAGCGACAGGCCCGTGACCACGATGGTGAAGTACACGATGCCCGTAGCGAGTGAGAGGAACATGTAGAAAAGTGAGGTGTAGGTGCGCGGATCCAGGTACACCCCGAAGAAGCGCTTCCAGGCGCTGGCGTTCGTGGCCGCCGCGGGCACCGGCGTCTTGAGCGCCGCCTTCATCTTCGCCTCCGTGTCGCGGTAGGCGGAGGCCACCTCTTCGGGCGCGCCGTAGGTGCTCGCGATCAGCTCGAGCACGTCTGCCTCGGACTTGCCCGGATGGGCCGCAACCTCGGCGCGCAGATACTCCTCCGCATCATAGAGTGCGTCCTGGACCAGAGCCGGGTCCTGTCCCGCGAGCGCTTCACGCAGTTGCTTCAGGTACTGATCGATCGAGCGGGGGGCAGCACTCATGATTCGGTTCCTTCAATGAAGCGATCAACGAAGCCGCGCGTCTGGCGCCAGATGCCGCCCCACTGGGTGAGCAACGCGCGGCCTTCGTCGGTGATGCGGTAGTAACGTCGGGGCGGACCGGAATAGGAAGGCACCACACGGCTGGTGAGCAGGCCCCCTGCCGCGAGTGTGCGCAGCACCGGGTAGATGGTGCCTTCCTTGAACAGGGACTCCCCTTGGTTGGCCTTCTGCAGACGCTTGGCGATCTCGTACCCGTAGAGGTCCTCGGGGCTGCGGCTGAGCACGGCGAGCAGCACCAGCGCCACGAGCCCTCCGTTGAGATCTTTCTGAAACTTGCGTGCCTGACTATCGTCCATAGAACAGTACTATTAACTGTATAATACTATGTGTCAACCACTATTATAGACATACCGAGCCTTTGGAGCGACGGAGCGAGTCCGGGAGACCCCATCCGGGGCCAGCTGCCCGGCTCACCGCCCGCGGAGGGCTTGCTAGACTTCGGCGTTCGATCGGGATCCAAAGGCGGGTGATGAGAAATTCGCTCCTCGAAATCACGCCGGTGATACCGGGGAGCCTGTCGCGGCTCCCGGAACTCGCCGCCAACCTGTTCTTCAGCTGGCATCGGCCGACCCGGGCCCTTTTCGAAGATCTCGATCCGGCGCTGTGGAAGCAGACCGTCGGCAATCCCCGTCTGATGCTTCGCTGCGTCGACCAGACGACGCTGGAACGCTGGGCGCGCGATGCGGACTACCTGCAGCGCTACGGGGCTGCACTCGAGACGCTCGACAACTACGTGCGGGTGAGCGCGCCGGGCTCCGCGGAGCCCCTGATTGCCTACTTCTGCGCCGAGTACGGCTTTCACGAGAGCTTCCCGATCTACTCCGGCGGCCTGGGCGTGCTCGCCGGGGACTACTGCAAGGCGGCGAGCGACGAGCGTGCCAACTTCGTCGCGGTGGGCTTGCTGTACGAGCAGGGCTACTTCAGCCAGACCGTCGACAACGACGGCGCGCAGCAGGCCGAGTACCGCGAGCGCGACCCGCGGGATCTGCCGGTCGAGCCGGTGCGCGTGCCGGGCGGGGAGTGGCTCACGGTGAGCGTGCGCATCGGCACTCGCGACGTGGTGGCGCGGGCCTGGAAGGCGCAGGTCGGTCGGGTGCCCGTCTATCTGCTCGACACCAACTGTCCGGAGAACGCGCCCTCCGACCGCGACATCACCCATCGCCTCTATGGGGGAGATGAGGCCACGCGCGTGCGTCAGGAGATGATCCTCGGCATCGGCGGCGTGCGTGCGCTGCGCTCGCTCGGAATCCGCCCGGCGGTGTGGCACCTGAACGAGGGTCATGCGGCGTTCCTGATCCCGGAGCTCCTGCGCGAGCACCTCACCGCAGGACTGCCGTTCAACGCAGCGCTCGAGGCGGTCGCCGCCGACTGCGTATTCACCACCCATACTCCGGTCGCGGCCGGACACGACGCCTTCGGGCTCGACCTGATCGTGTCGCACTTCGCGGACTTCATCCGCGAGCTCGGAGTGCCGGTCGAGCGGTTTCTGGAGCTGGCGCGCGTGCCTTCGGCGCCGCACCTCTTCAACATGACGCGCCTGGCGCTCAACGGTACCCGGCATGTCAACGGCGTCAGCCGCATCCACGGCGGCGTGTCGGCGCAGCTGTGTGCCGATGAATGGCCGGAGCTGCGTCCCGAGGACAATCCGGTGGGCTTCGTCACCAACGGCGTGCACGTGCCCACCTTTCTGCATCAGTCGTGGACGGATTTCTTCGATCGTGAGCTGGGGCGCGAATGGCGCGAGCGGCTGCGCGATCCGGAGTTCTGGCACTCGCTCGAGCGCGTGCCGGACGAGCGCTACTGGGCGACAGCACAGGAGGTGAAATCGCGCATGCTGGCGAGCGTGCGCGAGCGGCTGCAGCGCGAGTACGAGCGCAAGGGGCTCTCGCCCGCGCAGCTGCGCAACGTGGTGCGGTTTCTCGACCCGGAGAATCCCAGGGTGCTGACGCTGGGTTTCGCGCGGCGCTTCGCCACCTACAAGCGCGCGACGCTGCTGCTGCGCGACCGCGAGCGGCTGGCGCGCCTGATGAATGATGCGGAGCGCCCGCTGGTGCTGCTGCTCGCCGGCAAGGCGCACCCCGCGGACGAGCCCGCCAAGCAGGTGCTGCGCGAGCTGCGGCAGCTGATGATGAGCCACGAGTTTCTCGGTCGTATCGTCTTCCTCGAAGACTACGACCTGCAGCTCGCGCGCGGTCTGGTGTCGGGGGTCGACGTGTGGCTCAACAACCCGATTGCGCCGCTGGAGGCGAGCGGCACCTCGGGCATCAAGGCCGCGATCAACGGCCGTCTCAATCTCAGTATCCTCGACGGCTGGTGGGGGAAGGGTGGATGCAGGACAACGGCTGGGGTATCGCGCCGGCGAGCGTCGCGGATCCGGGACGCCGCGACGACCTCGAGGCCGGCCTGATCCTCGACACGATCGCCGACGAAGTGCTGCCGCTGTACTACGACCGCAACGCCTCCGGCTGTCCGGTCGAGTGGGTAAGGCGCAGCAAGCGGGCCATGATGACCGTCATTCCGCGCTTCAACATGCGGCGCGTGCTGTTCGACTACACGCGCGGTCTCTACCAGCCGGCGATCGCCCAGTACCAGCGCCTCGCAGCCGAAGGATTCATGGGGGCGCGCTCGCTCGCGGAATGGAAGCAGCGCGTGCGGCAGGCGTGGGCGAAGGTGAGTCTCAAGCTGCTTGCCGACGCGACGCGCGATCTGCCGCGGGGGGAGCGGCTGCGCCTGCGGGTCGGGGCCGCGCTCAACGGGCTCGCTCCGTCCGACGTGCGGGTCGAATTCGTCGCGCGGCGCCTGCTGCCCGAGGCCGACCGCTCGACTCCGGCCCTGTCCTCCTACGGGCAACCGCCGCGCGCCGGTTTGTGGCACGCGGCGCTCGCGGCCACCGACGACAGCGATGCGGACGGCGCCACCGTGTTTGCGCTCGACGTCGAGCCGCAGGAATGCGGCCAGTTCGCTACCGAGATCCGCATCTACCCCTGGCATGAACTGCTCACGCACCCCTACGAGCTCGGCCTGATGAAGTGGCTGTGAGCGCCATGGGTGAAGGCGCCGATGCCAGATTGAGGTTGCGTTGGGCGCGCGGCTTGGGGTGTAGTACGGCTCATGCCCCGCCAGCCCGCACGAGCTTCGTCCGGACGGTACGTGAGCCGCCTGACGGGCGGTGCGCTCGCCGTGATCATGGCTGGCGGGCGCGGTGAGCGGCTGCGCGACCTCACCGCACATCGCTGCAAGCCGGCCACCCCTTTCGGCGGTAAGTTCCGCATCATCGACTTCGTGCTGTCGAACTGCGTCAACTCCGGCATCCGCCAGATTTCGATCCTGACGCAGTACAAGGCGCAGTCCCTCATCCAGCACGTGCAGCACGGCTGGAGCTACCTGCGGGGCGAGTTCGGCGAGTTCGTCGAGGTCATCCCCGCGCAGCAACAGATCGGGCCGGAGTGGTACCGGGGCACGGCGGACGCGGTCTACCAGAATATCGAGCTGATTGCTTCGCACCGGCCCAAGCACGTGCTGGTGCTCGCGGGGGACCACATCTACAAGATGGACTACGGTCCGATGATCGCCTACCACGTGGAGAAGGGCGCCGACATCACCGTGGGGGTCGTCGAGGTGCCCGCCGACCAGTCGCGCCAGTATGGCGTGCTGACTGCCACCGAGTGGAATCGCGTGACGCGCTTCGCCGAGAAACCGGCCGTGCCCGATGCGCTGCCGGGTCGCCCCGACACGATCCTCGCTTCGATGGGCATCTACGTGTTCAACATGCGGATGCTGGAGACCATGCTCGCGGCGGATGCCGAGCAGCAGGCATCCGCGCACGACTTCGGCAAGAACGTCCTCCCGGAGGCGATCGCGGCCGGGCGGCAGGTATTCGCCTACCCGTTCCAGGACGTGCAGACGAGGGCGCAAAGCTACTGGCGCGACGTCGGTACCATCGACGCCTACTACGAGGCCAACATCGAGCTGGTGCACGTGCGGCCCGAGCTCAACATCTACGACGAGGATTGGCCGATCTGGACCTACCAGGTGCAGCAACCGCCGGCCAAGTTCATCCTCGACGAGGACGGCCGGCGCGGCATGGCCGTCAACTCCATGGTGTCCGGCGGCTGCATCATCTCAGGCAGCGTGGTGCGTGAGTCGCTGCTGTTCTCCGACGTGCGCGTCGAGGAGCGCACCAGCATCCACCGCTCGGTGGTGCTGCCGCACGCGGAGATCGGCCGCGGCTGCATGCTCAACCGCACCATCATCGACGAGGGTTGCGAGATTCCCGACGGCACACGCATCGGCGAGGACCGCGCCGCCGACGCGCAGCGCTTCCATGTCACCGACCAAGGGGTGGTGCTGGTCACTCCCGACATGCTGCGCGCGCCGCGCTCGCAGACCTGAGCGGCATGGAATCCGCGCGGCTGCCCGTCGTCCTGCTGTGGCACATGCACCAGCCGCAGTACCGCGACGCGCTCACCGGGCAGTACGCCCTGCCCTGGACGTACCTGCACGCGATCAAGGACTACACCGACATGGCGGCGCACCTGGAGGGTAATCCCGCAGCGCGCGCGGTGGTCAACTTCACCCCGATCCTCATCGAGCAGCTCGAGGAGCTGGCGCGGCGGGTCGGCCAGCATCTGCAGGGCGATGGCCCGATGCCCGATCCGGTGCTCGGACTCCTGGGTCCGGATCCCGTGCCGGCCGAGACCGGTCCGCGTCTCGCGCTGGTGCGCGCCTGCCTCAAGGCGCAGCGGCGGCAGATGATCGAGCGCTTCGGACCGTACCTGGAGCTCGCGACCATCGCCGAGACGCTGGCGACCCCAGAGCGCATCACCTACGCCTCCGACCAGTTCATCCACGATCTTGCCGTGTGGTATCACCTCGCGTGGCTCGGCGAGACAGTGCGCCGCACCGACCCGCTGGTGGCCCGGCTCACCGAGCGGGGACGCGACTTCACCGTCGAGCAGCGGCGCGGGCTCTCAGGTTGATCGCAGACCTCGTGGGCGAGGTGATCCCGCGCTACCGGCGCCTGGCGGAGCGCGGTCAGTGCGAGTTGTCGGTCACCCCCTACGGCCATCCCATCATCCCGCTGCTGCTCGACTTTCAGTGCGCACGCGATGCCGTGCCGGCGATGACCCTGCCCGAGCACGCGGCCTATCCCGGCGGCGCCGCGCGCTCCTCGTGGCACGTCGAGGAAGCGATCCGGGTGTTCACGCGCGCCTTCGGTCAACGGCCCGCGGGCTGCTGGCCCGCGGAGGGCGCGATCAGCGCGGCCACGCTCGAGCTGCTGGCGGCTGGGGGTTTTCGCTGGGCGGCGAGCAGCGCCACGGTGCTGCGCGACAGTCTCGGGCTCACCGACCGCGAGGCTCCCCAGGAGCCCAACAGCTTCAATCGCCCCTACCGGCCCCAGGGGGCGGGCCTGAGCTGCTTTTTTCGCGACGATGCGCTCTCGGATCTCATCGGCTTCACCTACGCCAGCTGGCACGGTGACGACGCTGCTCACAACCTGGTCAACGAGCTCGCGCAGCTCGCCACCGGCTACAAGGGCGACCGCAACCACGTCGTGCTGATCGCCCTCGACGGTGAGAACGCCTGGGAGCACTACCCCTTCAACGGCTATTACTTCCTCAGGGCTCTGTACTCGCTGCTCGCCGCCCACCCGCAGCTCGAGCTCACCACGCTCTCCGCGTGTCTCGCGCGGGGCGTTCAGCCGGCGCCACTGCCGCGGATCGCGGCCGGTAGCTGGGTGCATGGTACGCTGGCCACCTGGATGGGCGACCCGGGCAAGAATCGCGCCTGGGATCTGTTGTGTGAGGCCAAGGAGGCCTTTGATCGCGTGATGCAGGGAACGACACTCACCGCGATGCAGCGCGCCGCCGCCGAACATCAGCTGGCGTTGTGCGAGAGCTCCGACTGGTTCTGGTGGTTCGGCGACTACAACCCGGCGGATGCCGTGAGCCAGTTCGACCGGCTATACCGGCGGCAGCTCATGGCGCTTTATCGGCACCTGAACCTCAATGCGCCAGGCGAGCTGGCCCAGCCCATCTCGGCGGGGCGCGGCTCGCCCGAGCATGGCGGGGTCATGCGCCGCGCCAGCGCCAGCTGAGCTGAGTGCACCGATGGCCGGCGTGCGATTGCCCGTGTTCGACCGGCGCCGCGCCGGCGTGCTGCTGCCCATGTCCGCGCTCCCGGCGGCGCTTGGGCGCGGCGGCCGTGCGTTCATCGACTGGCTGAGCACCGCGGGCTTTTCGCTGTGGCAGATCCTGCCGGTGGGGCCGGTGGGGCCGGACGGCTCTCCCTATTGGGTGCGCTCGGATTGGGCCGGCAACCCGTGCTTCCTCGACCCGGCCGAGCTTCCGGATTCCAGCGCGCCGGTGGATGGGCAGTTCCTGGAGGATACGGCCGGCTGGCTGCCCGACTATGCGCTGTTCGAAGCGCTCACGCGCCGGCACGGCGGTGCGCCTTTCTGGGCGTGGCCGCCGGAGCTGCGCGATCGGGTGCCCGGGGCGCTCGCGGTGGCCCGGCGCGAGCTTGGTCCCGAGCTCGCGCGCGTGGAGCGCGAGCAATACGCGTTTCACCTGCAATGGATGCGCCTGCGCGACTACGCGCGCGGGCGCGGCGTGCGGCTGTTCGGCGATCTGCCGTTCTACGTCGGGCCCTCTTCGGTCGAGACCTGGGTGCACCGCGCGCTGTTCCAGCTCACGCCCAGCGGTGAGCCGGCGATAGTCGGGGGCGTGCCGCCGGACTACTTCAGCGAGCTCGGGCAATTATGGGGCAATCCCGCGTATGCCTGGCCCGCACACCGCAGCAGCGATTTCAACTGGTGGCTCGGCCGCTTTCGCGCGCAGCTCACGCGCATGGACCTGCTGCGTCTCGATCACTTTCGGGGCCTCGCCGCCTACTGGGCGGTGCCCGCCGGGGCAGCGGATGCGCGCGGCGGCACCTGGCACAGCTCTCCCGGGGCGCAGCTCCTGGAGCGCCTGCGCGAAGAATGCAGCGACATGCCGCTCGTCGCCGAGGACCTGGGCGTCATTACCCCGGACGTGGTCGCGATCAAGAACGACTTTCACCTTCCTGGAATGCGCGTGCTGCAGTTCGCCTTCGACGGGGGTGCCGACAATCCGCACCTGCCCTACCTCTACGAGCGCGCCTGCGTGGTCTACACGGGCACGCACGACAACGATACGACCAGGGGCTGGTACGCGCGCCTCGAGCCGGCGGTCGCCGAGCGTGCCGCGCGCTATCTCGGCTGCAGCGCCGAGGCGGTCCCGCAGGCGATGATCCGCACCGCGCTCGGCTGCGTCGCGCAGCTCGCGGTCGTCACTGCGCAGGATCTGCTCGCGCTCGGGTCCGAGGCGCGCACCAACACGCCCGGCACCACGGCCGGCAACTGGGTATGGCGGCTGCCCCCGGGGGCGCTCACCCCCGAGCTCGCCCGCCACTGCGCGCAGCTCAACGAGGTCTACGGGAGGGCATGAGGATGGCGCGCGAACCCGGAGGCTGCTCGCGCCGCGCTGCCGCTGCGGCGAGCCTTGCCGCGGCGCTCCTCGCCGCGGGCTGCGCGCTCGCGCCGAAGTTCGAGACTCCGCAGCTGTCAGTCGTGGGCGTGGAGCTGGTGAAGAGCGATCTGTGGGAGCAGCGGCTCAAGGTACGCATGCGGGTGCAGAACCCGAACCCGCGCACGCTGCCCGTCAAGGCCATCACCTACACCCTCGACGTGGAGGGGCAGCAGCTGGCGAGCGGGGAGTCGGATGCCAGCTTCGTGGTGCCGGCCTCGGGCGAAGCGGAGTTCGACATGAGCGTCACCACCAACCTCGCCGTCACGCTCCTCAAGCTCCTGGCCCGCGGCTCGGACGCGATGCAGACCGTGCCCTACCGCCTGTCCGGCACCCTCTCGCTGTCCGAGGGCTGGCTGCGCTCCGTCCCGTTCCAGCAGCAGGGCACCTTCAAGCTGCAGTGAGGCGCCGGTAGAGCGCGAGGTACTGCCGGGTCTGGCGCTGCCAGGAGAAGTCACGCTGCATGCCGCTTTTCATCAGGCGTCTCCAGTGCTCGGGCTGCGCGTACAGGTCGAGCGCCGTGTCGAGTGCCCACTCGAGCGCCGGCGCATCGAAGTCGTTGAACACAATGCCCGTGCCGCGCCCGCTCGCCGGATCGTAGTGCTCGACCGAATCGGCGAGGCCCCCGGTGCGGCGCACGATCGGGACGGTGCCGTAGCGCAGGCTGTACATCTGGTTGAGCCCGCAGGGCTCGTAGCGCGAAGGCATCAGGAACATGTCGCTCGCGGCCTCGATCCAGTGCGCCAGGTCCTCGTCGTAGCCGTTCTGAAAGACAACACGTCCCGGAAACGCGCGCTCCAGAGAGACGAAGAACTCCTCGTAGCGTGGCGCACCGCTGCCGAGCACGGCGAGCGCCAGCGCTCGCGCGGACAGCACCTTCGGTAGCGCGTCGAACATGAGCTCGATGCCTTTTTGCTCGGCGAGGCGGCTCACGATGCCGGCGAGCGGCACCTCCGGCGGGCTGTCGAAGCGTCGCGCGGCGAGGAACTGGCGCTTCAGCTGCGTCTTGCCGGTGAGCTCGTCGGGGCCGTAGTGCGCGGGCAGGTAGCGGTCGCGGCGCGGATCCCACTCCTCGTAGTCGACGCCGTTCAGGATCCCGGAGAGCGCATCGCTGCGCGAGCGCAGGCTGTCCTGCAACCCCATTCCGTACTCGTCCGTGCAGATCTCGCGCGCGTGGGTCGGGCTCACGGTGGTGATCGCATCCGCGTACAGGATTCCGTGGCGCAGGGAGTTGATGCGGCCGGCCGCGAGGTCGGCCTGGTGCAGGAGATTGGTCTGTCCGGGCAGACCCAGGTCCGCCACGCTGGCCGCGGGGAAGATTCCCTGATAGCCGATGTTGTGGATCGTGAGCACGCTGCGGGTAGCGGCGAAGAGTGCGTCCTCGCGGTACTGCGCGCTGAGGAACAGCGGCGCGAAGGCCGTATGCCAGTCGTTGCAGTGCAGGATCTGCGGCGCCCACTCGAGGTGGCGGCAGATCACGAACACCGCGCGCGTGAGTGCCAGGAAGCGCAGGTGCTCGTCGGCGTCGCCGGTGTAGATGGACTCGCGCGCGTAGAGCGCCGGGCAGTCGACGAGATAAAGGAGCGCGCCGCTCTCGGGCAGTCGCGCGCGCAGCACCGAAAACCCGTACGAGTGGTGCCCCAGGGCGAGCGGCACCTGCTGCAGGCCCGGCAGGGGCTCGGCTTCGAGCCCGCGCAGGTCCACCGAGGCGTAGCACGGTGTGACCACCCGCACGTCCTGCCCCTCGGCATGCAGGTACTTGGTGAGGGCGCCCGCGACGTCGGCGAGGCCGCCGGTCTTGGAGAGCGGCGCCACCTCGGAGGCCAGCATGCAGATGGTGAGTTTGGCAGGCACGTCAGTATGATGTGGCGATGCGGCGCTTTCTGATTGGGGTCACGCTCGTGCTGCTGCTGGCCGTTTCTATCGGCCTGGGCGTGGCTGTCGCGCGCTGGCCGCAGTACCAACACCTCTGGCATTGAGTGTAACCGAAGGTGCCGCAAGAATCGGGTCGCAACCTGCGGCCGCGGCTCTATCATTCCGGGCATGCGCAACTCAGACGACCGCTTCGTCGATGGCCGCGATTTCCGGCGTATCGCCCGCGCCATCCGCTTCATCGACGAGCACTACCGCGAGCAACCGCGGCTTGCGACCATCGCCGCGTCGGCCGGACTGTCCGAGTTTCACTTCAATCGCCTGTTCCGCCGCTGGGCCGGGATCACCCCGCGGCAGTACCTGGCGTACATCACCGCGCGCGCCGCAAAGGGGGCGCTGGCCCGCGCCGCCTCGGTCCTCGAGACTTCCTACGCCGTGGGACTCTCCGGTCCGGGCCGGCTCCACGATCTGATCGTAACGCTGGACGCGGTGACGCCGGGCGAGCTCAAGGCGCGCGGCTCGGGCATCACGATCCGCCACGGCTTCGCCGACTCGCCCTTCGGCAGAGCCTATATCGCCAGCACCACGCGCGGCGTATGCCATCTCGGCTTCCCCGAGTCCGGCGAGGAGCGCGGCGCCGCCGCGCGCCTGGCGCATCACTGGCCCGAGGCCCGACTGCAGCGCGACGATGCCGCCGCTGCGATGCTCGCCGCGCGCATCTGGCCCGCGCCCGGCGACTCGTTCGCCGGGGCTACCTCGGTCGTCAAGCTCGCGGTCAAGGGCACGAACTTCCAGCTCAAGGTGTGGCAGGCCCTGGTCGAGGTGGGCTCGCGACCGACAACCTATTCCGAGCTCGCGCAGGCAGCGGGCGTCCCCGGGAGCGAGCGGGCGGTGGGCAACGCGGTCGGGGCAAACCCCGTCGCCTGGCTCATCCCGTGTCACAACGTGCTGCGCAAGGACGGCATGCTCGGCGGGTATCACTGGGGAGAAGACCGCAAGCGCGCGATGCTCGCGTGGCGGGTGCGCGACATAACCGCGTCCTCGCGACAGTCCCGGCCAGGGGCGCCGGACAGACGCAACGTATCTACCTAACTACTTGTTTTAAATAGAAATTGTATCCAATGCGCGGAGCAGCGAGGCCCCGCGAGTGGTAGACTAGCGCCGTTCTCCCCTTAGGACCCCAAGGCACGCGCCGCCTCACCCGGGCACGTGAGATCCGAGCCAGAGATCATGTCCGCTTCGCCCTACAAGCAGCTGGAGCAGGAGTTCAAGCGCCTGCATGCCTTCCGTGGCGCGCTTTCGCTCTTGCGCTGGGATGCCGCGGTGATGATGCCGCGCGGCAGCGCCGACGTTCGCGGCGAGCAGCTCGCGGCGCTCGAGACCGAATACCACGCCCTGCTCACCGCGCCCCGCATTCCGCGGCTGCTCGATCGCGCGCAGGCCAATACCCAGGGGCTGGCGGACTGGCAGATCGCCAATCTGCGCGAGATGCGCCGGCAGCGCGACCACGCGATCGCCACTCCGGTGACCCTGGTCGCCCGGCTCACCAAGGCGGTCTCGCGCGCCGAATCGCGCTGGCTCGAGGCGCGTACCCAGGGCAAGTTCGACACGTTCGCGCCGCACCTCGAAGAGGTGGTGCATCTGGTGCGTGACAAGGCGGCACTCCTCGGGCAGGCGCTCAATCTCGCCCCTTACGACGCTCTGGTGGACGAATACAGCCCCGGGATCACGACCGTCGACATCGACACCATGTTCAAGGCGCTGTCGCGCCGCCTGCCGTCGTTGATTCGTGAGGCCATTGCGCTCCAGGAGAGCCGTCCGCTGCTGCCGCTCACCGGCAAGTTCCCGGCCGGCAAGCAGCGCGCCCTCACGGTCGAGGTCATGAAGGCGATCGGCTTTCCATTCGACCGCGGCCGGCTGGATGAGAGTGAGCAGCCCTTTACCGAAGGAGTGCCGGGCGACATCCGCGTTACGACGCGCTTCGATCCCGACGATATTTTTTCCGGACTCCTGGGCGCGCTGCATGAGACCGGGCATGCCATGTACGACCTCGGACTGCCCCAGGACTGGCGCGATCAGCCCGTGGGGCGCGATCGCGGCATGGCGCTCGAAGAAAGCCAGTCGCTGCTCATCGAGATGATGGTGTGCCGCAGCCGGCCGTTCGTGCGCTACGTACAGCCGCTGCTCGCCAGGCACTTCGGGGTGGCGGGGCCCGAGTGGGACGTGGAGAACCTCTACACTCACCTTACCCGCGTGCAGCGCGGCCTGATTCGCGTGGACGCGGACGAGCTCACCTACCCGCTGCACATCATGTTGCGCTACGAGCTCGAGAAGCAGCTGCTCTCGGGGAGCTCGCGGTTCGTGACCTGCCCGAAGCGTGGAACGCCGGCATGGAGCAGCGCCTGTCGATCCGCCCGACGAACGACCTGGAGGGCTGTCTGCAGGACATTCACTGGGCCGTCGGGTCCTTCGGTTACTTCCCTTCCTACGCGCTCGGCGCGGTCATCGCAGCGCAGCTCAACGAGAGCCTGCGAGGGGAGGTCGAGGGGCTCGACGAGCAGCTCGCGCGCGGCGAGTTCACGGGGCTCCTCGGCTGGCTGCGCAGCCAGGTGCATGGCGTGGGTGCGAAGGTACCCGTCCAGGAGCTGCTGAGGCGGGCCACCGGCAAGCCGTTCTCGGCCACTTCCTTCATCCGTTACGTCGAGGCAAAGTATCTCGAGAGCGCCGCGAACGTTGAAGCGGCCTGAAGCTGCACACGGCGCCCCCTTGAGGAATCCGAAGCCTTCCCGCACCTTGCAGCGCCTGGCGGCGCGGTTGCGGGGCGCGGTCGGCAAGGCGATCGCCGATTTCGGCATGATCAGCGGCGGCGACCGCGTCATGGTGTGCCTCTCCGGCGGCAAGGATTCCTACACGCTGCTCGACATGCTCTTGTCGCTGCAGCGCAGCGCCCCGGTCCGCTTCGAGCTGCTGGCCGTCAATCTCGATCAGAAGCAACCCGGATTTCCCGCCCACGTGCTGCCGCAGTACCTCGAGGCGGCGGGGGTGCCCTGGCGCGTCATCGAACAGGACACCTACAGCGTCGTGCGCCGCGTAATTGCCGACGGCAGCACTCTGTGCGGGCTGTGCTCGCGGCTGCGGCGCGGGGCGCTTTATCGGTTTGCGCGCGAGAATGGCATCAGCAAGATCGCGCTCGGGCACCACCGCGATGACATCGTGGAGACGCTGTTCCTGAACATGTTCTTCGCCGGCCGCCTGAAGGCGATGGCGCCGAAACTGCTCTCGGACGACGGCCGCCACGTGGTCATCCGCCCGCTCGCCTACGTCGCCGAGCGCGACATCGCGCGCTACGCGCGCGGCCGCTCCTTCCCGATCATTCCCTGCAAGCTGTGTGGCTCGCAGGACAACCTGCAGCGCGTCGCCGTCAGGAACATGCTCAGCGAGTGGGAGCGCCGCTTCCCCGGACGCACCCAGACGATCTTCTCGGCGCTGCGTCGGGTCGAACTGCAGCATCTCGCGGACCCGCGATGCTTTGACTTCGCCGGCCTCGACCTGAAGCGTGTCGCGCCCATGACCGAGCGCGACGAGCTGCGGCTCGCGCAGGCGTACTCCGCGCGGCCCGCGCTCGCCTGAGCTAAGCCTGCATGGAAAGCCCGGAATCACCGCTCGCTGGGCCACCCCGACAGCCGCTGCCGAACAGCTACTGGGTGCTGCCGAGCAAGCTCCTGGCCGGCGAATACCCCGGAGGGGCGAGTCCGGAGCTCACCCGCGCCCGGCTGCAGCGCCTCCTGGATGCGGACATCGGCTGCTTCATCGATCTCACGCAGGAGGGCGAGCTCGAGCCGTACCACGCCGGGCTGCCGCTCAGCGTCGAATACCTGCGCAAGCCGATCAGCGACCACAGCCTGCCCGAGCGCCGCGAGCACATGGCCGAGATTCTCGAGTGCCTGTGGCGGGCGCTGCGCTCGCGCCGCCCGGTCTACCTGCACTGCCGTGCCGGAATCGGGCGCACCGGCACCGTCGCCGGGTGCCTCCTGGTGGAGCGTGGACTGTCCGGCGATGAGGCGCTGAACGAGCTGAACCGTCTTTGGCAGCAAAGCGAGCGGGCGGCTCAGTGGCCGAGTGTTCCGGAGACCCCGGCCCAGGTGGAGTACGTGCGCACCTGGACGGCGCGCACCTGCGACGGCGAGCCCGACCCCCTGCTCGAGCCGGCGACGCTCGCCGCGGCGCGGGGTCTGCGTGAGCGCTATCTCGGCGCGCTGCTGGGCCTGGCGATCGGGGATGCAGTCGCGGCCGCTACGCAGTACCGGCGACCGGGGCGTTTCGCTCCCGTTGGCGATCTCCTGGGAGGCGGCCCCTTCGATCTGCCGCGCGGGGGCTGGAGCGACGATACCGCGATGGCGCTGTGTCTTGCGGAGAGTCTGCTGGAGTGCAACGGTTTCGACGCCCGCGACCAGGTGGCGCGCTATCACCGCTGGCAGCAGGAGGGCTACCTGTCCGCGACCGGGCAGTGCCTCGGCATCACCGCCGGCACGGCCCGGGCGCTCGCGATGGCGCAGTGGCGTCGCCAGGTATTTTCCGGCTCCCACGATCCGCAGCTGCTGGATCCCGAACCCCTGTCGCGCGTGACTCCCACGGTGATGTACTTCTTCGCGCATGCCGATGCGGCCGTGGAACAGGCCGCG
The DNA here is from genome assembly GCA_963713175.1 of uncultured Gammaproteobacteria bacterium. GTDB lineage: Bacteria > Pseudomonadota > Gammaproteobacteria > Steroidobacterales > Steroidobacteraceae > 13-2-20CM-66-19. The sequence continues at coordinate 478,451 of CAVQKW010000005.1, read as the reverse complement.
CAGGCCGCTCGCACGACCTGCCAGGCGCCCCGGGTACTGACTGCGTGCCGCACTCTGGCGCGCGCCATGCACGCTGCCTTGTCCGGGCAGCCCCGGGAGATGGTTCTCGGTCACGCGCCGGCGGCCCGCAGAGAGGCCGCGCCGGGTGGGGAGCCGCCCGAGGCAGCGGGGGGCAGCGCGCCCGCCGCCCTCGCCGCGGCCTTCGATGCGTTCGACCGCACCCGCAACTTCCGCGATGCAGTGCTCGCGGCGGCCAATCTGGGTGGTCACTCGGACGTGGTGGCCGCCGCCTGCGGGGCGCTCGCGGGGGCGCACTACAGTGCAAGCGCCATCCCCACTTTGTGGCGCAACAGCCTGATGAAGCAGCAGTTGATCGAAGGCTGCGCCGACCGCCTGCTGACCCACGCGCTGGTGACGCTGAGCGGTTGAAGACAGCGCCCGCACGCTTCGGCTAAGCTTTCCGCGCGCCGTCCCCGCTACGAAGATCTGTCCCGCCGCCCGCATGCCTGCCACACGCGCCCGCCGCTCATCCGCCATGCGCCCCCACCCGCGGCGGACACTGCCGTGGAGCCGGTTCTCCGACGAGGAGCTGCTGCGGCTGCGCTTCTGCGACCTGAAGCTCGACTTGCGGCGCTCCCCGCTCGCGCGGCACGTCCGGCGGCTGTATTCCGATCTCGAGCGCCGCGGCCTCAAACTCCGTCCGCATGTCTGGCTCTCCGAAGAGTGGTTCTCGCCCGACGGCGTCCCCGGCATCGCCGTGCCGTTCTACCTGGCGCACCCGCGCCTCGAGCGGCTCGAGCGGCGCATCATGCGAGAGGCCGAGGGCGGCAACACACGGCTGTTGCGGCGCATCCTCCGGCACGAGGCCGGGCACGCGCTCGATAACGCCTATCGGCTGCGCCGCCTCAAACGTTGGCGCGAAGTGTTCGGGCCCGCCTCGCGTCCCTACCCCGCACGGTATCGCGCGCGCGCCGGCAGCCGCCGCTACGTACATCATCTCGGGGAGTGGTACGCACAAGCGCACCCGACCGAGGACTTCGCCGAGACGTTCGCCGTGTGGCTGACACCAAGGTCACGCTGGCGCAGGAGCTACGCGGGCTGGCCCGCGCTGCACAAGCTCAGGGCGGTCGACGAGCTCATCGCCGGCGTGTGCGCACGGCGCGCGCCGGTGCGTAACCGTATCCGCATCGAGCCGCTCGAGGGCAACACGCGCACGCTCGCGCAGCACTATCGGCGCAAGCTGGCGCACAACCGCCTGATCCGCCGCGGCCTCGCGGACGAGCTGCTGCGGCGCGCCTTTACGCCGGACCCGGACCGCCGCGGCGCGCGGCGGGCGGCAGCGCTGCTGCGCGAGGATGCGCGGCGGCTCGCGAGCGTCGTGGCGGGCGCCCTCGGCATCGAGCGCTACAGCGTGGAGCAGGTGCTGCGCATGCTCATCGAGCGAGCCGAGCGGCTGCGCCTCTACGTGCGCGGCAACCGCCGCGACGCGCTGCGCTACTCACGCTGGATGCTCGAGCGGCTCACGGGACTGTACTCCCAGGGCGGGACTCCAAACCTCCCGTTATGAGACGACTGCGCACCCTCGTCGTGGTGCACGCGACCCTGGTGCCGCCGGAGAGTCTCGAAGGTCACGACGACAAGGAAATCGAGGAGTGGCGCACCGAGTACGACGTAACCAGCACCCTGCGTAAGCTCGGCCACGACGTGCGCTGCATCGGCGTGCTCGACAGCCTGATGGAGCTGCGCAGCACGATTGCCGACTGGGAGCCGGACGTCGTCTTCAACCTGCTCGAGGAATTCGACGGCATCGTCACCTACGATCAGCACGTGGTGGCATTTCTCGAGCTGATGCGCCAGCCCTATACCGGCTGCAATCCGCGCGGTCTGCTGCTGTCGCGCGACAAGTCACTCAGCAAGCAGCTGCTCGCCTTCCACCGCATCGCCACGCCGCAGTTCGCGGTGTGCCGGCGCGGCGCGCGGATTCACGTGCCACGCAAGCTCCGCTATCCCCTGTTCGTGAAGTCCACGGTCGAGGACGCATCGCTCGGCATCGCCCAGGCCTCGGTAGTGGAGGACGCACACCGGCTCAGGGAGCGCATCGAGTTCGTGCACGAGCAGATCAAGTCCGATGCCCTGATCGAGGAGTTCATCGAGGGGCGCGAGCTGTACGTCGGGCTGCTGGGCAACGAGCGGCTCACCCGGCTGCCGGTGTGGGAGATGGTATTCGGCTCCATGCCGGACTCGCTCGCCGCCATCGCCACGCGCAAGGTCAAGTGGGACAAGCGCTACCAGGCCAGGTACGGCATCACGACGCACGCCGCCGCCGACCTGCCGGCGACGGTGCTGACCGCGCTCGACCGGCTGTCGCGGCGCATCTATCGGGCGCTCGGCATGTCCGGTTATGCTCGCATGGATTTCAGGGTGACCTCGCAAGGGCAGGTGTACGTGCTCGAAGCCAACGCCAACCCCAATCTCGAGGCCGAGGAGGACTTCGCCGCATCGGCGCGCGCCGCCGGCACTTCCTACGGCGAGCTGCTCGAGCGGCTGATGGACCTGGGGCTGAAGTACCGTGCCCAATGGCGCGCGTCCTATGGATAACGCCAGGCGGCGGCACCCGCGCTGGATGCGGGCGGCGACGCTCGTGGTGCTCGCGGCTCTGGCCGCCGGCTGCGCCGGCCACAATAAGCGCGTCGGGACGGAGAGCGACATGCTGGGAATGCTCGCGGTGCTGCCCGGCCACTACGACAACACCGCGCAGGCCGAAGCCGACGCGCGCAACCACGTACCGGCGCCGCACGACGCGGTGGCACTGGTTATCATCCGCGTCTTCACGCCGCGGCTCGGGCATAACGTCTACTACGCTCAGGAGACGGCCCCCGACGACCCGCGACGCGTCTTCAGCCAGAAGATGTATAGCTTCGCGTTCGACGACAAACGCGGAATCGTCGAGACCCTGTACGAGTTCAAGGACCCACTGCGCTGGCGCGACGGGCAGCAGAACCCCGATCTCTTCACGGCGCTCGAGATCGAGGACGTGGAGGCCGAGGGGTGCCGGGTGCTGTGGCAGAAGTCCGCGGACGGCTACGACGGCGACAACGACCCCAAGGCCTGTCCCACGAGCCCAGCCTCGAAGGTCGAGCTACGGGTCGGGACGCTCAAGGTCGGCGACTACCAGTTCCGCAAGAGCCGACGCTGACTAGTTGCGCTTGCAGGTGCTCGCCGAGGAACCGCTCCAGCTCCTGGTACACCTGTACCGCGCACCGTGCGGACCGACCAGGCATCAGCGGGCAAGGTGTCGAGCGACACGTCCTTGCCCGCGGCGCGAGCGCGTGCGCCATGTTCGCCGACTGCACGGCCGCCACGCCGGTGTTGTCCGCTGTACATGATGAGTATGTGCGCGCGTATGGAGACGACGGCGTTGATCGGTGAGCGCGCCTTCAGGTTCGCGTCGCGCGGCTTGCCGATGCGCTTTTCGACACGTGCCTCACCCGAGGATGTGACGATGCGGACGGCGACGTGGGGGTCGGAAGCAACGCGCTGACATAGGCACGGCAGGTCCGAGATACCGTTGATGCTCACCGCGCACTCATATAGCTCGGGGGTGAAGGCCGCGCCCTGCCAGCGCGGCGTAGCCGCCGTAAAGAGTCGTTCCGACGATGCAGACCCGGTGAGGGTCCGCAATTGCTGTGCCACCATGGCGCGCACGCCGTCGGTGATGTCGTCCTGCATGAGGCCGCCCCATTGCCGGTCGCCAGCGTCGCGGAACGCGTCGCCGAAGCCGCTGGAGCCTCGGAATTGGGGCTGCAGCACCGCGTAGCCGCGGGTCGCCAGGAACTGCACGAGCGGATCGAACCGCAGGAAGTCGCGCTCGTTCGGACCGCCATGCGGCAACACCACCAGGGGAAAGGCGCCGTCCCGCCCGGTGGTGTCGCCAGGTAGGCGGGGATGTCGGTGCCGTCGCGGGACTTGTACGTGACTTCCCTAACTTCACCCATCGGTACCCCGGCCAGACCGGGATAGTCTCCGCCGCGATGTCTGCCTTGTGGGTCTTGAAATCAGTGAGGTAGAGACCGGCGGCACCGACGCGGAGCTGACGTACGCCAGTGTCTTGGTCCCATCCTCAGTCCACGTGTAAGGCTCCACGCAGGCGACCAGGGAACGCGCGCGCCAACGACTCGTAGCGCTGCTGCGCTGCCGGGTCGAGCCACCGAACGGAGCTCTGCAAGCCGCTCGCGTAGACACCGGTCACCGCGCCCGTGTAGGGGTCGCGGAACACGCTGGTGATATCCGCGTCCGGTAGCTCAGCCAGCAGCCGCAAAGGTGAGCCGTCGAGCGGCAACGCCCAGGCTGCCTGTGCGGCTGCGTCCATTGGTCGCGAGCAACACCAGCGCCGAGCCGTCGGCGAGGGTGCCACTGAGGATGGGAGGGTCGGCGTCGTCGCGACTCAGGAGCTCGCGCATGGACTTCCCGTCGAGGGCGTACACGCAGTACTGGTTGTGGAGCCACTCCCAGTCCTCGCGCGCCAACGGGCTGACCGTCGCGGTCGACGAACCACCGGACGGTACGTTCGCCGCCCTCCCTGACCGGTGGTGTTGCCCGTGCGCGTGTCAACTTCCATGAGCTGCGTGTTCCCACTGCTGGTCCCCAGCGCCGTTGTGCGCCGGACTGCTTGCAATCACTGCGGTATCGGGCTTGGAAGTGCGGGTCGCGACCAGGTATTCAACGGGCGAACGAGCACCGGCTCTCGCCGCTGACCACGTCCTGAGCCACGACATGTCGCCCGGCGACCACGTCGAGGCTGGCGCCCTCCTGCACGCTCATGAGCAGGGTCTGGTTGCTCTGCCAATCGAGCCAGCTGAGGCGTGCTACTTTCGGGATCGCCAGGATCGCGCACGGTCTTGCGCGCGTCGAGATCGAAGACAGCCACGCCGGCTCTGCGGCCCCTTGTGCTCGAACCATGCGAGCCAGTGACCGTCCGGACTGATGGCGGGTTGCCGTTTCCTCGGGGAGCGCGCCGAAGACGTCAGCTCCCGGGCCGTGCGCGGGCGCCGCGCCACTGCGGGTCAACAGATGCAGCCGACGCGAGCAACGCCGAGCGAACAGCGCGATTGCGGTCGCATGTAGTGCCCTGCTTCGGCGCGGACCGGTCTCGCACTGCTCAATTTTTCAGGTGAGCAGTCCAGCCACTCGAACACCGTGTGATACCACTGGAGACTGTTGGCCGGCTTCAGCACCCAGTGATTCTCGTTCGGGAAGATCAGCAGCTTGCTCTGGATGCCGCGGCGCTGCAGCGCCGTGAACGCGCCCAGACCCTGGGTGTAGGGAATGCGGAAGTCCTGCTCACCGTGGATGACGAGCATCGGCGTGCGCCATTTGGAGACGAAGTCGAGCGGGTTGAACTGCTCGTAGGCCTTCGGGACCTCGTACTGCGTGCCGCCATTCTCCCATTCGGGAAACCACAGCTCCTCGGTCGCGTAGTACATCATGCGCTGGTCGAAAACGCCGTCGTGGCTGACGATGCAGCGGAAGCGATCGGGCCAGTTGCCCTCGATCCAGTTCATCATGAAGCCGCCGTAGGATGCGCCGAGCGCGCAGCCGCGCCCGCCGTCGAGCCAGGGATAGCGCTCGACCGCCGCCGCGAGCCCTTTCTGCAGATCGACGAGCGGCTTGCCGCCCCAGTCGCGGCTGATGGAATCGGTGAACGCCTGCCCGTAGCCGGTCGAGCCGTGGAAATCGATCATCACTACGCCGTAGCCATGGCCGGCGAAGGCCTGCGCATTCCAGCGGTAGCTCCAGCTGTTGCCGAAGCTGCCCTGCGGGCCGCCGTGCACCAGGAAGGCGATCGGGAAGCGTTTGCCGGGCTCGAAGCCGTAGGGCTTCACGACGTAGCCGTACACCGTCTCGTCGTTCCAGCCCTTGAAGGTGAACTGCTCGAAGTCGCTGAGGCTCCGCGCGGCGAGCACCTCGTGGTTGACGTCGGTGAGCCGCTTCGGCGTGCCGCCGCCTGAGGGAATCGAGTACAGGTCGGCGGGACCGCCCAGACCTTCCAGCGCGAATACGACGGTGTCGCGGGCGGCGGAATAGTCAGCCACTTCGCCGCTGCCGACCAGTTTCACCGGCCTGCCGGTCCTCACGTCGATGGAGTACAGCGCGTGCTGTCCCAGCTCATCGACGCTCGCCAGCAGGTGCCGGCCGTCGGGCAGCGCACCCAGGCGGCTCACCGAGCGGTCCCAGGAAGCGGTCAGTCGCGCGCACCGCGCCGGTGCGCGCATCGCGCAGCATCACGCGGAAGCGGTCCGACTCGAAGCCCGGCCGGTATTGCGCCAGCCAGGCGAGATCGCCATTGGGCAGGAATACCGGTTGCGCATCCCAGGCGGGATTCGCGGCCGTGAGATCGACCGGCGCGCCGCGAGCCGTCCGCGGGGGCCTGGAACAAATCGAAATTGGTCGACCACGGCTCGTTATGGCCGGCGATCCGGGCGGAGAACACCAGCGAGCGGCCGTCGGGGCTGAAGGCATAGTCCTCGTCGCCGCCGAAGGGCTTACCGGGGATGTCCGCATCGAAGGACTTCGAGACATCGACCGGGGTGCCGGCGCTGCCGTCGGGGCCGAGCCGCGCGCTGAAGAGGTGCGAGCGCGTGCCGTCGCTCCAGGTGTCCCAGTGCCGCACGAACAACCGCTCGTAGACCCGCCCGGTAGCCTTGTTCTTCTCACGTGCGTCCAGGCGGCTCTTAGTACAGCCGAGGTCCGGGCAGTCCGGAAACACCTCCATCGAGAGCGCCAGCAGATCCCCGCGCGGGGACACCTTGAGCGAGCCGACGTCGAGCGGGTAACGGGTGATCTGGCGCGCCTCCCCGGCAGGCACGCTCAGGCTCCAGACCTGGGTGTCCCCGGTGCGCGCCGAGAGAAAATACAGGCTGCGGCTATCGGGTGCCCAACGCGGGCTCGAGTCGCTCGCCGTCCCGCGCGTCAGTCGCCGTGCCGCGCCGCCGTCCTTCAGGTCGAGCAGCCACAGACTCGTGCGGCCCTTGTTCGCCTCCAGGTCTGTTTCGCGCTGCACGTAGGCAACGTAACGTCCGTCGGGTGAGAGCTGCGGATCGCTGACGCGCCTGAGCAGCACGAGATCCTCGGGCGTGAAAGCGGCGCCGCCGGGACCGGCCGAGGTGAAGGGCGCATTGCCGAGCGGCGCGGCGAGCGCCGGCCAGCCGGGCGCGGTCAGGGAGCATGCCAGGATCGAGCAGGCGAGGTGGCGGACGTGCGGGCGCATCGGGGCCCTCCCGTGTTGGTTAGTTGTCAGTTCGTTCTTCAGCCGACTTCGTCGCGGGCGATGATCCACGGCTCGCTGCGCGCGGCCTGCAGCCATTCCTGCAGCGCCAGGTCCTCGAGCACGGCTGCCATATACCAGCGCGCGGTGTCGGAGACGCGCGCGCCGTAGGTGTTGAAACGCAGCACGATCGGGGCATACATCGCATCGGCGATCGTGTATTCCGCGCCGAACAGCCACGGCCCGCCGGCACCGAAACGGTGCCGGCAGTCGTTCCAGATCTCATCCACCCGCTCGATGTCGGACTCGAGCGCGGCGGTGAGGGCGGTGCGGCGGCGGCGTGCGCGCGCATTCATCGGCCATAGCGCCCGCAGGTTGGCGAATCCCGAATGCATCTCGGCGCATACCGAGCGCGCCACGGCGCGTGCTTCCGGCGGCTGCGGCCAGCCTTTGCCGGTGAGCTCGGCGATGTATTCGCAGATCGCGAGTGAGTCCCACACGCACAGCCGGCCGGCGTGCAGCACCGGCACCCGTCCGCTCGGACCGTGGCGGTCGAGCTCGTCGCGCGAGTCGGGCAGATCGAGCGGCACCACCAGCTCCTCGAACTCCACCCCGAGGTGCTTCATGAGGATCCACGCCCGCAACGACCAGGACGAGTAGTTCTTGTTGCCGATGACGAGGGTGAGCTGCGCCACTTCGATGGTAACCTTGACGGGTGCTGAACGACGTGCGCGCCGTCGCTTTCGACCTCGATAATACACTGTGGGATGTGGAGCCGGTGCTGGCACGCGCCGAGGCGCGGCTGCTCGAGTGGCTGCACGAGCACTGTCCGCGCATTCCCGAGCGAGTCTCGGTCGAGGATATGCGCGCCGCCCGCGAAGAGCTGGCGCGGACGCAGCCGGAGCGGGCGCACGATGTCACCTGGCTGCGTGTCACCGCGCTCGAGCGCCACGCACGCGAATGCGGCTACCACGATAGTCTCGCCGCGCGCGCCTTCGAAGTGTTCCTCGCGGCGCGTAGCGAGGTCGCGATTTTGCCGGACGTGCGCCCGGCACTCGAGCGGCTGCACGCGCGCTACGTTCTGGCCTCGCTCAGCAACGGCAACGCGGACCTCGGACGCATCGGACTCGACGCGGCGTTCGTGCTGTCGCTGAATGCGCGCCAGATCGGGGCCGGGAAGCCCGATCGGCGCTGCTTCGAGCGTCTGGCGCGCGAGCTCAAGCTTGCGCCACGGCAGATCCTCTACGTGGGCGATGACCCGTGGCTGGACGTTGAGGCCGCGCAGAGTTCCGGCTGTCGCGCCGCGTGGATGAATCGCCGCGGCGCGCTGTGGCCCGCGCAGCTGGCGCCCGCCGACTTGGTGGTGCGCGACTGCGGCCAGCTCGCCACCCTCATGGGCGCCTGAGCTCCTCGCGGCGCCGGGCGCTCATTCCGGCAGCGCGCGTCCGCGCGTCTCGACGATGAGAAAGCGCGCCGCCACCGCGGCGGCGAGCGGCACCACGGCGAGCCAGAACAGCACCCGCATGAGCGCCCCCGCCGATCCGCCCGCAGCGGCGGACACCGTCCCCACCACCAGCGGGCCGAAGGCGGCGAGCACGCGTCCGGTGTTGTAACAGAAGCCCGCCCCGGTGGCGCGCAGCCGCGCCGGGAACAGCTCCGGCAGATAGAAGGTGAAGGCGCCGAAGACGCCGTAGACCCCGGCCCCGACCAGGTACAGCATCGCGAGCCGCGTGGAGGTGGCGAGTGGCAAGCCGAAGGTCGCAAACAGGGCGCACGCGGAGAACAGGAAATAGGTGATGAACATCGGGCGTCGCCCGAGTAGCCGCGCGAGCGGCACCGCGGCGAACGTGCCGACGAGGCCGCCGATGCTGAAGGCGTTGGAGGCGTGCGCCTGCAGTGCTGCCCCGAGTGCCTGCGCCTGCGCCACACCGAGGCCCGTGTGCCGCGCCTGCTCCGCGGCGAGCGTGCTGCCCAGCAGCGGAATGAATGCGTTGCAGGCCCACCACACGAGTATGGCGATGATCGCCGCGAACAGGCCCCCGAGGGTCGCGGCCCGCAGGCCCGGTGTGAACAGCTCACGCGGCGTCGAGGCAGAGGTGCGTGAGCGGCTCGCCTGCCACACGGTGCTCTCGCGCAGGAACAGCCGCACCCCGACCGCCGCCAGGACCGGCAGCAGCCCGGCGAGGAACACGTAGCGCCACGAGCTCTGGGGCTGGCCGGCGAGCCACACGCCGGCGATCAGATAGTTCACGCCGCCCGCCAGCAGCACGCCGAGGGGGGAGGAGGTCTGCAGGATCACCCCGGCCTCGACACGCCGATTTTCCGGCACGGCCTCCGCGACCAGCGCGGCGCCGATCCCCCATTCCCCGCCGATGCCGAGGCTGGCGACGGCGCGGCACAGGACGAGCTGCCAGAGGTTGCCGACCAGCGAGCACGCCGCCGTGCCGATCGCATACAGCGCGATGGTGACGAACAGCGTGCGCTTGCGCCCGATGCGGTCCGCTACCCAGCCAAACAGCACCCCGCCCGCCGCCCAGCTCACCAGCAACGATGAGGTGATCGCACCGGTCCAGAACACCGCGGCCGCGTGTGCCTCGGCCGATCCCGGCGCGAGATGCAGCAGTGCCGGGATACAGTTGGGAGCCACGAAGTTGAACAGCAGAGCGTCGTAGACGTCGAAGCCCCAGCCCGCCCAGCCGGCGGCGATCACCAGCCAGTGATAGCCTGACAGTCCGAGAAAGCCGTCACGCGAGTTGCTCAACGGAGTTGCTTCCAACAGTTCCGTCTGGTCGTTGTTAGCACTGTGGGATCGGCGCTGCCAGTTCAGCTGGCAGTCAGGTTAGTGACGCAGTGTGCCCAGTTTGCGCCCGATCGGCGCAGCGCGTCACGGAATTGCGCGCGCGCGCGGGTGAACCTGTAGGTGTTCCGGCCGCTCTAAAGAGTCAAGGAGGTGAGCGAACCATGCCCCAGCATGCCGACCGCGTCCTGCCGGTTGCCAACCTGACGGAGTTCTTCCGCGACACGCTGCACGGCACGCTCGCGAAGCAGCACGTCGCGGTCGATGACCACACCGAGCACTACGTGGTGAACCTGCTCACGTTGTTCGCCCGCTCGGAGGCCCTCTACGACGGCTGCGCGGGCAGCGCCCGAATGAAGCCATTGGTGGCCATGCTGTGCGAGGCGCTCGAGGCGCCCACCGCCGTCGAGCGCAATCGCGCGCTGCAGCGCCTCGGCGACGTATCGCTCTTCATCGCCGGTTTCTTCGCGCGCAGCTTTGCCACGCGGCTGATCGACGTCGACTATCACATCGCCATGGGCGGCCGCGCCTACGGCGTACTCGCGCAGCAGATCGGCCACGGCCGCAGGCGCGTGCTGGGCGCGGTATTCGCCGAGTTATCGGCAAAATTCCAGCCGCTGGTAGACGCCCTCAACGAGATCAGCGAGTGCGCGTACCGGCACTCCGACCAGGACATCCTGCGTCTGTACGAGATGTGGTTGAAGAGCGGCAGCGCACGCTGCTACGCCATCCTGAGGCGCCTCGGGGTGGACCCGACGAACGCCGGCGGCACCGGCTGCGCGCACTGAAAGAGACGCCGTGCTGCTGTCGCGCCTGCAGGCTCTCATCGGCGGCATCTACGACGTGAGCATCGCTTACGACGTCTACGATTTCCTGGTTACCGACCGCAGCGCGCTGCCGCACGCCTCCCACGGCTCATCTTCCGAGGAGCAGCTGCTCATCGCGCAGAGCGCGGACGGGCGCGAGGTCGGCGTGTCGCTGTTCCTCGACGCCGCGCTCCTCGAGCGGCTCGCCGGCGCCGATCCGCTCGAGCGGCTGCACCAGGGGAACGTGGCCGACTACTGGACCGCGCTCGAGGGCGTGAGTCACTTCCTGTACCTCGCCTGGAACGTCCACCACGACAGACCCGTGTCGCTGCTCGAGCTGGAGATGCAGGCGGAGGTGGACAAGTACGTGGCGAGCTACTGGCTGCTGCGCCGGCAATGCCCGAGGCACTTCCCGGCGGAGCTGCGCCGGGTGCTGTTCGAGCGCACGCACGTCGACCCGAGCCTGGGGCAGGCACGCCAGCGCCTGTATCACGAGGCGAGCGGTTACGCGGAACGCTTCTGCCGGCGCCTGGAACAGCGTCTCGAGAGCCGGGAAAGCGACGTGCTGGCGGAGCTGCGGCGTTTCTACCGCTTCAGCAACGCGCGCAAGCGCGCGCACATCGAGCGGACCACCTGAAGGGGCGAAGCCTGCTTCGGGTCGGGCGCCGCTCCGGCGCGCACCTTACTCCTCGTCGCCGCCGCCGCGGCGCTTGCGCTCCTCGAGCTCGCGCATCATCTTGATCCACTCGGAGAGCTTGCGCAGGTCGGTGCGCGTCGTGTTGCCCGTCGACGGGCGTGCCGTGCGCCGCGCGTACGGGTCGTGGCTCTCTTCGCTCTGGATAGTGAGCTTCGACTCACCGAGTATCTCGAGCACCGGACGCTTGTAGTCGGCCGGCGCGTCCTGCCAGTTGACGGAGGCGTTGCCGCGATCGTCGTGCACGACCCTGCCTATCCGCCGGCGCTCAGCTTCCGCACTCGCAGCGGGTGTCCCCTGAAGAGGTGATTTTTTGGTTGAGCTGTCCACAGAATATGTCGTCTGGCGCACGCAGGCGCTTCACGCACTGCAGCGTACAGACAGTCCCCGTCGGTGTTCTGCGACACCGGTCACGGATTGCCCGCGGGACTAAGTGCTGTATCCGGCCGAGCGCGCGCGCAGCAGACCGATCACCGTCTTACTGTCGGTGATGGCGCCGCTGAGGGCCCATTGGCAGGCCCTTTCGAGCGGCAGCCAGTGAATTTCGATCACTTCGGCACGCTCGTGCGCGGCGGTGGCGGGCAGGATGCCGGTTGCGAGGAACAGATGCAGGACTTCCGTGAACACTCCGGGTGAAGACAGCGACGTGCCGAGGCTGTGCCAGTCGCGCGCGCCAACCCCTGCCTCCTCGGCGAGCTCGCGCTGCGCGGTGGAGAGCGGCGGCTCGCCCGGCTCGAGCTTGCCAGCGGGCAGCTCCCACAGCCAGCCGTCCGCCACGTACCGGTACTGGCGCAACAGGCACACGCGCCGCTCGGCATCGATTGCCACCGCGGCCGCGCCGCCCGGGTGGTGCACCACCTCGAGCGTCGCGCGATGTCCGTTCGGAAGCAGCACCTCGTCGGTGGTGACGCGGATGACGCGACCGTTGAAATGCACGGTCTCTCGGTCGGGCTTCATGCGGCCCATCGTAACCGTCTGCGGCCCCGGCCGGCAGGGTGAGCGCGTGCCGCCGGCGCTGCGCCGTGGCGTCGCCACCTGCTGTTGGTCGCGGGTATAGTCGGCCCGCCATGGCTACCACTGCGCACCTGGAGAGGCTCAACGCGCCGCAGCGCAAGGCGGTCCTGCACGGCGAGCCGCTCCCCGACAAGGGCTTCTCCTCCGGGCCACTGCTGATCGTCGCCGGCGCCGGCACCGGTAAGACCGAAACGCTCGCGCACCGCGTCGCGCACCTGGTCATCCACGGAGTGGACCCCGCGCGCATCCTGTTGCTCACCTTCACGCGGCGCGCGGCCGGGGAGATGCGCCGGCGCGCGCACGAGATCACCAGGAAGGCGCTCAACGAGTCACTCGGGGGCGTCAGCGCCACGATCGCACAGCGCCTGAGCTGGGCCGGTACCTTCCACTCGGTCGGCAATCGGCTGCTGCGCCACTATGCCTCGCATGTGCAGCTCGACCCTCACTTCAGCGTAATGGATCGTGGTGATGCGGCCGATCTCATGGACAGCCTGCGCCAGGAGCTGGGACTGGCGGCCCGCGAGCAGCGTTTCCCGCGCAAGGACACCTGCCTGCAGATCTATTCCAACCGGGTCAATACCCGCAACTCGCTCGCGCAGACTCTCGAGACCCACTACCCGTGGTGCGCACAATGGCAGGAGGAGCTCGCGGCACTGTACCGCGCCTATGTGGAGCAGAAGCAGCACGCCAACCTGCTCGACTACGACGACCTGCTGCTTTACTGGCACGGCATGATGGGCGAGCCGCGCCTGGCACAGCACATCGGTGCGCACTTCGATCACGTACTGGTGGACGAGTATCAGGACACCAACCGGCTGCAGGCCGAGATCCTGCGGGCGATGAAGCCCGAGGGCGCAGGACTGACGGTCGTGGGCGATGACGCGCAGGCGATCTACTCGTTCCGGGCGGCCGCGGTCGAGAACATCCTGGGATTCCCGGAAGCGTTCCAACCGGCCGCCGAGGTGGTCACCCTGGCGCAGAACTACCGCTCGACCCAGCAGGTGCTCGACGTCGCCAACGCGGTCATGGCCGAGGCGCCGCGCCAGCACCGCAAGTACCTGCTGTCGATCCGTGGCGAAGGCGCGCGGCCGCGCGCGGTCACGGTGGAGGAGTTGCAGAGCCAGGCGGAGTACGTCTGCAGCGAGGTGCTGCGCCGGCGCGAGGCCAACGTGCCGCTCAGGCGCCAGGCGGTGCTGTTCCGCAGCGCCAGCCACAGCGACCTGCTGGAGGTGGAGCTGGCGAAGCGCAAGATTCCCTTCGTGAAGTACGGCGGACTGAAGTTCCTCGAGGCCTCGCACGTCAAGGATCTCCTGGCGGTGCTGCGCTGGGCCGACAACCCGCGCAATACGCTGGCGGCGTTTCGCGTACTGCAACTGCTGCCGGGCATGGGTCCCGCGAACGCGCGCGCGGCGCTCGAGCATCTGGAGGCGGCCGGTTACTCGTTCCAGTCGCTCAGCGGCTTCAAGCCGCCACAGTCGGCGGAGATGGACCTCAGACGGCTCGCGGAGCTGCTGCTGGCGCTCACCGACCCGCAGCGCGAGTGGCAGGGCCAGGTGCATCAGGCGCGCGAGTGGTACCGCAAGCACTTCGAGCGCCTCTACGAGCACTTTCATACGCGGCTCGGGGACCTCGACCAGCTCGAGCACCTCTCCGGGCAGTACCAGTCGCGCGAGCGCTTCATCACCGAGCTCACGCTCGATCCTCCCAACGCCACCAGCGATCTCGCCGGCCAGCCGGTGCTCGACGAGGACTATCTGGTGCTGTCGACCATCCACTCCGCCAAGGGCATGGAGTGGGACACGGTGTACGTGCTCAACGTGGTGGACGGGAGCTTCCCTTCCGAGTTCTCCACCGGCAAGAGCGAGCTCATCGAGGAGGAGCGCCGGCTGCTGTATGTCGCGATGACGCGGGCGCAGAACGATCTGCTGCTGGTGGTGCCGCTGAAATTCCACCTCACCCAGAAGTCGCGCCACGCAGATGCCCACGTGTACGGAGGCCGCAGCCGTTTTCTCACCGAGAAGGTGCTGAAGACACTGGAGGCCACGACCTTCCAGGGGACGGCAGCCGGCAGCGGTGAGAACCTGCAGAGCGCGGCGCCCGTGAGCGTCGATGTCGGGGCGCGGCTGCGCGACATGTGGTAGCGCGACGCGCGGGCCGCCGCGCTACTTCGGCGGCTTCACGAACTTCAGCGTGAAGCGGTCGCTCTCGCCGATGGCCGCGTACTTGTCGCGATCCTTGTCGCCCAGGCGGTAGGTGGGCGGCAGCGTCCACACCCCCTGCTCGTAGTCCTTGGTGTCCTTCGGATTGGCGTTGACCTGGGATTTCGCCACCAGCCGGAAACCCTGCGCCTCGATCAGCTTGATGGCGTAGTCCTCGTTCACGTAGCCGCTCTTGGCCCTGGGGTCCTGTGGCAGCGCAGGGTTGCCGCGGTGCTCGGTGACACCCAGCACCCCGCCCGGCTTGAGCGCCTTGTACATGCTGGCGAAGGCCTGCTCGGCCTCCCCGCGCGCCATCCAGTTATGGATGTTGCGGAAGGTGAGCACCATGTCGAGCGTGCCCGCGGGCACGACATCCGAGCCCTCGACGGCGAAGGTCACCACCGAGACCCGGCCGTAGAGCTCCGGGCGCGAGGCGAGCTTGTGCCGGAAGTTCTCCAGCCGCTGCGCGATGTACCTGCTCGAGGGGTCGGGGGCGATGACCCCGGCATAGTAGTGGCCCTGATCACGCAGCAGCGGCGCGAGGATCTCCGTATACCACCCGGGCTCGGGCCAGACTTCCAGCACGCTCATCTCGGGCCGGATGCCGAAGAACAGCAGAGTGGCCTTGGGGTGCCGGTAGGTGTCACGCGCGCGGTTTTCTTCGGAGCGCTGATCGCCGGCCAGGATCCGGTCGAGCTCCTGGGCGGTGCTCTGGCGCGAGCTGGTGGTGGTACAGCTCGCCACCAACAGCAGCGCGCACGCGCAAGTCAGCGCTGTGCCTGCGGCGATCGCTGCCCGTCTATGGCTTGGAAAGATCAGGCGCGACCGTCAGCGACGGAACGGCCCGCCGCCCTGGCGCGGGCGCTGCGGCCGCTCCTGAGCCTCGTTCACGCGCAGCGGACGGCCGTTCATCTGGAACCCGTTCAGGGCCTGGATGGCGGCCTGGGCCTCGCCCTGGGGCATGTCGACGAATCCGAAGCCACGCGGCTTGCCGGTCTCGCGGTCGTTGATGAGCTTGACCGATTCCACCTTGCCATGACGTTCGAACATGGTCTTCACGTCCTGCTCGGTGGCGTTGAAGGGCAGATTGCCCACGTAAATCGTCGTCATCCGGAAGCTCTCTCTATGAAAATGCGGACAGCGGCGACGGCTGAGCGTCGCATCGCATGTACCGCGTGAACAGTCGAACAGGTCAAGGCTTCAAGGCACACGGCAGTTTCAGTCAAATGCGCAGCGCTTGGGCCGGCGGCCTGCACCTTGCGTTCGCGCGCGGATGAGGAGCGCGGGGCGGGAATTGCAGTCAACACATTCAAACAAAGCGCACTCATCCACGGCGGATACGAACGCCGGGAGGATGCTACTCCCGGCCCCTGCGGGACGCAAACCTTACGGTGTTGGTGCGTCGGGCGTCGCTCCCGCCTCTAGGCCCCGGCGGGTTCGAGGTACGCATAGCCGTCGAGCTCGGCCTCGTAGAAACGCTTGAGCGCCTGGCTCTCGGCGAGCGTCATGCGCCCGTCGCGGATCGCGCGCTCGCAGTCGCGGGCGAGAGCTGGATAGAGCTCGGCGACGTCGTACTCCATGTACTCCAGCACCTTGTTGGCGGTGTCGCCCTTGACGATTTCCTCGATCCACCAGCCGCCTTCGTCGTGCAGCCGCACGTGTACCACATGCGTGTCGCCGAACAGGTTGTGCAGATCGCCGAGCGTCTCCTGATAGGCGCCCACCAGGAACACCGCCAGATAGTATTTCTCGCCGGCTCGGAGCTCGTGCAGCTCCAGCGTGCGTTTCACATCGCGCGGGGACACGAAGTGATCGATCTTGCCGTCCGAGTCACAGGTGATGTCCGCGAGCACCGCGGTGCGCGTCGGGCGCTCATCGAGCCGATGGATCGGCAGGATCGGGAACAGCTGGTCGATCGCCCAGCTGTCGGGGAGCGACTGGAACACCGAGAAGTTGCAGAAGTAGGTGTCGGAGAGGATCGACTCGAGGTCCTCAAGCTCCTCCGGCAGGCGTTCGGCCTTGCGGCAGGCGTCGCGGATTTTCGCGCAGGTCGCCCAGTAGAGCCGCTCGGCGAGCCCGCGGAACTCGAGTGACAGCAGGCCGAGATTGAACATCTGCAGCACCTGCTCGCGCGCCGTGAGGGCATCGTGATAACACTCGACCAGCCGCCGCTCACTCACCGCGCCGTACGCCTCGAACAGGTCCTGTATAGGCTGCGGCAGCTCCTCGTCGCCGCTGTAATCTTCACGGCGATTGCCGGTGACGCGGAACTTGTCGAGTGCCGAGGAGCCGAGCGCATCGAAGATCAGCACGCTGTGGTAGGCCGCCACCGCGCGCCCCGATTCGCTGACGATCATCGGGTGGGGAATGTCACGTGCGTTGCAGACGCTCGCGACGCGGTACACCACGTCGCTCGCGTACTCGTTGAGCGTGTAGTTCATCGAGGAGGCGAAGTTGGTGCCGCTGCCGTCGTAGTCCACGCCGAGCCCGCCGCCCACGTCGATGTATTGCAGCCCCGCACCCATCAGCTTCAGCTCCGCGTAGACGTGCGCCAGCTCGTTGATGGCGTCCTTCACGCGACGGATGTCCTGCAGCTGGCTGCCCGGATGGCAGTGCACCAGCTGCAGGCAGTCGAGCATGTCGCGGGCCTTGAGTACCTTGAAGAGCTCCAGGATCTCGGTGATGAACAAGCCGAACTTCGACTTCTCGCCGGCCGATGCGCTCCAGCGCCCGGAGCCCTCGCTGAAGAGCTTGACGCGCACGCCGATGCGCGGACGCACCCGGTAGCCGTCCGCGTGCTTGAGGATCAGCGCCAGCTCCTCGAAGTTCTCGACCACGGGGATGATGGTGCGGCCGAGCTTGGTGGCGAGCGTCACCGCCTCGATGTAGCTGTCGTCCTTGAAGCCGTTGCAGACGATGAGTCGCTCGGGGGCGTTCTCGGTCATCGCCATGACGGCGAGCAGCTCGGGCTTGGAGCCAACCTCCAGCCCAAAACCGTAGTCCTTGCCGTAGCGGTAGACCTCCTCGACGACCAGGCGCTGCTGGTTCACCTTGATGGGGTAGACCGCGGCGTAGCGGTTGCGGTAGTCGTTCTCGGTGATCGCCGAGGCGAACGCGTCGTGCATGCGCTTGAGGCGGTGCGCCAGGATGTCGGAGAAGCGCACCACTACGGGCGTGCTCAGATCGCGCGCCTGCAGGCCCTCGACCACCTCGTACAGATCGATCTCGCGCCCCTCGGTGGTGTCGGGCCGCACCACGACGTGGCCCGCCTCGTTTACCGAGAAGTAGCCCTTGCCCCAGGCGCGCACGTTGTAGAGGTCGAGCGAGTCCTCGACCCCCCAGGGCTGCGCGGGATTGAACTTGCGGTTGCCGTTGAAGGCGCTCTTGGGATCTGCGGCCACGGGGCGCGTTATATCAAAATTGCGTGACCAGGAAGAGTGCTGCGTCACGGACTTTCGGGGCCGAGAGCTACCACGCGCGCGGGATCGCGGATCCACTCGCTCCACGAGCCGGCGTAGAGCTTCGCGCCGCTGAGACCTGCGACCTCGAGCGCGAGCAGGTTGTGGCAGGCGGTCACGCCCGAGCCGCACATCGCGACCACGCTCGCCGGCGCCGCCCCGCGCAGCGTTCCGGCCCAGGCGGCGCGCAGCGCAGCCGCCGGCAGCAGGCGGCCGTCGGCATCGTGGTTGCGTGCGAACGGGTGATTGCGCGCACCCGGGATGTGCCCCGCCACCGGATCGATGGTCTCGTTCTGCCCGGCAAAACGGTCCGCGCTGCGCGCATCGATCAGCAGCAGCTCCCCGCGCGCCAGAGCGCCGCTCGCCACAGCCGTGGCGATGTCCGACGTCCCGACCAAGAGCCCTTCGTCCACGCGTGCGGGGAAACGCCGGGCGCCGCGCCCGCCGACGGCGGTGCTCACCGGCAGGCCGGCGCGTGTCCAGGCGGCGAAGCCTCCGTTGAGCACCGCAACCCCGGGGTGTCCCAGCCAGCGCAGCAGCCACCACACCCGCGCGGCGTGCGCGCCCGAGCCCTGGTCGTAGGCGACGACCTGCACGCGCTCATCGATGCCGAAGCCCCCGAAGGTGCGTTCCAGCGCGGCGACGCCCGGCAGCGGGTGGCGTCCGGCCGATGGCGTGTGCGGGCCGGAGAGGTCGCGGTCGAGGTGCGCGTAGCGTGCATTCGGCACGTGCCCGGCTGCCCAGGCGCCCTCGCCCCAGTCCGGCCGCGCGAGATCGAAGCGGCAGTCGAGGATGGCCCAATCGGGGTCCGTGAGCCGCTCGGACAGCTCCAGGGGCTCGATCAGCGTCGTGAACATGACGGTGCTCCGTGCGGTTCGCGCTCGGCGCGCATTCTCGGCTCGCGCACTTGTCGTTACAATCCGCTCCACTACCTGCCGCCGGAGGACCGATGGCAATCGACGTTTACTGGGGCAGCGGCAGCCCCTACGCGTGGCGGGTGCTGCTCGCGCTCGAGCACAAGCGCCTGCCGTACACCGGCCATCTGCTGCAGTTCTCCAAGCAGGAGCACAAGTCTCCGCAGATGCTCGCGCTCAACCCGCGCGGGCGGGTGCCGGTGCTCAGGGACGGCGACTACGTGTGCTTCGAATCGCTCGCGATCCTCTACTACCTCGACCTCAAATACCCGCAGCCGCCCATCTTCGGCCGTACCCCGGAGGAGGCTGGCACCATCATGCGCGTCATCTGCGAGTACCAGGCCTACATCGAACCGCATGTCACTACGATCGCCCGCGGCGTCTTCCAGGGCAAGGCGGATCTCGGCGGCGACGAGATCACCGGCGCGATGCACGTGCTGGCGAGCGAGGCGCGCACCATCGAGGGGCGGTTGTCGAAGTCCGACTGGGTGGTGGGGGAGAGCTTCTCAGCCGTCGACATGGTGATCTTTCCGGGCATCCAGCTGCTCAAGCGCGCACTCGAGCGCCCCGAGGCGCGCGCCCTGTCCTCGCGTTTCATGCCGATGGAGGTCAACTATCCGGCGCTCGGACGCTGGCTGAACCGCGTGGCCGCACTGCCGGGTTACGAGCGCACCTATCCGCCCCACTGGAGATAGCCGCGGCGGCGCGCGGAAAATTGAGCCGCGCAAGTCCGGTTGATACGCTGCGCGCCGAACCCGAAGCGCGCGCTCCCTTGGCTTACCAACGACAGGCATCATGAGCAACGACCACCAGATCTACGTCGAGTTTCCCGGACGGATCCTCTTTATCGGCTTCGGCAGTATCGGCCAGGGAGTGCTGCCGCTCATTCTGCGCCACATCCGCGTTGCGCCCGAGCGCATCACCATCGTCACGGCGCAGGACAAGGGCAACGAGGAAGCCGCGCGCTACGGCATCAGGTTCGTCAAGGAGCGCCTCACGCGCGAAAACTTTCGCCGCGTGCTCAACCCCTTGCTCGGGCGTGGCGACTTCGTCATCAACGTCTCGGTCGAGGTCTCGAGCATCGCGCTCATCAAGCTGTGCTGGGAGAAGGGCGCGATGTACATCGACACCTGCATCGAGCCCTGGCCGGGCGGCTATACCGATCCGACCGTGACAGTCGCCCGGCGCACCAACTACGCCCTGCGCGAGGAGGCGCTCGCGCTGCGCCCGGGAAACGAGCGCGCCCCCACCGCGGTGCTCACCCACGGCGCCAATCCCGGCCTGGTATCGCACTTCGTGAAGCAGGCGCTGCTCAACATCGCGGCCGACACCGGCGTCGACGCCGGCAAGCCCGCCTCACGTGCCGAGTGGGGCGAGCTCGCGCGCCGTCTGGGAGTCAAGGTGATGCATATCGCCGAGCGCGACACGCAGGTGTCGGCCAAGCCCAAGCAGGCGGGTGAATTCGTCAATACCTGGTCGATCGACGGCTTCGTGAGCGAGGGTTCACAGCCGAGCGAGATGGGTTGGGGGACGCACGAGCGCAACTTCCCCCGTGATGGCAAGCGGCACGACTTCGGCTGCCTGGCGGCGATCTACCTCATGCAACCCGGCGCTGCCACGCGCGTGCGCACCTGGACGCCGCGCGCCGGCTACTTCCACGGGTTCTGCATCACACACGCGGAATCGATCTCGATCGCCGACTACTTCACGGTGCGCGAGGGCGCGCAGGTGACCTACCGCCCGACCGTCCACTACGCCTACCATCCAAGTGATGCGGCGGTGATGTCGGTACACGAGCTCGCCGGCCGCAACTACGTGCAGCAGGAGCGCCAGCGCATCCTGATGGAGGACATCACCAGCGGCATCGACGAGCTCGGCGTGCTGCTCGCCGGCCACCGCAAGAACGCCTACTGGTACGGCTCGCAGCTCTCGATCGCCGAGGCGCGCAAGCTCGCCCCCTACAACAACGCCACGAGCCTCCAGGTCACGGTGGCGGTCCTCTCGGGGGTGATCTGGGCCATGGAGAACCCCAACCTCGGGCTCGTGGAGCCCGACGAGATGGACTACCGGCGCAATCTCGAGATCTGCATGCCCTACCTCGGCCCGGTATCCGGCGAATACACCGACTGGACGCCTCTGCACGAGCGCGAGCGGCTGTTCCCCGAGGACGTCGACAAGAGCGATCCGTGGCAGTTCAAGAACGTGCGGGTGGTCTGGTAGATGGGGCAAAAGTCGCCTGCGGCGCTTTTGCCGGACATCGGCTTCGTTATCGGCGGCAAAAGGCGCGGCTTTTGCCGCCTGCGCTTCAGCGCTGGTACTCGATCGACACGATGACGTAAGCACGCTCACCGCCCGGGGTCTCGACCCGCACCTCCTCGTCGAGCCCCTTGCGCAGCAGCGCTTTTCCCAGGGGCGAGTCCATGCTGATGTAGCCGGGGGCCATGTCGAACTCATCCGGACCCACGATCCGGTAGCGCGAGCGGCTGCCGTCCTCGGCCTCGAGCGCGACCCAGGCGCCGAAGAACACCCGTGCGGGGTCGGCCGGCGGCTGCGCCACGACCACCATGCCTTCGAGGCGCCGGCGCAGGAACCGTACGCGGCGATCAATCTCGCGCAGCCGGCGCTTGCCGTAGGTGTATTCGGCGTTCTCGGAGCGGTCGCCCTGGGCGGCGGCCGCCGCAACCGCCTGGGTGACCCGCGGACGCTCGCCTCGCCAGAGCTCCTCGAGCTCGGCCCGCAGCCGGGCGGCCCCGTCCGGGGTGATGTAGCTGGAGCCGGACGGCTCGGGCCGTCTATAGCGTCCCATCCGCGGAACCTATGTGAATTATGTCGCAGCGAGCTTTACAGAAAGCGGGGGTTCTGTGGAGCATCTCACGGACGACGGGCGCGCGGCGCTACTAACCTTTTGCCCGTGGCTACCAAGTACTACACCCACTTCGTAACCGGTACCGGCAGGGCGCGCTGCGCCCCGGACAACGAATGGAGTGGGGTGGTGGAGCTACGGGAGCCCCTGACGCAGGGGCGGGCCAACCGCGAGCTGCGCTCGCTCCTGGCGCAGAGTTTCGATCTGGACACCGAGCAGATTCGGATCCTTCACTGGGCGCGATTGCACTGACGTATCCCCTGGCGGACTTCCTTCCCTTCATCGAAGGTCCGCCCTTTACGAACCCCAGGCCTCAAAACCTGGGGTTTTTTTTGCCTCCATGTGACAATCCACGCCCCCGCGGGCCTTCGGGCTTTCCGCCGGGTAGTACGGCTTCAGGAGAACTCGATGCGTGCGTGGACCGTCGCTTTTCTCGCCGCCGCGGTGCTGGCACTGCCCGGCTGCGGCTACAACTCGCTGCAGCAGCAGGACGAGAGCGTCAAGGCTGCATGGGCCGAGGTGGTGAACCAGTATCAGCGCCGGGCTGACCTCATCCCCAACCTGGTCAATACCGTGAAGGGCTACGCCGCGCAGGAGCAACGCGTGCTGGTCGAGGTGACCGAGGCGCGCGCCAGGGCCACCTCCGTCCAGGTGACACCCGACGTGCTCAGCAACCCGGAGCTTTTCCAGAAGTACCAGGCAGCACAGGGTCAGCTCTCCCAGGCGCTCGGCCGGCTGATGGTGGTGTCCGAGCGCTATCCGGAGCTGAAGTCGGACCAGAATTTCCGCGACCTGCAGGCGCAGCTCGAGGGTACGGAAAACCGTATCACGGTGGCGCGCAACCGCTATATCGAGGCGGTACAGAGCTACAACGTGACGGTGCGCTCCTTCCCGGCAAACCTGACGGCCAAGATGTTCGACTTCAAGGTGAAGCCCAACTTCACCGTGGCCAATGAGCAGCAGATCGCCACCGCGCCCACGGTGACCTTCGACACCTCGACACCGGGCGCGCCGGGCGCGCCGGCGCAGGCGCCGCCGCCGGCTCCGGCCACGGAACAACCGCCCAAGCAATGAAGCGGGTCGGCCCCGGGGCCTGCCTTGGAACGGGTGCTGCCCTCGCACTGCTCGTGTTGCTGGCGCTCGGCAGGGCTGCTGCGGTCTGCGCGGACCCGGCGGCCGGGGACGGACTGCAGCCCATCCCCGCGCTCGCCGCGCGCGTCACCGATCTCACCGGCACGCTCACCGCCGCCCAGCAGGGCCAGCTCGAGCAGAAGCTCGCGGCCTTCGAGGCTGCCAAGGGTTCGCAGCTCGCGGTGCTGCTCGTTCCGACCACCGAGCCCGAGGACATCGCGCAGTATTCGATCCGCGTTTTCGATCAGTGGAAGCTGGGCCGCAAGAATGTGGACGATGGCGCACTGCTCCTGATCGCCAAGAACGACCGGCGGATGCGTATCGAGCCCGCCCGGGGTCTGGAGGGCGCACTGCCCGACGCCATCTGCAACCGCATCATCGACGAGACCCTGGCTCCCGCCTTTCGCATGGGAAATTTCTACGGCGGGATCGATGCGGCGCTCGATCAGATGATGAAGCTCATCCAGGGGGAGCCCCTGCCCCCGCCGCAGGAGCAATGGCAGTCGCGCCGGCAAGCGCACGGCAGTTTTCTGCCGGGGTTGTTGTTCGGCGTGTTCGCGGCCTCGGTCGTGTTGCGGGCCGTGTTCGGCCGCACGGTCGGCTCGACCTTGACGGGTGTGGGTGCCGGACTTCTGGTATGGATCGCAGGTTACGCGGTGCTGTTCGCGGGGCTCGCCTCGCTGGCGGCGTTCTTCTTCACCCTGCTCGGAGGCCTGTCGCGCGGCAGCGGCTGGTCGAGCTACGGCGGGGGCTGGGGCGGCTTCGGCGGCGGCGGGTTGGGTGGGGGTGGATTCGGCGGGGGTGGCGGTTTCAGCGGGGGCGGTGGCGTGTCCGCCGGCGGCGGCGCTTCCGGGAGCTGGTAAAGAATCGCCCATGAAGCTGCTGCGCCTCATCCGTCACCTCACCACGACCCGCTGGCACACGCGCAACCGCTTCCCGCGCGCGGTGCGCGACGTCATCCGGCAAACGGTCGTGGAGTGCGAAGCGCGCCACGACGGCGAGATCCGCTTCGTGGTCGAAACGGCCTTCGACCTACCGGAGCTGTGGCACGACCTGGCGCCGCGACGACGCGCGCTGCAGTTGTTCGGTGCGCTCGGCGTGTGGGACACCGAGCACAACAACGGGGTCCTGATCTACGTGCTGATGGCCGACCGGGTCGTCGAGATCGTCGCTGACCGCGGGATCTCGGCACGGGTTGCGCCGGCGGAGTGGGCAGTCGTGTGCCGCCAGATGGAGCACCACTACAGGGAGGGGCGCTACCGCGACGGCTCGGTGGTGGGAATCCTCGGCGTCGGCGCCATCCTGGGGCGACATTTCCCCGGCAAGAGCTCCGGCCCGGCCACCCTGCCCAGTCAGCCGGTCCTTTTGTAGCGGATTGCCGACAATTCACCGCGCCGCGACATCGGTCATAATTCAAGGGCGATGAATACGTTTCCGATCCGCGCTGCGGTCGCGGGGTTGCTGTGCTCCCTGATTGCGGCGTGCTCGTTGTTCGGCGCGCTGCACCATCGGGCGCCACCGCCTCCACCTCCGCCGGCACCAGTCGCACCTCCTCCGCTGCCGCTACCGGTTGCGACGGAGCGCTTCGAGTTGACCCCGGGGCAGGACGTGGTGGGCATCGTGCAGGTCGTGACCGTCGGCAAGGACGATACGCTCACCGATATCGCACGGCGCTTCAACGTGGGTTACGAGGAGATCCTCCGGGCCAACCCGAAGGTCGATCCCTGGTTGCCGGGTGCCGGCCGCGAGGTCGTGTTGCCGACGCAGTACGTCCTGCCGAACGCACCCTACACCGGGGTCGTGATCAACATCGCGGCCATGCGCATCTTCTACTTCCCGCCGGTGAAGCGCGGCGAGCGCCCGGTGGTGTTCACGCATCCGATCGGTATCGGCAAGGTCGGATGGAGGACGCCGGAGGGCGTCACGAAGATCGTGCGGCGCGAGAAGGATCCGACCTGGCGCGTGCCGGTCTCGGTGCGTAAGGAGCACCAGGAATACGGCGAGGACCTCGAGCCGGTCATCGGCCCGGGCCCCGACAATCCGCTCGGCAAGTACGCCTTCTACCTGCAGTGGCCGAGCTACCTGATCCACGGCACCAACAAACCGGCTGGCGTCGGCCTGCGCTCGAGCCACGGCTGCATCCGCCTGTACCCCGAGGACATCGAACAGTTCTTCAACATGATCCCGCTCGGCACGCAGGTACGCGTGGTGAACCAGCCGTTCGTGTTCGGCTGGCAGGACGGCGAGCTCTACATGCAGCCCTTCGGCGTGCTCGAGGATGACACGCGCGACTGGAACAAGGCGCAGCGCAAGCTCCTCAGCAAGTCGCTCGCGGCGACCCTGCAGCAGCAGTTGAAGAGTCACCAGCAGTCGATCAACTGGGAGCTGGTCTCGTCGCTGGCACGTGCTCCGCGCGGCGTGCCCGTGCCGGTCTCCTCCACCGATGCCAGCCTCGAGCAGGTACTCGCTGCCGCGCCGCGCGTCCAGAACGTGCTTCCGGAGGGCTCGACCTGGGACGGCACCTCCGATCTGCCGATGGACCAAGCCTCCTTCAATCAGATTATCTCGGAGATCGAGCCCGGTAAGGCGGCGCCGGGAGCGGCGGCCTCGCGCGCCGCGTCCGCTGCGCCCGCCGGCAAGGCGGGCGCGCCTGCCACCCCGGCGTCAAAGGACGGAGGCTGATGCCGGCCGCTCCGGGTGCGCTGTCCGAGTGGCTGCAGTTGATGCTCGCGGAGATCGCGGCTAAGCGCGCGGACCTCACGCGCGCGCACGCCGAGGAGTCACTACGCCAGTCCGAGCGTGCCGCGCCGCAACCGGCGCAGGAGCGCGGCGGCGCATCACGAAGTTGACTCGTACGCGCGGACGATTGCGCCCCCAACGCCGCGAGATGCTGTGCTAGAGTCGCCCGGGCCCGACACCAAGAGGCGCAAGTGGCCGACAGCCTCAGCGCAGGCGCAAAACTCGTACAACAAAGCCGTGACAGCCACGCGATCGAGCGCGTGTCGACCGCAGTCACCGCCTTCGTCGGCCGCACGCTCAAAGGTCCGGTCAATCAGACGCTTTCGGTCCGCAGTTTCAGCGAGTTCCAGCGGCATTTCGGCGGCCTGTGGCAGCCGTCGACGCTTTCCTACGCCGTCGAGCAGTTCTTCGAGAACGGCGGCCGCGACGCGCGCATCGTGCGCGTCATCAACGGCGCGCGGCCCCCGACTCTCACGCTGCCTGCGCCCGGCGCTACCCTCACCCTGATCGCGCTCAATCCCGGCTCGCGCGAGTATCTGCGCGCCTCGGTCGACTACGACGGCTTGACCGCGGTCGAAGAGGACCGTTTCAACCTGGTCGTGCAGCGCGTACGGACGGCGGGGTCGGAGCTGGTCGAGGACCAGGAAATCTACCGGCGTGTATCGGTTGCCAGCGGCTCCGGCCGTTTCGTGACAGACGTGCTGCTGGAGTCGCGCCTCGTGCGGGTGAGTGGCGCCGTAGCGGCGCGGCGCCCGGACCGCTCAGCCGGCGGCCCCGGCGGAGTGGCGATCGGCTACACCCTCTCCAACCCCGACGGTGACGACGGCGCCCCGCTCACCGACTACGACGTCATCGGGTCGGCCGCCCGCGGTTCGGGCCTGTTCGCCCTGGAGGGCGGGCGCTTCAGTCTGTTGTGCATTCCACCGCTCGGACGCGATCACGACCTCGGGCTATCGACCCTGCTGGTGGCGGCGCGCATCTGTCGCGAGCGCTGCGCGCTGCTCCTCGTCGACCCACCGTCCTCCTGGGGCAGCGCACCCGCGGCGCTCGAGTCACTGCGCACCTGGCCGTTCCGCAGCGACAGCGCGGTGATGTACTACCCGCGTATCCAGGCATTCGACCGCTTGCGCGGGCGCGTGGAGACCTTCGCCTCGTGCGGTGCTGCCGCGGGCATGATCGCCCGCTCGGAGGACACCTGGCCGGTATGGTCTGCGGCGGAAGCCGAGGAGGCCGTCCTGCGCCCCGGACTGCGGCCGGCGGTTGCGGTGTCGGATGCGCAGCGCGCGCGCCTCGCTCAGGCAGGGGTCAATACGCTCGTCGCGGTGCGCGGGGCCACCCGCACGGGCCTGAGTCCGCGCACGCTCGCCCCGGCCGGCCGCGGTGCCTCGGACTGGCGCTACCTGTCGGCGCGGCGGCTCGCGCTGTTCGTTGCGGCGAGCGTCGAGCAGGGCACGCGCTGGGCGCTGCTCGAGCACAACGGGCCGGCGACCTGGGAACGCGCCCAGCGCCAGGTGGAGGAGTTCCTCGGCGGCCTCGCGGCCCAGGGGGCCTTTGCCGGCGTCTCGGCCGACGACAATCATTTCGTCATCTGCGATGAGCGCGTCAACCGCCCGCAGACCCTCGCCGAGGGCAAGTTCAATCTGCTGTTCGGATTCGCGACCAGCAAGCCGGGGGAGTTCGACACCTGGCTGGTGACTCACCGTGCCGGCGCGAGCCGCGTGCGGCCGGTGTCGGTCAACCGGTCGGCGACGGCGCGGCAGCGGGTCGAGTGGGAGATCGAGACCTCGATACTGCGTGGATAGGCCGAAAGCGCCCTTTTGCCGGCGCACAAATGGCTAGCTCCGCTCGCGGCGGCTCTTCATGACTTCTCGGGTCCGTAGCCCCCGCCGCCGGGCGTGAGGATGACCAGCTCGTCCCCGGCCCCCACGTCGAAGCGCGCCGTCGCGCCGAGAGTTTCCACGGCACCGCCCGCTCGGTGAATCCGGGCCTCGCCGCGCGCTCCGGGATGTCCGCCGAGCAGGCCGAAGGGCGCGATGCGGCGGTGATTGGCCAGCAGCGCTCCGGAGTAAGGCGCACGAAACTCCAGCCGTCGGACCACTCCGTCGCCGCCGTGATAGCGGCCGAGGCCCCCTGAGCCGCGGCGGATCGAGAACTCGCGCACCAGCACCGGGAATTTGCCCTCCAGGATCTCGGGGTCGGTGAGCCGCGAGTTGGTCATGTGCGTGTGCACGGCATCGCAGCCGTCGAACTCGGGGCCGGCGCCGGCGCCGCCGGCGATCGTCTCGTAGTACTGCAGTCGCTCATCGCCGAACGTCAGGTTGTTCATCGTGCCCTGCGAGGCGGCGAGCACGCCCAGGGCTCCGTACAGCGCATCGACGATGCACTGCGAGGTCTCGACGTTTCCGGCCGCCACCGCCGACGGGGGACTCGGGTCCAGCATCGAGCCGGGTGGGATCACGATGTCGAGCGGCTCGAGGCACCCCTCGTTGAGCGGAATCGGCCGGTCGATGAGCGTGCGGAACACGTACAGCACCGCGGCGAGGCACACCGCGCGCGGGGCGTTGAAATTATGCGCTCCCTGCGCCGAGGTCCCGGTGAAGTCGACGCGCGCGCGGCGCCGTTCGCGGTCGATGTCGATGCGCACGGCGATCACGTGCCCGTCGTCCATCTCGTAGCGGAACTGACCGCTCAACTGCCGCTCGATCGCGTTGCGCACGCACAGTGCAGCGTTGTCCTGCACCTCGCGCATGCGCTCGTGCAGGGCGGCCAGGCCATGGCGGCGCACCGCCCGTCCGAGCTCGGCGATGCCGCGCGTGTTGGCGGCCAGCTGCGCGCGCAGGTCCGCGAGGTTCTGCCCGGGCTTGCGCGCCGGCCACCGGCCCGCGGCGAGCGCCCCGAGCAGCTCAGCCTCGCGCAGCCGGCCGGCGCTCACCAACGCAAAGCACTCGAACACCGCTCCTTCCTCTTCTATGGTGCGGCTGAACGGCGGCATGGAGCCCGGGGTCATGCCGCCGATGTCGGCGTGATGCGCGCGCGAAGCGACGAAGAAATCCGCCCGCGCCTCGCCTTCGATGAACACCGGCGTCACGACCGTCATGTCCGGCAGGTGCGTGCCGCCGTGATACGGACTGTTGAGCAGCCACGAGTCCCCGGGACGCAGCCGCCCCGCCTGCGCCCCGATCACCGCGCGCACGCTCGCCCCCATCGAGCCCAGGTGCACCGGCATGTGCGGCGCGTTGGCGACCAGGCCACCGCGCGAGTCGAACAGGGCGCACGAGTAGTCGAGCCGCTCGCGGATATTCACTGACTGCGCGGTCGCGCGCAGCACCTCGCCCATCTGTTCGGCGATGTGCATGAACAGGTTGTTGAATATCTCGATCCGCGCGGGGTCGGCGCTGACCGCCACGGGGTCGGGGGCCGCACCCTCGGTCTGCAGAAGCAGCACCCCGCCCTCGAGCAGCCGCG
This sequence comes from uncultured Gammaproteobacteria bacterium, assembly GCA_963713175.1. Classification (GTDB taxonomy): domain Bacteria; phylum Pseudomonadota; class Gammaproteobacteria; order Steroidobacterales; family Steroidobacteraceae; genus 13-2-20CM-66-19. The sequence goes on along the minus strand of CAVQKW010000005.1, from coordinate 449,108 downwards.
CACGCCAGCCGTCCTCCAGCACCACGGTGCTGTTGGGCTCGACGATGAGCGCCGGTCCGTGCAGTTCCGCGCGCAGCGCGCTCATGGAAACCAGCGGCACCTCGCGCCAGGCTCCGAACCAGGCGCGCGCACTCGGCGGCAGCGCCGCCGCCGCCGGTGGCGGGATCGACAGCGTCCCGGCGTCGACCGGCGTGAGGCGCGCCTCGACGCGCAGCGCCTCGATCACTATATCGAGCGTGTGGGCCGCGAACCCAAAGCGCCGCAGGTGTTCGGCGTGGAAGCGCTCGCGCACCTGCCCGAGCGGGCCCAGCGGCACCGATAGCGTCACGTCGCTATCGCCCGCGCGCACCTCGAGCAGCTGCGCGACCCGCACGCGCTGCGGATCCGCGTCGAAGGCGGCGAGCTCCGCCCGAGCCTGGGATTCCAGCTGCGCCAGTGTGGTGCGCGCAGCCGTCAAGCCGTCCTCGGTGAGCGCCTCGCGCAGACTCGAGCGGCGGACCGCGAGGCGATCGGCCACGCCGATGCCGAACGCGGACAGCACGCTCGCCAGCGGATGCACCAGTACGCGGCGCATCCCGGCGGCGCGCGCCACGCGGCAGGCGTGCTGACCGGCAGCGCCGCCGAAGCAGAACAGCGTGAAGTCACCGGCATCCAGTCCCTGGCGCGCCGATACCTGACGGATGGCGTTGGCCATCGACTCCACGCCGACCGCCAGAAACGACTCCGCCACGAGCTCCGGGGAGCAGCCGTGCGCGGCCTGCGCGCTGACCTGCTCGGCGAGCGCGCCGAAGCGCGCCGCGACCGCGTCCGGATCGATGCGGGAGCGGCCGTCGCGGCCGAAAACCCCCGGCAGGGTATCCGGGCGCAGGTGTCCGAGCAGCACCTGCACGTCGGTGAGCGTCAGCGGTCCGCCGCGCCCGTAGCAGGCCGGGCCCGGGTCCGCGCCGGCGGACGCCGGCCCTACCGCGAAGCGACCGTCGCGGAATCCGAGGATCGAGCCGCCCCCGGCCGCGATGCTGTGCACGTCGAGCATCGGCTGCGCCAGCCGCACGCCCGCGATCAGATGCTCGAAACGCTGCGGCAGTTCGCCGTCGATCAGCGACACGTCGGTCGACGTGCCACCCATGTCGAAGCCGATCAGGCGCGGATGCTTGAGCCGTTCTCCGACCCACTGCATGCCGATCAGCCCGCCGGCGGGCCCGGAAAGCACGCTCGCCATGGCGTGGAAGGCCGCGGCATCCGCCAGCCCACCGTTACTCTGCATGAGCGAGAGGCGGGCCGCTGGATCGAGGAGCCGCAGCTCGCGCCGCAGGTTCCCGACGTAGGCTCGCAGCCGCGGGGCGAGGTAGGCGTTGAGCACCGTGGTATCGCCGCGCGTCACGTAACGCACCAGGGGGGATAGCTCATGCGAAACCGACACTTCCTCGAACCCGAGCTCGCGCGCGATGGCCGCCGCGGCCCGCTCGTGCTCGGGGTAGCGCCAGCCGTGCACGAACACGATGGCGATCGCCCGGCGCCCGGCGTGGCGGGCACGGCCGAGATCCGCGCGCAACCGGGCCAGGTCGAGCGGGGTGAGCACCCGCCCCTCGGCATCGACGCGCTCGCGCGCCTCGATGACCGCGGCGTACAGCGGTTTGGGGAGCACGATGTGACGGGCGAAGATGTCGGGACGGTTCTGGTAGCCGACGCGCAGCGCATCGGCGAAACCGGCGGTGGTCACCAGCACGACCGGCTCGCCGGTGCGTGTCAGCAGCGCGTTGGTCGCAACCGTGGTGCCGACCTTGAGCTCCGCGACCCGCGGGGCGGCGGCGCCGGGGAAGGCCCGAAGAATGTCACGTGCTGCGCCGATCCCGGGGTCCACGTCCGGCGCGCCGCCGGCCGGTACCGACAACACCTTGCGGATGTGCAGCAAACCATCGGGCGCGAGCCCGACGACATCGGTAAAGGTGCCGCCGCGATCGATCCAGAACTGCCAGCCGGCCCCATCCGCCTGCGGCGTGCGCGTCGAGTGGCTTAACTGTTGCATTGCCTGCATTATTCGCGCATGCGCCGGCCGCAACCAACCTCGCCAGAGGTCCCGTGGAGACGCCCGTGACCCGGCACGTGGTGTTCTCCCACGGCCAGGAGAGCGGCCCCTGGGGGCGCAAGATCACCGCGCTCGCGGAGATTGCCCGCACCGAGGGCTACGAGGCGCACTCGGTCGACTACCGTGGCATCGACGGACCACGCGCACGCGTGGCGAAGCTCGTGGATTTCTGCAAGGAGCTCGCCGGTGACCTGGTGCTGGTCGGCTCGAGCATGGGAGGCTACGTTTCGGTGGCGTCGGCCTCGCTGTTGCACGCGCGGGGAGTGTTCCTCATGGCGCCGGCGCTCTACCTGGAGGGTCTGCCGGAGCTGCGCCCCGGCGGCCTCGACTGCCCGGCCGCCGTGGTGCACGGCTGGCGCGACGACGTGGTGCCGTTCGAGCACAGCGTGCGCTTCGCGCAATCCTACCGCGCCGCCTTGCACCTCCTGGAGAGCGACCATCAGCTGCACAACCAGATCAGGGTAATCCAGTACCTGTTCGAATATTTCCTCATCGCGCTCGACCTGCCTGCGGTCGCCTTCGAGTAGCGCGCTCAGCGGCGCAGGCGGATGGCGCGCGCTGCCAGGGCGTCCACGACTCCCGGCAGCATGAGGCGCGCCCAGCGCGCCACCCGAGCGCGTGACGAGGTGATGAGCAGCCGCTGCCGCCGCCCCATGGCGCCTTCGATGAGCCGCGCGCACTCCTCGCTGCTCATGACGCGTGCGTCGTCCAGGCGGCCCGCGCCGCCGAGCGGCCGGCCATCCGGCCCCAGGGCCGCGCGATGCAGCTCGCTCGTAACGAAGTCCGGCGCGACGATGGTCACGGCCACGCCGCTGCTGCGCAGCTCGATGCGCAGCGACTCGAAGAAGCCGATCATGGCGTGCTTGCTGGCGGCGTAGCCGGTGCGCTCGGGAACGCCGGTGAGGCCGGCGACGCTGGCGACCGCGACGATGAGGCCGCGCGAGCGCTTCAGGTGGGGCAGGGCGGCGGCGGTCAGGTGCGCGGCCCCCAGGTAGTTGACCGCCAGCAGCCGCTCCAGCACCGCAAGGTCCGTCAGCTCATCGAAGCGCGACCACAGGGTCATACCGGCGTTGTTCACGAGGACATCCAGTCCCCCGAAGCGCTCCAGGGTGCGCGCGACCATCAGGGGACACTCCTGCGGCCGCGACACGTCGGCCGGCAGCTCGAGCACTGCCGCCCCGAGCTGCTCGCACTGCCGCGCGGCCTCTCCCAGCCGCTGCGGGTCGCGCGCGTTGAGCGCGAGCTTTGCCCCCCGGCGCGCGAGCCGCAGCGCGAGCGCACGCCCGATGCCGGTGGAAGCTCCGGTGATCAACACTGTCTTGCCGCTGAATGCACTCATTTGCAACCATTGTCGCCTGCTGGTGCCGCCGGGCGGCGCAGGACTCATCATAGGGCCGATGTACTGGCTGTTGCGCCGACTGCTCGCACTGTGGGTGCGATTCAGAGTGCTGCCGGAAGACGCCCCAGCGCGCCTCGCCCGCGGTACTCGCCCCCTATGCTACGTACTCGAGCGGCGCAGCGTCACCGATCTCGCGGTGCTGCAGCATGCCTGTGTACGCCTGAAGCTCCCCCGGCCGGGGCGGCGGTTGCCGGGCGCGCGCGAGCTGCGCTCGTTCGTGTATCTGGAACGGCCACGCGGGTTGTGGAGTCAACGCCCCGACCGCCGCGCACCCGCGCCCCTGGCGCGCATGATCGCCGCCCTCGCGGCGGATGAGGCGCTCGACTTCGAGCTGGTGCCCGTGGCCGTCTATTGGGGGCGCGCCCCGCAGAAAGAGGCGTCGTGGCTGCGGTTGCTGCTGGTGGAGGACTGGGCGCTTACCACGCGGCTGCGCAAGCTCCTGCAGGTGCTGTTCAACGGGCGCGATACGCTGGTCGAGTTCGACGAGCCGGTTTCGCTGCGCTCGCTGCTCGGTGAGCAGACGGGAGCGGCGCTGCGCGGGCGACGCGTGGTGCGCGCACTGCGCATGCAGTACGCCCGCAGACGCGCGGCCCGCATCGGACCGGACCTCTCTCACCGCCGCACGATCGTCAACCGCGTGCTGCGCACGCGCGCGGTACGCGCAGCGATCGTGCAGGCGATGCGCGACCGGCGCCTCACCCGCCGCCAGGCCGTGCTGGCGGCGCGCCGCTACGCGCTCGAGATCGCCGCCAACTACTCGCATGCGTTCGTGCGCTTTCTGGAGCACGCCCTCGGCTGGCTGTGGAACCGGCTCTACGACGGGGTCGCTTTCGGGCACGGGGCCACGCTCGAGCAGGTGTCCTCGGGGAACGAGCTGGTGTATGTACCGTGCCACCGCAGTCACATGGACTACCTGCTGCTCGGCTACACGATTTACCTGCACGGCTACGCGGTGCCGCACACCGCCGCCGGGATCAATCTCAATCTGCCGTTCGTCGGGCGCCTGCTGCGCAAGGGCGGCGCGTTCTTTATCCGCCGCAGCTTCGCCGGCAACGCGCTCTACACGGTGGTGTTCATGAAGTACCTCGCGGCCATCATGGCGCGCGGTTATCCGATCGAGTATTTCATCGAAGGCGGCCGCAGCCGCACCGGCCGTCTGCTGCAGCCCAAAACCGGCATGCTGACCATGACGGTGCGCAGCTTCCTGCGCGATCCTCAGCGCCCGGTAGTGTTCGTACCGGTGTACTTCGGCTACGAGCGGCTGGCGGAGGGCTCGACCTACGTCGCCGAGCTCTCCGGTCTTCCCAAGAAGAACGAGAGCGTGCTCGGGCTGCTGCGCTCCTGGCGGGTGCTGAAGGAGCGCTTCGGCCGGGTGCACGTCAACCTGGGCGAGCCGGTCGCGCTCAGCACGCTGCTGGACGCGCACGAGCCCGCCTGGCGCATGCATCCGGTCGATGACGACACGCGTACGCCGTGGGTCGCGCCGGTGGTCGATGAGCTCGCCGCGCGCATCATGCGCAACATCAACTCGGCCGCGGCCGTCACCCCGATCAACCTGCTCGCCGTGACGCTGCTCGCCACGGGCCGCCGGGCGCTGCTGGAAGCGGATCTGCTGCGCCAGCTCGAGCTCTACCGCTCGTTGCTCGGCGCATTCCCCTACAGCGAGCGCATCACCGTAACCACGCTCAGCGCAGCGCAGATGCTCGCCTACGGTGAGAGTCTGAAGGTCATCTGGCGCGAGCCGCACGCCGAAGGTGACATCGTGCGCATGAGCGAGGAGAGTGCGGTGCTCGCCGCCTATTTCCGCAACAACGTGCTGCACCTGTTCGCGCTGCCTTCGCTCGTGGCGTGCGTTTTCGCGAGCAACGCACGCGTCGCGACCGCAGACGTTCAGCGGCTCGCGGGCCGGATCTACCCGTACATCGCGGCCGAGCTGTTCCTGCGCTGGAGCGAGGACGAGCTGCCGGCGGTGGTAGCCGGAGTGCTCGCCTGTCTCGCGCAGCACGGCCTCATCGAGCGTCAACCGGGGGCGGACGAGTGGCGGCGGGTGGGGCCGACGGCCCCGGCTGCCATGCAGCTGTCGCTCCTGGCACAGGCGACCCTGCAAACCATCGAGCGCTACTACCTTGCAGTCGCGCAGCTGCTGAAGGCCGGCAGCGGACAGGTCACCCAGGCGGCACTCGAGGAGCGCTGCCAGCTCGCCGCGCAGCGCATCGCCGCGCTCTACCGGCTGAACGCGCCGGAATTCTTCGACCGCAGCCTGTTTCGCGATTTCCTCGACCTGTTGCGCGCGCGGCAGGTGGTCCGTGCGGGCGCGGGCGGTCGCCTCGAGTTCGACGGGGTGCTCGAGCGTGTGGCGCAGGACGCGCAACAGGTACTGAGCGAGCAGCTGCGGCACAGCATCCTGCAGGTCGCGCACGCCTAAAGGCGCACGCCACGCGAGCCGGCGTCAGCCCGGGCGCATCAAGGCGTACATGCGGCGAAGATACCCGCGCGAGCGGGCTGTGCCAGTCAGTCATCCCAGCGCACCCTGGAGCGCAGCCGCTTGGTGCGCCGCTGGTGCGTCTTGACGTCCAGACGCCGCTCACGCGCCGCGCGCGAGGGCTTTGTCGCGATGCGTGGCCTGGGTGCGACGAGCGCACGGCGGATGAGGTCCGCGAGCCGCGCCTGCGCTTCGCTGCGGTTGCGCTCCTGAGTGCGGTGGTTGCGCGCCACGATGAGCAGCGCCCCCTCGCCCGTGAGCCTGCGGCCGCTGAGCGCGCGCAGCCGGGACTTCACGGCGGGACTGAGCACGGCGCTGCCGGCCAGATCGAAACGCAGCTGCACCGCGGTCGCCACCTTGTTGACGTTCTGCCCGCCGGGGCCCGAGGAGCGCACGAAGGATAACGTCAGCTCGTTGTCGGGGATGGCGAGGCCCGCGTTTACCGGGAGCGGCACGTCGGCGAGGCCGGGACGCTCTAGTCCGCAGCCTGATCGCGGCCCGGGGGCGGCGTCGCTGCGAGCGCCGGCGGCGGCTGCAGCGCGCGCGGCTGGCGGATGTGAACGTCCCGCTGCGGGAACGGCATGGTCACGCCATGGGCGCGGAAGATGCGCCAGATGGCGCGATTGACGTCCGAGCGCACGTTGTTCACGCCGTTCACCGGGTCGGCGATCCAGAAGCGGACCTCGAGTCGCACGCCACTGTCATCGAAGCTGATGAGGCGCGATACCGGCGGCGGGTCGCGCAGGATACGCGGATGGTTCGCGGCCGCTTCCACCAGCAGCTTCAGTGCAACCTCCGGATCGTCGTCGTAGCTGACGCACACCGGCAGCTTGATGCGGACCCGCTGGTCGGAGTAGCTCCAGTTGATGAAGGGGCTGGTGATCAGGTTCTGGTTCGGCACCAGCGTGTCGACGCCGTCACGGTCGCGAACTACCACGTAGCGCCCGCGCAGCTCCTGCACCCAGCCGAAGTTGCCGGTGCTGGCGCCCGCGTGCCCGGTGAAGCTGATGACGTCGCCGGGCTTGATGGACTTGTCCATGAGCAGCACGAAGCCGCTGACGAAGTTGCTGGCGACCGACTGCAGGCCGAAACCCAGGCCAATGCCGATCGCGCCGGTGAGCACGTTGAGGGTCGTGACGTCGACGCCGGCCGCGTTGATCCCGAGGAGTATGCCGAGGCCCACCAGGAGGAAGTAGGTGAATTTGGAAACCCCGACCCGTGTCGAGAGCGCCAGCTGCTCGAGGCGCATGACGTGCCGCTCGACGGCGCGGGCAATGAGACTGGTCACGACCACGAACGCCGTGACCACCACCAGCCCCTTGAGCAGCCCCCACAGGCTCACCTGCGCCTTGCCGGGGATCAGGTTGACGCGGTTCAGCGCCGCTTCGATCGCGTCCAGCCAGCCGAGCATCGCCACCGCGACGATCAGGGACAGCACGACCGTGATGCCGAACTCGCGGCTGCGCACCCACGACCCGGGTCCCAGCAGGCGCCCGAGGGCGTGCACCCCGAGCCGCACCAGCACCAGGACCGCGGCAACCTGCGCGGCGCTGTCGATCAGCGAGGTGCGCCCCCCGGTGGCGGCCAGCAGCGCGTGCCCGGCCAGCAGCGCTGCGAGTGCCGCGAGGAGCGGGGCGAGCAGCGCCGCCGTCAGCATCAGCCGCTCGAGGCGGGTGGGACGCGGCGGAAGACCAGGGGCGCCGGGGCCGCGCCGTGCGCGCATCGCGCGCGCAACGGCCAGCGCGATCGCCGCGGCGATCAGTATCGTGAGCACCTGGGCCAGGAACTGCGGGGAGGTCAGCCCGAAGAGCGCGCCTTTCACGGCACTGTCGGCGCTATTCATCAGGCATTCAGGTCCGGGATGAGCTGGCTCTCCAGGCGCGCGATCTGGTCCTTGAGCATGAGCTTGCGTTTCTTCAGGCGCTTCATCTGCAGCTCGTTGATGTGCAGGTCGAGCGACAGGCGCGAGATCACCTCATCGAGGTCGCGATGCTCGATGCGCAGCTGGCGGAGCTTTTCGACGTTGCGAAACAGCTCCCGGTCGACGTTGTCTTCGATTTCCGCCATGCGGGTTGGCTTGGACGGCCTGGAGCTGCTGGCGGCGGCCCCCAATGCGTCGAGCTTAGCCGAGCCGAGCGCCGAGTGCCACGGGCACGAAACAGAGGTGTTTACAGCCCCTTAGCGCCCCCGGCCCCGACGCCCCCCGGGCCGATCGCCCTTACCCCCGCGTGGACCGCCTCCGGGGCGGCCCCGGGGCGGTGGGGGCCGGTGAGAGCGCGACGGCGGGCTGCCGGGCACGACGCCGGTGGCGAGGATCTCGGGCGCGATCGAGCCCGAGGGGATCTTGTGCCCGAGGTAGTCCTCGATCTCCGGCAGCGCGACCGCGAATTCCTCGCACGCGAAGCTGATGGCATCGCCCTCGGCCCCGGCGCGCGCGGTGCGCCCGATGCGGTGCACATAGTCGGGTGGGTCCTGGGGAAGATCGAAATTGAACACGTGGCTCACGTCCGGTATGTGCAGTCCGCGTGAGGCGACGTCGGTCGCGATCAGCACGGCGAGCTTCCCGTCGTGGAAGTCGCGCAGGAAGCGCAGGCGCTTGTTCTGCGGGACGTCCCCGGAGAGCGCCTGGGCGTGAAAGCCGTTCGCCTTGAGCGCGCTCTCGAGCCGCTCGGCGCTGCGCCTGGTGTTGACGAACACCAGCGTGCGGTGCGCTTCGCTCTGGCGCAGCAGCCCGATCAGCAGCGGCACCTTCTCCTCCATGGCGGGGTAGTACATCACCTGGCGCACCGCATCGACGGTGCGCTTGTCCGGCTCGATGCGCACCAGCTCGGGGTTGTTCATGTGCTCGTAGGCGAGCTCCAGCACGCGGTAGGAGAGCGTCGCCGAGAACAGCATCGACTGGCGCCGGTGCGGCGGGGGCAGCCGGCGCAGGATGTAGCGGATATCGGCGATGAAGCCCAGGTCGAACATGCGGTCGGCCTCATCGAGCACCAGCACCTGCGCATGGCGCAGGTCGTACACGTGCTGCTTGAAGTAGTCGATCAGGCGTCCGGGCGTGCCGATCAGCACCTCGCAGCCACCCGCCACTTCCTGGCGCTGCTTCTCGTAATCGATGCCGCCGAACACCACCGAGTGCCGCAGCCCGGTGTGCGCACCCAGCGTGAGGGCGTCCTTGTGGATCTGCACCGCGAGCTCACGCGTCGGAGCCACGATCAGCGCGCGGACCGAGGTCGGATTGCGTCCCGGCGCCGCAGGCCGCGCGAGCAGCGACTGATACATCGCGAGCAGGAACGCCGCCGTCTTGCCGGTTCCGGTCTGCGCCTGTCCGGCGACATCGCGCCCGGCGAGCGCGATCGGCAGCGCCTGCGCCTGGATCGGCGTACACGCCGTGAAGCCCGCCTGCCGTACGCCATCCATGACCTCGGGTCTGAGGGCGAGGGACGCGAATGCTACCGGAGCGGGTTGTGGATCAGTCATCGAATAAGTCTTGAGTGTTATGCGAAAAGAGCCTCGGGGACTTGAAAAACCGGCCCGGAAGCGCTACAAAGGTCTCAGTCAGCGGGCCAAGCAGGTCCGCACCCGCCAGCCGGTAAATCCTTTTCCCCTTAGGGGTCAGATACTCAACCGACGAGTTAGTGTAACCGTTTGACGGGTGTTCCGGGCATCGCTCATCAAGTATGCCGACCCGTGCCGATTTTCCGAAGTCTCCAAACAAACCACTTTCACACTCTGCATCAACGGAGGTTGAACCGCGTGAGTAGCCCGCACATCGTGCATACCACCGACGCCACATTTGCCCAGGATGTACTGAAGTCCGACAAGCCGGTACTGCTCGACTTCTGGGCCGAGTGGTGCGGACCCTGCAAGATGATCGCCCCGATCCTGGATGAGATCGCGAGCGAGTACCAGGACCGCATCAAGATCGCCAAGCTCAATATCGACGAGAATCCGCAGACCCCGCCCAAGTTCGGCATCCGCGGCATTCCGACCCTCATTCTCTTCAAGAACGGTACGGTCGAGGCCCAGAAGGTGGGCGCCGTTTCCAAGTCACAACTCGCCGCATTCCTGGACAGTAATCTTGAACCTGTAATGCAGCGCGGCCGGGGCGAGGCGTCGCTGTGAGAGGCTACCTCGGCAATCAGGGTCGCAACCGGCCCAACAAGGGACCGCGCCACGGCAACCGTGACGGCAACCGCGGCAACATGGGCAACGGCGGCGGCCGCCCGGACGAGATGATGCACGAGCAGGAGCCGTTCGAGGCCGACGACTCGGAGATCATCAGTCCCGCGGAGCTCACCCAGTCGCGCAGCTCCATGAACCTGACGGAGCTGAAGGCGAAGCCGATCCATGAGCTGGTGAAGATGGCCGAGACCATGGGTCTGGAGAGCCTCGCCCGCTCGCGCAAGCAGGACATCATCTTCTCGATCCTCAAGGCGCATGCCCGTAACGGCGAGAACATCTACGGCGACGGCGTGCTCGAGATCCTGCAGGACGGTTTCGGTTTCCTGCGCTCGGCCGATGGCTCCTACCTGGCCGGTCCCGACGACATCTACGTGAGCCCGAGCCAGATCCGCCGCTTCAACCTGCGCACCGGCGACACCATCTTCGGGCTGATCCGTCCGCCCAAGGACGGCGAGCGCTATTTCGCGCTGCTGAAGGTGGGTGAGATCAACTTCGACTCGCCCGACAGCTCGCGCAACAAGGTGCTGTTCGAGAACCTGACGCCGTTTCACCCGACCAAGCGCCTGAAGCTCGAGCGCGGTAACGGCTCGACCGAGGACCTCACCGCCCGCACCATCGATCTGGTGGCGCCGATCGGCAAGGGCCAGCGCGGCCTGATCGTCTCCCCGCCGAAGGCCGGCAAGACGATGCTGCTGCAGAACATCGCCACCGCCATCACCTCCAACCATCCCGAGGTGTATCTGATCGTGCTGCTGATCGACGAGCGGCCCGAGGAAGTCACCGAGATGCAGCGCACGGTGAAGGGCGAGGTGGTGTCCAGCACCTTCGACGAGCCCGCCGCCCGCCATGTGCAGGTGGCCGAGATGGTCATCGAGAAGGCCAAGCGCCTGGTCGAGCACAAAAAGGACGTGGTGATCCTGCTCGACTCGATCACCCGCCTGGCACGCGCCTACAACACCGTGGTGCCATCCTCGGGCAAGGTGCTCACCGGCGGCGTAGACGCCAATGCGCTGCAGCGCCCCAAGCGCTTCTTCGGCGCGGCGCGCAACATCGAAGAGGGCGGCAGTCTCACCATCCTGGCGACGGCTCTCATCGACACCGGCTCGAAGATGGACGACGTCATCTACGAGGAGTTCAAGGGCACCGGCAACAGCGAGATCCATCTCGACCGGCGCATCTCCGAGAAGCGCGTATACCCGGCGTTCAATATCAACCGCTCCGGAACGCGCAAGGAGGAGCTCATCACCGACCAGGGCGAGCTCGCCAAGATGTGGATCCTGCGCAAGCTCCTGCACCCGATGGACGAGCTCGCGGCCATCGAATTCCTGCTCGACAAGATGAAGGACACCAAGTCGAACGGCGAGTTCTTCGAGGCGATGAAGCGCTAGGGGCCTTAAGCCGCCGCACCCGGCGGACCGTTCTGTGCCCGGCTTCACGTCGGCGTCCGGCGACGCTGGCACAGCGACCGTGCGGCTCAGTAAGATGCCCCGAACCCGCGTCCCCGTGCGGGAGGGAGTCCCAGCTCGCATGCGCATCTGGCTCGCGGTTGCCGCGCTGCTTCTTGCGACACAAACCACCACGGCGCTCGCCGACCGCGACAAGGAGTCTGGGGCGCCGCTGCCGCCACGTCCGCCGCAGGTCGACAGCCCGATCCACGATCATTTCTACGTCACGGCGTCGTTCTATTCGTATGACGTGCACGGCAACGTGCGCATCGACCCCTCGAATGCCGGACCCGGGGTGCAGGGTACCGCGGTGAATACCGAGCGCGACCTCGGGCTGCCGGAACGACTCAACCAGGGGCGCGTCGAGTTCATGTTCCGCATGCGCGAGCGCAACAAGCTGCGCGTGGACTACTTCGAGGGCGATCGCTCTGCGAGCAAGGTACTCGCCAACGACATCGTTTTCGGCAACGTAACCTTCGTCGGCGGGCAGCCGATGCAGTCCTCGCTCGACTGGCGCATGTTCGGCCTGACCTACACCTACTCGCTCTATCGCAGCGACCGGCTGGAGATCGGTACCGGCCTTGCCGCCTATTTCCTGCAGGTCGAGGCGATGGGCTCGCAGCCCTCTGCGGGCCAGTTCCAGGACGTGTCTGCGGCCGAGCCGTTCCCGACGCTGCCGCTGGATCTCACCTGGGCCATCTCGCGACGCTTCGCCGTCACCGCACGCGCCAACTATCTGCGCGCCTCACTCAGCGGTTTCGACGGCTGGCTCGCCGATCTGCACGGCGACCTGCAGTACCGCTGGAGTCACGACTTCTCCCTCGGCCTCGGCTACAGCAGCATTCGCGACTCGCTCACGCGCCACGGCGGCAGCTTCCCGGGCATCGTATCCATGGACTTCGACGGCGCGGAGGCCTTCATCCGCTTCAGTTATTGATGGGGCAAAAGTCGCCGTCAGCGGCCGGTCACGACGTAGGCGCGCGCGAAGATCTCCGGCATCCGCGCGGCGCGCCCCGAATCCAGATTGATGCAGACGTAGTCGATGCGGGCGCGCGCCAGCGTCACCCCATCGCTGCTGCGGCACACCTGGAAGCGCCGCTCGGCGCGCAGCCGGGCATCCGCACTCACGATCCAGGTCGCGACCTGCACTGCATCACCGCGCACTGCCGCACGCAGGTATTCGACCTCGACCCGATGCGCTGCCATGCCACGCCGCAGCTGCGTGCACATCGTGAGCGGCACGCCGAGCGCCGCCGAGTGCGACCAGGCAGTGCGGTCGAACCAGGCGAGGTACACGGCGTTGTTGACATGCTGGTAGGCGTCGATGTCGGCGGGCTCGACCGCAATCTCGAGGACGTGCGGGACGGGGTGGTCGAAAGTGATCAGCCTCATCCAGAACGGCGCTCGCGCTGCACCGCCCGGTAGCCGATATCCCGGCGGTAATGCACTCCGGGCCAGCGCAGCGCAGCGGCGAGCACATAGGCCGCACGCTGCGCCGCAGCCACATCATTCCCCACACCGACGGCGCACAGCACGCGCCCGCCGCTGGTCACGACCCGCCCGGCCTCGAGCCGGGTGCCGCCGTGGAAGATCTTGCCGGGCAAGGCAGCGGCGCGCTCCAGCCCCTCGATTGCATCTCCCTTGCGTACGCTGTCGGGGTAGCCGGCGGCCGCCAGCACCACGCCGAGCGCCGCGCGCGGGTCCCACTCGGCGCGCACGCCGTCGAGCCTTGCGGCAAGCGCCGCATCGCACAGCTCCGTGAGATCGGAATTCAGACGCATGAGGATCGGCTGAGCCTCCGGGTCCCCGAAGCGGCAGTTGTACTCGAGCACCCTGGGCGTGCCGTCGGGCGCAATCATCAGTCCCGCGTACAGAAAGCCGGTGTAGCGCATGCCGTCGGCGGCGAGTCCCCGGATCGTGGGCTCGATCACCTCGCGCATGATGCGCGCATGCAGCGCGGTGCTGACCACCGGCGCGGGCGAGTAGGCGCCCATGCCGCCGGTGTTGGGCCCGCGATCACCGTCGTCGCGGCGCTTGTGATCCTGCGAGGTGGCGAGCGGCAGGATGTGCTCGCCGTCCGCCATCACGATGAAGCTCGCTTCCTCGCCCTCGAGGAACTCCTCGATGATCACCTCGCACCCGGCCGCACCGAACTGGCCGGCGAACATCCCCTGCGCGGCGGCGAGGGCCGCGTCGGTCGACTCGGCGATGACGACCCCCTTGCCGGCCGCCAACCCGCTCGCCTTCACGACCAGCGGTGTGCGCTGCGAACGCAGCCACGAGGCGTCGAAGCTCGCGCGCGTGAAGGTCGCCGAGCGCGCGGTCGGGATGCCGTGGCGGCGCAAAAACTCCTTGGCGAAGGCCTTCGAGCCCTCGAGCCGCGCGGCCGCGGCTGTCGGGCCAAAGCAGCGCATCCCGCGCGCCGCGAAGGCATCCACTACCCCCGCAACCAGCGGCGCCTCGGGCCCGATGATGGTGAGATCGACACGCTCGGCTTGCGCCAGGCGTACGAGTCCGCCGATGTCCTCGGCGGGCGTTTCGAGGTTGCGCGTCCGGGGTTCCTGCGCGGTGCCGGCATTTCCGGGAGCCACCAGCACCTCGGTGACGCGCGGCGAGGCGGCGCACTTCCACGCCAGCGCATGCTCGCGGCCGCCGCCGCCCACGATCAGGACTCTCATGAGCCGCGCGGCCGCATCAGTGCCGGAAGTGACGCATACCGGTGAACACCATGGCCATGTCGTGCTCGTCCGCCGCCGCGATCACCTCCGCGTCGCGCACGCTGCCGCCGGGGGAGATAACGGCGCGGATGCCGTAGCCGGCGGCGACGTCGAGATTGTCGCGGAACGGGAAGAAGGCGTCCGAGGCCATCACGGCGCCGGCGAGCGGGAGTTTTTCATCGGCCGCCTTCATCGCCGCGATGCGTGTGGAGTAGATGCGGCTCATCTGCCCGGCGCCCACCCCGAGGGTGGCGCCGCCGCGCGCATAGACGATGGCGTTCGACTTCACGAATCGGGCGACCGTCCACGCGAATCTGAGGTCCGCGAGCTCGGCGGCAGTCGGCTTGCGGCGCGTAGGCACGCTGAGCTCGCCGGCCGCAAGCTCCGCGACGTCGCGCGTCTGTGCCAGTAGTCCGCCCGTGACGCTGCGATACTCGAGCTCACGGCCGGCGCCGCCCGCGAGCTCCCCGAGCACGAGTACCCGCAGGTTGGGTTTGGCCGCCAGCAGGCGCGCTGCCTGCGGATGCACCGCCGGGGCGGCCAGTACTTCGACGAACTGGCGTTCGCTGATGAGGCGCGCCGTCGCCGCGTCCAGCTCGCGGTTGAAGGCGATGATGCCGCCGAAGGCCGAAGTCGGGTCGGTACGGTACGCGCCCTCATAGGCCGCGAGCGGTGTGTCCGCCAGCGCCACGCCGCAGGGGTTGGCGTGCTTGACGATGACGCAGGCGCACGCGCCGAACTGGCGCACGCACTCGATGGCCGTGTCGGCATCCGCGATGTTGTTGAACGACAGCTCCTTGCCCTGCAGCACGCGCGCGGTGGCGATGCTCGCCCCGTGCGCCAGCGGCTCGCGGTAGAAGGCCGCGCGCTGCTGCGGGTTCTCGCCGTAACGCAGCTCCTGCACCTTCTCGAAGATGAGTGCCAGGGCCGCGGGGAACGGCTCGGCCGCGAGTGGCTGGCGCGCCGACAGGTAGCCGGCGACCACCGTGTCGTAGCGTGCCGTGTGCGCGAAGGCCTTGGCGGCCAGTCGCGTGCGCGTGCCGATGTCGCTTCCGCCCTGGTGCGTGTCGAGTTCCTTCAACACCAGGGGGTAGTCCGCCGGGTCGACCACCACCAGCACCGATTCGTGATTCTTGGCGGCCGCGCGCACCATGGCGGGGCCGCCGATGTCGATGTGCTCGACCGCGTCAGCGAAGCTGCAGCTGGGGCGCGCGATAGCCTGTGCGAACGGGTAGAGGTTCACCACCAGCAGGTCGATGGGCGCGATGCCGTGCTGCATCATGATGCCGTCGTCGATGCCGCGCCGGCCGAGGAGTCCGCCGTGAATCTTCGGGTGCAGGGTCTTGACGCGTCCGTCCATGATCTCCGGGAAACCGGTGACCGCGGCAACCTCGCGGTGGGCGAGGCCGTTCTCTGCGAGCAGGCGGGCAGTACCGCCGGTGGAGAGGATCTCCACGCCGCGCCGTTGGAGCTCGCGCGCAAACTCAATGAGTCCGCTCTTGTCGGAGACCGAGAGCAATGCGCGGCGTACGGGCGGCGACATCCGGTTTCAGCCCCTCATGGCGGCTAAGCGCTGCGGTGAGCGCCGCGGGACGACCCCGCGGCTTCAGGAGCCGGCAAGTCCGAATTGCTTCAGCTTCTTACGCAGCGTACCGCGATTGATGCCGAGGATCCCGGCGGCGCGACTCTGGTTGCCCTGTGCGTAGTCGAGCACCACGCGGAACAGCGGCTCCTCGACCTCGCGCAGCACCAGGTCGTACAGGTGGGAGGGCCGATGACCGTGGAGGCTGGTGAAGTAGTCGCTCAGTGCGCGCTCGGCGTGATTGCGCAGCGGCAGCTCGCGGCCGTTGACCCGCGAAGAGGCGGCTTCACGAGCCCGAGTCTTTTTCTTTGCCGTCATGGGTCCCCCCAGCGAAAAAAACACTCATCAGGCCGCCACTGCGGCCCCATCCACCCATTGGTCGAAATGCTTAAGCGCCTGCGCGAACTGTGCGGCGGTGTTCGCAGCCACCATCAGGTCCCGGCGGACCTGCGCCGCTTCGTCAAGCAGCTGCTCGCAGTACCAGCCGAGATGTTTGCGCGCGATCCGGACTCCGGTCTCCTCGCCGTAAAAGAAGTACACCGAGTCGAGATGCGCAAGAATCATATCACGCACTTCGGCGCGCAGAAGTGCCGGCGTCGCAATTCCTGATTCGAGATGGGCGTTGACAGCGCGAAAGATCCATGGCGCGCCGTGACTCGCGCGACCGATCATTACTCCGTCCGCGCCGGTGAAATCAAGTACCTCGCGCGATTTTTCCGCGCCGGTGATGTCGCCGTTGGCGAACACCGGGATGCGCACGCGCGCCTTGATGGCGCGGATCGTGGCGTATTCGGCCGTTCCGGCGAAGTAATCGGCGCGCGTACGTCCATGAACCGCGAGCGCTGCGATGCCGCAGGCTTCCGCGATGCATGCAATGTTCACGCCGTTCACGTGCTCGCGGTCCCAGCCGGTGCGGATCTTGAGCGTCACGGGTACGTTCACCGCGGCCACCACGGTCGCGAGAATCCGCGTCACGAGTGACTCGTCGGTGAGCAGCGCCGAACCGCACAGCTTCCCGCAGACTTTCTTTGCCGGGCAGCCCATGTTCAGATCGATGATCTGGGCGCCGAGCGCCACATTGAGCCGCGCGGCCTCGGCGAGCGCGCCAGGGTCGGCACCCGCGAGCTGAACCACGCGCGGTTCGGGCTCGCCTTCGTGGTTCATACGGTGGCGTGATTTGGGCGTGCTCCACAGACGCGTATCCGAGGTGAGCATCTCGGAGGCGGCGAGCCCTGCGCCGAGCTTGCGACACAGCATACGGAACGGCCGGTCGGTTACACCGGCCATCGGCGCGAGTACGACCGGGGAGCGCAAGATGTAGGGCCCGATGCGCACGGCGCACCTAGCGGGACGTCGCGTCGTTGGCGCAGGCGACCCCGCCGCGGACCGGCAGGCAGGCATCGAGCTCGAAGCCTACGGCGTTCGATCCCGGATCGACGAACGCTATTTCGGCGTCGACGCGCTGATCGGGGGCGAGCAGCGAGGTCGCGGCAACCGAGGCCGGCAGGTACTCGCGCGGCTGCACGTCGCGCGAGGCGATGCGATTGCCGAAGCGATCCTGCAGGGTGACGCGCAGCAGCGGCAAGGGCTGTGGCCGCGGACCTAAGTTGCGCACGCTCGCGCCCACGGTGATCGAGCTCACGCCGCCTGGGGCTACCCTTGCACCGAGTTGGCGGATGTCGTACGCATGCAGATCCCAGTGTGGTACGAGCGACACGCCGAGCGCCCCGTACAGCGAGGCGAGCGGGCGATTGAGGCGTGGGTTGATCGCGAGAGCGTCGCGGCGGTGATTGACGATCTGCACCGCAAGCAGCAGCGCCATGAGTACCACGCCACCCGTCCAGGCGAGCGTGAGGCGTGCGCGGGCTGAGCGCGCCGCGGACGAGGCGGCGCTGGACTCGGGGGGCGGCAAGGGCAGGTCCGGAGGTTGCGCCACCGTGGCCGCCGGGGTGCGCGGCGGCTCGGCCGCGCGCGCGGGCGGTGGTGGGGTGGCTGCCGCACCGGATCCGGGCCGGGGATGTCCCGCCCGGCGGGGCACGCTCGCAGGCGCAGCGCCCGGCGCCGGGCTCACGCTTGCCGGGGGTGCGGGCTGCGGGGCCGCCAGCGCGCTCGCGGGTGCCGGCCGCGCGCCCTGCACCAGCTCGCCCAGCAGGCTCGCGTCGATCTCCACGTCGACCTGCTCACTCGTGGCCGCCGGCGGCTCCTGGGCCGCCACCAGCTCCTTGAAGGAGCCCGTCGCCGCGGTCCATTGCGGATCGGGCGGTGGCTGCACGAACACCGATGCCGCATCGGTCGTTGCGGGGTTGAACTCGAGGGCGTCTTCCGGAATGGCCCCCTCGTCGGTCGGAGCCTCCGTCGCCGGTTCCCGGTGCGCCTGCGCGGGCGGCTCGGGCGGTGTCTCGGGCTCGGTGGCGGCGACCGATTGGCGCTCCTCGGAGAGCTGCGCCAGCGCATTGAACACGTTCGAGCAGCGCCCGCAGCGCACGTAGCCCTGAGCCACGCGCAGATCAGCGGCGGTAACCACCAGTCTCAGGGCGCACTTTGGGCAGACCGTGAACATCGCTCACCCGCGGGCGCCGAACCTTAAGCGGCGCCGCCCGCTGAGACAGACCCACTCCTCGCATTCGCCGAACCGGGCGACATCAAAACACGCGGCGTAAGCGGCTGTCACCTCCGCGGCCTCGTGCTGCATGAGGCCCGCGAGCACCACCTCGCCAGCGGGGCGCACCAGCTGAGCGAACGCGGGCGCAAGCTCGCACAAGGGTCCGGCGAGGATATTCGCCAATAATACGTCGACCCCGCGCGGCAGCTCCCCGGCGTTGCCGTGAACCCGCAGCCGGTCGGCGATGCCGTTGGTGCGCGCATTGTCAGCGGTGGCGATGAGCGCTTGCGGATCGATGTCGAAGCAATCGACGCACGCCGCTCCGAGCTGCGCGGCGGCGAGCGCCAGCACACCCGAACCGCAGCCGTAATCGATGACGCGTGCACCGGAGTGCCCGCCTGGCGCGCGCAACAGATCCGCATGCGCGTCAAGCCACCTGAGACATAGCGCGGTACTGGCGTGCGTGCCGGTCCCGAACGCGAGCCCCGGGTCTAGGCTCACCACCACCGCGCCAGGCGCGGTGACGCGCTCGTGGCTCGGACACACCCATAACCGCTCGCCGAAGCGCAGCGCGTGGTAGTCCTTGAGCCATTCACGCTCCCAGGCACGGTCGGCGAGCGGCTGGACGCGGATGAGCGCGACGCTCACACCGAGTGCCCCGCCGAGGGCAGCGGCGAGCGCACCGGGATCCGCAGCGTCGACGAACAGGGCCGTGAGGCGTGTGCGCGGCCAGAGGCGCAACTCGCCCGGCAGAGGCTCGAGCACCGGATCATCGCGTGAGTCGGCGAAGGTCACGGCGGTGGCTCCGCAGGCCACGCAGGCGCTCTCGGCAGCCTCCGGGTCGAGCGACCCCAGCTCGAACGACAGCGTCAGCACCCAGCCATCACCGCGTGCCGCGGCTCACCGCAATCCCAGCCGCCGTTCCAGATAGTGAATGTCGGTGCCGCCTTTCTGGAACGCGGCGTGGTTGCAGATTTCCTGGTGCAGCGCCGCGTTGGTCTTGATTCCCTCGATCACCATCTCCGCGAGCGCGTTCTTCATGCGCGCGATCGCGGTCTCGCGCGTATCGCCGTGGGCGATCACCTTGGCTATGAGCGAGTCGTAGAAGGGCGGTACGTTGTAGCCCGAGTAGACATGGCTATCGACACGGATGCCCGGGCCGCCAGGCGCATGCCACAGCCGGATCGGTCCCGGCGAGGGCATGAAAGTCTTGGGGTCCTCGGCGTTGATGCGGCACTCCATGGCGTGTCCACGGAACTGCACGTCGCTTTGCGCGTACTGCAGGCGCTCGCCACTGGCGATCAGCAGCTGGGCTTTCACGAGGTCGATGCCCGTGATGAGCTCGGTCACCGGATGCTCCACCTGGATCCGGGTGTTCATCTCGATGAAGTAGAACTCCGCGTCCTGGTAGAGGAACTCGAGCGTGCCGGCGCTGCGGTAGCCGACTGCGCGACACGCCTCGACGCAGCGATCCCCCATCAGCTTGCGCTGCCGTAGCGTGATGCCGGGCGCCGGCGCTTCCTCGATCACCTTCTGGTGGCGGCGCTGCATCGAGCAGTCGCGCTCGCCCAGGTGGATGACGTTGCCGTACGCATCCCCGAGAACCTGAAACTCGATGTGCCGCGGCCGCTCGAGAAACTTCTCCATGTAGACCTGGTCGTTGCCGAAGGCGGCGCGGGCCTCCGCCCGGGTGATGCCGATCGCGTTGAGGAGCGAGGCTTCGCTGTGCACCACACGCATGCCGCGGCCACCGCCGCCGCCGGAGGCCTTGATGATGACCGGATAGCCGATGTCGCGCGCCACGCGCAGGTTCTCGTCGGCATCCTCCCCCAGGGACCCGTCGGAACCGGGCACGCACGGCACGCCGTGGGACTTCATGACCCGGATCGCCGACACCTTGTCGCCCATGGTGCGGATCGTCTCGGCCTTGGGTCCGACGAACACGAAGCCGCTGTTCTCCACGCGCTCGGCAAAGTCCGCGTTCTCGGACAGGAAGCCGTACCCCGGATGGATCGCGACCGAGTCGGTGACCTCGGCGGCGGAGATGATCGCCGGCATGTTGAGGTAGCTGCCCGCGGAAGGGGGCGGGCCGATGCACACTGACTCGTCGGCGAGCAGCACGTGCTTCAAGCTGTAGTCGGCGGTGGAATGCACGGCCACCGTCTTGATGTTGAGCTCGCGACACGCCCGCAGGATCCGCAGGGCGATCTCGCCGCGATTGGCGATGACCAGCTTCTCGATCATGGCCCGCTTATTCGATGACGAACAACGGTTGGCCGAATTCGACCGGGTCGCCGTTGCGCGCCATGATCGAAGCGATGCGCCCGGACTTGTCGGCTTCGATCTGGTTCATCATCTTCATCGCCTCGATGATGCACAGCACGTGGCCGACCTTGATTTCGTCGCCGATCTCGACGAAGGGCGGCGCTCCGGGCGAAGGCGACGCGTAGAAGGTGCCCACCATCGGCGCGGTGATCACGTGCTCGTTCGGCTTCGGCTTGCCGGCGCCGCCGTCGGCGTGTGCGGCGGGCGCCGCTTCCGGCAGGCGCGCCGGCAGAGCCCCGGGCATGGCGCCCGCGGTGTGCATCAACTGGGGATGCATGATGGTGGGCATCGCGGCGCCCAGGCGGCTGATGCGTACCGCTTCCTCGCCTTCCTTGATCTCGATCTCCGCGATGCCGGACTCTTGCAGCAGCTCGATCAGTTTCTTGATTTTTCGGATGTCCATGCCGGGAATGCTCCCCAGGGATGAGTGTCGGACCGACTAAGTCGTCTGCTTCAGGCCGAAGGCGCGAGCCGCTGCACGGCGGCGCGCACCGCGAGCTCGTAACCGAGAGCGCCGAGACCGGTAATCACCCCAACGGCGATGTCCGAAAAATAGGAGTGCCGCCGGAACGGCTCGCGGGCCTGCGTGTTGGACAGATGTACTTCGATGAACGGCAAACGCACCGCACACAGTGCGTCGCGCAGTGCGATGCTGGTGTGGGTGAACCCGCCTGGATTCACGATCAGAAAGCTCACGCCCGCGGCGGGCGCCTGTTGTACGCGCCCGATCAACTCGTGCTCGGCGTTACTCTGGAACGCGACCAGCTCGTGGCCGGCCGCGCGCGCCACGTCGGCGCAGCGCTTCTCGATCGACTCCAGGGTATCGCTGCCGTACACCTCGGGCTCCCGCGTGCCGAGCAGATTGAGGTTGGGGCCGTTCAACAACAGCACTCGGGCCATGAGGGATGCGTCTTCTTAGGGTCGCGCTCGCAGGCAAGCGGCGCGAATGTAACCTAATTCGCGCCTATTTGCATACTTCATGCGCCGATTTGCGAGGATCTCGCAGGACTTGGTCTATTGAGGACTGCTGCCCCCGGAGGCCGCCCTGGTGAGCGCGAAGCGGTGCATCCCGTCGGCGATCTGCTCCCGCACGGCCGTGAGGCTGGCGCGTCCCCGGTCGAGCTCGATCAGGCGAGCGAGGATGAAGTCCGCCTCGTCGCGATGCAACTCCCCGATCTTGAGCGTCACGATCTGCCCGTCGCGATCCGCAAAGACGCTGAAGGGGAGCACGGTGTCCATGCCGAATGCCGTGACCGCCGCGAGGCCGCCCTTGTCGCCGATGAGTACCGGGTACTCAATCCCCAGCTGGTGTACGAATTTCTCGACGGGCTCACGATAATCGACGGCGATACCCACAATTTCGATACCATCTTTGGCATATTTCCGATGGATTTCCTCAAGCAGGGGCATTTCGTGTCGACAGGGCTCGCACCAGGTCGCCCAGAAGTTCACCACCAGGGGGCGCCCTTTCCACTCGGACAACCGGTGCGGGGCCCCATCCAGTCCGGGTAGCACGAAATCCGGCAGCCGCTCCGGGATTGCGCGCGGCGCGCTTGCCACGGGGGCCGAGGCACCTGGGGCTTTTCGCACGCTGCGGGTGGGTGCGACACGCAAGGATGAGGTCGGCCGCTCTATCCGTTGTACCCAGAAGCCGAGGGCGCCGGCGGCGACGAGCAGCACCGCGCCCGCCAGCAGGCTGGCGCCCGTGATCCGGGGGCTGCTCACGGAGGAGCTTGGAGTGCAGCCCGTGCGCGAGCCGCAAACGCATCCGCCTTCATGTAGCCGACCACCCGATATTGGGTGCGTTCGTGCCCATCGCGGCCATAGAAGGCGATCGTGGGGGGACCGAATATGCCGAAGTGCTTCAGCAGCGCCTGATCGTCCGCATTGTTGTCGGTCACATCGGCGCGCAGCAGCGCGGTGCCGGCGAGCGCACTCTGCACCCCCTTATCGGTGAACGTATAGCGCTCCATCTCCTTGCACGAGGTGCACCAGGCGGCGGAGAAATCCACCAGCACGCCCCGACCGTGGGCCCTCGCGTCGGCCACCTCGCGATCCAGATCCGCCACCGAGCCGATGCTGCGGAACGCGAGCGCGTGGGAGCGGCCCGCGAGGGCGGGAATCGGCGCCAGGGGATCGGTGCCGCCCAGCGCAGCACCCGCCGCGAGCGTCACGCCATAGAGCGCCGCCGCGAGGCCGACGCTGCGCGCGGCCCACGCCGCGACCGACGGGCGGCGGGTCTGTGTCCACAGGATCCATGCCAGGCTCAGTGCCGGCACCGCCCACAAGAGCAGCGTCAGGCGCTCGGGGACGGCGCGCGCCAGCAGCCACGCGGCTACCGCGAGCATCATGACGCCGAAGAGCTTCTTGACCGTGTCCATCCACGGGCCGGCCTTCGGCAGGAGCTTGCCCGCCGAGGCGCCCACTGCCAGCAGGGGCGTTCCCATGCCGATGCTCATGACGAACAGCGCCGCACCGCCGCGCGCCATCTGCCCGGTCTGGCTGATGACCAGCAGCGCACCCACCAGCGCAGGTCCCACGCAGGTGGTGACGATCAGCGCCGAGAGGGCGCCCATCAGTGCGACACTGCCGAAGTTGCCCCCGGACTGGCGGTTACTGAGGGTGGCAATGCGCGTCTGAATGGCGACCGGCATCTGCAGGGTGAACAGACCGAACATCGAGAGCGCGAGAGCGACGAACACTGCCGCGAACAGCACCAGCACCCACCACTGCTGGAACACCGCCTGAACCTGCCGCCCGGCGGCCGCGCACGCGATGCCCGCGAGCGTGTAGGTCAATGCCATCCCGAGCACATACGCGACCGACAGGCCGAAGGCCCGCCCGGTGCTCACGCGGCTGCCGGCCCCGGCGATGATCCCGGAAAGAATCGGCACCATCGGCAGAACGCACGGCGTGCAGGAGAGCGCAAGACCTGCGAGATAGAACCAGCCGAGCATGGCGAAGAAATTCCCGCTGCGGATGAGCCCCGCGAACCAGTCTCCCTCGAGACCAGCGCTGCCGGAGCTCGGGGTCCCAGCGGCGTTCGCGCCTGGACCCGGTGCAACGGAGGCACTTCCCGGTCCACCCGCAAGGGTCACCGTGACGGTCTTGGTAATGGGGGGATAGCAGAGCCCGGCGTCCGCGCAACCCTGGTAGGTCACTTGCAGCGGGAGGGTGAGATTGCCACCCGTGGCGCGCGCGACCGGCACCGTCGCGATGAGCTCGTGGTGGTAGATCTCCTGACGCCCGAAGTACTCGTCGGTCTTGAACTGGCCCGTCGGCATCTGCAGCGCGCCAAGCTGCGCCTGGGTGCTCGGGCTCGCGACCTTGATGCGCGTCCGGTACAGGTAGTACCCGTCGGCGATCTCCCAGTTCAGCCGGACGCCATCGCTCCCCTCGGGCAGGGCGTCGAAGCGAAACGCCTGGTCGGCCGGCAGGAAGTTGTCATTGGCCGCCTTGAGCCCGTTCAGGAAGGAGCCGTCGCCCTTGGGCGCCGCTGTCGCCGGGCTGCTCTGGGCCCACGCCGCTGGCAGGCAGAGCAGCAGCAGGGCGGTAACCAGAATATGTCGGGTCAGGGTCGCCATAGCCAGCGCCGGTTATAGCTCAAGCCTCGGATGAGTGGCAGGAACTGGGGTTCAATCCGCCTAAGCCCAAGCCCATTGCCCTCCATGATCGCAAAAAAGCCCCCGGATGACTTGAATTCACGGGGCTCCTCCCTATTATTAGCAGCCATACGGGCGGAGTGCTAATAAGACCCCTCCCGCTATAACCTACCCAACCATCAAGAGTTTTAAGGAGCGAACACCCATGAAGATTCGTCCTCTTCATGACCGCGTCATCGTGAAACGCCTGGAAGAGGAGCGTACCTCCCCGGGTGGCATCGTCATTCCCGATACCGCGGCTGAGAAGCCGATGCAGGGAAAGATCATCGCGGTCGGCAAAGGCAAGATTCTCGAAGACGGCACAGTGCGGCCGCTCGATGTGAAGGTCGGCGACAAGATCCTGTTCGGCAAGTACAGCGGGAACGAGGTCAAGGTCGACGGTGAAGACCTGGTGGTCATGCGCGAAGAAGACGTCATGGCCGTGATTGAAGGCAAGTAACGAGGATCACGACAATGGCAGCCAAAGAAGTCCGTTTCAGCGATGACGCTCGCGCCCGCATGTTCAAGGGTGTCAACGTCCTCGCCAACGCCGTCAAGGCAACTCTCGGCCCCAAGGGCCGCAACGCCGTGCTCGAGAAGAGCTTCGGCGCCCCCACCATCACCAAGGACGGTGTCTCGGTCGCCAAGGAGATCGAGCTGAAGGACAAGTTCGAGAACATGGGCGCGCAGATGGTGAAGGAAGTCGCGTCCAACACCTCCGACGAGGCGGGCGACGGCACCACCACCGCCACCGTGCTCGCCCAGGCGATCATCCGCGAGGGCCTCAAGGCCGTCTCCTCGGGCCGCAACCCGATGGACGTCAAGCGCGGCATCGACAAGGGCGTCATTGCCGCCGTGGAGGAGCTGAAGAAGCTCTCCAAGCCCTGCAAGGACTCCAAGGCGATCGCCCAGGTCGGCACGATCTCCGCCAACGCCGATGAGTCGATCGGCAAGACCATCGCCGAGGCGATGGAGAAGGTCGGCAAGGAAGGCGTGATCACGGTCGAGGAAGGCTCGGGACTGGATAACGAGCTGGAAGTGGTCGAGGGCATGCAGTTCGACCGCGGCTACCTCTCCCCGTACTTCATCAACAATCAGCAGAACCAGACCGCCGAGCTCGAAAAGCCGGTAATCCTGCTGGTCGACAAGAAGATCTCCAACATCCGCGAGATGCTGCCGCTGCTCGAGAGCGTGGCCAAGGCCGGCCGTCCGCTGCTGGTGATCGCCGAGGACCTCGAGGGTGAGGCGCTGGCGACGCTGGTGGTCAACAACATCCGCGGCATCCTCAAGGTGGCTTCCGTCAAGGCGCCGGGCTTCGGCGACCGTCGCAAGGCCATGCTGCAGGACATCGCCACGCTCACCGGCGGCACGGTGATCTCCGACGAGGTCGGCCTGTCGCTCGAGAAGGCGACGCTGAATGATCTCGGCGAGGCGAAGAAGGTCGTCGTGGAGAAGGAAAACACCACGATCATCGACGGCCACGGCAAGGCGTCCGACATCAAGGCGCGCATCGAGTCGATCCGCCAGCAGGCCGAAGAGGCCACCTCCGACTACGACAAGGAGAAGCTGCAGGAGCGTGTCGCCAAGCTCTCCGGCGGCGTTGCCCTGATCAAGGTCGGTGCCGCGACCGAGATCGAGATGAAGGAGAAGAAGGCCCGCGTCGAGGACGCGCTGCACGCGACGCGCGCAGCGGTCGAGGAAGGCGTGGTACCGGGTGGCGGTGTGGCGCTGATCCGCGCGCAGAAGGCGCTCGACAAGCTCGAGGGCGCCAACGAGGACCAGACGGTCGGCATACGCATCCTGGCCCGCTCGATCGAGGAGCCGCTGCGCCAGATCGTCGATAACGCCGGCGAGGATGCGGCGGTGGTCCTGAACCGCGTCAAGGAGGGCAAGGGCGCATTTGGTTACAACGCCGCCAAGGGCGAGTTCGGCGACATGCTGGAAGCCGGCATCCTGGACCCGACCAAGGTGACCCGTCTTGCACTGCAGAATGCCGCCTCCGTGGCCGGTCTGTTGCTGACGACCGAGGTCATGGTGGCCGAGGCTCCGAAGGACGATGAGCACAGCCATGGCGGACCGCCTCCGGGCATGGGCGGAATGGACATGTAGAGACCCTCTCTAAAGAGGTATCGATTCTGTAACAGACAGCCGCTAGGCTTTACATAACAGTTAAGGGTTCGCGGCCGGCTCACAGCCGGCCGCTGCCCCGAAAGACGCGGAACAAGACCCCCTATTCCGCGCATCATTAGCAGGCCCCCTCGTGGGGCCTGTTTTTTGGCCCTGGTGTCGGCGCGCGGCCACTTCCCGTACCTGCGCCCGCGGTTTATCGTGACCCCTCTGGGAGACGCTCTTCCAAGGAGGCTCGTCATGGCCATCGTCAACTCCCGCGCATTCGCCGCCGTGGGGTGCCTCGGGCTCCTTGCGCTCGCTGCGTGCAGCCGCCAGGGGCAGGATGAAATGACCTGGGCGCGCGCCGCGCTCGAGCGCAACGACCGCGTCGAGATCGTGGCCGCCGATCCACAGAGCCGTACTTTCACGCTGCGCATGAAAGACACGGGCGAGCTGCGCATGGTGCGCCTCGACCAGGTGGTCGCCGGCGTCCCCGCCGCGCCTGCGCCTGCCGCCAACCCCGCGGGCTCCGCGCCCCAGACAACCAGCACTGCTGCGCCCGCCGCCACTGTACCGCCCGCCCCGGCCGGCGCCCCGGGGTCTTCCGCCGCCGAGACCCAGGCCGCCACTGCCGGTGAGGCGGCGCAGCCTGCCGATTCGCAGCCCCCGGGAACGCCCCCTGCGGGGGCCCAGCCGCCGCGCTTCACCTCCGCGGCGCTGCGCGCCGGGGCACCCAAGCCGATCGCCGGGCAAGTACTCGAGGCAGGTCCCGGCTACACCATCGAAGCCGGCTCTGCCGCACCGGCGTCTGCATCCGCCACGGCGCGCGATGCGGCCATCACCAACGCACCCGTGGAGCTGCGCCACGAGCCGATCGTGTGCCAGGGCGCACGGCTGCTGCACATCGACAATCGCAACCTGCAGTTCCAGGGCGATGCGGTCAGCGCCGAGGACGGGTGCGAGCTGCACATCACCAACAGCCGCATCACCGCCACCGGCGTCGGGGTGTCGGCGCGCGCCGCCAACGTCCACATCGACAACAGTCTGATCGAGGGCGCGGCGGCTTCCATCGACGCGTCCGACGGCGCACAGGTCTACACCACTTCCTCGCATTTCCGCGGATTGAGCCGGCGTCTCGACACCGCAGCGGTGCACGACCTCGGGGGCAACGTCTGGAATTGATCTCCGAGACGGCCGCTGAGCGCTGAGCTCGCAGCGCTCACCGCGCGCGCTCTTGATCCGCTCAGCGCGCACGAGGCCTCCCGCGCGGCGCTCGCGGGCGCGGCGCCCGAGCTCCGCGACTCCGTGGCGCGGGTATTCGCGATGAGCGATTTTCTCGCCCAATCCTGCAGCAGCGATCCGCTGCTGTTCGCCGCGCTGCTGGCGGACGGCGGCCTGCGCCGGCGCCTCTCGGCCCACGAGCTCGGCGCACGGGCGCCGCAGTGCGATGCAACCGTTTCCGAAGCGCAGGCGCAAAGCCTGCTGCGGCGCTGGCGCCGCCGCGAGCTGCTGCGTATCGCCTGGCGCGATCTCGCCGGCTGGGCGGACCTCGAGGAGACGCTCGCGGGCCTGAGTGCGTTTGCGGACGCGGCCATCAACACCGCCCTGGGGTTTGCGCGGCAGTCGCTCGTGGCGCGCTACGGCGAGCCGCGCTCGGCATCGGGCGAGCTGCAGCCGCTGGTGATCGTCGGCATGGGCAAGCTCGGCGGCGCTGAGCTCAACTTCTCCTCGGACGTCGACCTGGTGCTGCTCTTTCCCGAGCACGGCGACACCGACGGCACGCGCGCCATCGCCAACGAGGAGTTCTTCACGCGCTTAAGTCAGGGGTTGATTCGGCTGCTCGAGGCCCCGACCGCCGACGGCTTCGTACTGCGGGTCGACCTGCGGCTGCGGCCCTTCGGGGACTCCGGCCCCCTGGTGGCGAGCTTCGCATCCTTCGAAGACTACCTGCCGCGCCATGGGCGCGACTGGGAGCGCTACGCCTACGTCAAGGCGCGGGCGATCACCGCGCCCGAATGTTGGGCTGCGATCGAGGCGGCCGCGGTGCGTCCGTTCGTCTACCGCCGCTATCTGGACTACGGAGTATTCGAGAGCCTGCGCGAGATGCAGGCGCTCATTCGCCGTGAGGTCGAGCGGCGCGAGCTCGCCGACGACATCAAGCTCGGGCCCGGCGGGATCCGCGAGATCGAGTTCATCGTGCAGGCGCTGCAGCTGACGCGCGGCGGCCGCGAACCGCGCCTGCAGACCACGGCACTGCGTACCGCCCTGACACGCCTCGGGGAGTCGCGGGCACTGCCCGGGGAGGCGGTCGTCGAGCTCGAGGCGGCGTATGTCTACCTGCGGCGCCTCGAGAACCGCCTGCAGATGCTGCGCGATGAGCAGGTGCATGCGTTGCCGCTCTCGCCGCTGGCGCGCGAGCGCATCGCGCTCTCCATGGGCACGGCCGACTGGCCTGCGCTCATGGGCGAGCTGAACGCACACCGCGAGCGCGTGCGCGCGCATTTCCGGGCGCTGCTGTCCGGCGGCGGCGCGCCCGACGACGCCGCCGTCAGAATCGACCTGGGCCGGCTTTGGGATACACACGCCGAGACCGCGGCGCTCGCCGACTCGCTCTCCGACGCCGGCTATACCGACCCCCACGAGGTTGCACGGCTGCTGCTCGAGCTGCGCTCCTCCGCGCTGGTCCGCAGGCTCGACGAGCCGGGCCGCAAACGCCTGCAGGGGCTGCTGCCGGTGCTGCTCGCGGACGTGGCGGCCAGCAATGCACAACTGGTGGTGTTGCGCAGGGTTCTGTCGATCATCGAGGCCACGGGTAAGCGCTCGGCGTATTTCGCGCTGCTGCGCGAGAACCGGCCGGCGCGCAAGCGGCTCGTCGAGCTGGTGGCGCACGGGGAATTCCTGGCCGCACAGATCGCCGCGCATCCGCTGCTGCTCGATGAGCTGATCGACGAGCGGCTGCTGTCGCAACTGCCGACGCGCGCGGGGCTCGCGCGCGAACTGCAGCTGCGCATGGAACAGCTCACGGAGGACGACCCGGAGCGGCAGGTGGAGGCGCTGCGGCACTTTCAGAGCGCGGCGTTATTCCGCATCGCGGTCGCCGACCTGTCCGGCGCCATGGCGTTGATGCAGGTGAGCGACCGGCTCACCGACGTCGCCGAATTGATCGTCGAGCAGGCCTTAGAGCTCGCCTGGCGGCAGATGACCGCGCAGTTCGGCGTGCCTACCTGCGCCGAGGCGGGCGCGGCGCGCACGGTGAACATCTGTGCGCTCGGCTACGGCAAGCTCGGCGGCATGGAGCTCGGCTATTCCTCGGATCTCGACCTGGTGTTTCTGCACGACTCGCGCGGCGAGCCTCAGGAGACGAGCGGCGAACGCCCGATCGACAACCAGCTGTTTTTCGTGCGGCTGGCGCAGCGCATCATGCACCTGCTCACCATGCACTCGGCCGCCGGGCGGCTCTACGAGGTGGATGTGCGGTTGCGCCCCAGCGGCAAGGGAGGGCTGCTGGTCACCAACATCGAGGCGTTCGGCGAGTATCAGCGCCGTGAGGCCTGGACCTGGGAACATCAGGCGCTGCTGCACGCCCGCAGCGTGGCGGGCTCGCCGGGGCTGCGTGCCGAGCTCGAGCGCGTCCGGCTCGAGGTGCTCTGCCACCACGTGCGCCGTGACACACTGCACACCGAGGTGCGCCGCATGCGCGAGCGCATGCGGCGTGAGCTGTCGCGAGGCGGCGCCGAACGCTTCGACATCAAGCAGGATCCGGGCGGTATCGCCGACATCGAGTTTCTCGCCCAGTACTGGGCACTGCACTGGGCCGCGCGCTATCCGCCGGTGGTGATGTTCGCCGATACCATCCGCCAGCTCGAATCGGTGGCTTCCGCGGATCTGGTCCCGCAGGCGCAGGTCGATGTCCTGACCGGCGCCTATCGCGCCTACCGCGCCACCGCGCACCACCTGGCCCTCGCTGGAGCCCCGGCGCTCGTGCCGGCGGGGGACTTCAGCGCGCTGCGCGCTGAAGTTTCGCGCGATCTGGGATGCCACCATGGGCCCTGATGCGCCCGCGGCGCAGGTATAATCCGCTTTCGTCCCGCGCAGCGCGACCGACAACCATGACCGCGACTCCCCGGCCACTGATTCAGCCCAACGCGCAGAACCACTACGACGTCAGCGAGGACGATCTGCCGCTATCGTGCCCGATGCCGCAGATGTACCTGTGGAACTCGCACCCGCGGGTATATCTGCCGATCAGGGACAGCGGCTGGGCGAAGTGCCCCTACTGCAGCGCCGAGTTCACCCTGCGCAAGTAAGACTGAAGGCGCAGCCGGCAATTCAACAATTCCACAGCTGCAGGTTCGCCGGGAAGCTGACCTCGCCCGTCGCGTCCGGGTCGAGCCGCCCGGCGGCGCGGCCGCCGCCACCCGTGTCCTCGTCGTCGAACGCCGTCGGAGCAGGTACGGCGAGGGTCTTGCCACTGTCCTTGAGCGCGGCGTTGAGGCCCGGCAGCTCCTTGGCGGTGAGCTTGTTGAACTCCGTGGTGACATCGGCGAGCTGCGAGCGCAGCCCGGTAATGTTATCGAGCGCGTAGTTCGAGGGCGGTCCGTCCCACTGGGTGATGGCACCGTAGAGCTGGTCGGTGTGCTCGCGCAGGCGTTCCTCGCCGGTAATCGCACCCCCTTCGGTGGTGGCCACGATCTTCTTGCGCACATCATCGAGCTGGTGATCGAACTTCGTGAGCTTCTTCGCCACCGGGTCCTGTTCGGTGCGTCCCTTGCCGGCCGCGGCAACCTGCTCGCGCAAGCCGACGATCTGCGCGAACAGCGCCGACTCGTCGTTGAACAGCGTGTAGACCTTCATGGCGGCATCGAACTGCGCGCGGCGGTCGGCGAGCGTCCACTTGACGCGCCGATCCAGTCCGACGTCGATCTTCGTATCGTAGGTCTTGCCGTTGTCCTCCATGCGAACTGTGTAGCTGCCGGGCAGCACGCGCGGGCCCTGCGTTCCGGCGAAGGCGAGCTGTACCGCAGGCGGGACATGTGGCGGCCCGAGATGCATGGTCCACAGCACGCGGTTCAGGCCGCGGCGACTGCTGGCCGGCAGCTGGCCGACGCACGTGTCCGTCGGCATCCAGCACGGAGATCGCCAGCTTGCCGAACAGATGACGGGTGCGCTGGTAGTAGGTGATCACCGCCCCGTCCGGCGGATCATCGCCCACGAAGGCGGCGGCGCCGTTCGCCCAGCCGCCGTTGGCCTCGATGCGCTGCTGCACCGGCCGCGCCGACACGAAGCTCACATCCTGGGCGAGGAGCTCCGGCGTCAGATTGCGCAGCGGGGTGATGTCGTCGACTATCCAGATACCGCGGCCATGGGTAGCCAGCACCAGATCGCTGGTGCGCGGCTGAACCACGAGATCGCGCACCGCAACCGTCCGGAATGTCGCCGCCCTTGAACTGCGCCCAGTGGGCACCGCGCGTCGACCGAGACCCACAGGCCGAACTCGGTGCCGAGGAACAGCAGCTTCGGGTCGACGGTGTCCTCCTTGATCACGTGCGCGTAGCCGCGCACCCCCTTGGGGTCCTTCGCGGTCACGAGCGGCGACCAGGTCTTGCCGAAGTCCGTGGTCACGTACACGTACGGCGCCATGTCGCCGAACGTGTGGCGGTCGAGCGCCAGGTAAGCGGTCCCCGCCTGCGAAGGAGCTGGCCTGCACCCAGTTCACCCAGGGGGCCTTGGGCGCGCCGTGCACGTTCTTGACGACGTTGTTCCAGTGCGCGCCATCGTCACGCGTCAGCTGCAGGTTGCCGTCGTCGGTACCAACCCAGATGGTCCTGGCTGCGAGCGGTGACTCGCTGATCGAGTAGATGGTGGTGTGCATCTCCGCCACGGAGTTGTCCACCGTGACGCCACCGGACTGCTCCTGCTTCTGCTCCTCCTTGTTGTTGGTGGTGAGGTCGGGGGAGATGCGCTGCCAGCTCTGGCCGTGATCGCGCGAGCGATACAGGAACTGCGAGCCGATGTAGAGCGTCGCCGGATCGTGCGGCGAGAGCGCGATCGGCGTGTTCCAGTTGAAGCGCAGCTTCTCATAAAGCTTCAGACCCTCGGCGTCGAGCTTGGGCTGAATGTCGCGCGTCTCGTGGGTCTTCATGTTGACCCGCCCGATGGTGCCTCCCTGGGCCTCGGCGTACACGTAATTCGGATCGGTGGGATCGGCGAACATCCAGAAGCCGTCGCCGCCGAACATGTTCTCCCAGCGCGAGCTGGTGATACCGCCCGGATACTCCGAGTCGCCGACCCAGGCGCTGTTGTCCTGCAGGCCGCCGTAGACGTGATAGGGATCGGCGTTGTCGATACTGACGTGGTAGAACTGCGAGATCGGCAGGTTGTCCGTCTTCCACCACTTGTTGGCGCCGTCGTACGAGATCCACAGCCCGCCGTCGTCGCCCGAGAACACGTGCTGCGAGTTGGCGGGGTCAATGAAGACGTCGTGCACGTCGCCGTGCATGCCGTTGAACCCGCCGATGGTGGCGAAACTCTTGCCGCCGTCCTCGCTGAGGATCATGGCGCCATCGGTCTTGAAGACCCGCTTGGCGTTCTTCGGGTCGACGATCAGGTTGGCGAAGTAGAACGGACGCCACACCATCCACTGGCTCTTGTCGCCGCGCTCCCAGGTGGAGCCGCCGTCATGGGAGATGAACAGGCCCGAGTCGGTCGACTCGACGAAGGCGTAGACCGTCTGCGGCTCGCTCGGGGCGTAGGCGAGGGCGATGCGCCCGTAGGGCTTGGACGGCATGCCTTTGCTCGACTCGGTGGTGAGCTCGCTCCAGGTCTTGCCGCCATCGCTGCTGCGGTACAGGCCGCTGCCGGAAGGCGCCTTGGGGCCGTCGCCGCCCGAGCGGAACGTCCAGCCCTTGCGGCGGAAGTCCCACAGGCTGGCGAGCAGTACATCGGGGTTACCCGGCTCTATGGCGACGCTCGCACAACCGGTCGAGAGGTTCGACGCCCTTGAGCACCAGCTCCCAGCTCTTGCCGCCGTCGGTGGTCTTGTACAGGCCGCGCTCGGCAGAATCGCTCCACAACTTGCCCGGCACGCACGCGTAGCACGGTGTCCGACGCGCGCGGATCGACGACGATGCGCGCGACGCGCTCCGATTCCGGCAGTCCCACGTGAGTCCAGGTCTCGCCGCCGTCGGTCGACTTGTAGACGCCATCGCCGATGGAGACGCTGTTGCGGGTCCAGGTCTCGCCGGTGCCAACCCAGACGTTCTGCGGATGGGTCGGGTCGACCGCGATCGCGCCGATCGACTGCACCGGCTGCTTGTCGAACACCGGCTTGAAGGTGGTCGCGCCGTCCGTCGATTTCCACACCCCGCCGCTCGCCGAACCGACGAACAACGTGACCTTGCCCGATTTGTCGTCGTAGCCGGCGAGTGCCGATATACGCCCGCTCATCGCCGCAGAGCCGATGTTGCGTGCACCCAGGCCCGAGATGACCCCCGAGTCGACCACCACCGCGTCAGCCTGCGCAAGTGCGCTGGCACCCAGCACGAGCGCGCCGGCCAGTGCTACGAATTGCAATCGCATGGATCTCTCCCTGGACAGAGTTACTTTGCGGGGGGCGCGCTCGGGCGAGCCGCCGGGAACTGGAACTGCGTATCCTCGAGGGCGACGTTGGCCTCGGCCTTGTCGAACTGTACCTTCGCCTTGTCGCTCGAGCCCTTGGCGTACGATTCCATCGCAAACGGCAGATAGACGCCCTCGACTTTCTCGTAGTCACCGAAGTCGGTCACGGTCTCCCTGGGCACGCCGTGCTCGATGCGCCGGCTGACGGTGCGGATCTCGAGGAAGTAGTCCGGATCCAGATACACGTAGGTGATGTCGCCGTTGGAGCGGGTGAGGCGCAGCTTGTGTGCCTGCGTGCCGTCGACATCCTCGGTTCCCAGATAGTCGAGCGTGTCGCCCCTGGCCTTGTAGTCGACGAGGGCGCCCATGCTGTCCTGCGCGTCCTCACCCATCGCCTTGGCGTCGTCCGCCGAGAGCTTTTCCGGGTCCTTGCGGCCCTGGAATGGGCTGATCTGCCAGGCCTGCTTGCCGTCGAAGGCCTGGATCTGGGTAAGCCCCTGGAGCTCCGCCTCGATCCGGATCGAGTCGGGGCGCTTCACGAGTGTCACGTAGTCGAGCTCGAGCTGATCGCCCTTGCACGCGCAGCTTGCCGGAGAGGCGCAACGAGTGGATGGCGTTCAGTCGGTCGGCCCCGCCCTTGGCCGCGATGTTCTTCGCGACCAGCTCATCGGCGGTGAAGGCGAGTGCGTTGGATGCTGCGAGCAGCATCAGTATGGCTGCAACCCTGTGCATAAAGACTCCGGCTCCCTGATCTGCCTATGATGCCCCGACGCTGCCGCTCGCACCAGCGCCGTGCGATGAAGCGCTCTCGGCGCACGTCAAATTCAGTCCAGATCCGCCTCGTTTGCGTCGCGTGGCGGTGCGAGGTCGGGGCGCACCGTAGCAAGCCCTGCAGCGTGCAGACGCTTGTTGAGCTCGGGCAGATCCGCCTGCAGCTGCCGCCAATCGGCGAGCAGGTTGGTGAGCGTGCGCTGCACGCTGTCGGTGACGCTGCGTTGCGCGGCGGTCGGCGCAGCGTCGCCGCGCGTGACCTCGGAATACAGACGCGTCGAGACTACGCTGCACGTCGGGCAGCAGCGTAGTCGGCGTACCGCCCGTATCCTCCTTGTGCGCGGACCCAGCAGCGCCGTGAGACGCGCCTGGTAGGCCTGCACCGCATCCGCGCTCGCGGCGGAGGCCGCGAGCCCCTGCAACTGCGCCTGCTCGGATTGCGCGGTGAGCAGCGCGCGCGAGCTCTCCGTCAGCAGCCCCGCGAGCTCGGTCGCAAGCCGCAGCTGCCCGGCCAGTGCGTCGGCGCCGCTGCGCACGCGCGGGTCGGGCTTGATCGTGAGGGGCTCCTCGAAGCCGGCGGCCGTCCACCGTCAGGCGCACCCGGTAGCTCCCCGGCAGCGCCGTGCGGCCCCAGCGGCAGGCGCGGCGTCGCGTGCGGGACGGCGGAGATCGGGTAACCGTGTGTGATGGTGAGGGGCGGCGCATAGCGCAGGTCCCACACCCAGCGATGCATACCGGCCCGAGCCGGCAGCACGCGCGAGGGCGCGAGCCAGTAAGCGGGTATCAGCTCACGGGCGAGCTGCTGCGCGTCCGGCTGAGGGGAATCGTCGCTCCTGAAGCGGCGCACCAGATCCCCGTTGCCGTCGAACACCTCGAGCATCACCGGGTGCCGGCTGTCGTGCGGCAGGAAGTACTCGATGACCGCTCCCGCCGGCGGATTGGCCGCCAGCGGCTCATCCGGTGGGATCGGAGTATCCGTCCAGGTGCTGCGCTGCACGCGATAGGCGGACGCGGGACGGAACAGCAGCGGCTCATGCAGGGGTGCCGCCGTCAGCTGCCGCAGCCGCGAGATGTCGTCCAGTATCCAGAAGGAGCGCCCGTGAGTCGCGACGATGAGATCGTCGTCGTGAATCAGCGAGATCGCGCATCGAGGTGTGCGGCAGGTTCAGCTGCAGCGAATCCCAATGGTCGCCGTCGTCGAACGAGATCCACACGGCGGTCTCGGTGGCCGCGAACAGCAGCCGCGCGCCGCTCGGGTCCTCGCGCACCGCGTTGACCGGCGCATCCGCCGGCAGACCGGCGGCGATCGACTGCCAGGTCTTGCCGCCATCACGCGTGCGATAAATATACGGGCGCAGATCGTCGATGCGCAGGCGGCTCACCGACACGTAGGCGCACTCGGGCGTCGAAGTGCGAGGCCTCGATCTGCGTCACCTTGCTCCAGGCGGTGAGCGCCGTCGGGGTGACGTTCGACCAGTGGGCGCCGCCGTCGCGGGTGACCCACACCAGGCCGTCGTCGGTGCCTGCCCACAGCGTGCCGCTGCTCTTGGGCGAGGGGCCGAGCGCGTAGATGACCCCGCGCTGCTGCTCGGCTCCTTTCGGATGCAGTGTGCCCACGCTCGCCGGCACCGCACCGGCCTCGCGTGCCAGGTCGGGACTGATGGTCTGCCAGGTCATGCCGCCGTCGCTCGTCCGGTAGAGGCGGTTGTTCGCGTAGTAGAGGACATGCGGATCAAGCGGCGAGAACATCAGCGGCTGCGTGCGGTCGGCGCGCACGGCAGGGTCGCGCACCGGCACCGGGGTGACGTTCTGCACCTCACCCGTTGACCAGTGGTACTTCGAGACTTCGGTCCGGCCCGCGCCGTAGATGACGTCCGGATCGAGCGGATCGGGGGCGACGTAACCGTATTCGATGGCGCCTACGGGGTGCCAGTCCCGAGGCGGTGATCTCGCCGTCATTGCCACGGCTCGCGATGCACACCGAGCCGCTCTCCTGCTGTCCGGCGCACAGCCGGTAGGGAAACGTCGGCGAGGCGCTCACGTGGTAGAGCTGCGCGGTGGGCTGATTGAACCAGCTGCTCCAGGTCTCGCCGCCGTTCAGCGTGATCACCGCGCCCTGGTCGCTGACGAGGGCGATGATGCGGGAGTCGCTCGGGCTGATCCACAGGTTCTGATAGTCATCCCCGCCGGGCGCGCCGCGCAGCGGCCGCCACGTCGTGGCCGCCGTCGCTCGACTTCATGGTGACGATACCGACGGAGTAGACGACGTCGGGATTGGTCGGGTCGGCGCGCAGCACCGTGAGATCGCCGCCGCCGATGCGCAGCGCGGCGCGCGGGTCGGTGGTGATGCGCGTCCAGCTCTCCCCGGCGTCATCGGAGCGAAATACCCCGAGTCCGGCCGCTGACGAGTAGTCGCCCGGCTCGGTGGTGCCGGCGACCGCGTAGATGCGCCGCGGCGCGCTCGCTGCGATCGCGATGTTGATCTGCGCCAGGTTCGCGGGCAGGCCGTTGGTCAGCTGCTGCCAGGTGCTGCCGCCGTCGGTCGACTTGAAGAGACCGCCGCCGGTGCCCTGGAACTCGTTGCGATCCTCCCAGGGGCCGAGGCGCGACTGCCACAGTCCCGCGTATACCACCTGCGGATTGGAGGGATCGATCGCGACCGTGGAGCCGCCGGTATCCGCATCGTGGTACAGAACCCGCTGCCAGCTCGCGCCGCCGTCGAGCGAGCGGAAGATGCCGCGCTCGGTGTTGGGTCCGTAGGGGTGACCGAGTACCGCGGCGAACAGCCGGTTGGGATCGTGCGGGTCGACCGCGAGCTCCGGAATCTGTTGCCCGTCGGCGAGACCGCCGTGCGTCCACGTCAGGCCGCCGTCGCTCGAGCGGTAGATGCCGTTGCCGACCGACAGATCGGGCCGCAGCAGGCCCTCGCCGCTCGCCACGTAGATGACGCTGGGATTGGACGGCGCGACCGCGATCGCCCCGATCGACTGCGTCGGCTGCGCATCGAAGATCGGCTGCCAGGTGCGTCCCGCGTCGTTGGTGCGCCACACGCCGCCGTTCACGGCGCCGACATAAAACACGTTCGGCTCGGAGGGCACACCGGCTACGGCGCGCGTGCGCCCGCCGCGCATCGGTCCCACCATCCGCCAGCTTAGATCGTCGAATGCGCCGGACGGCTGGTGCTGCGCCAGGCCCGCAGCCGGCAACAACGTCATGCCGAGGAAGCCGAGCAGCGCGATGAGCGGGGTTGTTGTTGCGCGCACTTGAGGACCTTGTCGAGGGATTTTGACCGCGCACGATACACCCTCGGCGCGCCGAACCGAAGTCCACGGCCCCGGGTTCGTGGGTGGCGTGGCCCCTAGCGGTACTGCTTGTAGGACTTTTCTTCGACGATGCGCGAGCCGAGCTGCACGTTGATGCGGCGCTTGATCGCCGCGCGCTCGTCGTTCGCCAGGTACACCGCACGCGCGAGCTCGATGAACTCGCGATCGAAGGTCTGCTTCGCCTCTTTGTCGCGGATGAGGTCCTCGACGTCCCACAGCCGCTCGTTGACGCCGTGCAGCGCGTGCTCGTCCTGCGCCACCGGGTGCGCGGCGGCGCCGGACTCGCGCCAGGTCGATTCCAGCAGCTCGAGCTCCAGGTTCACGTTGGCGAGCTTGGCCGCGTCCAGGATGCGCGTCGCCTTGATGCGCAGGATGGTGATCTTGTCGAGCAGCTCGCCCGGGGAGACGGGCACGAAGATGTCTTTCATGGGCGCGATCCTAGCAACTGGTCGAGCTTCGCGGTCACCTCGTCGACTGTGATGAGGTCCATGACCCCCCGGTCCTCGATCTTGTGTCCCCACGGAAGCTCGGCCGGATCGCACCCGCGGAAGCGGCGCGCCGCGCGCGGGTATGCGTCGAGGCACCAGCGCCCTGACAGGTACGGTCCGCTGCGCGCCGGGTTGGTGGCGGCGTACAGGCCGAGCACCGGGATGCCCGCCATGGTCGCCATGTGCACCGGGCCCGAGTCAGGGCCCACCAGCACGGTGGCTCGCGCGAGCAGCGCCAGCAGTTCCGGCAGCGTGTCCTGGCCAATCTGGTTCACGAGCGGGCTGTGCGCAGCCTGTTCGATCGCAGCTCCGGTGCTGCGCTCCAGCGCGCTCCCGCCCCCGGCGAGGATGACGCGCATCCCGTGTCTGCCGGCGGCATGGTCGGCGAGCGCCGCATAGCGCTCGGCGCGCCAGTTGCGCCGCGCGTGGCTCGAGCACGGGCTGATGACGAGCGTCGGCCTGCGGTCCGGGATGAGGCGTTGCGCATAGGCGCGCGCCTGCGCCGGCAGCGGCAGGTCCCAGCGCAGCAGGCGCTCGCGCACGCCGAGCGCGGCGGGAAAGCCGAACAAGCTGTCGAGCACGTGCTCGCGCGAGTGCGCCGCGATGCGCGCGTTGGTGAACAGCCATTGCAGCTCGCGGGCGCGTGCGCGGTCGAAACCGAGTTTGACCGTGGCGGGGATCACCTGCGCGAGGAGACTTGCGCGCAGCGACAGTTGCATGTGCAGCAGAACGTCGAAGCGCCGTCCGTGCAGTTGCGTGCGCAGCGTGCGCCGCGCGGTAAATCCTGCGCGCTTGTCGACGGTGATAAACTCGACCCCTCCGATGAGGCTCATGAGGCGCGCTTCGGTGCGCCCGATGATCCAGGTCAGCTGCGTCGCCGGCCATGCCTGCTGCAGGGTGCGCACGATCGGCACCACGTGGCAGGTATCACCGATCGCCGACAGCCTGAGGATGCAGACACTGCGCGGCGGTTCGGCGAGGGGCAGCATGGTGGAGTCAGCTCTGTGAATGGGCGCTGGGCGCTCGGCCCCGAGGTGAAGCGCGGCGCGCTGGCGGGCGGCGCCATGCTATATGACGCCTCACGGGTCGAGCAATTTGACCGCCGAATGGTTCGCACCGGGATACTGGCAGAAGCGCGGGGAACTCGACGGCACCGCGCAGGGGCGCGGCGCCGCCCATTTCTTTCATTGCGGCGATAAGCGCTACGTGCTGCGTCACTACCGGCGTGGTGGCCTGATGGCGCAGCTGTCGGGGGACCGCTATCCGTGGCGCGGCGAAGACAGCACGCGGCCGTTCGCCGAGTGGCAGCTCACCTACAGCCTGCACCGCGCGGGCCTGCCGGTACCGGCGCCGATCGCGGCGCGCTACCACCGCAGCGGACCCACCTACACGGGCGACATCGTGACCGAGCGCCTGCCGACCGTCGGCTCGCTCACCGGGTGCCTGCACACCGGCGCACTGTCGGTGGTCACCTGGATCTCGATCGGTCGCTGTATCCGCCGGTTCCATGACCTCGGCGTCTGCCACGCGGACTTGAACGCACACAATATCCTGTTGAGCGAGGAGGGCGTGTACCTCATCGACTTCGACCGCTGCCAGCTGCGCGGCGCGGGCCTGTGGCGCGACGGCAATCTGGTGCGGCTGCGGCGCTCGCTGGAGAAGGTGACCTGGGGTCTGCCGGCGGAGCGCTTCGCGGAGTCCGACTGGCATGGACTCCTCGACGGCTACCGCCAGGCCTGCGGGGGCGAGCAACTGCAACTCCCTGGCTGAAGGTCCAGTCCGTGCGCTTGCTCTATCTCCTCGCCGTCTATATCGCCGCCCCGATCGTCTCC
This sequence comes from uncultured Gammaproteobacteria bacterium, assembly GCA_963713175.1. Lineage (GTDB taxonomy): Bacteria > Pseudomonadota > Gammaproteobacteria > Steroidobacterales > Steroidobacteraceae > 13-2-20CM-66-19. Next base: position 408,507 of record CAVQKW010000005.1, on the reverse strand, counting down.
CTGGTCTTCCTGTGGCGGGGCCTCACCGACCGCAGCTACTGGCGCAACTTCCGCGAACGATTCGGCTTCGGGCCGCCGCTGCCGGCGCACGGGGTGTGGGTGCACGCGGTGTCGGTGGGCGAGGTGCAGGCCTGCGCACCGCTCATCGGCGCGCTCCACCGCCGCCATCCCGGCGTGCCGCTCACCGTAACGACGCTCACCCCGACCGGTGCGGCGCGCGCCCGCGCCCTGTTCGGCAACGTGGCGCAGGTGCGCTACGTCCCGTTCGACCTGCCGGGTGCAGTGCAGCGCTTCCTCAAGCGCGCGCAGCCGCGCCTCGTCGTGATCGTCGAGACCGAACTGTGGCCCAACCTGTATCGGGAATGCGCGCGGCGCCGCGTGCCTCTGGTGCTGGCGAGCGCGCGCATTTCGGTCCGCTCGGCCGGGCGCTATCGGCGGCTCGGTGCGCTGTTCCGCGAGGCGCTGGCGCAGACCGCGATCGTGGCAGCCCAGGCCCAGGGCGACGCCGAACGCTTCCGCGCCCTGGGCGCCGATCCCGGCACCACCCACGTGACCGGAAACCTCAAGTTCGACTTCGAGCTGCCGGAGGACATCCCCGAGCGCGCCCGCCGGGCGCGCGAGCGCTACGCCCCCGGGCGCCCGATGTGGGTTGCGGGCAGCACCCATGGGGGCGGCGAGGAGGCCGCGGTACTCGCCGCTCAGCGCCAGGTGTTGCTGGTGCACCCCGGGGCGCTGCTGGTGATCGCCCCGCGCCACCCGGCGCGTTTCGCGGAGGTTGCCGAGGAGCTCGCGCGCTCCGGGTTGAGCTTTGCGCGCCGTTCGCAGGCCGCAGCGTCGGCGGGTGCCGCCGTGCTGCTGCTCGATTCCCTCGGCGAGCTCATCGACTTCTACGCGGCCGCGGATGTGGCCTTCGTCGGCGGGAGCCTGGTGCCGGTCGGGGGGCACAATCTGCTCGAGCCCGCAGCCGTCGGCGTCCCGATCCTGACCGGCCCCAACAATTTCAATAGCGAGGAAGTGGCGCGCCTCCTGATCGCACGCGGGGCTGTACGGGTGGTGAAGGACGCGCAGGAGCTCGGCGGGCAGGTGAATACGCTGCTCGCCGATCCGGCGGGGCGCGAGCGGATCGGCGCGGCTGCGCTTGAGTCGGTCGCTGCCAACCGCGGCTCGCTCGCGCGCCTCCTGGCGCTGATCGAGCCACTGCTGGCTTAAGCCGGAGGCGTGAAACGCGCCCGCTGCCTCAGTGTGCGGCAGATCCCTGCGGCTGGGGCGGCGGGGCCTCCCCCGGGGGGGGCGTGGGGGGGCTGTCTCGCCCGGGATCGTCGGCGCGAGCGTCTGCGGTGTCTGCACGCGCGGAGAGGTCGGCGCTGCGATGGTGAGCAGGCTATTGATGTCCGGCAGCTCCTCGCGATCGAGGTTGCCGGCCGCGACGCGCAGCTGCAGCACGCTGACGATGTAGTCGTACGGCTGCCGGAATAGTCGGTCTCCGCCTGCACCAGCGTCCTGCGCGCGTTGAGCACGTCCACCGCGGTGCGGGTGCCGACCTCATAGCCCGCCTCGGTGGCCTTCAGCGCGGTCTGGCTCGAGGCCAGCGCCTGGCGCAGCGCCTGCACGCGCGCGATGCCGCTGATGACGCCCAGATAGGCGTCGCGCGCCTGGCGCTCGGTGGCGCGCGAGCTCTGCACCACCGCCCTCCTTGGCGGCGATCCACCGGTACTGGGTCTGCCGCACCTTGGACTGCGTGAAGTCCGCCGCTGAAGATCGGCAGCGTGAACTGCAGACAGATCTGGCGGTCGTTGAACTTGCTGTCGACGTCGGGAAGGTGAAGCCGTCGATATTCTCGTCCGCATCGCTCTTGAGTGTAGGAGCGGCCGGCCACGAGGTCGAGCGAGGGCAGGTGCCCGCCGAAGGCGACCCGCACGTTGTCGCGCGCGATATCGGCCGCCAGGCGGCTGGAGATCAGCGACAGGTTCTGGGCGAGCGAGATTTCGCACCCAGCGCTTTCGTCGGCCGGGCTCGGGACTGTCGAGCGGCATGTCGACGCCGGGGCTTCGACGAGCGGGTCGTACTTCTGCCCGGTGATCTCCTGCAGCCGGTCCTGGGCGGTGGCGAGCTGGCGCTTCGCGGCGATCACGGCGGCGGCGGCGGTGTCGCGCGCCGCCTTGGCCTCCTGCACGTCGGTGATGGCGATCAGGCCCGACCTCGAAGCGCTTGTTGGCCTGGTCGAGCTGGCGGGTGATCGCCTCGAGGGACGCCGTGTTCGCCTGCACGCCGTCCTCGGCCGAGAGCACCAGGAAGTAGGCCTGTGCGACCCGCAGGATCAGGTCCTGCTCGGCGGCCTGGTAGTTGGCCTCGGCCTGCGCGACCTCGGCGCTGGCGGCCTTGATCTGCATCCAGTTGGTCCAGGAGAACAGGTTCGAGCGCAGATTCACCGCCCAGCCGCGGTGGTGGTGTCGGCCCCGTCGGCAGCGGCAGCACCACCAGGCGGGCGGCAGGCGGGTTGGGATTGGAATCTCGTCGACCGTGTCCTGGTAGCCGGAGCTGTGGTCGCGCAGTGACGCTCGCGGTGCCGACGATCTGCGGCAGCACCGCTGACCAGGCCTGCGGGCGCGCCTCGCGCGAGGCCAGCCGGTTGGCATCGGCCTGGCGGATGAGCGGGATCGCTGCCTGCAGCGCATCCTCGTACACGCCCGACCAGGTCCTTGGCGCGGCCGCGCCCGAGAGGCAATCAGGCCCAGCGCGAGGCCGCCGAGCGCTTCATGGCATTTCCTTGTGTATACAGGCTCTTGTGCGGATGCCTTGGCCGTGGCTCAGAAGGTAAATTGCGGCGGGCGCACGCGATTCACCAGCGGATCGATCACCGTCTCGAACAGGCTCTGGGTCTTCCAGGCGTCTGCTCGCTGTGCGGGTCACGAGGCGTGCGTCCATCGCCGGGGCCTCGCCGACGACGATGAACAGCCGTCCGCCGACGGCGAGCATGCGCTCAAAGCGCGCGTCGTAGACCGGCAGCGAGGCGGTCACCGCTATAGCATCGTAGCGCACGCCGCCGTGGCATTGAGCGCATCGGCGTTCACGACCTCGGCGTCGCGCACGCCAGGGACGGCAAGGTTGGCGCGCGCGCTCTCGGCCAGGTCGGATAGAGCTCCACCGAGCGCACCTGGGCGCCGGCAGGCAGGCCAGGCAGGCCGTGACGTAGCCGCTGCCGGCGCCGACTCTCCAGCACCCGCTCCGCCGGCTGCGGCAGCAGCGCCTGCAGCACCCGGCCCGCGACGCTCGGACGCAACATGTGCTGGCCGTGTGCCAGCGGCACCTCGGCGTCGGCGTAGGCGCGGTAGCGCTGGCTCTGCGGCACGAACAGCTCCCGCGGCGCCCTGCGCATGGCCCCAGCACACGCGCATCGAGCACCTCCCAGGCGCGCACCTGCTGCTCGATCATCTGCTCACTGGCGGTCGCGGTCTGCATCCGTACGCTGCTCCAATTGGACTTATTGCGGTGTCCCTGAAAAGGCCGCGAGAAGTTACGGCTTTTCCGCCCCTATGCCAAGCGTTCGTTGCGACGAGATATGGTGAAATACCGACGGGACGTGGCCTGCCCTGCGTTATGCTTCGGGCGTCCGTATTCCGAAGGCACGACAAGTCCAATTAGAGTGCCGCAGAAGCGCGCGGGAAACCCAAGTGCAAGGCTTAAGAAGAAGGTAGATGTCGATCATCGGGCTGTTGTGCCTCCTGTTCGCGCTCATCGCCGCTCTGGTTCTCCTGCTCTATGCGTTGCAGCGGCGCGACATGCAGAGCATCGGGAGCTGACCCAGCAGCTGCAGCGGATCGCCATTGGCGGCCGCCTCAGCGGCCGGATCGACATCAACAGCGACAAGCCCGAGGTCGCCACGCTGGTCACGGCGGTCAACCACCTGCTCACCCGCGCCGGCTCCGGTCTCCGAGCGCGAGGCGCCGAGACACCGAAGCTGTTTGCCGAGCTCGGCGACCGCATCCACGAGGCGGTGCTGGTGCACCGCGAAGTCATCCTGTACGCCAACCGCCAGTTTGCCAGCTTCGTGGGCGTCGACCGGCTCGAGCTCATCGGGCGGCGCCTGGCGGACCTGGTGCCGCCCGAGTACGCCGAGCTGGTCGGCGAGAACATCGCGCCGGCGGCTGGCCGGGGAGCCGGCCGCCGAGCGCTACGAGATCGACATGGTGGGCCTGCAGGGCGCAGGTGAGCCGGCTGGAGATCGCCTCGACGCCGGTCGCCTACGACGGCGAGCCGCGCTGCTGATCACCGGCGTCGAGATCATCCCCACCCAGACCGCTGCAGGCGCTGCGCCTGCCCGGCGACGGCGCGGGCCTGGAGCCGCAGCTGCTGGCGCTGCAGGCTCCTGGCCGAGGCGATCATCACGACGGACAAGGACGGGCACATCACCTTCATGAACGCCGCCGCCGAGCAGCTCACCGGCACCGAGGCGGGCGCGGCGGCCGGCAAGCTGCTCGAGGACATCGTCAGCCTGGTGGACGAAACCGAGCCGGCGCATCCTCGGCGACCCGGTGCGTCAGGCGCTCACCAGCGGCGCAGCGGTCAACCTCAGCCGCCGCGCGCATGCTGCTCTCGCGCGCCAACGGCAACGAGCGCTCCATCGAGCTGTCGGCGGCCCCGGTACGCAACGCCGCCAAGGAGCTGATCGGTGCGGTGGTGATGCTGCACGACATCAGCGAGCTGCGCGGCCTGGCGCGGCAGATGTCCTACCAGGCCACCCACGATGCGCTCACCGGGCCTGGTGAACCGCCGCGAATTCGAGCGGCGCCTGGAGGAGGCGATCGGCAGCGGCCATCGCGGCGACGGGCAGCACGTGCTGTGCTACCTCGACCTGGACCGCTTCAAGCTGGTCAACGACACCAGCGGCCACCTGGCCGGCGACAGCATGCTGCGCGAGGTCGCCAAGCTGCTGCGCGATGCGGTGCGCGACAGCGATACCGTCGGGCGCCTCGGGCGGTGATGAGTTCGGCACGCTGCTCGATCGGCTGCCCGCTGGACAAGGCGCGGCAGATCGCCGACGACCTGTGCCGCGCGGTGGACGACTATCGCTTCGTCTGGAAGGACAAGATCTTCAACATCGGCGTCTCGGTCGGGCTGGTCGAGATCTCGCGCGAGAGCGGCACCATCGAGGAGCTGCTGGCCGCGGCCGACACCGCCTGCTACGTCGCCAAGAAGCAGGGCTCGGGCCGCGTGGTGGTGTACTCGGCGCGCGATGAGGCGCACGCGCGCCACACCGGCGAGATCCAGTGGCTGCAGCGCCTGCAGAGCGCGCTGAAGGAAAACCGCTTCCACCTCTACCACCAGGTGATCGTGCCGGCGCACGGGGACGAGGGCGGCCCGGCGATGGAAGTGCTGGTGCGCCTGCAAGGACGAGGCCGGGCAACGAGCTCGCGCCGGCGGACTTCATGCGCGCGGCGGAGCGCTACCGGCTGATGGGGCTGGTCGACCGCTGGGTGGTGCAGACGACGCTCGCCGCGCTGGGGCGCGGCGCCATCGCGGTGCGCCCAGAACCGCAGCGTAGCCATCAACATCTCCGGCCAGACGCTCGGCGACGCCCAGTTCCTCGAGTTCGTGGTCGAGTGCTTGGACAGCACCGGCGCCGCGCCCGGCGCAGGTGTGCTTCGAGATCACCGAGAGCGCGGTGGTCGCCAATCTCGAGCACGCGCGCCGCTTCGTCGGCGTGCTGCACGGCATGGGGTGCCAGTTCGCGCTGGATGATTTCGGCTCCGGCGTCGGCTCGTTCTCGAACCTCAAGACCCTGCCGCTGGACTACCTGAAGATCGACGGCTCGTTCATGCGCAACCTCGCCCGCGACACCGTCAACCAGGCGATGGTGACCGCGATGATCAAGCTGGCGCGCACGCTCAACTTCAAGGTCATCGCCGAGCAGGTCGAGGACACCGCCGCGGTCGAGGCGGCCCGCAAGATCGGCGTCGACTTCCTGCAGGGCTACGCGGTCGGGCGGCCGCAGCCGCTGCAGCTCGCAGCCTAGCCCCTTGCGCCTGGAACCGTGCGCGAGAGCCCGCATCGCACCCTTCGGTTCGGCGCTCGCGGAGCGCGCGCCGCCGACCGCGGCAGCGGCCATGGCGCTGCCTGGAGCCGGGCAGGCGGCCGCACTGTGCAGGCGCTGCGAAGGCGGCCCGCCGGTGCCAGCCCCGCCAGCAGCGCAGCGAGCGGTCAGCTCTTGGCGGGCTCGAACCTCAGCGCCACACCGTTCATGCAGTAGCGCTCGCCGGTGGGGCGCGGGCCGTCCGGGAAGACGTGTCCCAGGTGGCCGCCGCAGCGCGCGCAGTGCACCTCGGTGCGCTGCATGAAGCAGGCTCTTGTCCACCGTGGGTGCCGACGCGCCGGGGAGCGGCTTGAAGAAGCTCGGCCAGCCGCTGCCGCTGTCGAACTTGGTCTCCGGCAGAACAGCTCCTGCCCGCAGGCCGCGCAGCGGAACATGCCGGCGCGGTGCTCATCGTTCAGGGGGCTGGTGCCGGCGCGCTCGGTGCCGTGAGCGCGCAACACGCTTGTACGCCTCCGGCGGCAGCTCGCGCCGCCACTCCTCGTCTGACTTCTCGACCGGGAAATGCTCGTCCGTCGCCGATTGTGGCACTGTGCAGCGGGCGAAAGCCACGCTTTTTGCCCGCGCAAGTCGAAGCTGATGTCCGCCGAAATCGCCGCAGGCGATTTCGGCCAATGAAATTACAGCAGCGGCACCAGCAGCAGCGCGACGATGTTGATGATCTTGATCAGCGGATTGATCGCCGGGCCCGCGGTGTCCTTGTACGGATCACCGACGGTGTCGCCGGTCACGGCCGCCTTGTGCGCGTCCGAGCCCTTGCCGCCGAAGTTGCCTTCCTCGATGTACTTCTTGGCGTTGTCCCAGGCGCCGCCGCCGGTGGTCATCGAGATCGCGACGAACAGGCCCGGTGACGATCGTGCCGATCAGCAGGCCGCCGAGCGCGCGCACGCCGGCGCCGGGGCCCATGAGCATGTTCATCACCAACACCAGCACGATCGGCACCAGGATCGGCAGCAGCGACGGCACGATCATCTCGCGGATCGCCGCGCGCGTGAGCAGGTCGACCGCGCGCGAGTAGTCCGGCTTCTCGGTGCCCGCCATGATGCCCTTGATCTCGCGGAACTGGCGCCGCACCTCGTTTACCACCGCGCCGGCGGCGCGGCCCACCGCCTCCATCGCCATGGCGGCGAAGAGGTAGGGCACCAGGCCACCGATGAACAGGCCGATGATGACGGCCGGATCGGACAGCGAGAAGACGGCGAGCTTGCCGGCCGCCTCGAGGTTGTGCGTGTAGTCGGCGAACAGCACCAGCGCCGCGAGCCCCGCCGAGCCGATCGCATAGCCCTTGGTCACCGCCTTGGTGGTGTTGCCGACGGCGTCCAGCGGGTCGGTGATGTCGCGCACCTGCTTCGGCAGGCCGGCCATCTCGGCGATACCGCCGGCGTTGTCGGTGATCGGGCCGTAGGCATCCAGCGCGACGATCATGCCGGTCATCGACAGCATCGCGGTCGCGGCGATCGCGATGCCGTACAGACCGTCCGAGCGTGTAGGAGCCCCAGATCGCCAGGCACACCGCGATCACCGGCAGCGCGGTCGACTTCATCGACACGCCCAGGCCGGCGATGATGTTGGTCGCATGCCCGGTCTGCGAGGCGGCGGCCACCTTGCGCACCGGGCTGTACTCGGTGGCGGTGTAGTACTCGGTGATCATGATCATCGCCGCCGTCAGCCCGAGGCCGATCAGCGTGCAGTAGAACAGCGCGCGAGCTTGCCCGGCATGATCTTCTGCGTGATGAAGTAGAACGCGACCGCCGAGACCACGCCCGAGACGATCACGCCCTTGTAAAGGGCGTTCATGATCTTGCCGCCCGCGGCGCGTCGAGACGAAGAACGTGCCGATGATCGAGGACGACGATGGAGGCCGCGCCGAGCGCGAGCGGGTAGATCACCGCGGCGAGCGCGGCGTCGGCGCCGTCCTTGGCGAACAGCAGCCCGCCCAGCAGCATCGTGGCGACCAGGGTCACCGCGTAGGTCTCGAACAGGTCCGCGGCCATGCCGGCGCAGTCGCCGACGTTGTCGCCGACGTTGTCGGCGATCACGGCGGGGTTGCGCGGATCGTCCTCGGGAATGCCGGCCTCGACCTTGCCCACCAGGTCGGCACCGACGTCGGCACCCTTGGTGAAGATGCCGCCGCCCAGGCGCGCGAAGATGGAGATCAGCGAGCCGCCGAAGGCGAGTCCGACCAGCGCGTGCAGCGCGGCATCGGGGCCGATGGAGGTGAATTGCCGCAGCACCGCGTAGTAGCCGGCGACGCCGATCAGGCCCAGGCCCACGACCAGCATGCCGGTGATGGCGCCGCCGCGGAAGGCGACCGTTGAGTGCGGCGTTCAGGCCGCTGGTGGCCGCCTGGGCGGTGCGCACGTTGGCGCGCACCGAGATGTTCATGCCGATGTAGCCGGTGAGGCCCGAGAGCACCGCGCCGACGGCGAAGCCGCCGGCCGTCGGCCAGCCGAGGCTGGAGAAGCCGATGACCACGAACAGCACGATGCCGACGATCGAGGATGGTCGTGTACTGGCGGTTGAGGTAGGCCTTGGCGCCGGCCTGGATGGCCGCGGCGATCTCCTGCATGCGGGCGTTGCCGGCGGGCAGGCGCAGGATCGCGGCCATCGAAAACACGCCGTAGAGGACGGCGAGTACGCCGGCCGCAATCGCGGCAAACAGCCAAATGGTGGCATCCATCAGGAAACCTCCCCCAAAAAAGGCCGCGAACTATAGCACGGGAGGCGCCCGAAACCGCCCTAGGGCCGCTAGACCTTGAAGGTCTCGCTGAGCTTGCGGCGCACCGCCACGCCCTTGATCCGCACGTAGTCCGGCAGCCCGTCGCGGTAGGGCGGATAGGCCTCCCCGGCCATCAGCGGCTCGAGGTAGCGGCGGCAGGCAGCGGTGATGCCGAAGCCGTCCTCGCGGATGTACTCGCGCGGGAGCTTCTTTTCCTTGTTGGCGACCTCGGCGAGCGGCACGTGCCCGATGACCCAGCGGTAGGGCCGGGGGGACTTGCGCACGATCGTCGGCATCACCGCGTTCACGCCCTTGAGCGCGAGCTCCACGGCCGCCTTGCCGACCGCGTAGGCCTGCTCGACATCGACCTTGCGAGGCGATGTGGCGCGCCGAGCGCTGCAGGTAGTCGGCGACCGCCCAGTGGTACTTGTAGCCGTGCGCCTCGCGCACCATGTTGGCGACCACCGGGCGCGACGCCGCCGAGCTGGGTATGGCCGAAGGCATCGCGCGTGCCCGCGTCGGCGAGGAACTTGCCGTCCGCGTAGGCGGCGCCCTCGGAGACCACGATGACGCAGTAGCCGAAGTCGGTCACGCACTGCTTCACGCGGTCGAGGAACCGCTGCCGTCGAACGGCACCTCCGGAAACAGGATGATGTGCGGCGGCTCGTCCATGCCGCGCCCGGCGAGCCCGGCGGCAGCGGCGATCCAGCCGGCATGGCGCCCCATCACCTCGAGCACGAACACCTTGGTCGAGGTGCGCGCCATGGAGGCGACATCCAGCGCGGCCTCGCGCGTGGAGACCGCGACGTACTTGGCGACCGAGCCGAACCCCGGGACAGCAATCGGTGTGCGGCAGGTCGTTGTCCACCGTCTTCGGCACGCCCACGCAGGTGATCGGGTAGCCGAGCGACTCACCGATCTGCGACACCTTGAGGGCGGTGTCCATCGAGTCGTTGCCGCCGTTGTAGAAGAAGTAGCCGATGTCGTGGGCGCGGAACACCTCGATCAGCCGCTCGTACTCGGCGCGGTTCTGCTCGAGGCCCTTGAGCTTGAAGCGCGCCGAGCCGAATGCGCCGGCCGGCGTGTGCCGCAGCGCGCGGATGGTGGCCGGCGCTCTCGCGGCCGCAGTCGATCAGGTCCTCGGTGAGCGCGCCGATGATGCCGTCCCGCCCGGCGTAGACCTTGCCGATGTGCCGCGAGCGCATGCGCCGTCTCGATGACACCGCACGCCGAGGCGTTGATGACGGCGGAGACACCGCCCGACTGGGCGTAGAAGGCGTTGCGCGCGGGTGGGCTTTTTCATCGTGTCGGGGAGAATACGCGCGGAGGCGGCACGGCCGGCGCGGTGCGTTTGACCTGTGGCGGGGCGCTCGGTAACGTGGCCCACCTTCGTGCTGCCAGCGCAGCGATCTCGCAACTGAACAGAACATGCGCATCGTCCTGTTGGGGGCGCCCGGCTCGGGCAAGGGCACCCAGTCGCAGCGGCTGGTCGAGCGGGCGCGGCATTCCGCAGATCTCCACCGGCGACCTGCTGCGCGCCGCGGTGGCGCGCGGCACCGCAGCTCGGGCTGGCCGCCAGGGCGGCCATGGACGCCGGCCGGCTGGTGGATGACTCGCTGGTGCTCGGACATGATCCGCGAGCGCCTGGCGCGAGCCCGACACGCGCGCCGGCTTCATCCTCGATGGCTTCCCGCGCAACCTCGCCCAGGCCCGCGGCGCTCGATGACCTGCTCGCCGAGCTCGGCCAGCCGCTCGATGCGGTGGTGCAGCTCGACGTGGACTACGCCGAGCTGGCGCGGCGCATCTCCGGCCGGCGCACCTGCGCAGGACTGCGGCCGCGTGTTCAACCTGCTGACTTCACCCCCCGCGGCGGGCGACCTGTGCCCGAAGACCGGCGGCCCCGCACCGACTCATCCAGCGCCCCGACGACAACGAGGCGACGGTCGCCGAGCGGCTGCGCGTATACGACGAGAAGACCCGGCCGCTGATCGATTTCTACCGCGCGCGCGGCCTGCTGCGGGTGATCGACGCCGCAGGGAGAGGTCGACTGCGGTGACGCGCGCGCCTCGCCCAGGCATTGCCGCCCGCGCTAACTGCGCGCGCTCGCGCGCGCACCCCGCGCGCCAGCGCCGCCCCGCGGCGCGCCCGAGCTCCTGCGAGGCGCAAGCACGTCGCCAAGGCTGCCGGCCGCGGCGGCCGCAAGAGCACTGGCCACCGGCGGGGCGCAAGAAGCTGCCGCGCGCCAAGCGCACGGCGCCGCGCCGGCCGCGCTAGCCAAGCGGCCGCCGCGGGCGGCGAGTGCGAGGCGAGCGGCAGCGTGCGGCTCGCCGCAATCGCCGTAGGCGATTTAAGCCAATCGATCAAAGCGCCGCCAGCAGCCGCTCGCCGAGGACGCTGCGGCGCCAGCCGCGCAGCACCGCGCCGTCGCGCCGGCCTTCGGCCAGCTGCTCGAGGTCGCGCCGCGTCGCCAGCACCTCCGGCACGAGGCTGAGCTCCGCGGCCACCGTCTGATTGATGGCGCCGAGCTTCTTCACCAGCGCGTTCCTCGCCGGGTCCGGACGGGTGCACGTGCCGGGCGCCGGCGGCGGCGGATCGGGCACCCCCGCCGCCGCGACGCACGCCAGCAGCTCCGCGCCGCGGTGACGGACGAGCCCGGCCGGCAGCTCCGCGATCGCCTGCCAGCTCCTGCGGCCGTGCGCGGCACCCGCAGGACGATCTCGCGCAGCGCCGGCGTCCTCGAGGATCCACCCACGCGGCCGGTTGTGCTCGATCGCGCTGCCGCTCGCGCCAGGCGGCGAGCGCGCGCGCGAGCCGCTCGCGGCCGGGATCGAGGCCGCTGCATCCCTTGAGGCGCTGCCAGGCCTCCTCGGGATCGGTGTCGAAGCCGCGCGGCTCATCGAGGCCGCGCAGTTCCTCGGCGAGCCACCCGAGGCGGCCCGAGGCGCTCGAGCTGCTCCTCCAGCGTGTGCCGCCAGCGGCAGCAGGTAGCGCACGTCATCGAGCGCGTATTCGATCTGCTCCGGCGACAGCGGGCGGCGCGACCAGTCGGTGCGCGTGTGCGCCTTGGCGAGCTCGTGCCCGAGCAGCCGGCGCACCAGCTCCGCGTAGCCGACCTGCGCGGGCAGACCGGTGAGCGCTGGCGGCGATCTGCGTGTCGAACACCGGGCGCGCCAGCCCGGCCAGAGCGGCAGCAGCACCTCCAGGTCCTGGCGCGAGGCGTGCATCACCTTCACGAGCGCCGGGGCGGCCAGCAGCGCCGCGAGCGGCGCGAGTTCCGCCAGCGCGAGCGGATCGACGCACGCCGCCATCGCCGACGCCGACAGCTGCACCAGGCACAGCTGCGCACGGTAGGTGCGTTCGCGCAGAAACTCGGTGTCCAGCCCGACGCGCGGCTGCGGCGGCGAGGCGCGCGCATAACTCGGCCAGAGCGGCGGGTGTGGTGACGGTGTGCTGCAAACGCGACAGACGATGATCTGTACAATCCGTGCGTCGCATTATGCGCGAGACGCCGCCGGTACCGAAAGCCATGACGGAGGTCGTTCAGCTTGTTCGCGCAGATCGCGCTGCTGCGCCGGGGCCCGCAGGACCTGCCGGCCTCGGCGTTGCTGCTCGTGCTGACCGTCGTCGCTTACGTCGGGGTGAACGCCCTGGTCAGCGCGTGTGGCCGCCGGTGGCGAGCTGGCCCGCGCTGCTCGCGGTCGAGGTGTCATTCATGCTGCTGTGGTACGCGCTGCTGCTGCGGCTGGTCGGGCGCCGCGAGCGTTTCCTGCAGACCGCCACCGCCGTGTTCGGCTTCCAGCTGCTGCTCGCGCCGCTGCTGGTCGCTTGCAGTGGCTGGTGCGGCGCTTCGAGCACGACGTGGTGTGGCAGGTGCCGGTTGCGGTGGCCGGCCTCGCGTTCCTGGTCTGGCTGGTCGCGGCCAACAGCCACGTGGTGCAGCGCGGCGCTCGAATGGTCGAGCGGCGCGAGCGTCGCGCTGGTGATCGTGCAGATCGCTCGCCGGACAGCTGCTGCTGTTCGCCCTGTTCCCGCTCGCCGAGCTGAAGCGGTCGTCCGGATGCACGTTCACATCCTCGGCATCTGCGGCACGTTCATGGGCGGCATCGCCGCGATCGCCGCGCGCCGCCGGCTTCCGCGTCACCGGCTCGGACCGCAACGTCTACCCGCCCATGAGCACCCAGCTGGAGGCGCTCGGGCATCGAGCTGATCGAGGGCTTCGAGGCCGCGCAGCTCGACCCGGCGCCGGACGTGGTGGTGGTCGGCAACGTCATGACGCGCGGTCAGCCGGTCATCGAGGCGCTGCTCGAGAGCGGCCTGCCGTATCTGTCCGGGACCGGAGTGGCTGGCGCGCGAGGTGCTGCGCAGGACCGCTGGGTGCTGGCGGTGGCCGGCACGCACGGCAAGACCACGACCGCCTCGCTGCTCGCCTGGATCCTGGAGCACGCCGGGCTCGAGCCCGGTTTCCTCATCGGCGGCGTGCCGGCGAACTTCGGCGTCAGCGCGCGGCTGGGCGCGGCGCCGTTCTTCGTGATCGAGGCGGACGAGTACGACACCGCGTTCTTCGACAAGCGCGCCAAGTTCGTGCACTACCGGCCGCGCACCGTGATCCTGAACAACCTCGAGTTCGACCACGCCGACATCTACCCGGACGTCGCCGCCATCCAGCGGCAGTTCCACCACCTGGTGCGCACCGTGCCGGGCAGCGGCCGCATCGTCTGGAACGCGGCCGATGCGCGCCTCGCGGCGACGCTCGCCATGGGCTGCTGGACGCCGCTCGAGGGCTTCGCACGCAGCGCGCGGCCCGGAGGCCCTGTGGAGCGCGCGGGCCGGCGAGCGGCGGATTTCTCGCGCTTCGAGGTGCTCGAGGCCGGCCGCCCGCAGGGCACGGTCGAATGGCCGCTGATCGGCGCGCACAACGTCGAGAACGCGCTCGCGGCGATCGCCGCCGCGCGCCACGCCGGCGTGCCGGTGCCGCGCGCCATCGCGGCGCTGCGCGCAGTTCACGGGCGTCGCGCGCCGCATGCAGCTGCGCGGCGAGGTGCGCGGCGTGCGCGTGTACGACGACTTCGCGCACCACCCGACCGCCATCGCCACCACCATCGACGGGCCTGCGCCAGCGCAGTCGGCGCGCGGCGCGCATCGTCGCGGTGCTCGAGCCGCGCTCGCACACCATGCGCATGGGTGTGCACCGGGATACGCTCGCGCCCGCGCTCGCGGGCGCCGACGAAGTCTGGCTGTATACGCCCGCCGACCTGGGCTGGGACACGGCGCCGGTGCTGGCCGCCTTCGGGGCGCGCGGGCATGCCGCGCAGCGACGTCGCCACGCTCTCGCGCGAGCTGGCGCGCTCCGTGCGCAGCCGGCGATCACGTGCTCATCATGAGCAACGGCGGCTTCGGCGGCCTGCACGGCAAGCTCCTCGCGCAGCTTCAGGAGGCCGGCGCCCGGGGCGGCTAAAACATCCCGGTCAGTGCCTCGAGCACTTCTTCCAGCCCGTTGCGCAGGTGCCGTTGTGCGAGCCGTGACTCGAGCGCGGCGCGCCGTGCCGCGCCTTCCAGCAGCGCAACCGCGACGGTCTCGATGGCCCGTGGGTGCAGCTCGGCGCGCTCGGCGAGGCCGGCGTGCACGCAGGCGGCGATGCGGCGCGCCTGATCGTGTGCGATCGGCACCGCCACGCAGGGGCGTCGGCAGGCGAGCCCCTGCAGGAGCGTGTCCCCGCCGTTGCACACGATGAGGCGCGCGGCGCGGATGAGCTCGCACAGCTCTGCGGGCGGCAGCAGGGGCGAGCGGCGCAACAAGGCCGGGTCCCGCTCGCCGTCCGCCGCGGCGCCGAGCAGCAGCGTCGCGTAGCCGCGCGCGGCGATGGCCGCCGCGGCCGCCGCCACGACCGCGGGCGCATCCCTGGCGCCCCGGTGAGCCGTGCCACCGCCCGGCACCACCAAGACGTACTCATGCAGGCCGAGCCCGAGGCGCTGCAGCGTGTCGGCCGCCAGCGTCGGGTCTTGCTCGGGCAGCAACGCGTCGATGAAGCGGATGCGTGGGCGCGCGATGAGGTTCAGCTTCAGCCGCTCGAGGAGCGTCAGCGCACCGGCGATGAACTCGGGATACGCGATCCAGTGCTCGTCGATGAGCGGCAGCCATTTGAGCCGGAAAGCCTTGTGGCGCTGCCTGCGCCTCGAGCTCACGAATACCACGCGGGCCCCGGCTGCGCGCGCCGCGCGCAGCTGCTGCGTGCGGCCGGCGTTGTCGAACAGCACCACCCGCGGCTGCAGCTTCGCGATCAGTGCGGCTACCTCGTGCGGGTGGAAGGTAGGGGAGGCGGGCAGGAGCGTCGCGGGGAAGGGGGTCGCGGCGGCGTAGGGCGCCGCGCGGCTCAGCGCAAAGTGCACTTCGAGCCACGGCAGGCGGCGCACGAGGGCGGTGGCGAGCGTGAGGCAGCGTGCGTACTCGCCGAGTCCCAGCGGCCCGGAGACGGGGATGAACAGCAGCCGGGAGTTGGTATTGGTCATCAGGGCCGATGGTAGAGTACTGCAATCACTAATGATTCCGGTGCTGTTCTACGATCCCCTCTGCCCGCGCCCGTACCGCGAGGCGAGCCTGCGCGAGGCGGGTTTGGCCGGCACCGAGGCGAGCACGGTGCGGGTCGCCGAGGCACTCGATGCGTGGGTCGTGCAGCACAACCGTACGCAGAGCCAAGGCCGCTACCGTGCGCCCGGCGCGCTCCCGGAAGTGCAACAGGTGGTCGTGCTGCGCGATCCGCGCGCGCTCGAGGCCGTGGCGCGCCTCTTTCCCGGCGCGCGCCTGCATCTGTGGGTGCACGACCGGATCGAGCCGGGCTCCTCGCGCGCGCGCTGGTTCCACGCCGCCGCCGCACAGCTGCGCCGCCTGCAGCCCGGCATCATCTGCGTATCCGAGTACCAGCGCGCACGAGTCGCGGCCACCGTGGCGCGCATACCCGGCTGCGAGCGCCTCGCGGTGCGCCGTATCTACAACCCGGTGGATGACTGCGTGGCGCCCGACGATGCGGCGATCGACCCGCGCAAGCTCGTGTTCTTTTCCTCGCCCAACAAGGGGCTGCGCTTTACCCTCGATGCATTCCGCGCATTGCGGCGACGCATGCCCGACCTGCGCCTGTGCGTCGGCAACCCGGGCTACAAGAGCTTTGCGGCCCGCAGCATCCCGGGCGTCGAGTGGCTCGGATCCCTGCCGCACGAGCGGGTGCTCGCCGAGACGCGTACCGCGTTGTGCACCTTCAGCGGCAACTTCGTCATCCCCGAGACCTTCGGGCTGGTGTTCGCGGAGTCGCACGCGGTCGGCACACCGGTGCTCGCCCCCGACTGCGGCGCGGCCGGCGAGGTGCTGGGTGATCCGCAGCAGCTGCTGCCGGTCAGCAGCGCGCAGCGCCTCTACGAGGCCGTCCTGCACCGCGTTCCGCCGCACTGGCGCAGCGTCCCGGCACGCCTCGCGGACTTCGGCGGCCTGTTCGACCCCTACGCCGAGCGCATCGGCAACTGGCGCCGCGGGGCGCGTCCGCGGGTCGGACCCGATCCGCGCTTCAGGCTCTCGGTGATCGCCGCCGAGTGGCGTGCGCTGCTCGCGGCCTGACGCACGGCGCGCGACCCAAGAGCATGCGTGCCTTCGCCTGGTTCCTCGCACTGATCGCCGCGGCGCTCGCGGCCATCGCCGCCTTCAGCTATCCCGCGTGGCTGCTGCTGCACCCGCACTTCGACTTTCCGTTCCACCGCATCGGCGAGCGCATCGGCATGCTGGCGCTGCTCGTGGGGTTCCTGCTGGTGGCACGCCGCCTCGGACTCGCCGACCGCGGCAGCCTCGGTTACGGGCTCGCGCGCCGTGCGTTCGCCAAAGAGCTCGGGCTCGGCGCCGCGCTCGGGGTGGTCACCATGCTGGCGGTGGTCGGCATCATGACTGCGCTCGGACTGCTCGACTGGAGCGCGGCCGATCACGCCGGCGGCGCGCAGCTGGGGCGGCTGATCGCGGCGCGTGCGCTGAGTGCGCTCGCGGTCGCGCTGATCGAGGAGACCTTCCTGCGCGGGGCGATGCACAGCGCCATCGAGCGTGAATCCGGCACGCGCGCGGCGGTGCTGCTCACCGCGCTGGTGTTCGCGGCCAGCCACTTCTTTGCGAGTTTCCACATTGCCGCAGCGCAGGTCTCGCCGGCGAGCGGCGTGGCGTTGCTCGCCGGCACACTGCATGCCTTTGGCCACCCGCTCGCGATCGCCGACGCTTTCCTCGCGCTGTTCGCGGTCGGCGTCGTGCTCGGGGTGGTGCGCGCCGTCAACGGCAACATCGCCGCGTGCATCGGTCTGCATGCCGGCTGGGTGTGGGTGATGCTGGTGGTGCACGAGCTCGCAGCGCCCGTACGGGGCGCGCCAGGCTCCTTCCTCCTCAGCCGGTTCGATGGTTTCGTCGGCTGGCTGGTGTTCGGCTGGACCGTACTGCTGGCGGTGCCCCTGTGGCGCTTCTACGCCGCCCGGGGGCGGGCGCAACTCAATCGAGCTCGACCGGCATGAAGCCGTCGTGGCGCAGGCTCTCGAGCAGGCCCCCCTTGCCGACCAGGTGCAGGGTGCCCACCACCACCAGTGAGTTCCCGGAAGCCCCGAGCAGCCGCTCGATCTGCGGCACCCAGCGCTGGTTGCGCTCGGTCACCAGCGCGCGATAGAGGGTCGGGAAGGAGCGGTATTCGCGCTCCAGCAGCGCGGCGAGACGCGGCGCATCCCCACCCCGCCACGCCTCCAGGATCGGCTGCAGCTCCTCGTCGGATTCGTCGAGGTCCTCGAGCACCATGTCGAGGAAGTGCAGTTGCGCCGCGGTCGTCATCGTCTGGAACACGCCGAGCTCCTCGGAGAGACTCTCGAGGCCCGCCGTCGGCTTGTGATCCTGACGCGCGCGCCGCAGCAGCTGCTCCTCGACTCCCTGTTCCGGGTCAAAGCCGAGGTGCGCGTACTGAAGCTCCGCGAGCTGCAGGCCCACCACCCAGGGAACCTCGCGGTCGAGGGCATCGCGCGGCAGCCCGAGCTCGTCCGCCGCCGCGCTGACGCGCCGGTAGCGGGCCTCGCCCACGAAGCCCTCAAGGGTCGCATCCGCCGGCAGGGTCCCGTGCTGCATCATCCACTGCGCCACGTCCAACGGATCGATGCTGCCCAGGTCGAGCTCCATGACGAGGCGTGACGAATGCGAGTAGGCGAGCTCGAATCCGGGCGGCAGGTGCGCGTCCTGTGCCCGCAGCAGGTGCACGGAGCCGGCGAGGTAGACGGTGTTGTGTGCGCCGCGTATCGCCCAGACCGGGCTCGCGGCCCGGGCGGTCAGGCAGCCGAGCAGACCGAGCGCGAGGAGCCACCCCTGTCCTGTTCTATCCACACCACCTCCGTCAGCAGCGAGCCGTCGGGCCGCAGCTCGAGGGTACGATAGCCGGGCGGCTTGCGATCGAGTGCGAAATCATCCGCGTTGGGCAGGAACTGAGCACACGTCGAGGGCGTGGCGAGGAGGCGCACGCCCTTGCGCAGCCCGTCATACGTCTGGTGTACATGACCCCACACGATCGCACGCACGTTGCGGTGCCGGTCGATGGTCTGCAGGAATTCGGCGGCGT
Source organism: uncultured Gammaproteobacteria bacterium (assembly GCA_963713175.1). Lineage (GTDB taxonomy): Bacteria > Pseudomonadota > Gammaproteobacteria > Steroidobacterales > Steroidobacteraceae > 13-2-20CM-66-19. Next base: position 390,092 of record CAVQKW010000005.1, on the reverse strand, counting down.
TTTCCAGCCCCACGCGATCGAGCCAGCGGCTCTGCGCGGGCACCGGATGATGATGCAGGCACACCATGCAGTGACGCTTGTCGGCGCTGGCGAGCGCGTCATCGAGCTGTGCCAGGGTCTCGGCGCTCAGCCGGCCGCTGGCCGAGCCCGGATTGCAGCTATCGAGGAGCACGATGCGCCAGCGACCCAGATCGACGTGGCCGCCGACCACGAACGGCGCACCGCGGAGCTCCCGGCGCAGCGCCTGAGGCTCGTCGTGGTTGCCGGCGATACACAGTACCGGCACGCCCAATGCCCCGAGCAGGCGACGAAAATGCGGATAACCGGCCGGATCGTCCTGCACCAGATCGCCCGTTACGAGCAATGCGTGCGGCGGCCAGTCGTGCGCCTGCGCATGCGCGAGCGCGGCCTTGAGCGCCGGCAGGGTCGCCACTCCACGCAGCGAACCGCTCTCATCGCCGTACAGATGGGGGTCGGTGAAATGTGTGAGGCGAACGACGCTCATGATGAGAAGGGTAGCAGACCACCCCCGCTGGCGCAGTGAACCAGGTCCTTCGGAGGAGGCCGCGCGGCGCCTGTGGCGCGGCACATGACGCGTTGCGCGTTTGGTCCGTGGATAATGTGAAACAGGACCGCGCTGCGCGTCACGGTTGCGGGAACTTAAGTCGTGTCGGGCGCGCGGCGGCGGCCGCGATTGAGCCACGGGCGCGTCTAGTGGAAAATGCGCGCCCCCCCCTGGTCAGCGCAACAGGCAACGCGGCCGCCGAGCCGCCCAAGGCACCCGCATGAACACACCCCGCGAACTTGCCAACGCCGTCCGGGCACTGTCGATGGACGCCGTGCAGCGAGCCAATTCCGGACATCCGGGCATGCCGATGGGCATGGCCGACATTGCCCAGGTGCTGTGGTGCGATTTTCTCAAGTACAACCCGGGCAATCCCCTGTGGCCGGACCGCGATCGTTTCGTGCTCTCGAACGGGCACGGCTCGATGCTGCTGTACTCGGTGCTGTACCTCACCGGCTACCCGCTCACCATCGAGGACCTGCAGAGCTTCCGCCAGCTCGGCAGCAGGACGCCGGGGCACCCGGAGCACGATCCGCCGCTCGGCATCGAGACCACGACCGGCCCGCTCGGCCAGGGGCTCGCCAACGCGGTGGGCATGGCGTTCGCCGAGAAACTGCTCGGGCTGCAGTTCAACCGCCCCGGCCTGCCGCTGGTGGATCATCACACCTATGCTTTCTGCGGCGACGGCTGCCTGATGGAGGGCGTGTCCCACGAGGCGTGCTCGTTCGCCGGTACGCTGGCCTTAGGCAAGCTCATCGTCTTCTACGACGACAACGGCATCTCGATCGACGGCAAGGTCGCAGGCTGGTTCACGGACGACACGCCGGGGCGCTTCGCCGCCTACGGCTGGCATGTGATACCCCGGGTGGACGGGCTGAACGGCGCGGCCGTTGCCGAGGCGGTGCGCGCCGCGCGTGCCGAAACCGAGCGTCCCTCGCTCATTTGCTGCAAGACCATCATCGGCTACGGCGCGCCCCACAAGCAGGGCACCAAGGAAGCGCACGGCGAGGCGCTCGGCCCGGAGGAGGTTGCCGCCGCGCGAGCGACTCTCGGCTGGAGTTACCCGCCGTTCGTCGTGCCGCCGGAGATTCGCGCGGGATGGGACCACCGCGCCCAGGGGGCGGCACAGGAGGCCGCGTGGCGCGAGCTGCTGGGGCGCTACAGCGCTGCCTTCCCGCACGAGGCGCGCGAGTTCGAACGCCGCATGCGCGGGGACCTGCCCGCCAACTGGCGCGAGACTGCAGCCGAGGTCGTGGCCACGATGGCCAAGCAGAGCGCCTCGCAGGCGACGCGCGCCTCCTCGCAGGCGGTACTCAACCTCATCGCGCCCGCGCTACCTGAGGTGTTCGGCGGCTCGGCGGATCTCACCCAGTCCAACAGCACCTTTTTCAAGGGGGCGCGCACCGTCACCCCGCAGGACGAGGCTGGAGACTACCTGCACTATGGCGTGCGCGAGTTCGGCATGACCGCCTTCATGAACGGGCTCGCGCTGCACGGCGGCTTCATCCCCTACGGCGGCACCTTCCTGGTGTTCTCCGACTACGCGCGCAACGCCGTGCGACTCGCATGCCTGATGCAGGCGCGCGTGGTGTTCGTCTACTCCCACGACTCGATCGGCCTCGGTGAGGACGGACCGACGCACCAGCCGATCGAACAGCTCGCGAGCCTGCGCGCCCTGCCGCACCTCAACCTGTGGCGGCCGTGCGATGCCGCCGAGACCGCGGTCGCCTGGACGCTCGCCATCGAGCGCCACGGACCGACGGCCCTGGTGCTGACGCGCCAGGGGCTGCCGCAGCAGCCGCGCAGCCCCGCGCAGCTCGCCGCCATCCCCCGCGGCGGTTACGTGCTCCAGGACGGGCGCGGCGCGCCCGAGGCCATCGTGATCGCGACCGGTTCGGAGGTCGGCATCGCGGCGCAGGCGGTGAGCGCGCTGAACGCCGCCGGGCGGCGTGTGCGGCTGGTTTCCATGCCCGGCACCGAGACCTTCGATGCGCAGGACGAGGCGTACCGCGAGTCGGTGCTGCCGCGGGCGGTGACGCGGCGACTGGCGGTCGAGGCGGGCGCGAGGCAGTGCTGGTGGCGCTACGTCGGCAGCGCCGGGCGCGTATTCGGCATCGACCGCTTCGGTGCCTCCGGCAAGGGTGCGGAGGTTTTCGCTCATTTCGGCTTCACCCCCGATAATATTGCGCAACAGATCCGCGCACTGCTGGAGGTTTGAGCGCATGGCAATCAGGGTCGGCATCAACGGCTACGGCCGCATCGGGCGCAACGTGCTGCGCGCGCTCTACGAGAGCAAACGCACCGCTGAGCTCGAGATCGTCGCGCTCAACGACCTGGGCGATCCGAAGACCAACGCGCACCTGACCCGGTATGACACCGTGCACGGCCGCTTCCCCGGGGAGGTCAAGGTCGACGGTGAATGCATGGTCGTGAACGGCGACCGCATCCGGGTGCTCGCGGAGCGCGACCCGGGGAAGCTCCCCTGGGGCGAGCTGGGTGTCGAGTACGTGCTCGAGTGCACCGGCCTCTTCACCAGCAAGGCGAAGGCGGGACAGCACCTGAAGGGCGGCGCGCACAAGGTGGTGATCTCGGCGCCCGGCGGTGAGGACGTCGACGCGACGATCGTCTACGGCGTCAACCACAACGTGCTGAAGCGCACCCATACCGTGATCTCGAACGCTTCCTGCACCACCAACTGTCTGGCACCGGTCGCCCAGGTGCTGCACGCCAAGGTGGGCATCGCCGCGGGCATCATGACCACCATCCACGCCTATACCAACGACCAGGTGCTGAGCGACGTCTATCACAGCGACCTGCGGCGCGCGCGCTCCGCCACCATGTCGCAGATCCCGACCAAGACCGGGGCCGCGGCCGCGGTGGGCCTGGTGCTGCCGGAGCTCAAGGGCAAGCTCGACGGCTTTGCAGTCCGCGTGCCGACCATCAACGTGTCGCTGGTGGATCTGACCTTCACCGCGCGGCGGGCCACCTCGGTCGAGGAGGTCAACAAGGCGCTGGCGCAGGCCGCGAGCGGACCCATGCGGGGCATCCTCGCCTACAATGATGCGCCGCTGGTGTCGGTGGACTTCAACCACGACTCCCATTCTTCGGTGTTCGACGCCACGCTCACCAAGGTGATCGATGGCACCCTGGTCAAGGTATGCGCGTGGTACGACAACGAGTGGGGATTCTCCAACCGCATGCTCGACACCACACTGGCGTGGTCGAAGGCCGCATGAACCTGTTGCGCATGACGGATACGGATCTGCGCAACAAGCGGGTCCTCATCAGGGAGGATCTCAATGTCCCGGTGCACAACGGCGTCGTCACCAGCGACGCGCGCATCCGCGCCTCGCTCGCCACCATCCGTTACGCGCTCGATCAGCATGCCAAGGTGTTCGTGCTGTCGCATCTCGGCCGTCCCAAGGAAGGCGAGGACGACCCGGCGCTGACCCTGGCACCGGTGTCGACGCGGCTGTCGGAACTGCTCGGCAAGCCCGTGCCGCTGCGCAAGCACTGGCTCGACGGCGTCGACTGCGAGGCCGGGGGCGCCGTGCTGTGCGAGAACGTGCGTTTCAACAAGGGTGAGAAGCAGGACGACGAGTTGCTGGCGCGCCGCATGGCGGCGTTGTGCGAGGTGTTCGTCATGGACGCGTTCGGCACGGCCCACCGTGCCGAGGCCAGCACCCACGGCGTGGCGCGCTTCGCGCCGGTCGCCTGCGCCGGTCCGCTCCTGGTCGGTGAGCTCGAGGCGCTGGAGCGCGCCCTGCGGCATCCGGCGCGGCCGCTGCTGGCGGTGGTCGGCGGCTCGAAGGTATCGACCAAGCTGACGGTGCTCGAGTCGCTGCTCGAGAGGGTGGACCAGCTGATCGTCGGCGGCGGCATCGCCAACACCTTCCTGGCGGCGAGCGGGGTCGCGGTCGGCAGGTCGCTGCACGAAGCCGAGATGCTCGATGTCGCCCGCCGTCTCATGGACAAGGCGCGCGCGCGCGGTGCCGAGATTGCGCTGCCGAGCGACGTCGTGGTCGGCAAGGAGTTCGCCGCCACCGCGCACGCCGACGTGCGAGCGGTGCACGAGGTGCGGCCCGACGAGATGATTCTCGACATCGGCCCCGACAGCGCGGACCGCTGCAGCGCGCTGCTGCAGTCCGCCGGCACCGTCATCTGGAACGGCCCGGTCGGGGTGTTCGAGTTCGAGCAGTTCGGCGAGGGGACGCGCGCAATTGCCCTGGGGATTGCCCGCAGCAAGGCGTTCTCGCTCGCCGGCGGTGGCGACACGCTGGCGGCGATCGAGAAGTACGGAGTGGAAGAGGGAATCTCCTACATTTCGACCGGCGGCGGCGCGTTCCTCGAGTTCGTGGAAGGCCAGACGCTCCCTGCGGTGGCCGTTCTCGAACGGCGCGCTCTGGGCTGAGAGGATGAGGTCAGCGATGCTGAGGCGCACCAAGATCGTCGCCACCATGGGTCCTGCCACCGACGATCTCGACGTGCTCACCGACATGATGCGCGCCGGTCTGGACGTCGCACGGCTCAATGCCTCGCACGGCACGGTCGAGGACCGCCGGCGGCGCCTCTCCCAGGTACGCGAGGCGGCGCGCCGGGCCGACCGCTGCGTCGGCGTGTTGCTCGATCTCGCAGGGCCCAAGATCCGCATCGAAGCCTTCCGCGACGGGCCCATCCGGCTCGCCGAGGGCCAGGCGTTCACGCTCGACACGGCGCTCGACCCCAAGGGTGGCACTCAGGCTGCGGTCGGCGTCGCCTACAAGAATCTGCCCCACGACGTGGCCGTGGGTGACACGCTGCTGCTCGCCGACGGCCAGATCGTGCTCGACATCGAGCGCGTCGGCGCCACGACCATCGAGACGCGCGTGCGGGTCGGCGGCGAGCTGTCGGACCGCAAGGGCCTGAATCGGCAGGGGGGCGGGATCTCGGCGCCGGCGATCTCGGAGCGCGACCGCGACGACATCCGCTTCGCGGCGCAGGAGGGCGTGGACTACCTCGCGGTGTCGTTCGCGCGCGATGCGGCAGACATGGAGCAGGCGCGCACGCTGGTGCGGGCGGCCGGCGGCGATGCGCGCCTGGTCGCCAAGATCGAGCGGCACGAGGCAGTGGACAACCTGGCGGGAATCATCGAGGCGTCCGACGTCGTGATGGTGGCGCGCGGGGATCTTGGCGTGGAGATGGGATACGCGGAGCTCACCGGGCTGCAGAAGACCATCATTCACGAGACCCGTAGCCGAAACCGCGTGGTGATCACCGCCACCCAGATGATGGAGTCCATGATCCACAACCCGGTGCCGACCCGCGCCGAGGTGAGCGACGTTGCCAATGCCGTGATCGACGGCTCGGATGCGGTCATGCTGTCGGCCGAGACCGCCGCCGGCAGCTACCCGGTCAAGGCCGTGCAGGCCATGGCCCAGGTGATCGAGGGAGCCGAAAAATACCAGCTGACCCACCGCTCGCGGCAGCGCATGGTGGAAGGCCAGTTCAGGGGGACCGAAGAGGCCATCGCGCGCGCCGTGATGTACACCGCCAACCACATGAAGGTGCGCGCCATCGTGGCACTGACCGAATCCGGGGCGACCCCGCTGTGGATGTCGCGCATCCGTTCGGACATCCCCGTGTACGCGTTCACGCGCCACGAAGCCACGCGCCGCCGCGTCACGCTCTACCGGGGCGTGTATCCGGTGATCTTCGACGTGACCAGCGCCCCCACGACCGACGATCTGTATCGGGCCCTGTTCCGCCGGTTGCTCGATCTGCAGCTCGTCAGGAAACGCGACCTGGTGATCCTCACCAAAGGCGAGCTGTCCGGCGTCGAGGGCGGCACCAACTCGATGCTCATCCTGAAGGTGGCCCTGGACTGACGGCCCGGGGGCGGGGGAGTTCCTCATGCGGAAGCTGAGCTACATCGGCGCGGTATGCGCGCTCGTCATCCTCGCGGTCCTGGCGCTCGCCTACGGCATGCTGCGCGCCTCGCTCCCGCGGCTGGACGGCACGATCCGCGCCCCCGGTCTCGCCGCCGCGGTGCACATCACGCGCGACTCGCTCGGTGTGCCTACGATCGAGGCGGCCAACCGTCTCGATCTCGCCTTCGGCACCGGCTTTGCGCATGCCCAGGACCGCTACTTTGAGATGGACCTCTCGCGGCGCCTTGCCGCCGGGGAGCTCTCCGAGCTATTCGGCAAGGTGGCTCTCCGGCAGGACGAGAAGACCCGCCTGTTCAGGTTCCGTGAACTTGCGCGGCGGGTGATCGCCCAGGCAAGCGACGAGCAGCGCGCACTCCTTGACGCTTATGCACGGGGGGTGAACGCCGGGCTCGCGAGCCTCGGCAGCCGGCCGTGGGAGTACTGGGTGCTGGGCGCGCGCCCGGTGCAGTGGCGTCCCGAGGACACGGTGCTGGTCTCGTACGCCATGTGGTGGGACCTGCAATCGGAGGACTGGGGCGGGGAGATGCTGCGCCAGGAAGTCAACGAGCGTCTCGGAGGAAACGTGTGCGCGGCCGGCTGGAAGTGCGCGCTCACGTTCCTCTACCCGGCGCGCACGATCTGGGATGCGCCGGATGGGACCGACACGCCGGCGGCCGCGGCGCCGATCCCGCCGGCGGATGTGCTCAATCTCAGAGAGCCGGCGCACCCGGCCCCGGCTCTTCCCACCGCCCCGACCACGACGGCGGGCGAGCCACGCTCACCCGACGCCGGCAGTAACAACTGGGCGGTCGCGGGCTGGCTGACCCGGACCGGGGCGGCCATGGTGGCCAACGACATGCACCTGTCGCAGCGGGTGCCGCCGGTCTGGTATCACGCGCGGCTGCGCGTTGCGGGCGATGCGGCCAACCCGGCTCTGGATCTCATCGGCGTCACGCTGCCTGGGGCACCTCTCATCGTCGCGGGGTCGAATACGCACATTGCCTGGGGCTTCACCAACAGCGACGGCAACTGGGTCAGCGTCACCCACGTCCCCTGTACACGGGTGGACGAGCACGAAGTCGAGACGCCATCGGGGACGCTGCCGCTCACGGTGGTGAAGGAACTGATCCACGTGAAAGGCGGCGCGGATACCGAGCTCGAGGTGCGATCGGGCGCCGCCGGCCTGCTGCTGCGCGCCGAGCCGCAGCGCAACAGTTGCTGGTTCGTGGGCTGGCTCGCGCAGCTCCCCGAGGCGACCAACCTGAATCTCATCGGGCTCGAGCGTGCCGGCTCGGTGGCCGAGGCGCTGCAGATCGCTCCCCTTGCCGGCATGCCGCACCAGAACCTGGTGGTGGGTGACCGTGAGGGACACATCGCCTGGAGCATCATCGGCCGCGTTCCGGCCGACAGCGGCGCGGGGCGCGCGCTCACCGGCGCTCCCTGGACTACGCCCGCGAACCAGCCGCACCTCGTGGATCCGCCGATCGGACGCATCTGGACCGCCAACGCGCGCGTCACGGCGGATGAGCACCAAGCGGCGCTGATCGGGGGAGTGGACGCGCCGCTCGGCGCGCGCTACGACCTCGGGGCGCGCGCCCGGCAGATCCGCAACGACCTGCTGCATCTCTCCGGCGGCGTAACTGCGGCCGACATGCTGAAAATTCAGCTCGACGATCGCGCGCTCTACCTGCAACGCTGGCGCGAGGTGCTGCTGCACGTGATCGACGCGGGCGGGCGCGAGGACCCGAAGCGCGCCGAGCTGCGACGCCTGGTCGCGGACACGAGCGCGCGCGCCGACACAGACGCGGTCGGCTACCGCGTGGTGCGTGCCTTCCACGATCGCACGCAGGCCGCGGTGTGGGACATGCTGCTGACCGGGCTCGGAGTGCCGGCCGACTACAACGTGGGGCCGCCGTCGCAGTTCGAGGCGCCCCTGTGGCAGCTGGTGACCGCACAGCCGCTGCACCTGCTCGCCAGCAGCTACCCGAACTGGAGGGCGTTCCTGCAGGCGCAGCTCGATGCCACCCTGGCAGATCTGGCGCGCAGCTGCCCCGAGCTCGCGCACTGCACCTGGGGTGCGCACAACGTGGTGCGCGTGCGGCACCCCCTGTCGCGCGCGCTGCCCTGGCTGTCACGGCTGCTCGACATGCCGGTGGTCGAGCTTCCCGGCGATCACGACATGCCGCGGGTGCAGGATGGCGCCTTCGGCGCATCGGAGCGCTTCGCGGTCTCCCCGGGCCACGAGGATCAGGGCTACTTCCATATGCCTGGCGGGGAGAGCGGCCATCCGCTATCGCCCTTCTACCGCGCCGGGTTCCTGCAATGGGCGCGCGGGGAGCCGCTGCCGTTTCTGCCGGGCCCGGCCCAACACGCTCTGACCCTGGCGCCGGGCTGAGGCGCGGATAGAGCTAAGCTGTCCCTCATGACGAGTGCAGCGGGTGGTGGTGGTGCGGACACGCCGGCCGGCGCGGCATTCGCGGCGCTCGAGAGCGGCAACTTCGCGAGCGCCAGTGATCAGTTCCGGCGCCTCCTGGCCGGCGGCGTGGCCGACGCCGCGATCTGGTTTGGACTGTCGGTCGCCCACCGTCATCTGGGTGCGGCGCCCGATGAGGGCAACGCACTCGATCAGGCGCTGGCGCTGGATTCGACCTATCTGCCCGCCCTGATCCGCAGGGGTGATCTTTACCTGGAACAGGGTGATGGCCGCGCCGCCTGTTCCTACTACGGGGCCGCGGTGCGCTACGCTGCCGCGGTTACCTCGCTCTCCCCGCAATGGCGCCGCGAGGTGCAACGGGCCGAGGCCGCTGCGCAGCGACTCAGCAGCGAATTCGAGTCTCACCTCCTCGGCAACCTCTCGGGGCGCGGCCTGCACGATGCCGGCACGGAGCGTTTCGGGCGCGCGCTGGACCTGCTGCTGGGGAGGCGTCAGATCTACCTGCAGCAACCGAAGGCGTTCTACTTTCCGGAGCTGCCACAGACGCAGTTCTATGACCGCGGGCAGTTTCCCTGGGCCGCGACGCTGGAGGCGGCGACGGGCGATATCCGGCTCGAGCTCGAGGCGCTGCTGGCGAGCGGCCGCGGCTTCGAGCCTTACATCCGCAAGGCCGCCCACCGCCCGTCCGTCGGCAACCCGCTGCTGGACAGTCTGGACTGGAGCGCCGGTTTTCTCATCAAGGATGGCCGTGAGGTTGCCGAGAACGCGACACGCTGCCCGCTCACGATGGCCGCGCTGCGCGAGCTCCCGCTCTGCAGGATCCGCGGCCGGACACCGTCGGTGCTGTTCTCGCTGTTACGGCCCGGGACGCGTATCCGGCCGCACTGCGGCTACACGAATGCCCGGCTGATCTGTCATCTGCCGGTGATCGTTCCGCCGGAATGCGCCCTGCGGGTCGGCAACGAGACGCGCGCCTGGCGTGAGGCGCAGCTGGTGGTGTTCGACGACAGTATCGAGCATGAGGCCTGGAATCTCAGCGATCGGCTGCGCGTCGTGCTGTTGTTCGACATCTGGCGTCCGGAGCTGACTGACAAGGAGAGAAGCCTGGTTGCCGCCACCCTCGAGGCCGTGGGTGAGTTCGGCGGGCCGAAGTCCTGGGCCGACTGACACTCGTAACCACAGGGGCGGTTCAGCCGTTCAGGGCTAGACTGCTCATGAGTTGACGCTGTTGGCATATGGCGGGCGCCGGTGCGCGACCGGGGTCACAAGGCGGATGGCGTCGGAGGTTTCATAATGCGCCCCGGTGCGATGACCTATGGATGGCTTCGGCGATAGCGTGCACAGGACCTCTTCCCGGCCCACCGTCGGCCTGGTGCTGACGGGCGGCGGGTCACGCTCGGCCTACCAGATCGGGGTGCTGCTCGCCCTCGCCGAGCTGATGCCGCGCTCGCGCAATCCCTTTCAGGTCATCGTCGGAACCTCCGCCGGAGCGGTCGCGGCCAGTGTGCTGGCGGCCGAAGCGCACCGCTGGCGGCGCGCGGTAGCGGGCCTGGAGCGGGTCTGGGCCAACTTTCGCTCCGGCCAGGTCTTCCACGTCGACGCGCCGCACATGCTGCGCGCCGGCGCGCACTGGGGGCTGGCCCTGGCCTCCGGCGGCATGGTGCTCGCCCCTCCCAAGGCGATTCTCGACAACTCCCCGCTGCGCGAGCTGCTGGGCACGCACGTCGACTGCAGGGGAGTGCGCCGCAGCATTGCCCGCGGCCACCTGCGGGCCTTCGCGCTGTGCGCCACCAGCTACACCAGCGGCTACTCGGTGGCCTTCTACGAGGGCGTCGAATCCATCCGCGACTGGTCGCGGTCGCTGCGGGTCGGCCGCCGCTGCGAGTTCACGCTCGATCACCTGATGGCGAGCGTCGCCATTCCGCTGCTGTTCCAGCCGATGAAGCTCGATGAGGAGTACTTCGGCGACGGCGCCATGCGTCAGTTGAATCCCCTGAGTCCGGCGATTCACCTCGGGGCCGACCGTCTGCTCGTCATCGGCGTGCGTGCCCGGCGCGCGGCCGGCGTCACGGTGAGCCGCCTGCAGCCGGCGATGCCGACTCCCGGGGCGATCTTCGGCTACATGCTCGATACGCTGTTCACCGACCAGATCTACGGCGATCTCGAGCAGCTCGAGCGCATCAACGAGCTGGTGCAGAACGCGCCGCAGGTGATGCACGGGGAGCGCCACGTCGAGACGCTGATGCTGGCTCCGAGCGTCGATCCGCGCGAGATCGCGGCGCGCCACGTCGCGGAGATGCCGCGCGGCCTGCGCGCCCTGCTGCGGGTAATCGGCGGACGCGACGCGGCCGGCTATCAGCTGGCGAGCTACCTTACCTTTGAGGCCGGCTACACGCGGGCGCTCATCGAGCTCGGCTATCGTGATGCGATGGACGCGCGCTCGGCGCTGATGGCATTCATGACCGGCGCGCGCATGCCGCCGATGATGACGGCCCCGGGAGTTGCGCAAGCGACGTAGGGATCGCCCGCTGTCTGGCGGGCAAAAGTCACGCCTTTTGCCCGCGGGCGCGATACAGCTGATGGGTTGGCCTGCGGAAAACGCCGTAGGCGTTTTCCGCCAATCTTTAAGAAGCAGCGCGCGCCTGCGGCTGGAACATGCGCGCTCCCGGCAGGCCGGCGTGCCGCGCGGTTACGTCGGGGAATTCCGCGGCGAACTGCTCCGCCAGGCGATCGACGATGTACACCGAGCGGTGCTGCCCGCCCGTGCAGCCGACCGCCACGGTGAGATAGTTGCGATTGCTCGCCTGGTATTCGGGCACCCGCGCGCGTACGAAGTGCGCAATGTCGGCGAGCAGCCTGGCAACGTCGGTGTTGGTCTCGAGGAAACGTATTACCTCGGCGTCGCGCCCGGTGAGATTGCGCAAGCCCGGTTCCCAGTAGGGATTGGGAAGTGCGCGCGCGTCGAACACGAAGTCGGACTCGCCCGGGATGCCGTGCTTGAAGCCGAATGACTCGAAGGTGATCGACAGCCGCCCGGCGGCGCGCTGCTCGACGCGCTTATGGATGATGTCGCGCAGCGCGTGCACTCCCATGCGCGAGGTGTCGATCACCAGGTCGGCGGCGGACACCACGGGCTCGAGCAGCGTTCGCTCCACCGCCATCGCCTCGCGCAGGCCGACGTTGCTGCGGCTCATGGGATGCTTGCGGCGCGTCTCGGCGAAGCGCCGCAGCAGCTCATCCTCGCCGGCGACCAGGAAGATGACCTCGAGCTGCAGCCCGCTGCGCTTCAGCTCGTCGATGAGCTGCGGGACGCTGGCGACCTCGGCCGCGGTGTTGCGCGCGTCGAGCCCGATCGCGGTGCGTTCGTAGGTGGCCTCGGGGCTGCGCACCGTGTAGGAGATGAACGGCTTGAGCAGCGCCGCGGGGATATTGTCGATGCAGTAGAAGCCCAGATCCTCGAGCATGTGCAGAGCCACGCTCTTGCCGGACCCGGACAGCCCGCTGAGGATGATGATGCGCACGCCGGTATGGTCATCCAGCCGGCCGCGCGCCGCAAGCGCGGCTCGGACTTCAGGCCCGCAGCGTGCGTCGCGCCGCCGCGGCATGGTGGTCGGCGCGCTTCTCCTTATGCTTCTTGATGCAGCGGTCGAGCTTGTCTGCCAGCAGGTCGATGGCGGCGTACATGTCTTCCTCGGTGGCGTCCGCGTGGATGGCGCTGCCGCTCACGTGCAGGGTTGCCTCGGCCTTCTGTCGCAGCTTCTCCACCGTCAACACGCAATGCACGTCGATGACCTGCTCGAAGTGCCTGCCGATCCGCTCGAATTTCTTGGTCAGATAGTCGCGCAGCGCGGGAGTGACTTCGACGTGATGCCCGGCGACGTTGAGCTGCATAGTCCGTCTCCTGTCTCGTAATGCGTTCCACTCACGTTTTCTCTTACGGGTGCCCCAGGCTCGAGCGGCGCCGCTCGTTGGAGGCCGGGATCCCCATCGCCTCGCGATACTTGGCCACCGTGCGGCGCGCCACCGGGATCCCCTCACCGCTGAGCAGTTGCGCGATGCGCCCGTCGTTCAGCGGACTCTCCGGGTCCTCCTCCTTCACCAGCTTCCTGATCTTGGCGCGGATCGCCGTCGAGGAAGTGCCGGAGCCATCCGCCCCCTCGACCTGGCTGGAAAAGAAGTAGCGCAGCTCGAACACGCCACGCGGCGTGTGCATGTACTTGCCGGAGGTCACGCGCGAGATGGTCGATTCATGCATCCCGACCGCCTCGGCGATGTCCTTGAGGATCATCGGGCGCATATGCTCCTCGCCCTGCTCGAGGAACGCCTTCTGCCGCTCGACGATGGAGCGCGCCACCTTGATCAGAGTCTCGTGGCGGATCTCCAGGCTCTTCAGCAGCCAGCGCGCCTCCTGCAGCTGCGTGCGCATGGTGGCGTGGCTGGCGTTGCGGCCGATGAGGCTCGCGTAGCTGTGATTTAGGCGTACCCGCGGCAGCGTCGCGGCATTGATCTCCACGCCCCAGCCGTGCTCGGTGCGGCGCACGAACACGTCCGGCACCACGTACTCGGGCTTGCCGGCGCTCACCGTCGCCCCGGGGCGCGGCTGGCAGCGAGCGCACCAGCGCCAGTGCACAGGCGATCTCCTCCTCGGTGCTGCGCAGCTCGCGCCGCAGCAGCGACAGTTCCCGGCCGGCGACCAGTTCGAGGTGGTGGCGCGCGATCTCGATCGCGGTGTTGAAGCCGGGTGTGGCCGGGTCCAGTTGCCGCAGCTGCAGCTCGATGCACTCGGCCACCGAACGGGCACCCACGCCAGCGGGGTCCAGCCCCTGCACCCAAGTGAGCACCCGCTGCACTTCCTCGAGCGCGCATTCGAACTCGGGCAGCAGCGTTCGGGCGATCTCCTCCAGCGGCTCGGTGAGGTAGCCGTCGTCGCTGATCGAGTCCACCAGCGCACGCGCCACGGCGAGCTCACGCGGCTCGAGATGCGCGAGCTCGAGCTGCCACAGCAGGTGATCCTGGAGCGATTCCCCGGCCGAGTCGACGTAGTCCTGCTGGCGCTCGTCGTCCTCGCCGCTCCAGGGAGTGTCGGCGGGGCCAACGTTCTGCTGGCTCCAGGGCTCGTCCAGCACCTCGACGCTGCTGTCCTGGCGGTTCTCGGGGGTTACGGTTCGGCTCGGCGGTGACGATGGCCTCGAAGGTGCCCGTGCCTTCGCTCTCCTCCATGGGCTCGAGCATGACGTTCGTCTCGAGGAGCTCGCGGATGTGCGCCTGAAGCTCGAGCGCCGGCAGCTGCAGCAACCGGATTGCCTGCTGCAGCTGCGGGGTCATGGTCAGTTGCTGACCCAGCTTCAGCTGCAGTGAAGGTTTCAGCATGGTGGCGTGCGCGAGGCTGCGATTGTCTTCGCGATTCGTTCCCTAATCCATTGATACTTAAGCTTATTGGCTCTTAAGCGCCGCGTAGCCTCAAAGCCGGAATTGCTCGCCCAAGTACACCTCACGGACTTGGGGGTTGGCAAGGACTTCTTCTGCACTTCCCGATGCAATGACCGTGCCCTGGTTGACGATGTAGGCGCGGCTGCACACGCCGAGTGTCTCGCGCACATTATGGTCAGTGATGAGCACCCCGATGCCTCGATGGGTCAGCTCGCGGATGATGCGCTGGATGTCGAGGACCGACAGAGGGTCGACCCCCGCGAAGGGCTCATCGAGCAGCATGAAGCGCGGCTCGGCCGCCAGCGCGCGCGCAATCTCCACCCGGCGGCGCTCCCCGCCCGAGAGCGAGACGCCGAGCGTGCGGCGCACGTGCCCGATGCGCAGCTCTTCGAGCAGCTGCTCCAGGCGCTGCTGGCGACCGGCGCGCTCGAGGTCCGCGCGCGTCTCGAGGATCGCCAGCACATTGTCTTCGACCGACAGCTTGCGGAACACCGAGGCTTCCTGCGGCAGGTAGCCGAGTCCCAGCTGGGCGCGGCGGTGCATCGGCAGCAGCGTCACGTCGGTGTCGCCGAGGTGGATGCGCCCCGCATCGCAGGGCACGAGTCCGACGATCATGTAGAAGGCGGTGGTCTTGCCCGCGCCGTTCGGTCCGAGCAGGCCCACCACTTCGCCGCTTTCGAGCTCCAGCGACAGGTTGTGCACCACGGGGCGGGACTTGTAGCTCTTCTGCAGACCCGTGGCCTTGAGCTCGGTCATGGGTGTGGTTGTGACTCAGAAGTGGTCGCGGGCTGCTTCGGGGCGGCCTTGACCGGGTCGGCAGGCTTGGCCGTGTCGAGCTTGATGTGCACCCGCTGGTCCGTCCCGGGCGAGGTGGTCGCCTGAAACCGCTGCTCGCGGATGTTGTACACGAGGATGGGTGCGGAGATCTCCCGTTGTCCCTCGGAGAGCCACGCATCGTCGGACAGCCGTACGGTACCGTCGTTCACGTCGTAAACGATCTGGTCGGCATGGCCGCGGGCGATCTGCGGGGAGTCGGCGCGCTTTTGCTCGAACTCCGCCGGCTTGCCGGTGACGATGGCGCGCGCGATGTGGTTGTCCTTGAATTCGACGATCGCCTGGTCGGAGTGCAGGTTGCCGCGCTGCTCGGCGTCGATCTGCACGTTGCCCTCGAAGGTCCAGCGGCTGTTGGCGAAGGTGAGACCCGTGGCGTGCGCCTGGTCGGCCTGCACGCGCGTGAGCCCTGCGAGATGACCACCTTGTGAAACACGATGGCATTGGTCTTGGCGTCCACTTCCGAGGAGGCCGCATCGACGAAGATCGGCAATCCCGAGAAATCCAGCGCCGGCGGCGCCGCGGCCGGGGCCGCCGCCAGTACCGGCAGCGCCCACGCCAGCAGCAGTGGCGACAGCTTAGGGCAGGAACGAGCCATGCACGGCCGATTCTAACTGCAGGCGCCGCTCCTTCAAGCTCGCAACCAGTCCGCGCGCGTGCAACTCGCGCCCGGACATGGTGATGGTCACCGGATCGCGCGTCGCCACGACCTGCGCGTGCGTGTCAAAGGAGAGATGCTCGGTGGCCATCGAGATGTGGCCCTGCTCCTGCGTGCCCGGCAGAACGCCGGCGACGCGCACGCTCCCATCGAGTTGCACGATGCCCGTATCCTGGCCCAGCTCGCCGCGCTCGGCGCGCGCCGTCCACAGGTCCCCGCTCGCGTCGCGAAAGCCCATCTGCACCTGCTCGAGCTGCACGGTGTCCTGGTCCGGCTGCTGGCGGATCTGGGCGGCATCGAGGGTGTAGAGCGGACGCCCGTCCGCGCCGGTCTGGACCAGCCGGGCGTTGAGCGCCGCGTAGCCGGCCTCCAGCGGTGCCGTGCTGCCGATGCGCGCCGCGGTTGGAGGCTCCTCGCGCTGGGGCCCCGAGGACAGGAGCACCACGCCCACGATCAGCGCCATCACCGCCAGCAGCGCGAGCAGCCGGTAGATCATCGCGCACGCCTGCGCGGCGTGTGCCCGGTGAGCAGCAGGTCGCACACCTCGCGCACCGCGCCCACACCGCCCTTGAGTCGCGTGACGTGGTCGGCCGCGCGGCGCACCTGCGGATGGGCGTCGGCGACCGCGAAGCTGCAGCCGACCGCCTGCATGAGAGGTACGTCCGGCAGATCATCGCCGACGCACGCGCAGGCTCCCGCGGGGAGCCCAAGGCGCCGGCGCAGGCGTGCGAACGCGGCGAGCTTGTCGCCCACCCCCTGGTGCACGTGGCGCACGCCGAGCTCGCGGCAGCGTGCGCTGACCATCGACGAGCGCCGCCCGGAGATCACCGCCACCTCGACGCCGGCGCGCCGCAGCTGCACGAGTCCCTGACCGTCGCGCACGTTGAACACCTTGAGTGCCTCACCGCGCGGTCCGAAGTACAGCCGCCCGTCGGTCAACACTCCGTCGACGTCCAGTATCAAAAGGCGGATCGCCTGCTGAGCGCGCACTGGGGCGGGCGCCTCACATGACGCGCGCGCGAAACAGATCGTGCACGTTGAGCGCGCCGACCAGACGGCCGTGCGCGTCGGCGACCGGCAGCGCGGTAATATTGTGCAGCTCCATCAGGTGCACCGCCGCGGCGGCCAGCTCGCGCGGCCCGATGGTCTTGCCGCCCCGGGTCATGACCGCGCTCATGGGAGTGGCGTGCACGTCGACCGGCGTCTCGAGCGCGCGCCGCAGATCACCGTCGGTGAACACCCCAAGGATCCGCTCGCCCGCATCCACCACCACGGTCATCCCGAGTCCCTTGGCCGACATCTCGATGAGCCCGGCGCTCAGAGGTGCCTCGGGAGATATGCGCGGCAACTGCGTCCCGGTGCGCATCAGGTCCTCGACGTGTATCAGCAGCGCCCGGCCGAGGCTGCCGCCCGGGTGCGAGCGCGCAAAGTCCTGCGGCGTGAAGCCGCGCGCCTCGAGCACCGCGACCGCGAGCGCATCCCCCATGGCCAGCGTCGCGGTCGTGCTCGCAGTGGGCGCAAGGTTGAGCGGGCAGGCCTCCTCCTCGACGCCGACGTCGAGCATCACGCTGGCCGCGCTTCCCAGGGTCGAGTCGGGCTTGCCGGTCATCACGATCAGCGGCACGGCGAGGCGTTTCAGATGTGGCAGCAGCATGACGAGCTCGACGGTCTCGCCGGAGTTCGACAGTGCGAGCAGCGCATCGCTGCGCGTGATCATGCCCAGATCGCCGTGGCCGGCTTCCGCCGGATGCAGGAAGAAGGCCGGCGTACCGGTGCTCGCCAGGGTGGCGGCGATCTTGCCGGCGATGTGCCCCGACTTTCCCATGCCGGTGACCACGACACGCCCGCGACACCCGAGGCAGATGCGGCAGGCCTGCGCGAACGACCCAGTCAGCCGCGAAGTCAGCGCGCCGAGCGCGCGTGCCTCGATGCCGAGGGCACGGCGCGCAGCCGCCAGGAGCTGCTCGTCGCCGGGGGTTGGAACGGGGGCGGCTTGCTCCCCGGAATGCGGGTCCATGTGCCTCATTATAGGCGCGGGCGCGATCGGCCCATGTAATATCGCGCCATGAACCCTGAGGAAGTAGCACGGCTGATCCGCGCGGGGCTGCCGGGCGCGCAGGTGCAGGTGCAATCGGACGATCACACTCATTTCACCGCCCGCGTGGTGGCGCGCGAGTTCGCGCAGCTGCGCAGCCTCGCCCGCCACCAGCTCGTCTACCGGGCGCTAGGCGAGCGCGTGGGCCGTGAGATTCACGCACTGTCGATCGAGGCACTCACCCCCGAGGAATCGCAACAGGGCTGACATGGACAAGCTGCAGATCCAGGGCGGGGTGCCCCTCGAGGGCGAAGTGCGCATCTCCGGCGCCAAGAACGCGACGCTGCCGATCCTTGCCGCGGCGCTGCTCGCCGAGGATCCGGTGGTGGTCGCCAACGTCCCGCATCTGAAGGACGTCACCACCACGGTCGAGCTGCTCGGGCGCATGGGAGCCACGGTTACCATCGACGAGCGTATGCGCATCGAGGTCGACGGCTCCACGGTGCGCGAGTGCTTCGCGCCCTACGACCTGGTGAAGACCATGCGCGCCTCCATCCTGGTGTTGGGACCGCTGGTGGCGCGCTACGGACGCGCCGATGTGTCGCTGCCCGGCGGCTGCGCGATCGGTGCGCGGCCGGTCAACATCCACGTGGCGGGCCTGCAGGCAATGGGCGCGGATATCACCATCGAGGGCGGCTACATCCGCGCGCGCGCCGCGCGCCTGAAGGGCGCGCGGCTGGTGCTCGATACCGTCACCGTCACGGGCACCGAGAACCTGATGATGGCGGCTACGCTCGCCGACGGCGAGACCGTCATCGAGAACGCGGCGCGCGAGCCGGAGGTTGTCGACCTCGCGCAGTTTCTCATCGCCATGGGCGCCGACATCCACGGTGCCGGCACCGACAAGATCGTGGTGCAGGGAGTGAAGCGGCTGCGCGGCACCAGCTACGAGGTGCTGCCCGACCGCATCGAGAGCGGCACCTATCTGGTGGCTGGCGCGATCAGCGCCGGCCACGTGCGCATCAAGAGCACGCGCCCCGACCACCTCGACGCGGTGCTCGCGAAGCTGCGCGAGGCGGGCGCGCACATCGCGATGGGGGACAACTGGATCGAGGTCGACATGCGCGGACGGAAGCTCAAGGCGGTGGACGTGCGCACCGCCCCGTACCCGGGGTTCCCGACCGACATGCAGGCGCAGTTCGCCGCCCTCAACACGGTCGCCGACGGTGTGGGCACCATCACCGAGACGATCTTCGAGAACCGCTTCATGCACATGCTGGAGATGCGACGCATGGGCGCCGAGATCCGCCTCGAAGGCAACACCGCCATCATTCACGGGGTGCACAAGCTGACCGCCGCGCCGGTGATGGCCACGGACTTGCGCGCCTCGGCCAGCCTGGTGCTTGCCGGGCTCGTGGCCGAGGGGCGTACCGACGTGGAACGCATCTACCACATCGATCGCGGCTACGAGGCGATCGAGGAGAAGCTGGCGCAGCTCGGAGCGCAGATCCGGCGCGTACCGAATTAGAGGGGAGAGGCCGATGCTGTGGACGAGAGCTCTGCCGACAGGCGAGGTCAGCGAAGCGCAACTGAAGCGCCGCTTCGAAAATGTCGAACTGCCGGAGTGCGCCGTGGCCCTGGCTGCCGTTACCCATATTCTGTCGGCCCAGCTGGGCTACCAGACCTCCTTCGACCGGGGCAGCAGCATGCTCGGTGACGGGCGCGCGATCCCGTTGATGTCCTACAGCCTCATCGAATATCTGCTCGGGCTGGACCTTTCCTCCTTCGATCTGCTGGAGCTCGGCGGCGGTGATTCGACGCCCTTTTGGGCGAGCCGGGCGAAGTCGGTTGTCACGCTGGAAACCGATCCGCAGTGGCACAGATCGATGCAGTCGCGTCACTTGCCCAATGTCGAAGCGAGACTTTCGGCTGCCAGCACCCTGGCCAACGACATGCTCGAGCTAGGGCGCAGCTTCGATGTGATCGTCATCGATGCCTCGGCCAACCGCTGCACCCTGGCGGGGTGCGCAGTCAGAACACTGCGCCCGGGAGGGTTTATCATTCTGGACAATTCGGACTGGTACCCCAACGCGGCGCGCGTACTGCGGGAGGGCGATCTGATACAGGTTGATTTCCCCGACTTTCGCCCGCTGCACCATTATCGCTGTACCACGTCCCTGTTCCTGCACCGGGAGTTTCGGCCCAAGCCGCGGTCGGCCCGGCTTCCACCGGCGGCCATTGGAGGTAAGGATGTCGCTGACACGAATCAATGGGACAAGCCCCTCGAGCCGGCGGGGCAGAAGTAGAAGGAGCTTGCCATGCATATCGGCTTGATCGGACTCGGGCGCATGGGCGCCAACATGGTGCGGCGCCTGCAGCAGGGCGGCCACCAGTGCGTGGCCTACGACCAGTCGGCGCAGGCGGTGCAAACGGCGCAAGGATACGGCGCCAAGGGCGTGCGCTCGCTCGCCGAGCTGGTGCGCGCGCTCGAGACTCCGCGGGCGGTGTGGATCATGGTGCCGGCGGGGATCGTCGACCAGGTGATCGGCGAGCTGCGCCCGCTGCTCAGCCGCGGTGACGTGCTGATCGACGGGGGAAATTCCAACTACCGGGACGACATCCGCCGTGCCGGGGAGCTGAGCGGGGCGGGGATCCGCTATCTGGACGTCGGCACGAGCGGCGGGGTGCTCGGCTTCGAGCAGGGTTACTGCCTGATGATCGGCGGCGAGGCCGATGCGGTCGCCCTCGTCGAGCCGGTGTTTGCGACGCTCGCGCCCGGGGCGCGGCTGCCCGCCGGCGAGCGCGGCAGCACGGCCGCGGGACTGCCGGCCGCCGAACTCGGCTACCTGCACTGCGGCGGGCATGGCGCCGGCCACTTCGTGAAGATGGTGCACAACGGCATCGAGTACGGGCTGATGGCCGCCTACGCGGAAGGGTTGAACCTGCTGGCGCACGCCGACGCGGGGCTCACCAGCGCGGCAGCGGATGCCGAGACCGCGCCGTTGACCGACCCGCAGCTGTTCAGGTTCAGCCTCAATCTCGGCGCGATCGCCGAGGTGTGGCGCCACGGCAGTATCATCTCCTCGCGCTTGCTCGACCTGACCGCGCAGGCGCTGGCGCAGGACGGCAAGCTCAGCCGCTTCGCCGGCCGCGTTGCCGACTCGGGCGAGGGGCGCTGGACGATACAGGCCGCGATCGAGGTCGGCGTGCCGGCGCCTGTGCTGAGCGCCGCACTGTATTCGCGCTTCGATTCGCGCGGCCGAGGTGAGTTCGCCGACAAGCTGCTGTCGGCGATGCGACTGGGATTCGGCGGGCACGTGGAACGGACCAGCTGAGGCGTGCCGCCCGCAATGGAGCCTGCTCCGCCGGTGACAAGGAGAGGTTATGGAACGTCGTGACTGCGATGCGGTGGTGTTGTTCGGCGCCACGGGCGACCTGTGCTATCGGAAGATCTACCCCGCCCTCTATCACCTGGTGCGGCGCGGCGTGCTCAACGTGCCGCTCATCGGCGTCGCGCGCCAGGGGTGGAAGCTCGAGCAGCTCGCCGGTCGCGTGCGCGAGAGCCTCAAGGCCTTCGTGCCGGTGGCCGACGAGGCGGTGGTGGCGCGCCTGCTGGGGCTGTTGCGCTACGTGGATGGCGATTACAACAATCGCGCCACGTTCGACGCACTGCGCAAGGCGCTCGGTGCGGCGCAACGCCCGCTGCACTACCTGGCGATCCCTCCCAGCATGTTTGCGGTTGTCGCCGGACACCTGAGCGCTTCCAACGCCGGCCAGGGCGCGCGCGTCGTGGTCGAGAAGCCCTTCGGCCACGATCTCGCCTCCGCGCGCGAGCTCAACCGGACGCTGCATGAGCATTTCCCCGAGTCCAGCATCTTTCGCATCGATCACTACCTCGGCAAGGAGGCGGTGCAGAACATCCTGTATTTCCGCTTCGCCAACGCGTTCCTCGAGCCGGTGTGGAACCGCAACTTCATCGCGAGCGTACAGATCACCATGGCCGAGACGATCGGCGTGGCGGGGCGCGGCCGCTTCTACGAGGAAGCCGGTGCGATCCGCGACGTGATGCAGAACCACCTCATGCAGATCGTGGCGCTGCTGGCGATGGAGCCGCCGGTGAACACCGAGGGCGAGTCGCTGCGTGACGAGAAGGTCAAGGTGCTGCGCGCGGTGCGGCCCGCATCTCCCGCGGAGCTGGTGCGCGGGCAGTTCACCGGCTACCGCAGCGAGCCGGGAGTGGCCGCCGACTCGCGTGTCGAGACCTTTGCCGCGCTCACACTGCACATCGACTCCTGGCGCTGGAGCGGCGTGCCGATCTACATGCGCGCCGGCAAGCGCCTGCCGGTCGCCGCGACCGAGGTCATGGCGGAACTGCGACTACCGCCGGCGCGGGTGTTCGGCGATCTGGGTCCGGAGCAGCCGAACTACCTGCGCTTCCGCGTCGGCCCGGACGTCGCGATCGCGCTCGGTGCGCATACCAAGCGCCCCGGCCCGGTGATGACGGGGCGTGACGTGGAGCTGTACGTGGCGCAGCAGCAGAGCGACGACGCGGACGCCTACGAGGTGCTGATCAGCGCGGCGCTCATCGGCGACACCTCGCACTTTGCCCGCGAGGACGAGGTGGAGGCGGCCTGGACGATCATCGATCCGCTGCTCAAGCCGGGCAGCGCGCCCTTCGAGTACGCGCCGGGCAGCTGGGGCCCGGCACAGGCCGAGCAGCTGATCGCGGGCCCGTGCGGCTGGCACAACCCTGGCGCCAAGGCGCAGGACTGGCAGCGCTCCTGCGGCCGCACCGGCCTCCCGGCACCGACAGGCTGAAGCCTGAGCCCGCTCAGGCGAGATCGCCGAGCGCTTCCTTCAGCGGGCCGAGCCACGGCTCGTAGTTGCGCCATTGATCGAGCGCGTCCGTATATAGCGGCTGGCGCACCTGCTCGGAGCTGGCGCTCTGCACCACCCGGCGGGTCTCGTGAAAGCGCAGGCACTGGGGCTCGAATGGCAGGCCGCAGTACTCGAGCAGGCGGCGTACTTCCCCCGGCAGGTCGCTCACCAGGCTCTCGTAGCGTACCCGGTAAACCCGGCCCGGGAGCACCGCATCGAAGTGCGCCATCAACTCGACGTAATCGCGATAGAAGCGCCCCAGCTCCGTAAGGCTATAGCTGAACGACATCCCCCGCTGAAAGTGCTGCTTGAAGTTGGCGAAGCAGCACGCGAGCGGCGCCCGCCGCGCATCGACGATGCGCGCCGTGGGAAACATCAGGTGGATGAAGCCGACGTGGGTAAAGTTGGTAGGCATCTTGTCGAGAAAAAAGCGCCGGCCGAGTGCTCGCTGTGGCCGTGTCTGTGCCAGGTAACGCTCGCCGTACGCCGCGAGCTGCGCGCTCGTGAGCTGTGCCACCCCTTCCGGATAGCTCGGTGTCGTGCCCGGCTCATTGCGGCTGCCGAGCTCAAGAGCAAAGCCGACCACGTCAGGCAGCTCGCGGGTGGCTTCCACCTGCGAATGGCTGGCGAGGATCTGTTCGATGAGCGTCGAGCCCGAGCGCGGCAGCCCGACGATGAATATCGGGTCGGCCGCCGGGCAACCCCAGCCGCTGCGCGCGGCGAAGAAGGCCCGCGTGTAGAGCGCCTGGTTACGGCGCACCAGGGCGGTGGACCTGTCAGGATCGTAACTCAGGGCCGCGCGCCGCAGGGCGTTGCCGCGCGCGTAGTGCTCGAACGACTCGGCGAACTCCCGCGCATCCTCCAGCGCCTTGCCGAGCGCGAACTCGAATTGCAGTCGCTCGGCGTCGGGGAGCGTTGGCCGCGCGAGCTGCGTACGCATCGCCGCGAGCTCTGCGGCACTGAAGCGAAAGGTCTTGAGATTCGCGAGGCTGAAATAAGCCTCCCCCAGATCGGGTCGCAGCGCGACGCTGCGGCGATAGGCCTCGATCGCCTCGGCGCTTCGGCCGGCCGCACGAAGTACCTCACCGTAATAGAGCCAGGCCTGCTCGATACCAGGGGACTGCGCCAGCAGATCCTCAAGAATGGCGAGCGCGCGATCGCTCTGCCCGAGGAGCGCGCGCGCCGCGGCCTCGAGCGCACGGTAGCGGACGTTGCCCGGCTCAAGCGCCAGCAGCCGCTGCACCAGCGGCAGGATCGGCGCGGCTCTCTGCTGGCGGTAGAGCACCCGGGCCAGATCGAAGCGCGCGCGGCTGAACCCCGGCGCCAGCCGCAGGCACTCTCCGAGCAGTCGTTGCGCCTCCCCGTACTCCTCGCGCGCCGCCGCGAGCTGCGCCGCGAGGCGCAGCGCCGCCACGTCGGCCGGGGCCTGCGCCAGGCGTCGCTCGAGCAGCGCCGCGGCGGCATCCAGCCGATCGCTCGCGAACGCCTTGCCGACCTCGGCGAGGTGCGCATCGGCTGCCACCAGGCTCTCGAATCGCGCGTAGCTCGCGTCGCAGGCGGCGCTGTCCCCCTTCGCCGCCTGCAGTTGCGACAGCTCGCGCCAGGCGTCCGCGAGTGCCGGTTGCAGCTCGAGGGCGCGCTGCAACGCCGCCGCGGCCTCGGCGAGGTTGCCTTGCGCGCCGTAAGCGCGACCGAGCTCGAGTTGGATGACCGCGGAGCGGGGCTGCTCGGCGGCAAGTGCCGCGAGCGCGGTGAGCGCCGCCGGGGCGTCTCCGCAGCGGCGCCGGGCGGTGCCGAGCAGCAAGGCGGCGGCGGCGTGGCCGGGGTCGCCGGCTAGAATCTCGAGCGCCGCGCGGGCGGCGGCCGCGGGGTCGCGCTCGAGCAGCGTCGCTGCCTGCATCAGCCTGAGGTCAGACCTCGCATCCGCCGAGCTCAACGCACCTCCCCTTGGGC
Organism: uncultured Gammaproteobacteria bacterium; assembly: GCA_963713175.1. Lineage (GTDB taxonomy): Bacteria > Pseudomonadota > Gammaproteobacteria > Steroidobacterales > Steroidobacteraceae > 13-2-20CM-66-19. The sequence goes on along the minus strand of CAVQKW010000005.1, from coordinate 365,402 downwards.
CGCGCTAGAATCTGCGCGCCATCCGGACACGGTAGGGGAAGCGCTTGAACAACGTCAATCCGGCGGCCGCGGACCACGCGACCGTCCTCCGGATGATCCAGGGCTCGAAGGCCGCGGCGGCCGCGGGACGAGCCACCGAGGCGGACCAGCTCCTGGCGCGCGCCGCGCAGCTCGCCCCGGCGCATCCGGCGGTACTGAACGAGCTCGGGTTGCGCATGATGGAGCGCGGCGACCCCGCCCAGGCCCGCGAGCTCTTCCAGCGGGCGACCCAGGCCGATCCGGGGCATCCGGCCCTATGGTCCAACCTCGCCTCGAGTCTGCAGGCGCTGAACCTCCCGGGGCAGGAATTCGAGGCCATCGAGCGCGCGCTGAAGCTCGAGCCGCGGTATCTGGCGGCGCTTCTGCAGAAGGGGCAGCTGCTCGAGCGCCGGGGCGATGCGCGCAATGCCGCGCGCATCTACCGCAACGCGGTGGCGGTACTGCCACCCGGCGGAATGGTGCCCGAGACGGCCAGGGAGGCTCTGGCGCACGCGCGGCAGCTCATCGCCGACGACGATGCCGGGCTCACCGCGGCGATCGAGGCGCGGTTCGCAGCGGTTCGCGAGCGCCATGGCGGGGGCCGGTACCGGCGCGTCGAGCGCTGCATCGAGCTCTTGACCGGAAGACGCAGCCGCTTCACACCGCAACCCACCTTCATGTATTTCCCGGAGATCCCCGCGGTCGAGTTCTTCGAGCGCGAGGAGTTCCCGTGGCTGGATGCGATCGAGGCGGCGAGCGACGAGATCCGTGCCGAGCTCACCGGCGTCATGGTTGCCGACCGCGAGGGGCTCGAGCCTTACATCGTCTACCCCGAGAGCGAGCCGCTCGACCAGTGGAAGGAGCTCAACAGGTCGCGCCGCTGGAGCGCCTACTTCCTGTGGAACCAGAGCGTGCCGCTCGCGGCGCACCTGGCGCGCTGTCCGCGCACGGCGGCAGTGCTCAAAGGCGCGCCGCAGTGCGAGGTTGCGGGACGCGGGCCCACGGCGTTCTTCTCCATTCTCGATGCCAACACCCGCATCCCGCCGCACACCGGTGTCACCAACACGCGGCTCACCGTGCACCTGCCGCTCATCGTGCCTGCGGGCTGCGGCTTCCGGGTCGGCAGCGATACCCGCGAAGTCGTTGCGGGCAACGCCTGGGTGTTCGACGACACGATCGAGCACGAGGCGTGGAATCTGTCGGACAGCCCGCGCGCGATCCTGATCTTCGACGTCTGGAATCCCTTCCTGTCGGACGCCGAGCGTGACCTGGTGCGCGCGGCAACCGAAGTGGTGGGTACCTACTATGGGGTGACCACGGAGGGCGGCGCATGAGCACAGGCTCAGGCTCCGTCGGGGCACCGCTGCTGCTGGCGTGCTTGCTCCCCTGGCTCGCACCTGCCGCTCGTGCCGATCCGCCGGCCGGCGGGCAGCACACGCTGCAATCGTGTGCGGCGATCTCCGCCCCCGCCGAGCGCCTGGCGTGCTACGACGCGCTGGCGCAGCGGGAGGCCGCGGGCCCGCCGGCCGCTGCCGCCGGGCCCGCGGCTTCGGCAGCCGCGGTGCCCGGCCCACCCACGCCCCCCGTCCCCGTTGCGGCGGGCTCGCCGCCGGCGGTGGCCGCGCAGCCGACGGCCGCTCCAGTCGGCGGCGTGAACCCAGCGGGCGCCGAGGGGACTGCCGCGCCGGCGCCGGGTCTGACGCCTCAGCAGGCCTTCGGCCTGTACAACGCCGAGCACGTCTCCATCACGTCGAAGATCCAGTCGCTCACCGCGCGGGTGGTGGGCGTGCACACCGGGGTGCGGGGTTACCCGGTCGTGGACCTGGATGGGGGACAGTCGTGGGCGCTGGACGATCCGGATCCGCTGCTCGCCGCCGGCGACACGGTGACGATCCGCCGCGCATCGTTCGACTCGTTCCTCCTGACCACGCCCAGCAGGCGGGTCCACCGCGCGCAGCGCCTGCGCTAGTTAATTGGAAAAATCACCTGCTGTCGGTGATTTTTCAGACTCAGGCTTCGTTGTCGCCGGCAAAAAGCGTCGTTTTTGCCGGCTGCTCAGTGCCAGGGGTGAGCCGGAAGCCTGCCGGGGGGTTCCGGCAAAAAAAACGGCGGGCCAGAGGGCCCGCCGTCGTCAGCTCATGGAACCCTCGATTTAGAACTGCGCCGAGAGGTGCACGAAGATATACCTGCCGAGGGCGTCGTAGGTTCCCGGGAAGGTGTTGCCGTTGCAGTCCGACGCGGACGGACCGGTGGAGATCACCGGGCAGTCCGTACCGATGAAGAGGGGCGGATTCTTGTCGAAGACGTTGTTCATGCCCACCTGCATCCGTATCGACTTGTAAAGCGCCCAGTCCGCAGTGAAGTCGATGTAGTTGAACGCCGCCACGCTCGCCACGCCTGGTACCACACCCGCCAACAGCGGGTTGCTGCTGGTTTCCTGGGAATCGGCCGAGCCGATGTAACGCCACCGCAGGTTGATGTTGAGTGCATCCCAGGGCGTCGACCAGGTCGCGTTGAACACGTGCCGCCACTTGGAATTCGGCGCACCGCAGGTGCCGCCGAAGAGGCCGACGCAGTCGTACGAGGCTCCGCCCGGAAGTGGTTGCGTGGTCAGGCTCTTCAGATACGTGCCCTCGAGGGAGAAGAGCAGCGAGCCGAGCGCCGGCAGCGGCTGGCGATAGCTCCCCTTGAGGTCGACCCCTTTGGTGCTGAGGGACCCGAGGTTCTGCAGTGTGTCAGTGACGAACCCCGCGGGCGTCAACCACAGCGACCCGTTGCCCGGCTGGCGGTGGATCAGGTTGCAGAAGAGCGGATTCCCGCTCGTGGCGCAGTCGGTGAGGATCGTGTTCTCGCCGATGCCGTTGATGACGTTCTTGATCTTGATGTCGAAGTAATCGACCGAGATGCTCAGGTTCGGCACCACCCGCGGCTGCAGCACGAAGCCCACACCGTACGTGTCGGCCGTCTCGGGCGTAAGGTTCGGGTTGCCGCCCCCGAGCCCGTTGTACTGGCCGGCCGGGTTTGGCCCGATCTTGCCATACTGCGCCGCGCTCACGCCCGTGTTGGCGCACTGCGCCGGCGAGAAGGCCGGCGTCTTACCCGCGCAGGGATCCTCTGTGCCGTCGAGCCCGACCGACTGCGGGTTGAACAGCTCGAAGATGTTCGGCGCGCGCACCGCACGCTGGTAGCTGGTGCGGAAGCGGATGTCCTTGACCGGCGCCCACTCCAGTCCCAGCTTGTAGGTGTTGGTGTTGAAGCCGATCGTGTAGGAGGAATAGCGGTAGCCGGCATCCATCGCGAGCGAATCCGCGCCGGGCATGTGCTGCAGCAGCGGCAGGTTCATCTCCGTGAACGCCTCGCTCACGTGGTAGTCGCCCGCCACCGGGGTCGCGGGGCCGCCGACGCCTTCGCCGATGGCCTCTTGCTCGGCCAGGTCCGGATTGAAGACCGAAGACTCCGAGCGGTATTCCGCTCCCACGTTGAACTGCATGCCGTCGTCGGCGGTGGGCAGCTTCACCCCGTACTTGCCGAGATCTCCGGTGATCGAGCCCGACACCACGTTCTCGATCACGTTGCCCTGGTCTTCCTGCGGGATGTAGAGGCTCGCGAGCTGCGCCTGGGTCACCCCGCCCGGCTTCCACACGTTCCACGGCACGCACCCGGGAGCGGCCCCGGTATACGCCGCGACGCACTCGGGCTTGCCGGCGTTCGGGTTCGCCAGCCCGTTCGGCAGCAGCGCGGGACCTGTGATGACATTCATCGCAGCGATGACGCCGGGCTCGGACAGGTAGTTGACCGTGTCGGTGGCGTCGTCGACCGTGCTGCGCTGGGCATAGACGTCATAGGTCCATGCGTCCGCGAAGTCGCCCTTGAGGCCGGTTGTCAGGTGGATGGAGTCGCTCTGGAAGTTGGTGATACGTCCCGGTCCCTCGACGTTGCGCCGGCCGAGGTAGAAGGTCGCTCCGGGGTAGGTTGTACCGTTGACCGACTCGCTGGTCTGCAGCCCCGCGCCGGCCTGCGCCGTCGCGTTGCCGGGAGCGCAGAGTACCGAGCTCTCCTGCGCAGTCAGAAGCGGGTCGGAGCACGGCACGAACACCGAGGTGAAGAACGAGCCGCTCGCTGCGATCTGCGCCGACGAGCTGTTGCGCGTCCACATGATATTCATGTACGCGGTGACGTGCGAGTTGATGTCGTAGTTCACGAACGTGCCGGCGGTCCAGCGCTCGTTCGGGCGCAGGAAGAAGTTAATCGCGCCGTAGTTGTAGAGGTCCGCTCCGGTGAACTGGCGGAAGGCGCCGGTATTCGGGTCGACTGTATCGTCGAACAGGGCACCATTGCTGCCGTAGCCGAGGAATTCGCCGTGCGCGGAGGTTCCCGATCCGCCGCAGGCGTAACCGGTGAACGGGTTACCTGCGCCGCCCTTATTTCCCAGGGTGCAGGCGCTGTAGTCGTATTTCGCCTCGAGCGTCGCCGCCTGGTTGTCGTAGGTCATGTACGCGGTCGCGTTGCCCTTGTTGTCGGCGAAGTTCGACCCCACGATGATCGACACGTTCTTGTCGGCGCCCGTATTGACGCTGCTCGACGGCAGGGCATCGCCCGCGCCCGTGACGACACTCTGGATCCCGCTGTCGTTGTTGTTGTGCTGGTAGAAGTCGTAGATGGCATCGACCTTCACCCCCTCGAAATGCGTATTGAGGATGAAGTTCACGACACCGGCCACCGCGTCCGCGCCGTACACCGACGATGCGCCGCCGGTGAGCACGTCGACGCGCTCGATGAGGGCGGTCGGAATCTGGTTGATGTCGGAGACGTTGGTGCCGCCGTCGCCGCCCGGGCCGAGACGCCGGCCGTTGACCAGCACCAGGGTGCGATTGGCGCCCAGGCCGCGCAGGTCCACCGTCGCGGTGCCGTCTGAGCCGTTGGACACCGTCGAGTTCATGCCCGCGAAGACCATCGGCAGGTTGTTCAGGACGTCTTCAACGCGGGTCAGACCCGTCGCCTGGATGTCGGTTGCCGAGACGGTCGTGATCGGGCTGATCGCGGTCTCATTCGGAGTCTGAATGCGTGATCCGGTAACCACCACTTCTGCCAGCGGTGCTGCCGTGGTATTCGCCTGAGCGGGGGCTGTCTGAGCGTGAAGCGTCGTAACGCCGGCAGTCGCCGTGACCGTTGCGAGCGCGAAACGCACAGCCTGTTGCAAGCTGCGACTCGTCGCCATGTGTTCTCCCCTAACTAGAAGTGCAAATGATCTGCGGGTTCATCCCGGCGCCCCGGCGCCCAAGGTCAGTCTCTCCCGGGGCGGCCCTTCGGAACTGGCGCGCATTACAGCACGGGGAATTGCCTGTTGCCAAGCAGCAGCGGGGATGAGCCGGCGCTGAGCCGGGACTTTCCCGCTCCAGGAGTGACGAGCGCACCATATGTTGCATGCCGGCAACAGCTGTTTTCGGACCCTATAGCTCCGGGTCCCCTGGTTAAGCTCGCGGTGAAGCTCCGGCCGGAGCGGCGAACCAGCAGTTGCTGGCGACGGTAATGCGCGTGTCGCGCCCGTAGAACGGGGCCACCTCGTGGGAGACGTAGGAGGGGAACACCAGCAGTTCCCCCTCCTCGAGGCGCACCTCGCGGGGCTTGAGGGCGAAGGGTGCCCGCAGGCTGCGATTCGTCGCATCGAGATACCCGTCGGCCCCGAGGCGGGTGTCGAAGAAGCGCAGCAGCCCGCTGCCGGGTCGATCCGGCAGCCGCTCCCCGGCGCGCACGCAGTACACCGCCGACCAGGACGCGAGCGGATGGTTGTGGGCGACGAAGGAGCCGGCGTAGCGCGTCACGTGATACCAGGTGTGGTTGTGCATTTGCAGAGGGGCCAGATCCTCCGGCGCGATCGTCGAGGTCTCGAGCACCATCCGGATGACGGAATCCAGCATGAACGTGCGCAGCTCCCGCACGCAGCTCTCGGGCCACATGAAGAGGTTGAAGCGGCTCTCGAACATCTCCTTCTGCGGAATGTGGCTCGGGGTGGGATTGCGGTACTCGGTCGTCTCGCGCGCCAGGAAGAGCGCCTCGAGCTCGCGATTGAGCCGCTCGCACGCGGTCAGGCGGGTCTCCCCGAAGGGTACTGAAAACCAATGACCGACCCTGACCGGAGGGCTCACCACGGCGGCATGTGCTCGTAATTCGGGCTGGCAAACCGCACCCTCGCGCGGACCACGAGGAGGTCCTGGCCGGCCCGGTTGAGGGCGATCTCGTGCGGCATATAGGCGGGAAATGCCGCCATGTAGCCGGGAACAGGCTGCCATGTGTGGTGAGCGAACGCGAACGGGGGCTTCATATGGGCGTTGGATGCGTCCGTGAACATACTGCCCAGCCGCGGCTCGTACAGCCGCAGCAGGCCACTGTCGAAGCGGGTGCCGGCCGGAGGTCTGGGGGGAGCCGCGACACAATAAAAAACGCACCAGGACGTCGCCGGGAGCGTTGCCGCCGGCATGTGCCCGTCAGGCCGCACGATCAGGAAGCGCGCGCGGGCCTGCACGATCAGCTGATCGAACTCGGCCTCCGTATACGAGTTCATGGCCATCACCGCGGCGCATAGGCCTCCCAGTATCTCGCCCTTCAGTGAGGCGACCGCTTCCTCCGGCCGGTCGAACAGGTCTTCGCGGCTGCGGTAGCACAGGCGGGTCGCGTGGACCCTGCGGCTCGTGGCGCTCCTCCGAGGCGAGGTTATAGAGGAGGCTCGCCAGGGCTTCGTTCTCGGTCCCCGGGATAGGCACCGTGACGAAGGGCGTCGAAAAGATCGGAATCAGGGTGGCCGCAGGCGTGCTCATGGCTGCGACAGGTAAGCGGCAAGGGGAGCGAGCTCGCGCTGATAGTGCCGCGAGCGTCCCGAGGAGCGCCGATAGAGCGGCTCTCGCACCTGCCAGACACTTGCGGTCCGCACGGCGCCCCTGGGTCCCGGGGTCAGGCAGGCCTCGTCCCAGCCCAGCGAACAGTACGCCAGGAGATGCTCTACCACGGGGCGCGGATCGCTCACGAGACTATCGTAATTGAACTCCAGCACCTCGCCAGGGTAGAGCTGCTGCCAGTGCGCCATCAGCCGCCGGTACTCCTTGAAATAGTGGCCGATGTCCAGCAGGTCGAGTGCGTAGCTCATTCGCTGTTCGAGGTGCAGCAGGAAGATCGACAGGCAGGTGTCGAGCGGGTCGCGGGTGGTGTGAACGATCAGGGCGTCGGGGAACAGGCGCTTGATGAGCCCAATGTACACAAAATTGTCGGGCCGCTTGTCGGTGACATAGGGGGTGCCCGCAAACAGTTGGGCGATGCCGTTGCGGTAGTCCGCGGCGAGCGCCACGAGAGCGGCTTGGGAGACCCTCGTCAGCGCCTGGGGAAACGGGGCGAGACGCGTCTGCACCAGGTGCGGCAGCAGGTCGAGCTCCCCGCCCGTCGCGACCAGCGGATGCGCCCCGAGCAGCTGCTCTGCGAGCGTGGATCCGGAGCGGAACATCCCGCAGATGAAGATGGGGCGCGGTCCGTCGGTTCCAGCCCCGCGCGGCGGCACCGGGCTCGCGCTCGCGGAACGCCTGGATGAGTGCGTCGACCGAGCGTTCCTGGGCCTGGCGATCGTAACCGACGACACCGGGCGCGCTCGCGCGGCTGTCGCGATTCGCAGCCTCGGCGGCGGCGAACGCCGCAGCGTACGCGGCGCAGGAGTCCAGCGCCCGCGCGAGCGCGAATCCGAGGCTCGCCCGTGCGGCGGGTCCGGCAGCGGGGTCGGCGAGCGCCCGGCGCAGGCGTTCGATCAACGGGTCACCGGCGCCGCTGAGGTGGGCGAGACCCGCATAGCGCGCCAGGCTCTCGAAACTCGCGGGCGCGAGCTCGAGGATACGCTCGTAGGTGCTGCGCGCCTCGTCCCGCCGGCCAAGATCCTCGTGCAGATTGGCGAGGTTCTGCAGCGCCGGAACATAGCGGGGATTCAGTGCGAGTGCGGCCCGCAGCTCGCGCTCCGCGTCCGCTGCGCGACGCAGGCAATCGGCGAAGATTACCGCGCGATTGAGGTGCACTTCCTCCGGGCGCGTCACTCCGCGCTCGAGGGCCTGCTGATAGGCCGCGAGCGCGGGCTCGAAGCGGCGCAGGCCCCGCCGTGCCAGTCCCAGGTTGTACCAGCAGTCGGGTAGGTCGGGGCAGCGCGCGAGCACGCGCTCGTAGAGATCGGCGGCCGCGGAGAGGGAGCCGAGGCGCTCCAGGCGCTCGGCTTCGCGCACCATCTGCCGGACCGCCTCCGGAATCACCCTGCCGCTCACTCAGCCGGGAGGCGGCTGCTCCGCCGCCTCGTCCATCCACAGCTGGACCTGCGTGCAGCCCTGCACCGCGCGCCAGGCGGTGAGCGCTGGATCCCGCGCGAGGAGCGCGCGAACCGCCTGGTGCTTGCCGCTGCCGGCGACCACGAAGACCACTTCGTTCACCCGGGCGAGGAACTCCGGGGTGACGCTCACCGCCGCCATGCCGTCGGGACGCTGCACCGGGATCGCGAGGCGCCCGCGCGCGCGCTCGAGGTCCGCGGCGCCGAACAGGGAGGCGGTGTGACCCTCGGCGCCCAGCCCGAGGAGCCCCGGCTCGATGCGCGCATTCGCGGCCAACAGCGCGGCGAGCTGCCGCTCGTAGTCGGCGGCGGCCTCATCCAGGGTGAGCTCGGTGCGCACCCGCAGCAGCGCCTCCGGCGCGAGCGCGAGCGCCTGCAGCAGCGGCTGCGTCTGGTGATAGTTGCTCGCCGGCGAATCTGCCGGCACGTAACGCTCGTCGGAAAACAGCACCCGCAGCTGCTCGTTGCGCGCCGGGGCGCGTGCGCCGAGTGCGCGATAGGCCGGGAGCGGGGTGGTGCCGCCCGAGAGCATGATCGCCGGTGCGGCACCCGCTGCCGCGATGGCCGCGGCGAGCCGCTCCTCGAGCGCGCGGTCGAGCGCGGCGCGCGAGGTGAAGCGGCGCACGGTGAGGGTCGTCATCGGGATTGGCTCACGAGCGCGGCCGCTCGCCCACGCGCGCCTGCACCTGGAACGCGTGGCGCCCGCGCAGGCCCCGCAGGCGCACGGTCGAGCCGGGCTTGTGAAGCGCGATGCGCCCGAGCGCATCCTGCGCGCCGCGCAGATCGGTGCCATCGATCGCCAGCAGCAGGTCCCCGGGCTGCAGGCCGGCCTGCTGCGCCGGACTGCCGACGTACAGGTTGGCGATCACCACTCCGCCCTGCGCGAGTCCGAGCTGCTGCGCCTGCACGTCCGTGACGTCTTCGGGCGCGATGCCGATCCAGCCGCGGATCACCCGGCCGTGGGCGATGATGTCGCTGAGCACCCCGCGCACCATGTTCACCGGTATCGCGAAGCCGATGCCCTCGACACCGAGACTCTTCGCAACCATCGCCGTGTTGATGCCGACCAGCGCGCCGCTCGTATCCACCAGGGAGCCGCCGGAGTTGCCGCGGTTGATCGCCGCATCGGTCTGGATGAAGTCCTCGAGCGGTGCGATGCCGAGCTGCGCGCGGCTGACGGCGCTCACGATGCCATGGGTAACCGTCTGCGACAGGCCGAGCGGATTGCCGATCGCCAGCACCACATCGCCCACCCGCAGCTGGTCGGAGCGCCCGAGGGGCGCCACCGGCAGCGAGGGCAGATCGATCTTGAGCACCGCGAGATCGGTATCGGGGTCGCTCCCCACGACGCGTGCCTGCGCGACGCGGCCGTCGGCGAGCGCCACGCGGATCGTATCGGCGTTGGCGATCACGTGGTGGTTGGTGACGATATGGCCGCTCGAATCCACGATCACCCCGGACCCCAGGGTGCGCTCGATCCGCTGGCGGTAGCGCGGCAGGAACTCCCCGAACAGCTCCCCGAGCGAGGGGGCGAGCCGTTCCGTCACGACCCGGTCGGTATAGACGTTGACCACCGCGGGTGCGGCGCGCTGCACGGCCGTCGCGTAGCTGTCCGTCGCCGGCGCCGACTGCGCCGAGCGCGCCGGCAGCGGGTCGGACATCACCGGCGCACCCGGGGACGGCGGCGCTGCCCGGCGCAGCAGATCCGGCCGCGCCGCCACGATCACGAAGGCCAGGGCGAGTCCGCCGACGACGGAACCGGCCACGAACGTGAGTCCGCGGCCCAGACGCTCGAGCATTACTTCACTCCGCTGCAGCCTCGCGCGCGCCGCACCTGGCGCGCGCCGAGGAGGGTGTTCGTTTGTGTATAATGCGCCGCCCCCCGCAAGGTACGAAACTGCACCAGGCGCAGTCCGCGATGCGAACGTTGCTGCGGCGGGCGTGTAGCAAAGCGGGAGAGTGGTGAGATGACGGATCACGCAACCGCCGCCGGCGGTGAAGTCGACCTGAGCCGACGCAAGTTCCTCACCAGGGCGACCATCGCCACCGGAGCGGTGGGCGCGGTGTTCGCCGCGATACCCTTCATCGAGTCGTGGAGTCCTTCCGAGCGCGCCCGCGCGGAGGGCGCACCGGTGGAGCTGGATCTGTCCAAGCTCGAGCCGGGACAGATGGCGGTGCCGGTATGGCGGCGGCAGCCGATCTTCGTCGTGCGGCGCACCCCGGACATGGTGGCGCGCGTCGCCGGTCACGACGCCGATCTCAAGGATCCGAAGTCGGCTGACTCGAACCAGCCCCCTTACGCGAAGAACACCCTGCGCTCGCGTAATCCGGAGTTCCTGGTCGTGATCGGGATCTGCACGCACCTCGGCTGCCTGCCCAAGCAGCACTTTGCGGCCGGCGATCTGTACCCGAGCTGGCCGGGCGGGTTCCTGTGCCCCTGCCACGGTTCGCGCTTCGATCTGGCGGGCCGTGTTTTCGACGGCTCACCGGCCTCGATCAACCTGAACGTGCCGGCTTACATGTATCCAAAGCCGCAGCTGCTGCTCATCGGCGCCGATGAGAAAGGAGTCGCGGTATGACGCTCAAGACCGCGAGCGGTGCGGACGCCCCGATGCCCAGGAGCGGCGCCGCCACGGGCAAGGGCTTCCGCGGCTGGCTCAACAAGCGGCTGCCCGTCGATGAGTTCATCGCCACCCAGCTGACCGGTTACTTCGCCCCGAAGAACTTCAACATCTGGTATTTCTTCGGCTCACTGGCACTCGTGGTGCTGGTGCTGCAGCTGGTCACCGGCATCTTCCTCACCATGTTCTACAAGCCAGGGGAAGCGACTTCGTTCGACTCGGTGCAGTACATCATGCGCGAGGTCGACTTCGGCTGGCTCATCCGCTACCTGCACTCCACCGGCGCCTCGTTCTTCTTCATCGTCGTCTACCTGCACATGTTCCGCGCCTTCCTGTACGGCTCGTACCGCGCGCCGCGCGAGCTGCTGTGGCTGATCGGTATGGGGTTGTACCTCGCGCTCATGGCCGAGGCCTTCATGGGGTACGTCCTGCCCTGGGGCAACATGTCGTTCTGGGGCGCGCAGGTGATCATCAACCTGTTCGGGACGATCCCCGGCATCGGACCGGGTCTGGTGCTGTGGATCCGCGGCGACTACGGCATCGCGGATGCCACCCTCAACCGCTTCTTCTCGCTGCACGTGGCGGCACTGCCCCTGGCGCTGTTGCTGCTCGTGATGCTGCACCTGGTGGCATTGCGCCGCACCGGCTCGAACAACCCCGACGGGATCGAGATCAAGGACAAGGTGGACGCGCACGGCAAGCCGCTCGACGGCATCCCGTTCCATCCCTATTACACGGCGAAGGATTTCGTCGGCGTCGGCGTGTTCCTGATCCTGCTCGCCATCGTGGTGTTCTTCGTGCCGACCTTCGGCGGGCTGTTCCTCGAAGCGCCGAATTTCGAGCCCGCCAACCCGGTTTCGACGCCGGCGGATATCACTCCGGTGTGGTACTTCACGCCCTACTACGCGATTCTGCGCGCCGTGCCGGACCAGCGTCTTGGCGCGCTGCTGCTGCTGCTCGCGGTGCTCTCGTTCCTGTTCGTTCCGTGGCTGGACCGCTCGCCGGTGAAGTCGATGCGCTACCGCGGCTGGATCTCGCGCGGCGCGCTCGGGATCTTTGTCGTGTCGTTCGTCGGGCTCGGATACCTCGGGATGCAGCCTCCCCAGGGTGTGTATGTCGTGATGGCGCGCATCTTCGCGGTCCTGTACTTCGCCTTCTTCTGGCTCATGCCCTTCTACACCCGGATCGATCCCGTGAAGCCGGTGCCTGAAAGGGTGGTCTACCATGCGCATTGACAAACACCTGCGCCTGCCCTTGCCGCTGGCGGCGGTGCTGCTGGCCGCGGCGGCTCTGGCTCCGGGGCTCGCGCTCGGCGTCGAGGAGCCGGCGGCCGCAGGTGAGGCGCAGCCCCAGTTCGGAGCGGACTGGGAGAGCTGGCGCGCCGACACCAACGTCTCGGACATGGCCTCGGTGCAGCGCGGCGCGCGCAATTTCGCCAGCTACTGTCTCGGCTGCCACTCGCTCAAGTACGAGCGCTGGTCGCGACTCGGCACCGACCTCAGGATTCCGCCTGCGCTGTTGGCAAAGGATCTCGTGCCGCCGGGCGACAAGGCCTCCGACTACATCCTGACCAGCATGCCGGCGGCTGATGCCGAGGCCTGGTTTGGCAAGACCCCGCCGGACCTGTCGCTGATGCGCAGCGCTCGCGGCAAGGCCTACCTGTATCAGTTCCTCATGACTTTCTACGTCGATCCTACGCGACAGACCGGCGTGAACAACATGCGGCTGCCCGCTGCAGCGATGCCCGACGTGCTGTCGTCGCTCGAGGGCCTGAAGGGTGCGGTATACAAGACCGTCGATCACACCGGCGCCGACGGCAAGGTCAGCCACGAGCAGGTGTTCGACCACTTCGTGCCGCTCGCGCCCGGGCGCCTCACCCGGCCGCAGTTCGAGGCGTTCGTACGCGACACGGTGAACTTCCTCGACTACGTCAGTGAGCCGACCCAGATGGCGCGGCGCCAGTTCGGCGTGTGGGTCGTGCTGTTCCTGCTGCTGTTCACCTGGCTTGCATGGATGGTAAAGCGCGAATACTGGAAGGACGTTCACTGATCGTCGGTTGGAAAGGCGGGGGCGGGAACTTGTCGAGCAGGCGATCCATCATGACGCTGTTCTCAGCACCCGATGACCCATGGAGTCATCGCACCCGCATCGTGTTGGCCGAGAAAGGCATCGGCATCGATATCGTGAGCGTCGAGGCGGGACGCTTTCCCGAGGACCTGCTCGATCTGAACCCCTACCACAGCGTGCCGACGCTCGTGGATCGCGACCTGGTCCTGTACGACTCGCGGGTCATCATCGAGTACCTCGACGAGCGCTTTCCGCATCCGCCGCTGATGCCGGTCGATCCGCTCACCCGCGCGCAATTCCGTCTGGCGCTCTACCGCATTGAGCGTGACTGGTACAGCCTCGCGCTGCAGATCGACCAGGAGCCTGACAAGAAACAGACGGTGAAGCTGCGCAAGATCCTGCGCGACACGATCCTGCAGAGCACCGAGGTGTTCAAGATCAAGCCCTACTTCCTGTCCGACGAGTTCTCGCTGGTGGACGCGACCATCGCGCCGGTCCTGTGGCGCCTGCCGCACTACGAGATCGATCTGCCGCCCCAGGCGCAGCCGATCGAGAAATACGCCCAGCTGGTGTTCTCGCGCCCGGCGTTCCGCGAGGGGCTCTCGGACCGGGAGCAGGAGATGCGACTGCCGTAGAAGGCGGTTCGCGCCGCTGCCCGGGGGCGGTGATGACAAGGTGACAGCCGCCGGCGCATACTGAAAAGGCTTCCCGACTGCGTCCTTAAGCGGTGGGAGCGTCCGCCGCCGCGGGTATGGCTGCGTTTGCGCTTTAATCATGCCGACCGTGATTCCCAAGCGTCCCTACCTGCTGCGTGCCATGCACCAGTGGATCACCGACTGCGGCAATACGCCGCACGTCATCGTCGATGCCGCACACGAGGGCACCGAAGTACCGCGTGCCTACGTCAAGGACGGCAAGATCGTCCTGAACCTGAGCGAAGGCGCCACCCAGCGCCTGCGCCTCGGCAGCGACGAAGTGGAGTTCGACGCGCGCTTTGCCGGCGTGGTGCACCACGTGCGCTTCCCGCTGAGCGCGGTGCTCGGCATCTACGCGCGCGAGACCGGCGAGGGCATGGTGTTCTCGGAAGCTGACCTCGGGCCCGAGCCGCCCAAGCGCTCGAAACCGGCGGAAGAGGGCGGCCCGCGCCGCCCGCAGCTCAAAGTCGTCAAGTAAGTCCCTCTTGTCTTCCGGCGCGTCCTCGCGCAGGTTATAGGAAAGAGTCGGCCTGTAAGCCGGGTTCTGTCGAGGGCAATCATTCCTCTGGGATCCACGTCGCCGTGAACCTCTAGCGGCCTACCCGGAAGCGCGCGCGGATCGGCGCTGCATGCGTCCGCTTGCGCGGTGCATACCGCTTCCCTATTTGGCCTTGCTCCAGGTGGGGTTTGCCGTGCCGTCGCGTGTTGCCACCGACGCGGTGCGCTCTTACCGCACCGTTTCACCCTTGCCGGTCGCCGTCGAGGGACTTAGGCGGTTTGCTCTCTGTTGCACTTTCCGTGGGCTCGCGCCCCCCAGGCGTTACCTGGCACCCGTCCGCCGGAGCCCGGACTTTCCTCCACCCCCGTGCCATTGCTGGCACGCGAGCAGCGACTGCCCGGCCGACTCTTCCAGCGAGCACGATAGGGGCGCGCCGGCCGAAGTCGACTAAGCGGCGTGCGCCCCTCACGGCATTTCCTCATCTCGGCGCGCCACTGCGCGGCTCCGGCGCTGCCCGCGGGTCGCCAGTGCGTAGGCCGCCGCACGCGACGCCCCGGTGAGCCGGGCCGCGGTGGCTGCGGCCCGGCCCGGAGGCAGCTCCTTCAGCAGGATCTCCACGGCACGGCGCAGCTGCGCATCGTCGGCGCCGGCCGCGAGCGCGGGCGCGCCGTGCACGACCAGGGTGATCTCGCCGCGCGCAAATTCACCCTCCGCCTGCGCGCGCGCGCAGCAGCTCCCCGAGCGTGCCGCGATAGACCGTCTCGTGCGCCTTGGTCAGCTCGCGCGCGACCGCCGCCGGCCGGTCGGCACCGAATTGCGCCGCGAGCTCCTCGAGCGTCGCCGGATGCGGTGCGGCGCCTCGAAGAACACCAGCGTGCGCGTCTCCTGCGCGAGGCTCGCGACCGCGCCGGCCGCTCGGCGGCGCGCGCCGGGAGGAACCCTTCGAAGCAGAAGCGATGGGTCGGCAGGCCCGCGACCGCCAGCGCGGCGGTGATGGCCGAAGGTCCCGGTACCGCTGCGACCTCGAACCCCGCCTGCGCGGCGCGGCTCACCAGCTCGAAGCCCGGATCCGACAGCAGCGGCGTGCCGGCATCGCTCACCAGGGCGACGTCCTCGCCCCTGGCGAGGCGCCCGAGCGAGCTCAGGAACGCGTCGTGACTCGTTGTGGGCGTGCAGCGAGACGAGCGGCGTCGCGACACCGATGCTCTGGAGCAGCACCCGGGTGTGGCGGGTATCTTCGGCGGCGATGACGGCGGCCGCGGCGAGCGCATCGCGGGCACGGGGGCTCAGATCCGCGAGATTGCCGATCGGCGTCGCAACGACGTGCAGCCTGCCGCGCGTGCTGACCACTATAATCTGAAGCCTCATGCCGCAGGCAGCTGCGGCCTTCGCGGTTCCCATCCTGCCCGCCAACGAAAGGCCCTTCAACCGATGCCCTTCCCCCGCCGGACTGCTTTCCTCGCGACGCTCTCCGCGGCCGCGCTCGTCCTGGCGGGTTGTCCGAGCCTGAGCGAGCGAGCCGGTCCGCCGCCTTCGGTCGATCGCGCCGCCAGCCTGCAGAGACAGGGTGACCAGGCGGGCGCCGCGCGGGTGTACGAGGAGCTCGCGGGCCAGAACACGGGCGCGGACCGTAACGGCTTGCTGCTCAGTGCCGCGCGCGCCTGGCTCGCGGCTCACGATGCGGACGATGCGGCGCGCGTGCTCGGGGCTCTCGAAGGCACGCTGAGCGCCGAGCAGCAGACCGAGCGTGGGCTCTCGAACGTGGAGCTGGCGCTCGAGCGCAACCAGGCGCAGCAGGCCTGGCAGCAGATCAGCGCCATGGCGACGCCCGCCAACGCGGCCCAGGCCACCCGCTATCGGACGCTGCGGGCGCGCGCTGCCACGGCCGCCGGGCATCCGGATGAAGCCGCCGCGGTCGCGGCCGAGGAGACCGAGGTCGCGCCGCATGTCGCGCTGCTGCTGCCGGTCAGCGGCCGCACCGCCTCCGCCTCGGGCGCCGTGCGCGACGGGTTTCTCGCGGCCTACTACCAGGCACCTGCTGCCGAGCGGCCACGGCTACGCGTCTACGACACCGGCGGCGAGAGCGTCAATGCGGCGCTCAGCCGCGCGATCCAGCAGGGCGCGGACCTCATCGTCGGACCCGCTCACCCGCGAGGAGGTGATCGCGGCGGCGCAGTTCGCAGGTCCGCGGCCCCCGGTGCTCGCGCTGAATTTCCTGCCGCCGGAAACTCCGGCGCCGGCGCGCTTTTACCAGTACGCGCTGTCGCCGGAGGATGAAGCGCGCCTCGTCGCGCGCCGCGTGCTCGAGGATCACCATCGTCGCGGCGTGGCGCTGGTGCCGGCGGGCGACTGGGGCACGCGCGTGCTCGCGGCCTTCAGGCAGGAGCTCGAGGCCGGCGGCGGCGCGCTGCTCGACCAGCGCCACCATCGACACCGCGCGCACCGACTACACCGAGGCGATCACGCAGGTGCTGCGCATCAACGACAGCGAGGCGCGCTACCACCGCCTGGAATCGATCCTCGGTACCAAGCTGCAGTTCGAGCCGCGGCGCCGCGCCGACATCGAGTTCATATTCGCGCCGGCGCAGGCGAACATCGAGCGGCTGCTGCGCCCGCAGCTGCGCTTTCACTACGCCGGCGACATTCCCACCTACGCAACTTCCAACGCGTTCGAGCCCGACGTGCGCGCCAACCAGGACCTCGACGGGCTGATGTTCCCCGACATGCCGTGGATGCTCGGCAGCGATCTGGCCGAGGCGGTGCGCAGCGCGGCCCACGATGCCTGGCCCAACGGCGCGCTGCAGCGCAGCCGGCTGTTCGCTTTCGGCTTCGATGCCTATCGCCTGGCGGTGGCGCTGCGCAATCGCGGCCCGGGCGATGTCAACATCGACGGACTGACCGGTCGATTGAGCTTCGACACCGAGCGACGCGTGCACCGCGAGCTCAACTGGGCGCAGCTGCACGACGGCGAGCTGCGCCTGTTGCCGGCTGCGACACCGTGACGCAAACCAACATCTAACACGGCGGGCAGGGATGCTCACCGCGCGGCAGGTGACCGGCAGGCAGGCCGAGCAGGCTGGCGGCCGAGTTTCTGCGTGCGCAGGGCTTTGAGATCCTCGCTCGCAATTACCGGCGCCGGGCGGGCGAGCTCGACGTCATCGCACGCGACGGCGAGCTGCTGGTGATCGCCGAAGTGCGCTCGCGCGCCGAGGAGCGCTTCGGCTCGGCCGCCGCCAGCGTCGATGCCCACAAGCAGCGGCGCATCATCCGTGCCGCACAACAGCTGCTGCAGCAGCGTCGCGACCTCGCCCGCTGTGCCGTGCGTTTCGATGTGATCGTGGTCAGGGACCCCCACGGTGCCGGGCCCCGCATCCAGTGGATCCGGCATGCGTTCGAGGCGGGCTGAGTGGGTCGCTTGCCTCTACAGGGGACCCTCTTGTGACCTACTGTATAAGGTTCGCCCGGCAAGCTGCTGATTGCTAAGAGCGAACACCGTCCACCGCCGTCCCGGCACTGTTCATTTCCACATAAGTCGTTGTGATTGCGACGAATTTCTCACTATTTCAATTGACATAGTTCGCCCGCGATTCCTATAGTGGCGACCAGTGGGAGAAAGTGGGGGGAAATGGGCGAATCATCGCCTGGCAGGTCATGTTCCGCGGTGCAACAAGGATCACCCTGGACGACAAGGGGCGGATGGTCATGCCCACCCGCTACCGCGACCAGATCAACGGCCTCGCCCAGGGAAGGCTGGTCGTCACCGTGGATAAGGACCAGTGCCTGCTCATTTATCCCCTGCCTGAGTGGGAACAGATCGAACGCAAGCTGATGAGCCTGCCGAGCCTCAATCCGACGGCGCGGCGGCTGCAGCGGCTGATGGTGGGCCACGCGACCGATCTGCCACTCGATGGACACGGCAGAGTGTTGTTGCCGCCCGAGCTGCGCGAGTTCGCGAAGCTCGAGCGGCACGGGATGCTGATCGGACAGGGCAATCGCTTCGAGCTGTGGGACGAGTCGCGCTGGAACGAGCGCCGCGACCTATGGCTCAAAAACGAGGAGGCTGCCACCGATCTGCCGTCCGAGCTCGAGTCGCTGTCCCTGTAGACCGGTGCGGGTTGAGGAGGGGCAGCGCCGCTGCCGCCTCGGGTGGAATTGGGCGTAGCCCGTGACTAGAGCGTTACAGGGGGCGGTGCCGCACCGCTTCGATCGTGGATGAGCACACACCGGTGCTTGCCGCTGAGGCGCTCGCGGGACTGGCCCTGGAAGCGGGCGGTTACTATGTCGATGCGACGTTCGGGCGCGGCGGTCATACGGCACTCATTCTCCAGGCCCTGGGTCGGGAGGGCCGCGTGCTCGCACTCGACCGGGATCCGCAGGCCATCGCGTCCGGCCGGCAGCGTTTTGCCGACGAAATGCGGCTTACGCTCGTGCACGCGTCGTTTGCCGAGCTCGGCTCGCTCGTGCCGCTACACGCAGACGGTCGTGCTTGCCGCGGCGTGCTCTTCGACCTCGGCGTGTCCTCGCCGCAGCTCGATGATCCGCGCCGCGGCTTCAGTTTCCGCGCCGATGGCCCGCTCGACATGCGCATGGATCCGACACGCGGCGAGCCGGTCTGCTGCGTGGCTCGCTCGGGCGGGCCTCGACGAGATACGCGAGGTGATCGCGACTTTCGGTGAGGAGCGCTTCGCACGGCGCGTGGCGCGCGCGATCGTCGAGGCGCGGCGCGAGGGCGCGCTGACGCACACCGCAGAGCTCGCCGCGCTGGTCGCACAGCGCGGTACGCACGCGCGAGCCGGGCAAGCATCCGGCGACGCGCACCTTCCAGGCGTTGCGCATGTTCATCAATGACGAGCTCGGTCAGCTCGAGCGCGGCTTGAGCGGCGCGCTCAAGGTGCTGGCGGCCGGCGCGCGCCTCGCCGTGATCAGCTTCCACTCGCTCGAGGATCGGGCGGTGAAGCGCTTCATGCAGCGTGAGTCGCAGGTCGATCCGGCGCTCGCCGCACTGCCGGTGGTGCCGGCGGCGGCACGGCCGCGGCTGAAGCTCGTGGGACGCAAATCCCGTCCCGGGGAGGCGGAGCTGCGCCGCAACCCCCGCGCGCGCAGCGCGCTGCTGCGCGTGGCGGAGAAACTGCCGTGAGCCGCGCCGTGCTGTGGGTCGCCGTGCCGGTGCTGTGGATGGCCGCGCTCATCTCCGCCACCGGCGCGATCTACTGCGAACACCGCGCCCGGACGCTCTTCATCCAGCTCGAGGGACTCAACGCGCGGCGCGACAACCTGCAGATCGAGTGGGGGCAACTGCAGCTCGAGCAGAGCGCCTGGTCGAGCCACGCGTTCGTCGAGCGCGTGGCGAGCACGCGGCTGCACATGGCGATGCCCGCGCCCCGGGACATTCAGGTCATCGCCCCGTGAAGACCCGCAGCGCACGCGACTTGGGGCCGCGCTCGTTCCGCTGGCGCGCTACGCTGCTCGCCGGGCTCCTGACGCTCGGCGCCGCGGGACTCTTGTGGCGCGCGGTGGATCTGCAGCTCCTCGATCATGGGTTTCTCACCCGCCAGGGCGATGCGCGTTTCACTCGGGTGCTGCAGATCTCCGCGCACCGCGGCACGATCACCGACCGCTACGGGGAGCCGCTCGCGGTCAGCACGCCGGTCGATTCGATCTGGGTGAACCCGAGCGAGCTGGCGCTCGCGACCGACCAGATTCCGCGTCTCGCGGCGGCGCTGAAGCTCGACCGCCAGGAGCTCGCGCGCCGGATCACCAGCAATCTCGACCGCGAGTTCCTTTACCTCGCGCGCGGCCGTCAGCCGGCGCAGGCCGAGCAGATCAAGGCGCTCGGCATCCCGGGCGTGTACACCTCGCGCGAATACCGCCGTTACTACCCCGCGGGCGAGGTCACCGGCCACTTGCTCGGCTTCACCAACGTCGACGATGCCGGGCAGGAGGGGCTGGAGCTCGCCTTCGACCACTGGCTGGCGGGCGAAGACGGCGCCAAGCGGGTCATCCAGGATCGCTACGGGCGCATCGTGCAGGACGTCGAGAGCATCCGGCCGGCGCGCCCCGGCAGAGATCTGGTGCTGTCGATCGACATGCGCATCCAGTACCTCGCCTACCGGGAGCTCAAGGCGGCGGTGCGCGACCAGCGCGCGCGCGCCGGCTCGATCGTGGTGCTGGACGTCGCCACGGGCGAAGTGCTGGCCATGGTCAACCAGCCCGCCTACAACCCGAACGATCGTGACCAGATGCAGCCGGCGGACTATCGCAACCGCGCCGTCACCGACATCTTCGAGCCCGGCTCCTCGATCAAGCCGTTTTGGTGGCCGCGGGGCTCGCCTCCGGCAAGTACGACGCGCGCAGCATCATCGACACCTCGCCGGGCTTCTTCAAGGTAGGGCGTCAAGATCTTCGAGGACGAGCACAACCTCGGGCGCCATCAACATCGCCACGGTGCTCGCCAAGAGCTCCAACGTCGGCATGGCGCACATCGCGCTCAACCTCGCGCCGCAGCAGATCGTGGAACACGCTCACCGGGCTGGGCTTTGGCGAGGTCACCACCAGCGGTTATCCCGGCGAATCCGCCGGCCTCTGCCGCCTTATTCGCAGTGGCGGCCGATCAGCATCGTCACCATGTCCCACGGCTACGGCCTGTCCGTGACTCCGCTGCAGCTCGCCCATGCCTACGCCACCATCGGCTCCCTACGGCATCGCGCGCCCGGTGTCGTTCCTCGCCGTGGACGGGCCGGTCCGGGCGGAAAGCGTGTGCTCGAGAGCCAGGTGTGCCGGGAGCTGGTGGGATGCTGGAATCGGTGGTGGCCGCAGAAGGCACCGGCAAGCTCGCGCGCCATTCCGGGCTACCGCGTCTCGGGCAAGACCGGTACCGCCTACAAGGCGACCGCGGGCGGCTACTCGACCGACCGTTACATGGCGGTGTTCGGCGGTGTTGCGCCGGCGAGCGATCCGCGCCTGGCCGCGGTCGTGGTGATCGACGAGCCGAACGCCGGGCAGCATATGGGCGGCGAGGTCTCGGCGCCGGTGTTCGCGCGGGTCGTCGGCGGGGCATTGCGCCTGCTGGCGGTGGCACCGGATGAGCCGGTCAATGCACCCGAGGAGCTGCCGGCGAGTCCGCCGCGGGCGCCCGGCGTACGCACGGCGGCGCTGCGATGACCGACCCAGCACAGTCCGCCCTCTCCCCGCGGTCGCTCGCGGAGTTGACCGAGGGGCTGATCACGGTGCCGCCGGGAATCACGGTGAGCGATGTGACCCTCGACAGTCGCGCCGTGACCCCCGGGGCTCTGTTCCTCGCCGCGCGCGGGCGCACCCACAACGCCGTGCGCTTCGCGACCCAGGCGGCAGGACGCGGCGCGCGCGCCGTGCTCTATGAGGAGGACGAGACCGGAGGGAGCGAGGCGCCGCAGCTCGGGGCCGGGACCTTCGTCGCCGCTCTGCCGCAGCTCGCCGAGCGCGCCGGCGTCATCGCCGACCGTTTCTTCGGCGCACCGTCGCGTCAGCTCACGGTGGCCGGCATCACCGGCACCAACGGCAAGACCACCTGCGCGTGGCTGCTGGCGCAGGCGCTGCCGCTCTGCGGCCGTCCCGCGGCCTACATGGGCACGCTCGGATTCGGCCGGCCGCCGCACCTGACGCCCACGCTGCATACCACACCGGACGCGGTCAGCGTGCACCGCCAGCTCGCGGCGCTCCATGCCCTGGGCGCCGAGTGCGTGTGCATGGAGGTGTCCTCGCACGCGCTCGACCAGGCGCGCGTCAATGGCGTGCGCTTCGCTACGGCGGCCTTCACCAACCTAACGCGCGATCATCTCGACTACCACGGCAGCATGGAAGCCTACGGGGCGGCCAAGGCGCGCCTGTTCAGTTTCCCGGGGCTGGCTCACCGCATCATCAACATCGACGATCCGTTCGGTGCGGCGCTCGCTGCCCAGGCCTCGCCGGCACCGCTGGTGGTGACGGCCCGGACCGCGGCTCGCCCGGCCGCGGCGCGCTTCGTGCGCGCCGCGCGCGTGACTCCCGACCCGGCGGGGCTCCTCATCGGCATCGAATCCAGCTGGGGAAGTGCGGAGCTCGCGATCCGCCTGATCGGGGAATTCAACGTCGACAACGCGCTCACGGTGCTGGCGGTGCTGCTTGCCTGGGAAATGCCGCTGGCGCAGGCGGTGCGCGCGCTCGCGGCCTGCCGGCCCGCGAGCGGGCGCATGGAGATGTTCGGTGGGCGCGGACTCACTCCGCTCGCGATCGTCGACTACGCGCACACGCCGGATGCGCTGCAGAAGACGCTGCGCGCTGCGCGCCTGCATTGCCGCGGGCAGCTGCGCGTGGTGTTCGGCTGCGGCGGCGATCGCGACGCCGGCAAGCGGCCGCTGATGGGCCGCATCGCCGCCGAGCTCGCGGACGAGCTCATCGTGACCGACGACAATCCGCGCACCGAGGATCCGGCGCACATCGTGGCGGGCATCCTCGCCGGCATCGCGCAGCGTGCGCCGCTGGTGGTGGAGCACGATCGCGGTCTCGCCATCCGTCTGGCGCTCGAGCGCAGCGGCGCGGACGACGTGGTGCTCGTCGCCGGCAAGGGGCACGAGGACTACCAGGTGTACGGCACCACGCGCCGCCCGTTCCGCGACCAGGCGGTGGTCATGGATGCGCTGCGGGAGCCCCCCGCATGAAGCGCACGCTGGGGGAGTTCGCCCACGCCTGCGGCGGCCGGCTCACCGGCACTGACCGGGCGTTCACCAACGTGGCGAGCGACACGCGCGGGCTCGTGCGGGACGAGCTGTTCGTCGCGCTGCGCGGACCGCATTTCGACGGCAACGAGTTCGTAGCCGCGGCCGCCGCCGCCGGGGCGGCCGGCGCCCTCGTCGATCGCGAGCAGCAGATCGCGCTCGCGCAGATCGTGGTGCGCGACACCCAGGTGGCGCTCGAGCAGGCGGCGCACGCCTGGCGCGGTGCCTACGGCGGCGCGCTCATCGGCGTCGCCGGCAGCAACGGCAAGACGACCGCCAAGGAGATGACCGCCGCGATCCTGGCTGAGGCGGGGCCGTGTCTTGCGACCCGCGGCAACCTCAACAATCATATCGGCGTGCCCCTGACGCTGCTGCGGCTCACTGCCGCGGAGCACTTCGCGGTGGTGGAGATCGGCGCCAATCGTGCCGGCGAGGTCGCGCACCTGGTGAGCATCGCCCGGCCCACCGTTGGCATGATCACCAACGCGGGCGCGGAGCACCTCGAGGGCTTCGGGAGTCTCGCGGGCGTGGCGCGCGCCGAGGGCGAGATGGTCGCGGGACTCGCGCCCTCGGCCACGGCCGTGATCAATGCGGACGATGAGTTCGCGCCGCTGTGGCGCGGCTCGACGCCGGCGCGCGTGGTCACCTTCGGCGTTCACGCGCAGGCTGACTTCAGCGCCAGCGAGGTGCGCACGGAGGTCGACGCGGAGGGCTTCACCACGCGCTTCCGGCTCACCGCGCCGATCGGCGCCGCCGCGATCGCGCTGCATCTGGGCGGCGCGCACAACGTCGCCAACGCACTAGCTGCCGCCGCCGCCGCCGCCAGCGCCGGTGCGCGCCTCGAGCACATCGTCGCGGGACTCGCGGCGGTGCGCGCCGTGCCGGGCCGGCTGCAGTTCAGGCGCGCCGCGGGCGGCGCCTGGCTGATCGATGACTCCTACAACGCCAATCCGAGCTCGATGCGCGCCGCGATCGAGGTGCTCGGGTCGCTCCCGGGACGCCGCTGGCTGGTGCTGGGCGACATGGCCGAGCTCGGTGAATTTGCCACCCAGGCCCACGCGGACATCGGGGAGTTTGCGCGGCTGCACGGCATCGAGCGGCTGTATGCAACCGGTGCGCTCGCGGCGCGCGCGAGCGATGCCTTCGGCGAGGGCGCACGGTGGTTCGCGGAGGTCACGGTGCTCGCCGCCGCGCTGCGCGCGGCGCTCGCCGTTCCCGCCCCCGATGTGCGCCTGCTCGTCAAGGGCTCGCGCGTCAACCGCCTCGAGCGCGTGGTCGAGGCCCTGGTCGGCGAGCCGGCCCGAACCGCAGGGGGCCACTGAATGCTCTACTGGCTGACACAACAGTTCAGCGGCCGCATCCCCGGTGCGCACGTGTTCAGCTACCTGACGTTGCGCGCCATTCTCGCGACCGTGTCGGCGCTCGCGCTGTCGCTCGTGGTCGGGCCACCGATGATCGCGCGTCTGTCGCGCTACCAGATCGGGCAGGTGGTGCGCGACGACGGTCCTGCCAGCCACCTGCCCAAGGCCGGCACGCCCACCATGGGCGGCACGCTGATCCTCGTGACCACGCTGGTGAGCACCATCTTGTGGGCGGAGCCCTCGAGCCGCCTGGTGTGGACCGTGCTCGGCGTCACCTTCGCCTTCGGCTTCATTGGCTTCTACGACGACTACCTGAAGCTCGTGGTGCGCAACCCCAAGGGCCTCGCGCCACGCTGGAAGTATTTCTGGCAGTCGGTCGCCGGTCTTGCCACGGCGGCGACTCTCTACTACACCGCGGCGGAGCCGTCCGAGACCGCACTGTTCCTGCCGTTCGTCAAGAGCTTCCACGTCGCGCTCAGCCCCTTCGGGTTCATCGCGCTCGCCTACCTCATGATCGTCGGCATGAGCAACGCGGTGAATCTCACCGACGGGCTCGATGGGCTGGCGATCATGCCCGCGGCGCTGGTCGCTTCCGCGCTCGGCATCTTCGCCTACGCGAGCGGCAACGCGGTATTCGCCCACTACCTGCAGATCCCCGAGATCCGTGGTGCCGGGGAGCTCCTGATCTTCTGCGCCTCGCTCGCCGGGGCGGGACTCGGTTTCCTGTGGTTCAACTCCTATCCGGCACAGGTGTTCATGGGGGACGTCGGCGCGCTGGCGATCGGCGCCGCCATCGGCGTACTGGCGGTGATCGTGCGCCAGGAGCTGGTGGTGCTGTGGATGGGCGGAGTGTTCGTGCTGGAGACCGCCTCGGTGATCCTGCAGGTGGCATCCTTCAAGCTCACCGGGCGTCGCATCTTCAAGCATGGCGCCGATCCATCATCACTTCGAGCTCAAGGGCTGGGCGGAGCCGAAGGTGATCGTGCGCTTCTGGATCATCTCGCTGCTGCTGGTGCTCAGCGGACTGGCGACGCTGAAACTGCGATGAGCGCCCCGGCCGACAATCGTCCCTACGCCGTGATCGTCGGACTCGGCCGCACCGGACTGTCCGTCGCGCACTACCTGCACGCGCGCGGCTGGCGGCTCGCCGTCACCGACACGCGTGCGCAGCCGCCCGAGATCGAGCGCCTCACCGCGCTCGATCGGGAGATTCAGGTGCGCAACGGCGGCCTCGACACGGCGCTCCTCGCGGGCGCGGTGAGCGTCGTGGTCTCGCCGGGAGTGGCACTCGCCGACCCGTTCTTCGAGGCGGCGCGCCGCCGCGCCGTGCCGGTCGTCGGCGACGTCGAGCTGTTCGCGCGCGCCGCCGATGCGCCGGTCGCAGCGATCACCGGCACCAACGGCAAGAGCACGGTCACAACGCTGCTGGCGCGCATGGCGCGGCGCGCGGGCTTGAGCGTCGGCGCCGGGGGCAACCTGGGCGAGCCGGCGCTCGATCTGTTGAAGCCCGGGACGGCGCTGTACGTGCTCGAGCTCTCGAGCTTTCAGCTCGAGACCACGAGCCACCTCGAATGCCGCGCTGCCACGGTACTGAACGTGAGCGCCGATCACCTGGACCGCTATGCCTCGATCGGCGCGTACGCCGCGGCCAAGGCGCGCATCTTCGCGCGCTGCGACACCGCGGTCGTGAACCTCGACGATCCGCTGGTGGTGGCCATGCCGCGCGCGGCGCGCCGCACCCTCGGCTTCTCACTGCGCGCCGGCGCGGGCGCGGACTACGCGGTCGCGAGCCTCAACGGCGAGCCGTGGCTCACCCGCCAGGGGGCGGCACTGCTGCCCGTGGCTGCCATGAAGATCAAGGGTCTGCACAATGCCGCCAACGCGCTCGCCGCCCTGGCACTCGGGGAGGCGCTCGAGCTGCCGCCGGACCCCATGCTGGCCGAGCTCAGGGATTTCGCAGGTCTCCCGCACCGCGCGCAGTGGGTCGCCGAGAAGCGCGGCGTCACCTACATCAACGATTCCAAGGGAACCAACGTCGGCGCCACGCTCGCGGCCGTGAGCGGCATGCCGGGCCCTCTGGTGCTGATCGCGGGCGGCGATGGCAAGAACCAGGACTTCACCCCGCTCGCGGCTGCCTTTCGCGGCAAGGTCCGCCATACCGTGCTGATCGGCCGGGATGGGGTGCAGGTGGCCCGAGCGCTCAGCGGCGTGTGCTCGCTCGAGTCGTGCCCCTCGCTCCCCGAGGCGGTGCGCGCCGCGGCGCGCGCCGCACACGCCGGTGACACCGTGCTCTTGTCCCCGGCGTGCGCCAGCCTCGACATGTTCCGCGACTACACCCAGCGCGGCGCGGTGTTCGCGCAGGCCGTCGGGGAGCTGGCCACATGAGCGCCCCGACCGCCTCGCTCATGGGTTTCGCGCGCTCCGGCAGCCGCGGCGGCGGCGTGCACATCGACTCCGTTACCGTCGCGCTGGTGCTCGCGATCGTGCTGCTCGGTCTCGTCATGGTGACTTCGGCCTCGGTTTCGATCGCCAGCCACGAGAACGGCCAGCCTTTCTACTACCTCGAGCGGCAACTGTTGCTGACTTTGATCGGTGCGGGCGGCGCCACCCTCGTGTTCGCCGTGCGCACCGAGCTCCTGGAGCGGCTTTCGGTGCCGCTTTTGGTAGTGGCGCTCGTGTTGCTGCTGCTCGTGCTGGTGCCCGGTCTCGGTCACTCGGTGAACGGCAGCCGGCGCTGGCTGCACATCGCGGGTTTCAACTTCCAGGTATCCGAGCTCGCCCGGGTGCTGGTGCTGGTGTACGTCGCGAGCTACGCCGTGCGCCGCGAGGGCGAGCTGCGCGAGAGCCTCATGGGACTGGTGAAGCCGCTGGGGCTGCTGTTCCTCGCCTGCGTGCTGCTGCTTGCGGAGCCGGACTTCGGCGCCGCTACGGTGCTGTTCGCGGCCGGCTTCGGGCTGCTGTTCCTCGCCGGGGCGCGGCTGCGCTGGGTGCTGGCGATGACCGCCCTCGCCGCGGGGGGATTCGCGCTGCTGGCGGTGAGCTCGAGCTACCGCGTGCGGCGCCTCACCACCTTCCTCGACCCGTGGGCGGATCCGTACAACAGCGGCTTTCAGCTCACCCAGTCCCTCATCGCCATCGGCCGCGGCCAGTGGTTCGGCGTCGGTCTTGGCGAGAGCGTACAGAAGCTGTTCTATCTGCCCGAGGCGCACACCGATTTCCTGTTCGCCGTGCTGGCCGAAGAGCTCGGCCTGGTCGGGGTGCTGGTGACGCTCGCGCTGTTCGTGGCGCTCATCTGGCGCGCCTTCTACATCGCGCGGCGCGCCTCGGATGCGGGGCTCAAGTTCGCGGCGCTGCTCGCCGCCGGCTTCGGGCTGTGGGTCGGGATCCAGACCTTCATCAACGTCGGTGTCAACATGGGCGTGCTGCCGACCAAGGGGCTGACTCTGCCCCTGATGAGCTATGGGCGCTCGAGCCTGATCGTGGCGCTCGCCTGGGTGGGACTCCTGCTGCGCGTGCATCACGAAGCGATGCGCGAGCAGCGTGGCTCGGCGACCGTACGCACCGCCGGCGGCCAACTGCGCGAGCGCGCATGAGCGGACCGGTCCTCATCATGGCGGGCGGCACCGGCGGACATGTGTTCCCGGCGCTCGCCCTGGCGCGGGTGCTGCGCGAGAAGTCCCTCGAGGTCGTGTGGCTCGGCACCGAGCGCGGGCTCGAGTCGCGGCTGATCCCGCCCGAAGGCATTGCTCTCGAGCGCCTGTCGGTCGGCGGCCTGCGCGGCAAGGGCCTCCTGACCTGGCTGGCGGCGCCGCTGCGCCTCACGGTCGCCCTGCTGCAGGCGCTGTCGGTCATGCGGCGCCACCGCCCGGTGGTGGTGGTGGGCCTGGGTGGATTTGTGACCGGACCGGGCGGAGTCGCCGCCTGGCTGACGCGACGGCCGCTGGTGATCCACGAGCAGAACGCGATCGCGGGTTTCACCAACCGGTGTCTCGCGCATCTCGCGCGCCAGGTGCTGGAGGCCTTCCCGGGCAGCTTCGGTCGCGACGTGCAGGCGCGGGTGATCGGCAACCCCGTGCGGCGCGACATCACCGAGGTGGCGCCGCCGGGGGTGCGCTTCGCAGGGCGCCTCGGTCCGGTTCGCCTCCTGATATTCGGCGGCAGCCAGGGAGCGGCGCGGCTGAATGCCGTCGTGCCATTCGCACTCGCGCGGCTCGCGGGGGTGCTCGCCTTCGAGGTGCGACATCAGTCCGGCGAGCGCTGGCTCGAGGCCGCTCGCGCCAGCTATGCCCAGGCCGGAGTGCACGCCGATGTGCGCGCCTTCATCGACGACATGGCAGAGGCTTACGGCTGGGCGGACCTGGTGGTGTGCCGCTCCGGCGCGCTCACCGTGTCGGAGCTGGCCGCCGCCGGGGTCGGCGCGGTGCTGGTGCCCTTCCCCGGGGCGGTGGACGATCACCAGGCCTACAACGCCCGCTACCTGGTGCGTGCCGGTGCCGCGGTCGTGATCGCCGATCGCGAGCTCACGGCCGAGCGTCTCGCAGCCGAGCTCGCGCGGCTGTGCGCGGGCCGCGGCAAGCTCCTCGCCTTGGCCGAGCGCGCCCGAACGCTCGCCAAGCCGCGGGCGACGGAGGAGCTGGCCGCTGCCTGCGTGGCCCTCGCCCGGGGGGCCGCCTGATGAAGGAGCGGCGTACCCTGCCCGAACGCCCCGCGGTCGAGCGCCGGGCCCGACCCGAGCGGCGCGACCGCATGCGCCGCATCAACACCATCCACTTCGTCGGCGTGGGCGGCAGCGGCATGAGCGGCATCGCCGAGGTGCTCGTGAACCTCGGTTACTCGGTGCAGGGCTCGGACGCGAGAGCGAGCGCCGTCACACAGCATCTCGCCGGCCTCGGTGCGCGCATCACCATCGGGCACGCGGCCGCCAATATCGCCGGCGCCGATGTGGTGGTGGTCTCCGGGGCCGTGCCGCGCGGCAATCCGGAGGTCGAGGCGGCGCTCGCGGCGCGTATTCCGGTGGTCGCGCGCGCGGAGATGCTCGCCGAGCTCATGCGCTTCCGCTACTCGATCGCGGTCGCTGGTACTCACGGCAAGACCACCACCACGAGCCTGATCGCCTCCATCCTCACCGCTGGCGGCGAGGATCCGACCTACGTGATCGGCGGGCGCCTGAAGAGCGCCGCCAGCAACGCGCGCCTGGGGGCGGGGCGCTACCTGGTCGCCGAGGCCGACGAGAGTGATGCCTCGTTCACGCACCTGCAGCCGCTGATCGCAGTCGTGACCAACATCGACAACGACCACCTCGCGACTCATGGCGGGGACTTCGGGCTCCTCAAGGAGAGCTTCGTCGACTTCCTGCACAACCTGCCTTTCTACGGACTCGCGGTCCTGTGCCTGGACGACCGCGAGGTGCGCAGCATCGTGCAGGAGGTGAGCCGCCCGATCCTCTCCTACGGCCTCGAGGCCGGCGCCGACGTGCGCGGGTCGCAAATCCGTCACGCGGGGCTCACGACGCACTTCAAGGTGACGCGCCCGGGAGCGGCACCGCTGGACGTGACCTTGAACCTGGCCGGCACTCATAACGTGCGCAACGCGCTCGCGGCGATCGCCGTCGCCACCGAGCTCGACATCGACGCGGAGGCGATACTGCGGGCCCTCGCCGGTTTCCAGGGCGTTGAGCGGCGCCTGCAGCACATCGGCGACGCCGACACCGCGGTCGGGCGCGTGAGCATCTACGACGACTACGGTCACCATCCGACCGAGGTAGCGGCCACCCTGGAAGCGGTGCGCCGCGCGTTTCCCGGGCGGCGCCTCCTGCTCGCCTTCCAGCCGCACCGCTACACGCGCACCCGCGACCTGATCGACGACTTCGGCAAGCAGCTCTCAGCGGCCGACGTGCTGTGCGTGACCGAGGTGTACGCGGCGGGTGAGCCTGCGATCGCCGGCGCCGACGGGCGGGCCATCTGCCGCGCGGTGCGCAGCCGCGGACAGGTCGAGCCGCTGTTCGTGGAGAAGGTCGAGGAGCTGCCCGCAGCTCTGCGTGACCTGATTCGCGACGGCGATGTCATCCTCACGATGGGCGCCGGCAACATCAGCGCCATCGCTCACGCTCTGCCCGTGGCGCTCGCGGCGCCCGCCGCCGCGGAGCGTGCGCCATGACGGTCGCCGTGGCCGCCGCCTTCAGCACGCGTGTGCGCCGCGCCGAGCCCCTGAGCCGCCATACCTCCTGGCATGTCGGCGGGCCTGCCGAGGTGTTCTTCAATCCGCGCGACCGGGCGGACCTCGCGGCGTTCCTGCGCGCTCTGCCCGCCGGGGTTCCGATCCACTGGATCGGCCTCGGGAGCAATCTGCTGGTGCGCGACGGGGGGCTCCCGGGCGTCGTGATCAGCACCCACGGCACGCTCGATGCGCTGCACCGCGTCGATGAGACCAGCGTACGGGCCGAGGCGGGCGTCGCCTGTGCGCGCCTCGCGCGGCAGTGCGTCACCTGGGGCCTGGGACCTGCCGAGTTCTTTGCCGGAATTCCCGGGACCCTCGGCGGCGCCCTGGCGATGAATGCCGGGGCCTTCGGCGGGGAGACCTGGCAGCACGTACGCGAGGTCGAGACCATCGACCGCCGTGGCGAGGAGCGGGTGCGCGCGGCGAGCGAGTACCGCACCGGCTACCGTCGGGTAATCGCTCCGGCAGTCGAGGAGTGGTTCATCGGCGCCCAGCTCACCTTCGAGCCACGGCCGGCAGCACATGTCGGGGAGGTGCGCTCGCTCCTCGCGCGCCGCAAGGCGTCGCAGCCGATCGGTGAGTGGAGCTGCGGCTCGGTATTCACCAACCCGCCCGGGGACCACGCCGCGCGCCTCATCGAAACCGCCGGGCTCAAGGGCCTGCGCATCGGCGACGCCTCGGTGTCCGAGAAGCACGCCAATTTCATCATCAACCACGGCGCCGCGCGCGCCGCCGATCTCGAGCGTCTGATCGAGCACGTGCGCGCCGCCGTCGAGCGCGTGCATGGCGTGGTGCTCGAGCCCGAGGTACGCATCGTGGGGGAGCCCTGAAGATGCGCCTGAGCTACCAGCCGCAGCTCGCGCAGCGCGTGCACGAGGCACGCGAGTTCGGCCGCGTCGCGGTGCTCGCGGGTGGGGACTCGAGCGAACGCGAGATCTCCCTCCTCACCGGGGCCGCGGTGCTCGAGGCGCTGAAGGCGCGCGCGGTGGACGCCCACCCCTTCGATCCGCGCGAGCAGCCGCTCACCGAGCTCACCCAGCAGGGCTTCGAGCGCGTGTGGATCGCGCTGCACGGCCCGGGCGGCGAGGACGGCACTTTGCAGGGCGCGCTCGAGTATCTCGGGGTGCCCTACACCGGCAGTGGCGTCATGGGCTCGGCGATCGGCATGGACAAGCTGCGCACCAAGCGCCTGAGTCTCGCGATCGGCGTGCCGACGGCGGATTTCGTCGTGTTGCGTGGTGTGCAGGACTTCGATCAGGCGCTCGAGCGCCTGAAGCTGCCGCTGATCGTGAAGCCCGCAACCCAGGGCTCGAGCGTCGGCATGACCAAGGTGGTGGAGGCGGCGGATCTTCCCGCCGCCTACGCGGCCGCGGCGCGCCTCGAGTCGCTGGTGTTCGCGGAGAGCTGGATCAACGGCAAGGAATTCACCGTGGCGATCCTGCAGCAGCAGGCACTGCCCTCGATCCGCATCGAGACCCCGCGCACCTTCTATGACTACGAGGCCAAGTACTTCCGCGACGACACGCGTTACTTCTGTCCCTCGGGACTGTCGCAGCCGGCGGAGGCGCACCTGGCGAGCCTGGCGCTGGCCGCGTTCGAGGCCGCGGGCGCTTCGGGCTGGGGTCGCGCGGATTTCATGATGGACGGCACCGGCAGACCCCTGCTGCTCGAGATCAACACCGTCCCGGGGATGACCAGCCACAGCCTGGTCCCCATGGCCGCGCGCGCCGCCGGCATGGACTTCGCGGAGCTCGCCTGGCGGGTGCTCGAGACAAGCTTCGCGCGCCGCCCGACCCCGGGCGCGGGCGGAAGGGCAGCGTGATGCTCGGCAAAGCGCGCAACCGCCGCCGGCCCTCGCAGATGCGCTGGCACCTGCCCAGCATCAATTGGCGTCCGGTGGGGGCCTGGCTGGGTGCAGCCGCGGTGCTCGGGGCCGTACTTGCCGCGGTCCTGTGGGCGCTCGATCAGCCCATCCAGACGGTTTCCGTCGAGGGACGTTTTCAGCGCGTCTCGCCCGGGGACGTCGAGCGCGTCGTGAAGCGCGAGGTGCACGGGGCGGGCCTGCTCTCGGTGGACCTCGCCTCGGTGCGCCGCGCGATCCACACGTTGCCGTGGGTGGACGCGGTGAGCGTGCAGCGCGCCTGGCCGCGCGGGCTCTCGGTGCTGGTCATCGAACAGACCGCGGCCGCGCGCTGGGGCGATGAGGGGCTGGTCAACACCCGCGGCGAGCTGTTCGCGGCCGACCCGCGCCACATCCCGCCCGAGCTTGCGCAGCTTTCCGGCCCCGACGGCAAGGAGCCGGTGGTCGCGCAGCGCTACCTCGCTGCCGCCGGGCGGCTGATGCAGGCGGGCCTGCGCATGACGGCGCTGCGCCTGGATACGCGCGGCGCCTGGGAATTCGACCTGGCGAACGGAGTCACCGTGCGCTTAGGCAGACGCCAGGTCGATGAGCGCTTCGAAAAATTCATGAGCAGCGCGCTGAAGCTCGTCACCCAGCGCGGCGAGGAAATCTCCTACGTGGACATGCGCTACACAAACGGGTTCGCCATCGGCTGGCGCGGCAGCGCGCCCCACGCGGGCAACGGTGGCCGCGATGCTTAAGCGCTCGGAACGCAACCTCATCGTCGGCCTCGACATCGGCACCTCCAAGGTCGTGGCGCTGGTCGGGGAGGTAGGCGCCGACGGACGGATCGAGCTCCTGGGGCTCGGCTCGCAGCCCTCGCGGGGACTTAAGAAGGGCGTCGTCGTCAACATCGAATCGACCGTGCAGTCGATCCAGCGCGCGGTGGAAGAAGCGGAGCTGATGGCGGGGTGCGAGATCCACTCGGTGTTCGCTGGCATCGCCGGCAGCCATGTACGGAGCCTGAATTCCCACGGGGTGGTCGGGGTGCGCGACAAGGAGGTGACGCAGGGTGACGTCGAGCACGTGATCGATGCGGCCAAGGCGGTCGCGATCCCCGCCGACCAGAAGATTCTGCACGTGCTTCCCCAGGAATTCATCGTCGACGGCCAGGAAGGCATTCGCGACCCGATCGGCATGTCGGGCGTGCGCCTCGAGGCCAAGGTGCACATCGTCACCGGCGCGGATTCCGCGGCGCAGAACATCGAGAAGTGCATCCAGCGCTGTGGCCTCGAGGTCGATGATGTGGTGCTCGAGCAGCTCGCCTCGAGCTTCGCGGTGCTCACCGAAGACGAGAAGGAGCTGGGCGTGTGCCTGGTGGACATCGGCGGTGGCACCACGGACCTCGCGGTGTTCGCCAGCGGCGCGATCCGCCATACCGCGGTGATCCCGATCGCCGGGGACCAGGTGACCAACGACATCGCCGTCTCGATGCGCACTCCAACCCAGTACGCCGAGGACATCAAGATCCGCTACGCCTGCGCACTGTCGCAGCTCGCCAATCCCGACGAGAGCATCGAGGTGCCGAGTGTCGGGGAGCGACCGGCGCGGCGCCTCGCGCGCCAGACGCTCGCCGAGATCGTCGAGCCGCGCTACGAGGAACTCTTCGGGCTGGTGCGCGAGGAGCTGCGCCGCAGCGGCTTCGAGGAAGTGATCGCGGCGGGGATCGTGCTCACCGGCGGCAGCGCCAAGATGGAGGGCGCGATCGAGCTCGCCGAGGAAGTGTTCCACGTGCCGGTGCGCCTTGGGATTCCGCAGGCGGTCGAGGGCCTGTCGGACGTAGTGCGCAACCCGATCTATTCAACGGGCGTGGGCCTTCTGCTCTACGCCCGTGACAACGTTCTGCCCGCGCGACGCGGGCGGTCCCTGGGGAACGCCAAGTCGGTGCTCGACCGCATGCGCTCCTGGTTTCAGGGGAACTTTTGAAGCTGACAGAGAAGAGCGAAGACGATTCAACCAACCATTTGTATCAGTGTAAGGAGCGAGCAACATGTTTGAACTGATGGACGCGTACAGCCAGAGCGCCGTCATCAAGGTGATCGGCGTCGGGGGCGGCGGCGGCAATGCCGTGGCGCACATGGTCCAGGCCGGCATCGACGGCGTGGAATTCATGTGCATCAACACCGATTCGCAGGCACTGAAGCACGCCAAGGTGAAGACGGCGCTGCAGATCGGTTGCAACATCACCAAGGGACTCGGCGCCGGCGCCGATCCGGAGGTCGGCCGACAGGCAGCGATGGAGGACCGCGACCGCATCGTCGAGCTGGTGGAGGGCTGCGACATGCTGTTCATCACCGCCGGCATGGGCGGCGGCACCGGCACGGGCGCAGCTCCGGTGGTCGCGCAGGTGGCCAAGGAGCTCGGCATCCTTACGGTGGCGGTCGTGACCAAGCCGTTCGAGATGGAGGGCAACAAGCGCTCCTGCGTGGCAGACCACGGCATCAGCGAGCTCGGCAAGTACTGCGACTCGCTGATTACAATTCCTAACCAGAAACTATTGACGGTGTTGGGTCCGCAGACGACGCTGCTGGACGCCTTCAAGGCGGCCAATCAGGTGCTGCAGGGCGCGGTGCAAGGCATTGCCGAGCTCATCACCCGGCCCGGCCTCATCAACGTCGACTTCGCCGACGTGCGAACCGTGATGGCGGAGACCGGGATGGCCATGATGGGATCCGGGGCGGCGAGCGGCGAGGGCCGGGCGCGTGCCGCGGCCGAGGCTGCCGTGTCTTCACCGTTGCTCGAGGACATCAACCTCGCCGGCGCCCACGGCATCCTGGTCAACGTCTCGGCGGGGATGGACCTGTCGATCGGGGAATTCCAGGAAGTCGGGCAGATCGTCAAGCAATTCGCCTCGGACGACGCGACCGTGGTGGTCGGTACCGTGATCGACCCGGAGCTGACCAACCAGGTGCGCGTGACGGTGGTGGCGACCGGACTCGGCCGGCCGGCGGCCGTGGGTCGTGCGCCGAGCTCGCAGCCGCGCGAGCGCGACAGCGTGCCGTCCCGCGACGGCCGGGAAGCGCGTGGTGAGCCGGCGATGCGCGTGGTGCGGCGCGCGCCGCTGTCGCCAGGGGATTACGCCGCCCTCGACAAGCCGACCGTCCAACGCCAGCGCGCGGTGGGCGACGGGCTGCGCCCGGAAGCCGACGCGGAGGAGCTGCTGGACATTCCGGCGTTCCTGCGGCGGCAGGCGGACTGATGTGATACGGTAACGCTCCTTACATAATAGCGTCTTGGGAGGGCCCCTCCTGGCTGGGGTGGCCCTGCCCGATACGCTTGGCGCGCCTGTCATCCGCCGCGGCCCGCCGTTCGTTACGCGCAAAGGTAGTCAGCAGCTAGCAGCATGGTCGGACAGCGAACGCTCAAGAACTCGATTCGCGCCACGGGCGTCGGCCTGCACACCGGCAAGAAGGTCCTGATGACGCTGCGGCCCGCGGGGGCCGACGAGGGCATCGTCTTCCGCCGCACCGACCTGCCCAACCCGTCAGACATCCGCGCGCACGCGCAAAACGTCGGCGACACCATGATGGGGACCACGCTCGGTCGCGGCGAATCGCGGGTCTCGACCGTCGAGCACCTGCTGTCGGCGTTCGCCGGGCTCGGCATCGACAACGCGATCGTCGAGCTGTCGGCGCCCGAAGTACCGATCATGGACGGCAGCGCCGGACCGTTCGTGTTCCTGCTGCAATCCGCGGGCATCGAGGAGCAGCGCGCCGCGAAGCGCTTCATCCGCGTGAAGAAGTGGCTGCGGGTCGAGGACGGCGACAAGTGGGCGCAGTTCGATCCCTTCGACGGCTTCAAGGTCAACTTCGAGATCGAGTTCAACCACCCGATCTTCAAGCGCCGCTCGCAGCGCGCCTCGATGGACTTCTCGACGACTTCCTTTTTGAAGGAGGTGAGCCGCGCGCGCACCTTCGGTTTCATGCGTGACCTCGAGTCGCTGCGCGCGCGCAACCTCGCGCTCGGCGGCAGCCTCGACAACGCCATCGTGCTCGACGATTTCCGGGTGCTGAACGAGGACGGACTGCGCTACGAGGACGAGTTCGTCAAGCACAAGATCCTGGATGCCATCGGCGACCTTTATCTGCTCGGACACAGCCTGATCGGAGAGTTCAGCGGCCACAAATCGGGCCACGAGCTCAACAACAAGCTGCTGCGTGCCCTGCTGGCCGACGTCTCCACCTGGGAAGAAGTGGTCTTCCAGTCGTACGCAGACGCGCCGATCTCGTACATCGAGGCACCGGTTCTGCAGCGACCCGGCGGTTGAGTGCGCAAGGCCGCCGCCTAGCCGCGCGGACGTACCCGGACCACGATCTCGGTGAGTTGCGCGCCGGCGGCGCGTATCTGCGGCTCGAGGTCGATGAGGGCAAAGCGCAGCCGCGCGGACCAGGCGGCCGATTCGGCGAAGATCACCAGGGTTGCCCCGCGCTCGACGACCCCGGAGAGCCGGGGGCGGATTTCGGCTGGCAGACGGCTCGACAGCCACTCGCGCCAGAAGTTT
Source organism: uncultured Gammaproteobacteria bacterium (assembly GCA_963713175.1). Classification (GTDB taxonomy): domain Bacteria; phylum Pseudomonadota; class Gammaproteobacteria; order Steroidobacterales; family Steroidobacteraceae; genus 13-2-20CM-66-19. Next base: position 328,445 of record CAVQKW010000005.1, on the reverse strand, counting down.
GCGCGGGCTGCCTGATCTGTGACCCGGGTCAAGGCCGGTCCGGTCCGGGCGAGGAGGTCCTTTACAGAATGCGCGGGCGGCGCACCGGAACCGGTCGCAATCCTCAGTGGGGATTTTCCTCGCTTGTGCCGTGACATCTTCTTGGGCATATTGGCTTTCAGCTGCATCGGGCAAACCCGCCGAAAGGCGGGGACGCAAAGCCACCGGTCTACGGCGAGGAGCTATGACAGCGGGGTTGCCAGCATGGTACCGGCTTTAATCTTGAATCAGAACAGGGCGATACACGCCCGGGCATGGCTCCCGCCGCGATGCGTTGCCTGCCCAACGGGGGAACCCTAGGGGGCACGGAATTTAGTCGGATGAATGTAATTTTCCTATCCAAGCGCGAGGGAAGGGCCCGTCAGTTCAATCTGACCCATCCCGTTACGTTATGTCTCATGACGGTGCTGACCCTGGGCGTCGTCGGCGGTGTGTTCGCGCTCGGATTGCAGCTCGGGCGCGGCGAGCACCGCCGCGTGGCACTGAGTGAGACGGTGCACTTCGGCGAGCTCCTCGCCCAGCAAAAGCAGCAGATCGCGGACCTGAAGCAGCAGGTGCAGCTGCGCGTAGATGCGATGGCGATGCGGCTAGGCGAGATGAACGCGCACGTCATCCGCCTGGATGCGCTCGGCAAGCGCCTCACGGAGATGGCGGACATCGACAGCCGCGAGTTCAATTTCGACCGCGACCCGCCGAGCGGCGGGCCCGAGGGTGAGGGCGAAGGCGTCAGCGCCCAGATCCCGGATCTGTCAGCCCAGCTCGCCCAGCTCGAGCAGCGTGTCGACCTGCGCGAATCGCAGCTCTCGGCACTCGAGAACGTCATCCTGGCCCGGGAGCTGAAAGAGGAGATCCATCCCGAGGGGCGCCCGGTCACGAGCGGCTTCATCTCTTCCTACTTCGGTGAGCGCGCCGATCCGTTCGACGGCCGCGAGGCCTTTCACAAGGGCGTGGACTTCGCCGGTACCCTCGGCTCGAACGTCGTGGCAGTTGCCGCCGGGGTCGTGACCTGGGCGGGCGAGCGCTCGGGGTTCGGCAAGCTGGTCGAGATCAATCACGGTGACGGGTACGTGACACGCTACGCCCACAACGAACGCACGCTGGTGAGCGTAGGGGAGACCGTGAAGCGTGGCGAACCCATCGCCCTCATGGGCTCGACCGGCCGCTCCACCGGCCCGCACGTGCACTTCGAGGTGCTGCGCAACGGCCGCCAGGTCGATCCGCTCAGTTTCATCGGTCACTGACACCGCCGCTCGCGGCCGATCCTCCGCGCCTTGATTTCTCCCGGCCCAGAACCAATTGGGCGTGGGTCACGTCTATTGCGTACAATACGCCGCTTTCGTGAGCCTGGGCACGAGATAAGTGCCTGTTGGCAAAGCCATTTTCAGCTTAGATCGGACATCCCTTGCTGCAATTCCTCACGCGTATCTTCGGCAGCCGCAACGAGCGGGTGGTGCGCGGCTTTGGACGCCTGGTGGGGGTCGCGAACGAGCTCGAGCCGCAGATCAAGGAGCTCCCCGAGGAGGCGCTGCGCGAGCGGACCGAGGAATTCAAGAAACGCCTGCAGGAGGGCGCAACCCTCGACTCCCTGCTGCCCGAAGCGTTCGCCGTGGTGCGCGAGGCCGCCGTACGCACCCTCAAGATGCGCCACTTCGACGTGCAGCTGATCGGCGGCATCGTCCTGCACAAGGGGATGATCGCCGAGATGCGTACCGGCGAGGGCAAGACGCTGGTGGCGACGCTGCCGGCGTACCTGAACGCACTCACCGGCAACGGGGTGCACATCGTCACGGTGAACGAGTACCTCGCCCAGCGCGACGCGGACTGGATGGGGCCGGTGTACCGCTTCCTCGGGCTGACGGTCGGGGTCATCAAGAACGCGCAGAGCCAGCCCGAGAAGCGCGCCGCCTACGCCTGCGACATCACCTACGGAACCAACAACGAGTTCGGCTTCGACTATCTGCGCGACAACCTCGCGTTCCGCCTCGAGGACCGGGTACAGCGCTCGCTCAGCTTCGCGATCGTGGACGAGGTCGACTCGATCCTCATCGACGAGGCGCGCACGCCGCTCATCATTTCCGGCCCGGCCGAGGAGAGCACCGAGCTGTACCTGCGCATCAACCAGCTGGTGCCGCGGCTCACGCGCCAGAAGGAGGAGGATGGGCCGGGCGACTTCTCCGTGGAGGAGAAGACCAAGCAGGTGCACATCACCGAAGCCGGTCACGAGCACGTCGAGCAGCTCATGCTGCAGTCCGGGTTGATGCGCGAAGGCGAGAGTCTGTACGACCCGGCCAACATCCGCCTGATGCATCACCTGAACGCGGCGCTGCGTGCCCACGCCCTTTACAAGCGCGACGTCGAGTACATCGTGCGCAACGGCGAGATCATCATCGTCGACGAGTTCACCGGGCGCACCATGATCGGGCGGCGCTGGTCCGACGGCCTGCACCAGGCGGTCGAAGCGAAGGAGGGCGTGCGGGTGCGCGAGGAGAACCAGACGGTCGCCTCGATCACCTTTCAGAACTACTTCCGCATCTACAAGAAGCTCTCCGGCATGACCGGCACCGCCGACACCGAGGCGCCGGAGTTCATGCAGATCTACGGCCTGGAGGTGGTGGTCATTCCGACGCACCGGCCGATGATCCGCAAGGACAACGCCGATTTCGTCTACCTCACGCAAAAGGACAAGTTCCAGGCGATCATCGAGGACATCCGCGACTGCGTCGAGCGCGAGCAGCCGGCCCTCGTCGGCACCACCTCGATCGAGACGTCCGAGTTCCTGTCCGCATTGCTGCAGAAGGAAGGGGTTCCGCACCAGGTGCTGAACGCCAAGCAGCACGAGCGCGAGGCGCACATCGTGGCCCAGGCGGGGCGCCCCGGCGGGGTAACCATCGCGACCAACATGGCAGGTCGCGGCACCGACATCGTGTTGGGGGGGAATCTCGAGGCCGAGCTCGCCGCAAGCGGTGAGATCGACGAGCCCACGCGCGAGCGGCTGCGCAGCGAGTGGCAGGCGCGGCACGACCGGGTACTGAGTGCCGGCGGATTGCACATCGTCGGTACCGAGCGCCACGAATCCCGGCGCATCGACAACCAGCTGCGCGGACGCTCGGGGCGCCAGGGCGACCCCGGCTCGAGCCGCTTCTACCTGTCGATGGAAGACAACCTGATGCGCATCTTCGGCGATCCGGTGCGCACCAAGCGGCTGCTGCAGATGGCGGGCATGAAGGAAGGCGAGGTCATCGAGAGCGGCATGCTCACCCGCCAGATCGAGAAGGCGCAGCGCAAGGTCGAATCGCACAACTTCGATATCCGAAAGCAGTTGCTGCTGTTCGACGACGTCGCCAACGATCAGCGCAAGGTCGTGTACCACCAGCGCACCGAGATCATGGGCACCGCGGATCTGTCGGCTGCCATCGGCGGGCTCATGGAGGATTCGGTGGGGGCGCTGCTCGACCAGCACACCCCGAAGCACGCGGCCCCCGGCGACTGGGACCTCAAGGGCCTGTCGGAAGCGGTGCTGCGCGACTTCAACACCAGCATCGATCCCCAGTGGTGGCTCAAGCAGCAGCCGGAGCTCGAGGAGCAGGCGTTGCGCGTACGGGTGGTGCAGGCGGTGAACGAGGCCTACGACGCCAAGGTCGCGCGCATCGGTGCGCCGCTCATGCGCCACGTCGAGAAGGAGATGATGCTGCAGAAGCTCGACCAGCACTGGCGCGAGCACCTGGCGGCGATGGAGTACCTCAAGCAGGGCATTCACCTGCGCGGCTACGCGCAGAAGGACTATCGGTTCGAATTCAAGCGCGAGGCCTTCGAGCTGTTCGCCGCCATGCTCGATCGGGTCAAGTTCGAAGTCTCCTCGCTCATGGCCAAGATCGAGGTGCGTACCCAGGAAGAGATCGACCGCGAGGAGGAGGAGCGTCGCGCCCGCCTGATGCGCGCCCTGCAGGCACAGCACGCGGAGGTCGGCTCGTTGCTCGCAGGCGAGCTGCTGGATGCGCCCGCCCCGCCGGCGGCCGCCGGCGCGCTCGGCGCCGTGGCAGTGCCCGCGCCGCACGCCGGGCCGCGCGCCCCCTGCTCCCCCGCCCCCGCCTTCGGAGGCGCAGGGCACGTTCGTGCGCGGCGAGCGCAAGGTCGGGCGTAACGAGCCGTGCCCGTGCGGCTCGGGCAAGAAGTACAAGCACTGCCACGGCGCGCTCTCCAGCGTGGAATAACCGCGCTCATGATCCTGGTGGTGGCGGCGGCCCTGTACGACGCCGCAGGAAATGTACTGATCGCGCAGCGCCCGCCGGGCAAACACCTGGCCGGCCGCTGGGAGTTTCCCGGCGGCAAGGTGGCTGCGGGAGAAACCGAACGTGCGGCGCTGACGCGCGAGCTGCGCGAGGAGCTGGGCATCGAGGTGCACGCCGGCCGCTCCCTGATGCGCCTCACACACGACTACGAGGATCGCAGCGTCGAGCTCTCGATGTGGATCGTCGAGCGCTTCAGCGGCGTGCCGCGCGCGCTCGAGGGACAGCTCTTGAAGTGGGTGCCCCCGGCGCGGCTCGCCGACGAGGATCTTCTGGAGGCCGACCGTCCGTTCGTCGCAGCCCTGATGCGCGAAGGCGGCGTGTACAATGAGACCCCGGCAGGCACGATGGACTGACATGGCCGCGCAGAACGATCTTCCGGAAATCGAGCTCGACCCCAAGGGGCTATATCGCGAGGACGTCTTCACCGATCGTCGCGCGGGGAGCATCCGTCGCCTCACGCCGGTCTCCCTGACGGCTCGCCCGATCCGGCCCGGCCGGTGCTGTTTTCCGGCCAGACCCAGCTGCTCACGCCCGCGGGCGTACTGCCGCTCGGCTTCGAGATCGAGGCGGGTACGCTCGAGGAGGCCCTGAGGAAATTCCCCGATGGGGTCAAGGTGGCCCTCGAGCAGGCCATCGACGAGGCGCGCGAGCTGCGTCGCGAGGCTGCCTCGCGCATCGTGGTGCCGGAGGTCGGTGCGGGCGGTATCGGCCCGGGAGCGGGCCAGGGCGCGGGCGGCAAGATCAAGTTTCCCTAGTATAATTTGCTCGGGATCGCGACATCCATGTCGCGACCCTCGCGCGGCTCGCGAAAGGCGCGGCTTTCGCTCGCCTTGCGCCACCTGCGGCGGCGGGCACATCGCTGTGCCTGGAACAGTGCATTGGGCAGCGGATGCGGTGAGCGAGGGACAACAATGACGCCCAGGCATTTCCTGTGGTTCGTCGCGGCGGGTGCCGCACTTGCGCTCGCCGCGTGCATCGGCACGCAAATCGGCAATCGCGAGCCGGTCCCGGGGCCGGGGCCCGGCGGCAAACCGATGCGTACGGTCACTGATACGGCGATCGGCCTGCCGCCGGTGGCCCAGGCGCCCATCTACCCGGTGACCGCGCGCGTCGACGTGTCCGACACCTTCTTCGGGACACGCGTGCAGGATCCCTATCGATGGCTGGAGAACCTCCAGTCCCCCGCCGTGCAGCAATGGGTGGGGGCGCAGAACGCGGTGTCGCGGCCGCGGCTCACCGAGATCCCGCAGCGCGCCTGGGTCAAGGCGCGGCTCGGGCAGCTGTGGAACTACGAGCGCTACGAGCTGCCGGTCAGGCGCGGCGGACGCTATTTCTACCTGCACAACGACGGCCAGCAGAACCAGAGCGTGCTGTTCGTGTCCGACAGACTCGATTCTCCCGGGCGCGTGCTGTTCGATCCCAACACGGTGAGCGCGGATGCCACCGTCGCACTGGCGGAGTTTCGCCCCAGCCAGCAGGGCGACCTGGTTGCCTACGCGGTCTCCGACGGTGGCACGGACTGGCAAGTCTGGCGCTTCCGGCGCGTGAGCGACGGCGGTGATCTGCCGGACGAGGTGCGCTTCACCAAGTTCTGGGGAGTCTCCTGGGCACGCGATGGCTCGGGCGTCTACTACAGCCGCTATCCGTCGCTCGCGAACGGCAAGGGTGACGACTCGGGCCGGCCTTCGATCTACTTCCACCGGCTCGGTACGACGCAGGAGCAGGACCGGCTGGTCTACGCGGTGGAGGACAACCCGACGCGGATTCCCGCCGCCAAGGTCACCGACGACGGGCACTACCTCGTGATCACACTCGTCGAAGGATACGAAAAGAACGGCGTCAGCCTACTCGACCTGCGCACGAGCGGCGCCAAGGTCGAGCCATTGTTCGACAAGTGGGACGCGCTCTACACCTTCATGGGATCGCACGGCGATGAGCTGTACTTCCAGACCACCAAGGGCGCCCCTCTCGGCCGCGTCATCGTGGTCGATGCGCGTGCACCCCGCGAGGTGCGCACGGTGGTGCCGGAGGGTACGACGGCGCTGCAGGAGGCTACCTACGTCGGCGGCCGGATCATTGCCAGGTACGTCGAGGACGCGCACGACGTGGCGCGGGTGTACGAGCGCGACGGGCGCGCGGCCGGAGAGGTGCCCTTACCCGGCAAGGGAGGCGTGGACGGCTTCGAGGGTGAGGGGCGACAGAGCGAGACGTTCTTCGGCTACACGGACTACCTGACTCCGCGCCGCATCTATCACTTCGACGTGCCCACCTCGAAGGTGACCCTGTGGCGCGAGCCGCGCGTAGCGGCCTCGACCGCCGACTACCTCACCGAGCAGGTCTTCTACAGCAGCAAGGACGGCACGCGCGTACCGATGTACATCACCCACCGGCGCGACCTGGTGAAGGACGGCAACCAGCCGGTGCTGCTGTACGGCTACGGCGGCTTCGATATCTCGCTCACCCCGCAGTACCGTCCAGCGGTCCAGGCGTGGCTCGAGATGGGGGGCGTGTACGCCGAAGCGAACCTGCGCGGCGGCGGCGAGTATGGCGAGGCCTGGCACAAGGCAGGCACGCTCACCAACAAGCAGCACGTATTCGACGACTTCATCGCGGCGGCCGAATACCTCATCGACCAGCACTACACTCGCAGCGCGCGCCTCGGGGTCTACGGCCGCAGCAACGGGGGACTACTGATCGGCGCCGTGCTCACGCAGCGCCCGGATCTGTTCGGCGCCGCGCTCCCGGCCGTCGGCGTGCTCGACATGCTGCGCTACCAGACTGCCAGTGCCAACGCGCGGCAATGGTCTTCGGACTTCGGCCTCGCCGACGACGAGGCGCAGTTCAAGGCGCTGTACGCGTACTCGCCCTACCAGAACGTGAAGAAGGGCACCTGCTATCCGCCGACGCTGATCACCACGGCGGACCACGACGATCGCGTGGTGCCGTGGCACAGCTACAAGTTCGCCGCCGCGCTGCAGGCGGCGCAGAGCTGCCCCAACCCGATTCTCATCCGCGTCGAGACGCGCGCCGGCCACGGCGCGGGGAAGCCCCTGTGGATGCAGATCGATGACTTCGCCGACCAGTGGGGGTTTCTCGCGAAGTGGCTGAACGTGCCCGTGCCCGGGCCCACGCCCGGGGTTCCGGCACCCGCCTCTCCGGGGGGCGGCGCGCGCTGAGCGGCCTCAGTTGACCTCGAGCAACGCCTGGATGCGCAGCGTCCGGGGATCGAACACGGCGAGTACCCGCCGTCCGCCACCCCACAGGATCATCGTATCGGCCTCACCGGTGGGGAGGCTCGCAGCTGTCATGGCGCTCTTGAGCTTCGCCTTCTCGACGCGCGAGAAGTACTTCATCTCGTCGATCGTCTTGAGCTGCTTGCGCAGCTGCGGCAGTCCCTGTTCCCACGGTCGGAAGTAGCGCGGCATCTGGATGACGTCCGCACCGCCGAACAGGGTCCCACCCACGATCTTCTGCGCCTCGTCCGGGTTGTCAGGCAGCGGCGCCCAGATCCACTGAGGCACGCTGTACCAGTAGGGTGCGAGCGCCGGATTCATTTTGCGGCCGAGCGCGATGTCCGGCTCCTTGAGATCGGAGGCCTGCACCAGCTCCAGCCGGTCCACGGAAAAGGTGTAGTACAGGGGACGGCCGAGCCACAGGGTCGTGAAGCCGTACACGAGCGCCGCCAGCTGCACGGTGACGATGATCGCGATATCCCGCGCGAGTCCGCGGCGCGGCTTGGCGGGATTGGCGACGATCAAAGTCAGCGTCGGGCCTATGACGAGGTCCACCAGTACGACGATGCCCACGACATGCAGCGCGCTCGACAGGTACCAGCCGGGCCACCGGTACCAGCCCAGGTAGAGCGTGCCGAGCACCAGCGTCAGGGCGCAAGCACTTCCCAGCAGATGCAGACCGAAGGCCGTGAACCGGAATTTCATGGAATGCCTACTCTGAGTCCTTGACGGGTTGCGGGGAGTCCGGCTCCTCGGCAGCCGCGGCAGAGTCGCCGGGAATCGCGTGCTGCTCGGACAGCCAGGCGCCCAGGTCGACCAGGCGGCAGCGCTCGCTGCAGAAGGGGCGGAACGGTGCGGTGCTCCACTCGAGCTCACGGCCGCACGTCGGACACCTGACCCGGACAGCACTCATCGGTAAGGTGGCTTCAGGTGCAGCAGCTGAGCAGGAACGGCACGTCTTCCTCGGTCTGCGTGGGCCGCGTGGTGAGGCCGTTCCAGGCGAGGAAGCGCACGTTGCAGCGGTGCTGGCTGCCGCTGATCTCAGGGTAGAGTCCCGCGGATGCCGGCAGCGAGATCCGCAGCAGTTGCAGCGGATTGTCCCGCTCGAAGGTGATGGTGAAGGTGCCACCCTTGGCCACTTCCTGACGCACACGGCCGTTCTGCCGGGTGAGCCACAGGAGCTCCGCGATGCCATCGCACATCGGGCGCAGCAGGTTCAGCCACTGGTTGAAGGTGCGCGTGCGCACCTCGTCCGGCTGGGTCAGCCAGAAGTAGTAGTCCGGCAGGTCGAACTCGCAGGTGCCGCCGGGGATCGCGGTGCGATGCTTGATGGCGTTGACGAATTCCGAATCGCGCAGCGGTTGCAGGAAAGCGGAGCCCGCGCCCATCAGATCCGCCCGCAGGCGCGACAGGTTCGACATCAGGGTCTTCAGCCGCTGGCTGTCGACGCCCGGGTTGGACTCGAACTCGGTGAGCGTCTTCAACTGGCTCTCGAGGTCCTTCATTACGTCCGAACGCACATCGCCACGCATGGTAATGGCAAGGACATCGATCAGGCTCGACATCGCCGCGCGGCTTCCCCACTGGCTCGCCATCTCGTTGTGATAGAGCGCCTGGTTGTAGAGGAAATCCAGCCGCATGAAGGTGCGCATGCGCTCGTTCAGCGGCTGCTCGAACACCAGCGTCTGCGTACTGTCCCCGGGCACAGCGGCGGCCCCGGTTTCGGTTACGGCGGATTCCATGGCGATATTGTGCTGACTCGCGCGACGTCCGTAAACGGCAGGCGAGGGGGGCTACCGGGTCGAACCGGGGTGCGCTCTAGGCGCGGGACTGGCGGGCGAGCTCCAGGTAGCGCGCGTGCAGCGCCGCCACCTGCTCGCGCACTGCGCTGACGTCCGCGTCGTTCCTGATGACGTCGTGAGCGGCCTTGAGGCGTGCGGCACGCGAGGCCTGTGCATCGAGAATCGAGCGGGCTTGCTCAGGGGTCGATCGGTCGCGTGCCCGCAAGCGGCGCATCTGCAGGTCCTCGGGACAGTCGATGACCAGCACGCGGTCGACGTGCGCGCCGAGGTTCTTCTCCACCAGCAGCGGGATCACCAGGATCTGGTAGGGGCCACCGGCGGTCGCAGAGCGTGCTTCGAGCGCGGCGCCGATCGCCGGGTGCGTCAGCGCCTCGAGGTCCGCGCGCGCCCTGGGATCGGAGAACACGATCTCGCGCAGCGCGGGCCGGTCGAGGTGGCCGTCGGGCGTGAGAATCGCCCGGCCGAAACGCTCGACCAGTCGCTCGAGCGGCGGCTGGCCCGGCTCTACCACCTCGCGCGCCACCTGGTCGCTGTCCAGGATCGGCACGCCGTGCGCGCCGAAAAACCCGGCGGCAGTGGACTTGCCGCTGGCGATACCGCCGGTGAGGCCAACCCGGTACACGCGCGTGGCCGCCGCGGCGCTCATGGATGGAGCGCGAAGAGGCCGAGATACCCGCTCACGAGCCCGTGGCCGAACATGAGCACGAGCCAGCCTGCGAGGGCGAGAAACGGGCCAAAGGCGATCGGTGTGCTGCGGTGCTGTCCGCGGCGCGCGAGCAGCATCATTCCGACCACCGCACCCACCCCGGCGGCGATCAGGATGACCGGCAGCAGCATCTGCCACCCGAGCCAGGCACCGAGCGCGGAGAGGAGCTTGAAATCGCCGTAGCCCATGCCTTCCTTACCGGTGATCAGCCGGAAGACATGATAGACGCTCCAGAGACTGAGGTAACCCGCTACGGCGCCGATCAGGCTCGAGCGCAGGTCGACCGGCAGCGGCGCGCCGCCCCCCTCGGGTAACCATAGGCTCAGTGTGAGGCCAATCCACAGCAGCGGCAGCGTCAGGCTGTCGGGCAGCAGCTGGTGATCGATGTCGATGAACGCCAGCGCAATCAGGAACCAGGTGAGCACCAGAGCCGCGAGCGCCGGCCAGCCGAAGCCAAAGCGCCAGGCAACCCACGCCGAAAGGATTCCCGCGAGAGCCTCGACCAGGGGATACCGCACCCCGATCGCGGTGCCGCAACTCGCGCACCGGCCCCTGAGCAGGAGCCAGGAGAGCAGCGGGATATTCTGCAACGCGGTGATCGGCGCCTTGCAGGAGGGGCAGGTGGAGCGTGGCACGATGAGATTGAAGGCCTCGTGCTGCGGCTTGGCTGCCGGCAGCGTCGCGGCGTGCGCGTCGCTAGAGAGCGCCTGCGCGTACTGCTCGCGCCACTGCCGCTCGAGCATGATCGGCAAACGGTAGATCACCACGTTCAGGAAGCTGCCGACCGCCAGCCCCAGCACCAGGCAGGTGCCGATGAATGCGCCCGGCGAGGACGCGAGCATCGCGAGCACCGACATCATGCCGTTCGCCCGCTAATGAAAACGCCGCGCTTTAAGCGCGGCGCTTTCGGCAGGGGCACGCCGCTTCGCCCGTCAGACCACCGACCCCAGCTTGAAGATCGGGAGGTACATGGCGATGACCAGGCCGCCGACCAGCACGCCCAGGATCACCATGATGAGCGGCTCGAGCAGGCTCGACATGGCATCCACCGCATTGTCGACCTCGGCCTCGTAGAACGTCGCGACCTTGCCCGACATCTCATCGAGCGCGCCGGATTCCTCGCCGACCGCGATCATCTGGTTCACCATGTTGGGGAAGAGTCCCGTCTGCTCCATGGCGCGCTGCAGGCGCTGGCCGGTCGAGACCTCGTCTTTCATCCTGAGGACCGCCTTCTCGTAGACGATGTTGCCGGTCGCTCCGGCGACCGACTGCAGCGCCTCGACGAGCGGCACGCCAGCCGCGAACATCGTGGACAGTGTGCGCGCGTAGCGGGCAATGGCCGCCTTGTTCAGGATCGGGCCGATGACCGGGACCTTCAGGATCAGGCGGTCGAGGAACTCGCGCATGGCCCTGGAGCGCTTCTTGAAGTAGACGAATGCGCACACTACGCCGGCGAGGACCATCGCGAGGAAGATGCCGTCGTGCTGCACGAATTTCGACAGGTTGATCACCATCTGCGTGAATGCCGGCAGACTTGCGCCGAAGCCCTTGTAAAGAGACTCGAACTCGGGGATGACGAAGATCAGCAGCACCACGGTCACGATCACCGCGACGACCAGCACCGCGGCCGGGTAGAACAGCGCCTTCTTGACCTTTTTCTTCAGCGCCTCGGTCTTTTCCTTGTAGGTGGCGACCTTGTCGAGCAGCGATTCGAGCGCTCCCGCCTGCTCGCCTGCCTCCACCAGGTTGACGTACAGGTCATCGAAGTAGAGCGGGTGCTTGCCGAGCGCCTCGTGGAGCGACGTGCCGCCCTCGACGTCGGCCTTGACGTCGAGAATCAGCCTCTGCATCGACGACTTCTCGTTGCCGTTGGCGACGATCTCGAAGGCCTGCACCAGTGGGATGCCAGCCGCCAGCATGGTCGCGAGCTGGCGGCTGAAGATGGCGATGTCGCCGGCGTTGACCTTACCGCCCCTGCGTCCGTCGCGCTGTTTGCGGACCCGGGACGGTGCGATGCCCTGGCGGCGCAGATCGGCGCGCAGCGCCGACTCATCGGGGGCGAGGCTTCTGCCCTTGATGCGTGCACCGCGCTTGTCCCGGCCTTCCCAGGCGAATGGGATGTCGCGCCTGATTGCGCGTACGGTGGTGGTCGCTGCCTGAGCCATGTGATTTCCGCCTTAGCGTCACTCGATGGTGATGCTGTTGACTTCTTCGAGACTCGTCAGCCCGCTCTTGACCTTCTCGAGCCCGGCGCGCCGCAGGTCCCAGACCCCTTCCTTGGCGGCCTGCTCGGCAATCTCCATGGCGCTGCCCAGGGCGAGAATGATGCGGGCGATCGCTTCGGTCACCGGCAGCACCTGGTAGATGCCGGTGCGCCCCTTGTAGCCGTCGGTGCAGTTGGCGCAACCCTTGGGCCCGAAGATCTTGATGCCGGCGACCACTTCCATCTCGCTGAAGCCTTCCTTGAGGAGCGCCTCGCGCGGGATGTCGATGTGGCTGTTTGCAGTGGCTGCAGAGCCGCCGGGCGAGGCGCTGCGCGATGATGAGGCTGACCGAGGTTGCGATCGCGTAGGGCTTGACGCCCATGTCGATCATGCGGGTCAGGGTCGACGGCGCATCGTTCGTGTGCAGGGTCGACAGCACGAGGTGTCCCGTCTGCGCGGCCTTGATGGCGATCTCGGCGGTCTCCAGGTCGCGGATCTCACCGACCATGATGACGTCCGGGTCCTGGCGCAGGAACGCGCGCATCGCCGCGGCGAACGTCAGCCCCACCTTGCCGTTGACGTTCACCTGGTTGACGCCGGGGAGATTGATTTCCGCCGGATCCTCGGCGGTGGAGATGTTGGTGTCCTCGCGGTTGAGGAGGTTGAGACCGGTGTAGAGCGACACGGTCTTGCCGCTGCCGGTGGGACCGGTGACCAGGATCATGCCCTGCGGCTTCGCCAGGTACTTGGTGTACAGGTCCTTCTGGAACGGCTCGTAGCCGAGCGAGTCGATGCCCAGCTGGGCCTGCGCGGGATCGAGAATACGCAGCACGATCTTCTCGCCGAAGAGCGTCGGGCAGGTGCTGACGCGGAAGTCGATGGCGCGGTTCTTGGACAGCTTCATCTTGATGCGGCCGTCCTGCGGGACGCGCCGCTCGGCGATGTCGAGGCGCGACATCACCTTCAGGCGGGCCGACAGTTTGGGCGCCAGCTGCACCGGGGGCTGCGCGATCTCCTTCAGTACGCCGTCCATGCGGAAGCGCACGCGGTACATCTTCTCGAAGGGCTCGAAGTGGATGTCCGAGGCGCCGCGGCGGATGGCATCCAGCATGACCTTGTTGACGAAGCGCACGATCGGCGCGTCTTCGACGTCGTCGCGACCGATCTTGTCGTCGAGCTCGTCCTCGCCGCCCGATGACCTCGAGCGACTCGAGATCCATGTCCGCCTCGTCGTTGAGGGCGGACATCTGGTTGTCGACCTGCTCGAGCGCCTTGTCGAGAGCGCGCTGGAGCTTGTCATCCTCGACGACGATCGGCCTCGATGCCGAGGCTGGTCGCGAACTTGACTTCGTCGATGGCGTGCAGGTTGGTGGGATCCGCCACCGCGAGGAACAGCCGCTTGCCGCGCCGGAAGAGCGGCAGGACGCGGTGCTTGGCGAGCAGCTTGTCGCTGACCAGGCGAACTGCATCGAGGTCGACGTTGACCGCCTCGAGATCGAACAGCGGCACGCCGAACTCGGTGGAGGCGGCCACGGCGATGTCGCGCGCCGCGGCGGTCCCGTTCGTCACGAGCTGGGTGACGACGCTGGTCTTGCGCTCCCGGGCGGCGTTGACGGCTTCCAGCATCGCGGCCTCGTCGACCAGGCCGTCCTGGACGAGCCGCTGCGGCAGTCCGCCGAAGCCCGTGCGCGTGGCGCCGAGCGCTAAAGAGGCGTTGTCATTCATGGGCTTATGGCAAGCGAAATAAGCCGGACGGTGAGTGTACCCGAGAAGTCGATGGCGCGCAATTGTCAAATGCCCACCGATTCTGAAGGACGAGGGCGTGCCGGTGGCGGGGTACGCGTCACATTTGGACAGCGGAGGCCCAAAAAGAAAGCCCCGGCCTTGCGGCCGGGGCTATGAGGACTGATCGAGAATCGAGTCGATTACTTGCACTGGCGTGGGCGCGTACTTGCGCGAGCAGAGGCGTGCCCGGGTCGCCGAAACCATGCCTTCGGACGTGCGCGGTCGTGTTGCGCCGCCGAGGCGCAGGCCCAGTCGATGTTGCCCGACAGGCCGGTCGTGAGCGCACGCCGTGCCACCTGCGGATACGTACGGGCGTCAGGTGACCGTGTCGGCGCCGGCGAGCTGCGGGATGCCGGTCGGCAGTGCTGTACATGATCGTGATCCGGGGCCGTTCACCCGCGGCGATTGGTCCAGCGTGATCTTGGCCAGTCCGCACGTACTTCGTCGGGGTGAACGTCGCGTTCCAGGCGCTCGCCAGCAGCCGTGACGCCCGCGATGTCGTTCGACTGGAAGCCCTCGGCGACCGTCATCTTGGCCGAGCCGGCCAGGTTGAGGCCTTCCGTCACCTTCGAGCGAATCGTGTAGTCCTGGTACGCCGGGATCGCGATCGCGGCGAGAATGCCGATGATCGCGACGACGATCATCAGCTCGATGAGGGTAAAACCCTTTTGCAACGACTTCATTTGTGAAAACTCCTGAAAATTTTTGGGTACAAACTCAGTGGCGCAAAAAAGGGCGCCCGGGTGGATAGAAGCAAGGGCTGTGCCAACGCCGTTGCGGAAAGGTAAGTGATTGAATCCATTGTGGAACAGCTCGCCGATCAGCCGCGGCACTTCACTTAAGAACTGTCGCACACTGACGCCAGTTGATGGACGCTGACGTCACAAAGTGACCCTGAGCGTCACCTTGCCGGTCCCGCTTACTCGATCCCCAGCTTCTTGATGCGATAGCGCAGCGCGCGAAAGCTCATCCCCAGGAGCTTCGCCGCGGCGGTCTTGTTGTAGCGCGTCTTCTCCAGCGCCTTGATGATGGCCTCGCGCTCGATGCTCTCGAGCTGGCTGCCGAGGCCCGTGCCCCCCTCGAGCCCGGGCGGTGTGGCCGGGCTGCCGGCCGACGCCGGCTCAGATCCGGGCGGTCGCGTGGCGGCTCGCAGCCGGACGTGCTCGGCGGTGATCACCCCGCCCGTGCACAGCGTCAGCGCCCGCTCGAGGACGTTCTCCAGCTCGCGGACATTGCCTGGGAAGGGATAGCCCTGCAGCATCTGGATGGCCTCGGCGGTCAGATCCGCGGCGGCGTCGATCCCGTCCGGCGCGCCAGGCGTTCGAGAATCGCTTCGGCGATCTCGGCGATGTCCGCGGTACGCTCGCGCAGCGCCGGAACCCGCAGCTCGATCACGTTGATGCGATAGAAGAGGTCCTCGCGGAACAGCCCCTGCGCGACCAGGTCGACCAGATTCTTGTGGGTGGCGGACAGGATCCGCACGTCGATCGGTCTCCTCGCGCGCCTCGCCGATCGGACGCACGGTCTTCTCCTGTACCACCCGCAGCAGCTTCACCTGCATGTGCAGAGGCAGATCAGCGACCTCATCGAGGAACAGCGTGCCGCCTTCCGCGCTCTGCACCAGTCCCTTCTTGTCGGCCACCGCGCCCGTAAAGCTGCCGCGTCGATGCCCGAACAGCTCGCTCTCCATGAGCTCGGTCGGGATGGCGCCGCAGTTCACCGCGACGAACGGCCCCCCGCGCCGCGGCGCCGCTCTCGTGGATCATCCTGGCGACGAGCTCCTTGCCGGTGCCCGACTCACCCGAGATGTGCACCGGCGCCTGGCTGCGCGCGACGCGCCCGATCATGTCGCGCAGCTGCTCCATGGCTGCCGAGCCGCCGAGAAGCCGCGGACCCCGGAAGGTTGCGGCGGTCTCCTCATCGAGGCCGGCACGCAGCTTCAGGGCGTTGCCGACCAGCTTGCGCAGCACGCGCAGGTCGAGGGGCTTGGAGACGAAGTCGAAGGCGCCGAGCTTGAGCGCGCGCACCGCCGATTCCACATTCCCGTGGGCGGTGATGACCGCCACCGGCACCGAGGGCCGGTTCTCCTGGATCCAGGCGACGAGATCCAGCCCGTCGCCGTCGGGCAGCCGCATGTCGGTGAGGCACAGATCGAAGGGCTCGCGCCTTCAGCAGCCGCCGCGCCGTCGCCGAGGTCGGCAGCGGTGCGGGTCCTGAAGCTCATGCGGCTCAAGCGTGAGGGCCACGAGCTCGAGCAGATCGGGCTCGTCGTCCACGACCAGCACGAGCGGCTGGCCGGACTCGCCGGGGGCGCCTGCAGGCGCTTCGTTCATCAAACCTCCCACCGGTGCGGATCCGCGAACACCAGCCTGAAGATGCTGCCGCCGCCTGCGGCGGGCTCATAAAGCAGCGTCGCGCCGTTGGCCTGCGCCAGCTCGCGCGCCAGGAACAGTCCCAGCCCCGTGCCGCGCCCGCCGCTGAAAAAGGGCTCGAAGATGCGATCGACGTGCTCGGGTCTGACTCCCGGGCCCCGGTCGGCGACCTCGAGGAACGGGCGGGCGTTGGCGGCCATGCGTCCGTATCGTATCTGCGATGCTCTGCGAGGCATCGTCTCCGACGGCGTGCTTGAGCGCGTTCTCACACAGGTTCCACAGGATCTGCCGCAGCTGATCGGGATCCGCACGAACTTCGAGCTCCGCATCCCGCCGCTCACCATCGAGCCGCGCGCGGGCGAACTGCATCGTTTCGCAGAACTCGGCGTGGAAATCCTCGGTCCACACGGCCAGCGACAGACGTCTCGAGCCGCGCTTCCTCGCGCCGCGACAGTCGCTGGACGTTGTCGATGATGCGCGCTCACGCGCTCGGCGTTGCTGCTGATGATCTGCGTCAGCCGGTGATCGTCGCTCGTGAGGTTGGGCGACTCGGCGAGCAGCTGCCCCGCGTGGCTCATGGCGCCGACCGGGTTGCGGATCTCGTGCGCGATGCTCGCGCTCAGGCGCCCGAGCGCCGCGAGCTTCGACTGCTGCACCTTCTCGGCGATGAGGCTCGTGTCCTCGAGGAAGACCAGCACCGGTCCGGGGCTGCTCGTGCCAAGCGGCGCAAAGTGCGCCCGGATGACCCGTGCCCCGTCGGCGGCACACGAAGGTCGGATCCCCGGCCGGCTGCGTCGCGGAGCCGCCGGTGCTCTGGCGCCAGGACTCAAGGAGAAACAGCAGCCGCGGTGAGGCCTCGCCCACGCAGCGCGTCGGGATACGCATTCTGGTCGCCCGAGCATCTGCGCGGCCGACTCGTTGATGAGCCGGATGCGGTCCTTGGCATCGATGACCAGGATGCTCTCGCGCAGGTGCTGCACGATGTACTGCGAGAGCTGCGCGAGGTTGGCGAGATCGAGCTCCTGGCGGCGCACCAGCGCATCGCTCTCGCGCAGCCGGCTGGCGACCGGCCAGGTGGCGAGCGCCGATCAGGAACAGCACCGCGCCGAGAATGCCCGCCGTGATGTAGTCCGTCATCGGGCGCCGCATCCGTGAGTCCGGCGAAGACCTGCTGCACGAGCACCGCGAGCGCGGCCACCGCGGCGATCAGGAAGGCGTCGCGACGGTCGGCGAGCACCGTCAGCGCCAACACCGGCAGCACCAGCAGGATGCCCGAGCCCGCTCGCCACGCCCCCGCGGCATACAGGATCAGCCCGATCGCGACGCGCGTCCACGCTGGCGTTGACCAGCGCCACGATGCGCAGGCTGGACCACCGCAGCCGCCGCGCGATGACCAGCAGCACCGCCGGCGGTGAAATACGCGATGCAGGCTCCGACGAACAGGCCCGGGCGTGCGGTCGCCAGGCCCCAGCCGCGGGCCGGCGAAGCGCTGCAGCGTCAGCAGTACCACCGGCACCAGCAGCCGGTAAAGATTGAGCAGGCCGATCACGCGCCAGGCCAGATCGCTCGGAGTGACGGTGGTCGGAACGGGTATGCTGGCCGGCATGGAGGGCGGTCGGTGGGTCGCGTGGGCCGCAGCCGCGCGCGACTCTAGCATCTTCACCGCGGCACCGGACGCGACGTCGCATCGCCGGCCATAACCGAAGCTTACTGGTCACTGCCGGGCATTTTCGCGAAAATGATCCGTTTACCCTCCCGGGCGGCGACATGAACCTGCACGAATACCAGGCGAAAGACGTCTTCCGCAGCTACGGCATCCCGGTGCCCGCCGGCAGGGTCGCGGCGAGCGCCGGCAGAAGCGGTCGCCGCGGCGCGCGACGCTCGGCGGCGCGCGTCTGGGTCGTGAAGGCGCAGGTGCATGCCGGCGGCCGCGGCAAGGCCGGTGGCGTGAAGCTCGCGCGCGACGTCGAGGCGGTGCGCGCGGCGGCCGCGGAGCTGCTCGGCCGGCGCCTGGTCACGCACGCAGACCGGCGCCGAAGGCCTGCCGGTCGAGCGGGTCTACGTCGAGTCCGGCTCGCGAGATCGAGCGCGAGATCTACCTGTCGCTCACCCTCAACCGCGAGCGCGGTCGCATCGCGCTGATCGCCTCCGCGGCCGGCGGCATGGACATCGAAGAAGTCGCCGCGCACGACGCCGGAGAAGATCCTGACCGTGAACATTCACCCGGCGGCAGGCCTGCAGGGCTACCAGGCCGCGAGCTCGCCTTCGGCCTCGGCCTCGAGGGAGCGCAGATCGCAGAGTTTCAGGCGCTCGCGCACGGCGCTCTACCGGCTGTACGTGGAGAACGATCTGAGCCTGGTCGAGATCAACCCGCTGATCGTCACCAAGGGCGGCGAGCTGGTGGCGCTCGACGCCAAGATCAACGTCGACGACAACGCGCTGTTCCGCCATCCCGATCTCGGCGCAGCTGCGCGATGCGAGCCAGGAGGATCCGATGGAGCGCCGCGCCGCGAGCACGACCTCAACTACGTCTCCCTCGACGGCGACATCGCCTGCATGGTGAATGGCGCGGGGCTGGCGATGGCGACCATGGATCTGATCAAGCTGCACGGCGGCCGGCCGGCCAACTTCCTCGACGTCGGCGGCGGCGCCACCAGCGAGCGGGTCACCGTGGCCTTCGAGCTGATCCTGTCCAACCCGCGGGTGCGCGCCGTGCTGGTCAACATCTTCGGCGGCATCGTGCGCTGCGACCTGATTGCCGAGGGGGTGATCAACGCGGTCAGGAAGGTGGGGGTCAAGGTACCGGTGGTGGTGCGCCTCGAGGGCACCAACGCGGAAAGCGCGCGCGCGATGCTGGCCAAGAGCGGACTGAAGATCACTCCGGCCGCGGATCTCACCGATGCGGCGCGCAAGGTCGTGCGCTCGCGGCAAAGGGCAACGCATGAGCATTCTGATCAACAGCAACACCCGGGTCATCTGCCAGGGCTTCACCGGCAAGCAGGGCACGTTCCATTCCGAGGCAGGCGCTCGCCTACGGCACCCAGCTCGTCGGCGGCGTGACCCCGGGCCGCGGCGGACAGACGCATCTCGGGCTGCCGGTATTCAACACCGTGCAGGACGCAGTACGCGAGACCGGCGCCACGGCCAGCATGATCTACGTGCCGGCGGCCGGCGCAGCCGACTCGATCCTCGAGGCGGCAGACGCCGGAATCGAGCTCATCGTGTGCATCACCGAGGGCGTGCCGGTCAACGACATGGTGCGTGTCAAGGCGGTGCTCGCGGGCTCCGTCGACGCCGCCTGGTCGGCCCCAACTGCCCCGGGGTCATCACGCCGGATGAATGCAAGATCGGCATCATGCCCGGCTTCATCCACAAGAAGGGTACGGTCGGCATCGTGTCGCGTTCCGGCACGCTTACCTATGAGGCCGTGTTTCAGACCACGCCGCATCGGCCTCGGGCAGAGCACCTGCGTCGGCATCGGCGGCGATCCGGTGCGCGGTATGAGCTTCATCGACGTGCTGGAGCTCTTCGAGCGCGACCCGCGCACCGAGGGCATCATTCTGGTGGGGGAGATCGGCGGCAGCGACGAAGAGGCGGCCGCGCGCTACATCCGCAAGTTCGTCAGCAAGCCGGTCGTCGCCTACGTCGCGGGCGTCACCGCGCCCGCCGGGCAAGCGCATGGGACACGCGGGCGCGATCGTCGCGGGCGGCAAGGGCACTGGCCGCCGAAAAGTACGCGGCGTTCGAAGCCGCCGGGGTTCGCACGGTGAAATCGCCCGCCGAGCTCGGGAGCGCCATGAACGAGCTGCTCTGGCCCCGCAGCGCGGGCCGCGAACGCGCCCGACGCCACGGCACCGCGGCGCGGCGCCGCGGGCGCACCGCCGCCAGGCGAAGCGCGCCGCCAAGGCGCCTGCCGAGCGGCGAGCGCTGGCGGCGCAAGACGAGGCGTGCGGACCAAGGGCCGGCGCTGACCCAGAGCGCGGGCCATGAGCGAACCCTTCCGCATCGCGCTCGCGCAGATCAACCTTCTGGTCGGCGACGTTCAGGGAAACGCGGCGCGGGTCATCGCCGGCGCACAGCGCGCGCGTGCCGAGCTGGGCGCGGATCTGGTGCTGTTTCCGGAGCTCACGCTTCAGCGGCTATCCGCCGGAGGACCTGCTGTTTCACCGCGGCTTCCGCCGCCAGATCGAGAGCGGGCTCGCGCGCGTGCGCGATGAGGTCCGCGACGTCGCGGTGCTGGTCGGCTTTCCGGAGTACACGCGCGCGGGTATCTACAACTCCGCGGCGCTGATCGCGGACGGGGAGATCGCGGCCATTCACCGCAAGGCGGAGCTGCCCAACTACAAGGTGTTCGACGAGAAACGCTACTTTCACGGCCGGCGCCCAGCCGACGGTCGCCGACTGCGGGGGCTTCCGCGTGGGGCTCCTGGTGTGCGAGGACATCGTGGGAGCCGGAGGCCGCGCAGCTGGCGCGCGCGGCCGGCGCGCAGTTGCTTGCGGTGATCAACGCCTCCCCCTTCGAGATCCACAAGCAGCGCGAGCGCGAGGATGTGGCCCGCGCCGCGCGCCCGCGATGTCGGGCTGCCACTCGCCTACGTGAACCTCGTGGGCGGACAGGACGAGCTGGTGTTCGACGGCAACTCGTTCGTGACCAACGCGCAGGGCGAAGTCGTGATGCGCGCGCCGGCCTTCGAGGAAGGCACATACCTGACCCGCTTCGAGCGCGACACGCACGGGCGCGTCGTGCCGTGCGCCGCCGACGTCGCGCCGGAGCTGTCGGACGAGGCGAGCGTCTACGGCGCCCTCGTCCTGGGCGTGCGCGACTACGTCACCAAGCACGGTTTTCCGGGGGTCGTCATGGGACTCTCCGGGGGCGTCGATTCCGCGCTGACGCTGGCCATCGCGGTGGACGCGCTCGGCGCCGAGCGGGTGCAGGCGGTGCTCATGCCCTCGCGCTACACCGCGCCCATCAGCGTGGAGGACGCGCAGCAACAAGCGCATCGTCCTCGGCGTGAAACTACAGTGTGCTGTCCGATCGAGTCGATGTTCGAGAGCACACTGGCGACGCTCAAGAGCGAGTTCGCCGGTCGGCAACCGGACGCCACCGAGGAGAACATCCAGTCGCGCTGCCGCATGCTGCTGCTCATGGGCATCTCCAACAAGACCGGCCGGATGCTGCTCACGACCGGCAACAAGAGCGAGATGGCGGTCGGCTACGCCACGCTCTACGGCGACATGGCCGGCGGCTTCGCGCCGATCAAGGACTGCAGCAAGCTCCTGGTCTACCGGCTGGCGCAACTACCGCAACTCCCGCGGCCGCGTGATCCCGCAGCGCGTGATCGAGCGTGCGCCGACGGCGGAGCTGCGCGCGGACCAGAAGGACTCCGATTCCCTGCCGCCCTACGAAGTGCTCGACCCGATCCTCGAGGCGTTCATCGAGGAGGACCTGTCGGTCGATGAGATCGAGGCCCGCGGCTTCGACCGCGCAACCATCGGCCGGGTGCTGGACCTGGTGAAGCGCAACGAGTACAAGCGCCGCCAGGCGCCGCCGGGCGTGCGCGTCAGCCGCCGCGCCTTTGGCCGCGACTGGCGCTACCCGATCACCAGCGGCTACCGCCGCTGAGGCACAGCGTGCAGCGGGCCGGCCCTGCGCGCGGCTACCAGAATTTCCACCACGAGCGATGCACGGACGCCTGCGCCTGGCGCACGTTCGCGGAGTAGTTGCGCCTCGTACACCTGGCGGCTCTGTGCGGCCAGTGGCGTGAGGCCCAGACGATCGTAGGACTCGATCATGATCTGCAGCGCCTCGCGCACCTCGGGCGCTCCGTCGTAGTCCTCGATCACTTCCTTGGCGCGCTGCGCCGCGGCCACGTAGGCGCCGCGCTTCATGTAGTAGCGCGCGACGTGCACGTCGTAGCTCGCGAGGCGGTCGCGCAGGTAGACCATGCGCTGCAACGCATCGTGGGCGTACTCGCTCTTGGGGTACTGCTCGACCACGATCTTGAACGCGGCGAAGGCCTTGCGGGCGTTGCTCGGCGGCCGCTTGGTGAGGTCGGCACGGAACAAGCGCTCGATGATATTCGGCGTGCGCTCGAAATCCACCAGGCCCTTGATGTAGTAGGCATAGTCGACGCGCGGGTGAGTCGGGTTCTCGCGGATGAAGGTCTCGGCGGCGTCGGTGGCCGACTCACCCTCGCCGGCGCGGTAATATGCGTAGATGAGGTCGATGCGCCCCTGGCGCGCCTCGTCGGTGAACGGGAAGCGCGCCGTGAGAGCCTCGTAGATCCTGATGGCGCCGTTGAAGTCGTTGTTCGCGAGGTCCTTCTTGGCGGTCTTGAAGAGCTGTTCCGGGGTCTGCTTCGCGAGCTGTTTCTCGCGGTGACTGCGGCAGCCGGACACGGCGAGCAAAACGAAACATAGCGCCACCAGGGCGCCGCGCACCGGACCGGACAATGTCATCTCGAGGGGACCTTTTCTTTGGCTTCGCGCCGGAACAATCCGAGCAAGTATAGCGAATCCACCGTCCGGGCATTCCGACCGCCGGAGCCCCGGGTGAGTTCCGCTCGCACGCCCTGATCCTCGATGTGGGCCTGGCCGGACTGCGCCTCGACCAGGCACTGGCGCGCGCGCTGCCGCAGTATTCGCGCGCGCAACTGAAGGCCTGGATCGAGTCCGGCGCCGCCCGGACTCGAAGGCGACGCTGCGGGCACGGGACAAGGTACAGGGGGGCGAGCAGGTACGCGTCACGGCGCAGCTTGCGAGCCGGGCCGCGGCGGGTGCGGAGAGACCTGCCGCTCGAGGTCGCTATATCCAGGATCGCGCGCTGCTGGTCATCAACAAGCCCGCCGGGCTCGTCGTGCACCCGGGCGCCGGCAACCCGCGGCACACGCTGCAGAACGCGCTGCTCGGCCTCGATCCGCAGCTGGCGCTGGTGCCGCGCGCAGGACTCGTGCACCGCCTGGACAAGGACACTTCGGGGCTGCTGATCGTGGCGCGCACGCCCGAGGCTCATACCGCCTGGTGGCGGCGCTGGCGGCGCGGGAGATCTCGCGCCAGTATCTGGCCGTGTGCACCGGCGTCATGACCGGCGGGGGCACGATCGACGAGCCCATCGGCCGGCATCGCACGCAGCGCGTACGCATGGCGGTGCGGCGCGACGGACGTCCGTCCGTCACTCACTACCGCGTGGTGCGAGCGCTTTCGCGCCCATACCCTCGTGCGCATCGAGCTCGAGACCGGGCGCACGCACCAGATCCGCGTGCACCTGGCACACATCGGCTTCCCGGTGGTCGGTGACCCGGTGTACGGCGGTCGCCGCCGCATCCCGCGCCGGCTGCGGCCCGGCCCTTGCCCGGCACTCGCTGCCTTTCCGCGCCAGGCTCTGCACGCCGCGCGGCTCGCGCTCACGCATCCCGTGACGGGCCGCGCGATGCACTGGGAAGCGCCGCTGCCCGAAGACATGCGGGCGCTGCTCGCCGTACTCGGGACGCAGCGCGAGTGAGTTCGGCCAGGCCGGCACCTTCGGTACCCTTGCGCCGGACTGGGCAGCACCGCGCCGCCGTCCACGCGCACTTCACGCTGCGCGAGGGCGGGGTGAGCGCCGGGGCGTTCGCCTCGCTGAATCTCGGCGCACACGTCGGGGACAGCGCGGCGGCGGTCCTCGAGAACCGCGCAGCGTGTGCGCGCCCGGCTGGGCCTGCCGGCGGACCCCGCCTGGCTCGAGCAGGTCCACGGCGCGGATGTGCTCGAGCTGGATGGCACAGGCACACAGCGGCCGGCGCCAGCGGATGCGGTGATCGCGCGCCACGCCGGGCGCGTATGCGCCATGCAGGTGGCGGATTGCATGCCGGTGCTGTTCGCGGCCCGGGACGCGTCTGCGGTGGCCGTGGCCCATGCGGGCTGGCGCGGACTGGCGGCGGGCGTGCTGAAGGCCACCGTGATGAGGCTTGGGGTGGAGCCCCGCGCAATTGCTGGCCTGGCTGGGCCCTGCGATTTCGGCGCCGCATTTTGAGGTCGGCGATGAGGTGCGGGCCGCCTTCGCAGCCAGCGACCCGGGCGCGACCGTCGCCTTTACCCCCAATGCGCGCGGGCGCTGGCAATGCGACCTGACGGCACTCGCCCGGCGGCAGCCTCGAGGCCCTCGGTGTCATGGACGTATCCGGGGGCACCTGGTGCACCTACGCGGACCCGGCGCGGTTTTTTTCATTCCGTCGCGACGGGCGCTGCGGCCGCATGGCCGCTCTCATCTGGCTGGCCTAGACCGGTGCCGCTGCTCGCCCTGATCATGCTGTTTGCCGCCCTCGGCGGCATCGCCAGCGCGGCGTTCGCGGTGGTGTTCCTGTGGGTGCCTGAAGAGCGCGCTGCGCGCGTGTTGCCGCATTTCGTGAGCTTCGCCACCGGTGCGCTGCTCGGTGCGGCGCTGCTCGCGCTGTTGCCGGAAGCGATGCAGGGCGCCGGCACCGCCGGCGCGCACCGCATCGGGCTCACGCTGGTGGTGGGGTTGGGTGTCTTCTTCGTCATCGAGAAGCTGGTGTTGTGGTGGCACGCGCACGCGCACGACGAAGGCGCGGGTCTCGACCACGCAGATCACGGGATGCCCGCCGCGATCACACCGGTCACGATCACGCGCGCGACCGCGCCTCCGGCGTGCTGGTGCTGGTCGGCGACAGCATCCACAATGCGCTCGATGGCGTGCTGATCGCCGCCGCTTTCCTCACCGAGCACCCCGCTCGGACTCCGTCACCACGCTGGCGGTCGCGGCCCATGAGATTCCGCACCGCGTGGGGGACTTCGCCATCCTGGTCCACGCCGGGCTGTCGCGACCGCGCGCGCTGCTGCTCAACCTCGCAACCGGACTCGCCTCGGTGATCGGGTCCGTCGCGGCCTACTACGGGCTGCGCCGGACGATGGGGGTGTTGCCGTATGCGCTGGCCTTCGCGGCCGCCGGGTTTCTCTATATTGCCGTCGCGGGCTTGATCCCGGGGCTGCATCGCCGGGCCGACCCGCGCACCAGCGCCATCCAGGTGATTCTCATTGCGCTCGGCATCGGGGTGATCGCCTGGGCGGAGCGGCTGACGCAATGGCGGGAAGGCAGGCGGCAGCTGCCGCTACCGACTCGCGCAGTGCCGGAACGCGTGAAATTGCGATTGAATTCGCGCCCCCGCGGTTTTGCGAGCGGGTACCATTTGACGTAACTCTGTGGACACGGTGGTAGGCGCGCAATGCTGTTCAAATGGTTCAATGCCCGCGAGGCCACCGAGGTGGGCGCTGCTCTGGCGGACGACTTCGTGCCTGCAGGCGGTTTCCGGGTCAGCTGGCGCGCGCCGCCCGGAGACCCGGGGGCACGACCTGCAGAAGTTCCTGCAGAGGTTCCTGCAGCGGGTAGACCGCGACGCCCGTCCCCTGAAACTGAACCTCTTCAAGAGGGCGAAGCTCGCCAACTCCTTCAAATGGCGGCTGCTCGAGAAGGGCGTCGAGCGCAGCTGGTGGACGAGCTCACCCAGGCGCTGGTGCTGCGCCTGACCGCACAGCGGGGCGACATGCCGCCCGGCGCCGGCCTCGCTCCCGCCGAGGGGCCGACGCGGAACCCTGGAGCTGCTTGCTCTGTTCAGCGGTGATCGGAGCATGGACGAGGGCGCCTATGCCGAAGCGGCGAGCGCCTATCAGGACCTGTTGAATTTCGATTCCGCGCGACGCCGATCGCGCGCAACAGTCTGGGCGCCGCTCTCGGCAAGCTGGGTCGCTACCGGGAGGCCGAGCAGAATTCCGTCGCGCGATCGGGATCCGATCCGGCTACGCCGAGGCGCATTTCAATCTCGGAACCGTTCTGCAATGGCAGGGGCCGGTTCCGAATCCGAGCAGCCGCTGCGGCGCGCCCTGAAGCTGAAGCCCGACGTATCTCGATGCCCGGATCAGCCTCGGCACGACGCTGCGTGCTGCTCGGGTCGCCTGCGCGAGGCGCGGGAGCTCTTACGAGAAGGTGCTGAGGGCTCGCCCCGCGAATGTGCTCGCCCTGGTCGGCATGGCGCAGGTCGACGGCGCTCGAAGGACGCTTCGCCGAGGCCGAGGCCAGTTCCAGCGCGCCCTCGAGATCGAGCCCGGATGCGCCGCATGCCGTGGGCGGCCCTGGCGTGGCTGCGCAGCATGACGCCCGCCGACGGCGCCTGGGTGAAGCGCGCGGAGGAGACGTCGCCGGCAGCGGACTCAGCCCGATCGACGAGGCCGAATACTGCGCTTTGCGATCGGCAAGTATTACGACGACGTCGGGGACTTTCCGCCGGGCGTTTCGCAACTTACCAGCGCGCCAACGAGCTGCACAAGCTGCGCGCCGACGCCCTACGACCGGGAGGTCGCACGCGCGTTCGTGGACGATCTGATGCGCGTCTACACTCGCGAGGCGTCTCTGCCAGGCGCGCCGCGGACGCGCTCAGACTCCGCGCGACCGGTGTTCGTGGTCGGGCATGCCGCGCTCGGGCACCTCGCTGGTCGAGCAGATCATCGCCTCGCACCCGGCCGCGACGGGGAGCGGGGGAGCTCGATTTCTGGACCGACGCCGTGCGCAAGCACGAAGCGGCCGTTGCGGCAGCGAGCTGCCCGAGGCCGCCGCGCGCCGGCGCCTGGCGCAGGATTACCTGCAGGTGCTCGAGCGCACTCCGGCGACGCGCAGCGCGTGGTCGACAAGGCGCCGGTCAATTCCGACTATCCTGGGTCTCATTCATTCGGTGTTTCCCAAGGCACGCATGATCCATCTGCGGCGCGACCCGATCGACACCTGCCTGTCGTGCTACTTCCAGCAGTTCCCGCCGGGCATGAACTACACCATGGACCTCTCGGACCTTGCGCACTACTACCGCGAGCACCAGCGGCTCATGGCGCATTGGCGCGCGGTGCTGCCGCAGGAGTCATTGCTCGAGGTGCCTTACGCCGAGCTGGTCACCGACCAGGAGACATGGACCCGCCGCATCCTGGAGTTCATCGGACTGCCGTGGGATGCGCGCTGCCTGGAGTTCCACAAGACGGCGCGACGCGGTGACCACCGCCAGCACCTGGCAGGTGCGGCAGAAGATCTACAAGAGCTCGGTCGGGCGCTGGCGCAACTACGAGAAATTCATAGGCCCCCTGCTCGGGCTGAGCGAGCTGGCCTGAGCCGCCGGGACTCCCGCTGGAAGGCCCTCGCACGACTGGCGGGGGCCCGGGCGATCTTCGCTATCTTTGGCGGCAGGCGCATGCGCCGCAGCCCCTTGAACGGACTCGCGTTTGTCCCCACAAACCGAACACCCACCTGAAGGGTAAATCTCCATGCGGATGGACAAGCTCACCAGCCGGTTTCAGCAGGCGCTGGCCGATGCTCAGTCGCTGGCGCTCGGCCGGGACCACCAGTTCCTCGAGCCGGCCCACGTGTTGCTGGCGCTGCTCGACAGCCAGGGCGGGACCGTGCGCCCGCTGCTGCTCAAGGCCGGCGTCGACGTCAACAAGCTGCGGGCGGGGCTGCTGGCGCTGCTCGACGGGCTGCCCAAGGTCGAAGGCACGCCGGGGGAGATCCACATCTCCAACGAGCTGAACCGGGTACTGAACGTCACCGACAAGCTCGCGCAGCAGCGTGGCGATCAGTTCATCTCCAGTGAGCTGTTCGTGCTCGCCGCGTTCGAGGACCGCCCGCTCGGCCGCCTGTTCAAGGAGTCGGGCGCGGTACGCGGCGCCATCGAGAAGGCCATCGAGGACGTGCGCGGCGGGCGAGAAGGTCGCCGACGCCAACGCGGAGGAGGGCCGCCAGGCACTCGAGAAGTACACCATCGACCTCACCGCCCGCGCCGCCTCCGGCAAGCTCGATCCGGTCATCGGGCGCGATGACGAGATCCGCCGCACCATCCAGGTGCTGCAGCGCCGCACCAAGAACAACCCGGTGCTGATCGGCGAGCCCGGCGTCGGCAAGACCGCGATCGTCGAGGGGCTGGCCCAGCGCATCGTCAACGGCGAGGTGCCCGAGGGCCTGAAGAACAAGCGCATCCTCGCGCTCGACATGGGCTCGCTGATCGCCGGCGCCAAGTTCCGCGGCGAGTTCGAGGAGCGCCTGAAGGCGGTGCTCAACGATCTCGCCAAGCAGGAAGGCCAGGTGATCCTGTTCATCGACGAGCTGCACACCATGGTCGGCGCCGGCAAGGCCGAAGGCGCGATGGACGCCGGCAACATGCTGAAGCCCGCTCTCGCGCGCGGCGAGCTGCATTGCGTCGGTGCGACTACGCTCGACGAATACCGCAAGTACCTCGAGAAGGACGCCGCCCTCGAACGGCGCTTCCAGAAAGTGCTGGTGGACGAGCCCTCGGTGGAGGACACGATCGCGATCCTGCGCGGCCTCAAAGAGCGTTACGAGGTACACCACAAGGTCGAGATCACCGATCCCGCGATCGTCGCCGCGGCGACGCTCTCGCACCGCTACATCACCGACCGCCAGCTGCCCGACAAGGCGATCGACCTGATCGATGAAGCCGCGGCTCGCATCCGCATGGAGATCGACTCCAAGCCCGAGGCACTCGACCGGCTCGACCGGCGCATCATCCAGCTCAAGATCGAGCAGGTGGCGCTCAGGAAGGAGAAGGACGAGGCGTCGCGTAAGCGCTTAGGGATGCTCGAAGAGACCCTGACAGGTCTCGGGAAGGAGTACGCCGACCTCGAGGAAGTGTGGAAGTCGGAGAAGGCGGCGCTGCAGGGAAGCGCGCAGGTCCGCGAGGAGCTCGATCGCGCACGTCTGGAGCTGGACGCCGCACGGCGCGCGGGCAACCTCGGGCAGATGGCGGAGCTTCAGTACGGCAGGATCCCCGAGCTCGAGAAGCGGCTGACATCGGCCACCGCTGCCGAGGAGAAGGTGCCGACCCTGGTGCGCAACAAGGTGACCGAAGAGGAGATCGCGGAAGTGGTCTCCAAGTGGACCGGCATTCCGGTCTCGAAGATGCTGCAGGGAGAGAAGGACAAGCTCCTGCAGATGGAGAGCGCGCTGGCGAAGCGCGTCGTGGGTCAGGACGAGGCATTGCGCATCGTCTCGGACGCCATCCGCCGCTCGCGGGCCGGGCTCGCGGATCCCCGTCGCCCCAACGGCTCGTTCCTGTTCCTCGGCCCCACCGGGGTCGGCAAAACCGAGCTGTGCAAGGCGCTCGCGGAGTTCCTGTTCGACACCGAGGAGGCGCTGATCCGCATCGACATGTCCGAGTTCATGGAGAAGCACTCGGTGGCACGCCTGATCGGCGCACCGCCCGGTTACGTCGGTTACGAGGAAGGCGGCTACCTTACCGAGGCCGTGCGCCGGCGCCCGTACTCGGTGATCCTGCTCGATGAAGTCGAGAAGGCGCATCCCGACGTCTTCAACGTGCTGCTGCAGGTGCTCGATGACGGCCGTCTCACCGACGGCCAGGGCCGCACGGTCGACTTCCGCAACACCGTCATCATCATGACTTCCAACCTCGGCTCGCAGCTGATCCAGGAGTACGCCGGCGAGAAGAACTATTCCAGGATGAAGAGCGCGGTGATGGAAGTCGTGCAGCAGAGCTTCCGGCCCGAGTTCATCAACCGTATCGACGACATCGTGGTCTTCCACCCGCTCGGCATGCAGCAGATTCGCGCGATCGTGGACATCCAGCTGCTGTACCTGCGCAGGCGCCTCACCGAGCGCAACATGGACATCGTGCTCGAAGATGGTGCACGCGACCTGCTGGGCGAGGCCGGCTTCGATCCGGTGTATGGCGCGCGGCCCCTGAAGCGCGCCATCCAGCAACAGATCGAAAATCCCCTGGCGCAGAGGATTCTGCAGGGCGAGTTCGCGCCCGGGGATCGCATCCGCATCACCGCCCGCGACGGCG
Organism: uncultured Gammaproteobacteria bacterium; assembly: GCA_963713175.1. Lineage (GTDB taxonomy): Bacteria > Pseudomonadota > Gammaproteobacteria > Steroidobacterales > Steroidobacteraceae > 13-2-20CM-66-19. The sequence goes on along the minus strand of CAVQKW010000005.1, from coordinate 298,165 downwards.
AGCTCAGCTTCTCGAAGGTGCAGGAGCGCAAGGCGGCGCGCGCCTGAGCTCACCGCGCCGCGCAGCGGGCTCCGGGTGCCTGTGTCCGTTATAATCCCCGGCAGCAACCTCGTCGCAAGAAGACCCATGCCGTTCTACGAGTACGAATGCAAGGCCTGCAAGTTCTACACCGAGGTCATGCAGAAGATCACGGATGCGCCGTTGGTCAAATGTCCGTCCTGCGGCAAACGGCAGCTGAAGAAGCTGCTGTCAGCGCCGGTGTTCCGTCTCAAGGGCGGCGGGTGGTACGAGACCGATTTCAAGTCCGACAAGGAGAACAAGCGCAATCTCTCCGGCGCGGACAAGGAGGAGGCGAAAGCCGAGGCCAAAACGGAGACGAAGGACGTCAAGACGGGTGCCGAGCCCCCCAAGGAGAAGGGCGGCGGCGAAGCGCCGGCGGCTAACGGCAAGGCAGCAGCGGAGCCCAAGCCATCCGCCGCGCCCGCCGGGCCGCGCGGTCGCAACCGCAAAGGCGTGTCCCGGCCCCCGACGGGCACGACGGCACGCAAGCGGGCGAGCGGCACTCGACGCAAGAGTGCGCGCAAGGTGCGCCGCTAGGCGCCGGCTCTGAAGGAGATTGATGCCAACGCCGGAAAGTGGGGCGAGAAATGGAGCCTGCGGCGCTACCTGGTCGCGGGCGTTCTGGTGTGGCTGCCGATTCTCGCCACGGTGTGGGTGGTGAGTTTCATGTTGCGCATCATGGACTTCACTCTGCTGTGGCTGCCGCCCAATTTTCGGCCGCAGGCGCTCCTGGGGTTCTCGATCCCGGGTGCCGGATTCGTGCTGGCGCTGATCGTGCTCCTGCTGACGGGGCTTCTCGTCACGAACCTCATTGGGCGGCGCCTGGTCGTGTGGGGCGAGGAGGTCCTTAACCGCATTCCCGTCGTGCGCACCGTGTATGGTGGCGTGAAGAGCTTCACCGAGAGTGTCTTCTCGCAGTCCAACTCCTTCCGCAAGGTGGTGATGGTCGAATATCCGCGCGCTGGTGTGTGGAGTCTCGGCTTCCTCACGGCGGAGGACGTCCCGGAAGTGAGCGAGAAGATGGGTGAACCGCACGCGGCCGTGTACATCTCCGCGGCGCTCAACGCCACGGCGGGTTATCTGGTCATCATTCCGCGTCGCCAGGTGGTCGAGCTCGACATGACGGTGGATGGCGCAATGAAGATGATCATCACCTGCGGAGTGGTGGTGCCGCCGCATCCGGCCGCCGTGAAGGCCCAGCTGGCCAAACCCGCCGCCTGACGGCAGTTGCGGGGCCTGCAGGCCGTCCGTAACATCGCGCGCCTCATGCGCTCACATTACTGCGGACAGGTAGACGAGAAGCTGCTCGGCCGGGAGGTCACGGTGGCCGGCTGGGTGCATCGCCGACGCGATCACGGCGGGGTCATTTTCGTCGATCTGCGCGACCGTGAGGGGCTGCTGCAGATCGTCTTCAATCCGGAAGCGGCGACGGTGTTCGCCGAGGCCGAGCGGCTGCGCAACGAGTTCGTGGTGAAGGTGACGGGCAAGGTGCGCGAGCGGCCCGCCGGCACCGTGAATGCCAATCTCGCCTCCGGCAAGGTCGAACTCGTGGCGGAGCAGATCGAGCTGCTGAACCGTTCCGAGCCCCTGCCGTTCCAGCTCGATGAGCAGGTGGGCGAGGAAGTGCGGCTGCGCTACCGTTATCTCGACCTGCGCCGCGAGGTGATGAGCCGGCGACTGCGCCTGCGCTTTGCGCTCACCCGTTCGATGCGCTCGTACCTCGATGCCAACGGCTTCATCGATCTCGAGACGCCGATGCTGACCAAGGCAACTCCGGAGGGAGCACGGGACTATCTGGTGCCGAGCCGCACCCACCCGGGGAAATTCTTCGCGCTGCCGCAATCGCCGCAGATCTTCAAGCAGCTGCTCATGATCTCGGGTTTCGACCGCTACTATCAGATCGTGCGCTGCTTCCGCGACGAGGATCTGCGCGCCGACCGGCAGCCGGAATTCACCCAGCTCGACATCGAGACCTCGTTCCTGGCGCAGGACGAGATCATGCGGCTGATGGAAGCTCTGGTGCGGCACTTCTTTCGCGAGGTGATCGGCGCCGCACTGCCCGATCCCTTTCCGCGCATGAGTTATGCCGAGGCCGTGCGCCGCTTTGGATCCGACAAGCCCGACCTGCGCAATCCGCTTGAGCTCGTCGACATCGCCGATCTGGTGAAGGACTGCGACTTCAAGGTGTTCGCAGGTCCCGCCAGGGATCCGCACGGGCGCGTTGCGGCGCTGCGCGTTCCGGGTGGCGGCGCGCTGCCGCGCTCCGCCATCGACGATTGCACGGCGTTCGTGGCCCGCTACGGGGCCAAGGGTCTCGCTTACGTCAAGGTCAACGAGCGCGCCCGCGCCCGCGAAGGCCTGCAATCACCGATCATCAAGTTTCTGAGCGACGCGGCGCTCGAGGGGATCCTCGAACGCACCGCAGCGGGGGACGGTGATCTGATTTTCTTCGGCGCCGACACCGCACGGGTGGTCGCTGACTCGCTCGGCGCGCTGCGCGTGAAGATCGGTCAGGACCTGAAGCTCGTCGCGGGCGGCTGGCGACCGCTGTGGGTACAGGACTTCCCCATGTTCGAGTGGGATGCCGAGGGCGGGCGCTGGGTCGCCATGCATCACCCGTTCACCGCTCCCAAGGACCCGGACCCTGCAGCGCTGCGCGCGCAGCCTGGCGAGGCGCTCGCCAAGGCCTACGACATGGTGCTGAACGGTTCCGAGATCGGCGGCGGCTCGGTGCGCATTCACCGCCAGGACATGCAATCGACCGTGTTCGAGCTGCTCGGGATCGCACCCGAGGAGGCGCAGAAGAAATTCGGCTTCCTGCTCGATGCGCTCAAGTTCGGCGCCCCACCGCACGGTGGGATCGCCTTCGGCGTCGATCGCCTGGCGATGCTCATGGCCGGCGCCGACAGCATCCGCGAGGTGATTGCCTTCCCCAAGACACAGACCGCGGCCGACCCGCTCACGGATGCGCCGACGGAAGTGAGCGAGGCGCAGCTGCGCGAGCTGCACGTGCGGGTGCGCGTGCCGCCGGCCTGAGCGGCGACGCCGGCGGCGGCAGAGAGCGCGTGCACGTCGTCTATGTTCACGGGCTGTGGCTCCCGGGCGAGGAGTCGCTGCTGCTGCGGCATCGCCTGGCGCAGGAATTCGGGCTGACGCTGCATCCATTCCGCTACTTCCCGGCTTCCACCAGCATGGCGGCCATCATCGGCCGCCTCGCAGCCTTCGTGCGCGAGCTCGGGCTTCCGGGGGTGCACTTCCTCGGACACAGCCTCGGGGGGCTCGTCATCTACCGCTTCCTCGAGCGCTTCCCGGAGCAGCCGCCCGGGCGCGCGGTGTTCCTGGGGGTGCCGTGCGTCGCTAGCCGGGCCGCCGAGCGTGCCGGGCGCTTTGCGCCGTTCGCGCAGCTCATGGGGCCTTCGGTCGCGGAGGAGCTGCTGCAGCCGCACGAGCGACACTGGCCGCACGCGAGGCCGCTCGGCATCGTGGCGGGAACGCAGCCGATCGGCGTGGGGCAATTCCTCGCGCAATTCGCCGAACCCAACGACGGCACCATTGCGGTGAGCGAGACACGCCTGCCCGGCGCCGCCGATCACATCGTGCTGCCGGTGAGCCACCTCGGGATGCTGCTCTCGGCGCGCGTGGCGCGCGAGGCGGGACACTTCTTGACGCAGGGACGGTTCTCCCTGCGCTAGCTGCACTCGCTACAGGAGACGCCGTAGCCGGTAGAGCGCTTCCAGCGCCTCCTTCGGCGTCAGCTCATCGGGGTCGAGCGCCGCGAGTGCCTTGCGAACCTCATCGGTTGCCTGCTGCGCCGCTGCATTGCGACGTGGCACTGTGCCGAACAGCGGCAGCTCGCTCTGGGAGGCCGGCGCCGCGGCGCCATTGGCAGCCGCCCGGTGTCGGTCACGTTCCGACTCAAGCACCTCGAGGTAACCGCACCCGGCAGGTGACCAGATGGGTCACGGCCGCCGGCAGCCGTGGCGGTGGGCTTTGACGCGATCACCGTGAGCGTGACGCAGTCGCCGGGGTCGGCGCGCAGCCCGAAGCGGCTCAAGGCGCCGTCGACATCCGAATACGTTGGGCAGGTGCTCTTGAGATCCTCATACAGGCGCTCGCCTTCCGCTACGAAGCGCAGGTGCCCGGAGTAACGGTGGATCAGGTTCTCTACGCGCTCACCGTTGGCACCCCTCGCCCCGAGCGGGTAGGCACCGGTGAAGTTGACGAATCCTGACTGCCTGGAAACGAAGGCGGCCAGGTAGGCGTTTGAGTTGGTGCCAACGCTGAGATACAGCGCGGGCTCGACGGCGAGCTGCTGCGGTACATCGACCTTCAGCCAGGGCCCGTTGTCCCAGGGCATGGCGGTCCAACGGACGCCCGGGCTCATCCACATCTGGAATACCTGGACCGCGCACACGGCGACCACCGCCATCAGCCAGAACCTGGCCCGATCTCCGAACAGCCGTGTGAGTAAACCAAGGACCAGCACCGCACACACACAAGCCATCGGCAGGAAGTAGCGGCCATTACCAGAGGTCGCAAGCCACAAAGTCCAGTCGACGGTGAAGCCGCAGCCTGAGCGCCAGGAGTACCCGGGCGTCTGCGGTACCGCGCGCGGCCCGATTGATTCTGCCCTGCGCCGCTGTGCCCCTCCACAGCCACTTCGCCAGCAGCGCGGCAGCCAGGACCGCCAGCAGCGCGTAACGCAGGTCCGGGGCGCACAGTTCCTCCTGGATCAGCGGCGCCGGATTCACCAGTGCAAACGGGCGCCACAGCGCTGCGGCGAAGTCGGACGGGATGAAGCGAATCAGTCGCAGCGGCTGGGTGATGAACTGCGGCGAGCGGAAGATGTTGTTAAAGAGCGGGAAGAGCGGGTTGCCGAAGTTCTGCGCGAGGCGGTACGACCAGGGTGCCGCGACCAGGGCGAAGCTGACTCCCAGAACTGCCGCGTAGGTCACGCCGTAGCGGAGCCGTGTCCGCAGCGGCAAGGGCAGCAGGATGAGCACGGCCGCAGCGCCGATGGCATGCACGGCATTGGTGAGCTTCAAGGCGGTCGCCGCGCCGAGCAGCGCCGCCGCGCACACGAGCGGCAGGACCCGTGGCTCCCGCACTACGCTCGCGAGCAACAGCCAGCCGGCCAGAGCAAGCTCCGCGGTCGGTGATGTCGGCAAAGCACGAGCCGATCTGCTGCAGCAGAATGGGGTTGACCAGCGCCAGTGCCACAGCGCATACGCCCAGCGTGGCGCGCGCGCGCGGGACGGCGTCGGGGAACACGCTCACGGCGAGCTCGAAGGTCAGCCAGAGGATGACGCTGTGCCAGAGCGTCAGCAACGCGCCGATGGCGAGTCCGGAGAGGCCGGACCGAAGCAATGCATAGAACGGCGCGTAGGCGTAGGGATTGAAGTAGGACTGCGCGCCGGCGGGGAAGTAGTCCTGCGCAAAGCGATCGTTGAGCGCGCTGAACCCTGCATAGATGTGGTAATCGAGCGTCTCCCACGCTACATCCTCGTCGAGCCAGTACGTGATCACGAGCGCCAGCACCGTGCAGGCGGTGTAGACCGGCAGCCGGTACAGCGATTCGACGCTTGCTCCCCGCGGCAGCGGCGCGGTGCGTGATGCCGGGAGTGCGGGCGAGTCTTCAGTGACGCTGCATGCGCCGCGCAGTATCTCAGCGCCCTCTGCGCGCTGAACGTGATTTGCTCGACAGATTCGTCTGCAGCGCGCGCGCTCCGGGACTCATCGCGCAGCGTCTTCAGCCGATAGAGCGCGTCCAATGCCTCCCTTGGCGACAGTTCTTCCGGGTCAATCTCCAGCAGCGCGGTGCGCAGCGGGTCGCGAGCAGACTGAAACAGCGCCAGCTGCGCCTGAGATGTACCTGAGCCACGATCGGAGGCCGCCGAGCGCTCGCGCTCGCGCTCCAATTCCAGCCGCTCCAGGTACAGGCGCGCCTCACCGATCACCTGCCGGGGCACGCCGGCGAGTTGTGCCACCTGCAGGCCGTAGCTGCGGTTGGCCGGCCCGTCCTTCACCGCGTGCAGGAACACGATGCCGTCGCCGTGCTCGGTCGCATCCAGGTGTACGTTGGCGCAGCCCTCGACCTCAGAGGCGAGCGTGGTGAGCTCGAAGTAGTGGGTCGCGAACAGCGTGAAGGCCCGCACCCGCGTGGCGATGTCGCGCGCCATCGCCCAGGCGAGCGACAGGCCGTCGAAAGTGCTGGTGCCGCGGCCGATCTCATCCAGCAGGATGAGGCTCTTTGACGGTGGCGTTGTGCAGGATGTTGGCTGCCTCGGTCATCTCCACCATGAACGTGGAGCGGCCGCCCGCGAGGTCGTCGGCGGCGCCGATGCGGGTAAAGATTCGGTCCAGCGGGCCGCACACCGCACCGGTCGGCCGGGACGTAGCTGCCGATGTGCGCCAGCAGCACGATGAGGGCGGCCTGGCGCATGTAGGTGGACTTGCCGCCCATGTTGGGGCCGGTGATGATCAGCATGCGGCGCCCGGCGTCGAGCTTCAGGTCGTTGGGCACGAACGGCGCGTCCGAGAAGCGTTCCACCACCGGATGCCGGCCGCCCTCGATCGCGACGCACGGTTCCGGGCACAGGGTCGGCGCCGTCCATTCGAGCGCGCAGGCGCGTTCGGCGAGCGCCGCGAGCGCATCGAGCTCGGCGAGCGCGGCGGCGGTGTCCTGCATGGGCAGCGATCGCGCGGTGAGTCGCGTGAGAATCCCCTCATACAGCTCGCGTTCACGCGCCAAAGCACGCTCGCGCGCCCCCAGTACCCGGTCCTCGAAGCTCTTCAGCTCGGCGGTGATGAAGCGCTCGGCGGATTTGACGGTCTGGCGGCGGATGTAGTCCCGTCGGTACCCGCTCGGCATCGCGGCGCGCGACCTCGATGAAAAATCCCTGCACGCGGTTGTAGCCGAGCTTCAGTCCCGCGATCCCGGTGCGCTCGCGCTCCCGCCGCTCGAGCTCGAGCAGGAACTCGTCGGTGTGCGTGGCGATGCGGCGCAGCTCGTCGAGCTCACGCGTCGTACCCCGCGGCGATCACATCGCCGTCCCGGAGCATCGTCGCCGGCTCCGCCGCGATGGCCGCGGACAGCAGCGCGACGGCATCCGCGTGCTCGTCGGTGCGCGAGTGCAGTTCCCGCGAGCAGCGGCGAATCGACCGCGGCGAGGTGCGGTGCGCAGAGCGGGCAGGGCACCGAGCGAGGCGCGCAGTCTGCGTCAGGTCGCGCGGCCGCGCCGAACGCAGGGCGATCCGCGCCAGGATGCGCTCGATGATCGCCGACGCCCGACAGCAGCTCCCGCAGCTTCACGAAGCGGCGCGCGTCCAGCAGAGCGCCGAGCGCCTGGTAACGGCCTCGCAGCACGGCGTGGCTGGTGAGCGGGCGGTTGAGCCAGCGACGCAGCTGGCGCGATCCCATGGCGGTGACGCACGTGTCGACGACGCGCGAGCAGCGTCGCGTCCGCGTTGCCGCCGAGGCTGGCATCCAGCTCCAGGTTGCGGCGGCTCGCCGCGTCGAGAATGAGGGCGTCGCCACGCTCCTCTACGTGCCAGTCCGCGGATGTGCGGCAGCGCCGCGCGCTGGGTGTCGCGCACGTACTGCAGCAGCGCGCCGGCGGCGCGGATGGCGAGCGGCAGGTCGTCGGCGCCGAAGCCCTTGAGGTCCAGGGTGCCGAGCTGATCGGTGAGCAGGCGCGAGGCGCTCGCGAGCTCGAAATGCCACGGCGGACGGGTGCGCAGAGCCGTTCCCGGGCGTCCGACCTCGGCGCCGTCGCCCTCCGCGATCAGCAGCTCCGCGGGCTTCAGGCGCTCGAGCTCGGCGGCGAGCGCGCCGCGGCCTTCCGCCTGCAGCACCGTAAAGCGGCCGGCGGCGAGATCGAGCCACGCCAGACCGAACGCTCGCAGCGTCACGCGCCAGCGCCGCGACCAGCGTGTCGCGCCGCTCCTCGAGGAGCGCGGCATCGGTGACGGTGCCGGGGGTGACGATGCGCACCACCTCGCGCTCGATCGGGCCCCTGGAGCTGGCCGGGTCGCCCTTCTGCTCGCAGATCGCGACGCTCTCGCCCTTGCGGACCAGTCGCGCGAGATAGCTGTCCACGGCGTGGATAGGGCACGCCCGCCATGGGGATGGGCTGACCGGCCGACTGGCCGCGCGCCGTGAGGGTGATGTCGAGCAGCGCGGCGGCGCGGCGCGCGTCCTCGTAGAACAGCTCGTAGAAGTCCCCCATCCGGTAGAACAGCAGAATGTCCGGATGCTGGCTCTTGATGCGCAGGTACTGCTGCATCACGGGCGTGTGCTGTGCCGACCGACTCGTTCATGTGCGCGAAGGCTACCGTAAGATGATGGTCGACGACCACGGAGCTTTGCGCGTAGCCTTTCGGCACATGAGCCTCGACGCGGAGCTGCTCCGAGCTGGCCGAGCGCGCCGGACACAAGCTGCGCGCCGCGGGGCGGCGCCTCGCCACGGCCGAGTCCTGCACGGCCGGCTGGATCGCCAAGGCGCTGACCGACGTGCCCGGCAGTTCGCAATGGTTCGAGTGCGGCTACGTGACCTATTCCAACGCGGCAAAGTGCGTGACCTCGGTGTCGCGGAGCGCACCCTTGTCGACTTTGGCGCGGTGAGCGAGCAGACGGTGCGCGAGATGGCCGAAGGGGCACTGCGGGTCTCCGGCGCGCAGGTCGCGCTCGCGGTCACAGGTGTCGCCGGACCTGAAGGGGGTACGCCCGAGAAGCCTGTTGGGACGGTCTGGTTTTGCGCTGCCGCACGTCACGAGCGCACGATCGACATCATCGCCGAGTTCCGTCACTTCGAGGGCGACCGTGCGCAGGTACGCGGCCACTCGGTGGGGCATGCGCTGCGGCTGTTGCTGCGCTTGGACCTGCCCGTTCTGCGGGAAGCTGCGCGGAGCCCGGGACGCGCTTGAGCGGGCCGGACCCGCAGCCCGGGCGGCCGCATGAGCCGACACGGCGCGTTTTCTTCGCGCTCTGGCCCGACGAGGCACAGCGCGCGGCGATCGCGCACGCGACCCGCAAAAGCGTCCGCGCGTGCGGCGGGCAACCGGTTCCGACCGAGAACCTGCACGCGACGCTCAGTTTCATCGGTACCGTCCCCGAACGCCGGGTTGCGGCGCTCGCCGCGATGGCGCGCGGCGTCGCCGCCGCTTCCTCCAACGCGACACTCGAGCTGCGCCTCGGGTCCGTCGCCTACTGGAGCCGCCCTAAAATCCTCGTTGCACTGGCACAGGAGCCGCCGCCGGTGGCGGCCTGCGCGCCCTTGCGCTCGCTCGCCGAAGCGCTCACCGGCAGCGCGGCGGCAGCCGGATTTACCCCGGATCTCAAGCCCTTCCACGCGCATGTAACGGTGGCGCGCAAGGTTGCGCGGCCGCCCGCGGTGCAGACGCTGTCCCCGGTGCGATGGCGCTTTGACGCGTTCGCACTCATCGAGAGCCGCACCCGCGCCGCGGGCGCCGCATACAGTGTCATCGAGTGCGTATCTACTGGTTGGCTCGAAGAAAGTGCGCACATAGGAGCCAAACAGCGCCCGCGATGCGCGCCGTGCGCTGGTGTCTTTGTGTGATAATCGCCTCGCCAAAATCCGCTTACCGCTCGCACCACTCCCGGGAAAATTCGCAGATGGAAGAGAACCGCAAGAAGGCCCTCGCCGCCGCGTTGGGCCAGATCGAGAAGCAGTTCGGCAAGGGCTCGGTGATGCGCCTCGGTGACGCCGCCGCGAGTTACGACGTCGAGACGGTCTCGACCGGCTCGCTCGGGCTCGACATCGCGCTCGGTGTCGGCGGGTTGCCGCGCGGGCGCGTGGTGGAGGTCTTCGGCCCGGAAGCATCGGGCAAGACGACACTCACGCTGCAGGTGATCGCCGAAGTGCAGCGCACCGGGGGCACCGCCGCTTTCGTCGATGCCGAGCACGCGCTCGATGCGAGCTATGCCGAGAAGCTCGGAGTCAACATCACCGATCTGCTGGTCTCGCAGCCGGACACCGGCGAGCAGGCGCTCGAGATCACCGACATGCTGGTCCGCTCGAATGCGGTCGACATCGTGGTGATCGACTCGGTGGCTGCGCTCACGCCCAAGGCCGAGATCGAAGGCGAGATGGGCGAGATGCAGGTCGGGCTGCACGCGCGGCTCATGTCGCAGGCGCTGCGCAAGCTCACCGGCAACATCAGCCGCTCGAACACCATGGTGGTGTTCATCAACCAGATTCGCATGAAGATCGGCGTGATGTTCGGCAACCCGGAGACCACCACCGGCGGCAACGCACTGAAGTTCTACGCGTCGGTACGCCTGGACATCCGCCGCATCGGCGCGATCAAGAACGGCGAGGAAGTCATCGGCAACATGACGCGCGTCAAGGTGGTGAAGAACAAGGTGGCGCCGCCGTTCCGCGAGGCCGAGTTCGAGATCATGTACGGGCAGGGGATCTCGCGCGAGGGCGAGATCATCGAGCTCGGCAGCTCACTCGGGATCATCGAGAAGTCCGGTTCCTGGTATGCCTACAAGGGCAACCGGATCGGTCAGGGCAAGGACAATACGCGCGCCTACCTGCTGTCGAACAAGGAGGTTGGGCGCGAGATCGAGGAGCAGATCAGGGCGCGGCTGCTGCCACCGCGCCAGCCGCGCAACGCCGAGCAGGCCGTCAGCTCGGCCTGAGCGCTGAAGCGGATCAGGGAATCGTCGGATTCTGCTGCATGCGCACGCCCATATCCTTGCCGGCCTGGGCCTGCTGTTCGGCTGATTTCAGCTCCTGAATCGTCCCGCAGATCTTCTTACGGGTTACGCGCGAGCCCGTCTCCATATCGTAGCGGCAGTACACCTTATCGCCGTGGCGCATCTCGAGGTGATAGCCCTCCTCGTTGATGAAATGCCTCTCCTCGAGCGTGAGCTCGTCCTTCGGGGAGGTGCTCTTCGTCGGCTGGGCAGCCGACGCGGTCATGGCCACAGGCGTGCTCGTGGCTGCCGGGGTGCTCGTGGCTGCCGGGGTGCTGACCGGCGGATCCGCCAACGCGATGGTCAAGATGCCGACGCCGGCGCACGCGAGCATTGCAACCGCGATTCGCATGACGCTCCCCCGCCGCCCTGCGGGCGGCTCACTTCAACGTGAGGACGATGTCGTTTGCCCGGGCCCGAAGGCCCGCTGGGACTGGTTTTCGGCCGATTTCAGCTGGTCAACCGTCCCGCAGATCTTTTGGCGCTCGACGCGTGATTCCGTTTGTACCTCGTAACGGCAGAACACCCGCGTACCGCGGTGCGTCTCGAGGTGATAGCCCTCCTGGACGAAATGGTTCTCCTCGGGCGTGAACTCGTCCTTGACGGAGGTGCTCTTCGTCGGCTGGGCCGCCGGGGTGCTCGTGGCAGCCGGTGTACTGCTGGCTGCCGGGGTGCTCGTGGCTGCCGGGGTGCTGGCCGGCGGATCTGCTAATGCGAGGGTCAAGGTGCCGACGCCCAGACACGCCAGCATTCCAACAACTACGCGCATGATGTTCCTCTTGATGGTTGTGGGCCCGGCCCCCCGAGGGGCCATCATTTTCGAACTATACTGCAAGGAATGCCCCTGAGACGAGTGCGCCGGGCCGGTGGCGGGGAGAGCCCCGGGCAAGAGCACCTGGCGGACCCGGGAGCGGCCCGGGCCGCCGCCGTCGGACTCCTGGCCCGCAGGGATTATGCCAGCGGGGAGCTCCGGGAACGGCTCGGCGCCCGTGGTTTCGGGGCCGAGGCAGCGGCCGCCACGGTCGCCGAGCTCGCAGCGCTCGGCTTCGTGAACGACGAGCGCTACGCGCATAACTATGTCGCATACCACGCCGGCCGGGGGCGCGGCCCGGTGCGCATCGGCGCCGATCTGCGTTCACTCGGCCTGTCCCAGGATCTGATCGAGGCGGCTCTTGCGGGCGGCCCGGACTGGAAGGCGCTGGCCTGCGAAGTCCGCACCCGCCGTTTCGGCCGACAGCCACCCGGCAGCTGGCGGGAGCAGGCGCGGCAAGCACGGTTTTTGCAGTTCCGAGGCTTTTCATCGGATCATATCCGCGCGGCCACGGGAGCCGCTCCCGACACGGACTGAAGGATCTTGGCTAAACCGTCCTACATGAGCGCGGCGGATGTGCGGCATGCGTTTCTGCAGTTCTTCCGCGCGCAGAGCCACATGGTCGTACCCGGAAGCTCCCTCGTGCCCGGCAGCGATCGGACGCTGCTGTTCACCAATTCCGGCATGGTGCAGTTCAAGGACGTGTTCCTCGGCAAGGAGCAGCGCGACTACCTGCGGGCCGCGTCCGCGCAGCGCTGCGTGCGCGCCGGCGGCAAACACAACGACCTCGAGAACGTCGGTTACACGGCCCGCCACCATACGTTCTTCGAGATGCTCGGTAACTTCTCCTTCGGAGACTATTTCAAGCGCGAAGCCATCCACTTCGCGTGGGACTTCCTCATCTACAACCTGGGGCTGGACCCGGCGCGGCTGTGGTGCACCGTGTACAAGGACGACGACGAGGCCGCCGACATCTGGCTGAAGGAGATCGGTGTCAGTCCGCGGCGCTTCGCGCGCCTCGGCGAGGCCTCCAATTTCTGGGCCATGGGCGAAACCGGCCCCTGCGGCCCCTGCAGCGAGATCTTCTACGACCACGGACCGGAGGTTGCCGGCGGTCCGCCCGGGTCCGCCGACGAGGAAGGCGATCGGTACGTGGAGATCTGGAATCTGGTCTTCATGCAGTTCGAGCGTGACGCGAGCGGCAAGCTCACGCCGCTTCCCAAGCCCTCGGTGGACACCGGCATGGGGCTGGAGCGCATCGCGGCCGTCATGCAGGGCGTGCACTCCAACTACGACATCGATCTGTTCAAGAATCTGATCCGCGCGGCGGGCAAACTCGCCGGCACCTCGGTGCTCACCTCCAACTCGCTGCGGGTGATTGCGGACCACATCCGCGCCAGTGCCTTCCTCGTCGTCGACGGCGTCTTGCCGTCGAACGAGGGCCGCGGCTACGTGCTGCGCCGGATCATCCGCCGCGCGATGCGTCACGGCTACAAGCTCGGGATTCAGCGACCCGTTCTTCTACAAACTGGTGCCGGTGCTCGAGCAGGAGATGGGCGCGGCGTATCCGGAGCTCACTTCGCGCCGCGCCGTGACCGAGCGCGTTCTGCAGGCAGGAAGAGGAGCGTTTCGCCGAGACGCTCGCCAAGGGCATGGTGCTGCTCGAAGGGGCGATCCGCAATCTGCGCGGCTCGCAGTTGATCGACGGCGAGACGGTGTTCAAGCTCTACGATACCTACGGCTTCCCGATCGACCTGACGGCGGACGTGGCGCGCGAGCGCGGCCTCGCCATCGACCAGGCGGGCTTCGAGGCGGCAATGGAAGAGCAGCGGCGCCGCTCCCAGGCGGCGAGCAAGTTCGGCGTCGACCTCCGGGCCGGCACCACGGTCGAGGCACGCACGGCTTTCTGCGGCTACGAGGAACTCACCTCCCTCGGCCAGGTGGTCGCGCTCTTGAAGGACGGCGCGCCGGCCGAGACGCTCGCGGCCGGCGAGAAGGGCGAGGTGGTGCTCGATCGCACGCCGTTCTACGCCGAGGCGGGTGGGCAGGTCGGCGATCGGGGCGAGCTGACCGGGGCCGGCGCGCGCTTCGTGGTCGAGGACACGCGCAAGCGCGGCGCCGCTCACGCACACCTGGGCGAGGTGACCGAGGGGCGCGTCAGGGTCGGCGATACGCTCGAGGCGCGCGGTCGATGGCGCGCGGCGCCAGGCCACCAGGCTCAATCACACGCGCCACGCATCTGCTGCACGCGGCGCTGCGCCAGGTGCTGGGCAGCCATGTGCAGCAGAAGGGCTCGCTGGTGGCGCCCGATCGGCTGCGCTTCGATTTCTGCGCACTATCCAGGCCCGTGACACCCGAGGAGCTGCGCGAGATCGAGCGGCTGGTCAATGCGCAGATCCGCGCCAACGTGCCGGCCGAGACCCGCGTGATGGACTACGAGAGCGCGGTGGCCGATGGGGCCATGGCGCTGTTCGGCGAGAAGTACGACAAGGAGGTGCGTGTGCTGCGCCTCGGAGACTTCTCGATGGAGCTGTGCGGCGGCACCCACGTCGAGCGCGCCGGCGACATCGGGCTCTTCAAAATCACCGCCGAGAGCGGGGTCGCGGCCGGCGTGCGCCGCATCGAGGCGCTCACCGGGCGAGGCGGCGCTCGACTACGTCGAGCGCAACGACGAGCTGCTCGGGGACCTGTCGGCGCTGGTGCGCGGCTCGCGCGAGGACCTCGGTGACAAGGTGCGCGAGCAGCTCGAGCGGATGCGGCAGATGGAGCGCGAGCTGCGCAGCCTCAAGGACCGCCTGGCCTCCGGTCAGGGCGTGGATCTGGCCGCCGCTGCCGTGGATGTCCAGGGAGTCAAGGTGGTGGCCACCAAGGTTGACGGGGCGGATGCCGGCGCGTTGCGCACCGCGGTCGATCAGCTCAAGGAGCGGCTGAAGTCGGCCGTGGTGGTGCTGGCGAGCGTCGAGAGCGCGTCCAAGGTGGTGATCGTGGTGGGCGTGACCGCCGACCAGACCGCACGCGTCAAGGCGGGCGAGCTCGCCGGCGCCGTGGCCGCGCAGGTCGGCGGGCGCGGCGGGGGACGCCCCGACTTCGCGCAGGCCGGTGGCAGCAAGCCGGAGGCTCTCGATGCGGCGCTCGAGTCGGTACGCGAATTCGTTCGCGCGCGCCTCGGCTGAGCCCGCCGGAGGCTTTTTGCCGCCCGACGGTGCTTTCCGTATCATGGCGCGCCCGCGCGGGCCGGTTGCCCGGTGATCGATTCATGAGTTTGCCGCGTGCGGAGAGATGGCCGAGTGGTCGAAGGCGCACCCCTGCTAAGGGTGTAAGGGTCAAAAGCCCTTCGAGGGTTCGAATCCCTCTCTCTCCGCCAGATTCGCCGCCGCAATGAGTATTCCCCGCAGGGCGAAGAGGGCCGTTGCGCACACCCTGTACGCACTGGTGCGGCGACTGGCCCCCGGCGCCTATGCGCAGGACGGCCTCATCAGTGTGCATTCCCACGCCTTCATGGAGGACCCGGCCTTCATCAAGGCATACCAGCGCGGGGTGCGCGCGCTCGGCGGCGTGGACACCTATCAGTGGCACTGGCGCATTCACATCGGGTTGTGGGCCGCGCGCATCGCGGCGCGTCTCGAGGGCGACTTCGTCGAGTGCGGCGTCAACCGCGGCTTCCTGAGCAGCGCCATCATGGAGTACCTCGACTGGAACTCCCTCGGCCGGGACTTCTGGCTGCTCGACACCTTCACCGGTCTCGATGAGCGCTTCGTGTCCGACAGCGAGCGCAGGATGGGCGCGCTGCGCAAGAACACCGAGGACCTGCGCAGCGGGTTCTACGTGCGGGGCGCGGACCAGGTGCGCGCCAACTTCGCGCAGTGGCCGCGCGCGCGCATCATTGAAGGGGCGGTGCCGGAGACTCTTGCACGGGTGACCGCGAGCCGCGTTGCGTATCTGCACCTCGACATGAACAGCGCGCCGCCGGAAGTCGCCGCGCTCAGCTGGTTCTGGGACAAGCTCGGCGACGGTGCGCCGGTACTGCTCGACGACTACGCCTACCTCGGCTACACGGCGCAGAAGCTCGCGATGGATGAGTTCGCACGCGCGCACGCCATCAGCATCTGCTCGCTTCCGACCGGCCAGGGACTACTCTTCAAGCCGCCCGGGCCGCCGCCCTAGAGCAACCGCGGTCAGCCGGGAGCGGGCGGCATCTCATGGAGCATACCTTCGCGATCCCGGTCTACCGTTCGGCCCCGCATCTGGAGGCACTGGTCGGGTCGCTGCGCGCGCAGAGCGGGGTCGCGAGCCAGATCCTGCTGGCCACCTCGACTCCCTCCAGTGAGCTGCAGGACTTCGCGCGCCGCGCCGGCCTGCCGCTGCACCTCAATCCGCGCCGCGGCGGAATCGCCGCGGACTGGAATTTCGCTTTCGACGCGGCCCGGACCGGGCTGGTGACGCTCGCGCATCAGGATGATCTGTTTGCCCCGGGTTACGTCGCGCGACTGAGCGACGCGCTGCAGCGCCATCCGGACGCGGTGATCGGGTTCAGCGACTACACGGAGCACACGCCGCGCGGTGCACGTCCGGTCAACATCAATCTGCGCATCAAGAGGGCGCTGCGCCGCCGCGCCTTCGGGGCGCGCGAGTGCCTGAGCGAGCCGCGCGACAAGTTGCGGCTTCTGTCGCTGGGCAACCCGATCTGCTGTCCGAGCGTCATGTTCAACCGCGCGGCGCTCGGCGAGTTTCACTTTCCGCAAGGGTGGGAGACCAATCTCGACTGGATGGCCTGGGCGGGCCTGGCCCGCGGGCCAGGCGCCTTCGTGTACGTGCCCGATCGGCTTGTTTCCAAGGGCGTGCACGCGGGCAGCGAGACCACGGCGACCATCCTCAACCAGGCGCGTGCGCGCGAGGATCGTGCCATGTTCGAGGTGTTCTGGCCCACACCCGTGGCCGTGGCACTGACCGCCGTCTACAAGCTCGGCTACCTGGCGAACCGGGTCGGGAGCGAGAGGGGAGTCAGGCGTGCCCCTGGCTGATGCACACCACTCCGCAGGTAACGAGTACGATCCCGACCCACTGCAGCGGTGACAGGGTCTCACCATAAATCAGCCACGCGGACAGCGACATCAGCACGTAGAAGCCCGCGCCAATGGTCGCGGTCGCGACCCCGAGCTTCTCGCGCGCAACAATCATGACCCAGAGCACGTAGCCGAACACCTGCAGCCCGACCGAGGCATAAATCCACGGCGAGAGCGCTGCCTGCCCGATGTAGGGCGGCAATCCGGAAAGGCTCGACGGCGCGCGACCCAAACCGAGGGTGGCACGCCGCAGCAGCAGCTGGCTGATCACAGCGTTGAGGGTGAAGACAGCGAACAGCAGTTTCAGGGGCATGGCGTCAGCGGTAGAACGCGATCGCGTAGTTGGGACGGTCGGCTTCGAACAGGTTGGTGTGCTCGTGGCGCAGCGGCCCGAGCGTCTCACCGAGCAGGCTCACCAGACGGCGGCGTGAGATCGGGCTCACCTGGCGATCCCCGGTCACGTAGAGGTCCGACCAGTAGCCGAGGAGTGCGCGCCACGAGCCCGGCTCCACGTCCTTGACGATGATGCGCAGGGACGGTACGCGCCCCAGCAGCACTCTGACCGTGCCGAAGAAGTCCGGGCGGCTCGACTCGGGGATATGGTGCACTACGTCGGCGATCAGGACGGCGTCGGGGTCGGGCCCGCCGGCCGCGATGTATGCCGCGAGGCTCGTGCCCGGCATACGCGTCACGCGAGCGTTGTAGCGTGCTTCGATCCACTGCCCCACTACAGGACCCGGATCGAGAGTCGTGATCCGCAGGTCATCGCGCAGCGCCAGCAGGTAATTGAGCGGCTCCCCGTCGCCGCCGCCGACGTCGAGCAGATGCGCGCCCGGCGGGATGACCGAGGCGAGCGCTGCCGCCTCCTTGGTGAGATCGACGAAGATGGCGCGGTACCCTCGTCCGAGCCGATGGGCCCAGAGCGGACCAGCGACCCTGCGGATTGCCGCGCCTAAGGCCACGCACACTCCTGCGGTGCGCGCCGCCCCGGAGTCACAGCTCGATCCGCAGGATATAACCGAAGCTTAGCAGCGGAAAAAGCCACTCCAGGAGGTTCACGGTCCGCTCAGCGGCGAGCACCCCGAAGCGCCCGACCCCGGCGTGCCGCTCCTGCATTTCGGTAAAACGGGCGAAGTATGGGATGATTTCCCAGCGGACGAAGCCTGCGCGCGTGCAGAGAGTGGTGAGCGTCTTATACGACAGCACGCACAAGTGATCGTGATGCATCGACTCACGGCGTGCCAGCCCGATCAGGACGTTGTGCAGCGCCGTGGCATTTGGCGTCGTGAGGATCAAGGTCTTGCCCGACAGGCGCTCGAATGCCGGCAAACCGCCTGAGGAACTGCAGCGGATTCTCCAGGTGCTCGATGAGCTCGCCGGCAACGGCTACGTCGGGTGTTTCCGTCGAGCGCGGCTACGAGCCGCTCCGGGTCGCCGACATCGCCGCGCCGGATGATGGCGTTTGGCGCAGTGCGCAGGCCCGTCTGCCGGTACCAGCGCGGAGTTGTCGACGCCCATCAACGCTGAGCGCGGAGCGGCTGATTTCCTCGTGCAGCCAGGTGCCGCGCCCGCGCTTCGACGTGCCAGGCCGTCTCGTCCATCGCGCCCGAGATCGAGTACCCGGCGGCGCGCGCAGGCGTCGGCGATGAATCTGATGCGGTCGACCGGACGCGGCACCGCCACGCGTTCCAGCGGGGTGTAACGTAACTGCGGGACGCCGGAGCGCGGCGCGTTCATGAAACCTCTAGGGTCGCTGCTTTCAATGGGAGCAGCCTCGCAAAATAGTGGCCGTTGCGACGCCCGCAGGCAAGACTCAAAGGTGCCCGAGCCCAGTCGGCTGACCCGTCCGAGATCGATTGGGTCATCGCCTCGCAGGGAGTCCAGGAGAGTGACCTCGCCGTGACTGATCCAGATGCTCAGGTCGGTAGTTCGACGTACAGGCGCTGCCAGCGGGAGCCGCCGTGCTCGGTAACGGTGCGGCGGGGCTGGAACAGTTTTGGGCAGGCGTCCTCGACCCGATCGAGCACCAGGTCGGCGGCTGCCCGGCTGGCCGCGAGCGCCGCATGGTCGCCCGGATCCGTTATGAGACGACAACTGACGAAGGAGGTCGTGTCAGGCGGCTCGCGCGCAGTCGGCTTGGCACCCAAGAACATGATCGATTCCAGGTCCGGAGGGAGGCCATGTGCCCGGAGCGTCACACAGTCGTCTGGGTCGACGCGCAAGCCAAAGCGCCCCACGGCATCGTCGACCGCGGTGCGCTGGGGGGGGCGGCCTTCACCCCTCTCGTAAAGACCCTCGCCGCGCACGAGAACCCGGACATGAGGCCAGAAGCGGTGGATCATCGCTGCGATGTGCGCGCCGGTCGCGCCCTGAGACCCGAGCGGATATCCACCGGTGAAGTTGATGAGGCCGGCGCCACTGGCGAGAAAGGGCGCGAAGAACGAGTTTGACTGGGCCCCCATGGTCAGCAAGAGGTTCGGCTCGCTCGTAAGCTTCGAGGGGACCTCGACCTCGAACCAGGAACCGCCCCAGGGCTTCGGGCTCCAGCGATAGTCCGGCCCCATGCCCACGGCGACCAGCTGGGCCGCTACGATCGCACCAAGCAGGTAGCCGGTCGCCTTGCGCCGGTCACCCCAAAGCTGGTGCACCAGCGTCACCAGCACGACCGCGGCAACGCTGGATATGGGCAGGAAATACCGGCTGTTGCCCGAGGAAGCGAGCCATAGTGCCCAGTCGATGGCGAGGACGCCAGCCAATGCCGCAGGAACGCGCGGGCTTGCGTTCGGTGCGGTGCGGGGCGAGTCCGCCACCTGCCGAACTCGTCGCCACAACCAGCCCAAACACACAGCCCCGGCGAGCAGCACCAGTATCGCGTAGCGTAGGTCGGGCGCGCCGTACTCCTGGTGCACCATCGGCGCCCGGTCGATCATCGCGAAGGGTCGCCAGAGCGCCTCCGGCAGGCTTGCGGGAATGAAGCGGTAGTGCAGCAGAGGTTCGGTCGTAAACTCAGGGGAACGGAACACACTGTTCATCAACGGGAACAGTGGATTGCCGAAGTGACGCTCCAGTTGGCAGCGACCAGGGCGCGGTTACGATGGCGAACGCGATTGCGCCCGCCGCGGCATAGCCGATCAAATAACGGATTCGCTCGCGCAGTGTCAGTGGCATCACGATGAGGACGACGGTACCTACGATCGCATGCAGGGAGTTGGTCAGTTTGAGCGCGGTCGCAACGCCGAACAGGAGACCGGCTGCCAGCACGCGTGCCGCTGCAGGTGCCCGCAGCGCGCTGACCAGGAGCACCAGGGCACCGAGCGCGGGTATCGCGGTGGTGGCGTCGTCGAAACTCGAGCCGGCCTGTTGTATCAGCACGGGATTCAGAAAGGCGAGTGCGACCGCGCAGCCACCCCATGTTGCACGGGTCATCGGGTCGGCCGCCGGACAGGCCAGGAGCGCCAGCTCGTACGTGAGCCACAGCACGGTGCTCTGCACGATGGCCAGCACGCTCGAGATCAGCAGAGCCGGCAGCCCGGCCTTTACAAGCAGGTAGAAGGGAACGTATGCATATGGATTGAGGTAGGACTGGGGTCCTGCGGCGAAGTAGTCCTGGCCGAATCGGTCGTTGAGTGCACTGAAGCCGGCATAAAAGTGATAGTCCAGCGTGTCCCACAGCATGTCCCTGCCGAGCAGGTAATTGCTGATCAGCATGAGCGCCGTGCAGACGGGATAGACCAACAGACGCGCGCGCGCGTCCGTGAACCCAACGCCATGCGCGGCCTGCCGGCCGAGCGCCGGCTCAAGGGCGTCCTGGGTTGCGGTCATGGCTCGTCCGTGCCGGTGGTACGCACGTCGATGAGTCCCAGCAGAAACGAAGCGAACACGGTCTCGGCGCCCGCGAGCATCATGGTGACCGAGGGAATGGCCACACGCATCATGCGTCACGGGGTCGAGTGCCGCCAGGCGCAAGTGTGCCCAGCTCACTACCGAATAGGCCGCCAGCCCGAGGCCGGAGAGCCCGACGCACAGCCCGAGGAGGATCCCGCGCTCGACTGTGAAGACGCGCAGGAACCGTGCCAGCGCCGGGGTTATCGGCAACAGGTCCTTCAGCACGCCGATGGTGCGCGCCACCAGCGAGAACAGCACCAGCTGAACCCCGAGGACCGTCGCCCCTGCGGCATACAACATGGTGTGGATGTCGAAGCCGACGCCGTCAATCACGACCGGGCCGCGCAGGATGACGAGCTCGGCGGCGACCCCGATGGCGATCAGACAGGCGCCCGGGTAGAGCATCAGCCAGCGCGGGCTCATCATGAGGAGGAAGCGCAGATGACGCCAGCCATCGCGCCAGCTGCGCAGGTGGGGTCTGCGAGAGCGCCCGTCCGGCGAAAGCATGGTCGGCACCTCTGCGATGCGCCAGCCGGCGAGGGTCGCCTTCACGATCATCTCGCTCGCGAACTCCATGCCGGGGGCGCGCAGCCCCAATTTGAGCGCCGCGGCCCGCTCGACGCCACGCAGCCCGCAGTGGAAGTCGCCGATGCGCGCAGCGAAGAACAGCCGGCCCACGAAGCTTAGCGCGGGGTTGCCGAGATAGCGATGCAGGAAGGGCATTGCGCCGGGGCGGATGCCGCCCCGGAAACGATGGCCGATCACCATGGTGTTGCCGGCGCGCAGGGACGCGACGAATGCGTCGAGCTGCGAGAAGTCGTAGCTGTCGTCCGCGTCTGCCATCACCACGAACCTGCCGCACGCGGCTTCTATGCCGCCCAGCAGTGCACTGCCGTAGCCCTTTCGTGCAACGTTGATGACCCGCGCACCGGCCGCGCGGGCGAGATCGATCGAGCCGTCGGTTGAGCCGTTGTCGGCGACCAGCACTTCGCCGCCGATCCCGGTTCGTTCGAGGAAGCCACGCGCCTTGCGCACGCACGTCGCGACCGTCTCTGCCTCGTTGAGGCAGGGCATGAGAATGGTCAACTCCAGAGCACGGGCTTCGCGGGTGGGGACGCCGTCCGTTCTGTGCTCAGGGTCAGGCGTCTGCGTGGCCCGGAAGGCGGATTGCATGGTCGCTGAATGCCGGTCGCCGCGAAGCAGCTATGGGCGCATTATGTAGGAGCAGGTATCTACACCGGTGTGAAATGCTCGGCAGATTGGCAGCGGGCACACGGGACGTATGCGCATACCTCGGGGGCGTGCAGCTATCGCCACACCCCGGCGCGGTCCTAGAATCATGGCCGAGGGGTAACTGCGCTACAACAACAACCGGGATCGGACTGCGGTCCCCAAGGGAACAATCGTGCTGCACTTCCTGTGGATGTTCATCATTGGGATCATCGTCGGCGCAATCGCGCGCATGATCATGCCGGGCTCGGAGCACATGGGTCTCATCATGACCGGCGTGCTGGGCATCGTCGGGTCGTTCGTCGGCGGATTCATCGCCCGGCTGTTCAGCAAGCCCGCGCCCGGCGCCTTGGTGCATCCGGCGGGAATCATCCTGTCGATCATCGGCGCACTGATCGTGCTTTATGCCTGGAATCACCTGGCGCACTGATCGCACGGCGCACGATCGCGCTTACGCAGGCGCGCGTTGACCTGTCCCGGGGGCGCGGTCGGGAAGCCCCCTGTGGTAGGATGCGCGCCCCCCGCTCGGCCCGGGGGTCCCGCCGATCGGCGGAGGCTCAAAATCGGTGCGCCCGTAGCTCAGTTGGATAGAGCGCCTGGCTACGAACCAGGAGGTCGGGAGTTCGAATCTCTCCGGGCGCGCGACTTTATGTGGGCCCGCCCCCGGCGGGTCACGAACTCAAGCTAACGCTCCCGCACTCGGGTTTAGCGACGGCCTAGAGAAAGCCTCGAGACTGCTTTTTCTCCCGCTTCGCAGCGCGCTTTTCGGCCGCGGTTTTTGCGGGCTTCTTCTTCCCTTCCTTTTTCCGATCCATACCTTTGCTCATAGTGACCTCCACGCTGTGCGCTGACGCTGGGCTACATCTACGATACGCCACTCTCGAGCCGGAAAGACGGTGATGCAGAGGCGGCTCCTCCCGCACGATCCTTATTCCAGTAAAGGATGCCCGGCCGGCAGTTGATGCGCGTACCAGGTTGCGAGTCGGTGCCGGACGGTCTTTTCGCCGACCTGGTGCTCCGGCATGGGTGCGATGAGCTTGTCATGGACGAGCAGGCGATAGACGTAGAGCGCTTTGGCGCTCATCGAGTCGGTCGGGTCGAATTCAACCGCCTTACGGCCTTCCGCATACTGAATGCCGGCGAGCAATGCTGCCTTGAACAGCTCGGCTTCGTGTTTGAGCTTTTTCACGTCCCGTGCTCCAGTGTCTGCGGCGCGCCCCCGAGCTCTGCAGCACTTTGCGTGGCAGACCGTCTGCTCTGGAGTCTAGAGGACATGATCCAGCGTTGCTCGACCGTTCGACTGGAAAAGACTCTCCGCCACTCATCGGGACGGGCAGAATTCTCAATTCCCGTGGTCGCCGGAAAGTAAGGTAATAGGCTCGCGTGCAAGGAGATTCCATCATGAATGCGGGCGGCAGCGCATGAGCGCCTCAGCTCCTTCAGTCACTGGCGAAGCGTCACGGCTGTTGCAGGCGGGACGACTGGACGAGGCGCTGGTGCTCGCACAGCGGGCGGTCGCCGGGGCACGAGTTGGCCTCCCGGCACACGGCCTGCTGGCGACGGTGCTCCTCAGGCTCGGCCGCGCGGAGGAGGCGGAGCGGGCGGTCCGGGAGGCGCTGGACCTTCCAACCGGAGCCGCGGATGCCTATGACGGTCTGGCGTGGATCTCGATGGCACTCGGCCGGCACGATCGGGCGAACGAGTTGTATCGTCGTGCCACGCAGCTGGCGCCGGGAGACCCTCGATTCTGCTACAACCTGGCGTGCAGCGAGCGAAGCCTCGGCAGGCTCATCGAGGCCGAAACCGCCTGCGATCGGGGCATCGCGCTCGACGCAACTCAGTACCCGACGTGGCTGTTGAGATCGGAGCTGCGGATCCAGTCGCCGGAAGCGAACCACGTCGCACAGCTCGAGGCCCGGCTCTCCCGGACCGACGCCGACCACCGGGCGCGCTTTTTCCTGGGTTATGCGCTGGCCAAGGAGCTGGACGACCTGGGGCGCTTTGATGAGGCCTTTCGCTGGTTTGCGGCCGCGGCCCGCGTGCGCCGCGAGCGCCTCGCCTACGACGTGGCTGCCGATGAGCGCAAACTCGCACGCATCGCGGAGTGTTATCCGCGCAACTCCCGCCTGCCGCCGGAGGCGGTTGTCTCCGGGACTGCACTCGACTCCTCACGCTATATCTTCATCGTCGGGCTGCCGCGCTCCGGCACGACTCTGGTGGAGCGCATCGTCACCGGGCTGGCGGGCGTTCGCTCGAACGGGGAAACCGATCACTTCTCACAGGCGCTGCTCGCCGCGGCGCGCGGTGCGGGCGATGTCTTTCAGCGGGCCGCCGCGGCCGATGCGGGGGAGGTCGCGGCCGGTTACGCGCGCCTGGCGGAGCCCGGAGCTCCGGCCGCGCACGTCGTCGAGAAGCTGCCGCTCAACTATCTGTACATCGGTGCGATCGAGCGCGCCCTGCCGCAGTCAAAGATCCTGCTGGTGAGCCGGTCGCCGCTCGACAGCTGCTTTGCAATGTATCGAACGCTGTTCGGCGCCGGCTACCCCTTCAGCTACGATCTCGAGGAGCTGGGTCGCTACTACGCCGCCTACTGGCAGTTGATGGCTCATTGGCGAGCGCTCCTCGGCGACCGTCTCCACGAGGTGAGCTACGAAGGTCTGGTGCGCCAGCCACGACGGGTCGGGGCCGCGATTGCGCGGCACTGCGGGCTCACCTGGAGGGATGCTGCGATCGACATCCAGAACAACCGCTCCGTGTCGCTCACCGCCAGCGCAGCGCAGATACGCCGTCCCATATACGGCAGCTCATCGGGCCGCTGGCGGTACTACCGTACCCACCTCGAGGTGCTCATCGCCACGCTGCGCGGCCACGGTGTGCCGCTTCAGAACGAATAGCCCAGTCGCACCCCGACTTCGCGCGGCGGATTGACCAGGTAGTCGTTCGTCAGATTGTCGAGCTGGTTGGGCTGCGAGGGCTGCGCCAGGATCGCCTCCTTGTCGAACAGGTTGGTCACATACAAGGTCGCGTGCCAGGCCTCGTGGTGCAGCGTGGCGTTGAGGTTCGTGACCTCGTAGGCCGTGGAATGCTGGATCGTGGTCGTACCAACACTGGGGGCGAGCTGCAGTGCGACCGCGCTGCGATACACCGTGTTGCCCGACAGCGTGAGATCGTAGCCGCGCGTCACGGGGATGTCGTAGATGAGTGCGAGGTTGAGACTGGTCTTGGGGCTGCCCGGAAGCTGCTCGCCATCGCTTCCGGCGAGCAGCCCCGGCACGATCGTTCCGGAGCCGTTGTTGGCCGGCAGGGAGAAACTGCTGGTGAGCTTGGCGTCGGCGTAGGCGAAACCGACCGAATAGCTCAGCCGCGGGACGAACAGCGGCCCGCTGGATTCGAATTCGAAGCCCTTAGACTGCGCGGTGTTGGCGTTGTAGACGGCGAGGTTGCCCGAGGGCAGGCTCGAGGAGATCTGCGGCCGGTTCCAGTAGATGTCGAAGAGATCGAAAGCATAGGACAGTCCGTTGTCGAAGCGTCCCTTGAGGCCTGCTTCGTAGTTGTTCGTGCTGTCGGGCTGATAGGTACGCAGTAGCGGACTTTCTTCGAAGATGCCGCTCTGCGGCACGGAGTTTGCTCCGCCGCGACGGAAGCCCTGCGACCACAGCGCGTACACGTACTGATGGTCGGCGTATTCGTAGGAGAGATTGAGCTTGCCAACCGTCTTGGTCGCGGGCGCCGCGCGCGGCGTCGGTGGAATGAGGGTCGGAAAAGTGAAGTCCTGGTAAAGCTGCTGGTCGGTGAAATCCTGGCTGAAATGGCGCGCCCCGGCCGTGAGCTGCCCGTGCTGCAGGAAGTGCCAGGTGAGCTCGCCGAACACCGACTTGTCCTCGAAGCTCTGTGTGTCGAGCTGCTGGAAAGTGACGTCGTTCGGCCCGCTGAGCAGCAGACAGTTCGGGAAGGTGGAGCCTGCGAAATAGTAGCCGGTGCAGCCCTGGGCCACCGAGCGCTCCGGGGACCCGGGGTTGGTGACGTACCAGTTCCCGTGGCGGGTCTGATTCTCGTAGAAAACACCCACTACGTAGTCGAGCAGATTCGCGGGATCGGCCTTGGACACCAGCCGCAGCTCCTCGGAGAAGGTGTGGGCGTCGTCGGTGAACAGGAACGGATAGATGAAGCGCGGATTGGTGGGAACTCCCGAGTAGTACGGCAGGAAAAACCCGCCGTCGAAGCCGCCGTAGTCGAAGCTCGAGTCCTGGATCAGGGATCCGGAAGTGGTGTGATAAGTGCTCGTCGAGGAGACCGTGGCGAACCCGGCGTCGTAGCTCAGATCGAGACTGCTCAGGTTCGTGGTGCGGTTGAAAGGCTCATCGACCAGGGCGAACTCCTGGTACGGTCCGCCGGCCGGGAAAGTGGTGTGGGGGTCGAACGGCGAGGGGCCGCCGGCAAAATCCGGGTTTACCTGCGGGCCGCCATCGCCGCTGACGTGTGCGTTGAGCACCGCGAGCTCGGCGCTGAAGGCCTCGGCGGGTTTCCACAGGAGGCTGGCGCGCCCGCTGAAGGTCTTCTGCCAGTTCCAGTCGTTGCGGCTGGTGTAGACAGGGGAGCTGTTCACCGGGTCGCCCGGATTCGCGAGCAGCGGCGTGCCGTACAGACCGTTGCTGGTGCGCTCCTCCGGCCCGAACACCTTGATCCAGCCTGGCTCGTAGGCGTACTTGGCCGCCACACGGAAGGCGAGCACGTCCCCGAGCGGCACGTTGAGCATTCCCCTCACCGAGTAGCCGGTGCCCTGCGAGTGATCGATCCGCGATCCGCTCGCTTCGATCGAGCCGTCCAGCTTGCCAAGCTGCGGCGAGTTGGGAATCAGCCGTACCGCACCCCCCAGTGCCCCGGCTCCGTACAGCGTGCCCTGCGGTCCGCGCAGCACTTCCACGCGGTTCAGATCATCCAGCTGGAAATACCCGTCGATCGGCGAGTTGCCGATGTACGTACCCACCGGGTCCTGCTCGAAGCTGCGGAACCCGCGCGCCGGGCTGCCGGTCGCGTTGATGCCGCGGATGATGGGCGCGACCGCGCCGGCGAACCGGGCGCCGTAGTCGTACTCGCTCAACCCGGGTACCTGGGTGGCGAGCGAGGCGAGGTCGGTCGCGCCGCTGGCGGCGATCTGTTCGGGCGTGACGACCGAGATGCTGTAGGGAACGGCCTCGAGCGCCTGTTCGCGGCGCGAGGCGGTGACGACGACCTGCTGCAAGGCGCTGGGACCTGTGTCCGCCGGGTCGGCCAGCGCCGCGCGCGGTGCACCGTGGAGCGCAAAGAAAACGGCGGCCGTGATGCTGGTGGCCGACGGTAGCGCGCGGGTGCTGTCGGCCCC
Organism: uncultured Gammaproteobacteria bacterium; assembly: GCA_963713175.1. Taxonomy (GTDB): domain Bacteria; phylum Pseudomonadota; class Gammaproteobacteria; order Steroidobacterales; family Steroidobacteraceae; genus 13-2-20CM-66-19. Next base: position 271,031 of record CAVQKW010000005.1, on the reverse strand, counting down.
GCCCGCGACCCTGGAACGCGTGCTCCCCATGAGTGTCCCCCTGCTTGAAACTGTGCGCGTCCGGAGTAACACGGCGCTCCGGGACTCGCCATTCATTTTTCGCATGGTGGAATCGACGTTTTCGCTGCCGCCCGCGTGATCCGGCTCACGAATTGGCCGCAGAGCCGAGTCACGCACGGCGCGGCGCAGGTAGGGTAGCGGCCATGAGCATGACGCAGCAGGTCCTGGGCGCCGCCGTGGGCTTCTTCATCGCCCAGGTTGCGCTCTTCGGCCTCAGGCACGCCCTGCGCGGGCTGCCGGGAGGCGGCATCGTCGGCCGGTTTCGTGCGCTCACGGCCCCTCCGGGGACCGCGATCCTCGGCGGACTCATCCGCTATGCGGGGGTCATCGCCGTCAGCGCGGCGCTCGTGACACTGGGTGTCTGGGCGGTCGGCGACTACCTGAAAGCAGGTTCGGCTCGTAACGCGATCATCGCCAGCGCCGACGATGCCTCGAGCACGGCTCCCGCCCCGGATTCGCTCGACACGCCGGCCGGTGTCACCCGCGTCACCGCGGTACTGCCGGCCGAGCCGGCCGATGCTGATGCGCCAGCCGCGGCGGAGCCATACGCGGATCCCGACTTCAAGGTGCAGCACCCGCCGCATCGCGCCGGGGCTGCACTCAGCCTCAAGGAAACCCTGCTGCAGCGGTCCGAGGCCAGGGCGCGCGCCGAGCTCCTCGCCGAGACGCATCAGCACGTACAGCGCTCGCAGTACGATTGCGAGGAGGCAGATCGGGCCGACAAGTACCTCAAGGCCGGCCTGGATGTCTGGGGTTTCGAGTCCTGGCAGCGCAAGTACTTCCCGCTGAGCAGCTACCGCGGCGCAACGCTGGCGCAGTGCAGGGCCATCAAGAACGTGGTCGACCCCGGGGCGCTCGACCTGCGCGCGACCGTCGCCCAAGAGAATCACCCGCGGCCCGCACATTGACCCGATTCTGTGATGCCCGTCACTCCTTGCGGCCCGGCGCCGCTGCGCAGCCGCGCATTCTGAGATCTCCACATACACCTCAAGGGCCGCTTCCAATTAGTTTATTGCGGTGAAAATCCGCTCCAAGGTCACCACACTCCTGAGCGGCATATTCGTGATCCTCGGGGTCGCCGCAATCGGGGTCGCGAGCTACGTCGTCATGCCGAGTTTCGCGCAGCTCGAGCGCCAGGATGCGCGCACGGCCATGCGCCGCATCGACTACGCGCTCGGCATGGCGATCGATCGGATCGCGGTGTCGGCCACCGACTGGGGCAACTGGGAAGATACCTACGAGTTCGTCGACGATCACAACCCCGCCTACGTGACCGCGAACCTGACGCGCATCGGCCTGCGGCAGCTCGGCGTCAACGTGTTCCTGATCGTCGACCGCAATGGGAACGTCGTGCAGTCGCGCGACCTCGACCTCGAGTCCGAGCAGCCCCTCGGACTCGATCTCACCTCGCTCAAGTCGCTGCCGGCGGATTTCCCCTGGCGTACCCAGCTGCGCCAGGGCCGGCTGGCACGCGGTCTGCTGCGCAGCAATCGCGGTATCCTGATCCTGGCCGCGGCACCGGTGCTCGACGGCAACGGCCACGGTCCGGCGCGGGGCATGGTGATCCTCGGGCAGCTCCTGTCCGCGTCCGTTGTGAAGCGCATCGGCGCGCAGGCGCAGGCGGCGCTGCTGCTGGTGCCGCCCGTGGCCGGTGAGCCGCGTGAGCGACTCATCGAGAGCGACGACGTCACGCGCGTGTATCGCAGTTTCGACGACCTCTACGGGCGACCCATCATGACCTTGCGGGTGGATATTCCCCGGGAGATCACCCAGCGCGGACGCAGGGCGGTGGGGTTCGCCTCGGCGTACCTGCTGGCCGCGGCAGTGGCGGTGCTGCTGCTCCTGGTGGTGGCGCTGAACCGCCTGATCCTCACGCCGCTCGCGCGCGTGACGCGGCACGCGGTGGCACTCGGGGAACATAAGGACCTGACCACGCGGCTGCAGCTCGGCAGCAACGACGAGATCGGGATACTGGCACGCGAGTTCGACCGCATGGTGGAGCGGGTGGCCGAACAGCGTACTCAGCTCGTCGACCACTCCTACCAGGCCGGCTTCGCCGAGCTCGCCAAAGGCGTGCTGCACAACCTCGGCAACGCCATGACACCCATCGGCGTGCGCATCGCCACGCTCACCGAGCGCTTGCAGGGTGCCCCCGCCGACGACGTCGCCGCGGCGCTCACCGAGCTGCGGCAGGGTAGCGCGGACGCGCAGCGCGGCGCGGACCTGCAGGAATTCCTCAGCCTCGCCTGCCAGGAGCTGGCGCTCACCGTGACTGCGGCGCGCGAGGACCTCACGGTGATGAGTCGTCAGGCGGGCGCCATCCAGACGATGCTCTCCGAGCAGGTGCGCTCGGCGCGCAACGAGCAGGTCATCGAGCCGGTGCGTCTCACCGAGCTGGTCGCGCAGTCGCTCGAGATCGTACCCGACGCCTGTCGACAGCGCCTGGTCATCGACGCCGACGAGACCCTGCGTACTCTCGGTGTGGTGCGCGTGGCTCGCACCGTGCTGCGCCTGATCCTGCAGAACCTCATCATCAACGCTGCCGATGCGGTGCGGGATGCCGGCAAGGAGCGGGGCGTGCTGCACGTGAGCGCCGAGATCGTTCGACGAGGCGGACCGCGAGCAGCTGCACCTGCGTTGCCAGGACGACGGCGTCGGCATCCCCCCGCAGAATCTCGGCCGGGTGTTCGAGAAGGGCTTTTCCACCAAGTCGCGCGAGACCAACCAGGGCATCGGGTTGCACTGGTGCGCGAATGCCATCAACGCGCTGGGCGGGCGTATCTGGGCTGCCAGCGACGGGCCGGGCCGGGGCGCCGCGCTGCACCTGCTGGTGCCGCTCGCCGCCCGTGAGACCGTCACGCTCGCCGGCGCTGCCTGAAGGAACTTCCCATGGCCGAGCTCAACAAGACATCCATCCGCGTACTCGTGGTCGACGACGAGGCCGAGGTGCGGGACGCCTACCGGCAGATCCTGCTGGACAGCGAGGACACCAAGGAGATGGCCGGCTTCCGTGAACTGCGCAGCCGACTGTTCAACAAGTCCGACAAGCCGGCCCGGGGCCGGGCCGCGCGCAGTACCTCCTTCGAGGCGGTGTTCTGCGACCAGGCGCAGGCCGCGGTCACTGCGGTGGGAGAAGGGCTGGCGGCCAATCGCCCGTTTGCGGTGGTGTTCCTCGACATGCGCATGCCGCCGGGCAAGGACGGCGTGTGGGCCGCGACGCAGATCCGCGAGCTCGACCCGGCGGTGGAGATCGTCATCTGTACCGCCTACTCCGACGCCGATCCCGGCGAGATCGGCGGGATCGTGCCGCCGGAGGACAAGCTGTCCTATCTGCAAAAGCCGTTTCATCCGCACGAAGTGCGCCAGATGGCCATCGCGCTCGCCAGCAAGTGGCGTGCCGAGCGCCGCATCGTGCGGCTGGCGTACTTCGATACGCTCACCGGCCTGCCCAACCGCGAGCAGTTCCGCACGCGCCTGGAAGGTGCCCTGCAGGCGGCCAGCGAGCACAAGCGCACGCTCGCCGTGCTGTATCTCGACCTCGACAACTTCAAGCGCGTCAACGATACGCTCGGTCACGCGGTGGGCGACGAGCTGCTGGTCGAGGTGGCGTCGCGGCTGCGCGGCTCGCTGCGCTACGGCGACCCGACCACCTGCGAACAGAGCTCGAGCGCCCGCCCCGGGGACCTGGCGCGTCTCGGTGGCGACGAGTTCATGGTGCTGCTGCCGAATCTGCGCAGCTCCGCAGACGCAGGCGCAGTCGCCGACCGGCTGATTCATGCCCTGCGCGAGCCGATGCAGCTGGCGCACAACTCGCTGGTGATCACGCCGAGCGTGGGGATTGCGCTCTACCCGCAGGACGGTCTCGACGCCGAGACGTTGCTGCGCAATGCCGACCTCGCGATGTACTTCGCCAAGCGGCGCAGCCCGGGCACCAGTGCGTTCTTCGATGTGTCGATGAACGCCAACGCGCTGCACCGTTTCACCATCGAGGACCGGCTGCGCGGGGCGCTGGAGCGCAACGAGTTCTTCCTCCAGTACCAGCCGCAGTTCGACGTGCGCAGCGGGGGCATCTCCGGAATGGAGGCGTTGCTGCGCTGGACGAGTGCCGAGCTGGGCGCCGTGAGCCCGGCGGAGTTCATCCCGGTGGCGGAGGAGACCGGACTGATCCTGGAGATCGGCCGTTGGGCGCTGCGCTGCGCCTGCCAGCAGGCCCAGGCCTGGCGCGCCGAAGGGCTGCCGATCCAGAGGATCGCGGTGAACGTCTCCGGTCGCCAGTTCGCACTCGCCGAGTACCCGGGCGAGGTGGCCGAGATCCTGCGCGAGACCGGGCTCGAGCCTTCCGCGCTGGAGCTGGAGATCACCGAGTCGGTGGTCATGGCCGACGAGGCCTGGGCGGAGAAGGCCATCAACGCTCTCAAGAAGCTCGGCCTGTCACTCGCGATCGACGACTTCGGCACCGGCTACTCGAGCTTCGGCCGCCTGCGGCACTTCGCGGTCGACCGCCTGAAGATCGACCGCTCGTTCGTGACCAGCATCACCGAATGCAGCGACGACCGTGCGATCGCCGCGGCGCTCATCGCGATGTCGCGCTCGCTGCACATCAACGTAACGGCCGAGGGCGTCGAGAACTTTCCGCAGCTCGCGTTCCTCCAGGAGCAGGACTGCCAGGACGCACAGGGCTTCCTCCTCAGCCGGCCGCTGCAAGCGGACGCGGCGCGTGCGCTGCTGCGCCGGGTCAACGATCTCGCCGACAGCTCGCGCACGCAGCGGCTCAAGGCGATCATGGGCTGAGCCGCTTTCGGCTACCACTCATCGATGAAGCGTGGTAAAGGTGCACGCGCCACGACGACTGACGGTGTAGTGATGGCCGATGCATGGGGCGAGCGCATGCCGCGCTCGGTAGGACTCGTCAACGCCGTCGCGGTGTCGATCGGCATCACCATCGGCAGCGGTATCTTCCGCGTTCCGGCGACGGTTGCAGGGCTGCTGCACGACCCGGGCGCAGTGATCGTCTGCTGGATACTGGGCGGCGTCATAGCGTTGTGCGGGGCGCTGACCTATGCCGAGCTCGCCGCGGCCCTGCCGCGCTCGGGCGGCATGTTCGCCTACATGCTGGAGGCGTTCGGCCCGCTGCCGGCGTTTCTGTTCGGCTGGGCAGAGCTCACCGTGATCCGCGCGGCCGCGCTCGGTGCGATCGCCACGATCTTCGCCGAATACCTGGGCTTCTTCATCCCGTTGAGCGCCTGGCAGGTGCGCGAGGTGGCCGCACTCCTCATCGTGGTCGTCGGTGTCATGAACTACGTGGGCCTCCAGCGTGCCGCGGCGGTGCTGAGCATCACCACCTACGCCAAGTACCTGGCGGTGGTGGCACTCGGATTCCTCGCCTATACGGCGAGCGGCGGGTCGGCCGCGCACTTCGCGCCGCTGTGGAGTACGCGGCTCTCGCTATCGCTGCTCGCCACCGCACTGATTCCCGTCATGTGGACCTACGACGGCTGGGCGGACTTGTCGTTGCTCGGCGGGGAGGTGCGCGATCCGCAGCGCACGCTGCCGCTCGCACTGATACTCGGCACCGTGTGCGTCACGCTGGTGTACCTGGTGTTGAATCTGGGCTTCATGTACGTGCTGCCGCTGCCGCAGCTGGCCGGCTCGAAGCTGATCGCCTCGGTCGTTGCCGAGCGCATCCCGCTACTCGCCGGGTTCGGTGCGGCCGCAATCGCCACGCTGGTGCTGGTCTCCACCTTCAGCGGACTCAATGCCTCGCTGATGGTTGGCGCGCGCATCTTCTACGCGATGGGCGACCGGGGGCTGTTGTTCCGCGCGGTGGCGCGCGTGTCGCCGCGCTTCAACAGCCCGTCGGTGGCGATCTGCATCTGCACCGCCCTCGGGGTGGTATACGTGCTGGCCAACGACTTCGCGCAGCTCGCCGACAAGTTCATCCTGGGCATCTGGCCTTTCTACGCGCTCACCGTCGCGGCGGTGTTCGTACTGCGCCGCCGGCGCCCGGACCTGCCGCGACCCTACCGGGTATGGGGATATCCGCTCGTGCCGTGGGTGTTCCTGCTGGCCTCGGGCGGCATGGTCGCGAACGCCCTGCTCACCGATCCGGTCAATACCGGCGTGACGCTCGCGATTATCGCCGTGGGTCTGCCCGTGTACTGGCTGCGCGCGCGGCTGGCCGCGGCGCGCATCGGCTAAGATAGCGCGCCTTCACGAAAGTCCCATGCCCCAGCAACGAGCCGGCAACGGCGCCTTCGTCTTTGTTTTCATCGCCGTGCTGATCGACTCGATCGGCTTCGGCATCATTCTTCCGGTTCTGCCGCAGCTCATCATGCAGCTGACCGGCGTCGGCGTGAGCCGCGCGGCGGTGTACGGCGGCTGGCTGTCGTTCGTCTACGCCTCGATGCAGTTCTTCTGTGCACCGGTGCTGGGCAACCTGAGCGATCACTTCGGCCGCCGACCGGTGCTGCTGTTCGCGCTGTTCGCGCTCGGGGTCGACTATCTGATCATGGGTTTCGCGCCGGTCATCGCCTGGCTGTTCATCGGCCGCTCGATCGCCGGCGTCGCGGGCGCATCCTTCACGCCCGCCTACGCCTACGTCGCCGACATCAGCGAGCCCGGCAAGCGCGCGCAGCACTTCGGTCTCATGGGCGCCGCCTTCGGCATCGGCTTCATCCTGGGGCCCGCGATCGGCGGATTGCTGGGGAACCTCGGGCCGCGGGCACCGTTCTTCACCGCTGGCATCATCGCGCTCGCCAACGGCACGTTCGGATACTTCGCGCTTCCGGAGTCACTGCCGCGCGAGTTGCGCCGCCCGTTCCACTGGTCGCGCGCCAACCCGCTCGGGACGCTGCGCCAGATGCGCAAATTCCCGGTGGTGAGCTGGCTGCTCGGCGCGCTGTTTCTGTGGCAGCTCGGTCACCAGGTGCTGCCCAGCACCTGGGCGTTCTATACCATCTCGAAGTTTCACTGGAGCAGCGCGGAGGTCGGCTATTCGCTCGCCTTCGTCGGCATGTTGATGGCGATCGCACAGGGAGTGCTCACCCGGGTTTTGATCCCGTGGTTCGGCGGCGAGCGCCGCGCGGCTGCCGCGGGCATGGCCGCCGCAGTGATCGCCTACGTGGGCTACGCGCTCATAACCCAGGGGTGGCAGATGTATGTGGTGGCGCTCACCACATTCGTATTCGCGCTCACCTACCCGGCGATGAATGCCATCGCCTCGCGGCAGATTCCGGCCAACGCGCAGGGGGAGCTGCAGGGTGCGATCGCCTGTCTCTACAGCCTCGGCTCCATAGTGGGTCCGCCGCTCATGACCCAGGTGTTCGGCTACTTCTCGCGCGAGGACGCCGTGGTACATCTGCCGGGCGCGGCCTTTCTGACCGCGGCGCTCCTGACCATGGGCTGCGCCGCACTCTACTGGCGGGCGATGCGCCAGGCGGGGACCGAGGCCGCCACGCTGAGGTCGCCGGAAGGCTGACACCGATGCGAGCGGTCGCAATGCTGTTGACACTGGCGCTGCTGCTGGGTGGTTCGGGGGCGCGCGCCGCCGCGCGCTCCGGTGCTGCGCTGCCGCCGATCCGGCATGTCTTCGTACTGGTGCTGGAGAATCAATCCTTCGCGGCGGCATTCGGGCCGGGCTCGCGTGCCGGCTACCTGGCGCGCGCGCTGCCGGCCCGCGGCGCACTGCTCGCGAACTACTATGGAATCGGCCACGCGAGTCTCCCCAACTACGTGGCCATGATCAGCGGCCAGGCGGGCAACGAGCAGACGCAGCTCGACTGCGCGACATTCAGCGAGTTCCGCCTGAGCGCGCCGGGGCTTGGGCGGCACGGTCAGGCGCTCGGCTCCGGCTGCGTGTATCCGCCGCTCGTGCGCACGCTCCCCGATCAGCTCGAGGCGGCCGGCCTCAGCTGGCGGGCTTACATGGAGGACATGGGCAACGATCCGCGGCGCGAGCGCGCCACCTGCGGCCACGTGCCCGTCGGCGCCGCCGACCCGACGCACCTCGCGCAGCGCGGTGATCAGTACGCGGCCAAGCACGACCCGTTCGTGTACTTCCACTCCATCATCGATGACCAGGCGCGCTGCGACGCCCACGTGGTGAATCTCGCGGCGCTGCGCGCCGACCTCGCGAACGCCGCGCACACACCCAACTACGCGTTCATCGTGCCCAACCTGTGCGACGACGGGCACGACCTTTCCTGCGTCGACGGCCGCCGCGGGGGACTCACGGGGATCGATGCGTTTCTCGCGCGGTGGGTACCGCGCATCGAGCAATCCGCCGCGTTTCGCGCCGACGGCATGCTGATCGTCACCTTCGACGAATCGGATGCCCAGGGGAGCGAGGCCGCCAGCGCCTGCTGCGCCGAGCTGCCCCTGCCGGGGGCACGGTTTCGGCCCGGATTCTCCGGTCCCGGCGGCGGGCGCATCGGCGCCGTGGTGCTGTCGCCATTCGTCAAACCCGGCAGCGTCTCGCTGGTGCCGTACAACCACTACTCGCAGCTATTGACCGTCGAGACGATCTTCGGCCTGCCACCGCTCGGCTACGCCGGGCAGGCAGGACTTACGCCCTTCGGCGCGGACGTGTTCACACGCTGAATGCCCACGAGCGCCGCGCGCGCTGCGCGCGGCCTCTCTCTTTTGGCAGTCGACAGATGCCTGCCGAGGCAGTATTCTTACAGGCAGTAATTTCGCCGAAGCCAGGCCAGCCGCAACCCAAGCCATGACCCGCAGGAGCACTGCTATCAGAAGCGAGCCGCGTACCGCGGCGCAACTCCCGGAAGGGGGATTGAGCGTCGGCTATCTGATGGGCCGCGCCCGCGCTTCGCTCCTCGCGCACCTCGACGCCGAGCTCGGCCGTTTCGGGCTGAACGCCATGCAGTACGCCGTGCTCAAACACCTGAGCGACGGTGCGGCACGCACCGCCGCCGACCTGTGCCGCTTCATGTATTACGACACGGGCTCCATGACCCGCATTCTCGATCGGCTCGAGGAAAAGGGCCTGTTGCGACGCGAGCGCTGCCGGGACGACCGGCGCGTAGTGTTCCTGCACGTGGCTGCGGGCGGGCGCACCTTGCTGCCGCGGCTGCGCGCGGTGGGAACGAGAGTACTCGACGCCCACCTCGCGGGCTTCAGCACGGCGGAGGTCGAGAATCTGCGGCGCTATCTCGCACGCATGATCGACAATGGAAAGGGCGGTGAGGAGTCATGACCCGCAACACACCGCGGCTGCAGCTGGCTGCGCTCGCGTGCGGCGCGGCGCTCGTCCTCCTCCTGAGCGGGTGCGTCGCCCGCGGCGACTGGAAGCCGCAGCCTGAGCTCACGCCCGCCTCGCTCGCGGCCGCACGCACGCTGGCGCAGGCCCCGCTCGCTGCCACCGCGTGGCCGGCGGAGGGCTGGTGGCAGCGCTACGGGGACCAGCAGCTCGATACACTGATCGGCGAAGCGCTCGGCGGCAGCCCGTCGCTCGAGATCGCCACGGCGCGCCTGCGCGCCGCGCAGGGGCAGGCGCTCGCGGCGGGAGCGACGCGGCTGCCCAACGTCGCACTCGACGCCGAGACCACCAGGCAGCGTTACCCCGAGAACGGACTGTACCCGCCGCCGTTCGCCGGCAGCTGGGTGACCGACGGGCGCGTGGCGCTGGATCTCGGCTACGAAATCGATTTCTGGGGCCGCAACCGCGCGCTCGTGGCTGCAGCGCGCTCCGGCGTGGACGCCGCGCAGGCCGACCGCGCTGCGGCGCGACTGGCGCTGGCGGTCGCCGTGGTGCGCGCCTACATCCAGCTCGACCTCTCCGTATGAGCTGCTGGACGTCGCCAATGTGCAGCTCGAGCAGCAGGAGAAGATCCTCGAGCTCACGCAGCAGCGTGTCACTGCCGGACTCGAGAACACCGCGCGCGTCAAGCAGTCCGAGGGCATGCTGGCGCTGACACGCGCCGGCGTGACTGCCGCCGCGGCCAACATCGAGTTGTCGCGCAACCAGCTCGCGGCGCTCGTGGGAGCGGGACCGGATCGCGGCCGCGAGCTCAGCCGCCCGCATCTCGTGGCACCTGCCGCCATCGCGTTGCCCTCGACGCTGCCGGTCGACCTGCTCGGCAGGCGGCCCGACGTGGCCGCGGCGCGGGCGCAGGTGCGCAGCGCAGCCCACGGTGTCAAGGCCGCAGAGGCGGACTTCTATCCGAACGTGAATCTCATGGCGTTCGGCGGACTGCAGAGCATCGGGCTTTCGAAACTGTTCGACGGCTCGGACTGGATCGCGGGCGTGGGGCCGGCGATCAGCCTGCCGGTGTTCAACCGCCGCCAGCTGCGCGGCACGCTTCAGACGCGCCAGGCACAGTTCGATGAGTCCGTCGGCCAGTACAACCAGACGCTCATCAACGCCGTGCATGACGTCGCCGACGTGGTCACCAACTGGCGGGCGCTCGAGCACGAGACCACCGAGCAGCAGACGGCGCTCGATGCGGCCCAGCGCGCCTACGATCTCACCACCGACCGCTACCGCGCCGGCCTCGACAACTATCTGAGCGTGCTGTCGAGCGAGAACCAGTTGCTGCTGGCGACGGCGCTGCGCGCCGAGCTCGACGCCCGGCGCCTGACCTTCAGCGTTGCGCTGGTGCAGGCGCTCGGGGGCGGCTATTCCCCGCCGGCGGCGCCGCTCGCCGCGGTCGTTCCGCCGAGCTAAAGCCCATGGATGCTCCGGTCTCGACCGCGCCCGCGCCCAACCGCAGCGCCCAGCAGCAGCGCCGCCGGAGCTGGCTCGCAGGACTCGTCATCGCTGTCGTCGTCATCGCCCTTGGCACGGCGGCCTGGTGGTGGTTCTACGCCAGGCGCTACCAGAGCACCGACGACGCCTACGTCGCGGGCGATCTGGTCAACGTCATGTCGCAGGTGCAGGGCACGGTGATCTCGATTGGCGCGGACGAGACCGACCGGGTGCAGGCGGGGCAGGAGCTCGTGCTCCTCGACGCGACCGACTACCGCATCGCTTTGCAGGACGCCGAGCAGCAACTCGCGCGCACCGTGCGCCAGGTGCACACGGTGTTCGCCAACCGCGATCAGCTCGCGGCGGTGGTGGCGGAGCGACGCGCGGATCTCAGCAAGGCACGTTCCGACTTCGACCGTCGCCGGGGCCTGGCGGCGAGCGGTGCGGTTTCGGGTGAAGAGCTCGGACATGCGCAGGACGCGCTCAAGGCGGCGCGCGAGGCGCTCAGCGCCGCGCAGCAGAATCTGGCGGCCAGCGTCGCGCTGGTGGGGCGCACCGGCGTTGCGGACAATCCCGACGTGCGCGCGGCGGCCACCGGTGTCGAGCGCGCCTGGCTCAACGTGGCGCGCACCCGGGTGCGCGCCCCGGTCTCCGGCTACGTCGCGCGCCGCAACGTGCAGCTCGGAGAGCGCATCACACCCGGCGTTGTGCTCCTGATGATCGTACCGCTCGAGCGTCTGTGGATCGATGCCAACTTCAAGGAGGTGCAGCTCGATCACATGCGCATCGGGCAGCCGGTACGGGTGATCTCGGACCTGTACGGCGGCGATGTCGAGTATCACGGCAGCGTCGAGGGGCTCGGCATGGGGACCGGTGCGGCGTTCGCCTTGCTGCCGGCGCAGAACGCGACCGGCAACTGGATCAAGGTGGTGCAGCGCGTTCCGGTGCGCATCGCGCTCAAGCCCGAGGAGCTCGTCAAGCACCCGCTGCGGATCGGTCTGTCGACCCGCGTGCGGGTCGACGTGCAGGATGCTTCGGGCGTGCAGTTGGCGGCCGCGCCGCGCGTGAAGCCGGTACTGATCACCGCCGCTTATGACGTCGACGAAACCGAGATCCGCTCGCGTATCGCGCAGATAATCCGCGACAACACCGGCGCCGGTATGCCCGGTCAGTAGGTCACGCCCGCGCGGCGCCTCACTCGAGCTTCAGGTAGCACAGCGGCAGCGCGGTCGTGGACTTGATCGTCTCGAGCGCGAAACTCGCGCTCACGTCCAGGAACTCGACCGCCGAGATCAGCCGCTTGTACACCACGTCATAAGCATCGATGTCCGGCACCACGATGCGGATCAGGTAGTCGACGTCGCCCGACATGCGGTGGATCTCGGTGACCTCGGGAATGTCGCGCACCGCGCGCACGAACCTGGCGAACCACGCTTCGCTGTGATTGGCGGTCTTGAGCGTCACGAATACGGTGGTGCCGACGTTGAGCGCGTGCGCATCGAGCAGCGCCACCTTGCAGCGGATCACACCCGTCTCCTGCAGCTTCTGGATCCGCCGCCAGCACGGGGCCTTGGAGAGGCCCACACGGTCGGCGATCTCGGCGGCGGTCAGCTCGCCGTCGTTCTGCAGCAGCTCCAGAATTCTGGCATCCAGCTTGTCCATGAAACGCGGGTTCCAAAAACGCCCCAAGTACGCAACATTGTTGCGCAAAGGCAGGGTCTTTGTCACGGCTTCGCAACCGGGTCTCCGGCGCTCATGACTAGCATAGGGTTATGGATCCGTTCCGGGCCTTCACCGAACATCCCGCCTCGGTCGGTGAGACCTACGCCGAGCACATGATGCACGCCGCCTGCTTCGGTGCGCGGATGGTGGGAGCCGGAATAGCCTGCATGGTCCACGCACTGTTGCCGTTTTTGTTCGTGCGCACCGGGAGTCAGGCCGTTACCGAGCTCAGCGAGCGGATGATCACCCAGCGGCGCGCCCCAACGCAGCCGATCGCCAGCAACCCGCGCCTGCCCCTGTAGCCGTGCGCGGCCTGCTGCGGGTGCTGTTTCCCCCGTGGGCCTCGCTGCGCGTGGCGCTGCCTGGCGTGGCCGTTGCGGTCGCGCTCGCCCTGCTGGCGCGCGGCATAGCGGATGCGCTCGCGCGCGGCGCTGTCGGGCTGCCCCATCTGCCGTTGAGTCCCGTGATGTGCGCGGTGGTGCTCGGCATGCTGTGGCGTAACACGCTCGGCGTGCCCGGCTGGGCGACCAACGGCCTGAAGTGGGCCATGCATCAACTGCTGCGCACCGGCATTGCGCTGGTGGGCCTGCGGCTGACGCTCGCCGGCGCGACCTCCATTGCACTCACGGCGCTGCCGGTTGCGCTCACCTGTCTCGCCGTGGCGCTGCTCGCCGGGACCCTCATCGCACGGCTGTTGCGGGTCCCGGGGCGCCTGGGCGCGCTGCTCGCGATCGGCACCGCGGTATGCGGCTGCACGGCCGTGGTCGCCATGTCACCGGTGATCCGCGCGCGCCACGCCGAGACCGCCTTTGCCGTGACCTGCGTGGTGTTGTTCGGCTGCGCCGCGATGCTGTGCTACCCGTCGCTGGCGGGGCACTTCTTCGCCGCCTCCCCCGTGCACGCCGGCATCTTTCTCGGCACGGCGATCCACGATACCTCGCAGGTGATCGGCGCGGCGCTCATCTACTCGCAGCAGGCGCAGGCGCCCGCGGCGCTCGCGGCAGCGAGCGTCGCGAAGCTGCTGCGCAACCTCTCGATCGCCGTCCTGATACCGCTCGCCGCCTGGCTGGTACGGCGCCAAGAGCGCCCGGCCGGCTGCCGCGAACCCGGGGCAGGCCGCAGGCGGAGCACGCCGGGCCGCGCCGCACGCGCAGCTGGTACCGGTGTTCGTGCTGGCGTTCCTCGGCTTCATCCTGGTGCGCACCGCGGGGGATTCGCTGTTTCACGCCGCGAGCCCGCTGTGCGGCGGCGATGATCAACACCGGGTACAAGGGCTCGGACCTGTTCCTCACCTGCGGTATGACCGCGGTCGGGCTGTCGGTCTCGTTCACCGACATGTGGCGCATCGGCTGGCGGCCACTGGCGGCGGGCCTGTTGGTGGCGACCCTGGTCGGGGCGTGCAGCCTGCTACTACTACGCTGGTGCACTCATCGCACCTCGGGGCACTGACGGCGGTGCCGCGCGCGACACGCTACACTCGCAGACCACGCCCGCCACGGGCGATTCTTAGCCGCGAGGCTCGCATGGCGAGGGCGCGACCCGGGATTTCCCGCCGGGCGGCGGAGGGCGCGGTGCGCACGCTGCTGCGCTGGGCGGGCGACGACCCGCGGCGCGAGGGCCTGCGCGATACTCCGCAGCGCGTGGTGGATGCCTACCGCGACTGGTTCTCCGGATACCAGATCGACCCGGCCGCGTACCTGCGGCGCACCTTCGAGGAGGTCGGCGGCTACGACGAGATGATCGTGCTGCGCGACATCGCCTTCGAATCCCACTGCGAGCATCACATGGCGCCCATCATCGGGCGCGTACACGTCGGCTACCTGCCCGCCAACAAGGTGGTCGGCATCAGCAAGCTCGCGCGGGTCGTGGACGGCTACGCCCGGCGGCTGCAGGTGCAGGAAAAGCTCACGGCGCAGATCGCCGAATGCATCACGAGGTACTCAAGCCGCGTGGCGTCGGCGTGGTGGTGGACGCGGCGCACGAGTGCATGACCACCCGTGGCGTGCACAAGCGCAGCGTGTCGATGGTGACCAGCCGCATGACCGGCACGTTCCGCAGCGATGCGCGCACCCGCGCCGAGTTCCTGCGCTTCATCGGCATCAGCGGCGCCCACGAGATCTAGCGCCCGGCGGCGGCGCGCTGCGCGCCTTCAGGCGGTGAGGGCGGCCTCGCTGCGCGCGGCGCGCTTGCGCTCCTGTTCCTTGAGGTAGCGCTTGCGGATGCGGATCGAGGTCGGGGTGACCTCGACCAGTTCGTCGTCGGCGATGAACTCGACCGCGTACTCGAGCGTCAGCTGGATCGGCGGGGTGAGCAGGATCGCCTCGTCCTTGCCGGCGGCGCGGATGTTGGTGAGCTTCTTGGTCTTGATCGGGTTCACCACCAGGTCGTTGTCGCGGCTGTGGATGCCGATGATCATGCCCTCGTAGAGCTTCTCGCCGGGGCTCACGAACAGGCGCCCGCGCTCCTGCAGATTGAATAGCGCGTAGGCGACCGCCTCGCCGCTCTCGTTGCTCACCAGCACGCCGTTGCGCCGGTCCGGGATCTCGCCCTTCACCGGCGCAAAGCCGTCGAAGATGTGGCTCATGAGACCGGTGCCGCGCGTCAGCGTCATGAACTCGCCCTGGAAGCCGATGAGTCCGCGCGCCGGCACGCGGTAATCCAGACGCGCGCGTCCGTTGCCGTCGATCGCCATGTCGGCGAGCTCGGCGCGCCGCATGCCGAGGGCTTCCATGACGGCGCCCTGATGAGCTTCCTCGACGTCTACCGTGAGCGCCTCGTAGGGCTCGTGCACCTCGCCGTCGACCATGCTGGGTGAGCACGCTGCGGGCGCGATGACGGCCAGCTCGTACCCCTCGCGGCGCATGTTCTCGATGAGGATGGTGAGGTGCAGCTCGCCGCGGCCCGAGACGCTGAAGCACGTCCGGCTCCTCGGTGTCCTCAACCCGCAGTGCCACGTTGCTCTGCAGCTCGCGGTACAGCCGTTCGCGCAGCTGGCGGCTGGTGACGAACTTGCCTTCGCGCCCGGCGAGCGGCGAGGTGTTGACCTGGAAGTTCATCGCCAGCGTCGGCTCGTCGACGCTGATCGGCGGCAGGCCCCAGGGGTGCTCCGGATCGCACAGCGTGACGCCGATGTTGACCGTCCTCGATGCCGGTGACCGCGACGATGTCGCCCGGCTCCGGCTTCCTGCACCGACTGGCGCTCGAGGCCGGTGAAGGTCAGCACCTGGCCGATCTTGGCAGCTCCCCGGTCCTCATCGCCGTAGCGCAGCGCCACGCTCTCCCCGGGGCGCACCACACCGCAGCGGATGCGGCCGATGCCGATGCGGCCGACGTAGGAGTTGTAGTCGAGGGTCGAGATCTGCAGCTGCAGCGGCAGGTCGGCCTGGGCGGCCGGCGGCGGCACGTGGGCGAGGATCGCCTCGAACAGCGCCGACATGTCCGGGCGGCGCTCGGTGTAGTCGGTGCTGGCCCAGCCCTGCAGCGCCGAGGCGTAGATCACCGGAAAGTCGAGCTGCGCATCGCTCGCGCCGAGCTTATCGAACAGCTCGAAGGTCTGGTCGATGACCCACGCCGGGGCGGCTGCCCGGGCGATCGATCTTGTTGACGACCACGATCGCCTTGAGCCCCAGGGCGAGCGCCTTGCGGGTGACGAAGCGCGTCTGCGGCATCGGTCCCTCGACGGCATCGACCAGCAGCAGCACGCCGTCCACCATCGACAGCACGCGCTCGACCTCGCCACCGAAGTCCGCGTGTCCGGGGGTGTCGACGATGTTGATGCGCGTGCCGCCGTACTCGATCGCGCAGTTCTTGGCGAGAATAGTGATGCCGCGCTCGCGCTCGATGTCGTTCGAATCCATGATGCGCTCGCCCATGCGCTCGTGCGCGGCGAAGGTGCCGGACTGCTTCAGCAGGCAATCGACCAGCGTGGTCTTGCCGTGATCGACGTGCGCGATGATGGCGATATTGCGGATCGGGCGGTTCATGCGGCGGTGCGCGCCACGCGCGGGCGTGCAAAAGGGTGCGCAGGGTAGCAGAACGCCCAAACAGGCGTCGGTATCAATCGTAATAGATTGATTTTACTACAGAATGGTCACTTCGAAGGCTGTCCGATGCGCAGCGCCGCGATGGCAATCCGCACCTCGATGAAGAAGGCGACGAAGGCGGCGCTGAGGCACACCATCGCGCCGACGAACAAGAGCGCGATCGTCCCCTCGAGCGAGACGCCGAGGAAGGCGTTGGCGAACAGCGTGACGACCACCAGCGCGACCAGCAGCGCCGCGATCGCGCACATCGACATCGCCGTATAGATGTAGCGCGCCCGGCGCGCCAGCACGCCGATGTCCGCCTGCAGCGGCCGCCGGTCCGAGGGGTGTGCCTCGAGGCGCGCTTCCAGAACCCGCGCCCGGTCCACCACCCGCGCGAGGCGGTTGGACAGCACCGCGAGAGTGGCCGCGACTCCCGACAGCAGGAACACGGGGGCCACTGACGATTGCACCAGATGGGCGATATCCATTCAGCCTTCTTGTAGCACAAAGGGGTAGAGCGGGCAGGTGAGGAACACGATGATCGCCGCGAGCGCCAGCAGCGTCGCATCCGAGCGTACGATCAGGATGAGGCAGAACACCATGGCGGCGAGCGCCAGTGGCTGGTAACGCTTCAGTTGTGCACGCTCCCCTGGTGCGATCGTGGGCAGGCGGGCGTAGTACCACACCGCGACGCACGCAT
Organism: uncultured Gammaproteobacteria bacterium; assembly: GCA_963713175.1. Taxonomy (GTDB): domain Bacteria; phylum Pseudomonadota; class Gammaproteobacteria; order Steroidobacterales; family Steroidobacteraceae; genus 13-2-20CM-66-19. The sequence goes on along the minus strand of CAVQKW010000005.1, from coordinate 253,822 downwards.
ACAGGTAGTTGAGCAGGGTCAGGATCACGGTCACCTCGATGACCTTGCCGAACTGCTCGGCCAGTGTCGGCGACATGGTGACGAGTGCGATGAGACTGCTGACGGCGGCGACGATGAGCAGGCCCGCGACCGGAACCCCGCGGTGATCGACGCGGCCGAACACGCGCGGAAACTGACCGCGGTCCGCACCCGCCTTGCCCATCTGCGCGGTGAGCAGGATCCAGCCGAGGAGGGTACCCACGATCTTGACGAGGGCCATCACGGCGACGCTCGCCGCGGCCACCGGGCCGAGCATCATGCGCACCGCATCGGCGAACGGTGCGGTGGAAGTCGCGAGGCGCTGCGCGGGGATCAGGCCCATGATGACGCTGCAGGAGCCCACGTAGATCAGGCCCGCGATCAGTACGCCGCATAACGTCGCGAGCGGCACGTTGCGTCGCGGGTTGTCCACCACGCCGGTCGCGATCGAGCCGCTCTCGAGTCCGAGGAAGGCCCAGAACACCAGCACCAGCGAATCGGGGATCGCGTGATAGACGGGCAGGTGCTGCACGTTCCAGGAGCTGCGGAACAGCTGCGGGTCGAAGTACCACCAGCCGGCCACGGCGACCAGCAGGATCGGGATCACTCCGAGGATCATCGTGAAGGAGTCGCACAGGCACACGAGCCGCGGGCCGGCGATGTTGAGCAGCGTCAGCGCCCAGATGAGCCCGATGGTGGCGCAGGCTGCCGGCAACGGCGCGGCCAGCACCGGGAAGAAGTGCGCCAGATAGCCAGTGGCGCCGATCGCGATCGCGAGGTTGCCGGACCAGCAACCGAGCCAGTAGATGGCGCTCGCCTGGAAGCCCATGTAGCGGCCCATCGCTTCGCCCGGGTAGGCGCACAGGCCCGCCGCCGTCGGGGCGACCTGCGCGAGCTTGGCGAGCACCACGGCGATCAGCAGCGCCCCCGCCGTGGCGATCATCCAGCCGATGACCGTGATGCTGCCCACGGTGGCGAGCGTCGCGGGCAGCAGGAAAATGCCCGAGCCCACCATGCTGCTCGCCACCAGCATGGTGGCGAGGAACGGCCCGATGTTACGATGTGAGCCCATGTTATTATACGACCGTTCAACGACGCCCTGCCGCCGCTGCCATGAAGCCTGACCCCCAGCAACCGCCCGCAAGCGCCGCTGCCGCGCTCAGCTTACCGGGCCGGATTCACCGCGATGCGGAATTCTGACAGCGCGCACCCCGCAGCCTGCTGCGATGCGCTGATCATCGGCGGCGGACACAACGGGCTGGTGTGCGCGGCGTATCTCGCCGGCGCGGGACTCAAAGTCACGGTGCTCGAGCGGCGCGCCGTCGTCGGCGGCGCCGCGGTCACCGAGGAGTTCCATCCCGGATTCCGCAACTCGGTCGCCTCCTATACGGTCTCGCTGCTCAATCCGAAGGTCATCCGCGACCTCGATCTGCCCGCCCACGGGCTGCGGGTGGTCGAGCGGCGCTGCGCCAACTTCCTGCCCACCGCCGATGGAGGCTATCTTCTGACCGGGGAAGGCCGCACGGCGGGCGAGGTGGCGCGCTTCTCGGCGCGCGATGCGGCGCGCCTGCCCGCCTACGGCGCGCGCCTTGATGCAATCGCCGACGTACTGCGCGACCTGGTGCTCGCCACGCCGCCGAACGCCGTGCAAGGGAGCTGGCGCGCGGCGCTGCCGGAACTGGTGCGCGCCGCGCGCGTCGGCGGCCGGCTGCGCCGGCTCGATATGAGCCTGCGGCGCGAGCTGCTCGCGCTGTTCGCCATGTCCGCGGGCGACTATCTCGACGGCTGGTTCGAGAGCGACCCGATCAAGGCCGTCTACGGTTTCGACGGAGTGGTCGGCAACTACGCGAGCCCCTACACCCCCGGCTCCGCCTACGTGCTTCTGCACCACGTGTTCGGCGAGGTCAATGGCAAGCGCGGCACCTGGGGCCACGCGATCGGCGGCATGGGTGCCATCACCCAGGCGATGGCAAGCTCCGCGACGGCGCGCGGCGCCGTGATCCGGGTCTCGAGCGCGGTGCGCGAAGTGCTGGTCGAGGGCGGCCGCGCCGTCGGCGTGGTCACCGAGTCCGGGCAGACGCTGCGCGCCGCCGCCGTAGTCTCCAACCTCAACCCGAAGCTCCTCTATCTCAAGCTGCATCGCACCCGCGGCGCTGCCCGGGGAGTTTCGCGAGCGCATCGGCCGCTGGCGCTGCGGCTCGGGGACCTTCCGCATGAACGTGGCGCTCGCCGAGCTGCCGGATTTCAGCTGTCTGCCGGGCCGCGCGCCCGCTGATCACCATACCGCCGGCATCATCCTCGGGCCGACGCTCGGCTACATGGAGCAGGCCTACTTTGACGCCCGCTCCTTCGGCTGGTCGCGCCGGCCGATCGTGGAGATGGTGATCCCGTCGACACTCGATGACACCCTGGCGCCTCCGGGGATGCATGTCGCGAGCCTCTTCTGTCAGCACGTGGCGCCGGAGCTCCCCAACGGGCAGTCCTGGGATGCGCACCGCGACACGGTCGCGGATCTGATGATCGACACCGTGAATGCGTACGCGCCCAACTTCAAGTCCGCCGTGCTCGGGCGCCAGGTCATGAGCCCGCTCGACCTGGAGCGGACCTTCGGCCTCGTGGGCGGGGATATTTTTCACGGCGCGCTCAGTCTCGATCAGTTGTTCTCGGCGCGGCCCATGCTCGGCTACGGCAACTATCGCGGGCCGCTTGCCGGACTCTACATGTGCGGTGCCGGTACACACCCGGGGGGCGGGGTGACCGGGGCTCCGGGTCACAATGCCGCGCGCGAGATCCTCGCCGACTTTCGCCGCGGACGGCTGCGGCGGGTGGCCTGAGCCACCCGATGCCTAAGCGGCCCCGGGCGGCGCACCGCCCGCGCTTCGAGCGCCAGCTGCCGCAGACGCGGCGCGCGGCGCTGATCGCGGCCACCATCGAATGTCTGAAGCGCTATGGGCACGAGGGGCTCTCGATCCGCACCATCAGCGCCCAGGCGGGCGTTTCCGTCGGCCTCATCAACCACCACTTTCCCAACAAGAACGGGCTGATCGCGGCCGCCTACCGGCACTTCAACGGCGAGCTGGTGGACGGGCTGCAGGCGGCGGTGGCGTGCGCCGGCAGCTCGCCGCGTGCGCGGCTGCGTGCGTTTCTCGAGGCATCGTTCTCGGCGCCAAACCTGGGCGCCGACGTGCTCGCGGTGTGGGTCGTATTCTGGGGCCTGTACCGGCACTCGCGTCTCATCCAGCGAGTACAGAGCGAGACCTATCGGGGTTACACGCGCTTGCTGCGCGGGATGCTCGCGGATCTGGTACGCGGGGCAGAGGAGCGACCAGCGGCGCCACGCGGCCGCCGTCGCCGGCGCTCCGCGGCCCGGGTGTGTGCCCGCGTCGATCTGCGTCAGGCGGCCATCGGACTCACCGCTCTGGTGGACGGCCTGTGGCTCGAGTGGTGCCTGGAGCCGAGCAATTTCCGTCCCCGCGAGGCCGTGGAGCTGTGCGAGATCTGGGTGGAGAGCCTGTGCGAGCGCGCCCACAACTGGAATAAACGATAATCGCCCCCAGATCGCACCGTGGGTGGTAAACGAGCGGCGGAGGCACGGCTTGCACGACACGGGGCAGGCGCGGATCGTGATCGTGGGCTGCGGCTTCGGCGGACTGTTCGCCGCCCGCGTGCTCAGGGGCTCGCCGGCTGACGTGCTGGTCGTCGACCGCAACAACTACCACCTGTTCCAGCCGCTGCTCTACCAGGTGGCCTCTGCGGCGCTCGCGCCGGCCGACATCGCGCAGCCGATCCGCACCATTCTGCGTTACCAGCGCAACGCGCGCGTGATGCGCGCCGAGGTTGAGCGCGTCGATCTCGCCGGGCGCTGCCTGTATGCGGACGGACATCGCATCCCCTATGACTACCTGATCCTCGCCCCCGGCGCGGTGGACAACTACTTCGGGCACCCGGAGTGGGCGCATTTCGCGCCCGGCATGAAGGCGGTCGAGGAAGCCACCTACATCCGCTCGCGCCTGCTCGCCTCGTTCGAGGCCGCGGAGCTCGAGCCGGACGGCGCACGGCGCGCCGCCCATCTGACTTTCGTCATCGTCGGCGCAGGCCCCACGGGCGTCGAGCTCGCCGGCGCCATCAAGGAGCTGGCGGTGGACGTGATCCCGCGCGATTACCGCAACATCGACACGCGCAGCGCGCGCGTCATTCTCATCGAGGCGGGAGCGCGCGTGCTGCCGGCGCTGCACGCGGATTCATCCGCACGGGCCCTCGCGCAGCTGCACGCTCTCGGCGTCGAGGTGCGGCTCGGGACACCGGTCACGGGGGTGTTTGCCGAGGGCGTCGAGGCGGGTGGCGAGCGGCTGCGCAGTCACAACGTGATCTGGGCGGCCGGAGTGCGCGCGTCGCCGCTCGGCGCCGCGCTCGGCGTGGCGCTCGGCCCTGGCGGCCGCGTGGCGGTATTGCCCGACTGCTCTGTGCCCGGCCATCCCGATGCGTTCGTCATCGGCGACGCCGCGTGGCTCATCGAGGCCGGGACGGACCAGCCGGTCCCTGGCGTGTCACAGGGCGCGATCCAGATGGGGCGCTACGTGGCACGGCTCATCGACGCCGAGGTGCGCGGTGCCCCGGGCGCCCGCGCTCGTCCGTTCCACTACCGCGACAAGGGCTCGATGGCGACGGTTGGCAAGTCACGCGCCGTTGTCGAGATCGGCCGGGTACATTTCGGAGGACTGCTGGCGTGGCTCGCGTGGATGGCGCTGCACGTCACGGTGCTCATCGGCTTTCGCAACCGCCTGGCGGTACTGTCCTCCTGGATCTACAGTTACGTGTTCTTCAAGCGCGGCTCGCGGCTGATCACCCGCGTCGCGCCGCCTCCCCCCTGATGGCCACCGCCGCCCATCCTCCCCGCCGCGGCCCCTTCGCGTCCGGGTCCGCCGACAGTCCGACGCTGCGCGGCTTTTTCGGCGTGTTCCGCTACAGCCGTCGGGCGCTGGAGCTGGTGTGGAGCACCAGCGGCGCACTCACGATCGCACTCGGGGCGCTCACGCTCGTCGCCGGCGTACTGCCCGCCTCGGTCGCCTATATCGGCTCCCTGATCGTAGACGCGGTGGTCGGCGCGATACGCAGCGGAGGCGATGCCACCCGGGTCGTGGGGTTGGTGGTGCTGGAGGGTGCGCTGGTCGCCTCGATCGCGGCCGCGCAGCGCGGCCTGTCGTTGTGCCAGTCGCTGCTGCGGGCGCAGCTCGGGCAACGCGTCAACGTGATGATCCTGGAGAAGGCGCTCACCCTCGAGCTGCAGCACTTCGAGGACTCGGAGTTCTACGACAAGCTCACCCGCGCGCGCCGCGAAGCTTCCACCCGGCCCCTGAGTCTCGTGACGCGCACTTTCGGCCTGGTGCAGAACGGCATCTCGCTCGCGAGCTACGCGGTATTGCTGGCGCACTTCTCGCCCTGGGCGGTGGCGGTGCTGCTGCTCGCCGGACTGCCGGGGTTCATCGCCGAGGCAAAATTCTCCGGCGAGGCCTTTCGGCTGTTTCGCTGGCGCTCCCCCGAGACGCGCATGCAGCTGTACCTCGAGACCGTGATCGCGCGCGAGGACCACGCCAAGGAGGTCAAGCTCTACGGCCTCGGACCGCGCCTGCTCGAGCGCTATCGCGACATCTTCCGTCGCCTGTACGGCGAGGATCGTTCCCTCACGGTGCGCCGCGACGCCTGGGGCTTCGCCCTGGGACTCATCGCCACTGCAACACTCTACGGCGCCTACGCCTGGATCGCGGTGAGCACGGTGCGGCAGCTCATCACCCTCGGGCAGATGACCATGTACCTTGCGCTGTTTCGCCAGGGACAGGCGGCGGTGTCGGCGATGCTCGCGGCGGTCGGCGGGATGTACGAGGACAACCTGTATCTGTCGACGCTGTACGAGTATCTCGAGACCGCGGTGCCGGCCGCCGCCGGGAGCGGCGGCCCACGGTCCTGATCCCGAGGACGGCATCCGGTTCGAGGACGTGAGCTTCGCCTACCCGGGCGCCGAGGAGCCGGCGCTCGAGCACGTGACGCTGCACCTGAAGCCGGGAGCGAGCCTGGCGCTGGTGGGGGAGAACGGCTCGGGCAAGACGACCGCTGATCAAGCTGCTGACGCGCCTGTACGCACCGACCTCGGGACGCATTCTGCTCGACGGGCGGGACCTCGCGGAGTGGGACCAGGGCGCGCTGCGCGGTCGCATCGGCGTCATTTTCCAGGACTTCGTGCGCTATCAGATGCAGGTCGGAGAGAACGTCGGCGCCGGTGATGAGCGGCATTTCGAGGACGAGGCACTGTGGCGCGCGGCGGCCGAGAAGGGGCGGGCGAGCGAGTTCATCGAGTCCCTGCCGGCCGGCTTTCACACCCAGCTCGGCAAGTGGTTCCGCGACGGCCGCGAGCTCTCGGGCGGGCAGTGGCAGAAGATCGCGCTGTCACGCGCCTTCATGCGCTCGCGCGCCGACATCCTCGTGCTGGATGAGCCGACGGCCGCGATGGACGCCCAGGCCGAGGCCGAAGTGTTCGAGCACTTCCGCCAGCTGGCGCACGATCGCATCATCATCCTGATCTCGCACCGCTTCTCGACGGTGCGCATCGCCGACCAGATCGTGGTGCTCAACCGTGGCCGGATCGTCGAACGCGGTACGCACGAGGAGCTGATGCACGCCGGCGGACGGTACGCGCAGCTGTTCGCGTTGCAGGCGCGGGGCTACAGGTGACTGCTGACACCTTACTTCACCAGCCGAGCACTCCGTAAGGAGCTCAGCGAACGGGCTACAGGTGACTGCTGACACCTTACTTCACCAGCCGAGCACGCCGTAAGGAGCTCAAAAAACGGGCTATCGCTAACGGGCTACCGCTGACTGCTGAACAGCGCTTACTGCGGCGCGGCTTGGGCGGGTGGCGTGCCGGCCGTCTGCGCGTTATGCCGCGCGCGCGCGTCCTGCTTCATCTTCTTGTAGTCGACCGGGCGGATCTCGGAGATCGGGCAGTTCACGCCATCGGTCTGGACCGAGTCGAGGCGCGCGTACACCGAGCCGGTGATCGAGCGGGTGAGCTCGATGCCGTTCACCCAGCGCAACCCGCCACGCGCTCCGCACGGCGACCAGACCTTCAGGTAATAGGCGCCATTGGAGCCGACGAAAACCAGCAGCTCATCGTCGCTCAGGGCCTCCCAGCCGTCGATGCGGCCCATCCAGTTGAAGTGATCGATCGGGGGGCCGGCGTAAGCCATGTAGCGCGCCCGGGCCGGGAGGTCACCGCCGGGCTGCTGCTGCGGCATGCTCGCGCACGCGCTCAGCACTGCCACGGCGGACAGTGTTACAGACAGTTGCAGATTGCGATGACTCATGGAGCCCTCCGCATTCACCCGGTTCACCGTGTACGCTGACGTCAACGTGTCAGCGCCGGCCGCGTTGACGCAAAGTTGGAACCGGCCCGTTCCGCTGCCGGCATCAGCCGCCCGCTGCATCCGCAGCGTCGCAGCCTGCGCTGAGCAGCGCCACCGGGAATTCCATCAGCGCGTCGCCGAGTGCCAGCGCAGCGGCCGCGCCGTGGCGCACCGTCGGGAGCTCCCGTTCGTCGAGCACACCGTGCCAGCCGCGGCCGAGGCGCTCCTCGCGCGGCAGCTCGACGAGCGTGTCGCCCCAGACGCCATGGCCGAGCGGCAGCGGGCCGTCGTCGCCCACCAGCCGCCGCAGGAGCCGCGGCACGATCACCACCAGCGAGCTGCGTGCGAAGCGCCGCCGGAAGGCGCACACGTGCGCGGCGTGCTCGCCGTGCACGCGCAGGCGCCGGTAGTCCCCGTCGCGGAACAGCCGCGGATGCCGGCGCCGCAGCTCGAGCGCCTTCCAGATGAGCAGTAGCTTGCAGCGCCCGTCCTGCGGGTGCGCGAGCAGCGTCCGGGGCGAGACGTCCGCGTGCTGGAGTTGATCGAGCAATGAGCGCCGCTGCGCATAGTCCACCGGACGGCGGTTGTCGGGGTCGACCAGCGAGAAGTCCCAGATCTCATTGCCCTGATAGATGTCGGGAACCCCCGGTGCGGTGAGCTTGCACAGGGTCTGCGACAGGCTGTTCAGCAGGCCGAAGCGCGCCACCCGGCGCATCATCGGCAGGAAATCGGCCAGGAACAGGTTGCCCTCGCGCTGCTCGAGCGTGCTGCGCACGAAGTGCAGGAGCGCTTCCTCGTACCCGGCGTTGACGTCGACCCAGCTCGAGGAGACCTTCGCCTCGCGTACCGCTTTCACCATGTAAGCCTCGATGCGCTCGCGGTAGAGGTTCGCGCCAGCATCATCCAGCGGCAGCAGCGGCCAGGTACCGAGGAGGGTCTGATAGAAATGGTACTCGTCGTTGCTGGAGGGAGCCGGCGCCCCCTCCACCTCACGCTTGCGCGTGCGGTTGATGCGGCTCCAGCGCCGCACCGCATCGCGCCACGGGGTCGTCATCTCCGAAAGCACGTTGAGCCGCGCGCGCACGTCCTCGGAGCGCTTGGTGTCATGGGTGGAGGTGGCCAGCATCTCGTGCGGCCAGTGGCGCGCGCGGTATTCGGCGTCGCCGTGGAAGGCGCGCACGCCGGCGCCGTAGCCGCCGGGTTCGCCGCCGACCTCGTTGAGCGAGATCAGCCGGTTGTAGCGGTACATGGCCGTATCCTCGATCCCCTTGGCGGTGATCGGGGCGGTGATCTGCTGGAACTTCATCGCGAAGGCGCGCATGCGCCGCCGCAGCTCCTCGCCCGCCGCCGGCAGCTCGAGCAACAGCGCCGCGCGCACGAAGTCGAACAGCGGCGCCTCGGTCGTGCTGCGCCGCGCACGTGCCGCGGCAATCGCCCACTCGATGTAACGCCGGTCGCTCTCCGAGACCGTGTCCGCGACGTAGGTGCGGTACACGGGGAAGCAGGCGATCACCTCGGCGAGCGCATCGCGCAGGCTGTTGAAGGTGAAGTCGCGGGTGCGCCGGTCTGACTCGGCGATGCGGGTCAGCTGGTTGGCCGCCACGTTGAGCTCGGATGCGAGCGAGCGGCGCAGCACCAGGTGCTGGCATTCGTAGGCGACGTCGCGCCACTCGAGCGGCCGGCCGAGCACGCCGCGGTAGACGCGGTCCATGCGCTGCCGGGTAGCGGAGTCCACCAGCATGCGGCCCACCACGTTGGCGAAGTGGTAGCCGGTCTCCCCGTGCACCGGCCAGTCGCCCGGCAGGTGCTCGAAGGAAGCGGTGATCTTCTCGACGATGAGGTACAGCGGCCGGGCCTGGTCCGTGCTGCCGACCGCGGCCAGGCGGCCCGTGACCGCCGCGACCCGGGCCTGCAGGCGGCGGAAGTATCCGGCCGGGTCGTAGAGTCCGTCGGCGTGATCGATGCGCAGACCGTCGATCTTGCCCGCGCCGATCAATTCCAGCACCAGCCGGTGGGTGACCTCGAATACCTCTTCGTTGTCGATACGCAGCGCCGCCAGATCGTTGACGTCGAAGAAGCGCCGATAGTTGATGTCATCGCCCGCCACGCGCCAGTAGGCGAGGTGGTAAGCCTGCAGCTCGAGCAGCTCGTGCAGCGTATCGAAGCTCGCCGGCTCCGCCGGCGAGCCGGCGAAGCTGCGTGCGGCGGCCTCGATCGCCGCGGCGACGCTGCCGTTGCCGGCGGCGAGCGCCGCGAGGCGCCGCTTGTGCTGCTCCTTGTCGCGGTCGCGCTCGGCGATCTGCTCGGGTGCGGACTGGTGGCGGTCGGGCAGGGCGGCGAGGCAGCGGCGGATGTTCTCGAGCTCGCTGTTGGATACCAGGGCCGCGGTGCGGTCCAGCACGCGCGGGTAGGTGCACGGATCGAGCGGAAAACGATGTGGCCCGTAGAACACCGCGAAGGAGCCCGTCGCGGCCTCGAAGCGCAGCTCGAGCTCGCCGCGCTCGAGCACCGTGCCGTACGGCTCGCCCAGCACCGGCACCAGCACCTTGTGCGCGCGCTGTCGGTTGGACGGCGCCCAGTCGATGTCGAAGAACGCCGCGTACACCGAGGCCTCGCCGTTCTCCAGCACGTCCATCCACCAGGCGTTGTCGGCGCCGAGGATGCCCACATGGTTGGGAACGATGTCGACGATGTGCCCCATGTCGTGGGCACGCAGCGCCGCGACGAATCGCTCGAAGTCCTCCGCGGTGCCGATCTCGGGGTTGAGCGCGTTGTGGTCGACCACGTCGTAGCCGTGGGTGCTGCCGCTACGTGCACGGAAGTACGGCGAGCAATACACGTGACTGATGCCGAGAGCTGCGAGGTACGGCACGATCGCGGTGGCGTCGCGAAAGGTGAAGCCGGAGTTGAGCTGCACGCGGTAGGTGGCGCGGGGGATGGCAGCTCCGGGGGCCGCGTGCCGCTGCGACCGGCGCGCCGGCCGGTGCGCTCAACGCCGGCCATCGGTGCGCTCCACCCTCCACACGACGCTCCAGGGGGCAGCTCTGCGGCCGCCTCGAGGCCGGCGTGCGTAGCGAACAGGACGCGCCCCGGGGCGCGCTCCGGGGCCTGCGCCGTGCGTGCGCTCAGGTTGGCGAGCAGCTGCAGGGACACCCCGCCACCGTTCCAGTTCACGGTGAGCACATCGCCGTGATCGCGGTCTGCCGCCCGGTCCGCGCCGAGGGACGACAGGAGAGGCGCGATCTCGCGCTGGCGGAGCGCGAGCAGCATGCGGTAGTACTCGAGGGCCGCCGCGTGCCGTGGCTCGGCGAGCTTGCTCCAGTCAAGGCGCGCGGACTCGAAGGTGGCGATGGCGGTGGGGTCGGGGCCGCCCGGACATTCGCGCTCGCGGCCGATGCGCACCTGCGCGGCGAGTTGCGGCTCGAAGTCGCAGAACCAGGGGAAGGGCTCGGGCGCCGCCCACTCCTCACCCATGAACAGCAGCGGCGGGAAGGGCGCAAGGAGCAGTACCGCGGCTGCCGCCCGCAGCGCTTCCCTGTCGTGCACCAGCTGCGCAAGCCGCTCGCCCGCGGCGCGATTGCCGACCTGGTCGTGGTTCTGCAGGAAGTTCACGAACGCGGACGGCGGCAGCTGGGCGCTCGGTTCTCCGCGCGGACCGCCACAATAGGCGGAACGTTCGCCCTGGTAGGCGAAGCCTTCCCGCAGACAGCGGCGCAGGAGCGAGCGCGGCCGCGCGCTGTAGTCGCCGTAGTAGCCGGCCGACTCTCCGGTGAGCAGCACGTGCAGGCAGTGATGCGCGTCATCGTTCCACTGCGCATCGTGGACTTCCGAAGTACCGGCGGGCCCGAGGAAGTGCGCGCCGTTGTCGAGGTTCTCCACGGTGAGGTACACGGTGCGCTCGTGCGGCAGGCGCGAGCGCACCGCAGCCGCGATTTCGCGCACGATGTGCGGCTCGCCGTCGTCGTGGATCGCGTGAATGGCGTCCAGACGCAGGCCGTCGAAATGAAACTCTTCGAGCCAGTAGAGTGCGTTGTGGATGAAGAAATCGCGCACCGTGCGGCTGCCCGGGCCGTCAAAGTTGATCGCCGCGCCCCATGGGGTCGGGTGCCGCTCGGTGAAGAATTGCGGCGCGTACAGATGCAGGTAGTTGCCCTCGGGGCCAAAGTGGTTGTAGACGACATCGAGCAGCACCGCGAGTCCGTGACGGTGGGCGGCCGCGATCAGCGACTTGAGCTCTTCCGGCCGGCCGTAGCCGGTGTGCGGCGCGTACTGCAGCACTCCGTCGTAGCCCCAGTCGCGCGTGCCGGGGAACGCCGCCACGGGCATGAGCTCCAGCGCCGTGACCCCGAGCCGCGCCAGGTGCGCCAGGTGCGCCGCGACGCCCGCGAAGGTGCCCTGCGGGGCAAAGGTTCCGACGTGCAGCTCGTAGACCACCGCCGTGTGCCAGGGTGGGGCGCGCCACTGTCCGTCGTCCCAGGCGAAGGCCGCCGGATCCACCACTTCCGATGGCCCGTGCACCCCTTGCGGGTTGCTGCGCGAGGCAGGGTCGGGGACGGTGTGGGATGCATCGATCCGATACCGATAGCGGCTGCCGGCCCGCGCCGCGGCGGTCTTGAGTGTGAACCAACCATCCGGGCGCGCGCTCATGCGGATGAGCCGCTCTGCGGTCCCCTCGTACAGCACCAGATCGACCTGGCCCGCCGCCGGGGCCCACAGGCCAAAGCACACCTCTCCCGCGTCGGTGAGCTGCGCACCGAAGGGCATGAGATGGCGGCGCCGATTCCGTGGCTGCACGTGCGTCTCCTAGCGCGCGAAGGTGGCGAGCTTGCGCAGCGGCACGCCGGCCCACTCGGGCCTTCCGGGCAGCTCCTGCCGCAGGTCCGCGAGCACGGTATCGAGCTCGTACAGCTCGAGCAGCGGTTGCACCTGCTCCAGCGATGCATACAGGCCGCCCGGTCGCGCGATCGCATCGTAGGCTGCGACGAACACCCGCCGTGCCTGCTGCTCCCACTCTTGCAGCTGCGGCTCGCATTTGGCGCGCTCGTCCGCCGAGGTCAGCAGACACCGTTGTAACGCCATCTCGCGCGCGTATGCAAACGAGCGCACCAGCCCGGCCACGTCCGTCAACGGCGAGCGCTTGCGTCGCTGTTCAGCGACGCTGCGCCCCGGCGGACCTTCGAAGTCCGTGATGACGAAGTCGTTGTGCTTCAGCAGCACCTGTCCCAGGTGATAGTCGCCGTGGCAGCGGATTCTGACGCCGCGCGGCACCGCAGGTGGCGCGGCGCGCAGGCGTCGCAGCAGCTGGCGGTGTTGTGCGAGGACACTGGCGGCATCGGCCGCCGCCGGCGGCGGCAGCTGCTTTCCGTGCTGCCCCACGAGCTCGAGGGTCGCCTCCGCGGCAGCGAGTCGGGCGCGGCGCTCCGCGGTGAGGTCCGCAGCCGTGATGCGCTCGGGTGCGAGGTCCGGCTCCGAGGTCGCCGCCGCGAGCGCACAGTGCAGCTGCGCGGTGCGCTCGGCGAGCGTCTTCATCAGCGCGAGGTAGAGTGCGTGCGTGTCTCCAGGCGCCACGGCGCGCGTGATGCGCTCCTCGAGGAAACGGACCAGGTGGTTGACGCTGTAATCCCAGCCGTCACCCTGGTTGCTCGACGAACCCCTGCAACAGCGCGAGCGTGAAATGCTCGCCGTCGGCGCGCCGGTACTCGACCGACCCGGCGAGCGGCACGGTGTTGGGAAAGCGCGCAACCTCGGTGAGATAGCGGCCGAGTTCCACGCCGGGGTTGAGCCCCGCCTGCAGCTTGCGGCAGATCTTCAGAAACAGCGCGTTTCCCAGGCGCACGGTGGTGTTGCCGCCCTGCGCACCGACCGGCCCGACCGCGAGACTCGCGCCCGGCACACCGCGCAGGTCGGCAAACATTGCGGTCGCCGTACACGACAGCCGCCCGTGCAATGCCGGCAGCTCGCGCGAGGCGCCGACCGCCTCGACCAGCGCGCCGCAGAACTCCTCGTCCGCACAGGCGTCCGCCAGCACGCCGACGGCGGAGTGCTGGCGCACGCGCGCCAGCGCCGCCGCGCGCAGCTTGCGGCAGCGCTCCTCTTCACTGTCCTCGAGCGCCATCGTCAACGGCAGGAAATACTCGCCGGCCTGCGCGCCGTGCGATACCCGGTAGATCCCGACGAGCCAGCGATCGAACGCCGCATCCGGCAGCAGATAGTCGATGAGCTTTGCACCGGGCAGGCTCGCCTCGCGATCGATCGTCCCGGGCAACACCGCGCCCGGCGGCGCCGCCCAGCGCTGCGTCGCGACCAGCGCGGCGACGACGCGTTCGAGCTGTGCGGCAAGCTGCGTCGCGTGCGCCACGCGCCACTGCGCGACGCGCTCGGGAAAGAAGCCGTTCCACCCCTCGATCAGCACCAGCACCGGCAGATCTTCCGGAGCGGCGTGCTCGTCGTGCCACGGCGGCGCTTCGGCTTCGCGGCTCAGGCGGAACCAGTAAAAGGCGTAGCCGGGGAGGGTCAGCAGGTAGGGCAGCGTCCCGACCGGCGGAAACACCGTGTGCCCGAGCAGCTCGATCGGCACGGTGCCCTTGTACGAGGCCAGATTGAGCTCGACCGGCTGGGCGGAGCGCGACAGGTTCGCCACGCACAGGATGGTGTCCGCCTGGTACTCGCGCAGGTACACCAGCACATGGCGGTTGCCGGGACGGATGAAGCGCAGCGTACCGCGGCCGAAGGCCTGTGACATGCGCCGCACCTGCAGCAGGCGCTTCATCCAGTTCAGGAGCGAGGAGCGGTCACGGGTCTGCGCCTCGACGTTCACCGCCTGGTAGCCGTACACCGGGTCCATGATGGGCGGCAGGTACAACTGCTGCGGGTCGGCGAGCGAGAAGCCCGCGTTGCGGTCCGGGCTCCACTGCATCGGAGTGCGCAGGCCGTTGCGGTCACCGAGGAAGAAGTTGTCGCCCATGCCGATCTCGTCGCCGTAGTAGATGCTGGGCGAGCCCGGCATCGACAGCAACAGGCTGTTCATCAGCTTGATGCGCTCCAGGTCGTTCTCCATCAGGGGCGCGAGCCGGCGCCGGATGCCAAGATTGAGCCGCGCGCGGGGCTCCGCGGCGTACGCCCGGTACATGTAGTCGCGCTCCACACTGGTCACCATCTCGAGGGTCAGCTCGTCGTGGTTGCGCAGAAAGATGGCCCACTGACAGGTGTCGGGGATGTCGGGCGTCTGCTCGAGAATCTCCACTATCGGGTGACGGTCCTCCTGGGCGATCGCCATGTACATGCGCGGCATGAGCGGAAAGTGATACGCCATGTGGCACTCGTCGGTACCGTCGCCGAAGTACTCCCGCACGTCCTCGGGCCACTGGTTGGCCTCCGCCAGCAGCATGCGGCTCGAGTACTTGCCGGAGATCTCGCGGCGGATGCGCTTGATGATCTCGTGGGTCTCGCGCAGGTTCTCGTTGCTGGTGCCCTCGCGCTCCACCAGGTAGGGGATGGCATCGAGGCGAAAGCCGTCGACCCCCATGCGCAGCCAGAAATCCATGATGCGGAACACCGCACGCACCACGTGCGGATTGTCGAAATTGAGATCCGGCTGGTGACTGAAGAAGCGATGCCAGTAGTACGCCTGCGCCTCGTCATCCCAGGCCCAGTTGGAACTCTCGGTGTCCTTGAAGATGATGCGCGTGCCGGCGTAACGCTCCGTGGTGTCGCTCCAGACGTAGTACCTGCGCTTGTTGGACCCGGGCGCGGCACGCCGGGCCGCCTGGAACCAGGGATGCGCGTCCGAGGTATGGTTGATGACCAGCTCGGTGATGACCCTTAAGTTTCGGCGGTGCGCCTCGCGCACGAAACTGCGGAAGTCGGCACGCGTGCCGTACTGCGGATGGATGTTGCGGTAGTCGGCGATGTCGTAGCCGTCGTCGCGGCCCGGGGACGGGTAGAACGGCAGCAACCAGATGGTGTTGACGCCCAGATCCTGGATGTAGTCGAGCTTGCGGGTGAGCCCCCTGAAGTCCCCGAAGCCGTCGTCGTTGCCGTCGCAGAAGGCGCGCACGTGCACTTCATAGATCACGGCGTCCTTGAACCACAGAGGGTCAGCGCCGAGCGCCGGGCCTTGCCGCGCTTTCATGGGGGCGAGCTTCCGCAGCTACCCCGGCGTCAACACCACCACCGCCAGGGGCGGCAGCCGCACGTAGAGTGAGTGCGGATGACCGTGAGCGGCATCGCCCGCGGCCTGCAGTGCGCCGAGATTTCCCATGCCGCTGCCGCCGTAGTCGGCGGCGTCGCTGTTCAGCCGCTCGTCCCAGCGGCCGCCGCGCGGCACGCCGATCTGGTAGCGCTCGCGCGGCACCGGGGTGAAGTTGCACGCCACCACCGCCACCTCGCCGTCGAGGCTGCGGCGCAGGAACGAGATCACGCTCTCGTCGGCATCGTCGCAGTCGAGCCACTGGAAGCCCGCCTCGCTGAAGTCCTGCTCGTGGAGCGCAGGCGTGTCGCGATACAGACGGTTCAGGTCGCGTACCCAGCGCTGTACTCCGGCGTGCAGCGGGTACTGCAGCACGTGCCATTCGAGGCTCTCTTCGTGCTGCCACTCGCGGCGCTGGCCGAACTCCCCGCCCATGAACAGGAGTTTCTTGCCGGGGTGGGTCCACATGTAGCCGAACAGCAGCCGCAGGCTCGCGAACTGCTGCCACTCGTCGCCGGGCATCTTGCCGATCAGCGCCCCTTTGCCGTGCACCACTTCGTCGTGCGACAGCGGCAGCAGGAAGTTCTCGGTGAACGCGTACCAGATGCTGAAGGTGAGACGGCTGTGGTGATACTTGCGCAGCAGCGGGTCCTGCTGGAAGTACTTGAGCGTGTCGTGCATCCAGCCCATGTTCCACTTCAGGCCGAAACCGAGTCCCCCGAGGTAGGTGGGACGCGACACCATCGGCCACGCGGTCGACTCCTCGGCGATCGTCTGGGTAGCGGGATGATCGCGGTACACGGCGAGATTCAGCTGCTTGACGAACTCGACCGCCTCGAGATTCTCGTGGCCGCCGAAGCGGTTGGGGATCCACTCCCCGGCGCGCCGGCCGTAGTCGAGGTAGAGCATCGAGGCCACGGCATCCACCCGCAGCGCATCGATGTGGTACTTCTCCAGCCAGAACAGCGCGTTGCTGGCCAGGAAGTTGCGCACCTCGGCGCGGCCGTAGTTGAAGATCGAGCTGCTCCACTCGGGGTGGAACCCCTGGCGCGGGTCGGCGTGCTCGTAGAGATGCGTGCCGTCGAAGCGCGCCAGCCCGTGCTCGTCGGTCGGAAAGTGCGACGGTACCCAGTCGAGAATCACGCCGATGCCGCGGCGGTGCAGGTAGTCGACGAAATACATGAAGTCCTGCGGCGTGCCGTAACGCGAAGTCGGCGCGAAGTAGCCGGTGACCTGGTAGCCCCACGAGCCGTAGAACGGATGCTCCATCACCGGCAGCAGCTCCACGTGCGTGAAGCCGAGCTCGGTGACGTAGTCGGCGAGCGCGTGCGCCAGCTCGCGGTAGCCGAGTGGACGATTGTCCTCCTCCGGCACGCGACGCCAGGATCCCGCATGCAACTCGTAGATCGACCACGGGGCGCTGAGCGCATTGACTCGCCGGCGCTCGCGCACCCACTCCTCGTCGCTCCACGTGTAGGACAAGTCCCACACCACCGAGGCGGTGCGCGGGGGCAGCTCGGCGCGGAACGCGTAAGGGTCGGCCTTGTCGGTGGCGGGACCGCCGCCCTGCGGGGTCACGTGATACTTGTAGAGAGTGCCGGCGCCGACCCCGGGGATGGTCTTCTCCCAGATGCCCGAGGAGTCCGCGCGCACGGCGAGCGGATGGCGGCCGCGCTCCCAGCCGTTGAAATCACCGATCACCGAGACCGCGGAGGCGTTCGGAGCCCACACGGCGAAATGCGTAGCGGGTGTGCCGTCGGGCGCCGGTGCCGCGTGCGCGCCGAGGCGCTCGTAGGCCCGCACGTAGGTGCCTTCCCTGAAGTGATAGATTTCCTGTTCCGTGAGCAGCACGCTGGAAAGTCTAGCAAGCCGGGTGCCGTCGTGCTGGTATGACGGGCTGCGTCGGACATTGCGGTGCAGGCGGCTGCCTGCAGGACCACATTGCGGCGTTCTGCTTTGCGGTGATCCTGTGCGGCGCGGACTACACCAAGTGCGGACTTCGTCCTGACACGCAACGCGCTGTTGGTTGGAGGAGAGGCGGAACTATCGCGTACGGGCGCGGGGCGATGTGCCGCGCGTCGCGCTTAATTCCTTCAGGGTATACGCCGCCGACCGGAGCTGCCGACGAATACCAGCGGGTCGCCCGGGTCGTGGCGCGGACTCTGCGCGGCCGCCTCCAGCGTGCGCCGCGCCCGCTCGCTCGCCGCCTGCGCCTCGGCTGCCGCCGCGATCGCCTCCACCGGGTGCGCGAGCAGGTAGCCCTGCACGCCGATCGGTCCGCAGTGCGACAGGAACTCGAGCTGCGCGGCGCGCTCCACTCCCTCGGCTACTACCTGCAGCCCGAGCCCGCGACACAGAGCCACGATCGAGCGCACGATGGCCGCGGAGCGCGGGTTGGTGTCGACGCCGGCCACCAGGCGCTGGTCGAGCTTGACCCGCGTGATGGGCAGCTGCTCGAGGGAGGTGAGCGAGGAGTAGCCGATGCCGAAGTCATCGAGCGCAATCGACACTCCGAGCGTGCGCAGCTGGTGCAGCGACTCGATGGTGGCGCTGCCCGTCTGGAACACGGTCTCGGTGATCTCCAGCTCGAGCGCGCTCGCCGGGAGCCCCGTGACTTCCAGGGTGCGGGCGACCTGCTCGACGAAGTCGCTCTCGAAGAACTGCGGCGGCGAGACGTTGACCGCGACGCAGGCGCGCTGCCAGCCCTGCGCGCGCCAGCCGGCGGCGGTGGAGGCCGCCGCGCGCAGCACCCACCCGGTGAGCTCGTGGATGAGACCGGACTGCTCCGCCACGTGCACGAATTCCGAGGCGGTGGCGATGCGGCCGTCGGGCTTGCGCCAGCGCAAGAGCGCCTCCAGCCCCGTCGCCTCGAAGGAATGCAGCAGCACCTGGGGCTGATACATGAGCAGGAGCTCTCCGCCCTCGACCGCGCGCCGCAGCGACTGCTCCAGGCGGAAGCGCTGTGCTGCGGCGTCGTAGAGCTCGGGGCTGTAGAGCACGTAGCGGTTGCGCCCCAGCTCCTTGGCACGGAACAATGCCACGTCGGCGGCGCGCAGCAGGCCCTCGGCATCTGCCGCGTGTTCCGGGTACAGACTTCCGCCGACGCTCGCGCTGGTGGTGAGCAGGCGTCCGTCGACGGTGAGCGGCTGCTGCAGTGTGGTGACGATTCGGGCGGCGCACTGCGCCACTTCCTCGGCGGACTCGACATCCTCGAGCAGTACCGTGAACTCGTCCCCGCCGAGCCGGGCGAGCAGCCCGTGGCCGCCGGTCGCGGCGTGCAGCCGGTCGGCGATGTGCTGCAGCACGCGGTCGCCGAAGCTGTGCCCGAGCGTGTCGTTGATCGACTTGAAGTTGTCCACGTCCACGAACAGCAGTGCGAGCAGTTGCTGGGTACCGGCGTGCGACAGCGCCGCGCCCAGGCGCGCCGACAGGTGCCGGCGGTTCGGCAACTGTGTCAGCGGATCGTGGTGTGCGAGGTGGTGCAGCTGGCGGGTGCGCTCGGCCACGTGCCGCTCGAGCTCCGCCTGGTGGGCAAGCAGCTGCGCCTCGGCGCGCACGATCCGGTCCGCCATGGTGTTGAAGGATTCCGCCAGCTCGTCGATCTCGGCCGAGCCGCCGCGCGGAGCGCGCGCCGCGCGGTCGCCTCCGGCGAGCAGGCGCGTCGCGGCTGTGAGGCGGCGTACCGGCAGGCTGATGCTCAGCGTGAGGAGCAGCGACACGAGCAAGAGCAGCGCCAGCACCGCCGCGCCCGTGAGTGCGAGCGTGCGTTCGGCGATTTCGCCGGCATTCTCGGCGTGCTGCGCCGCGCGCAGCAGTCCGCGCCGCGCCGGCTTCTGCAGCTGCTCCTGCACGCCGGCGGTGAGCGCCGCGCTGTCCTCGAGCACCTTATGCCACTGCGCGTCGCTCACCTCGTCGTAGTGCGCGATGGCGAGCCGCAGCGCGCGCGCCTCGGCAAAATCCTCGCGCACGAGGGCGAGCCATGCGCGGCCCGGCGCGATCTGCAGCTCCGCGGTGTGGGCATTCAGTACCGCCTCGAAGTTGCGCTCGCGGCGCGCGGTGACTGCCGGGGAGTCGTAGTTGCCGCGGATGCTGTCGATGGCGGTCTGCAGCTCGGCGAGCGAGCGCTGTGCGACCACCTGGGTGCCGTTGATCGCAAGTCCCGAGCCGCCGGCGCTGGCGATTCGCTGGTAGACGTCCTCGAGCGCGGCGTGGCGCTCGTCGACCCATTGAGCGCGCTGCGCGGCACGGCTCGCGAGCGCTCGCGCCGCTGGCGATGTGCGCGCTCAGCTGGGCGCGCAATGCCAGCGTCGCAGGGCCGAGCGGCGGGCGCGGCGCGCCGTCGAAGTAGTCGGAGATCGCCCCCTCGAGCGCATCGCCTGCGCCGGTGATGGCGCCGAAATCTGCGGAGCTGCGCGCCTGAACGTAGGCCACGACGGCGCGGTCGTAGTCGACCAGCCGCTCGAGCACGGCACTGGCACGGGTCGCGAGCGGCTCCTGCGCGTCCCGCATGCTGCGCACGGCCTGCAGCGCCTCGCGCGAGGTGCGCGTGGCGAGGACCTCGCCCACGACGAGCACCGCTGCCACCGCCGCAAGTCCCAGGCCGAGGCGCCAGCCGACGCCGAGGCGCGGTGCGCGCAGGCGGCGCGCCGCACCGGCGGGGGCTGCGGCGCGGCTGAACGCTTGGTTTCAGTAATAGCTTGGTGCATGCGACATAAGCCGTTGATCGGCAGCTTGGTCCGCTCGGTCCGTCAGCCGCCCGCCATCATGCCCGCCACAAGTGACGGGATCCGTGGCGGGCATCGCATAAAGTAGAGCGCGGCAGTGCATTGAAGCCGGCTACCCGGCAGCGCAGGTCGCGGCCGGTTGACCGCTGTCGGTTTTGCCCTATACTACCGATATCGATGAAGGGCCGCCGCCAGCTATGACCGAGCTTGCTGATACCTTTGACGCAGCTTTCTCCAAGGCGGTCGATCTGGGCAACCGGATCGCCGACAAAGACAAGGACGCCGACCTCTGGGACATCGCCGACGGGCTGCTCGCCGGCGCGCTGCAGTACTGGCTGTACTCGCGCCAACCGTGCGGTGATCCGCGCTGCCAGGACTGCATGCCGATCAGCACCGCGCAGGGCCGCATGGCGGAGCTGAAGCGGCTGATGGAGCAACTCGCCTCCGAGAGCGAGTACTTCCACACCCCGACCGACGCCAACGCCGGGCGGGCCTGACGCGTACCCCGCGCGCCGCGGCTGCGCGCGCCTAGAGCGCGGCACGCGCCTTGAGGCCCGCGCCCGCCACCTCGTCCAGTGCCAGCTCGAAGAGGTGACAACCCTCCTTGAGATGGGCGTCGGAGATCGTGAGCGGCGCGAGGAATCGGATCACGTTGGAATAGACACCGCACGAGAGGATGACCAGCCCGTGACGCGCGGCGGCCTGCACCAGCGCCTTGGTCAGATCCGGGTCGGGTGAGTCGGCGCGCGAATTCTTCACCAGTTCCACCGCGACCATCGCGCCGAGGCTGCGCACCTCGCCGACGCACGGGAAGCGCACCTGCAGACCCTTCAGGCGCGAGCTCATGAAACGTCCGATCTCCTGCGCGCGCTTCAGCAGCTGCTCTTCGCGCATCACCTGCAGCACCGCAAGCCCCGCGGCGCAGCCGAGCGGCGAGCCGGCAAAGGTGCCGCCCAGTCCCCCGGGGCCCGGCGAATCCATGATCTCGGCCTTGCCGGTCACCGCCGACAGGGGCACTCCGCCCGCGAGGCTCTTGGCGATGGTGATGAGATCCGGCTCGACCCCCGAATGCTCGATCGCGAACATGCGCCCGGTGCGCCCGAAGCCGGACTGGATCTCGTCGGCGATCAGCACGATCCCGTGGCTGTCGCACAGGCTTCGCAGACGGCGCAACAGCTCCGGGGGCGCCGCGTAGAAGCCGCCTTCGCCGAGCACTGGCTCGATGATGATCGCCGCCACCCGTGCCGGATCCACGTCTGCCTTGAACAACTGCTCGAGCGCCTCGAGACAGTGCTCGACGGTGACGTTGTGATAAGGCATGGGGTAGGGGAGGTGGTAGATCTCCGGCAGCATCGGCCCGAAGCCCGCCTTGTAGGGCTGCACCTTGCCGGTGAGGCTGATGCAACCGAGCGTGCGGCCGTGGAAGCCGCCCGAGAAGGCGATCACCGCCGAGCGCCTGGTATGAAAGCGCGCGATCTTGATGGCGTTCTCGACCGCTTCCGCTCCCGTGGTCAGGAAGATGGTCTTCTTCGGACCCGCGCCCGGGGCGAGCGCATTCAGGCTCTCGGCGAGCGCGATGTAGCTCTCGTACGGGGTCACCTGGAAGCAGGTGTGAGTGAGCTTGTCGAGCTGGCGGGCGATCGCCTCGCGCACCTTGGGGTGAACGTGCCCGGTGTTGAGCACGGAGATGCCGCTGGCGAAGTCGATGTAGCGGCGCCCCTCGACGTCCCAGATTTCGGCGTTCGAGGCGCGCTCGGCGTACACCGCGAGCGAGTTGCTGACGCCGCGCGGGACGGCCTGCTGGCGGCGGGCATGCAGTTCGGCATTGGACGTCAAGGGAGCTCCTGTTACGGTTGCGGATGGCGGAATCAGCCGCCGGCCTTGAGCACCGCGGCGCGGTGGATCGCGGCGCGGATGCGCTGATAGGTGCCGCAGCGGCATATGTTGCCGGCCATGGCGGCGTCGATGTCGGCGTCCGATGGCTGCGGGGTGCGCGCCAGCAGCGCCGCCGCCGACATGATCTGGCCGGACTGGCAGTAGCCGCACTGCGGGACCTCGAGCTCGATCCAGGCGCGCTGAACCGGGTGGCTGCGGTCGCGCGACAAACCCTCGATGGTGAGCACCGGTTGGGTTCCCACCGCGCGCAGCGGCGTGACGCACGAGCGCACCGGCGCGCCGGCCACGTGCACCGTGCAG
Organism: uncultured Gammaproteobacteria bacterium; assembly: GCA_963713175.1. Lineage (GTDB taxonomy): Bacteria > Pseudomonadota > Gammaproteobacteria > Steroidobacterales > Steroidobacteraceae > 13-2-20CM-66-19. The sequence goes on along the minus strand of CAVQKW010000005.1, from coordinate 231,299 downwards.
GCGCCGCACAGCGCCATGCCGCAGCCGTACTTGGTGCCGGTGAGACCGAGCGTATCGCGCAGCACCCACAGAAGTGGCGTGTCGGGATCGACATCGGCCTGCGCCTCGGCGCCGTTGACGTTGAGTTTGATCATGCGAGCGCGGGGAAGACCCTCTACAATACACGTGCCGCCATCGATGTGCCAAAGCGATCATCTTGAGCGAGAGTCCAGCCAACGCTGCCGGGGAGCCGATCAGCACCGAGGTCGTGATCATTGGAGCCGGGCCCTGCGGGCTGTTCCAGGTGTTCGAGCTGGGGCTGCTCGGCATAGGCGCACACGTGGTGGACTCTCTGCAGCACCCCGGCGGCCAGTGCGCGGAGCTCTACCCCGACAAGCCGATCTACGACATTCCTGCGCTGCCGGTGTGTGCTGCCCAGGAGCTGGTCGACCGTCTGTTGCAGCAGATCAAGCCCTTCAAGCCGCAGTTGCACCTCGGTCACGAGGTGGTGGAGTTTGCCGTGAGCGCCGGCGGCCGGTTTCGCCTGCGCACCGCCGGCGGCGTTGCCTTCGACGCCGGTGCGGTGGTGATCGCGGCGGGGGTGGGCTCGTTCCAGCCGCGGCGCATCGGCATCGACGGCGCCGAGGCCTTCGAGGGCGGCGCCATCCAGTATCGGGTGAGGAATGCCGGGGAGCTCTCGGGCAAGCGCCTGGTGATCTTCGGCGGCGGCGACTCGGCGCTCGACTGGACGCTGGAGCTCGCCGGCAAGGCGCGCAGCCTCGACCTCGTGCATCGGCGGGGCGAGTTCCGCGCCGCTCCGGCTTCGGTGGCCCGGATGCGCGAGCTGGTGGCCGGCGGGCGCATGCGCTGCTTCGAGGCGCTGCCGGCCTCGCTCATCGTCGCAGACGGTGCGCTGCGCGGCGTCAACATCCGCTCCCCCGACGGCGCACACCAGGGGCTGCAGGCCGAGCAGCTGCTGGTGTTCTTCGGGCTGCATCCGAAGCTCGGGCCGATCGCGGAATGGGGCCTGGCGCTGGAGAAGCGCGTGCTCAAGGTCGACACCGAGAAGTTCCAGACGAGTCTCCCGGGCGTATTCGCGGTCGGCGACATCAATAGCTACCCGGGCAAGAAGAAGCTGATCTTGTCCGGGTTCCACGAGGCGGCGCTGGCCGCATTTGCGATCCAGCACCACCTGTATCCACAGAAGAAGCAGTTCCTTCAGTACACCACCACGAGCCCGGTGATGCACCAGCGTCTGGGAGTACCGGACTGATCGCAACCAGGAGTCCCACATGATGATGTTGCGCACTACTCTCGCCACCCTCACGCTCACCGCACTCGCGCTGCCGCTGGCCGCGCACGCCGACCCGTGCAAGCTCGAGATCTCGGGCAACGATCTGATGCAGTACGACAAGCAGGAGCTCGCGGCTCCAGCCACCTGCAAGGAGATAACCGTGACGCTGCATCACGCCGGCAAGCAGCCGCGCGAGGCGATGGGCCACGACTGGGTGCTGGTGAAGACCGCCGACATGTCGGCGGTCGACCAGGCGGGTCTGGGTGCCGGGCTCGCCAACAATTACCTGGCGCCCGGTGACAAGCGGGTGCTGGCGCATACCAAGGTGATCGGCGGAGGTGAGAGCACCAGCGTCACCTTCTCCACCTCGATCCTCACCAGGGGCGGGGACTACAGCTATCTGTGCACCTTCCCCGGCCACAGCGCCCTGATGCACGGCAAGTTCAAGTTCAACTGAAGGGGCAAGCCGCCGATGGACCAGCGCCTGGCGGACCTCCTGCAGCTGCTCGAGCTCGAGCAGCTGGAGGTCAATCTGTTCCGGGGCGAGAGCCGCGACATCGGCGCTCCCCAGGTATTCGGCGGACAGGTGCTCGGCCAGGCGCTGTCCGCGGCGGCGGCCACCGTCGAGGCGCGCGTGGTGCACTCGCTGCACGCCTACTTCCTGCGGCGCGGGGACTGCAACGCGCCGATCGTCTACGAGGTCGACCGCAGCCTCGACGGCCACAGCTTCGCCAACCGCCGCGTGGTGGCGATCCAGCACGGCCAGCAGATCTTCAACATGACCGCCTCTTTCCAGGTCGAGGAGAGCGGCTTTGATCACCAGATCGAGATGCCGCAGGTCCCACTGCCCGACAGCGTGCCGGAGGCGAGCGCACCGCCGCCGCAGCAGCTGGCACGCCTGCCGGAGCGCGTGCGGCGTTTCTTCGAGCAGCCGCGGCCATTCGAGTTCCGACCGGTGCAGCCGATCGACTACCTGCAGCCGCGGCGCGCGCCGCCGGCACGCCAGGTGTGGTTCCGCGCCGTCGGCCGGCTCGCCGACGATGAGATGCTGCACCGGCGCATGCTCGCCTACGTGTCGGATTTCTTCCTGCTCGACACGGCGACGCTTCCCCACGGCACTTCGCTCCTGCAGCCTTCGATCATGATGGCGAGCATCGATCACGCCATGTGGTTTCACCGTCCGTTGCGGGTCGACGACTGGCTGCTGTACGCAATGGACAGTCCCAGCGCCTCGGGCGCGCGCGGCTTCGCCCGCGCGAGCGTGTTCGCGCGCGACGGCCGCCTGGTTGCGAGTGCCGCGCAGGAAGGCCTGGTCCGCCTGCGCAAGGACGCCTGAGGCGGCGCAACCCTCGCAGCCCGCCACATGCCTGCGCTTCTCGCAGTGTTGGTCGTGGCCGCAGCGGCGGTGGACGGCGGCGAGGTCGCGGCACTGCAGCAGCTGTGGTCGGGCATGCGCGACTCGAGCGAGCAGGTGGTGTACAGCACCGAAGGCGACGGTCTGCCGTGGCCGCTGCAGAGCGAGCGCCGGGTGCGCACCGTCGTGGCGCCGGTGAAACTTCCCTGGTTGGGCGCGCACGTGTTGTATCTCGAGGAGTTTCTCGAGGATTCGCCGGAGCAACCGCGCCGCCAGCTGCTGCTGGCACTCGAGCCGGCGGATGAGTCCGCGCGCGCGGTACGCGCGCGGGTCTACAGCCTGCGCCAGCCGGGCCGGTGGCTGCACCTGAACTATCGGCCGCAGCTGCTGGCCGACCTCGCGCTCGAGGATCTCAGGGCTTTCCCCGGCTGCGATCTCGTCCTCGAGCGTCAGGGTGGGCAGTTCCGCGGCGGCACACACGGCCACGATTGCCTGGACGGCGCCGGCCCCGTGGCGGCGCGCTATCTCGACTACCAGCTGGTGATCGGCGCCGACCTGTACTGGTATCGCCGCCGGCTGCTGCGCGCGAGCGATGACGAGTTGCTGCAGGAGATCATCGGATTCGACCGCTTCGCACCCGATGAGCTCTCGCTCTACTCGTGCCGCATCGCCTGGTCCGCGAGCGGCAGCCCGCGCGAGCTGCGGCCGCTTACGACGCTGGAACTGTACGACCAGGGCGGACGCGCAGGCTTCACGACGCCCGACGGGCGGCGGCTGGAGCTGATGCTGCACGGCGCCGACTGGCCGTATGCCATCGATCGCGACGCGCTCATCCTGCTGCTGCGCGAGGCGGGGAGCGAGGCGCCGGTCGCCACGGCGTGGGCGCAGATGGACACTCAGCGCATCGTGCTGGATGTCGGCTGGCTGAGTGTACGATGCGGGGCGCTCACCCCGGACCGGGACGACCTGCTGTCGCGCGCGGCACCTTGGCAAGGCGCCGCGCCGGCGCGCGCTAGCGGGGCGACACCCGGGCCAGTGCGTCGATATCCTTCAGCAGCAGCGGGTTGAACCGCTGCGGCGCTTCGAGCATGAGAAAGTGCCCGGTGTGAGGCACGACGTCGAGAGTGAACTGCGGCAGGGTCTTGCGGATGCGCGCCACGTCGGTAGGGGCGAGATCCGAGTTGATGGCGTACACGGGCACGTGCACCGCCGGCAAGAGCGTAGCGAAGTCGAATGCCAGCAGGCTCTGCAGGCTCGGGATCGCCACCGCCGGCGAGCGCAGCGACATGTCGTAGGAAACCTTCTGCACCAGCAGTGGGTCCGCGCCCTTCTCGAACAGCGAGTTGCTCACCAGCGCCCGCGTCGCGCCGATGAAGTCGGCACGGAACGGCGCGACCTTCAGCTCGATTTCGCGCGAGCTCATGGGCGGCAGGCCGATCGAGCGCAGCGCATCCACGGCGATGATGCCAATCACGCGCGAGCCGATGAGCGGTGCGGCGGCGAGGGCCACCGTGGCCCCCATCGAGTGGCCGACCAGGACGATATGCGGGTTGGGGATCTGCCGCGCGATGGTGGCGACGTCGCCGGCGTAGTTGGCGATCGACCAGTCGGTGCGGTTGCCGCCCGAGGCGCCGTGCCCGGCAAGATTGAGCGCCACGACCGTGTAGCGCGCCTTGAGGTCGTCGATCTGCCCGTGCCAATACTCGGCATTGCCGCCCCAGCCGTGCACCAGGATGACCGCCGGCTCGCCGCTCCCGTACACGCGATATTCCAGGTGCACGTTGTCGGCCGACATCGCGATACGTGGCCCCTCGCCGGCGGCGGCCATGGTCGCTGCCGCAGCGGGCGCGCGCGCCGGCGCCGCCGGGGGCGGCGCGTGCCGGGTGCAGGCCGCAAGTCCTGCCGCGATGAGCCATATCAGTACCTGCCGCTGAGACATTGACTGCTCCTTCACTGGACGCGCACGACCTTGCCCGGATTGAGAATGCCGTGCGGGTCGAAGGCGCGCTTCAGCGTGTGCATGAGTGCGAGCTCGGCGGCGGGCGCGTAGCGCTCGAGTTCCTCCACCTTGAGTTGCCCGATGCCGTGCTCGGCGCTGAAGCTGCCGCCGAGCTCGTGCGCCAGGTCGTGCAGTACACGCCGTACCTCGGCCTCGCGCCCCAGCAGCGCCGCCGCGTCCGCGCCCGGAGCCTGACTCAGGTTGAAATGCAGGTTGCCATCGCCCACGTGGCCGTAGGCGACCAGCCGTCCCTCGGGTACGTGCGCGCTCACCCACGCCGCGCCGCGCTCCACGAACCGCGCCAGGGCGCTGATCGGGACCGAGATATCGTGCTTCAGGCCCGCGCCTGCGTGGCGCTGCGCTTCCGGGATCGTCTCGCGCAGCTTCCACAGCGCCGCGCGTTCGCGCTCGCTGCGCGCCACCGCGGCATCGAGCACCTCGCCCGCCTCGAGGGCGGCGCCCAGCTCCTCGGCGAGCAGTGCATCGAGGGGTTCCCCGGCGCGCGGCGAGGTCAGCTCGCACAGCGCGTACCACGCGGGCGCTGCCCCGCCCGCGTGAGCCGCCCCGAGCGGATCGCTCACGCCGGGAATGTGGCGCACGGTGAGCTCCAGCGCGATCCGCGGGATCAGCTCGAAGGAACTGACGCGATCCCCGCTCGCCTCACGCAAGCGGCCGAGGAGCGCCACCGCGGCGGGCACGCCGGGGAGGGCGGCCAGCGCGGTCGCGCTGCTGCGGATCCTCGGGAAGAGCTTGAGGCAGGCCGCGGTGATGACTCCGAGGGTGCCCTCGGCACCGAGGAACAGCGCACGGATATCGTAGCCGGTATTGTCCTTGCGCAGACCCGAGAGCCCGGGCAGCACGCGGCCGTCGGCCAGGACGACCTCGAGTCCGAGCACCAGGTCGCGCATCATGCCGTAACGCAGTACGTTCAAGCCCCCGGCGTTGGTGGACAGGTTGCCGCCGATCTGGCAGCTGCCCTCGGAGCCGACGCTGAGCGGGAAATAGCGGTCCGCCTGGGCCGCGGCGCTTTGCACTTGCGCCAGGATGCAACCCGCCTCCGCCACCAGCGAGAAGTTCTCCGCGTCGATGCTGCGCACCCGGTTGAGCCGCGCAAGGGACAGCACCAGCTGCCGGCCCGATTCGTCCGGGGTCGCCCCGCCGCAGTAGCTGGTGTTGCCACCGTGGGGCACGACGCCCACGCGCGCCTCATCGCACACCGCGAGCAACCGCGCGACTTCAGCCACGGAGCGAGGCAGGGCGACGGCGAGCGCACGGCCGTGATACAGCCGGCGGTGATCGGTCAGGTACGGCTCGCAGGCCTCCCCGCTCAGGAGCCCGTCACTGCCGAGGATGCCGCGCAGCGACCCGGCGATGTCGGCTGCGGGGATCGCCCTGCTCCTTCAGTTCGCGCCCAGCGCCCGCAGTGCCGCGATGCGCTCATCGAGCGGCGGATGACTCATGAAGAGGCGTTTGAGTCCGCTGCCGAGGTCGCCGCCGGCGATGCCGAAGGCCGCCAGCTGCTGCGCGGGCAGCGGCTCGTGCACACGTTTCAAGTCCTCGAGAGCCGCAATCATGTTCGCTGTTCCGGCGAGCTGCGCGCCGCCGCGGTCGGCGCGGAACTCGCGCCAACGCGAGAACCACATGACGATGGGGGTGGCGAGAATGCCGAAGGCGATCTGCAGGACGTAGAACGTAAGGAAGGACGCGATGCCGCGTCCGTCCTCGGAGCGAAACACGGCGCGGTCGATGATGTTGCCGACCACGCGCGCCAGGAACAATACGAAGGTGTTCACCACGCCCTGGATGAGGGTGAGCGTTACCATGTCGCCGTTGGCGACGTGCGTCATCTCGTGCCCGAGCACCGCTTCGATTTCCTGGTGGTTCATGCGTTGCAGGAGCCCGGTGCTCACCGACACCAGCGCGGAGTTGCGGCTCATACCGGTGGCGAACGCGTTGGGCTCGGGCGAATTGAAGATACCGACCTGCGGCATGCCGACCCCGACCCGGCTGGCGTGCTGCTGCACCACCGACAGCAGCCACTGCGCCGTGGGATCGGCCGACTGCGGCTCGATCACCCGCACGCCCATGAACATCTTGGCCTGCATCTTCGACATCGCGAGGGAAACGAACGCGCCGCCAAAGCCGAACAGCGCCGCCCACACCAGCACACCCTCGAGACTCTGGCCGTGCGCCGCGAGGTAGGTGTCGAGCCCGAGCACGCGGGCCACGATCGTGATCACCAGCAGGACGGCGACGTTGGTCGCGACGAACAGCAGGATGCGTTTCATGAGATGTCCACTCGTAGTGGGGCAGGCACTGTACCGTTACCCCTCCTCAGTCGCCAGCCTTGGGACCGCGCGGCGCTTTTTCAAGGGGGTCTGTCCGTCGCGCCCGCCACTCAGCCGATCGCAACGCCGAGCGCGCGCCCGACCAGAAAGCTCACCGTCCCGGCGCCGCCGCCGATCAGCACCATGCGCAACGCGCTGCGCAGCGCGGCGCGCCCGGTGAACAGCGACAGGCCGAGACCAACCGCGAACAGCGCCGCCGCGGTCAGGGCGGCGTCCATCACGAGCGCGCGCGTCCCGCCCACGCGCGCCACGAACGGCACGAGGGGCACGGCGGCACCGAGTGCGAAGGTGACGAACGACACGCTCGCGGCGCGCCACGGCGACCCCAGGTCATCGGGGTTGAGCCCCAGCTCCTCGCGTGCCAGCACATCGAGTGCCTGCTCCGGGCGCGCGAGCAGCGCACGGCTGACGGTGCGCGCCTGCTCGAGGTCGACGCCGCGTGCCTGGTAGATGAGGGCGAGTTCCTCGGCTTCTTCCTCCGGGTACTCCGCCAACTCCTCGCGCTCGAGCGCCATCTGGTATTCGTACATCTCGCGCTGCGAGCGCACCGAGACGTACTCACCGGCTGCCATGGACAGGGCGCCGGCGAGCAGCCCGGCGGCGCCGGCAGTGAGTACGTAGCCGCTCGCGGCGCCGGCCCCCGCCACTCCGAGCACCAGGCTCACGTTGGAGATCAGGCCGTCGTTTACCCCGAATACGGCGGCGCGCAGGCTGCCGCCAAAGTTGCTGCGGTGGCGTGCGCCGACTTCGGCGAGCGAAGTTGGCATCGCGTGGCCGCCGATGCTCCCGGGGAGCGAGCTGTAGACCGACAGGCCGCGCAGCTTCATCGCCGCCAGTACCGCGCGCAGCGAGCGCGGCTCGAAGCGCTTGAGCAGCTGCGCCACGATGCGCGCGCGCAGCGAGGGATCGAAAGCACGTGGGATGGCGCCGGCGGGTGCCGCCTTTGCCGCGATGAGTTCCCAGCGCACCGCCTGCTCTTCGGCTGCGATCGCCAGCTGCTCGAACAGCCGGCGTTTGTGCGGATCGCGTTCCGCGCCGGCTACCTGCCGGTAGAGCCAGGCCGATTCTTTTTCGTGGTACCAGCTATCGACGCCGGGTGCGGTCAATACTCGTCCTGCTCCTCGTCGGCCTCATCCTCGTCTTCATCCCAGTCGTCATCGTCCTCGTCGTCTTCCTCGTCCCAGTCTTCCTCTTCTTCCTCGTCATCGTCCTCGTCGTCGTCCGACCAGCCTTCCGGCTCGGCGATACGCTCGAGGTCCATCTCGTGCCACGCCTCCAGGTCGAGCTCCTCGATGTCGCCATCGAGATATTCGATCTCGATGAGCTCCGAGTCCTCATCGATCGAGAGCACGCGGAACTGTTCTTCTTCTTCCAGGTTCTCGTACCACTGTCCGGGAACCGGCTCGTAATCTCTGCTCACCGACCACCTTTTTTGGCAGCATCTTCGCGCCGCAACAGTGTAGGGGGTGCGCCCGGGTTGGGCAACGCAGCTCGATTGCGTATAGTTTTGCAATCATGAGCGAGGCTGCTGCCACCAACGCGCTGCCCCTCACGCGGGCCCGGCGGCTCGTGGTGAAGGTGGGCTCGGCGCTGCTGGTCGATCCCGAGAGCGGCCGGCTCAACCGCGCCTGGCTCGAGACCCTGGTCGCGGACCTGCTGCGTCTGCGCAAGCGCGGCCAGCAGGTAATCCTGGTGTCCTCCGGCGCGATCGCACTCGGCCGGCGGCGGCTCGGTCTGCGGCGGGGAACGCTGCGGCTGGAGGAAAGCCAGGCGGCGGCGGCGGTCGGACAGATCCGGCTGGCGCACGCCTACAAGGAACTGCTCGAGAACCACGAGGTCACCGTGGCCCAGATGCTGCTGACGCTCGAAGACAGCGAGCGACGCCGGCGCTATCTGAACGCGCGGGCCACGCTCGAAGCGCTGCTGGCACTCGGCGCGCTGCCGGTGATCAACGAGAACGACACGGTGGCCACGGCCGAGATCCGCTACGGCGACAACGACCGGCTCGCGGCGCGGGTGGCGCAGATGGCGGGCGCGGACTGCCTGGTGCTGCTGTCGGACGTCGAGGGTCTCTACAGCGCCGATCCCAACAAGGACCCGCGCGCACGGATCGTGCCCGAGGTGCGGCAGATCACCCCGGAAATCGAGGCCATGGCCGGTCGCAGTGCTTCCCAGGTTGGCTCCGGCGGCATGACGGCCAAGCTGCTCGCGGCCCGCATCGCGGTCGCGGCAGGCTGCCACATGTGCATCGCCGCGGGCCTGCACCGGCACCCCTTGAGACGCCTCGAGGAGGGGGCTCCGTGCACCTGGTTCGTGCCGAGCGCCACCCCGGCCGCGGCGCGCAAACAGTGGATCGCGGGCACGCTGCGCCCCGCCGGCGCCATCACCATCGACGCCGGCGCGCTGCGGGCGCTCTTGGAGGGCAAGAGCCTGCTGCCGGCGGGCGTGACCGGTGCGCGCGGCCGCTTCGAGCGCGGCGATACCGTCAGCGTGCTCACCGCCGAGGGCACCGAGGTTGCGCGCGGGCTCGTCGCGTACTGCGACGCCGACGCAGCACGCATCATCGGACGCAGATCCTCCGAGATCGAGCAGCTGCTCGGCTTCCGCGGGCGCGACGAGATGATCCACCGCGACGATCTCGTGCTGCTGCGTGCGCCAGCTCTTCCCGCCCCGGCCGAGGTCGCGCCGGCGCGGCTCTAGGACGGTAGGATGGACGGCGCTCACGTCGGGGAGCTGCTGGAGCAATTCGGCAAGGCGGCCAGGGCCGCCGCCGCGACTCTGGCACGGGCTCCCACGGCGCAGAAGAACGCGGCCCTCGCGGCCGCCGCCGCCGCGATCCACACGCAGCGTGCGGAAGTTCTCGAGGCCAATGAGCGCGACGTTGCCGCGGCGCGTGCGGCGCGCATCAGCGGTGCGCGCCTCGAGCGGCTGCGGCTCGACCAAGACCGCATCGAGGCGATCGCCGCGAGCGTTGCCGAGGTGCACGCTCTGCCGGATCCGATCGGCGCCACGCTCGCCGAGTGGCAGCGGCCGAACGGGCTGCGGATCCAGCGCGTGGTGGTGCCGCTCGGCGTCATCGGCATCATCTACGAGAGCCGTCCCAACGTCACGGCGGACGCGGGCGCCTTGTGCCTCAAGTCGGGCAACGCGGTGATCCTGCGGGGCGGCTCGGAGAGCCGCCACTCGAATGCCGCGCTGCACCGCTGCCTCACGCGCGGCCTCACCGCCGCGGGTTTGCCGCAGAGCTGCATCCAGCTGGTACCGACCACCGAGCGCGCAGCGGTGGGCTACATGCTCGCGGGCATGACCGAGTATCTCGACGTCATCGTGCCGCGTGGCGGCAAGTCGCTGGTGGCGCGCGTGCAGCAGGAGGCGCGGGTGCCGGTGATCGCCCACCTCGAAGGCAACTGTCACGTCTACGTCGATCGCGACGCCGACTTGGCAATGGCGCGCGCCATCGCGCTCAATGCCAAGATGCGCCGCACGGGAATCTGCGGCGCTGCGGAGACGCTGCTCGTCGATCGCGCGTGCGTGGCCACGCACCTGACGCCGATCCTGCGGGACCTGCTGGAGGCGGGCTGCGAGGTGCGCGGCGATGCGATCGTGCAGCAGGCCGACGCGCGGGTGCGCCCGGCGAGCGAGGACGACTGGTATACCGAGTACCTCGACGCGATCATCGCCGTGCGCGTGGTCGACGGCGTCGACGCCGCGATCGCGCACATCGCCCGCTACGGGTCGGCGCACACCGAGGCGATCGTCACCGGGAAGCAGGCCACCGCGGAGGCGTTCCTGCAGCGGGTCGACAGCGCCATCGTGCTGCACAACGCTTCAACCCAGTTCGCGGACGGCGGGGAATTCGGCATGGGCGCGGAGATCGGCATCTCCACCGACCGCTTTCACGCGCGTGGACCGGTCGGTGTCGAACAGCTCACCACGTACAAGTATGTGGTGCGCGGCGCGGGGCAGATCCGACCGTAAGGGGCTCGCTAGCGCTGTGCGGCGGCCTCGCCATGTGAGTGACCGGCGGGGGCGGCGCAACGCTCGCAGTTGACCCAGCCGGAATCGCCGTTGGCGTAGTGCTCTTTCTTCCAGATCGGCAGCCGGTGCTTGATCTCGTCGATGATGTAGCGGCAAGCGAGGAATGCCTCGTCGCGGTGCGCCGAGCTCACCCCGACCCAGACCGCGAGCTCGCCGACCGCCAGGTCCCCGACGCGATGCGCGCACGCGGCGTGCGCAACGCCGAAGCGGGCCAGCGCCTCCGCCACGATGCGCTCAGCCTCGCGCACGGCGAGCGGCTCGAACGCCTCGTACTCGAGGTGCCGCACGCGCTCGCCTTCGTTGTGATCGCGTACCCACCCCTCGAAGGCGGCGAAACCGCCGCACGCCGGGTCCACGAGCGCCGCGCGCAGCGCGGTGGTGTCGAGCGGGGTGTGGCTGAAGGCGAAGGGTTTCATCCTCAGCCCCCCGCAACCGGCGGAATGAATACCACGGCATCGCCTTCGCCGAGCGCTGCCGACCACTCGCCAAACTCCCCGTTGATGGCGACTCGCAGCACCTCCGGCGCGAGCGAGAAGGGGTGGCGGGTCTTGAGTTCGGCATACAGCTCGCGCGGGTTGCGCGCCGTGGTGAGCAGGGCTTCCTCGCTGCGCCCGGCCTGCTCGCGCAGCAGCGCGTAGTACTGCACCTTGATGCGGCGCGCAGTTGCGGCCGAGGAGCTGAAGGCGGCCATGGCCGCCCCATACTCCTCGGGAGTGTTGGTGTTGTCGAGCGCGCGCGGGTTTGGCTGCTCGATGAGTCGTGTGTCGGCGCCGATCAGGAACCTGCGCGGACAACTCTTGCCGCGCGCGACATAAGCGGCGAGGCCGGCGCGGCTGGAGGGCTCGTATACGGCGCACAGAGGCTCGGGCAGTCCGTCCTGGCTGGAACGGAAAGCGGTCGCTTCCCGCTCCGGGGCACGCTCGCGCAGCAGCTGCTTGAGCGTTGCCGCATCGAGCAACGGCAGATCGCAGGCGAGCATCAGCCAGGCGACGTGCGGGAAGCGCTGTTGCGCGGCAAGCAGCCCCGCGGTCGGTCCCAGGTCGTCACGGGTGTCGACGATCTGCTCATACCCGGCTCGCAGCGGATCATCGCGCTGCTCGGCGCGGACCGAGACGAAGCTGCGCTCGACGTGCGGCGCGAGGAGTGCCATCGCGCGCTGCAGCTGGCTCGTGCCCTGGAAGCTGAGCGCGGCCTTGTCCTTGCCCATGCGGGTGCTGCGCCCACCGGCCAGCACCAGACCGTAAAGTGGCGCGTTCATGCCGCACGCCGGCGCGTGGCGGTGCGGGCAAACGCCCGCCGGCCGCCGCTCTTGGCAAGCAGGCGCAGCGTCGTAATCTCGATGTCGTGCGAGAGCGCCTTGCACATGTCGTAGACCGTCAGCGCGGCGATCGCGGCCCCGGTGAGGGCTTCCATCTCGACTCCGGTGCGGTGGTGCACCGACACCCGGCAGCGCACCACGATCACGGTGCCGCTGCGGTGCTCGATCTCGACCTTGCAGTGCTCGACTCCCAGGGGATGGCAGAACGGGATGAGCTCGTGGGTGCGCTTGGCGGCCATGACTCCCGCGAGGATCGCGGTGTCGAACACCGGACCCTTGCCGGTACGGTGACCGCTGGCGCGCAGCGCGCGCGCGACCTGACGCGGCAGACGCACGCGCGCCTCTGCGATCGCCTCACGGCGTGTCACTGCCTTGCCGCCGACGTCCACCATCGCCGGGCGGTTACGCGCATCGAGGTGCGAGAGGCGCGAGCGGGCCATCAGCCACCGATGTAGAACATCTCGACCTTGCGCTCCTCGCGGTGGTGCGGCTGGCTGGCGCGCAGCTCGCTGTAGCGGTCGGCGCGCTTGCGCCACGCCCAGGCGACGAACTCGAGCAGCTGATCGTCGCTCGCCCCGCCGCGCAGCGAGTCGCGCAGGCTCGTGCCCTGGGTGGCGAACAGGCAGGTGTAGATCACGCCGTCGGACGAGAGCCGCACGCGCGAGCAGTCGCCGCAGAACGGCTGCGAGACCGAGGAGATGAAGCCGATCTCGCCCTCGCCGTCGGCGAACGCGTAGCGCTCGGCGACCTCACCGCGATATCCGGGCTCGAGCGATAGCAGCGGCCAGCGCTCGCCGATGCGCGCCATCAGCTCCTTCGAAGGCACGACCATATCCGCGCGCCACTCGTTGCGGTTGCCGACGTCCATGTATTCGATGAAGCGCACGATGACCCCGGTGCCACGGAAGCGCGCCACCAGGTCCAGGGCGGTGTGGTCGTTCACGCCACGTTGCACGACGGCGTTGATCTTCAGCGGCTCGAAACCGGCGCGACGCGCCTGCTCGATGCCATCCAGAACCTGGTCCACCCCGCCGAAGCCACCGCTCATGCGGGCGAACACAGCCGGATCGAGGCTGTCGAGGCTGACCGTGATGCGCTTCAACCCCGCCGCCTTCAGCTCGCTCGCGTACTTCGCCAGCAGCACCCCGTTGGTGGTGAGCGCCACGTCCTCTACGCCCGGGATCCTCGTCAGGTCGCCAACGAGATCCGGCAGGTTCGGGCGCAGCAGCGGCTCACCGCCCGTGAGGCGCAGCTTGCGCACGCCGAGCTGCACGAACAGGCGCGCGACGCGCACGATCTCATCGAACGACAGCCGCTCCTGCGAGCCGAGGAAGCGATACTTGTCGTGGTAGGTCTCCCGCGGCATGCAGTACGGACAGCGGAAATTGCAGCGGTCCATGACCGAGATGCGCAGGTCCCGCAGCGGGCGCTGCAGAGTGTCGCGCGGGGGCGCGCGCCGGTTCAGAGGCACTATGACTTCGTGGCTTTGCATCGCCTCAAGTATGCGGACCCCGCAGGCCGCTGGCTATCGACCGAAAGAGGCGCCGCTTCAGACCCAGCGGAACAGGCGGGTTACGAACCCCTTTTTATAGGTGTTCGGGCCGGGGGGCAGCTCCACGAAGCCGTCCGTGCCCGCCAGCGCGGTCAGATCGCCCGAGCCGTTAGTGGGAGCGGGCATCGCCCAGGGCCGTCCCCAGTCGTCCTGCTCGATTCGTATCGGAAGGAAGTGCGTCAGCGGCGCGTCGACGCTCACCGGCGCACCCAGCGCCAGGCGCTCCGGTGGCGCCGGGTTGCAGCCCTGGCTCGCGAACAGCGCAGGCACGACGTAGCGGCTCAGGCACACCAGGGTGGAGACCGGATTCCCGGGCAGCGCGAACACCGCGGCACCGGAGGGGGCCACGCCGAACCACAGCGGTTTACCCGGCCGCTGCGCGACCGTGTGCACGATGGCGTGCACGCCCAGCGCTTGCAGCACCCCGGGCACGAGATCGAATTTCCCGCTCGACACGCCTCCCGACAACACCAGCACGTCGTGGGTCTCGAGGTGGAACTTGAGGCGCGCGCGCAGCTCCGCGCCATCGTCCAGCAGATGCTCGTCCGCGACACGCTGAAAGCCGTGCTCGCGCAGGATGCTCACCATGCCGTACACGTTCGAGCGGCGCACCTGGTGCGCCAGTACCGGCTCGCCCGGCTCGATCAGCTCGTTACCGGTGGAGATGACGGCCAGCATCGGCTGGCTGCTGACGCGAATGCGCGCCATGCCGGCCGAGGCAGCGACGGCGATCTCCGGCGCGTGCAGCCGTACGCCGGCCGACAGCAGCAATGCTCCCTGACGGGTGTCGCTGCCGCGGCGGTGGACGTTCTGCCACGGCTCGACGCGCGTGGCGGAGCCAAGCTGCGCCTCGCCGTGCGCGAGCGACAGATCCTCCAGCGGAACGATGCTGTCGCAGCCAAGTGGCAGCACCGCCCCGGTCATCACCTCGATGCACGAACCCGCCGCCGCGAGCGTCAGCGGCGGATCGCCGGCCGCCTGGATTGCCTGCACGCGCAGTGTGCGTCGACCGCCGGCGAGGCTCCTGCTGTCCAAGGCGACGCCGTCCATGGCGACACGGTCAAACGGCGGCTGGTCACGCTCGGCGTAGATGTTCTCGCGCAGCACGCCGCCCGCGCACTGCGTCAGCGGCAGCGACTCGATCGGTAAGCATTGCAGATGCTGCCCGATGAGCTGGTCGGCTTCAGCGGGAGTCAGCACTACTTCTTGTCGCCGGCGCTCTTGGCCTTGAAGACCTTGACCTGCTCGTTGAAGCGGTCGGCCACGCTCTGCAGCTGGTCGATCGCCGCGTTGTGTTTCTGGGTCTCGACACGCTGCATGTCGGCCTTCTGCGCGGGCTTGAGTTTGTCGCCGCCCTGGGCGATCGCGTCCGCCACCGCTTTGTCGATGCAGCTCACGTAGTCGGTGACTGCCTTGTTGTACTCGCCGACAGCCTTCTGCCCGGCGACCATCTCCTGCAGGGTGGCCGAAGCCCCATCGGGGATCTTGTCGGGCGGCGTGGGGTAGGGACAGTCGGCTTGGGCCGCCCCGACCGAGAGTGCGGCGGTGACCGCCATGGCGAGAAGTATTTTCATGGGTATCTTGTCCTGGGCGGATTGAAAAGGACCGCTATCTTAAGAGGCTGCCACGGCCGAAGGCTACTTTCGGGCCAGAAAGCAATCGCGCGCGTGGTCGTTCACCACCCCGACGGCCTGCAGATAAGCGTAGATGATGGTGGTGCCGACGAAGCGGAACCCGCGGCGGCGGAGGTCCGCCGAGACGTTGTCGCTGAGCGCGGTGCGCGCCGGGAGCTTGCCGCGTGCGCGGCGGTTGATGATCGGACGGCCGCCGACGAACGACCAAAGATAGCGGTCGAAGGATCCGAACTCGGTTTGCACGGCGAGGAAGGCGCGCGCGTTACCGACCGCTGCTTCAATCTTGAGGCGATTGCGCACGATGCCGGGGTCGCGGCGCAGGGCGGCGCGCCGCCGCCCGTCGAAGCGCGCGACCTTGCGCGGATCGAAGTGGGCGAACGCGCGGCGGTAACCCGCGCGCTTGTGCAGGATCGTCGACCAGGACAGTCCCGCCTGCGCGCCTTCGAGGATCAGCATCTCGAAGAGCCGTCGGTCCTGGTGCACCGGCCGCCCCCATTCCTCGTCGTGGTAGCGCAGGTAGTCCGGATCGGTCAGGCCGGCCCAGCGGCAGCGGCGCCGGCTGCTCGGCTGACGGTTCCTGATGCGCGCGCCGCCCGTCTTCTTTTTCGCCGCCGTCTCGCTCATGGTCCGTGGCTATGATGGCTCATCCGTCGCGAACATTCCGCTATGATTCGGCAATGACCGGAGCCGCCCTGGAACCGCAGCGCACGCCCGGCATTGCCCGCTACGGCGGCGGGGCCATGACCTTTCACTGGGTCATGGTGGTGCTCGTCACAGTGGTGGGCGTGCTGGGGCTGCTGCACGACTCGTGGCCGAGGCGCTCGCAGACCTTCTGGATCAACATCCACGCCCTGATCGGACTGCTCGTCTGGGCGCTGGCGATGGCGCGGTTCTGGTGGCGCGCGACACACCCGCCACCCGAACTGCCCGCGGAGAGCGGCGCACTGGCACGCCGCCTGT
The DNA here is from genome assembly GCA_963713175.1 of uncultured Gammaproteobacteria bacterium. Taxonomy (GTDB): domain Bacteria; phylum Pseudomonadota; class Gammaproteobacteria; order Steroidobacterales; family Steroidobacteraceae; genus 13-2-20CM-66-19. Next base: position 214,823 of record CAVQKW010000005.1, on the reverse strand, counting down.
CACGGCCCGTGCATCTGCTTCTCTACGCGCTCCTCCTCGTCATACCGATCCTGGGTATCGTGACGTTCGTCTGGCACGGGCGGGTATTGGACTTCGGGCTGTTCACCATCGACCCCGGCGTACAGAAGAATCGCGCGATCTTCCATCCCACCGAGGACATCCACGGGTACCTGGCGTACGTGCTGTTCGCTCTCGTCGGCATTCACGTTTTGGCGGCGCTGTGGCACCAGTTCGTCAGGCGTGATGGCGTGCTCTTGAGGATGTGGCCGGCGGGGCGCCGCGAGCAGAGCCGTTAGAAAGGCGCGTACAGTGCGCGGACCAAATCCATAACCAGGGCCCTGACCAACTCCGCATTGATCTCGGCGATCGCGTAGTCGCCTACCGCGCTGCCTCCGCGAGCGTCGGACGTATTTCGCTCAAAGTGGATCCGCCGCGTCTGGCGGTCAGGCCTGGCCCGCAGGTACGGGTAGCCCCCAAAGCCATGACCCAGGCGCGTGTGTCTGCTCACGGGGATATCAATCCGCGCCTCGCTTGCGTCCGCTGGCACTCTCGCCGCCACACCCCGCTCGTTGAGCGCCTGGGCCATCTGCTGAAGCGCAGGCGCAATCACTCCGGCCAGGCAAGCCGTGGCCGCGTCAGTGAAATTCTCTTCGGCCGCGGGCCTGGCCGCTGCTTCATTGCGGGCCTGCGCCACGCGCGCCTTGTGGTGGGCAAAGATCGCGTCAAGTTCCTGATCGATCTCTTTGGCCATACCTGAGACTCGCGCGCCCGGACGGATTCGAACCGCCGACCCTCAGGTTCGAAGCCTGATGCTCTATCCAACTGAGCTACGGGCGCGGCGCGCGGATTCTACTGCGAAGCCATCGAGCCCTGATACGCTTATCGCGGTTCCAACCAGGGGAGTCGGCCATGACCACGGTCTCCAGGCGCTCGTTTCTCGGGTATACGGCTGCAGGCGGTGCGCTTGCGCTCGGTACTGAACCGGCGGCCGGCGCCGCGCCGGCAGTGCCGGGACTGAGCTCGCTGACCGGAAGCGCCCAGCCGATCAGTGCCGAGGAGCACGGGGCGCGGCTCGCCAGGGTCCAGGGACTGATGCAGCAGCACGCGACGGCGGCGCTCCTGGTGGAGGCGGGTTCGACGCTCGAGTACTTCACCGGGATCCGCTGGCATCGATCCGAGAGAACCACCGCCGCGCTGATCCCGGCGAGCGGCCAGGTGAGCGTGGTGACGCCGTTCTTCGAGGAGCCCTCGGTTCGCGAGACCCTGAAGGTGCCGGCCGAAGTGCGCCACTGGCAGGAGGACGAAAGTCCGTTCGAGCTGCTCTCGGGCGCGCTGCGCGATCATGCCCCGGCACACGGTCCGCTCGCGATCGAGGCGACCACGCGCTATTTCATCACTGAGCGTGTGGGCGCTGCGTCCGGCCGCAAGCTCGTGCCGGGAGACGCACTCGTGAACGGCTGCCGCATGGTCAAGTCGCCCACCGAGCTCGCACTGATGCAGGCCGCAAACGATGTCACGATCGCCGCCCTGCGGCATGTCCACGGACACATACAGCCCGGCATGAAGGGCGCGGAGATCGCCGCCCTCATGAGCGCTGCGCACAGTGCGCTGGGCGGTAACCCCGAGTTTGCGCTGGTGCTGCTGAACGAGGCGAGCGCCTATCCGCACGGCTCGCTCAAGCCTCAGGAGGTGCGCGAGGGTTCGGTCATCCTGATCGATACCGGCTGCAGCGTGCACGGCTACCAGTCCGACATCTCCCGCAGCTGGGTATACGGTTCGCCTTCGCGGCGACAGCGCGAGGTATGGGACACGGTAAAGCGTGGCCAGGAGCTCGCGCTCGAGACGGCGAAGCTGGGGAGTCCCGTCGGCGCGATCGACCGGGCGGTCCGCGAGTTCTACGAGGGCAAGGGCTGGCGCAAGGACTACGGCCTGCCGGGTCTGTCGCATCGCACCGGCCACGGCATCGGCATGGACGTGCACGAGGCGCCCTACCTGGTGCGTAACGATGCGACACCGCTTGAGGCCGGGATGTGTTTTTCGGACGAGCCAGGCCTCTACACTCCCGGGGAGTTCGGCATTCGGCTGGAGGACTGCTGGCACATGACCGCGGGTGGCGCGAAGCCTTTCACGCCGCTCGCCAAGTCCCTCGAGCAGCCGATCTGATACATCCTGCGAAACGAGGTGCGGCGCGGATGAGCCTATTCGACCTGACGGGCAAAGTGGCCCTCATCACCGGGTCGAGTCGCGGGATCGGCAAGGCGATAGCAATGCACATGGCGCGACACGGAGCGCGTGTGGTCATCTCGAGCCGCAAGGAGGAGAGCTGTAAGGCGGTGGCGGCTGAGATCTGCGCCGCCGGCGGCGCCGCGATCGCCCGGGCCTGTCACGTCGGCCACAAGGACGAGGTGCGCGCGCTCGTCGATGCCACGCTTACCGAGTGGGGGCGCATCGACATCCTGGTATGCAACGCGGCCACCAATCCGCACTTCGGGCCCTCGGCCACGTTGTCCGACGAGGCGTTCGACAAGCTGATGCACACCAACGTGCGGAGCAACCTCTGGCTTTGCAACCAGACGCTGCCCGCAATGGCCGAGCGCAAGGACGGAGTGGTGATCATCGTGTCTTCGGTGAGCGGCCTCATGGGCAGCGCGCTGCTGGGGGCTTACGGCATCTCCAAGGCCGCGGACATGCAGCTGGCACGCAATCTCGCGGTCGAGTGGGGGCCGCACAACATTCGCGTCAACTGCATCGCGCCCGGAGTCATCAAGACGCAGTTCTCGAAGGCGTTGTGGGCCGATCCCGGCCGCGCCGCCGCGCTGGCGCGTGCCTACCCATTGCGACGGCTCGGTGAGCCGGACGACGTCGCCGGCCTCGCCGTGCTGCTCGCCGCGCGGGCCGGGAGCTTCATCACCGGCCAGACGATCGTCGTCGACGGCGGCGGGGTGATCGGCGGCGGCGAGCGCCTGCTCTAGCGTCCCACGAGCGCGGGGACGCGCTAGCTGCGGCGCGCCTTCAGGCTCCAGTAGCCGACCCCGAGCAGCGGGAACCACACCGCCGCCACGTACAGGGCCACCCGGGTCTCCGGGTCCCACGCCATGAGCAGACTGACCGCGATGAGAAACGCCAGCACCAGCCAGTTGGCGTAGGGCGCACCGGGCATGCGGAACGGCGAGGCCATGGCCCGCCCAGCCTGTACCGCGCGCCGATAGTTGCGGTGCGACACCAGGATGATGCCCCAGGTCCAGAAGGTGCCGACCAGGGCGATGCTCGTCACCCAGGTGAACACCTCCTTCGGCACCATGTAGTTGAGCGCCACGCCGACCAGCATGACGGCGGCGGATGCATGGATGCCGGCGGCGGGCACGCGGTTGCTGCTCAGTCTCGCGAACACGCGCGGCGCCTGGCCCCGCTCGCCGAGCGACCACAGCATGCGGCCGGTGCTGAATATGCCGCTGTTGCAGGAGGACGTAGCAGCGGTGATCACGACCACGTTGATGATGGCCGCCGCCGCCGGTATGCCGATTTTCTCGAACACGAACACGAACGGGCTCACGCTCGGACTGAGCTCGGTCCACGGCACCAGCGACATGATGATGAGCAGCGCGCCGATGTAGAAGATCAGGATGCGCAGGATGATGCCGTTGGTCGCCTGTGGCAGCACCACCTTGGGGTTCTGCGCCTCGCCCGCCGTGACGCCGATCAGCTCCACGCCCTCGTAGGCGAACATGACGATCTGCAGCGTAAAAAGCACGCCCAGGATGCCGAAGGGCAGCAGCCCACCGTGCGACCACAGGTTGCTAAAGCTCGCCCCGGCGCCGAGGCTGCCGGTGTGCAGCACGATCACCGCCAGGCCCGCGACGATGAGCGCGACGATCGTCACGACCTTGATGAGCGCGAACCAGAATTCGAGCTCGCCGAACACCCGCACCGCGAGCAGATTCGAGCCGTAAAGCAACGCCAGCGCGATGAGCGCCGGAAGCCATTGCGGCACGTCGGGGAACCAGAAGCGCACGTAGACGCCGATGGCGGTGAGCTCCGCCATCGCGGTCACCACCCACGCGAACCAGTACGACCAGCCGGTCACGAAGCCGGCAAACGGCCCGCAGAACTCATCGGCGTAGGTGGCGAAGGAGCCGGCCACCGGGCGGTAAGTGAGCAGCTCCCCGAGCGCCCGCATGATGAAGAAGATCGCAAGGCCGCCGAGCGCATAAGCGAACAACAGCCCGGGACCCGCGCTGTGGATCGCCTTGGCGGATCCCAGGAAAAGGCCGACGCCGATCGTTCCGCCGATGGCGATGAGCTGGATGTGCCGGTTGCGCAGGTTGCGCGACAGGTCGGTGGCTGGCTGCGACATGAATGTTCCCCGTAGCTTCGGCTATGAATGCGGCGGCGGCCCGAGCAACGCATAACGCCGTCCCTGGGGCAGCTGGTAGCGCTGCACCAGCACTGCGACCCCGGAGGACGCAAGACTGCCGGCGACGCCGTCGCCGGGCGGTGCTACCCGGTGCCAGTGCGCGAGCAACCGGGTGAGCTTACCGCCGGCGTGGCCCGGCAGGAGTACCAGGACGCGCGCGCTCTCGCCGTGCGTATCGAACCAGCCAGCCACCGTTTGTGCGGGCGCGGTCTGCGTGGTGGTCAGGATCGCGAAAGGCGTCTCAAGTCCGTGGTCCAGCATGGCGATCGTGGTCTCGTCCGGATCGAGCAGCCCGAGCGCCTCGTGCGCCGTGTCCGCATGGATGCGTCGCGCGAGATCCGCAAGGTTCTGCCAGCGATCGACGACCGGCATCACCGCGAGCGCCGCGAGACACACCGACGCCGCCCAGGCGCCGTATGTCCACCTCAGGCTCCCGTGCAGATCCCCGCTGCGATGCGCGCGCGCGGCGCGCGCCAGCGCGGCCAGGGCGGTTACCAGCACCGCGACGCCCACCGCCGCACACCACCCGGCGCCCGCAACCGAGAGGATCGCGAGCGCGGCCACCCAGACGCAGGCGAGAATCCCGACCAGCCAGCGCGTCGCGGTGAGTGCGCGATGATCGAGCGGCGTGGGAGAGCGCTGCGCTTCGCCCGCCCAAAGTCCTGCGAGCAGCCCCAGACCGAGAAGCGCCGGTGCCGCGTAGACATCGCGCGCGGTCGCGGCGAACGACAGCACCACGAGAAACGGCAGGCTGGCGCCGAGGGCGAAGCGCCACGCGCTGCCCGCAAGTCCCGGCGCGCGCGCAGCGCGCCAGGCACGCGCCAGCGCCGCGGCAACGATCACGGTCCACGGCAGCAGATACAGTGGCAGCTCCAGCAGGTACTTGCCCGGGGTGTTGCGGTGCCCGGTCGTGTAGTCGAGCGCCGCGGGCGCTGCGAGCTGCGTGAAGCGCCCGACGACGTTGTGCCAGAAGAGGGTGCTCAGCGCCTCACCGCCGTGCGCGCTGCGCGCGACGGCGACGAGCCACGGCCCGATGATGAGCGCCTGAAGCGCAAGCCCCGCGTACAGCTCCCAGCGCGAGAGCTCGCGCCAGCGCCGCTCCCACACGATGATCGCGAGCAGCGCGAGGCCCGGCACGAGCCAGCCCGGGACGCTCTTCGCCATGAAACCGATGGCGGCCCCCGCGTGCATGAGCGCGTAGCCGGCCGCTTTGGGTGCGCCGCGGCGCGCCTGGTAGCCGCGCCACGCACCGAGCAGCGCCAGCGCACAACCGGCAAGCAGGCCCGCATCCGGCGCGAGCCAGATGCTCACCCGGTAGGCGAGCAGCGCGCTCGCGGTGACGAGCGCCGCGGTCACCGCGGCAGCGGCCTGCGGCTGCATGGCGAGCGCCAGCGCGCCGACGGCGAGTGCCGTGATCAGGGCGTACAGCAGGTTGGGCGCGCGCTGCGCCGCGGGCGAGTCACCCCACAGCGCCACGGCGCCGGCCGCCATCCAGTACGACAGCGGCGGTTTCTCCAGGAACGGGGAGCCGGCCAGCTGCGGCAGGGTGCGATCGCTCTGCAGGCTCATGCGCCAGGCGATGTCCGCCTCGCGAGGCTCGTCGGGTGTCCACAGGCCGCGCCCGAAGATGCCGAGCAGCCACAGCGGCGCGAGCGCCAGCACGATCAGCACGCTCGCGGAGCGCGCGGGCGCGGACGGACGCGGCGATGAATTCAACATCCCCCCTTCGGAGCGCTCCTCACGAGGGGATCCATTATGCGGCAACGTCTGCCTAGAGAGAGTAGCGCACCAGCACGCGCACCATGCGGGCGTGCTCGACCGACCAGTTGGCGAACGCCTGGCAGACCTGGCGGCTGCCGCTGTCGGGGGTGCCTTCGGCGTACTTGTCCGCGAAGCGTGCCTGCCCGGACTCCTGGCCCGGCAGATAGCGGCTCGCGCTCCACGGCGTATCGGTGTCGGCGAGGCGGCTGAAGAGCGCGACCTCGGTGACCTTGGCGCCGGCCGGAATGCTGGCGCAGAGCGTCACCGGGGTGGCGTCGGTTTCGGTGCATGCCCGCGGCGCAGGCGGCGCGGCCGAAGGCGCGCCTGCGGTGGGCGCCGCGGCCGGCGTGGCAGCAGGCGCGGCAGCAGGCGCGGCGGCCGGCACAGCGGTGGCGGGTGCGGCGGCGGGTCCCGGCCGGCAGGCGGGAACGGTCGCGGCGACCGCGACACCGTCGCTGCCGAGCTCGCGCAGCACGGCGCTCTGGATATCGCTGCGCGCGCTCTCGCGCGTGAGCTCGAGTTCGCTCGTCGTACGGCCGATTTCCGCGATCCGCATCTGCAGCTCCCGCAGCACCGCGTCCGAATGCCTGCGTTCGCCGTCGGTGAGCCACTGCGAGAGCGCGAAGCCCGAGGCACCCGAGCCGCCCACGATGACCAGCAGCACGAGACGCGCCAGGCGACTCTTGCGGCGCGCCGCGACGGCGGACTGGCCGCGGGCCGCATCTTTCAGCGAGGCGGTTCGCAGTTGCAGAAACGACGCCGACAGCGTCGCGGTTCCCGCGATGATGGCGGCGAGCACTGAATCGGACATCGGTGTCGGCACGCGGCGGATAACTCCGGCGCCACGCTAACACGCGGCCCGCGTCGCGGCCGTCGCGCGGGCACGGCAGAAGCGGAAAACGCGACGCTGATCACAACCGGACGTGTCGGCGCCGCGCGACGCGTGCGCCTAGGGTCCGTTGGCTGCCAGCCAGCGCTCGAGCGGCGCCGGGTCGGTGCCGAGCAGGTGCAGGCCGAGCTTGGTGCGGCGCCAGAGGATGTCCTCCGCGCTGCGCGCGAACTCCTCGCGGCACAGGTAACTGCACCTCGCGCTCGTAGAGCTGCGGCAGCAGCTCTTGCCCGAGGTCCGCGAGCGAGGCGGCATCTCCCGAGCAGCCGCTCGATGCGCGTGCCATAGGCGTGCGCGTAGCGCAGGTGCAGCCGCGCGGGGAGCCAGGGATAGCGCCGCTCAACGGTGCGCAGGAACACGGCGAAGCGTCCCCCGGGCAGGTCGCCGCCGGGCAGCAGCGCGCGCGCCGTCCAGGGTTCGGCGCGCGAGCCCAGCACCGGCACCAGCAGGTCCACGGCATCCTCGGCCAGCCGGCGATAGGTCGTGATCTTGCCGCCGAAAACCGACAGCAACGGCGCCGGGCGCCGGTCGAGCTCGAGGGCATAGTCGCGCGTCACGCTGGTCGGATCGCGCGATTCGTCGGCCAGCAACGGGCGCACGCCCGAGTAGCTCCAGCGCACCTCCGCCGGGGTGATCGCGCGCACGAAGTAGCGGTTGGCGAGCGCGCACAGGTAGGCGATCTCCTCGTCGTCGATGCGGACCGCGGACGGATCACCCTGGTAGTCGACGTCGGTGGTGCCGAGGAGGGTGAAGTCATGCTCGTAGGGGATGGCGAAGACGATGCGCCGGTCCTCGTTCTGGAAGATATACGCGAAACGATGATCGAACAGACGCGGCACCACTACGTGACTGCCCTTGACGAGCCGTACCTGGTGCGCGGCCCGCACCGGCGTAGCGCGCTGCACGAAGGCGGCCACCCAGGGCCCGGTGGCGTTCACCGCAGCACGCGCCCGCACCGTGCAGCGCCCGCTCGCTCCGGCGAGCGTCGCGCTCCAGCCCTCGCCCTGCGGCGTCAGGCGCTCGCAGCGCACGCGCGTCAGGACCGCCGCCCCGCGCTGCTGCGCATCGAGCGCGTTCAGCACCACCAGGCGCGCATCGTCCGTCTGGCCGTCGGAATAAACGAAGCCGCGCCGATAGCTGCTCTTGAGCGCGGCGCCGGCTACGTGGCTGCGCAGGTCGACCGCGCCGGAGGCGGCCAGGTGCTCGCGGTGGGCCAGGTGATCGTAGAGGAACAGCCCGGCGCGGATCAGCCACATCGGACGCAGGTGACTCGCGTGCGGCATGATGAAGTGCAGCGGCCGCATGATGTGCGGTGCGCTCGCGAGCAGGATCTCGCGCTCGATCAGCGCCTTGCGGACCAGCGCGAAATGGAAGTCCTCGAGATAGCGCAGTCCGCCGTGGATCAGCTTGGTGCTGGCCGAGGAGGTATGCGCGGCGAGGTCGTCCTGCTCGCACAAGAGCACCGTGAGGCCGCGGCCGGCGGCGTCGCGGGCGATTCCGGTGCCGTTGATTCCGCCGCCGACCACCAGCAGATCCCAGCCGCTGCCATCGAGCTCGTTCAGGCGCGGCGCGGCGCCTGCCGCCCGTAGTAGTCCGGGTAGTCCTGGGTGAGTCCCTTGAAGCGGCGGTGTATCCACAGATATTGCTCGGGAACCAGACGTACCTGCGCCTCGATCATGTGATTGAAGCGCTCAGTGTCGGCTGCCGGACAGTCGCTCGGGAAGTTCTCGAGCGGCGGATGGATGACTGCACGGTAGCCCTGCGTCCCGGGCAAGCGCTGTAAAAAGTAGGGTAGCACCGCGGCACCCGTCATGCGCGCCAGGCGTGAGGTCAGGGTGTTGGTGGCCGCCGGGATGCCGAACCACGGCACCATCTCCGCGCCCTTCTTGCGGTAGCTCTGATCCGGCGCGTACCACACGCACTCGTTGTTCTTCAGCGCGTTGATGAAGGTGCGGATGTCGTCCCGGGCGATGGGGCGGGAGCCGTAGCCACGGCGGAAACGGTCGAGCGCGTGGGCCAGCACTTCATTGCGGGTCGGGCGGTAGAGGAAGCTGACCGGGGTCACCGAGGCGAGCGCACGGCCGGCCATCTCCATTGGCGTGAAGTGCGCGGTTAGGAGTATCACGCCACGTCCGCGGGCGCGTGCCGCCTCGAGGTGCTCGCGTCCTTCGACCTGCACCAGGCGGGCAATCCGCCGCGGTGTGCTCCACCAGGCGAGCGGGATCTCCAACAGTGCGATCCCGAGGCTGGCAAAGTGCCGCTTCAGCAGCCGCTCGCGTGCTGGCCCATCGAGCTCCGGCAGGCACAGCTCGATGTTGCGTCGCGCGGTCCTTACGAAGCTGCTCGGCAGATGCCGCAGCACGGCGCCGAGCAGCGCGCCGAGCGGCACCAGCAAGGCGTACGGCAGCAGCGCGCACAACCCCAGCAGCCCGAGTCCGGCCCAGGTCAGCCAGTATTGGGGCGCAAGCAGCCGCAGTCGCATCCGGAAACCTCGAAGGTCTTCACGCCTTGCGCGCGCAGAATACTATGATGCGGTGGAACTGTGCTCCAATGCGCCGCCATGGGCAGTCCCGACCCGCGCTACCTCGAGGTGCGCCTCGCGCACGCTGCCGTGCAGCGCGGCGGGCGCCGGGTGCTCAAGAACCTCAGCTGCACGATCCGGCCCGGTGAGCGCTGGGTGCTGGCGGGCGCTAACGGCGCAGGCAAGACGCAATTACTCAAGCTGATCGCCGGCACGGTGTGGCCAGCTCCGGCCCCGCGCCCGTCGCGCCGCTACCGGCGCGGCCAACGCGAGTGGCTCACACCACACGAGGTCAAGGACGATATCGCCTACGTCGGCGCGGAGCGCCAGGACAAGTATCAACGCTACGGTTGGAACACGGCGGTCGAGCGCATCGTGGGCACGGGACTCTACCGCACCGACATCCCGCTCGACCGGCTTACCGCGCACGATCGTCGGCGCGTGCGCCGGCTGCTGAGGGCGCTTGGCATCGCGCATCTGGCGGCGCGGCCGTTCCTGTCGCTGTCGTACGGGGAGCGGCGGGTGAGTCTTCTGGCGCGGGCGCTGGCGTCGCGCCCACGGTTGTTGCTGCTCGACGAGGTCCTGAATGGGCTCGACGTCGTGAACCGCGCGCGCGTCCTGCGCTGGCTCGCGCACCGCCGGCGCCTGCCCTGGGTGCTTGCCACGCACCGCCTCGAGGACCTGCCGCCCGCGGCGACGCATGCGCTGGTGCTGGATCGCGGCCGGGTCATGTATGCGGGGCGCCTGCGGCGTGCGCCGCTGGCACGCTGGCTCGAGACCGCCGGGCCTGCTCATCCGCCGCGCGCGGTGCCGAGGCGGCGTGCGCCTGGCGCGCGCCGGGCGCTGGTGCGGCTCAGCAATGCGCGGGTGTACCTGGACGGCAGTCGCGTGCTCGACGGCCTGAGCCTCGCGGTGCGCCCGGGGGAGTGCTGGGTGGTCCACGGGCACAATGGCTCGGGCAAGACGACACTGCTGCGCACGCTGTACGGCGATCACGGCGTTGCGCTCGGCGGGGGCATCGAGCGCGACGGCATTGCCGCCGGCGTGCCGCTCGATGAGTTCCGCAGGCGCGTCGGCCTGGTCGCCCCCCACCTGCAGGCCGATCATCCGCGCGAGCTCACCGTGACCGAGGTGGTGCAGTCCGGACGACATGCCAGCATCGGACTGAACGGCGCGCCGAGCGCCGCCGACCGGCGTGCGGCGCACCGTACGCTCGTTGCCTTCGGTCTCGGGCGGCTCGCGCGGCGCGCGCTGCGCGAGCTGTCCTACGGGCAGTCGCGCCGCGTGCTGTTTGCACGCGCCTGGGTAGGCGAGCCGGAGCTGCTGCTGCTCGATGAGCCGTTCGCGGGCGTGGACGCGCCGACCCGTCGCGCGCTGCTCGCCCGTGTGAGCGCACTCGCGGCCGCCGGCGCCGCGGTGATGGTCACCGCGCACCAGCGCGCCGACTGGCCCGCCTTCGCTACCCACGAGCTGGAGCTCGCCGAGGGCCGTGCCCGCTACTGCGGTGCGCTGCGCAGCACGCCCCCGCCGCGCGGCAAGCGGGGTGCACGATGAGGCGTGGAACCATCCGGCTCGCCATCGTGCTCGCGGTGGTGGCGTTGGCGGTGCTCACGGCCTTCATGCGCGCGCCGCTTTTCTGGGGGCGCTACACCCGCTCGCTCATCGGGGTGTCACGGCCGGACTGGTATCAGCCGCGCGAGCGGGTGGCCGGCGGCAACGAGCCGCCCCCGCCGCGCGTGTCCCCGGAAACGGAGTCCTGCGACGCGCACGCGCTCGAGTCGGCCGCAGCCTACGCCGGCGCCCACGACTCGCGCGCCCTCATCGTCGCGCGTCACGATCACATCGTCTTCGAGCGCTACTGGGGCGGGACCGGTTTCGACACGCTCGCCGACGCCGGCTCCTTCACCCGCGTGGTGGCGGCGCTGGTCACCGGCAGTGCGATCGCGCACCGCCGGGTCGGTTGGCCGGACGAGCCGATCGGGAACTTCATCGGTGAGTGGAATCACGAGGCGCGCGGGGCCATCACGGTGCGGGAGCTCCTGCAGATGTCGAGCGGCCTCGCTCCTGCAAATGACAGTGCGCGTCTTCCCTGGGGGGCGAGCGCGCGCTTTTTGTTCGGCACCGACGTGGTGCGCGCAGCACTGGCCGAGCCGCTGACCGGTACGCCGGGGAGGACCTGGGCCCCGCAGGCGGCCGACCCGCAGCTGCTTGCGCTCCTGCTCGAGCACGCGACCGGCGAGCGCTACGCGAACTTCGTCTCGCAAGCGCTGTGGCGGCGCATCGGCGCAGCGGACGCGTGGCTGTATCTGGACCGCCCCGGGGGCAGCGCACACGCCGACTGCTGCATGCTGGCGCGGCAGGGAGACTGGATCCGTGTGGGCGAGCTCCTGGTCCGGGACGGCAACTACCGGGGTGAAGAGATCGTGCGTCCCGGCTGGGTGAAGCTGATGCGCACCCGCTCGCCGGCCAACGCCGGCTACGGCGCCTACCTGCGCCTGAGCGCCGCCGCAGGCGGTGGCCGCGAGGCGTATATCGCGGCCGATACCTTTGTGGTCGATGGCGGCGGTGGCAACCGCCTGTGGCTCGTGCCCTCGCTCGAGCTCGCGATCCTGCGCATGGGCGGCGGCACGCACGCCCGCGACTGGGACGAGGCGCGGATTCCCAACCTGATCCTGGGCGGGGTGCGCGATTTCCTGCCGAGCGCGGCCCGACCGGCCGGCGGTATCTCCGGCCTCGTGCCCGGGCACTGAGGACGCCCCGGGGCGCGCGGAGCATTGAACAAGCAACTCGGAGCGCTGTTTCTCTTCAGTGTCGTCGACACGCTCGGGTTCGGCATCCTGATCCCGCTCGTGCCGTACATGGCCGACCGTTTCGGTGCGGCTCCGCAGCTGATCACGCCGATCCTCGGCAGTTATTCCCTGTGCCAGCTCGTCGCGGCCCCGGTGTGGGGACGCCTGAGCGACCGTCACGGGCGCCGCCCGATCCTCATGAGCAGTCTGGCCGGCGCGTGCCTCTCCTACCTGATCCTCGCGTTCGCTCACAACATCTGGTGGCTGCTGGCCTCGCGCATGCTCGCCGGTACGATGGCGGGCAACATTGCGGCGGCGTTCGCCTACGCCTCCGACGTGAGCTCCCCGCAGAAGCGCGCGGCGTCGATGGGTCTGGTCGGTGCCGCGATCGGCGTTGGCTTCACGCTCGGTCAGCCGATCGGGGGTCTGCTCGCCGGCGCCGATGCCCGTACCGCGAACTTCCTGGTGCCCGCAATCGTCTCCGCCTGCCTGAGCCTCGCCGCGCTCGCGCTGGTGAAGTTCGTACTGCCCGAGAGCCACACCCCAGGGCACCGGCACGAGCACCCGGGTGAGCTACGGCGGCGCTCCTGGCAGCTGCTGCGCGAGCGACCGCGGCTGGCATTCATCGCCGCGGCCACTCTGACGGTGACCTATTCACAATCGATACTGGAATCGATCTTCGCGATCTGGGCGCTGCATCGCTACGGATTCGGGCCGCGCACCGTGGGTCTGCTGCTGTTCGGTGTGGCATTGCCGGCGCTTCTGATGCAGGGTGGTGCAGTGCGCGCGCTGGCGCCGCTGCTAGGCGAGGTGCGCCTGGCGGTGTTCGGCGTGCTGGCCTACGTCGCGGGACTGATCGCGCTCGCGGTGAGTTCCGCGCTCGGCGTGACGGTGCTCGGGCTGGTGCTGTGCGGGATCGGGCTTGGTGCCTACAACCCGAGCGCGTACTCGCTCGCATCGCGGCAGTCCGGTCAACATGACCGCGGCGCGGTGATGGGCACGTACGTCGCGAGCGCGAGCCTCGCGCGCGTGCTGGGACCCTTCACCTCGGGGCCGATCTACGCGGCGTTCGGCAGCTCCGCGCCCTTTCTGGTGGGTGCGTGCGTCACGCTGCCGGCGGTGTGGCTGGTGAGGCGGCTGCGCCGCTCGCCGGGCTGAGGGCGACCTCGATGACACCGTCGACGACGCGCAACGCGTGGGTCGGCAGCGGCACTTCGGCGGGCGCTGCCAGCACACGCCCGTCACGGATGTCGAAGGATGCGCCGTGCAGCGGGCACACCAGCCGCGTGGCGCGCAGCCGCCCTTCGCACAGCCGCGCGTGGGCGTGCGTACAGATGTTGTCCAGCGCGAACACACCCTCGCGGGTGTGACAGATGAGGATCTCCCGTCCGCCGATCATGCAGGCCTGCATGCGCCCGGGCGCAAGCTCCGCGAGCTTCATCGCCGCCACGAACTGCGCCATGGCGCTCCTTACAGGGTTATCTCGGTTTCGAATATGGACACGGCCTGGCCCCTGATCCATACGCCCTCGACCTGTCCATCGCGGAACTCGAGCTCCACCTCGACGCGTCCGGGGCGATGCAGGAAGTGTCCCTGCACGCCGGTGAAGCGCGCGCGCTCTGCATCAGGGGTGAGCAATCCGAGCTGCGCCAGGTAGGCGCCGAGTAGTCCGTGGGCGTTGCCGCTCACCGGGTCTTCGGCGATGCCGAGCGCCGGGCAGAACATGCGTGATTCGACCTGGGTGTCGCCGCCGCCGGCGCGCAGCGCGAACACGAAGTAGCCGGCCGCCCCGAGCTGCGCCGAGAGAGTCGTGAGACGAGTGAAGTCGGGCTTCAAGTGCCGCAACGGCTCCGATCCGCGCACCCCGATCAGCAGCCGCGCGCCGCTCACACCCGCAATGCGCGGCGCGATACGCGTATCGAGGCTCTCAGAGGCGAGCGCCAGGGCGTCCAGCACGGCGAGCCGCTCGCGGTCGTTCAGCTCGCGTCCGAGCGGCGAGGGGTTGCGGCGGATCGCGATGCTGCGGTCCTCGCCCGTGCCGCGCACCTCAACGTCGACGATCCCGGCTTTGGACTTCTGGCGCTGGCGCCGTGGGGCGTCATGCCGGCGCGAGAGCACGTACTGCGCCGCGACCGTCGCGTGCCCCACGAAGCCGATCTCGGTGCGCGGCGTGAAGAAGCGCGCGCGCACGCTGTGGTCGGCGCCGTCGGCTGCCAGAATGAAGGCCGTCTCGGCATTGTTCAGCTCGCGCGCCACCGCCAGCATCTGTGCGTCGCTGAGCTCATCGGCGTTCAGCACCACGCCGGTCGGGTTCCCGGTGAAGGGCTCGCGGGTGAAGGCATCCACCTGGTGAACCTGTATCTTGCGCGTCATCGTTTGCCGCCCGCCGCTTGCGCCCGCAAAGTGCGATTCTAGTCCTATCGCCTGCCGGCAAATACAGCGACCGCGCGTGCATACTGGGGGTGCGGCACGCGAGAGGTCACCTGCATGGACATCGGCGTCGAGATCAGCCTCTATCCGCTCACGGCGGACTACCTGCCGGCCATCCACGAGTTCGTGGCGCGCATCAGTGCGGACCAGCGCTTCAAGGTGGCGACAAACAGCATGAGCACCCAGGTCTTCGGCCGCTTCGAGGAGGTCATGGACGCGCTGCGGGCCGCGCTCGGCGCGAGCTTCGAGAGCCTGGCGGGCGGTCGGGAACGGGCGGTGTTCGTGATGAAGGTGTTCGGCCCGCTGGCACCGGGCTGAAGGTGCAGCTGGCGGGGCGAATAACGACACGGCACACTACCGGCCGGAGGCGCTTTGGCCTCAACACAGGTGCGCGGTTTTAGGGGGAGCTGCATGACGCTTCTGCGTGTCGTGGATCGCGACGGAGTCGAGCACGAGGTCGACGGCAAGATCGGCCTCAAGGTGATGGAGAATCTGCGCGAGCTCGATTACGGCGTCGCGGCGATCTGCGGTGGCATGTGCTCCTGCGCCACCTGCCACGTGTACGTAGATCCGCAATGGCTGCCGAGGCTGCCCGCGATGATGTCCGACGAGCGCGAGCTGCTGTCCGAGCTGGCGCACTACCGCGAGGACTCGCGCCTGTCGTGCCAGCTCGAGTTCACCCCGGCCCTCGAGGGCCTGCGCGTGATCATCGCGCCTGACGAGTAGGAGACACCATGTCGGCGCCCACGGTTCTGGTAGAGACCCACGGCCCGGTCGCGTTGGTCACCCTCAACCGCCCGGAGCATTCCAACACCCTGAATCTGCAGACGGCCATGGATCTGCTGGCGGCCGCCATGACCTGCGCCCGCAACGCCGGGGTACGCGCCGTGGTGCTGAGTGGCGCCGGCAAGCACTTCTCCTTCGGCGGGGACCTGCGCGCCATGGCACCACGCGAGGTCGCCCTGGGCGACCACATCCGTGAGCTGACGACCTACCTGCACGCGGCGATCTCGCACTTCGTGCGCATGGACGCGCCGGTCATCGCTGCGGTCAACGGCACCGCGGCCGGTGCCGGCGTGGGGCTCGTGACCATGGCGGATCTGGCGCTGTGTGGACGCAGCTCGAAGTTCAACCTCGCCTACACCAGCGTCGGGCTGACGCCCGACGGCGGCACGACGTTCCTGCTGCCGCGCATCGTGGGCGCCAAGCGCGCCATGGAGCTGTTGCTGCTCAATCGGGCGCTGACGGCCGAGGAGGCGCTGTCCTGGGGCCTGGTGAACGAGGTGGTCCCCGACGAGCAGTTGCTGGCGCGCGCGGTGGAGCTCGCCGAGCGGCTGGCGCACGGCGCAGTGACCGCCTACGGGGCGACCAAGCGCCTGCTGGCGCACTCGCTCGGCGCGTTCGAGTCGCAGATGGCGCTGGAGAGCGAGACCATCGCCGCACAGGCGGTGAGCCCGGACGGCATTGAAGGGATCGGCGCGTTCCTCGAGAAGCGCAAGCCGCGCTTTCCGGGCAAGGGCCCGCGCTGAACCCACCGCGCGAGCGCACCGCATGCAGTCATTCATCCTCACGCTGGTGGTCGTGCTCGCTCTGATCGTGGCGCGCGTGTACTTCAAGCTGCGTGCTGCGCAGCGCACTCGCGTCGCGACCTGGGACGCGCAGCTCATCGAGCGGTTGCGCTCCCGCGGCTACGTGCCGTTCCGGGACTATGCGGTCGACTTCTTCCTCGCACTGCCTGACGAGGCGGCTTGCCAGGCCGTGCGCGCGCGGCTCGAGCCCGAGTTCAGCGTCGACGTGAAGTCGATGCAGGACGACCCGGATCTGCGCTTCAGCCTGCACGCCACGCGCAGCATGCGGCTCATCCTGCCGGACGTGCAGGCGCTCAGTGCGCGCATGACGGCGCTCGCCACTGAACATAACGGGCGCTACGACGGCTGGGCCGCGTGATAGGCACGCGTGGCCGCAGGTGGGTGACCGTCAGCGCTTTTCGGTCTGGCGTTTGACGGCTTCGGCGGCCGCGGCGATCGCGGCCGGATCGCCCAGGTAGCGGCTGGCGCGGGGCCTGAGCTCCTCGTCCAGCTCGTAGAGCAGCGGCACGCCGGTCGGGATGTTGAGCTCCACGATCTCGCTCTGCGCGACCCGATCGAGCATCTTCACCATGGCGCGCAGGCTGTTGCCGTGCGCGACCACCATCACGTTGTGCCCCGCGCGCAGCTCCGGCGCGATGCGTGCGTGCCAGTACGGCAGCACGCGCGCCAGGGTGTCCTTGAGGGATTCGGTGGCCGGAAGATCCTGCGCAGCGATGCCCGCGTAGCGCGGATCGAAGCGCGGATGGCGCTCGTCCTCGGTCGACAGCGGCGGCGGCGGCACGTCGTAGCTGCGACGCCAGACCTTCACCTGCGCCTCGCCGTGCTGCGCCACGGTCTGCGCCTTGTTAAGTCCCTGCAGCGCGCCGTAGTGCCGCTCATTCAGTCGCCAGGAGCGCTCCACCGGCACCCACATGCGATCCATCTCATCGAGCATCATCCACAGCGTGCGGATCGCGCGCTTCAGCACCGAGGTGCAGGCGATGTCGACGGCCAGCTTCTCGCGCAGCAGCTCGCGACCGGCCGCGGCTGCTTCAGTACGCCCCTGCTCGCTCAGGTCGACGTCGGTCCAGCCGGTGAACAGGTTCTCGAGGTTCCAGATGCTCTGGCCATGTCGGACCAGGATGAGTTTTCCGACCATGTCAGCTCCCCGCGAGCTTGCGGACTGACTCCACGCCAACCGTCAGGGTAGCGAAGTCCCCGGCGCCGGCTGCGCGCATGTCCGCCAGCATCCGTTGCCAGTGCTGCAGCTCCTTGCCGGCCGCCTCCATCCACGCCGCGACCCGCGCGTGGGCGCTGCCGCGCCCCTTGCGTCCGAGCACCCGCTCGGTGAGGCGCCGATGCACCCGCAGCGCCGCATCCCGCAGCCCGGTGCGCGCGATCGCCTGCCACGGGCCGTCGACGCTCAGCTTCTCGATGCGCGGGCGCAGCCAGTCGAAGCCGATGCAGGTGCCCACCTCGAAGTACACACGCGCGGTCTCCGCTACGCTCACCTTGTGCGCGGCGGAGATCTCGACTATGTCGAGTGCCGCGTTCAGCCCCTCGAGGCTCGCCATGCGCACGGCCACGTGCGGCGGCAGCCCCGCTTCGCCGTAGCGCGCATGCGCTTCGCCGAAGCGCTCGAGTTCCGCGCCCGTGAGCAGCTGGGCGATTCCCGCTTCCAGCTGGCGCACGCCGTCGCGGAATTCCCTCACCGCGGCGTCGACCTGCAGGGCGCGGCGGGCGCTCAGCAGCCAGTAGGTGGCGTGCCGCAACAGGCGGCTGGTCTGGAAGGCGGTCTCGTACTGCAGCTTCGCGGGCACCTTGTTGTCGAGCGCCTCGATCTGCTCCCACACCTCGCGCATCGCGAATATCTCGCGCGCCGCGGTGTAGGCGCGTGCAATCTGCGCCGGCTCCGCACCGGTGTCTTCCTGGGCGCGCGACACGAAGGTCGGGCCCATGCGGTTTATCAGGCTGTTGGTGGTGGAGGTGGCGATGATCTCGCGGCGCAGGCGATGGTGCGGGATGGCGCGCGGGAAGCGCTCCTGTACCGGTGCGGGGAAGTAGCGCTCGAGCTCTCGCGACAGGTACGCATCCTCCGGCACGTTGGAAGCCAGCAGGTGATTGTTGAGCCAGATCTTGCTGTAGGCGAGCAGGATCGCCAGCTCCGGGCGCGTGAGTCCGACCCCGCTCTTGCGCCGCTCGGCGAGCTCGTCGTCGGTCGGCAGGAACTCCAGCGCGCGGTTGAGGTCCCCGGAGCGCTCCAGCGAGCGGATCAGGTGCTGGAACTCGGGCAGCCGCGCGCCGGACTGAACCTCGAGGGTGCTGAGCGCCTGGCCTTGCAGGTAGTTGTTGCGCAGTACCAGCTCCGCGACCGCGCGCGTCATGCGCGCCAGCAGCTGGTTGCGGTCGCCGCGCGCGAGCTTGCCCTGCGCGAGCAGCGGGTTGAGCAGTATCTTGATGTTCACCTCGAGGTCGGAGGTGTTGACGCCGGCGGAGTTGTCGATGAAGTCGGTATTGAGGCGGCCGCCCCGCAGGGCGTACTCGACGCGGCCGCGCTGCGACAACCCGAGGTTGCCGCCTTCGCCCACCACCTTGGCGCGCAGCTCCTTGCCGTTGATGCGCACCGCGTCGTTGCTGCGGTCGCCGACGGCTGCGTTGGTCTCGTCGCTCGCCTTGACGTAGGTGCCGATGCCGCCGTTCCACAACAGGTCGACCGGCATGCGCAAGATCGCGCGGATGACCTCGTTCGGCGCCGCGCTCGCCGACTCCACCCCCAGCAGTGTGCGCGCCTCCGCGGGCAGGGCGATTGACTTGGCAGAGCGCGCGAATATGCCCCCGCCACGTGAGAGCTTTTTGCGGTCGTAGTCGTCCCAGCTGGAGCGCGGCAGCGCGAACAGGCGCTGGCGCTCGGCGAAGCTCGCCACCGGATCGGGGTCCGGGTCGAGGAAGATGTGGCGGTGATCGAAGGCGGCCTGCAGGCGGATGTGGCGCGACAGCAGCATGCCGTTGCCGAACACGTCACCGGACATGTCGCCGATGCCGGTCGCGGTGAAGTCGGTCTTCTGGGTGTCGATTCCCATCTCGCGGAAATGGCGCTTGACGCACTCCCAGGCGCCGCGCGCGGTGATGGCCATCTTCTTGTGGTCGTAGCCGGCGGAACCGCCGGAGGCGAACGCATCGCCGAGCCAGAAGCCGTAGTCGGCCGAGATGGCGTTGGCGATATCGGAGAAGGTCGCGGTGCCTTTGTCGGCGGCAACCACGAGGTAGGTATCATCGCCGTCGCGGCGCACCACCTGCGGCGGCGGCACGATCTTGCCTGCGACGATGTTGTCGGTGAGATCCAGCAGCCCGCGGATGAACATCTGGTAGCAGGCCACGACTTCGGCCTGCACCTCTTCGCGCGTGCCGCTCGGCAGACGTTTGGGCACGAAGCCGCCCTTGGCGCCGACCGGAACGATGACGGTGTTCTTGACGTTCTGCGCCTTCATCAGGCCGAGCACTTCGGTGCGGAAATCCTCACGCCGGTCCGACCAGCGAATGCCGCCGCGCGCCACGTAGCCCATGCGCAGGTGCACCGCTTCGACGCGTGGGCTGTAGACGAAGATCTCGAACTTCGGCTTCGGCAGCGGCAGGTCCGGGACCATCGCCGGGTCGAACTTGAACGACAGGTAGGGCTTGGGCTTGCCGTCACGCGCGCTCTGGTAGAAGTTGGTGCGCAGCGTGGCACGCACCATGTTCAGGTAGGCGCGCAGGATGCGGTCGTCGTCGAGGCTCGCGACCTGGTCGAGCCCGGCGCGGATCTGTGCGATGAGGGACTCGGCGGTCCGATCGGCCTTCGCCGAACGGGCCGCCGCCGGGTCGAACCGCGCCTCGAACACCCGCACGAGATTCCTGGCGATCGCGGCGTTGCCCGCGACGGTGCGCTCCATGTAGGCCTGACTGAACGGCACGCCGGTCTGCAGCAGGTAGCGGCAGTAAGCGCGCAGCACCACGATCTGGCGGGCGCCGAGATCGGCGCCGAGCAGCAGCCGGTTGAAACCGTCGTTCTCCACCGCGCCGCTCCAGGCGGCGGCGAACGCCTCGCGGAAATTCGCCTCCACCCGGCCGATGTCGACGACCAGGCGATCGCGGTGCTCGAGCTCGAAGTCCTGGATCCAGGCGGCGCCGCCATCGGGCCACGCAAGTTCGTAGGGCCGTTCGGAGATCACCCGCAGGCCGAAGTTCTCCAGCATCGGCAGGATGTCGGAGATCGGCACCGGGTCGCCGCGCTTGACGATCTTCAGGTGCACGCGCTCGGGCTGCTGCGTGCGCGGCCGGTGCAGGTTGAGACGCAGCTCCTGCGGCTCCCCCCGCAGCGCTTCGAGATCGGCGAGATCCCCGAGCACCTCACCGGGCGCGATGTCGTCCTGGTAGGCGAGCGGAAACGCCTGGCGATAGCGGCCCGCGAGCGCGAGTCCCGCCGCCTCGCCGCGCTCCCTGACGAGCACCTCGCGCAAGCGGTCCGGCCAGGTCAACGCGCTCTCCGCGATGCGCTGCTCGATGCCGGCGAGGTCCGGCTTGTGATGGTGAGCCGGGTCGGTACGCACCACGACGTGCAGCCGCGCGTGGTTCGAGCCGGAGATCTGCGCGTGGCTCTCGACGCTCTTGCCACCGAAGCCCTCGACGGCGATCCGCTCGATGCGCTGGCGCACCTCGGTGTTGTAGCGGTCGCGCGGCACGTACACCAGGCAGGAATAGAAGCGCTGATAGGGGTCGCGCCGCACCAGCAGCCGCACCGTGCGCCGCTCGTAGAGATTCACCACGCCGCGCACGATGCGCACGAGGTCCGGCACGTCCGCCTGGAAAAGCTCGTCGCGCGGGTAGGTCTCGAGCACGTTCAGCACGGCCTTGCCGTCGTGGCTCGCGGGATCGAGGCCGAAGTGCTCGATGACGTGCTCGACCTTGCGGCGCAGGACCGGGATGTCGCGCGGACTGCCGTGATAGGCCGTCGAGGTCCACAATCCCAGGAAGCGGTCCTCGCCGTCGACCCGGCCGCGCGCGTCGAAGGTCTTCACCCCGACGTAGTCCAGGTACTCACCGCGGTGCACGGTGGCGGTGGAATTCGCCTTGGTGACGATCAACAGCTCCGGGGCCCGCGCACGGGCCCGCATGTCCCCGCGCAGCACGGTCGCGGCGCTGTGGGTGTGGTGGCGGCTGCCGAGCACTCCGAGTCCGGAGCGCACGTCCGGCACCAGCCGGTCCTCCACGCGGCCACGCTCGAGCCGGTGGTGACGGTACCCCAGGAAGACGAAGTGCCGTCCTTCCATCCACTCGAGCAGGTGTCGGGCCTCGCTCACGTCGGCCGCCGGCAGCGGCGGCGGATCGCTGTCGAGTCGCGCGATCGTCTCGCGCATGCGCTCGCGCATCGGCTTCCAGTCGCGCACCACGCAGCGCACGTCCGCGAGCGTGGATTCCAGATCATGCTGCAGGCTGTGCAGCTGCTTCGGGTCGGTGACGCGATCGATCTCGTAGAGCTGCCAGGATTCGGCCCGCGCGGCCTGCGCGCCGTTGCTGCCGATATCGATGAGCCGTCCGCGGCCGTCGCGGCGCACCTGCAGCACCGGATGCACGATCAGATGCACCGCGAGGTCGGCGCGGTCGAACGCCATACCGAGTGAATCGACCAGGAACGGCATGTCCTCCGTCACCGTGAGCACGAGGGTGTGGGGCGACTCGAAGCCGTCCGCCGCCGGCACCGGGTTGAACACGCGCACCAGCGAGCGCCCCGGAGCGCGGCGCGCGCCGAAGACGAGGTGCGCCAGCGCCGCGCGGGCGAGGCTCTTGGGTGAGTGCTCGGCGAGGTCCTCTTCGGCCACGCCGTGGAAGTAGCTGCGCAGGAAGCGCTGCTCGAGGCCGTTGCGCGCCCCGCGCCCGGCCGCGGCGCGGGCGATCTTCTCTATCAGCGCGACCCGCGCGGCGGGAATGCTGCGGAGCAGGTGGCTGTCGTCCGGGGCAACTGGCGCGTGCATCGAGGCGCGCGATTATACATGCGGGACGCGACGCCTATAATGTTCCTCATGAGCGCCTCGCACGACAACCCGATGGGCACGGACGGGTTCGAATTCGTTGAGTACACTGCGCCGGATCCGCAATTGCTGCGCACGCTGTTCGAGCGGCTGGGCTTCCCGGTCGTGGCGCGCCACCGCTCCAAGAACGTGACCCTGCACCGCCAGGGTGACATCAATTTCATCATCAATGCCGAGGCGCAGTCCTTCGCCCAGGCCTTTGCACGGGTGCACGGACCGTCGGCGTGCGCCATGGCCTTCCGGGTGCGTGATGCGGCCCGGGCCTACAGCCGCGCGCTCGAGCTGGGCGCCAAGCCCGGCCCGCAGAGCGCCGGCCCCATGGAGCTCAACATCCCCTGCATCGAGGGCATCGGCGGCTCGCTCATCTACCTGGTCGACCTGTACGGCGAGCGGTCGATCTACGACGTGGATTTCCGCCCGGTGCCGGCCACCGCACCCACCGAGGGCGCCGGGCTCGCGCTGATCGACCATCTTACGCACAACGTCGGCCGCGGCCGCATGGACGTGTGGGCGGGTTTCTACACGAAACTGTTCAACTTCCGCGAGATCCGCTACTTCGACATCGAGGGCAAGCTGACCGGCCTCTTGTCCCGGGCCATGACCAGCCCATGCGGCAAGATCCGCATTCCGATCAACGAATCGCAGGACGACAAGAGCCAGATCGAGGAGTATCTGCGCGAGTATCACGGCGAGGGCATCCAGCACATTGCACTCGCCACCAGCGACATCTATCGCACCGTGGACGTGCTGCGCCGCCACGGCGTCGCGTTCCAGGATACGCCCGACACCTATTACGAGGGCGTCCCCGGGCGCGTGCCCGGTCACCGCGAGTCACTGCAGGAGCTGCGCTCACGGCGCATCCTGATCGACGGCAACCCGGAGAAGGGCGAGGGCGTGCTGCTGCAGATCTTCACGCAGAACGTCATCGGCCCGATCTTCTTCGAGATCATCCAGCGAAAGGGCAACGAGGGGTTCGGCGAGGGCAACTTCCGCGCCCTGTTCGAATCCATCGAGCAGGATCAGATCCGGCGCGGAGTGATTTGACTACTGGCGGAAAACGCCTGCGGCGCTCGACCACGGGTTCGGCAATTCCCAAACCCGGCGAGTTACCCCGCAGCGGCGCGCCTCACGCACGCTATTGCAGCTGCAATTCCTGGATGCCAGCCGCTCTTTGAGAGAAAGCGCTTCGGGTCGGACACTTCAAGAATGTCGCGCAGGGCCTGGCGTTTGTTGGCGGCATGTTGGTAATAGGACCTGGTGATGCGGTATCCCACCCAGTACCCGAGATCACCCAGCCAGTCCGCGGTGCCCTTACCGTTGTAGAACCACTTCGAGAGGTCGGTCTTGTCCTCATCAGAGACGAACGCTGTTTCGATTTGCTTTTCACGGCCTCGGGCCCACACACCGGCCTGGTAATAGGAGACCCCGCCAGAGATCAGTTCGGCGGTGAACTCGGCCCCGCCCTCGATCAGTGCGGCTTCCAGCACGGTGGGGTTTTCGTCGTTGGTGTAGACCGAGAGCTGCTGAATGTGTGCATATTCGTGAGCGATCACGTGGACAAACCTGTCCTCCGGATTGGGATCGGACTGGTCATTGCTTGCGCACAGCGCCTCGAGGCCGATGAGTACGCCGGTAGTTGCACTTGTCGTGCCTACGGGCTTGCCGCGGCCGATTGCAATGGTCACTGGGGGAAAGCGCGCCTCGGGATAGAGGCGGCCCAGAGTGTGGAGTGCCACGTCCAGGCGGCGCCGCACGTTCGGTAATACCGCCATGCAGCGTCGCGCATCGGAGTAGATCTCCGGGTGCTTGGCGAGAGTCTCTGCGATGGCGGCTCCGGAGATGCGCCGTATCTTGGCGAACTCGTGCAGTCCGTCCGAACCTCGGTCGATGTAGTCGTGCTGCAGTTGCTCGGCCGTCGGGTGCCCGTGTGCGTTGTCATAGACCTGATAGAAGCGGGTCACGTCCTCGGTGTGGATGACGGGCCCGGTCGCCGGCTCGGCGGCCATCACGGGAGCGCTACCCCTCCAAGCGGCGATCGCGACGAGGCAACCGATGATGATGACAACAGTGACCCGGCTCATGATCTGATCAACCACTCGTGGACTACCGGGAAATAACGTTGCCCAACCATGGGTACCCCATTTCGCTGTTGCAGAGTGTCCAGCGTTTCAGATGCTGGCCCCGGCCCGAGGGTTTAAATGCGCCCGGCGGCCGGGTGGTCGGTGATCAACCGGCCCTAAGGCTTATGCTCGCGCGCCAGGTACTCGGCGCTGCGCATCTCGATCAGGCGGCTCACCGTGCGCTCGAACGGCGCCCGGAGCCGCTCGCCGCGGTAGAGCCCGGTCGCGGGCGCCGCGGCCGAGACGATCAGATTCACGTTGCGGTCGTAGAACTCATCCACCAGTGCGATGAAGCGTCGCGCCTCGTCGTCCATGGCCTCATCCAGCAGCGGCACGTTCGAGACGATCACCGACTGGTACTCGCGCGCGATCTCGATGTAGTCATTCGCGCTGCGGGGACCTGCGCACAGGGCCGTGAAATCGAACCACACGACGCCGGCGGCTTCGCACACTACGGGGATACGCCGCCCCTCGATCAGGATCTCACCCCCGGCCCGAGTGCCGTGAGCGGCGAGGCTGGCAAAGAGTGCCGCGAGACGCGCCGGGGTGTCGGGGCAGTCCGCAGCCAGGTAGGTGCCGGCCTGGGTGAGCTGGCGCAGCCGGTAGTCGGTCGCGCCATCCACTCTGATGACCTCGAGGTTGCGCTCCAGCAAAAGGATCGCGGGCAGGAAACGCTGGCGCTGCAACCCGTCCTTGTACAGCTCCCGCGGCGGTGTGTTGGAAGTCGCCACGAGCGTCACGCCGCGGGCGAAGAGTCCGGCGAACAGAGCGCCGAGGATCATCGCATCGGCAATGTCGCTCACCTGCAGCTCGTCGAAGCACAGCACCCGCGTGTCGCGCGCGATGTCGGCCGCGACCCGCTCGAGCGGATCGCGCACTGCGGTGAGCTGCGCCAACCGGGCATGGACGTCGTGCATGAAGCGGTGAAAGTGCTGGCGGCGCGCTTGCGGGAAGGGGAGGCTGGCGAAGAACAGGTCCATCAGCCAGGTCTTGCCGCGTCCTACGCCGCCCCACAGGTACAGACCTTGCACCGGAGCCTGCGGCCTGCGGCGCAGCGGCGCGCCGAGCCAACCTGGCAGGCGTGAGCGGCGTGCGCCGATCAGGCGCCGGCGCAGCGACTCGAGCTTCGCAACCGCGGCGAGCTGCGCGGCATCGCTGGCGAAGCCGCGCCCGGCGAGTTGGCTTGCATACCGGTGGCACAGATCCGGGGCGTCGCTCACGCGCCCGCCGTCAGGTCTCAAGATCGGGCAGAGTCGCGGAAGTGCTCGAGAGCTTCGCGGGTTGGCGAGCGCGTCGAGGTTCTTGACCGGCAGCCCGTGGATCACGTTGCGCACCGCGAGCTCGGTGAGCTTGCCCGAGCGGGTGCGGGGGATATCCGCTACCGCGACGATCTTCGCGGGCACGTGTCGTGCACTGGTCTGGCTGCGGATGGCGGCGCGGATCTCGCGGCGCAGCGCGTCGTCGAGCTCTACCCCGGCCTGCAGCCGCACGAACAACACGACGCGTACGTCGCCCTGCCAGTCCTGACCGACCGCCAGCGCCTCGGCGATCTGCGGCAGGCTCTCGACCGCGCCGTAGATCTCTGCGGTGCCGATGCGCACGCCGCCGGGGTTCAGGACCGCGTCGGAGCGCCCGTAAATGACCAGACCGTCGTGCTGCGGTGATCGCCGCGTAGTCGCCGTGGTGCCACACGCCCGGGAAACGCTCGAAGTAGGCGGCGCGATAGCGCGTGCCCTGCGGATCGTTCCAGAAGCCGATCGGCATGGACGGGAACGGGGCGGTGCACACCAGTTCGCCGCGCTCGCCGCGCAGCGGGCGGCCGTCGTCATCGAATATGTCGACCGCCATGCCCAGTCCGCGACACTGGATCTCGCCGCGGTGCACCGGGCGGGTAGGGCAGCCGAGCGCGAAGCACGACACGATGTCGGTGCCGCCTGAGATCGAGGCGAGCTGCACGTCGGACTTGATGTTGCGGTAGACGTAGTCGAAGCCCTCGGGCACGAGTGGCGAGCCGGTCGACAAGAGCGTACGCATCGCGGTGAGCTCGACCGAGTCGCACCGGCACGAACTCGCTCTTCTCCAGCGACGAGAGGTACTTGGCACTCGTGCCGAAGATGCTGATGCGCTCCTCCTGGGCCATCTGCCACAGCGCTCCGGGCTGCGGATGAAAGGGGCTCCCGTCGTAGAGCACCAGGGTGGCGCCCGTGGCGAGCCCCGACATCAGCCAGTTCCACATCATCCAGCCGCAGGTGGTGAAGTAGAACAGCCGGTCGCTGCGCTTCAGATCGGTGTGCAGCAGGTGCTCCTTCTGATGCTGCAGCAGCGTGCCGCCTGCGCCGTGCACGATGCACTTGGGCACGCCGGTCGTGCCGGATGAGTAGAGGATATAGAGCGGATGGTTGAAAGGCAGCGGCACGGGCCGCAGCGCCCGCCCGCGCCTGCCGAACTCGCGCCAGTGGCTGGCGCGCGTGGCCGCGGTTCCCAGCCGCGCGAGCTGTGGCGCCGGGTCGAGGTAGGAGATGACCACGACGCGCTCGATCGCCGGCAGCTTTGCCAGCACCTGCGCCATCGGCGCGAGCGAATCGAGCCGTCTTGCCCGCGTAGTAATAGCCGTCGGCAGTGAACAGCACCTTGGGCGCGATCTGCCCGAAGCGATCCAGCACGCCGTGCACGCCGAAGTCCGGCGAGCACGAGGACCATATGGCGCCGAGGCTCGCGGTAGCGAGCATGGCGATCGTGGTTTCCGGCAGGTTGGGCAGGAAGGCCGCCACCCGGTCGCCGGGCGCGACGCCGGCGGCGCTGAGTCCGTCGGCGATGCGCGCAACTTCCGCGCGCAGCTCCCGGTAGGAGAGCGAACGGCGATCGCCGCGCTCGTTGCGGAACACGAGCGCCGGCTGTTCGTCATCGATACTTCAGGAGGTTGGCGGCGAAGTTGAGGTGCGCTGCGGGGAAAAACCGCGCACCCGGCATGCGTTCCGGATTCTCGATGACCGGACCCGCACCCCACTCGGCGCGCACGTCCGCAAAGCGCGCGAGCTCCGTCCAGAACGCCTGCGGTTGCTCGAGCGACCAGGCGTACAGCTCGGCGTAGTCCTCGAGCGGCGTGCCGGTGCGAGCCCGGACGCACTGCATGAATCGCGTCAGGTTTGCGTCCGCGACGCGCGCCGCCGAAGGTCGCCAGATTCCGGACGTGCTCACAGCGATTGGTAGTTCGGCCCCGAGCCCCCTTCCGGGGTGGTCCAGGTGATGATCTGGTAGGGATCCTTGATGTCACACGCCTTGCAGTGCACGCAGTTGGCCGCGTTGATCTGCAGGCGCTTGCCGCCGCGGCCATCGTCGACCATCTCGTAGACGTTGGCGGGACAGAAGCGCTCGCAGGGATTGCCGAACTCGCGGCCACAGCGCTGCGCGCAGATGTCGGTGTCGGCGACCTTGAGGTGCACCGGCTGACCCTCCTCGTGGGCGTTGCCCGCGAAGAACACGAACGACACGCGATCCCGCGGCGGCAGGCTGCGCGGGCCCCAGTGCCGGTCCGGGGAGCTGAACTCCTCGAGCTTCGCAAGGCGCGACCAGTCGGCGGAATTCTTCAGCGTCCAGGGTGACCTGCCGCGGCTGAGCATCTCCCACGCGGAGTTGACGAGCCCGAGCCACAGTCCGCGCTTGAAGGCCGGTTTGAAGTTGCGTACCCGCCAGAGCTCGCGAGCGCCCTCGGAGCCACGCCAGAGGGCATCGAAGCCCGCGCCGCCACCGGTCCGGGCGACGTGCTCGCCCGCCAGCGATCCGGAACGTATCGCCTGGTGCACACCCTTGATCTTGGCGAAGTTGAGCGTGCCGCCGGCGTCGCCGATGAGGATCGCGCCGGGCATCTCCAGCGTCGGAGTCGACTGCCAGCCGCCTGCGGCAATGGTGCGCGCGCCGGCGGACACGATCTCACCGCCCTCGAGCAGCGGCTTGACGCTCGGATGGTTCTTGTATTGCTGGAACGCCTCGAAGGGCTGCAAGCGCGGATCCTGGTAGTCCAGTCCCACGATGTAGCCGACGTACACGCGGTCGTTGTCCAGGTGGTAGAGAAAGCTGCCGGCGTAGGTGTGCGAATCCGCCGGCCACCCGAGCGCGTGCTCGATGCGCCCGGGGCGCACCCGGCCCGCGGGCAGCTGCCAGAGCTCCTTGTAGCCGAGCGCAAAGGTCTGCGGACAGTGACCGCGCGCGAGATCGAACTTTGCGATCAGCGTCTTCGCGATCGAGCCGCGGGCGCCTTCCGCGAGCACCGTGAGTGGCGCGTGGATCTTCACCCCGGGGGTGAAGTTGGGACCGGGCTTGCCCTCGCGGTCGAGGCCCATGTCGCCGATGCGCACGCCCCGGACCTTGCCCTGCTCATCGAAGAGCGCCTCCGCGGCCGCGAAGCCGGCGAAGACCTCGACCCCGAGCGCCTCGGCTTGCTGCGCGAGCCAGGGCGTCAGCTGTCCGAGCGAGACGATGTAGTTGCCATGGTTGTTGAACGGGGTGCTGTAGGTGAGGGAGCGGGGCAGGAGCTTCACCAGGAAATCCGGTATCGGCTTGAACGATCCGCCGCGGGTCAGGATGCGGAAGTCGTCCTCGCTCGCCGGCACCCTCATCCCGGGGTACTCCGTGCGCCACTGCGGCAGCAGCTGCTCGAGCGGCCCCGGCTCGAGCACCGCGCCCGATAGCGAGTGGGCGCCTACGGCGGAGGCCTTCTCCAGGACGCACACGCTGGCGTCGGGCTTGATCTGCTTCAGGCGGATGGCGCAGGCGAGCCCTGCGGGGCCCGCGCCGACGATCACGACGTCGTACTCCATGACGTCGCGCTGGATTGCCCCGCCTCGGTGTTCGCTTCGGTCACGCTCGCGCCGCTACTTCGGCTGCATGCGGATCGCGCCGTCCAGGCGGATGGTCGCTCCGTTCAGCATCGGGATCTCGAACACCGACGCCACGAGCTGCGCGAACTCCTCGGGCTTGCCGAGGCGCGCCGGGAACGGTACCTGAGCGGCGAGCGAGTCCTGCACCTCCTTCGACATGCCGTCCATCATCGGTGTATGGAAGATGCCCGGCGCGATCGCCACGCAGCGGATACCGAAGCGCGCCAGCTCGCGCGCGATCGGTAACGTCATGCCGGCGACCGCCGCCTTGGTGGCCGAGTAGGCGACCTGGCCGATCTGCCCTTCGAAGGCGGCAACCGACGAGGTATGGATGAGCAGACCCCGCTCCCCATCCGGCCCCGGGGGGTTGTTCTGCATGAGCGACGCCGCGGCCTTGTCGCACAGGAACGTGCCGATGAGGTTTATGTGGATGACCTTGGTGAAGAACTCGCCCGCCATCGGCCCGTTCTTGCCGAGCATGCGCGCGGCGCCGATCACGCCGGCACAGTTCACCAGCAGGTTGAGGCTTCCGAGGAGCGTCGTGGCCGTCTCCATGGACGCATTCACTTCCGCCTCGGAGGTCACGTCGCAGCGCACGAAGCTCGCCTCAGCGCCGAGCGCGGCCGCGGCCGAGCGGCCCGGGCCCTCCTGTACGTCGAGGATGACGACCTTGCCGCCGTGAGAGGCGATATGGCGCGCCACCGCGTGGCCGAGGCCCGAGGCGCCGCCGGTCACGACGGCACGAGCGTCCTGAATCTTCATTCCACCCCCCTGCGGAACAGCCTGCCCAGCCAGCTAGCTCATGACCTCGAGCGCGAGCGCAACCGCCTCGCCGCCGCCGATGCACAGCGACGCGATCCCGCGCCGGCCGCCCCGGCGGCGCAGCGCATGCACCAGCGTCGTCAGGATGCGGGCGCCGGTCGCCCCGATCGGATGCCCGAGCGCGCAGGCGCCACCGTTGACGTTGACGCGCGCGTGGTCGATGTCGATGTCGCGCATCGCCGCCATGGTGACCACCGCGAATGCCTCGTTGATCTCGTAGAGGTCCGCATCGTGCGGTTTCCAGCCGAGCTGCGTCAGCACCTTGCGGATCGCGCCAACCGGCGCGGTGGTGAACCACTCCGGCTCCTGCGCGTGGCTCGCCCAGGCGAGCACCCGGGCGAGGGGCTTGGCCCCGCGGGCCGCGGCTTGCTCTGCGCTCATCAACACCAGCGCCGCAGCGCCGTCGGAGATCGAGGAGGAACTGGCCGCGGTCACGGTACCGTCCTTGCTGAACGCGGGTTTCATCGTGGCGATCCTGGTGAGGTCGCAGGTTCCCGGTGTCTCATCGCGCGCAATCACGGTGTCACCCTTGCGGCCTTTGACCGTCAATGGAGTCACCTCGACGTCGAATTCCCCGGCCTGCAGCGCCTGCATGGCGCGACGCACCGACTCGGCGGCGAACGCATCCTGCTGCGGCTCGCGTGAAGCTGTACCTGGCTGGCGGTCGCGTCGGCGAAGCAGCCCATCGAGCTTGCCGTCGAAGGGGCTCTGCAGCCCGTCATAGAACATGTGGTCGATCACCTCGCCGTGACCCATGCGGTAGCCGGTGCGCGCCTTGGGCAGCAGGTAGGGCGCGTTGCTCATCGACTCGAGCCCGCCGGCCAGCGACCACGCCGGCGGTAGCCGGCACGGATCTGCTCCGCCGCCATCATCACCGCCTTGAGCCCCGAGCCGCACATCTTGTTGATGGTGGTGGCGGGCACCGCGATCGGCCAACGCCGGCGCCGAGGGCGGCCTGGCGGGCCGGGGCCTGGCCGAGGCCGGCGGGCAGCACGCAGCCCATGATGCACCTCCTCGACCTCGCCCGCCGGCGATGCCGGCGGTGTCGACCGCGGCCTTGATGGCGGCGCTGCCGAGCTGCACGGCGCGTGAGGGGTGAGAGCGCCCCGAGGAACGCGCCGATGGGCGTGCGCTTGGCGGACACGATGACGACGTCTGGAGCGGACATGATGCGACTCCTAGTTGTTCGGTTCAGCGTGGATGGCACCCGCCGCCGCTGCGGCGCGCGGGTGCCGGCCTGGGCGGCGGCTGCGCGGCCGCAGTCCGCCCTCGAATATGGCGACGAACGCTTCGGCGATCTGCGCGCCCGTCATGGACTGGTTCTCACGATACCAGTGCGCAATCCAGTTGAGGGCACCGGCGAGCGCGAAGGCCGTCATCTTCGGGTCGCAGGGATGGATCGAGCCGTCCTGGATCCCTTCGCGGATCAGGCGGCGGATGCCATGGTCGATCTCGGACTTCAGCGCCTTGATGTGGCGGCTCATCGCCGGGCGAGAGGTCCTGGTCCTCGGCCCGCACCATGCACCAGCCGAACTCGGAGGCCACCGCTTCGCCGTAGTGGCGCAGCACCGCATTCAGCCGCTCGCGCGCGGGCAGGCGCAGATCCTTCACGTCACGGAAAGCGGCACGGATCTGCTCGACGCCCGCCAGGAAGCACTGGAACAGCAGCTGCTCCTTGCTGGTGACGTAGTAGTAGACGGTGGGCTTGGTGACCTCGAGCGTGGCGGCGATGTCATCCAGCGAGGTGTTGTGGTAGCCCTTGCGGTTGAAGGCCCGCGCGGCGGCGCGGATCACCGCCTCGCGCTTGACCTCGCGATCGCGCCGGCGCTCGCGGCTCGCGCGCCAGGGGGAGGCGGCTCGCGGCGGGCGGCTTGCCCGGCGCGGGCGGGCTGGCGCGGCGGTTGTTCATGGGTTTGCGGAGTATTATAGCGGCGCTGCGCGCCCTCGGCGGGACCACCGCCGGCCAAGGGAGCGCGGCCCGAAGGCGCGTTGACCGCGCCGCCGGGGCATCGATCATACTCATGGGTAGATATCCTACCGGCGAGTAAAGAGTCAAGTCCACCGGTCTTACCGTCAGGCACCGCGAGAGAGCACCCACGTGAACGCCCCTCTTAAGGGTCAGCGCGGCGCTGCCGCGCGGCGAGCCGGCCACCGCCCGGCCGCCGCTGCGCTTCGTGTCCGCCGCCTCGCTGTTCGACGGGCACGACGCCGCCATCAACATGATCCGGCGCCTGCTGCAGGCGCGCGGCGCGGAGGTGGTCCACCTCGGCCACAACCGCAGCGTCGCCGACATCGTGCGCGCCGCGATCGAGGAGGACGCCGACGCCATCGCGGTCAGCTCCTACCAGGGCGGCCACAACGAATACTTCACCTACATGGTGGACATGCTGCGCGAGCGCGGCTGCCAGCACATCCGCGTCATCGTCGGGGGCGGCGGCACGATCGCCCCGCACGAGATCGAGGCGCTCGAGCGCCACGGCGTGGAGAAGATCTACACGCCCGAGGACGGCCGCCGGCTCGGCCTCGCCGGGATGATCGACGACGTGTTCCGGCGCCTCGGCGCGGTGCGCAAGCCGGCCTATGAGCTCCGCCCGCTGAACGCGCGCGATCACGGGCTGATCGCCCGCACCATCACCGTGCTGGAAGGCGCCGCGGGCGAAGACGCCCAGGTCGAGCAGATCCGCCGCGCCCTGGCGCGCTCGCGCCACAAGGTGCCGGTCATCGGCATCACCGGCACCGGCGGCGCCGGCAAGTCCAGCCTGACGGACGAGCTGCTCGCGCGCCTGGTGCGGCAGTTCCCGCAGGCGCAGATCGCGGTCGTGGCGATGGACCCGACGCGCCGCCGCAGCGGCGGCGCGCTGCTCGGCGACCGCATCCGCATGAACAGCCTGTCGGCGGAGAACATCTTCATGCGCTCGCTCGCCACGCGGCGGGCGCACGCCGCGACCGCCGCGGTGCTCAAGGACGTCATCGAGCTGTACAAGGCGGCGGCTTCGACCTCGATCCTGGTCGAGACCGCCGGCATCGGCCAGTCGGACACCGAGATCGTGGATCTCGTCGACCTGTCGCTGTACGTGATGACCAGCGAGTACGGTGCCGCGAGCCAGCTCGAGAAGATCGACATGCTCGACTTCGCCGACTTCATCGTGCTCAACAAGAGCGAGAAGCGCGGCGCGGAGGACAGCCTGCGCGACGTGCGCAAGCAATGGCGCCGCAACCACCCGACCGGGCGCGGCTCGCCGACGCGGAGCTGCCGGTGTTCCCCACCATCGCCAGCCGCTTCAACGACCCGGGCGTCAATCGCCTGTTCGCCGCGCTGTGCGCCGCGCTCGCCGCCAAGCACATCGGCGGCGGCGACTGGCGGGTGGCTGATCCGGGCCCGACCGAGCTCACGGCGCGCACGCCGCTGATTCCGGCGGCCCGCACCCGCTATCTCGCCGAGATCGCCCTGGGCGGGCGCGCGGCGCGCGAGCGCGCCGAGGAGCAGAGCGAGGCGGCGCGGCGCGCCTTCGGTCTCTACGAGTCCCTCAAGGCGCTGCACGACGCGCGCGTTGCCGGCGCCGCTCGAGCGCTACCCGCAGGAGGCGCTCGAGGAGCGCGCCGCGGATGCGACGCGGCGCGAGCTGCGCGCCGCGCTATAACCGCGCGCTCGATGAGATCGGGCGCGGAGGCCGTCGGCGGAGCTCAAGGCCTGGCCGGCGCGCATGCGCTCGGCCACCGACGCGACCTACTCCTACAAGGTGCGCGACAAGCGCGTGAAGGGCGAGAACTACACCGAGAGCCTGTCGCGCTCGGCGGTGCCGAAGCTCGCCGTGCCGCGCCTCGAGGACTGGGGCGAGCTGCTGCACTTCCTGCTCACCGAGAACCTGCCGGGCGCCTATCCCTACACCGGCGGCGTCTATCCGTACCGGCGCGAGGAGGAGGATCCGACGCGCATGTTCGCCGGCGAGGGCGCTCCGGAGCGCACCAACCGGCGCTTCCACTACCTGGCGCACGGCCACGGCGCCGCGGCTGTCGACCGCGTTCGACTCGACCACGCTCTACGGCGAGGATCCCGACACGCGCCCGGACATCTACGGCCGCACCGGCAACTCCGGCGTCTCGATCGCGACCCTCGACGACATGAAGAAGCTCTACTCGGGCTTCGATCTGTGCGACGCCGTCGACCTCGGTCTCCATGACCATCAACGGGCCGGCGCCGATGATCCTCGCGATGTTCATGAACACCGCCGATCGACCAGCAGGTCGAGCGCTACCTGCAGAGCGAGGGCCGCTGGGCCGCGGCGCGAGACGCAGATCGCGGCGCTCACGCGCAGCGCGCGCGCGGCCGGCGCCGCCGCGCTACAAGGGAGCGCTGCCGCCGCACCACGACGGCTCGGGCCTCGCGCTGCTCGGCGTCACGCGGCGATCAGCTGGTCGAGCGCCGAGATCTACGAGCGCATCCGTGCGCGAGGCGCTGCAGGCGGTGCGCGGCACGGTGCAGGCCGACATCCTCAAGGAGGACCAGGCGCAGAACACCTGCATCTTCTCCACCGAGTTCGCGCTGCGCATGATGGGCGACGTGCAGCAGTACTTCATCGAGCAGCGGGTGCGCAACTTCTACTCCGTGTCGATCTCCGGCTATCACATCGCCGAGGCCGGCGCGAACCCGATCTCGCAGCTCGCCTTCACGCTCGCCAACGGCTTCACCATCGTCGAGTACTACCTCGCGCGCGGCATGAAGATCGACGACTTCGCGCCCAACCTGTCGTTCTTCTTCTCCAACGGCATGGACCCGGAGTACGCGGTCATCGGCCGGGTCGCGCGCCGCATCTGGGCGCGCGCCATGCGCGAGCGCTACCGCGCCGGGCCGCGCAGCCAGATGCTCAAGTACCACGTGCAGACCTCCGGGCGCAGCCTGCATGCGCGCGAGATCTCCTTCAACGACATCCGCACGACGCTGCAGGCGCTGTACGCGCTGTTCGACAACTGCAACAGCCTGCACACCAACGCCTACGACGAGGCGATCACCACGCCGACCGAGGAGAGCGTGCGGCGCGCGGTCGCGATCCAGCTGATCATCAACCGCGAGCTCGGCCTCAACAAGAACCAGAACCCGTGGCAGGGCTCATTCGCGATCGACTACCTGACCGACCTGGTCGAGGAGGCGGTCTACAAGGAGTTCGAGGCGCTCTCCGAGCGCGGCGGCGTGCTGGGCGCGATGGAGACCATGTACCAGCGCGGCAAGATCCAGGAGGAGTCGCTCTACTACGAGACCGCGCAAGCACGACGGCTCGCTGCCGATCATCGGCGTCAACACCTTCCTGTCCGGGCACGACGCCGCCGACGGAGCACACGGCAGCCGCGCTGATCCGCTCGACCGAGGAGGAGAAGCAGGACCAGGTCGCGGCGGTGCGCGCCTTCCAGGCGCGCAACGCCGCAGCGCTCGCCGGCGGCGCTCGCAGCGCTGCAGCGCGGCGCGGCGGGCGGCGGCAACGTGTTCGCCGAGCTCATGGAGAGCGTCAAGGTCTGCTCGCTGGGGCAGATCTCGCAGGCGCTGTACCAGGTGGGCGGTCAGTATCGTCGGAACATGTGAGGTCCGGCTCCCCGAGCGCGGCGAGGATCGCGGCGCGGGCACGATCGCGCAGCTGCGGCACGGTCTGCTCGGCGGCGGCCGGCGGCCGGCGGGCCAGCGGCGGCAGGATCTCGAGCTCGATGCGCCCGGGGCGCGGCAGTCCCCCGGTCGGCGGCAGTGCGCGACGCGTGCCGCGCACCACCGCCGGCACCACCGGGCAGCCGGCCCGCGCCGCGGTCACGAACGCGCCGGTGTGGAACTCGCAGCAGTCCCGGCGTGCGGGTGAAGGTGCCCTCGGGGAAGAACACCAGCGAATGCCCGCCGGCGGCATTGCGCAGCACCCGGCGCGCATCCGCGGCGCTCTGGCTGCGGTCGAAGCGCTCGACGAACTCCGAGCCGAGGCGCTTGCAGCAGCGGTCCCGGCGAGCGGCACGCCGGCCATCTCCCGCTTGATCACGAAGCCGAAGCGCGGCGGCAGGGCCGCCGTGAGCACCACCCCGTCCAGATAGCTCGCGTGATTGCACACCACGACGCACTGGCCCTGCCGGCAGCCGCTCTGCATGCTTGACCGTAAGCGGCATCGCGGCCAGCCAGCAGGTACAGACGCGCGCACGCGCGCGCGACCGCCCGGCGGCGCGCGACGCCGCGGCAGCACGGCGAGCAGCAGGGCGACGATGCCCACGGTCAGGAACGCGAGCAGCGCCCACAGGGCGTACAGGAGCCTCGCCGTGGTCAGCATCAGCGCGCGCAGCACGAAGAGTGATCGCTTAGGTCGCGGGGCAGGTGCGTGCGGCGCGTACCGCTTCGGGTGTGAACTGGTTCTCTTTATGTTAATGCTGGAATCCAGATGTGAAGATCATCACGTCGGCGGGTCAGCCGCGCTCACCATACTGCGCTTGCCACATTACCGGGAAATCGGGGCCCGCACACGGCGCTTCCGCGCCGGCGCTCCACCTTCCGAGGACCAGCGAGAGACGACTTGTCAAATCACGGCTGCCGCAATCGCCATGGGCTCCAACGCCGAATCCGCCGACCCGGCGGTTTCCCGCTTTCTGGACGCGGTGTGGATGGAGCGCGGCCTCTCGCCCAACACGCTCGCCGCCTACCGCGCCGACCTGACGGCGCTCGCCCGCTGGCTGGCCGAGCGCAACCTGCCGATCATGACGCACCTCGCGCGCCGACCTGCAGGACTTCATCGCCTGGCGCGTGCGCGGCGGTTCACGCCCCCGCTCCACGGCGCGCCAGCTGTCGAGCTTCCGGCGCTTCTTCCGTTACTTCATGCGCGAGGGCGTGATCCGCGAGGACCCGACCGCGCAGATCGCCATGCCCAAGATCGGGCGCTCGCTGCCCCGCTCGCTCACCGAGGAGGAGGTCGAGTCGCTGCTCGCCGCGCCGCTGGTGAGCGACCCGCTCGGCAACCGCGACCGCACCATGCTCGAGGTGCTGTACGCCACCGGCCTGCGCGTCTCGGAGCTGGTGAACCTGCGGCAGGGGCAGATCAACCTCAACCAGGGCGTCATCCGCATCCTCGGCAAGGGCGACCGCGAGCGGCTCATCCCGCTCGGCGAGGAGGCGATGCGCTCGCTCAAGGAATTCGCGCGTGGCCCGCGCGGTGAGATCCTGCTCGAGCGGCAGACCGACTACCTGTTCCCGACCCGCCGCGGCGATCGCATGACGCGCCAGGCGTTCTGGCACATCATCAAGCGCTACGCGCGCAAGGCGGGCATCTCCAAGGATCTGTCGCCGCACACCCTGCGCCACGCCTTTGCGACCCATCTGCTCAACCACGGCGCGGATCTGCGCGTCGTGCAGCTGCTGCTCGGCCACAGCGACCTTTCCACCACCCAGATCTACACGCACGTGGCGCGCGAGCGCATGAAAGAGCTGCACGCTCAGCACCACCCGCGCGGCTGACCGGAGCGCTCCCGGGTGCGCGCTGTCGCTCTCCCCGGGCTCTGCTAGACTCAAGCCGGCCCGGCCGCGGCGAACCTTCGGCGCACGCACGGGTCCAAACCACCCAGGACCGCAGATGCAAACATCCACGCTCACCAGGAAGGTGCTGTTGGTACTCGCGTTGCTGGCCGCCGCCGCCGCGAGCGCCGACCCCGCGCCGCAGCCTGCCGCCAACGCCGATCCGCGCGAGGAAGTCGCGCGCCACATTCCCGGCGCCCGCGCCGATGAACTGCGCGCCACACCCATTCCCGGCATGTGGGAGTACGCCCACGACGGCGAGATCGCCTATGTGAGTGCCGACGGCCATTACGCGATCAGCGGCGACCTGTACGACCTGAGCGCCAGCACCAATCTCACCGAGGAGCATCGGCGCGAAATGCGCACCCGCATGCTCGCGGCAATACCCGAAAAGGACATGCTGATCTTCGGGCCGAAGGATCCGAAGTACACGGTCACGGTGTTCACCGACGTCGACTGTCCGTACTGCCGCAAGCTCCACAGCCAGATCGCCGAGTACAACCGCCTCGGCGTGCGGGTGCGCTATCTGCTGTACCCGCGCAACGGCCCCAATACCCCGTCCTGGACCAAGGCCGAGCAGGTGTGGTGCTCGGTGGACCGCAACGACGCGCTGACCCGCGCCAAGCAGGGGCAGACGCTCACCGCCAAACCCTGCGCCGACAACCCGCTACAGCGCTTCTGGGCACTGGGGCGGGACTTCGACCTGCAGGGAACGCCCGCGATCGTGATGGCAGACGGGGAGCTGCTGCCCGGCTACCTGCCGCCTGATGTGCTGGTGAAGCACCTGCAGGACGCGGACAAACACTAGCCCGAAAAGCGCCTAGCGCTCCAGCAGCTTCAGCTTGTCGGGCTTGCCTTCCCACTCCCGGGCATCGGCGGGCGCGTCCTTCTTCTCGGTGATCACCGGCCACTGCTTGGCCAGTTCGGCATTGAGCTCTTTGAACTGCTCCTGACCCTTGGGCAGCTCCTCTTCCGAGAAGATGGCCTCCACCGGGCATTCCGGCTCGCACAGGGTGCAGTCGATGCACTCCTCCGGATCGATGGCGAGGAAGTTCGGCCCCTCGTGGAAGCAGTCGACGGGGCACACCTCCACGCAGTCCATGTACTTGCACTTGATGCAGTTTTCGGTGACGACGAAGGTCATGCAGGTTCCTTGGCACACGCGGCGCAAAAACATTGTGCCACGGCGGCGCGTCGCCGGTGAATTCGCGGGGGCAGGCGGTCAGCTTAAGGCCGGAAGGGTATGAGCCGCGCCGGCTTCAAGCGTCGCCCGGCGCCAGCCGCCGGTCGATCGTCGTGAAATGGTGGGGCTCGCTCCCGGCCGCCCGGTCCGCAAGGTAGTGCCGCAGCGCGAATTCGGTACTGCGGAATGCAATCTCCTCCCAGGGGATGTCCGCCGGCGCCAGGAGCGCCACCTCCAGGCTCTCCTCGCCGGCACCGTAATTCGCCTCAGGCAAGCGGGCGCGAAAGAACACGTGCACCTGGTGCGCGTGCAGCACGTGCGCCACCGCGAGGAGTGAGCCGATCTCGACCACCGCCTGGGCCTCCTCGTACGACTCGCGCGCGGCGCCCTGCTGCAGCGTTTCGTCGTTCTCCATGAAGCCGGCCGGAACTGTCCAGTAGCCGCGGCGCGGATCGATCGCGCGGCGGCACAAAAGGATCCGGCCCTCGTGCTCGGGAACGCAACCGACCACCAGCAGTGGATTCTGGTAGTGGATCCTGCCGCACGCGTCGCACACGTAGCGCGGCAGATGATCGCCCTCGGGCGTGCGCAACCCGACCGGGGCACCGCACTCACTGCAGTACTTCATGGTGTGCGGCGAGGATACGGGTGGCACGCCGGCGTGCGCAAGAAACGGAATGCGCTGAAGCGTGCGCGCGGGCACGCTGCTGTCTCACGCGGCACGGTGGAGGTACTGATGAGCTTTCGGATCAGCGGCCTGAAGGCCGCGGAATTCGCGCCCCTCGTGGGCCGGCCGGAGCGCGAGCTGGCCGAGCACGGCGCGCTGCGCGTGGTGGCGGATCGGCGCCCGGGGTTTCCCTGCCGCGTGAGCCTGTGCGATGCGCAGCCCGGGGAGACACTGCTGCTGGTGAACTACGAGCACCTGGCGGTGACGAGTCCCTACCGCTCGCGCTATGCGATCTACGTGCGCGAGAACGCGCGCGACGCGCAACTCGGGATCGACGAGGTGCCGGAGGTACTGCACGGCCGCCTGCTGTCGCTGCGGGCGTTCAGCGAGGCCGGCATGCTGCTGGATGCCGACGTGGTGGATTCACCGCAGCTGCGTACTGCGATCGCGCGGCTGCTGGCGCCGGACAGTGTTGCGTACCTGCACGTTCACAACGCGAAGCCCGGGTGCTTCGCCGCGCGGGTGGATCGCGCCTAGGGCAGCAGCCCGAATACCGCCACGCCGTTGGTGCTGGCCGCGAACACCTTGCCGTCGGCGATCGTCGGGGTGATGAACTTGTTGGCGCTGCCGAACGAGTCGCGCGAGCCGGAGGCCATGGTGCTGTTGTAGAGCTCGTGCGCCAGGTTGCTCGCATCATAGGCGTGCAGCACCGCAGCGCCCGTGCTCTTGTTCTCGTAGGCCCAGACGATGCCGTTGGAAGTGCCATTGGCGGACACCGCCGGGGCCGTGCCCGGGTAAGCAAAGCCGCCGGTGCTCTGCGAGGCCGGCGTGGCGAGCCTGGCCTGCGCTATCGGGAACGCCCGCAGCGACGCGCCGTTGGGACCGTAATAGACGCTGCCGTTGAAGTACGCCGGTGTGGACCAGATGCCGCCGTTCAGGGCACCGCCCAGCTGTTGCCAGATGTTGTTGGTGCTGGCGCTGAATTTGCCCATCAAGTCGCGGTTCACCACGTAGAGATTGCCATCCTTGCCCGCGCCTACCACGAGATGACGCGTGGTGCCGCCGGAGTCCGTCACATCCGGCAGCAGCAGCACGCCGCCCGAGCCGAGGTCCTGGTCCGCGGCGGACTCGGCGACCTCGTTCGACATGGTGAAGTAGTCGGCTACGGCGAGGGTGCCGCCGCTGGTGGAGATCTTCAGGAACGAGTTGCCGTAGTCACCGAGGTCCGGGAAGCCGTTGAGCAGCGTGGTTTCGAACACCCCGTTGGCGGTGAGGACGTAAATGTTGCCGGCGGAATCGGCCG
Source organism: uncultured Gammaproteobacteria bacterium (assembly GCA_963713175.1). GTDB lineage: Bacteria > Pseudomonadota > Gammaproteobacteria > Steroidobacterales > Steroidobacteraceae > 13-2-20CM-66-19. The sequence continues at coordinate 173,889 of CAVQKW010000005.1, read as the reverse complement.
CGGGACCGCCGCCGGCCATCCAGATCGAAGGTCCGCCGCCGGCACTGTTGGGTGCGACGTTGAGCACTGCGGTCTGCGCCAGGGTCGTCGCCGAGTAGGCGATGATCCAGCCGGAGTAGGGCGCGTAGTCGCAGTGCGAAGTCCAGGTCGTGTAGACAACTCCGTTCAGCAGCAACAGCGCGGCACGCTCCGCGTAGTCTGCCGCCTGGAAGGTGTTGGAGCCGCCGCCCGAGGCGGGATAAACCGCGGCGATCTCCGTCGGCCCGCCGGATACCTCGGCGCCCGTGGTTACATCGAGCGCGTGCAGTCGCTGGTGGTAGTTCCCCGACGCATCCAGCGACATCGCTACCAGGTAGATGACGCCATGCGCGCCGGCGCTGCGGTCGATCACCGGGGTCGAGGTGACGCCGATCGTCGGTGTGACCTGAGAGCAGCTGTGGTCGTCGCTCGCAGATTCCCCGGAGCCGAGGAGCGATTTCTTCCAAAGCGCGCTGCCTGTGTCGGCATCGAAGGCGTACACACTGCCATTCTCGGTGGCTACGAACGCCACGTTGTGGCTCGCGCCCGCGACGCTCAGACCCGAGAGATACAGCGGTTGGGCGTCGACCTTGCCGTCGGTGGCGAGGAAACGCAGCTTGCCGAAAGTAGAGGGGGCGACGTTGGCGAGCGTGAGGATCGACTCGGTGAGGTTCTGGCCGGTGCGGGCGAGGTCGTTCTTGTAGGTGACCACGTCCGTGCCCTGCGTGGTGCTCGAGGTCACGGTGAGCACGGCATCGGTGCTCTGGGCGCTACCGGCCGAATTGCTGACCACGACGGCGAACACTGCGCCGTTATCGGCGGTCGTTTCGGGCGCGGTCGTATAGCTCGCCGCGGTCGCCCCCGCGATCGGCGTGCCGTTCTTCTGCCACTGGTAGGCGAGCGGCGCGGTGCCGGTCGCGACCACCGTGAACCTCGCCGTCTGTCCGGTGTTGACGGTTTCATCGGCGGGCTGGGTCGTGATCACCGGCTTTGCGGCCACGGTGAGCACGGCGCTGCGGCTCGCGATGCTGCCGGCGGAATTGCTGACCACCACGACGAAGGTCGCGCCGTCGTCCCCGGTGGTCTCGGCCGGGGTCGTATAACTCGGCGCGGTCGCGCCGCTGATCGCCGTGCCGTTCTTTTTCCACTGATAGCCGAGCGGCGCGGTGCCGGTCGCGACCACCGAGAACGTCGCCGTCTGTCCGGCGTTGACGGTTTCATTCGCGGGCTGGGTCGTGATCCTCGGCGCTACGGCGGTGACCGTGAGCCGCGCGGCACGGCTCGAGAGGCTGCCGGCGGAGTTGCTCACCACGGCGGCGAAGGTTGCCCCGTTGTCGGCGGTGGTCTCGGCCGGGGTCGTATAACTCGCCGCGGTCGCCCCCGTGATCGCCGTGCCGTTCTTCTGCCACTGAAACCTCAGCGGGGCGGTACCGGTAGCGACGACCGCGAAGGTGGCAACCTCGCCGGCGCTGATACTCTGATCGGCAGGCTGAGTCGTGATCGAGGGCGCGACCGGTCCGCCGGCTGCGCTGACGTTGAGTTTGGCGGCGCGGCTGGTGGCGTTCCCGGCGGAGTTGCTGACCACCACGGCGAAGGTTGCTCCGTTGTCGGCGGTGGTCTCGGCCGGGGTCGTATAACTGGCCGCGGTAGCCCCGCCGATCGGGGCGCCGTTCTTGCGCCACTGGAAGCTCAGTGGGGCAGTGCCGGTGGCGGCCGCCGTGAAAGTGGCTGTCTTTCCCGCCGTGATGCTCTGATCGAGGGGTTGCTCGGTGATGCTCGGAGTAACAGCGGTGACGGTGAGCACGGCGCTGCGGGTCGCGATGCTGCCGGCGGAGTTGCTGACCACCACCACGAAAGTTGCGTCGCTGTCGGCCACGGTCGCGGCCGGGGTCGTATAGCTCGCCGCGGTCGCGCCGCTGATCGCCACACCGTTCTTCCGCCACTGGTAACTGAGCGGGGCGGTTCCCGCGGCCACCACGACGAACGTGGCGGTCTGGCCCACCGTCACGCTCTGATCCGCGGGCTGCGTAGCGATGGTCGGCGCAACGCCACCGCCACCCGTTGCGGTCACCGTCAGCGTCGCTGCGGCGCTCACAGCGCTCCCGGCGGAGTTGCTCACCATGACGGAGAAGCTCGCGCCGTTGTCCGCGGTGGTCTCGGCGGGAGTGCTGTAGGTGGTCGAATTGGCTCCGCTGATCGGCGCGCCGTTCCTTTGCCACTGATAAGCCAGGGGCGCAGTGCCCGCGGCGGCCACCACGAAGGTCGCGGCCTCCCCGGCCGAGATACTCTGGCTGGCAGGCTGCGTCGTGATCGTCGGAGCGACGGCGGGGGGGTCGGGCGGCGGGTCGGGAGCCGGGTTAGTTACCTGAGTCCCGACCTGCCCGCAGCCGCTCAGCACGGCCGCGGCCAGCAACGACACTCCCCACCTGAGACCTGTGCGCATCGGCTGGCACGATCGCACGAGGTGGGGCGGCCGGCAAACCGTCGGTGTTGGGCGACGCAAGGTGTCGGTGTTGGGCGACGCGACGCAAGATGTTGATAAGGAGCGGGCCGCTGCCTTGAGGAAACGTTGGTGCCCGGAGAGGGAATCGAACCCACACTCTGTCGCCAGAACCGGATTTTGAGTCCGGCGCGTCTACCAGTTCCGCCATCCGGGCGCGCGCGCGAGTATACCCTGCGACCTTTTGCCCGCCTGGCGCATCTAAGTAACCCGTGACGAGACTGGTGGAAATCGCGATACCCGAGGAGGTGCGGGCCCGGGCGTGTGCGGGGGAGGAGGCCGCCCGGCAGGCCATCTACGCCGCCGTGGCGCCCGCAACCTTCGCCCTGATACGCCGGCTCGTCGGCCACCGCGCGGCATCAGAGGATGTTTTTCAGGACACGATGATGATCTTCTACGAGCGCCTCACTCAGTTCCGGCAGGAGGCCCCCCTGGGCGCCTGGCTGCGTCAGATCGCAGTCTCCCGCTGCCTGATGCACCTGCGCTCGCCGTGGCAGCGCGTGCGTCAGTACCTGGACAGCCCGGACGGCGGACCGTCCCCGACCGGTACGGCGCTGCAGACCTCGGCCCTCTCGCCCGAGGCATTCGATGTCGAGCGTGCGCTGGCGAGCCTCGGGCCGACCGCGCGCGCGGTCGTGTGGATGTACGAGGTCGAAGGGTACTCGCATGCCGAGATCGCGCAGGCCTTCGGCCGCTCGATCAGCTTTTCCAAGTCGCAACTGGCACGCGCGCACCTGCGCCTGCGTGCCTGGTTCGAACCGCAGGACCGACCCACATGCACCCTGATCTAGAGCAGCAATCCGTCGCACGCCTGTTGCGCGAGTTGCCCGACGGCGCCTCGCAGCCGTACGACTGGTCCGAGTTCCAGCGGCGGGCGCGCCCGCGCCCGGGACTGGCGCCGCTCATCGGGAGACCGGCGCTCGCCGCCGCGGTGGTCTTCGCACTCGCGGTGTGCGCCGCGGCGATTCACTTCGCCGGGCAGGGCTGGCCACCCGATGCCAGAGCGCCCGTTGTCGTCGCACGTGATCCCGGCGCCGTCCCGACGGCCGGCGAGCTGCGCGTGGAACGCGCCGCGGATGCCGACACCGAGCGCTACCTCGCAAGTCTCCCCAGCGAGTCGGCGCTGGTGCGGGTCGGCACGCGCTCGGCCGTCGACACACTCGAAGATCACATCGCGCAGGTCGATGACCTCCTGAGCGCCGAGCGCTCGGCGCGCAGCACTCCAGGGCGTCTGCTCGCCCTGCAACAGGAGCGCACCCTGCTGGTCAGTTCGCTCGCGCAGGTGCGCTACGCGGAAACCCTCGCCTACGAAGCCCGCTGAAATCCCAAGGAGCTCACCGTGAAATCCCTGATCCTCACCTTCATCTCAGCGCTCCTGCTGGGAGCGACGGCGGCGAGCTGCAGGCCCTCGGTCGCACTCGCCGATCCGCAACCCGAAGCGGCCGCGCCCGCGGATGCCGACTCCGCCCGGGCGCAAAGGCAAGCGCAGCGCGATGCGGCGCGCGCCGAGCGGGACGCCGCACGCACCGCACAGGAATCCACCGAACTCGAGGCGCAGCTCGAGAAAGCGCGCCGCCAGCTCGAGGCGGCAGCACGCCAGGTCGCCGAGCTCTCGACGCAGTTGAGTCAGCCGGTGATCGAGAAGTTCATGACCTTCGCCGATGAGCCGGGGCGCGCGATCATCGGTGTGCAGCTCGCAGCGGGCGGGCGGGTGCGCGAAGTGAGCCCGGGCGGACCCGCGGCGGAGGCGGGCATTCACGTGGGCGACGTGATCGTCGCGTTGAATGGCACGGACGTGAAGGGCGAGAACGCTTCGCGCGAGGTGAGACGCCTCATGCAGGATGTGAAGCCCGAGAGCAAGGTGATCGTGCGTGTGCTGCGCGACGGAAGAACACGGGAGTTCACCGTGACCGCACGGCCGGGCCTGGGACTCTACCTCGCCCACGGTGGCGGAATCGGGCCCGGCCCCGAGGTGTTGCCGGACGTGCGCGGCGCGTGGATGCTGCGCGGCGGCGCCTTCACCGACATGGAGCTGGCGACCCTCACCCCGCAGCTCGGCCGCTACTTCGGCATCGACCGCGGCGTGCTCGTGGTGCGTGCGCCCAGCGAAGGAGCGCTGAAGCTGCAGGACGGCGACGTGATCGTGTCCATCGACGGCCGCGAGCCCAAGAGCGGCTCGCATGCAACCCGCATCCTCGGGTCCTATCAGCCGGGCGAGAAAGTCAGCTTGCACGTCATGCGCGATCACAAGCCGCTCGATCTGCAAGGAACCGTGCCCGAGCGTGGCCCGGGAAACGCCATGTGGCGTACGGTGCCGCTGCCTCCCCTGCCGGCGGTGCCCGCCCAGCCCCCCCAGTCGCCACAGCCCCCGCAGGCCATGATTCAGCACGGCGATTCCACCTGATCGCGGCCCGCCCGGCGCGGCCTAAGGCGGAGCCGCTCCTTGTGTAACATGCGCGCGTGCGCCGTGAGGACTTCGCCTACCAGCTGCCCGCCGAGTTGATCGCCCAGGTGCCGCCCGCCGAGCGCTCGGCGGGCCGCATGCTGGTGCTGGATGGATCCACGCGCGCGATCACCGACGCGGCCGTGCGCGATTTGCCGGCGTATCTCGCGCCCGGGGATCTGCTGGTATTCAACGACACGCGCGTGGTTGCCGCGCGGCTCGCCGGTGTCAAGCCCACCGGCGGGCAGGTCGAGATCTTCCTCGAACGCGCACTCGCAGGCCGCGAGGCGCTCGCGCAGCTGCGCGCCAGTAAGCCCATACGGGCGGGCCTCGAGATCGACACGGCGGGCGGGGCGGTGCGGGTGCTGGAACGGGTCGATGACCTGTGGCGCATCGAGCTCCCCGGGCCAGCGCTCGAGTTCTTCGAGCGCTGGGGCGAGGTGCCGCTCCCGCCTTACATTCAGCGGCCCGCCGGGTCGACCGATCGCGATCGCTATCAGAGCATCTTCGCGCGCGAGCGCGGCGCGGTCGCCGCTCCCACTGCCAGCCTGCATTTCGACGCGACGCTGGTGGCGGCGCTCGAGGCGCGCGGCGTCCGTCTGGCGTTCGTCACGCTGCACGTGGGCGCCGGCACCTTTCAGCCCGTGCGTGTCGCCGAACTCGCCGCGCATACGATGCACGCCGAGCGCGGCACGGTGAGCGCGGCCGCCTGCGCGGCGCTGGCGCGCACGCGCGCGAACGGCGGCCGCGTCGTGGCCGTCGGCACGACCGTCGTGCGGGCGCTGGAGTCCGCGGCGCTCGCGGCGGGCGAGAAGGCCGCGCCGCTCGCACCCTGGTCGGGGGAGACGCGGCTGTTCATCACCCCGGGTTTCCGTTTTCAGGTGAGCGATGTGCTCTTGACCAACTTCCATCTGCCCGAGTCGACGCTCCTGATGCTGGTGTGCGCCTTCGCCGGGCGGGGTGCGGTGCTCGCCGCGTATGCCCACGCGGTCGCCGCACGCTATCGCTTCTTCAGCTACGGGGATGCGATGTTGCTCACGCGGGGGAGCTCGTGAGGCCCACCTTCGAGGTCCTGGCGCGCGCGGGTGCCGCTCGTCTCGGAGCGCTCACCACGGCGCACGGCGCGGTCGACACGCCGGCCTTCATGCCGGTCGGTACCTACGGCACGGTGAAGGCGATGACTCCGGAGGAGCTGACCGGCCTCGGCGCGCAGATCATCCTCGGCAATACGTTCCACCTGATGCTGCGTCCGGGCACGACCGTCATCGGGGCGCACGGCGGGCTGCACCGCTTCATGCACTGGGACGGGCCCATCCTCACCGACTCGGGGGGCTTTCAGGTGTTCAGCCTCAAGAGCCTGCGGCGCATCGAAGAGGAGGGCGTGCGCTTTCGCTCGCCGATCGACGGACGCGAGGTGCGCCTCACGCCCGAGGATTCCATGGACGTGCAGCTCGCGCTGCGCTCCGACATCGCCATGGCGCTCGATGACTGCACGGCGCACCCGGCCACCGAGGCGCAGGCGCGCGACTCCATGGAGCGTTCCATGCGCTGGGCGGCGCGCAGCCACGCGCGCTACCACGCCGCCGCCGACCCGCCCGGAGGGCTGTTCGGGATCGTGCAGGGCGGCATGCACACCGCGCTGCGCCTGGCCTCTCTCGAGGCGCTGCTGCGCCAGGACTGGCCGGGACTCGCGGTCGGCGGGCTGGCGGTCGGGGAGCCAGAGGAGGAGCGGCTGCGCGTCCTCGAGGCGGTGGTGCCGCATATGCCCGCCGACCGGCCGCGCTACCTGATGGGCGTCGGGCGGCCCGAAGACATCGTGGCGGCGGTACAGCGCGGCATCGACCTCTTTGACTGCGTGATACCCACGCGCCATGCCCGCAACGGGCACCTGTTCACCGCGACCGGCGTCATCAACATCCGCAACAGTGTCTACCACGACGATCTGGGGCCGATCGACCCCGCGTGCGGCTGCTATACCTGTCGCAATTACACCCGCTCCTACCTGCGGCACCTGGACCGCTGCAACGAGATCCTCGGCTCGCGCCTCAACACCATCCACAACCTGTATTTCTACCTGGAGCTCATGGCCGCCATCCGCGGCGCGCTGGCCGCGGGGGAGCTCGAGTCCTGGGTACGGGGGTTCAGCGCCGCCCGGCGGCCGGCCCCCGGCGCTGTGGCATAATGCCGCCCTTTCGCCTTCCGGACCTATCGCATGAACCCTCTGATTCCCGACGCTTGGGCGCAGGCCGTCCGGGCTCCCCGGGCCAGTTCGCGCCGCTCATGATCATGGTGTTGTTCGTGGGCGTTTTCTATTTCCTGCTGATCCGGCCGCAGCAGAAGAAGGCCAAGGAGCACCAGGCACTGGTATCCAAGCTCGCCGCGGGCGATGAGGTCGTGACCACCGGCGGCATGCTCGGGAAGGTCACCGAGGTCGGCGACACCTTCATCACGCTGGAAGTCGCCGACGGTGTGCGCGTGAAGGTGCAGAGCTTCCAAGTCGCGCAGCTCATGCCCAAGGGCACGTTGAAAAGCGCCTGACCATGCTGCGAATACGCCCGCTGGAAATACCTGCTGGTCGCACTGGTACTGCTGCTCGCGCTGCTGTTCGCGCTGCCGAACTTCTTTGGCGACGACCCGGCTCTGCAGATGGCGCGCAAGGACCATGCCGAGGTCAACTCCGACGGCGAGCGCGAAGTGGAGACCTACCTGCGCTCGCACAACGTGCACTTCGAGAAGAGCTACATCGACAACGGACGGCTGATGGTGCGCTTCGCGAGCGTCCCGGATCAGCTCGCGGCGCGCGATGCCGTGAACGACCAGTTCAAGGACAACTACATCACTGCGCTGTCGTTCGCGCCGCGCACCCCGGAAGTGCTGCGCATGCTGGGCCTGCGGCCGATGCCGCTCGGCCTGGACCTGCGCGGCGGCCTGTATCTGCTCTACCAGGTCGACGTCAACGCCGCCGTTAACCAGGCGCTGGAGGGTTACGCGCAGGACGCCCGCCGGGCACTGGCCGGCGCCAACATTCAGTTCAAGGACGTCACCCCGGTCGCTCCCGGCGGCGGCCAGCCGGACGCCATCCGCGTACTGCTGCCTTCCGGGGCCGACGTGAGCGCCGCCCGCAACGCCCTCAACACGCCCCTGCAGGGGCTGTCGATCACCTCCGAGACCGTGGGCGGCGCGCCGGCGATCCAGGCGGTCATGACCAGCGCGCAGATCCGCGAGCGCCAGGACTACGCCATCCAGCAGAACATCACGACGCTGCGCAACCGCGTCAACGAGCTGGGCGTGTCCGAGCCGATCGTGCAGCGCCAGGGCGTGGATCGCATCAACGTGCAGCTGCCGGGCGTGCAGAACTCCGCCGAGGTCAAGGACATCCTCGGCCGGATCGCCACCCTCGAGTTCCGCCTCGAGGACATGCAGGACAATGCCTCCGAGGCCGAGCAGCTCGGCCACGCGCCGCTCGGCACCAAGCTCTACACCCACACGCGGGTCGGGCGCCCGCTGCTGCTCAAGCGCGAGATCATCGCTACCGGCGACCAGCTCACCAACGCGACTACCGGACAGTCGCAGGAAGGCCCGGCGGTGAACATCAGGCTCGATGCGCGCGCCGGCGAGAACATGCTGAAGACCACCCGCGCGAACCTCAACAAGCGCATGGCCGTGGTGCTGATCGAGAAGCGCCGCGAGACGAGCGAGGTGAACGGCAAGAAGGTCAGCCGCGACGTGACCGACGAGGACGTCATCAACGACGCCACCATCCGCGGCGTGTTCAGCAATAACTTCCAGATCACCGGGCTGGGCGCCGCCGAGGCGCGCGAGCTGGCGCTGCTGCTGCGCTCCGGCTCGCTGGCGACGCCGCTCTATGAGATCGAAGAGCGCGCCGTCGGGCCGAGCCTCGGGCGCGACAACATCGACAAGGGCATCACCGCGCTCCTGGTCGGCATGGCCGGGGTGTTCGTCTTCATGGCGATCTACTACAAGGTCTTCGGCCTGGTAGCGGACCTCGTGCTGCTCGCCAACGTGGTGCTGCTGACGGCGCTGCTGTCGATGATGCACCAGGTGCTGTCGCTGCCGGGCATTGCCGGCATCCTGCTCACGGTCGGCATGGCGGTGGATGCCAACGTGCTGATCTATGAGCGCATCCGCGAGGAGATCCGCAAGGGCGTATCGCCCCAGGCCGCGATCCGCGCCGGCTTCGAGAAGGCGTTCTCGGCGATCGCGGACTCCAACATCACGACCCTGATCGCCGGCGTGGTGCTGTGGGTGTTCGGCACGGGCCCGATCCGCGGCTTCGCCGTGGTGCTGACGCTCGGCATCGCCACCTCGATGTTCACTTCGCTCATGGGCAGCCGCGCGCTGATCACACTCATGTACGGCGGCCGGCGCAAGCTCGCGCGCCTGCCGATCTGATCGGATCAACCGTGGAATTCTTCAGTCACGCGACCAACTACCCGTTCATGGCCACCCGCAAGGTGTGGTACACGCTGTCGGCGGTACTCATGATCGTGTCGCTCGGCTCGTTCTTCACGCGCGGCCTCAACCTCGCGATCGACTTCACCGGCGGCGTGAGCGCCGAAGCGAACTTCCCGCAGGCCCCCAACGTCGATGCGGTGCGCACGCAGCTCGCGGCGGCCGGCTTTCACGACCCGCAGGTGCAGAACTTCGGCTCCTCGCGCGACGTCGCCATCCGCCTGCCGCCGATCCGCGGCAGTCGGCGACCCAGATCCGCGGGCAACTCGACGCCGCCCTCAAGGGAGTCGATGCGGGCGCGCAGGTCGTGCAGCTCGATGTCGTCGGCCCGCAGGTCGGGAACGAGCTGCGGGTCAGCGCCATGTGGGCGCTGTTCTTCACGCTGCTGCTCATCTTCCTCTACATCGCGTTCCGCTTTCACACCTGGCGCCTGTCCTGCGGCGCCATCCTCGCGGTGCTGCACGACCCGATCCTGGTGCTGGGATTCTTCTCGATCACGCAGACGTCGTTCGATCTGGCGGTGGTCGCGGCGATTCTCGCGGTGATCGGCTATTCGCTGAACGACACGGTGGTGGTGTTCGACCGGATCCGCGAGCGCTTCGAGGTCAACCGCCGCTGCAACGCCCGACGTGGTGCTCGACCAGTCGATCAACCAGACGCTGTCGCGAACGATCATGACCAAGGTCGTGACCTCGATCGTGGTGGTGGCGCTGCTGTTCCTCGGCGGGCCGGTGCTCAAGGGCTTCTCCGAGGCGCTGCTGATCGGCATCATCGCCGGCACCTACTCCTCGATCTACATCTCGAGCGCCATCGCGCTGGACTGCGGCCTGACCGCCGAGCACCTGTTCCCGACCGTCAAGAAGGCGGCGCTCGATCATCTGCCGTAGCGGGAGCCGCTCGCGCTGCTCTCCGATCCGCACACCTGGCTGGCGTTCCTCACGCTGGCGCTGCTCGAGATCGTTCTCGGCATCGACAACATCATCTTCATCTCGATCCTGGTCGGGAACCTGCCGCCGCAGCAGCAGCGCGCCGCGCGGCTCAGCGGCCTGGCGCTGGCGATGCTCACCCGCATCGCGCTGCTGTTCTCGATCGTGTGGCTGACGCGCCTGATGCAGCCGTGGTTGCAGCTCGGCGCCCAGCACGTTCTCGGGGCGCGACCTGATGCTGCTCGCCGGCGGCCTGTTCCTGCTGGCCAAGAGCGTGCTCGAGATCCATCGCGCGCTCGAGGAGCCAGCGCCCGGGGCGGGCGCGGCACGGCTGCGCGGCGGACTGCTCCTGGTGGTGCTCCAGATCGCCCTCATCGACATCGTGTTCTCGCTGGACTCGGTGTTCACCGCGGTCGGCCTGGCGAAGGACCTGCCCATCATGGTCGCCGCCATCGTCGTGGCGATCCTGGTGATGATGGGGGTGTCGCGCTCGATCGGCGCCTTCATCGAGCGCCATCCGACCATCAAGATGCTGGCGCTCGCGTTCCTGATCCTGATCGGCATCGCGCTGGTCGCGGAGGCCTGCACTTCGAGATTCCGAAGGGCTACCTGTACTTCGCGATGGCGTTCGCGGTCGCGGTGGAGCTGATCAACATGCGGGTGCGCCGCCGCCAGGAAGGGGGGCGGCGCTGAGACTGCCGGCGTGCGGTAGCGCGTCGCGGGACTGGCTCTGCCGGCCGCGCCGTTCGCGTCGGTGCGCACCTTGCTGTGGCGGTAGCCGTAGACCGCGTAAATGATGACGCCGACCAGCGGTCCAGATGATCAGCCGCCACCAGGTCGCCGCGCCCAGCGAAACCATCATGTAGCCGCACACCAGGGCGCCGCCAATGCAGGTGAACCACGGCCAGGGGGCGCGGAACGGGCGCGGCAGGTCGGGGCGCGTCTTGCGCAGCACCAGCACGCCGATGCATACCGTCACGAAGGCGCGCAGCGTGCCGATCGAGACCAGTTCGCCGAGGATCCCGACCGGGAACAGGCCGCCGATGATCGCGGCGACGATGGCCGGTGATGGCGGTGCCGGCGAGGGGGTGCGGAACCGCGGATGCACGCGGCCGAAGAACGGCGGCAGCAGGCCGTCGCGGGCCATGGCGAAGAAGATGCGCGCCTGCGCGATGGTCATGACCAGCATCACCGAGGTCATGCCGCCGACGGCGCCGAGCTTGACGGGAATGCCCAGCCAGTGCAGCCCCTGGTACTTGTCGAGCGCCAGCGCCACCGGCGCGGCGACATTGAGGTCCTTGTAACTCACCATCCCGGTGAGCACCGCGGACACGACCATGTACAGAAGCGTGCAGATCACCAGGCTCGCGAGAATGCCGATCGGCATGTCGCGCTGCGGATTCTTGGTCTCCTGCGCGGCGGTCGAGATGGCGTCGAAGCCGATGTAGGCGAAGAAGATCACCCCCGCGGCGCCCAGGACGCCGCTCCAGCCGAACACGCCGAATGTGCCGGTGTTGGGCGGGATGAACGGATGCCAGTTGGCGGTGTTGATGTAGCTCACGCCGAACACGATGAACAGCACGATCACGGTCACCTTGATGGCCACGATCACCGAGTTGAACGCGGCGGACTGCTGATGCCGATGTAGCAGATCGTGGCGATCACGCCGACGATCAGCATGGCCGGCAGGTTGATGATCGCCCCGGTGCGTACGATGTCCATCGCGCCCGCGGCGCCCATGGCCATGGGCTGATCAGGGGCGCGTTCGAGAGCAACGAGGGTATGTGCAGGTGCAGCTGGTCGAGCAGGCTCACCGCGTAGCCCGACCAGCCGACCGAGACCGTCGCCACCGCGAACAGGTATTCGAGCACCAGGTTCCAGCCGATGAACCAGGCGATGCCCTCGCCGAGGGTCGCGTAGGAGTAGGAATAGGCGCTGCCCGAGACCGGGATCATCGCGGCGAACTCCGCGTAGCACAGCCCGGCGAACGTGCAGCCGATGCCCGCGACGATGAACGAGAGCGCCAGCGCGGGGCCGGCGTGCTCGGCGGCGGCGATGCCGGTCAGCACGAAGATGCCGGTGCCGATGATGCCGCCGATGCCGAGCAGCGTGAGTTGCAGCGGGCCGAGCGCGCGGCGCAGCTGGTTGCCGGAGGCTCCTGCTCGTGCAGATCGGCAATGGACTTGGTGGCGAAAAGCTGGCGCATCGCTACGACCCCCTATTTTTCGCAGGGACTCTACACAAGCGACCTGCGGAAAGCGAGCGAGCCGCCGCCCCCGCTTAAGCGCGCAGCTCCTCCGGCACGTGCGGAGCGAGCATTTCCAGCAGCGCCGCGTACACCTTCGGGCTGCCGGCGACGATGTTGCCGCCCTGCTGGTACTCTGCCGCCGGTCAGCGTGCCGATGCGCCCGCCGGCCTCCTGGATCAGCAGCGTGCCGGCGGCGGTGTCCCAGGGCGAGAGGCCGATCTCCCAGAAGCCATCCACGCGGCCCGCGGCGACATAGGCCAGGTCGAGCGCGGCGGAGCCCGGGCGGCGCACGCCGGCGGCCTGCTCGGTCACCGCCCTGAGCATGCCCAGGTAGGCATCCAGGTAGCGGATGTTGGCGCGATACGGGAAGCCGGTGGCGATCAGCGCGCCTTCCAGCGTGCGCGCCTTGCTGACGCGCATGCGGCGATTCTCCAGGTGCGCGCCGCCGCCGCGGGTGGCGGTGAAGATCTCCTCGCGCATCGGGTCGTACACCACGGCGTGCTCGAGGCGGCCCTTGATCTGGCAGGCGATCGAGACGGCGAACACCGGGAAGCCGTGCAGGAAGTTGGTCGTGCCATCCAGCGGATCGATGATCCACACCGTGTCGTGCTCGCCGCTGCGGCCGCTTTCCTCGGCGAGGAAGGCGTGGTGCGGGTAGTGGCTTGCGGATGATCGCGATGATCTCGCGCTCGGCGGCCTGGTCGACCTCGGTGACGAAGTCGTTGCGCCCCTTGGCGGTGACCGTCAGGGACTCGAGGCGGTTGAGGCTGCGGACGATGATTTCGCCGGCGCGGCGGGCGGCGCGCACGGCGATGTTGAGAAGCGGCTGCACGGTAACTAAGCTCGCGTGAGCGATCGGCAAGCTCGAGGCTGCCGGCAGTCCCGGCGAGATCCCGCGCTAGCGTAACAGATGCAATCCCCCGACATTCGCATCGTGCTGGTCGAGCCCTCGCACCCGGGCAACATCGGGGCGGTGGCGCGCGCCATGAAGAACATGGCGCTCGCGAAGCTGGTGCTGGTGCGGCCGCGGCAGTTCCCGCACCCGGAGGCCACCGCGCGCGCCTCGGGCGCGGACGACGTGCTCGCGCGGCGCGCGCGTGGTGCGACGCTGGCCGAGGCGCTCGCGCGGCTGCGGCTTCGTCGCCGCGACCACCTCGCGCGAGCGCGACCAGTACTTCCGCGTGCTCGACGTGCGCGAGGCGGCGCCGCGCATGCGTCGCAGCGAGGCGCGGCGCTCGCCGGCGGCGGTGCTGTTCGGCGCCGAGCGCACCGGGCTTACCAACGAGGAGCTGGAGACCGCGCACGCGCTGATCCGCATCCCGGCCAGCCCCGACTATCCCTCGCTGAATCTCGCGATGGCGGTGCAGCTGGTCGCTACGAGCTGTTCCGCGCGCGCGCCGGGCGCGGCCGCGGCTGCGCCGCAGGCGGCCGCCGCGCCGCTGGCCACCCCGCAGCAGATGGAGCAGCTGTACGCGCACCTCGCGCAGGTGCTGGAGGAGATCGATTTCCGCGACCGCACCCAGAGCGGCACGCACCTGATGACGCGCATCCGCCGCTTCCTGCAGCGCGCCGAGCTCGACCAGAACGAGGTCAACATCCTGCGCGGCATCCTCACCGCCGTGCAGAGCCGGCGCCGCCACGCCGGCGGGCCGCGGCCGGTGAGCGACCGCGGCGCCGGTCTACCTCGACTACGCCGCCACCACGCCGGTGGACCCGGCGTGGCGGCGGGCGATGCGCGACTGCCTCGACGCGCTGACGGCGGATTTCGGCAACCCCGGCCTCGGCGCATGCATTCGGCCGCGCGCGCGGCGCACGCGCGTCGAGCAGGCGCGCGCTCAGGTCGCGCGCGCTCGATCGGCGCGCCGCGCCGAGGAGATCGTGTTCACCTCCGGCGCCACCGAGTCGCGACAATCTGGCGATCCTGGGCATGGCGCGCGCCAACGCCGACCGCGGTCGGCACCTCGTCACCGCGCGCACCGAGCACAAGGCGGTGCTCGATCCGTGCCGGCACCTGGAGAAGGAGGGCTTCAGCGTCACCTACCTGCACGCCCGGAGCGCAGCCGGCGTGGTCACGCCCGCGGCGGTCGCGGCGGCGCTGCGCCCCGACACGCGCTGGTTTCGCTGATGCACGCCAACAACGAGACCGGCGTGCTGCAGGACATCGCCGCCATCGGCGCGCGTGTGCCGGGAGCGCGGCGTGGCCTTTCACATCGACTGCGCCCAGGCGGCGGGCAAGATGCGCGCTGGACGTCGCGAGCCTGCCGGTGGACCTGCTTCCTTCACGGCGCACAAGCTCTACGGCCCGAAGGGCATCGGCGCGCTGTACGTGCGGCGCGGCGCCCGCGGCCTCCTGCAGCCGCTGAGCTTCGGCGGCGGGCAGGAGCGCGGGCTGCGCCCCGGCACCCTGCCCACCCACCAGATCGTCGGCTTCGGCCTGGCCTGCGAGCTCGCGCGCGCGAGCTGCCGGCGGAGGGCACCCGGCTCGCCGCGCTGTGCGGACGGCTCTGGGCAGGCGCTCGCCTCGCTCGGCGGGACGTGCCTCAATGGAGAGCGAGGCGGCGCGGGTGCCGGGCATCCTCAACGTGTCCTTCGAGGGCGTGGAGGGCGAGAGCCTGGTGAGCGGGCTCACCGGGCTCGCGGTGTCCACCGGCGCCGCCTGCAACTCCGCCACGGCCGAACCCTCCTACGTGCTGCGTGCCCTCGGGCGCAGCGCGCGCTGCGCGGAGAGCTCGCTGCGCTTCAGCCTGGGCCGCTTCACCACCGAGGCGGACATCGACTTCGCGGCGCAGGCGCGTGCGCCATGAGCTCATGCGCGGCTGCGCGGCGCTGTCGCCCGCGCCGCCCCACCGCGAGGAGGCATGCGGCCTGGCTGCGCGCCGCCTCGTCCGCGGACGACCGCGCGCTGGTGTCAGGGTGAGGCGCGGCGGGCGCGGACGCGGGAGACCTGGGTGCGCTTTCGCGCTGCTCACGGCGCGGGACACTGTGAAAGACGCACGTTTTCAGGCGTTTGGCTGCCCCCATACTCTGGAGGTGGCCGCCTGGCTGTGCCGCGAGCTCGAGGGCCGCAGCCGGGCGGCGCTGTCCCGGGCGCGCCGGAGGAGTGGGCAGCGAAGCACTGCGGTGCCGGTGGAGAAACTGGGCCGGCTGCTGGTGATCGAGGATGCGCTGCGTGCTGCCTCTTGCATTGGCGGTAACGCGCGTAGAATGATGAGGAGCGATGGCCATTTCTCTGACCGAATCCGCCGCCGACCGGGTCAAGAGCTTTCTGGCCGTCGCGGGGCAGCGGCATCGGCCTGCGGCTCGGGGTGCGCAAGACCGGCTGCTCGGGCTTCGCCTATGTCATCAATTACGCCGATGGACCCGAGCCCGGCGATGTGGTGTTCGAGGATCGCGGCGTCAAGGTGTTCGTCGACGCCGACGAGCCTGACGCTGGTCGACGGCACCATGGTGGATTTCGTCAAGCAGGGGCTGAACGAGGCCTTCCGCTTCAGCAACCCCAACGTCAAGGGCGAGTGCGGCTGCGGCGAGAGCTTCTCGTCTGAGGGCCTTCTCCGTAGCGCCGCCGGCGTCGCAAAAAGCCTTACCAAACCGGCACTTCCGCGCGCACGCCAACCGTGCGCCGGGGCGTGCGCGCGCCAAGGTAAACTTCCGCGCTTGTCCTGCGGACCCCCTGTCACCCACCTGCACCGCCTCAGTCGAAAGGTCATAACGCGAATGGCGCTCGAGCGCACCCTGTCCATCGTCAAGCCCGACGGCGTGCGCGCAATCTCATCGGCGAGGTCTATCGCCGCTTCGAGAAGGCCGGCCTGGCGATCATCGCCGCGCGCATGCTGCACCTGTCGCAGCGCGAGGCCGAGGGCTTCTACGCGGTGCACCGCGAGCGCCCGTTCTTCAAGGACCTGGTCCGCTACATGACCTCCGGTCCGGTGATCGTGCAGGTGCTGGAGGGCGAGAACGCCGATCGCGCGCAACCGCGACATCATGGGCGCCACCGACCCGAAGAAGGCCGCCCCGGGCACCATCCGCGCGGATCTGGCGGCAAGCATCGAGCAGAACGTCGTGCACGGCTCGGATGCTCCGCGAGACCGCCGCGCAGGAGATCGCCTACTTCTTCGCCGGCACGCAGCTGCACCCGCGCGCCTGAAGCCGCGCGCCTCCGCCCATGAGCGAGCCTGCCACCGAACGCACCAACCTGCTGGGCCTGCCGCGCCCGGCGCTCGAGGCGTTCGTGGCGCAGCTCGGCAGCAAGCCGTTCCGCGCCCGCCAGCTGATGAACTGGATCTACAAGCGCGGCGAGGGCTCGTTCGCGGACATGACCGACCTGGCCAAGGACTTCCGCGCGCAGCTTGCGGCGCACGCCGAAGTGCGCGTCGCCGGAGATCGTCGGCGCTGCAGCGCTCGGCCGACGGCACCCGCAAGTGGCTGCTGCGGGCCGACGCCTGCGCAGGCCTTCGAGATGGTGTTCATCCCGGAGCCGGACCGCGGCACGCTGTGCATCTCCTCGCAGGTCGGCTGCGCGCTGGACTGCTCGTTCTGCTCGACCGCGCAGCAGGGCTTCAACCGCAACCTGACGACCGCCGAGATCGTCGGCCAGGTGTGGCTGGCGAAGCGCGAGCTGGTGCGCGCGGACGACCCGACGGCAGCCGTGGCCGAGCGCCGCGTCACCAACGTCGTGCTGATGGGCATGGGCGAGCCGCTCGCCAACTTCCGCAATGTCGTGCCGGCGCTGCGACATCCTCCTGGATGACTTCGGCTTCGATCTGTCGCGGCGGCGCGTGACGCTGTCGACCTCCGGGCTGGTGCCGCAGATCTACAAGCTCGCCGAGGAGACCAACGTGGCGCTGGCCGTGTCGCTGCACGCGCCCGACGACGCGCTGCGCAACGAGCTGGTGCCGATCAACCGCAAGCACCCGATCGCCGAGCTGCTGCCAGCCTGCTGGCACTACCTCGATGAGCAGAACGGCCGCAGCGTCACCTTCGAGTACGTGATGCTCGAGGGCGTCAACGATTCGCCGGCGCAGGCGCGCGCGCTGGCGCGGCTGCTGAAGGGCCATCCGGCCAAGGTGAATCTGATTCCCTTCAATCCGTTCCCCGGCACCCGCTACCGCCGCTCGCCCGCGCCGGTGATCCAGCGCTTCCGCGACGAGCTGCTGCGACGCGGCGTGCTCGCCACCATCCGCCGCACGCGCGGCGAGGACATCGACGCGGCCTGCGGCCAGCTGGCCGGGCGCGTCATCGATCGCACCACGGTGCGTCTGGGCAGCAAGGTCATCGGCGTCGCGGTCCAACCATGAGCTAAGCACGTGAACAACACCTCGCAGCCTCTGCGCCGCTGGTCCGCTCCTGGCGGGCGCGCTCGTCACCGTCGCACTCGCCGCCTGTGCCGCGCAAGCCGCAGCACCCCAGCCGGCAGCACGACGCGGCCGTGGACAACATGCAGCTGGGCATCAAGTACATGCACCAGGGCGATCTCGAGGTCGCCAAGGACAAGCTCGACCGCGCGGTCGCGGAGGATCCGAGCAATCGCGAGCGTGCACAGCGCGCGCGGCATGCTCTACGACCGCCTGGGCAAGCCCGAGAAGGCGGATAACGAGTTCCGCACCGCGCTGCGCCTGGCGCCGCACGACCCGGACATGATCAACAACTACGCCGTCTACCTGTGCCAGAACGGCCGCACCGACGAGGGCGTCAAGAACTTCCTGGAGGCGGCGCGCAACCCGCTGTACCGCACGCCCGAGGCGGCCTACACCAACGCCGGTGTGTGCCTGCGCGCGGCCAAGCGCGACGACGAGGCCCGCGCAGCATTCATGAAGGCGCTGCAGCTGCGCGCCCGAGTTACGCGGAGGCCGCCTTCCAGCTGGCGACCCTCGAGTTCCAGCACGGCGAACTGACGGCGGCGCGCGGGCGCATCGATACCTTCCTCGGCACTTACACGAGACGCCGGACCTGCTGCTGCTCGGCGTACGCGTTGCGCGTGCGCAGGGCGACCAGGTCGCCGAGCAGCGCTACGCGCGCAAGCTGCAGCTCGATTTCCCGCAGTCCGACCAGGCGCGCTCCCTGGCCGCGCTCGATCACAACCCCGGCTGAGCGCCATGGCGAGCGAAGAGGGCGGCGCGACATCGGCGCGCGACTGCGCGCCGCGCGCGAGAGCAAGGGTCTGACGATCCTGCAGTCGGCCGAGAAGCTGCACGTGGACGCACGCCTGCTGGAGGCCTCGAGTCCGAGGACTTCGCCGCCCTCGGCGCCCCGGTGTACGTGCGCGGCCACCTGCGCCGCTACGCGGAGCTGGTCGGCGAGTCGAGGCGCGAGCTGCAGGAGCTGTACTCGGGCACCGAGCGCACCACCGGCCGGATCTCACGCGCATCCCGCACCGCGAGCCAACGCCCGATTCCTCGCGGCTGGCGCTGCCGGCGACTCCTGGCGGTCGTGGCGCTGGCGCTCGCCGGCGTCGTGTGGTGGCTGCTGAGACTGCCGTCGCCGAAGCCGCAGCCGGTATTGACCGCGCCTGCGGCTGCCGACGCGGGTGCCGCGCACGGTCACGCCTGCGGGCAGTACCCACGCCGGCCGAGCCACGGCAGTCGTCCGCCGGCGCAGGCCTCACCGAGCCGGCAGCGCTCACGCGGGCCGGGGCCGACGCGCAGCTCGCGCTGAGCTTCTCGGCGGCCAGCTGGGTCGAGGTCTACGACGCGACGGGCAGGCGTCTGCTGCAGGGCTTGAGCGAGGCGGACAGCGCACGCACGTTGAGCGGCGACGCCGCCGCTGCGCCTGGTGCTCGGCAACGCCCGGGCGGTGGCGCTGCAGCTCAACGGCCAGCTGGTGAGCCTGGACGGGACTGGTGCGGCGGCGACGGCGATGCGCGCATTCACGGTGGATGCCACCGGGCACGCGGCCCCGGTCCGCCGCTGATGGCGCACGGAGACTGAAGTTGAGCGAGCAGCTGCAGGCCGATCCGCGGCATGAATGACGTGCTGCCGCGCCGAGATCGGCGCCTGGCAGCACTTCGAGGCGTGCACGCGCGAGCTGCTCGCCAGCTACGGCTACGAGGAGATCCGCGTGCCCGCTGGTCGAGCGCACCGAGCTGTTCAAGCGCGCGATCGGCGAGCACACCGACGTGGTCGGCAAGGAGATGTACACCTTCACCGACCGGGGCGGCGACAGCCTGACGCTGCGCCCCGAGGCCACCGCGGGCATCGTGCGGGCGCTGATCTCCAACGGCATGCTGCGCGGGCAGCGCCACAAGCTGTGGTGCCTCGGGCCCGATGTTCCGCCACGAGACGCCGCAGGCGGGGCGCTACCGCCAGTTCTGGCAGGTGGACGTGGAGGCGGTGGGCTTGCCCGGCCCCGATGTCGACGCGGAGCTGATCGCGCTGAGCGCGCGCCTGTGGCAGCGCCTGGGGATCAGCGGGCTGAAGCTCGAGATCAACTCGCTGGGCACGCCCGAGAGCCGCCGCGCCTACCGCGCGCAGCTGCTCGAGTACCTGCGCGCGTCACGAGTCGCAGCTGGATGCCGACAGCCAGCGGCGCCTGGACGGCAATCCGCTGCGCATCCTGGACAGCAAGAACCCGGACATGCAGGAGCTGATCGCGCGGCGCGCCGCGTGCTCACCGAGCACCTGGACCCCGAATCGCGCGCGCACTTCGAGGCGCTGTGCGCGCATGCTGCAGGGCGGTGGGCGTCGCCTACGAGATCAACCCGCGCCTGGTGCGCGGGCTCGACTACTACAACCGCACGGTGTTCGAGTGGATCACCGCAGTCCACCGGCGCCCAGAATGCCGTATGCTCCGGCGGCCGCTACGACGGGCTGATCGCGCAGCTGGGCGGCGATGCGACCCCGGCCGTCGGCTTCGCCATGGGCGTCGAGCGGCTGGTGGCGCTGCTGACGGCGGCCGGCAGCGTGCCGCCGCGCCGGCCCGCCCGGATGTCTACGTGGTCGTCAGCGGCGAGCGGGCCGCCGCGCCGGGCGCTGGCGATGGTCGAGCGGCTGCGCAGCCGAGCGGCCGCAGCTGCGGTTCGAGCTGAACCTCGGCGGGGGCAACTTCAAGGCCCAGTTCCGCCGTGCCGACCGCAGCGGCGCGCCCCTGGCGCTGATCATCGGCGAGGACGAGCTCGCCCGCGGCGTGGTCGCGATGAAACCTTTGCGCGCGCGAGTCGGGTCAGAGCGAGTGCCCGATCGAGGAGCTCGCGGCCGGCCGTGGATGCGGCTCTGGCGCTGCTGCGCAGCGGCGGACGCTGGGGATGACTCGGGGAGGATGAGTGGACGATTACCTGTCCGAAAAAGAACAATGGGAATGAGTTCAAGGCAGTGGTGCGCGAGAACGCCCCGTGGGTGGTCGGCGGCCGTGGCGCTGGGGGTCGCGATCACTCGCCGGCTGGCGCTGGTGGCAGGACCGCCAGGATGCCGCGCGCTGGCAGCCGGCAGCCGCGTACATGCAGCATGATCGCAGGCCCTCGAGCATGGTGACCGCGCCCAGGCGATGCGCGCTGCTCGGGCGAGCTGGAGCGCGACTACCCCGGGTCCGCCTACACCGACCAGGCGCAAGACTGCTGGCCGCGCGCGTGTACGTCGAGGGCGGCGAGCTCGACAAGGCGGCCACGCGAGCTGACACCGTCAGCCGACGCAGTCCAAGGACCACGACCTGGCGCTGGTCGGCGCGCTGCGGCTGGCGCGCGTGCAGATCGCGCAGGGCAAGCCCGATGCGGCGCTCGCCACCCTGAGCGCCGTCGACCCCGGGCGCCTTCGCCGGCCGCTTCCACGAAGTGCGCGGCGACGCCTACTTCGCCAAGGGCGACAAGCCGCACGGCGCTCGCCGAATACCGCGCCGCGGCCGCGGGCGGCGAGCTCGCCGATGCCTCGGCTGCTCGATCTGAAGATCGCCGACCTCGCTGCCGACGTCGCCTGCCGCCTCTGCAGCGGCAGTCCACTCCGGGGGCACGGCGGCGGCGCCTGCGAAGCAATCCATGCGATACCTGCAACGCTCGATCTGCGATCGCCGTGCTGCTGCTGGCCGTCGTCGCCTGCTCGAAGGACAAGGCCATCGACCAGCCGGCGAAGCTCACCCTGCTCACACCCACGCTGCGCGTGCAACCGCGTCTGGGCGGCCTCGGTCGATGACAAGAAGGCGGCCAAGCTGCGCCTCGGACTGGGTCTCTCGGTTGCAGGCGAGCGCGTGTACGCCGCCGGCCACAAGGGCGACGTGACGGCCTTCGACCTGCATCGGGCGCGCGTCGTGTGGCGCTCGCGCACCAAGGCGCCGCTGTCCGGCGGAACCGCCGCCGGCGACGGCATGGTGCTGATCGGCACGAGCGACGGGCGGCTGTTCGCCCTGGATGCGGGCAAGGGCACCACCCGCTGGCAGGTCCGTCTCAACGGCGAGGTGCTGGCCCCGGCGGCCATCGCGGAGCATCTGATCGCCGTGCGCACGGTCGACGGCAAGCTGCACGCCTTGAGTCCCGCGGACGGCCACGAGCTGTGGGTGCAGCAGCAGCAGGTGCCGCGGCTGTCGCTGCGCGGCACGGCGCGCCCGGTGATCTCGGTGACCTGGTGCTGTGCGGCTTCGACAACGGCAAGGTGCTGGCGCTCAACGGCGCGACGGCTCGGTGCAATGGGAGGCGAACATCACCCCGCCGCACGGCCGCACCGAGCTCGAACGGCTGGACGATATCGACACGACGGTGCGCGTGTCCGGGCAGGACGTCTACGCGGTCGGCTTCCAGGGCAAGCTCGCCATGCTGGCGCTCGATACCGGCCAGGTCTGGTGGTCCCACGACGCCTCCAGCTACCGCAGCCTCACCCTCGATGACGACACGCTGTACATGGCCACGGCGGACGGGGAGGTCGCAGCGCTGCGCAACCGCACCGGTGCAGAACTGTGGCGTCAGAAGGCACTGCTGCATCGCGGGCTGTCGGCGGTGGTCGCCATGGACGCGGACAACGCGCTCGTGACCGCCGACTTCCAGGGCTATGTGCACTGGCTCGACAAGGCCACCGGCGCACTCGAGGCGCGCGTCTCCGCGGGCAAGGTGCGGGTGAGCACCGCGCCGGTGGTCGCCGGCAACCTGGTGCTGGTGATCAACGACCGCGGGCAGATCAGCGCCTATCGCGTGACGCCGCTCGCCGGCCAGCACAAGTAACCGCGCGCTCCGCCGCGGCGTAGCTTCCCGAGCGCCAGCGTACCGCCATGCTGCCCGTCATCGCGCTCGTCGGCCGGCCGAACGTCGGCAAGTCGACGCTGTTCAACGTGCTCACCGGGACGCGCGACGCCATCGTCGCCGACGTGCCCGGGCTCACGCGCGACCGGCAGTACGGCTTCGGCCGCGTGGGTCCCGCTCCCTACGTCGTCATCGACACCGGCGGCCTCGTTCGCGAATCCCACCGGCATCGAGGCGCAGATGCGCGCCCAGACCGAGCGCGCGGTGGCCGAGGCCGACCGCCTGGTCTTCATCGCGGATGCGCGCGCCGGCCTCTCGAGCGAGGACCAGTTCGTCGCCCGCGAGCTGCGCCGCTCGGGCAAGCCCGTGACCCTCGCGCTCAACAAGGCCGAAGGGCTGGACGCCGAGTGGTCGCGGCCGACTTCCACTCGCTGGGCTCGGCGAGCCGCTCGCCATCTCCGCGAGCCACGGCCAGGGCTGCGAGACCCTGATGGAGCAGGTGCTGGCGGGCTTTGACCCGCAGCCCGCCGAGGAGAGCGACGCGGGCGCCATCCGCATCGCGGTCATCGGCCGCCCCAACGTGGGCAAGTCCACGCTGGTCAATCGCCTGCTGGGCGAGGAGCGCGTGATCGCCAGCGAGGAGCCGGGCACCACCCGCGACAGCATCCTCGTGCCCTTCGAGCGCGACGGGCGCTCGTTCATGCTCATCGACACCGCCGGCGTGCGCCGCCGCTCCAAGGTCGAGGACGTGGTCGAGCGGGCCAGCGTCGCCAAGACGCTGCAGGCCATCGACGAGGCGCATGTGGTGATCATGGTGCTCGATGCCCACGATACCGTCGCCGAGCAGGACGCCAGCGTGCTGGGCATCGCGCTGCAGCGCGGCCGGGCGCTGATCATCGCGGTCAACAAGTGGGACGGCATCCCCCAGGACCAGCGCGACGAGATCCACCGCCAGCTGGCGCTGAAGCTCGATTTCGTGCCCTTCGCGCCGCTGCATTTCATCTCGGCGCGGCACGGCACCGGCGTCGGCGAGCTGATGCAGTCCACGGTGCGCGCCTACGAGGCCGCCATGCGCACGATGCCCACGCGCGAGCTGACCCGCACGCTGGAGCATGCGCTGACGGTGCACCAGCCGCCGCTGGTGCGCGGCCGGCGCATCAAGCTGCGCTACGCCCACCAGGGCGGACGCAATCCGCCGCGCATCATCATCCACGGCAACCAGACCGCACGGTCCCGGATGCCTACACGCGCTATCTGGCCAACGTGTTCCGCAAGAGCTTCGACCTGTTTGCGACGCCGGTGTTCATCGAGTACCGCACCGATGCCAACCCCTACAACAAGGAGCGGCGCGCCCGGCCGGGCGCTCAGGGGCGCCGCCGCGCCGGCAAAACCCGGCGCCGCTGACGGTCCTCCTCCGGCCGGCTCCGCACGATTGTCGCCAAAGGGCTGGATTTTGGGTCTTTTTTGAGAGCCACGCCGTCCCCGCCGCCGTGCCGGCGTGCTATCTGCTGGCGGGTGAACTCGCCCGGACCGTCATATCGCATGCGCAGGGACATCGAGGGCCTGCGCGCCCTCGCGGTGCTTGTCGTCGTCGTCGGCCACGTCATGCCCGCCGCGCTGCGCGGCGGCTTCACCGGGGTCGATGTCTTCTTCGTCATTTCCGGCTATCTGATCGGCATGCACCTGCTGGAGGACATCCAGGCCGGGCGGTTCTCGTTCCTGCGGTTCTACGGACGCCGCGCACGCCGCATCCTGCCGGCCCTGATCACCGTGCTGCTGGCGGTGTGGGGTGTCGGCTGGATGGTGCTCTCCCCGGCCGAGCTGGCCGCGCTCGGCAAGCACATCGCGGCGGCCACGGTGTTTTCCAACAACGTACTGCTGTGGTCGCAGATCGGTTATTTCGACAAGGCGGCGACCACCAAGCCGCTTCTGCACCTATGGTCGCTGGGTATAGAGGAGCAGTTCTACCTCCTGGTACCGCTGCTGCTGTGGCTCGGATCCAGTGGGCGACAGGCGTCCGTGCGCTGGGTGACCCGGCTCACGCTCCTGTCGCTGCTTCTTACGGTGCTGCGCGTCACCCCATCCTTTTATCTCCTCGACACGCGCTTCTGGGAGTTGGGAGCCGGCGTGTTGCTCGGCTATCTGAGGTTGCACGCCGGCGCCGTGCGCGACGGTACCGCAGCCCTTGGAAGGGCGGGCTACCGCGAGCTCGTGGGGTGCGCGGTCGCGTTGATGTTTACCGCGATGCTGCGCTTCGGCTCGAGGCAAGAACCGTGGAGTGCCGCAGTGCTCCTGTCGGATGGCGGATTGGCCGCGCTGTTCGTCCTCGGGTTGAGCGCCACGCAGCTCGCCAGGGCCTATCGGCGCAAGGGGACCTGGCAGCCGCTCGTGGAACTGTACCAGCGGCACGAGCGCGCGCTGCGCGAGGCCGCAGCCCTGGCCGGAGCAGCCTTGATGGGGACAGCGGTTCTCGCCACGAGCTCGATCGCGTGGCCGGGTCCGCAGACCCTGCTCCCGGTGCTGGGCACGGTACTGATCATCGCGGCCGGGCCTGCCACCGGCCTCAGCAGGGTCCTCGGGTGTCGTCCCCTCGTCTTCGTCGGTGGAATCAGTTATCCCCTGTACCTGTGGCATTGGCCCGCGATCGTCTTCTGGAGAATGGTGTCCTACGACGCGAGCGTGGCGGGGAATCTCGTTCCGGTCCTTGCCGCGGTGCTACTCGCCTGGGCCACGCGCGCCTGCATCGAAAGTCCGGTGCGCTTTGGCACGCTGTGCGGGGTCGTCGTACCCCGAGCACCGGTCTGGGCGGTGTCGCTCGGCCTGCTGATGACCGGCGCGATCGGCGTGTCCGCGGTGGCAACCGCGGGCTATCCCGCGCGGTTCTCGCCCGCATTGCGGGCGATCGCGGACTGGTCGATGCCGCGCGGGGAAGCCTCATGGCGCGTGACGCGCTGCTACTTCGATCCGGCGATGAGCATCTCGTTCGCCGCGGAGTGCGACCCGGCCATGCGACCCGGGGTGCCGCGCGTTCTGCTGTGGGGGGATTCGCACGCCGCGCAGCTCTACGCGGGACTCATGTCTCTGCACGAGCGCGAAGACTTCGACGTGATTCAGTGGACCGCGGCCGGCTGCCCGCCCACGCGCAGCGAGTTTGCTCTGGAAGAACCCACCTGCCCCGCGGTTCGCGCCTGGGCGCTAAGGGAGCTGTCCATCGCAGCACCCGATACGGTGCTGGTCGCAGCGGCCTGGGAGCTCTACCTCGAGCGCGGGGTGCCGGAGAGCACGATTGTGAGTGCGATGCTCGACGATATCCGTTGGCTGCAGGCGAGCGGGGTCCGGCGCATCGTCATCTTCGGACCCGGGCCTACGTGGAACGAGTCCCTTCCCGTCGACGTGTTCCGCTACATGAGTCTGCGGCGCGCCGCGCGGATACCCGAACGACTGGGGCGTGTGTCGACCGCGGTCCGGCACCTGGAGGCTGCACTCGCGGCGCAGGCTGCGGCAACAGGCGTCGTGTACGTATCGGTGCTCGATGAGTTCTGCGACTCGCAGGGCTGCCGCACCCTCGGGCGCGAGGATGCGCCGCATCCGGACCTGTTGTTTCGCGATCGCGATCACCTCACGGACAGCGGCTCGCGTCTGCTCATGGCAGCGGCCGCGTGCCGCATCCTTCCCGGCGCGTCCTGCGCGGACCCGCATGGCAAACTGGACCGATGAGGATCGCGGTGCTGTTCGGTGGGACGAGCGAGGAGCGCGAGGTCTCGATCGCGAGCGCTGCGCAGATCATTCCCGCGCTGCGCGGCCTCGGGCACGAAGTGGTCGCGGTGGACACGGCCACCGGCCGCCTGGCAGCCGCGCAGGAGCGGCGCCTGCTCGCCACGCGCGTCGCGCCCGCGCCGCCCTCGGGGGGCGACGTCGCGCGCATGCGCGAGCACGCGACCGTGCTGTCGCCTGCGGCGTTCGACGTGCGCGAAGTCGACGTCGTGTTCCTGGCGCTGCACGGCGGGGCAGGGGAGGACGGCCGCATCCAGGCGATGCTCGATCTTGCGGGCATGGCGTACACCGGCAGTAACCACATCGCCAGCGCCGCCGCCATGGACAAGGATCTGGGCAAGCGGCTGTTCCGCAGCGCCGGAATTGCGACGCCGGACTGGCTGATGAGCCCGGCCACGGCCGAGACAGTGGCGCGCACCCTCGGGTGGCCGGTGGTCGTCAAACCCAACAAGCAGGGATCGACGGTGGGGCTGAGTGTGGTGCGCGCGGCCGCGGACCTGCCTGCGGCCATCGAGCGTGCTGCCGCCTACGACACCGAAGTGATGGTGGAGCGCTTCGTGGCGGGGCGCGAGTTCACGGTCGGCGTGCTCGACGGCGTCGCCCTGCCGGTCGGCGAGATCGTCGTGGCTGGCGAGGTGTTCGACTACGCCGCGAAGTACCAGGCCGGGGGAGCGCGCGAGATCTTTCCCGCGAACATCACGCCCGACGAGGCGGCACTCATGCAGGACCATGCGCTGCGCGCTCACCGCGCGCTGAAGCTCGGCAGCTACCGGGATGACCGCGACCAGCCTGCTGCCGCAGGCGGCGCGGGCCGCCGGAATCGCCTTCCCCGAGCTGCTCGAGCGGATCTGCCGCGCGGCGGTCAGGTTCCGCTGATCCGCCGGCAGCGTTGCGCCGCGCCCTGCAATGTGCTGGCATTCCGCACCCTTGATCATCTGCGGTGTGAAGCCATGAGTCTCAGCGCACGGTGTCTGCTGCTGTCGGGGTTGGTTGCCTTCGCCACGTCGAGCGTGGGCGCACCGCTCTCGGACAGTGCCTCGTACCTTTCGTTCCACGCCACTACGGTGGCGCTGCAGCACGTGGAGATCATCGACGGCACGGGTGCGCCGCCCCGCGCCGATCAGACCCTGGTCATCGCCGACGGCCGAATCGCAGCCGCGGGCCCGAGCGCCTCGACGGCGGTTCCGGGCGGTGCGCTGGTGCGCGACTACACCGGCTACGCGGTGCTGCCGGGCCTGGTAGGCATGCACGATCACCTGTTCTATACCGCCTCGCGCGAGGCGCAGCGCAATTCGGCGGGCGGCATCGAGCCCGGCTTCGTGGTCAACGAGATCCCCTACTCGGCACCACGGCTTTACCTGGCGGCCGGTGTGACCACGTTGCGAACCACCGGCAGCATCGAGCCCTACGCGGACCTCAAGGTGCGCTCGCGCATCGAGTCGGGCGCCATGCCGGGTCCGCACCTGGATGTGACCGCGCCCTACCTCGAAGGTCACGGCACATTCTTCGCGCAGATGCACGAGCTCACCGGGCCCGATGACGCGCGCGCTTTCGTCGACTACTGGGCCGCGACGGGCATGACGTCCTTCAAGGCGTACATGAACATCACGCGCGCCGAGCTGGCCGCCGCGGTCGCCCAGGCGCATCGGCACAAGTTGCGCTTGACCGCGCATCTGTGCTCGGTCACCTGGCCCGAGGCGATCGCCGCGGGGATCGACGATTTCGAGCACGGACCGGTGTATACCGACAGTGAGTTCGTCTCCGACCGCCAGCCCGATCATTGCCCCGGCGGGGGTGCGCTCAGCGAGTCATGGCTCAACCGGTCCGTGAGCGATCCGGAAGTTGCCGGACTGATTCGCTCGCTCGTCGAGCACCATGTTGCCGTGACTTCCACGCTGCCGGTGTTCGAGCTCGGCGTGCCGGGGCGGCCGGGCGTGCAACGGCGCACCCTCGAGGCGATGTCGGACGCGGCGCGCGACAGCTATCTCACCTTCAGGGCGCAGCTGGACCCGGCGAACGGCAAGCCGGCGAAGCTGTTTCGTCTCGAGATGGACTTCGAGCATGCGTTCGCGGCGGCGGGCGGGCTGCTGCTGGCCGGGCCCGACCCGACCGGAGCCGGGGGGGTGCTGCCGGGCTTCGGGGATCAGCGCGAGATCGAGCTGCTGGTGGAGGCCGGATTCACGCCCATTCAGGCGATCCAGATCGGAACACAAAACGGCGCGCGCTTCCTCGGTCGCGAGCGCGACATCGGCACGATCGCGCCGGGCAAGCGCGCCGACCTCGTGCTCGTGCACGGCGATCCCGCCGCGCGCATCGCCGACATCGAGAACGTCGAGCTGGTCTTCAAGGACGGCCTGGGTTACGACCCGCAGCGCCTCATCGAGGCGGTGCGCGGACAGGTGGGCATCCGCTGAGGCTGCCCCACGTCGAGGGACCCGCACGACGACGTTCCGCGGCGCATCTCCCGGCTGGCTTTTTGTCCGCAAGCCGCTGAAGCTAGACAGGAAACCAAACAGCGGCAGGCTGATTCCAGGATTTGCGGGCCATGAAGAACCGACGATTGTTGAGTGCCGCCGCAGTGACCGCCATCGCTCTGGGCGGGTGCGGCGGTGGAGGCGGCGGATATACATCCGGGGGCGGCACACCGGCCCCACCTCCGCCGCCGGCCACGTACAAGGCCGCCAGCGGCGTGGCTCAGAAGGGGCCGCTCATTCTCGGGTCCACCGTCACTGCCCAGGAGCTGGACGCGAGCCTCAATCCCACCGGCAAGCAGTACACCTATCAGACGACGTCCGACCTCGGAACGTTCAACCCGAATTCGACCTTCAGCAGTCAGTACATCGGGGTCAATGCAACCGGATACTACTTCGATGAAGTGGCCGATGGGGTCTCCGACGGAACCATCACGTTGAACGGCTACAGCGACCTGTCCGCGGTTTCGGTGTTGAATGTCAATCTGCTCACCACGCTGACCTACCAGCGCATCCAGAATCTGATTACGCAGAAGAATATGACGTTCGCAGCCGCGCAAGCCCAGGCAGAAAGCGAAGTGCTGGCGGCGTTCGACATCCACAATGCGGGCAGCTTCGGCAGCTTCAGCACGTTCGACCTGAGCAAGGGGACCGACGGCGACTACATTCTCGCCGCTCTGTCCAGCATCTTCGTGTATGGCAACGCGTCCGGGCCGCTCAGCACCTTGATCGCCTCGGTACAAAACGACATCGGGGCCAACGGCGCAATTACCAACGCCGCCACGAAGGCGGCGTTGCTCGCATCCGCGCAAGCAGCCGAACCCAACTTCATCGCCGCGAGTCTGGGCAATAAATACGCTTCCCTTGGCGCCGTTTTCCTGCCGCAAAACATCGCCGACTGGCTCGACACCGACGGCGACGGGCTGACGGGGAAATTCAAGTTCAATACCGTGCGGTCGCCCCAGCCACTAACCCTGGCATTCCCGGCTTTCGTCACCGACCCCTATGCGGGAATGAGCCTGGCGGTTTCCGCGGGCCAGCTATACCTCAACGGGGCCGCAGTAACCGGGCCCATCAGCCCCGCCGCGGGCGACGTGGTGGGCATCGGTCCGCCCGCGGTTTTTTCCAGTGGCGTTCTCGATGCGTACTTGTCGAGCGGCACGACCAGGGTTGGGCGGGTCTCATTTTACGGACATGGCGCCTGGTCATCGGCTGCGACCATGAACATGCCACGGTGGGGCGGCATCGCCGCGGTGGCGCTTGCGGGCGGGAAGGTCCTGGTGGTGAGCGGTTGCGCGGCCACCCGCTCCGACCAGTGCATCGGCGCGGATTCCGAGATTTACGATCCTTCGACGGACAGTTGGACCAGCGCAGCGCCTGACCCTGAAGTTCGTGAGGCGGGTACGGCGACACTCCTGACGAGCGGGCCGAACGCCGGAAAGGTGCTGGTCGTCGGGGGCTGGGTCTTTGTGGGCAACTCGTATGACGCCACGGGTGCCCTGAGCGCGGAGCTTTACGATCCCGTGGCGAACTCCTGGTCCTCCGCGGGAACTCTCTCCGCCGCGCGAGTCACTCACACGGCCACCCTGCTTGCCAACGGCAACGTGATGGTTGTCGGTGGGGAAGACCCGACGACGCAGCTTCCCATTGCCAGTTGCGAGATCTACGACGCGACGAACAATAGCTGGAGTACCGCGGCAAGTCTCGCCGCGCCGCGCTCCAACCATCAGGCGGCGCTTTTGAGCAACGGAAAACTCCTGGCGGTAACCGGGTATTCGGCGGGTGTGGGCGGCGGCACGTTGTCAACGACAGCCGAACTGTATGATCCCACCCTCGATGCATGGTCTGCCGCCGGCACGGTTATCACACCGAGAGCTCAGGCCGCTGCGACCCTTCTCGGGAACGGCGAGCTGCTGGTCGCCGGAGGGTCCAGTGGGAGCGGGGTATCCGCCACGGAACTATACGATCCCGCTGCGAACTCGTGGTCAGCGGGCCCGGATCTGCTGATACCTCTCCCTGCTGTTACGGCGGTCACCCTGGCCGGCGGTGACGTGCTGCTGCTTGGAAGTTCCTACGACAATAGTACTGTCGAGGGAACCTCCACATGGAATCCACAGCTGTATGACCCGGTCGCCAACAGCTGGTCTTCGGCGGCCGGAAGCTACGCTCCTCAGCGGGCTGCGATTGCGACACAGCAAGTTGCATTTCAACTTGCCAATGGAGTCGTGTTCTCCCTGGGGGAGCTGAGCTCCGGCAATCTGAATCTGCTGTATTGGCAGTAGTCCGGAAGCCTCCAAAGGCGCCGCGCCGGCGCGGCGCGCCGGGGCGAGGGTCCACCAGACGGGCATCCGCTGAACCTTCTATGCAAAATGGGCGCCCTCACAGATCCGGCGCCGGGAATGGAGCCTGTCATGCGTGCAGCCACATGGTTTTCTCTGGGAGTGTTCGCACTGAGCTCCGCGCTCGCCGGGTCCGCACCGAGCGATCCGCTCGCGCCCGTCGGCGCTTTCCAGAAGCCGGCGGACGCACCCATAAAGCCTGTCACCGAGACCCTCTGGGGGCGCAAGGTCACCGACGACTATCGCTACATGGAGGAAGAGAAGCCCGACACCGTCGCATGGATGAAAGCCGAGGGCGCCTACACCCGCAGCGTGCTCGATGCCATTCAGCCGCTCCCCAGGCTGCGCGTCGAGGTGAGCCGGTTCTCGGCGAGCTTCGGCCTGATCCAGGGTTACACGTCCTATGGCGGCCGCGCTTTTTATGAAGAGCGCGCCCCGGGTTCCGACAATTTCGATCTCCTGGTGAGGGACAGTCGCGGGACGCGCAAGCTCGTCGACGTCGCTGCGCTGCGTACCGCGCACGGGGGCGAGCCCTACGCCATCAACTACTTCCTTGCCTCGCCCGATGGCGCGAAGGCCGCGGTCGGGGTCTCCGCCGGCGGTTCCGAGGACGCCTCGCTGAAGGTCTATGACGTCGCGACCGGGCGCCAGATCGCGGGTCCCATCGACCGGGCGCGGTTTGGCGCGACCGCCTGGAGTGACGACGGCAAGACACTGTACTTCGTGCGCCTGAAGAAGCTCGGGCCAAAGGACCCACCGACGGACAAGTACAAGGACTCGACCGCGGATTCGTGGAACCTGAGATCCGAGCCCGCCCCGGTGCTCGGCGCGCAGCTCGGTCATGGACCGCCGGTCAAGCGCGAGGAGTTTCCCGCGGTTACGATCGGCGCGGGTTCCCCCATGGCGGCGGCGCTCTCGATCAACGGCGTGCAGAACGAGCTTGCGATCTGGCTCACGCCGGCCGCCGGGGTGGATGACCCCGCAGCGGAATGGATGAAGTTCGTGACGCGCGATGACGACGTCACCAACATCGACATGCGCGGCGACCAGATCTTTCTGCTGTCGCACAAGGATGCGCCCACGTTCAAAGTGCTGGCGGTGCGCGCTGGAGCGCCGCTCTCCACGGCGAAGGTCCTGGTGCCGGCGAGTCCCGACCGCGTCATCGAAGCCATTCACGCGGCCTCCGATGCCCTCTACGTGCTCGCCAATCGCGGCGCCTACTCGCAGCTGCTGCGCATCTCCACGGGAACCGGGCGGATCGAGGAGGTCGCGCTGCCGTTCGCGGGCCATGCGACCGAGGCTTTCAGCGACCCGCGCCAGCCGGGGGTTACGGTGCTCATGTCCAGCTGGGTGGTGCCGCCTACTCTCATCGCCTATGACCCGCACGCGGGGAGTTTCCGCGATCTCAAGATCGGCACGCGCGGCGACATCGATTCTGCAGCCTTCGTCGTGAGCGATCTGAACGCGAAGGCGCACGACGGTACGCTGGTGCCGCTGACGCTGGTGCAGCCGAAGGACGTCAAGGGCCCGCAGATCACGCTCATCGAGGCGTACGGCTCCTACGGTATCTCCAATCTCGCCGACTTCAGCGTGCGGCGCGCGACCGCCATGCGCCAGGGCATCAGCTACGGCATCTGTCACGTGCGCGGTGGCGGTGAGCTCGGCGAGGCATGGCGCCTCGGCGGCAAGGACGCCAACAAGCACAACACCTGGCAGGACCTTATCGCCTGCGGCGAGTCGCTGATCACGCGCGGCACGACCAGCCGGAACAGGCTGTTCATCATCGGCGGGTCGGCCGGCGGCATCACCTTGGGGCGTGCGATGACCGAGAGGCCGGAGCTGTTCGCGGGCGTGATCGACCTCGTACCTGCCGGCAACACGCTGCGTCAGGAATTCTCACCCAACGGGCCGCCGAACATCCCGGAGTTCGGGACCGTGAAGGATCAGGCGGGCTTCAACAGCCTGTATGACATGGACACGATCGCGCACATCAGGAAGGGCGTGCAGTATCCGGCGGTGATGGTGACCACGGGACTGAACGATCCGCGGGTCTCATCGTGGGAGCCTGCCAAGGTGGCCGCGGCGCTGCAGGCTTCGGGCACGGCGCGTCCCGTGCTGCTGCGCATCGACGCGCAGGCCGGTCATGGCATCGGCTCCACCCGCACGCAGACCGACGCCCTCAACGCCGACGTCATCGCCTTTGTGTTCTGGCGCGCGGGCGTGCCGCAGTGGCGGCCCCGCCTCGGGGCGGGCGCCGGGGCTGCGGCCAACTAAGCTATCTGCCCGCCGGTCCCCCGCGCTCTAACGCTGCGCGGTCTCGCCGTCGCGGCGGCCATTCTGCGGCCGGCTCTTGCGCGGCTTTGCGGCCCTGGCGTTGGCCGGCTGTCCCTTGCCGTAGCGCGGCGCGCCGGGGGCTGCGTTCGGGCGGTAGCCGCGATTGGCGTAGCCCGCTCCCGCGGGCGATGAATGCGGCGACATGGGTGACGCGCCATGCGCGCCTACGGCACCGGGTGCGTTGAATGCCGACGGCCGCGGGGTTGCGGCAACCGACGGACGCCCGCCGTTGTTACGCGCGAGCAGGTCGGGGTTGCGGGCGGCGAGATGCACGTGCTGGGCCTGCGCCGCGGTGGGTGCGACGTGCGTCTCCCGGGCGGCTATACGCTCCTGCGGGGTCGGGGTCGCGGCGATGCCGCCCGCGCCGCCGTTGTAGCTCGCGCGGTTGACCGTCGTGTTGTTGACGGTGACGTTGTTCACCACCGTCTGGTTGTAGGTGTTGTGTACCACCGTAACGTTGACGTTGGTGACCGACTGGTTGTAGGCGAATGAATTGCCTACCCAGCGCCCGCCGGCGAAACCGACACCACTGTAGCCGAAGCCATAGTGGACGCCGCCGTAGAAGCCGATGTGCGGGCCCCAGTAGCCGGCGTGGAACATGTACACGCCGCCGACGAATCCCCAGTACCCCGGGGTCCACAGGAGTCCGACTCGCGGGGGCGCAACCCAGGTGCCCGGCACCCAGTAATAGCCCACGGGCGCCCAGGCCCAGTAGCCCGGGGTCCACAAATAACCTTCCACCGGGCAGGGCGGCTGCTCATAGACCGGCAGTGGTGGGGGCGGCTCGCTCGCCTGCACCTCGGCGTCGTCCGCGGGCGCGGGAGCCTCGTAAGTCTGCTGCGGGGGCTCGTAAGCCGGCGGCGGAGCGACGTACACCCGCGGCGGCGGCGGTGCGGGCACCGCGACACCGGCGCGCACGACACAGCCCGTGAGCTGCGTACCCGCGAGCCCCAACAGCAATACGCCGGCGAACGGCACGAGCGTGGCTCGCGGAGCTTTGATGGGTTTGAACATAAGGCCGCCCTGATGGTGGTGATGAGGCAGCCTACGCAGACGCTTTCGGCCGCACACACACACAACGTCACAGTTTGGGATCGGCTGACCGCCGGGGCGAGAACTCGCCCCGCTGTCGCCTGTTGAAGACGGCCGCGGGTTTCATGAATGGACGGCGGGCGGCGGTGCCAGCCCCATGAGGTAAGCAAGCGCGGCCAGAACGAGTAGGTAATAAACCGCCACGTCGTGGTTTGGCTCGGAGGGGGCATCCCTCGTGAAGAGACGGTAGCTCGCGCCGGCCGCTACCAGCAGAAACACGGGTTGACCGAAGCCTGCGGCAATGAGAACCGCTCCCGCCGACAGCACGATGCGCTCGGTCTTGTCGAGTGCGGCGATGGTCTGTCCTCCATCCAGAACCCAGATAGGAATGAGATTCAGCACGTTGAG
Source organism: uncultured Gammaproteobacteria bacterium (assembly GCA_963713175.1). Classification (GTDB taxonomy): domain Bacteria; phylum Pseudomonadota; class Gammaproteobacteria; order Steroidobacterales; family Steroidobacteraceae; genus 13-2-20CM-66-19. The sequence continues at coordinate 138,773 of CAVQKW010000005.1, read as the reverse complement.
CAGCGCCGACGCGCCGGCCAGGCCGATCCACAAGGCGTCGCCAGTCCTCATCCACAGCAGGGCGCACACCGCCGCGCCAATGCATCCTGCCAGGGGGCCCGCAAGGCTCACGAACGCACGGGTGCGCGCCGAGACGCCAAGGGCAGTCCAGCGCACGTAAGCGCCAAGTCCGGGGAGAAAGACCGGCATATCTGCGGGGAGCCCGCGCCGCTTGATGTCAACGAAATGACCCATCTCGTGAACCAGAATCAGGATTGCAAAGCCAACGCCGAACTTCATGCCGTACACCGCCCAGTAGAACGCCACGAATGCGCCAAGGCTGAGCAGGAATTTCAACTTGAAAAGGGCGAGCAGGAATTTGCCGTTGAGCAGCAGGATCGCCAGTGGCGCGAAAGGGCCCAGGTTCTTGACCCACCCATGGCGGGCATCGACCGGCCCGGTGCTGGCTGCCGATTCAGCCAGGCGCTGCGCATTGCCGCGGACCCACTCGGCCTGCGCTGAGTCTGGCGGCAGCAGTTCGAGCGCTCTTAACCAGGCCTCGCGCGCCGCAGCAAGCTCACGGTGCTCTTCATGCAGGCGCGCGCTGGCGGCAAGTTGTTCGAGTTTTGCGGCGTGTATCAGGGCATGGCAGCTACCGCACACCAGCGCATTCGGTGCCAGAGCGGCCTTGCAGCGGGGGCACTCCTGACCCAGGTCAGGAGACGAGAAGGACATGGGCTGCTCCGCAGCTTTCCCCGGGTTCTCAGCCGGGCGTTGCCGGAATGGATTCGTCGATGGGTCCCGAGATATCCACTGGTCTGGCGGCGCTCAGCTTCCACGCAATGCGAATTCCGACGAACAGTATGACCAGGCCAATGAGCCCGTGCGCAGGATTGGCAAGACCAAGGAACGGTGAAGCGAGCCCATATAACGCCAACACGCCGACCGCCCTGGTGAAGCTCATTTTCGGCGCGTGCGTCGCCGTGGAGTCGCTCACCTGCGTGTGCTGCTGCACGCTCCGGTGCTTCATCTGCGATATGGCTATGGGGACGGCTGCCAGGGAAACGGCGGTGTAGGTCAGCAAAACCGCGGCCACCTGGTAGCGGCGACCACCGACGCTTCCCGAGCCCACGGCGACCGCCTTGCCTACGATGTACCCGACGGCGAGTGAAACGTAGCCCACCATCCAACCGGTGGCGAGGGCGAATGCAACATAAACACCAAGACCCAGGATGGCCCCACCAACGCCAAACAAGACGCCGCGCACGAACGACTTATGCGTGTCCTGGGGTAGCTGGGCCTTGATTCGTTGCGCGCAGTCCGCGCAGGTCGTTACGCCATTTACCCGGTAGTAGGCGCCACGGATCCTGTTTGCACAGGACTTGCACACGGTCTCGCCGGCCTTGTCGGAATATTCGGCCGTCGCGAATTGCGGCACGCCACGGTCCGCTTTTTCCCCCATGATTGCGACACTACCACGAGATCCGGATTCGACAAACGCGGCGCGTCCGTCGCGGACCCCCCGCTCCCGGGAACCTCAGTTCGCGCGCGAAGTGCGGGTGGGCCGGTGCCTTGCCGCACCTCACCAGGATGCACGGCCGGCCACTTGCGAGAATCTCTTGCGGTACTCGACCGGGCTCAAGCCAATTCTCCGGCGAAAGTGATGCCGCATCGTGGTCGCAGTGCCAAGGCCGGATTGGGAAGCCACCTGGTCCATCGCCAGCGACGAGCGCTCGAGAAGATCTTTCGCCCTCTCGACACGTACGTGTGTTATCCAGTCCCCGGGCGTCATACCCGTGGTGGCCCGGAACCTGCGCATGAACGTGCGCTCACTCATCGCCGCCCAGCGCGCCATCTCGCTTATCGTGACCGGTTGGTGAATCCGCCGCTGTACGCGCTCGAGCAGTACCGAGAGCGGTCCACGTTCGCGTCGATCGACGGGATTCTCGAGAAACTGCGCCTGCCCTCCGTCCCGGTGTGGTGGTACGACGAGTCGTCGCGCTACCTGGTTGGCCGTGTCTGCACCATAGTCGCGGCGGATCAGATGCAGGCACAGATCCAGCCCCGCCGCACTGCCGGCGGAGGTGAGGATCTGACCTTCGTCGATGTACAGCACCTGCGGATCCACCCGCACCCGGGGGTATCGATGCTGCAGCGCGGCCGCATATCGCCAGTGCGTGGTCGCCCGCTTGCCATCAAGTAATCCGGTGGCGGCGAGCACGAACGAGCCAGAGCAGATGGACAGAAGTCGCGTGCCGCGACCGTGTGCCGCCCTCAGGGCCTCGACAATTGCCCCAGGCACCGCCACATCGATGCCCTGCCAGCCCGGGATCATGATCGTGCCGGCTTCGGCCAGACGCTCCAGTCCACCATCGACCGACATGCTGACGCCGTACTGACCCCTGATCCTGCGTGCGCCCAGCGAGCACGTCTCGAATCGATACCAGCCGGCGCCAAACTCTGGTCGGGGCAGTCCGAACACCTCCGCCGTGCAGGCAAACTCGAAGGCGCACAGACCGTCATAGGCCAGGGCAACGAGCAGGGGATTGAAACGTCTGGAGCGCGGGTGAAGAGTTGGCATGATTTGATCGAATCGTGTCGGTTCTGCCAATTGTGCCCGGCCCGGGGCCTGCAGACAATCACGCTCATCGAGGACCTGGGAAGAGCCACGATGCCTAACGCCGTGACAGTCATTCCAGCTGCGCCCCCGGATGTTGCACTCCGACACTTTGAGGCGGAATTCTCCTTCGAGACGGATTGCCGGGACACGTACGAGGCCCTGCAGGGTGGTGACCCGGGATTCGTGCTGCTGGACGTGCGTAGCCCAGCCCTGTTCGAACAGGGCCATATCGCCAGGGCGGTCAACCTGCCGCACGGCAAGATCGTCGCTGCCAAAATGGCCGCTTACGCTCCGGGTACGCTGTTTGTGACTTACTGCGCCGGTCCCCACTGCAATGGCGCCGCGCGCGGGGCCGTGCGGCTCGCGCGCCTCGGGCATGCCGTTAAGATCATGGCGGGCGGCGTCACGGGCTGGCTTGACGAGGGATTCACCCTGGAATCGGGAGGCTCAGTTCGCGCTCAAAATGTCGTTTGCTAGCGCGGGCGTTGGCGCGCAGGATCGCGGCCCACGGACAATAGGAGCGCGGTGACCAGCGTGTCAGTCAAACCCGCCGCGGCAACGCCGTGGCACGAGCGGCTCCTACGGTCCTCCGTAGGCCGCCTTGTCGCCGCCCTGCTTGCAATCGCCATTCCCTTTGCGGCCGTGGCGATTCCCTTGAATCTGTACGTGGCGGACAAGTCCCTGAAGAAGGCCGGGGCGCTGCTGCTCACCGCGGTTGTCGTGAGCGCCTACAGCGCATACGTGCACCTCGTCGAGAAGCGATCCGTCGCGGAGTTGTCGGGACCACATGCACTGCGCGAACTGGGCGCGGGGGTACTGCTCGGGGCGCTGCTTTTCTCCCTGACGATTGCGGTACTTGCGGCACTGGGCGTCTACCAGGTGACCGGGAGCAACGGCTGGCTGGCCATGCTCGCGACCGTGCCCGGATTCATGCTGGCTGCGGTTCTGGAAGAGGTAGTCATGCGCGCGATTGTCTTCCGGATACTGGAGGAGTCCCTGGGAAGCTGGCTCGCCCTGGCGCTGTCGGCGGTCATTTTCGGCGCGCTCCACCTGCTCAATCACGGGGCGACGCTGCTCAACGCCGCCGCCGTGATGCTGGAGGCAGGGATATTGCTCGCGGCAGCCTACATGCTCACCCGACGTCTGTGGCTGTGCATTGGCATCCACTTCGCCTGGAACTTTACGCAAGGTGGGATTTTTTCCGCCGCGGTTTCCGGCGGGGCAGCGAGGGGCCTTGTGCAGGGGAAACTGGTCGGCCCCGAATGGCTGAGCGGCGGCGCCTTCGGCGTGGAAGCGTCCGCCGTCGCAGTGGTGACCTGCACAACCATGGCACTGGTGCTGGTAATCGCGGCCCGGCGCAAAGGCAGCGTTCTCCCGCCCTTCTGGGCGGCACGGCCTGCGGCCGAGGCGATGACGTAGGGATCCACTGCCAAGCGCTGCTTGCTCGCCGCGGCGGTAGTTGCGGCCGTCCAGGCCATCAGTGCCGCACCCGCGCCACAACGACGGGCAGACTCATGCGTCATGGGCTGCGAGGGGTGAAGTGCGAGTCCTGAGCAGGCACGTCCTCGCCGGTATCCACCTCATAAGGCGTGCCGGGGATGGACATCCAGTCATTCTCAATTGCCGTAATTGCCCGCTCCAGCGCTTCTAATCCCTCCGGCGGCTCGCGCCGAAGTTGAAGTTCCTCGAGCGAATGATCCGAGGCCGCATCCAGATCGACCCCGAGAGCCTGAATGCGCTCTGCAAGGACGGGATGCGTGTCAGTCGGGTGCGCAAGGCGTGACTTTAACAACGCCTTACGAAGTTCCACTCGATTGACTTTCGACAGTGCTACTGCGACACACCGCAGATAGAAGGTGCTCAAATTCGCACGTGCCCGTCCTGAGCCGAGATACCTGGCGTTATCCGCACGGAAGTGCTTCCACACAGACGACAGAAATGAGACTTTCACCAGCGCTGACGCAAGTGCGTCGGGGGAACTCACAGATGATGCAACTTGATCGGCTTCGAGCTCCCGAGTGCGGCGGATGCGGTTAACGGCTCGCGTCAGCGCAAAGGCGACGCCTTGGACGAGGAGGCTTGCCGGAAGTCGCGCCAATGACCACAAGCCGGGGCGCTCCGTGGGGTTCACCTCCAAAGCCACACTTTCCACGGTGCGCGCGAGACCTCGAAAGCTCGGAGCAAACCTCAGAGTGAATGCAAGGTCGCCTTCACGGAAATGCGCAAGCTCATGACCGATTAGCGCGTTAAGTTGCTGTTCGTCGAGTGTCCGCATAAAGCAGGTCGACAAGTACAACGTCTCTGCCGACGGTAGTACCCCGTGACCGCGTAGCGCGAGTGGCACGGACGTGACAAACGCACGCGGCTCCAGCCCAACGACAATTCGCACTGGCGGTCTTGCGTTCAGCATTTCTGCGAGACGTGCTACTCGCGCAGTCAGTTCAGGGAGTTGCTGAGAGCCTAATACTATTCCAACGATCGGCAGTGGCTCGCCTTTCCATCGGCTAAACGCTTCGGCGAGGATCAATAGGGCAACCCCTACAAAGCCGAGGCCCAACAGAACGCACCAAACAAGAGTAGTTAGAGGGAGAAAGGATATATAGCTGAGCGCGACCGAGAGTGGAAGACCCGCGTACATCACCAGCAGTCCTTGCAGCACGAGGAGCAGCGCAAGCCCAAACAGTGTGGGACGCACCAGCCACGGAAAGTAAGTCGCCAACCAATTCCGACGGCGGCCAATCGTGTAGGCCAATACCGCGTATGTGCTCGGCATGAGCAGCGTCAGGACCAAAAGAGCCACAGATGCCTTCCAAAGAAGTGCATCAGCCTCGCTTAAGTAGCAATAGTCGTTGGCGGCTCCAAACAGGTCCCGTCCGTAGGAGTCACATTCGGCGGTGGGAGTGCGCTCTGCCGCCGAGACTGTGGCCAGCTTCATGCTCACAATGGCGCTTGCCAACAGGCCGAACAGTGGCGCGGCCAAGATCAGTAGAACAACGATGACCAGGCGCTTACGCATCGCGAGTGCCGTGTTAACGCCGCTAGGGAGGTTGCCAGTACCCACAGCCGATCAGCGCACATCCCATTCGAAGCCGCCTGTCGGAAGACGATGGTGCCGTGGGATTGACTACTCCCACTCGATGGTGGCGGGCGGCTTCCCCGAGATGTCGTACACCACGCGCGAGATGCCCGCCACTTCGTTGACGATGCGTCGCGAGACGCGGTCGAGGAACTCGTACGGCAGGCGCGCCCAATGCGCGGTCATGAAATCCACCGTCTCCACCGCCCGCAGTGCGATCACGTAATCGTAGCGCCGCCCGTCGCCCATGACCCCCACCGAGCGCACCGGGAGGAACACCGCGAACGCCTGACTCACGCGATCGTACAGGTCGTGCCGGCGCAGCTCCTCGATGTAGATGGCATCCGCGCTGCGCAGCAGGTCGGCGTACTCCTCGCGCACCTCCCCGAGGATGCGCACGCCGAGGCCAGGTCCGGGGAACGGGTGCCGGTGCACCATGTCACGCGGCAGCCCGAGCTCGACCCCGATGCGTCGCACCTCGTCCTTGAACAGTTCGCGCAGCGGCTCGAGGAGCTTCAGTTGCATCCTTTCGGGCAGGCCGCCCACGTTGTGATGCGACTTGATGACGTGTGCCTTGCCGGTGCGGGCCCCGGCGGACTCGATCACGTCCGGGTAGATGGTGCCCTGGGCGAGGAACTGCACGCCCTCGAGCTTGTGCGCCTCTTCGTCGAACACCTCGACGAACACCCGGCCGATGATCTTGCGCTTCACCTCCGGGTCGCTGACGCCGGCGAGGGCGGCAAGGAAGCGCTGCCCGGCGTCGACGCGGATCACGCGCACTCCCAGGTGCTGCGCGAACGTGCTCATTACCTGGTCGGCCTCGCCGAGACGCAGCAGCCCGTGGTCCACGAACACGCAGACCAGCTGCTCGCCGATCGCGCGATGCACAAGCGCCGCGACCACCGAGGAATCGACCCCGCCGGAGAGTCCGAGCAGCACCCGTCCTGCGCCGACCGTCGCGCGCACCTGCGTGATCGCATCCTCGATGATGTTGCCGACGCTCCACAGCGCATCCGCGCCGCAGATCTCGCGCACGAAGCGCTCCAGCAGCCGTGTGCCCTGGTGGGTGTGCGTGACCTCCGGATGGAACTGCACGCCGTAGAAGCCCCGCTCCTCGTCGCTCATTGCCGCGAACGGGATGGTGCTGGTGGAGGCGCTCGTGACGAAGCCCGCGGGGAGGGTGGCGACGCGGTCGCCGTGGCTCATCCATACATCGAGCACGGCGCGGCCGTCGGCGTCACGCCGGTCCGCGAGCTGCCCGAGCAACCGCGAGGCGCCCGTGACCGTCACCTCCGCGTAGCCGAACTCGCGCTCGCTGGAGGGCGCGACGCGGCCGCCGAGCTGCTGCGCCATGGTCTGCATGCCGTAGCAGATGCCGAGCACCGGCACGCCCAGCTCAAACACCGCGGGCGGCGCATGCGGCGCATCGCGATCCGTCACCGATTCCGGTCCTCCGGAGAGGATCACGCCACGGGCCGCGAAGGCGCGCACCGCGGCGTCGCCGATGTCCCAGGGATGAATCTCGCAGTACACGCCCAGCTCGCGCACGCGGCGCGCGATGAGCTGGGTGTATTGCGCGCCGAAGTCGAGAATCAGTATGCGCGGCTCGTGGATGTCGGCATGCGGCCCGGCGGGCGCGGGCATCCGGGTGTCGGTCGCGCCGGAGGTAGGGACGCTGGCCATCGGTGCGCGTGCCGTCAGGACACCCGGTAGTTGGGTGACTCCTTGGTGATGCTCACGTCGTGCACGTGACTCTCGCGGATGCCGGCGTTGGTGATGCGCACGAACACCGGGCGCGTGCGCAGCTCGCTGATGCTGCGGCTGCCGGTGTAGCCCATCGCGGCGCGCAGTCCGCCGGAGAGCTGCTGCAGGATCGTGACGACGCTGCCCTTGTAGGGAACACGGCCCTCGACGCCCTCGGGCACGAGCTTCTCGAGCTCCGAGGCCGCGTCCTGGAAATAGCGGTCCGCCGAGCCGTGACGCTCGGACATCGCGCCGAGGGAGCCCATGCCGCGGTAGGACTTGTAGGACGCGCCCTGATAGAGCTCGACCTCCCCGGGGGACTCCTCGGTGCCGGCGAACAAGCCGCCGATCATGACGGCGTCGGCGCCCGCGGCGATCGCCTTGGCGATGTCGCCCGAGAAGCGGATGCCGCCGTCGGAGATCACCGGTACGTCCACGTCGCGCAGCGCCTCAGCGACGTTTGCGACGGCGGAGATCTGCGGGACGCCCACACCGGCCACGATCCGCGTGGTGCAGATGGAGCCCGGGCCGATGCCGACCTTGACCGCGTCCGCCCCGGCTTCGGCCAGGGCGCGCGCAGCTTCCGCGGTGGCGATGTTGCCGGCGATCACCTGCTGGTCGGGCCATTGGGCCTTGATGCGCCCGACCGTCTCGATGACACCGCGCGAGTGCCCGTGCGCGGTGTCGACCACGACCAGGTCGGCGCCGGCTTCGCGCAGCGCCGCCACGCGCTCGAGCGTGTCGGGCGTGGTGCCGACCGCGGCGCCGACCCGCAATCGTCCGCGCTCGTCCTTGCAGGCGCGCGGGAACTCGGTGGCTTTCTGGAAATCCTTGACCGTGATCATGCCGACCAGGTCGTGCTCGGCGTTGACCACCAGCAGCTTCTCGATGCGATGCTTGTGCAGCAGCGCCAGCACCTGCTCCTTGGAGGCGTCCTCGCGCACCGTGACCAGCCGTTCCTTGGGCGTCATCACCGAGGACACCGGCCCGTCGAGCTTGTCCTCGAAGCGCAGGTCGCGGTGCGTGACGATCCCGACCGCCTTGCGGCCCACGACCACCGGCACGCCGGAGATGCCGCGCGAGCGCGTCAGGTCGAGCACCTCGCGGATGGTCATGTTGGGGGAGACGGTGATCGGATCCTTGATGACGCCGCTCTCGAACTTCTTGACGCGGCTGACCTCGCGCGCCTGGGCGGCGATCGTCATGCTCTTGTGGATGACGCCGATACCGCCCTCCTGGGCGATGGTGATCGCCAGCCGCGCCTCGGTGACCGTATCCATCGCCGCCGACAGCAGCGGCACATTCAGGCGGATGCGGCGCGTAACGCGCGTGGAAAGGTCGACCTCGCGTGGCAGAATTTCCGAGTAAGCCGGAACCAGGAGGACGTCATCGAAGGTGAGAGCTTCTTCGAGGATGCGCATGCGTAATTATAGGCGCCGCAACGGCGCTGGTAAACCTCGTGCTATGGTGCCCGGATGGCCGTGATTCCCGAGGATCGCCCCGCCGGCGCACCCGCGCGGGATGTCTACAGCGTGTCGCGGCTGAACCGCGCGGTACGCGTACTGCTCGAGCGCGGCCTGGGAGTCGTATGGGTGGCGGGGGAGCTGTCGAACTTCTCGCAGCCGGCTTCCGGCCACTGGTACTTCTCGCTCAAGGACCGCGACGCGCAGCTGCGCTGCGCCATGTTCCGGATGAAGAACGTGCTGGTCGGATTCACGCCCCGGCCCGGGGCGCAGCTGCTGGTGCGCGGACGCATCAGCGTGTACGAGGCGCGCGGGGAGTACCAGCTCATCGTCGAGCACCTGGAGGAGGCCGGGCTCGGAGCGCTCAAGCGCGAGTTCGAGCGCCTCAAGAGCCGGCTCGCGGCCGAGGGCCTGTTTGCGCTGGAGCGCAAGCGCACCCTGCCGCGTTTCCCGCGGCGCATCGGCGTGATCACCTCCCCCACGGGTGCGGCGCTGCGCGATATCCTGCAGGTCCTCGGGCGCCGCTACCCGCCGGCCGACGTGCTCATCTACCCGACCCCGGTGCAGGGCGCAGCCGCGGTCCCGGCGCTGGTCGCCGCGCTCACCACCGCCTCGGCGCGTGCCGATTGCGACGTGCTGATCCTCGCCCGCGGCGGGGGCTCGCTGGAGGACCTCTGGGCATTCAACGACGAGCGCGTGGCGCGTGCCATTCACGCGGCCAGCGTGCCGGTCGTGTCGGGCGTTGGCCACGAGATCGACTTCACCATCGCCGACTTCGTCGCGGACGCGCGCGCACCCACGCCGTCGGCCGCCGCGGAGCTGGTGGCGCCCGATCGTGCCGCGTGCCTGGAGGCGGTGGGGCGCACCGCGCAGCGGCTCGCCACCGGTATGCGGCGCGAGCTGCGCGCCAGCGGGGCGCTACTCGATGCCGTGCAGCGGCGTCTGGCCATGACGCATCCGGGCGTGCGTCTGCAGCAGCAGATGCAGCGGCTCGACGATCTCTCCCAGCGACTCGGCGGCGCTGCCCGCGCCGCGCCGCAGCGCGATCAGCTGCGTCTCGCGCGCAGCACCGCCCGCCTGATGCGACGCTCGCCCGAGCACCTGCTGCGCGACATCGGCGCGCGACACACGGATCTGCGCGTGCGCCTGGCGCACGCCGGTCACCAGTGCCTGGCGCGTACGCGGCACCGCCTCGAGCTGCTGCAGCGGGCCCTCAACGCGGTGAGCCCGCTCGCGACGCTCTCGCGCGGCTTCGCCATCGTGACGCGTGCCGATGGGGCGCTGCTCACCGATTCCGGGACGGCCTCGCCCGGGGAGGACATCGAGGCGCGCCTCGCGCGCGGCACGCTCACGGCCCGCGTGACCGGCCGCAGGGAGGGCCCGTGAGCCCCCGCCGCGCGCCGTTGCCTCACGCAGCGCTCGCGCTCCTCGGTGCGGGGGTCTGCCTGGCCATGGCGCAGCCGGTGGTGCCGACCGCGTCACCGCCGGCAGCGCCGGCGAGCGTCGCGGCCGACTCGAGCGTGGCGGCGCTCCTGCCGCAGGAGGAGCGCGTCCCGGGGGGCGTCGCGATCCTTCCCGTGACCGCCGCCGTGGCGCATGCGCCGCGCGTGAGCTTCGAGGGCAAGAGGGTGCTGGTAGTGAAGCTGGATGGAAAGTGGCTCGCGGTGCTGGGCATACCGCTGTCGCAGCCACTGGGTCCGGCGGTGGCGCGCGTCGCCGAGGGCTCCCCGCAGGGCGCAGCCCTCGCCTTCGATGTGACCGACAAGCAGTACGTGACGCAACGTCTCACGGTGGCGCCGCGCCAGGTGGACCTCTCGGCGCACGACCTCGCGCGGGTCAACCGCGAGCTGCCGCGCCTGCACGCCGACTACGCTACCTGGTCGGAGCACCCGCCGGCCACGCTGCGCCTGCTGGCGCCGGTTCCCGGGATCCGCTCGAGCTCTTACGGCTCACGGCGGGTGTTCAACAACGAGCCGCGCAATCCCCACAGCGGCATGGACATCGCCGCAGCCACCGGCACCGCGGTGCGTGCGGCCGCGGCTGGCCGCGTGGTCGATACCGGCAACTTCTTCTTCAACGGCAACACCGTCATCCTGGACCATGGGGCGGGGCTCGTGACCATGTACTGCCACCTGAGCGCGATCGGCGTGCGACGCGGTCAGCATGTGAAGGCGGGCTCGGTCATCGGCAAGGTGGGCGCCACCGGGCGCGCGACCGGGCCGCATCTTCATTTCGGGGTCGCACTGAACGCGGACTTCGTCGATCCGGCGCTGTTCCTTCCACCGCCGCAGCCACCGCCGCCGGCGCCATGACGGCGGCGGTGGCCGGGGGGCAGGACGCCGGCTTCATGCGCCTCGCGCTCGCCGAGGCCGCCGCGGCGCGCGAGCGCGGCGAGATACCGGTCGGCGCCGTTCTGGTGCGCGGGGATGAGGTGATCGCCGCGGCGGGTAACGCCCCGATCGCGAGTTCAGACCCCACCGCTCACGCCGAGGTCGCCGCGCTGCGCGCCGGCGGCGCGACGCTCGGCACTTACCGCCTGACCGGTACCACCTTGTACGTGACGCTCGAGCCCTGCCTCATGTGCGCGGCGGCGATCGTGCATGCGCGCGTGCGCCGCCTGGTGTTCGGCGCGTGGGATCCGCGCGCGGGCGCAGCGGGCAGCACCATCGACGTATTTGCGCTGCCGCAGCTCAACCACCGCGTGGACGTATTCGGCGGCGTGCTGATGGATGATTGCGCCCAGCTGCTGCAGGAGTTCTTCGCGGGGCGACGCGGCTGAAGGGCTTTAGGGGGTGTGGGCGCGGGTGACGCGCGGTGCGGCGGCCGCCGGGGCGGTGGCGGGCGGCGCTCGACCGATGGTGCCCGTAGACGGTGCGGCGGCCTCGCCCGGCTGCCACTCGAGCAGCGTGAGGAAGCGCTGGATCCGGTCGACGAACTGCACCGGCTCCCAGCCGCGCGCGTAGCCGCGTTTGGCGCGCGTAAACCAGCGCGGTTGTGCCAGAAGCGGCAGCCGCTCGCGCACCTCCTGCCAGGAGTCCGGGTCCTTGCCGAGGGATTGCGTGATGACGCGCGCGTCCTCGAGGTGTCCGAATCCCACGTTGTAGGCGGCGATCGTGAGCCAGGTGCGGTCCGGTTCGGGAATGCGGTCGGGAATCTTCTCGCGCACTTCGGCGAGGTAGCGCGCGCCGGCGAAGATGCTCTGCTGCGGATTGGTGCGATCATGGATGCCCATCGCCTCGGCGGTGTCCGCGGTGAGCATCATGACCCCGCGGGCGCCGTCGCCCGATTGCGCGTGTGGGTCCCACTTCGATTCCTGGTAGCCGATCGCGGCCAGCAGCCGCCAGTCGACGCCCGACTGCACAGCCGCCTGCATGAACCAGGAGCGGTACTGCGGCAGACGGTCGGCGACGTGGCCCTGAAACTCGCGCGATTCCTCGTACTCGAAGCGGCGCGTGTCCCCCGAGGTCTCCTGCACGAGCTGGGTCAGCTCTCCGGAGTGCTGCAGGGTCTGGAAGAAGCGATTGACCTGCGCGAGCAGGTCGGGTGCGCCGTGCCGCACGATCCACTGCACCGGGCGGGTGTCGGGCAGCGCGAAGCCCACCAGCACGTTGGGATAGAGGTGATGGGCGAAGGAGAACTCGCGCGCATCGGTGATCGCGTACTCAGCCTCGCCCGAGTCGACGTCGTCGACCGGGTCCGCGGAGCTCGGCGCCGTCTGCACCCACTGCAGGGTCGGTGCGACGGTGCTCTTGAGCTTCTGCAGGATGCGCTCCTGGGGGCTGCCGGCGCGCACCGCGAGCCGTGCCGACTCGAGTTGCAGCGTGTCACGGGGCCGCACGCCGCTTCTCTGGTAGACCACGAGCTGCGGGATGTGCGCGTAGGGCAGCGGCGGCGTCGCCCGGCCTGACTCCAGTCCGGGGTGCCGGTGAGCGAAGCCGCGGCGATGTCGGCCCGGCCGGCGGCTGAGCTCGGCCTGCATCGCGCGCTCGTTGGCGACCGGGTACATGACGAGCTTCACGCCGAGCTGCGCCGCGAAGCGCTGCGCCAGATCGAACTCCAGCCCCTCGGTGCCCTGGGCGCCGAGGTAGTAGCAGGTGGGGAGGTTGAGCGTCACGACGCGCAGCTCGCCGCGCGCATGGATCTGCTCGAGCGCCGACGGCTGCGGTGCGGCGCAGCCCGCGAGGAGCAACATCACTGCGGCGCCGAGAGTCAATGCCCGCACGAAGTCAGCCCTCTGATGCGCAGCTTCCGCTAGAATAACAGCCCCGCAAAACCGAGGGGCGGACCGGAGAGGTACCGAAGCGGTCATAACGGCGCCGACTCGAAATCGGATGGTCGGGTAAAACCGGCACGTGGGTTCGAATCCCACCCTCTCCGCCATATCGTACCGCGCCCTTACGCTCGGCGGTTTCTTCATCGCCTCGCGATAAGTGGCCGCGAACGCCTCGACGAAAGTCGGCGGCAGATGATCGGCCGGCATCTCGATCAGGTTGCGGTAGAAGGTGACGAACAGCTCCCAATACTGCGCCTTGTCGGCGGAGCGCGCCTTGCCGCGGCGCGCCGCGCGCTCGAAGCGCGCCTCGAGTTCCGCCGGGTCGAGACGGTCGAGGAACTCGACGAACGCCGCACGCGTCGCCTGTGCGGTCGCGTTCTCGTGCAATTTGGCCTCGGTTACCGCCTCGCGCAGCCACTGAACCGAGTCGAGCTGGCGACTCTCGTGCTGCACGAGGAGCGCGACCAGCAGATCCTCCACCATCGATTCGGCCAGTGACGGCCGCGGGTCGTCGCGCTCGCGCGCGGCGAGCCTCGATGCGGTAGCGGTTGCGGGTGTTGGCGCGGGTGCGCTCCAGCTCCTTCAGACCCACGAGCGACTCGCGGAACAGCCGGCCCGCGAGGTGCAGCAGCCGCGCCTGGGCGTCCGCCGGCAGCCGCTCGACTTCGATGCCGGCGCCGCGGCAGAAAGCGTCGAGCCCGGAGTGCACGTCGCCAAGCGCCAGCGTCCGCGCGCCGTTCTTCGGCTGCGGCCACAGCTTCAGCGAGGCGCGCCATGCGCTCGGCGATCGAATCGGGGCCGGGTTCCTCGCTCGCTCAGCGCCACCGGCGGCGTCTGCACGCTCTGGGCGAGCGCGCGCACCGGACCGGATTCGACCGCCTGACCGTAGGCGTTTACCGGCAGAACCGGGCCGGACATCGCACTCAGATCGGGCATCAGCAGATCGTCCAGATTCAGCGCCGCACCGAGGTCGCGCTCGGGCGTGTGATCGAGCGAGCGCAGGGCGTGGATGCTGGTCGGCACCGCGGCCGCCTCGTCCTCCGGGGGTCGCCACCTCCTTGGCGCGCAGCGCCTCGAGCGCCGCGACGATGTGGTACTCGCCCATGCGCAGCACGTCGCCGTTCGCCAGCCGGTAGCCGCTCGAACCGCGCTTGGCAAGCGGCTCCATGTCGTCGTTGACGTACACGCCGTTGGTGCTGACATCCTGCAGGTAGAAATGCCCCTCGCGGAACTGCACGCGGGCGTGATGCGCGGACACGTAGCGCAGCGGGTCGGGCAGCACCCAGTCGTTGTCGGCCGAGCGGCCGATGGTGCCCCCTTCGACGGAAAAGACGGCACTGCTGCGATCGGCGAGCGACCGCCGCTGGTCGCTGACGACGCGCAGGCGAAGTGTCATGGTTCCCCGAGTCAAGAAGGGTCCGTCCGTTGCCAAAAACACCGCTCACGCCCCGACCGGGGCACGGCAGCGCCCCCGGCACGCCCGGACATATAATGCCGCTGGTCAAAGCTACCCGACCGAAAAGCACCGGCCATGGCAGTCAGTCACATTTTCCGCATTATGTTCGTGAATCAAGGCAAGGTTTACGAGGTCTACGCCCGCAAGGTGAGCCATGGGGAGCTGTTCGGGTTCATCGAGGTCGAGGAGCTGGTGTTCGGCGAGCGTTCCTCGGTGGTCCTCGACCCTGGCGAGGAGCGCATCAAGGGAGAGTTCTCGGGGGTGAAGCGCACCTTCCTGCCGATGCATTCCATCCTGCGCATCGACGAAGTGAAGAAGCAGGGCGTCAGCAAGATCACCGTGCTCGAGAGCGGCGCCAACGTGGCGCAATTCCCCATGCCACTGTATTCGGCGCCGCCCGGCGATAAAAAATGAGGCGCGGGTAACGCATGCTGTTGCTTCCCGGTCCGCCCGCACTCTCCGCCTTCCGCCTCGCCAAGCTCCTCGATCGCCTCACCGCGCTCGAGCCCGGCCTCACCGCGCTCACGGCGCGCTTCGTGCACTTCGCCGACCTCGCCCAGCCGCTGTCGGGGGCTGAGGCCGCGGTGCTGGCGCAGCTGCTCACCTACGGGCCGCGCAGCGATGCGGCCGAGGCCGCCGGCGCGCGTGTGCTCGTTACACCGCGCCGCGGCACGATCTCGCCGTGGTCGAGCAAGGCAACCGACATCGCGCGCGTGTGCGGGCTCGGCGCCGTGCGGCGCCTGGAGCGCGGCATCCAGTACCTGCTGCGCTCACCGCGCGCGCTCACCCCGGCGCAGCTGCGGCGTCTTGCGCCGGTGCTGTTCGACCGCATGACCGAGAGCGCACTGTTCGACTCCGCCGGGGCCGCACGCCTGTTCGAACATTCCCCGCCCCGGCCGCTCGAGCGCGTGTCGCTGAGGAGCGGCCGCGCCGCGCTCGAAGCGGCCAATGTCGCCCTGGGACTCGCGCTCTCGGCGGACGAGATCGACTACCTGCTCGCGAGCTTCGCGGCGCTCGGGCGCGATCCGACGGACGTCGAGCTCATGATGTTCGCGCAGGCCAACTCCGAGCACTGCCGCCACAAGATTTTCAACGCCCGCTGGAGTATCGACGGCGTGGCTCGCGGCGAGTCGCTGTTTGCCATGATCCGCCATACGCACGCGGTGAGCCCGGCGGGCGTGCTGTCCGCCTACCGCGACAATGCCGCGGTCATCGAAGGCAACCGTGGCGCGCGCTACTTCCCCGATCCCGAGTCGGGGATCTACCGCGAGTACAACGAGCCGATCGACATCCTGATGAAGGTCGAGACGCACAACCATCCGACCGCGATCTCGCCCTTTGCGGGAGCGGCCACCGGCTCGGGCGGCGAGATCCGCGACGAGGGGGCCGCAGGCCGCGGCGCCAAACCCAAGGCCGGGCTCACCGGCTTCTCGGTGTCGAACCTGCGCATCCCGGGCTATGAGCGCCCGTGGGAGCGCGACTTCGGCTCGCCGGCGCGCATCGCCTCCGCGCTCGAGATCATGATCGAGGGCCCGATCGGCGCGGCGTCCTTCAACAACGAGTTCGGCCGCCCGGCGGTGTGCGGCTATTTCCGCACCTTCGAACAGAGCGTCCCCGGGGACCCGCCGCAGCGCGAGCGCGGCTATCACAAGCCGATCATGATCGCCGGCGGCCTCGGCAACATCCGGCGTGCCGACGTGGAGAAGGCCGCGGTGCTGAGCGGCGCGAAGGTAGTGGTGCTCGGGGGCCCCGCGATGCTGATCGGACTCGGGGGCGGCGCCGCGTCCTCGCTCGGCAGCGGCAGCTCGAGCGCCGATCTCGACTTCGCTTCCGTGCAGCGCGGCAACCCCGAGATCCAGCGGCGCGCGCAGGAAGTCATCGATCGCTGCTGGGCGCTGGGGGCGGCGAATCCGATCGCGCTCATCCACGACGTGGGCGCCGGCGGTCTGTCGAACGCGGTGCCCGAGGCCGTCGCGCACGACGGTCGCGGCGCGCGCGTCGATCTGCGCGCGGTGCCGAGCGCCGACAGCGGACTGTCGCCGATGGAGTTGTGGTGCAACGAGGCCCAGGAGCGTTACGTGCTCATCCTCGAGGCAGCCTCGCTGCCGCGCTTTGCGGCCATCGCCGCGCGCGAACGTTGTCCATTCGCGGTGATCGGCGAGATCACCGAGGGCGGGCGCCTCTGCGTGCGCGATCCGCTGCTCCACGACCAGCCGGTCGACATGCCGCTCGAGGTGCTGCTCGGCAAGCCACCGCGCCTGACGCGCGATGTGACCAGTTCTCGCGCGGCGCGGCGCGCTTTCGCGACTGCCCACATCGAGCTGCGCGAGGCGGTGTACCGCGTGCTGCGCCTGCCGGCGGTGGCGGACAAGACCTTCCTCATCACCATCGGCGATCGCACCGTCGGCGGGCTCGTGAGCCGCGACCAGCTGGTCGGTCCCTGGCAGGTGCCGGTGAGCGACGTGGCGGTCACGCTCGCCGACTATCGGGGCGTGGCGGGCGAGGCCATGGCGATGGGCGAGCGCACCCCGGTGGCGCTGCTGGACGCACCGGCCTCGGGCCGCCTCGCAGTCGCCGAGGCCATCACCAACATCCTGGCCGCGGACGTCGCTTCGCTGTCGCAGATCCGCTTGTCGGCCAACTGGATGGCCGCGAGCGATGAGCCCGGCGAGGACGCGGCGCTCTACGCGACCGTCGAGGCCGTGGCGCTTAAGCTGTGTCCGGCGCTCGGGATCGCGATTCCTGTGGGCAAGGACTCACTGTCGATGAAGACCGCGTGGCACGAGGGCGGGGTCGCGCGCAGTGTGGTGGCGCCGGTGTCGCTTATCGTGACGGCGTTCGCGCCGGTGGCGGATGCGCGCCGCACCCTGACCCCCGCGCTGCAGCTCGAGGAGCGGCCGAGCTCGTTGTGGCTCATCGATCTTGGCGCGGGACGCAACCGCCTCGGGGCTTCCGCGCTCGCGCAGGTGTACGGGGAGCTGGGCGAAGAGCCGGCCGACCTCGACGAGCCGCAGCGCCTCGCGCAGCTCGCCGCGGCGCTCGTGCAGCTGCGCGCCGCGCAGCTGCCGCGCGCCTATCACGACGTATCCGACGGTGGCCTCATCGTGACGCTGCTCGAGATGGCGTTCGCCGGCCACTGCGGTCTGGACATAGCGCTGCCCGCGGCACGCGGTCCGGCACTCGCGCAGCTTTTCAGCGAGGAGCCGGGGGTGGTCGTGCAGGTACTGGCGGTCGATGAGCCCGCCTTCAACGACATCCTGGCAAAGCACGGCCTGGGCGAGGCCGCCTTGTACCTTGGCGCACCGCGCGCAGAACTGCGCGTGCAGATCCGGGTCGGCGCGACCGAGCTCGACGAGTCGTGGGCGGATCTGAAGCGCGCCTGGTCGGAGACGTCGTGGCAGATGCGCCGGCGGCGCGATGAGCCGAGCTGTGCGGACGAGGAGTTTGCCGCGCACAGCGCGGAAGCGGATCCGGGACTTGCGGTCGCACTGACATTCGACCCGCAGGAGGACGTCGCCGCCCCCTACATCCAGCGCGGCGCGCGGCCGGCGGTCGCCATCCTGCGCGAGCAGGGCGTCAACAGTCAGGTCGAGACCGCGGCGGTCTTCGATCGTGCCGGCTTCGCGGCGCACGACGTGCACATGACCGACCTGCTCGACGGCCGGCGCACGCTCGCCGAGTTCACGGGCCTGGTGGCCTGCGGCGGCTTCTCCTACGGGGACGTGCTGGGGGCGGGCGAGGGATGGGCCAAGTCGATCCTGTTTCACGAGGCGGCACGCGAGGAGTTCGCGCGTTTCTTCGCCCGCGCCGACAGCTTCGCGTTCGGCATCTGCAACGGCTGCCAGATGTTCGCCGCGCTCAAGGAACTCATCCCGGGGACCGCCCACTGGCCGCGTTTCGTGAAGAACCGCAGTGAGCAGTACGAGGCGCGCTTCTCGATGGTGGAGGTGCTGGACTCGCCCTCGGTGCTGTTCGCCGGCATGGCAGGATCCGTGCTGCCGATCGCCGTGGCCCATGGTGAGGGTCGGGCGGAGTTTGCCGGGGAGTCGGCCGCCGCGGCCTGCGCCGCGAGCGGCCTCGTGGGCCTGCGCTACGTCGCTCATGATCGCAGCGTGGCGAGTACCTATCCGGCCAATCCGAGCGGCACGCCGTTCGGAATCGCCGCGCTGTGCAACGCCGACGGGCGCGTGACCATCACCATGCCGCACCCGGAGCGCTCGTTCCGCTACCTGCAGAACTCCTGGAGGCCGCGCGAGGCGGGCGAGTACAGCGGCTGGATGCGGCTGTTTCGTAACGCGCGCCGCTTCGTCGGGTGAGCTTCGGCTCTAGCTCGCCGACACCAGCGGTGTGATGTTGGTTGCGGTCTCGTCGAGGAAGAAGCGCCGCACCAGCATGGCCTGCTGCAGCTTGCCCTTGCGCACGTAGGCCTCGTACAGCAGATCCTTCACTACCTCCAGCAGGATGCCCGCCTGGTAGCTGTCCAGGAGCGGCAGCTGCGCACGCGCGTCAAGCTCGGCGCCGAACAGCACGCTGCGCAGCCGGACGAAGATCTGCGCGTCGATGTCGGCAAGCTCGCGCACCCCGTTGAACTCGTCGAACAGGCGCAGCTTCCCGGCCTCGCCGAGGTCGGCGAACATCGCGTGCGCCGTGCGCCGGCACATGGATGCGAACGCGTTGAAAGCACCGTTCGAGAAACACGCCAGCGCCTCGCGAAACAGCAGCTCGACGTCCTCGGGGATGTAGGTGAAGGTGAACTTCTCGCGCGCGCGCTCGACCTCGGTGAACTGTGGCGCGAGCTCGACGCGCGCCGCACCGTAGAGGCGCACCGCGAAGCGCAGGAAGATCGGCGCGTGGCAGGCGTCGCACAGGTACACGACGCCCACCTGCTTGGGGCGGTAGAGCTGCAGGTCCTCGAAGCGCGGCACGGCGCTCAGGGTAATGTGCGCCACCGCCTGGCAATGCGGGCAGGTCACCACCAGGTTGCGATCCTGGTCGTGGTGCAGGCGACTCGCTGAATCGATGTACAGGGACATAGGCCACAGCGCACGCGGCGCTTGTTGATGGTATCCGCCGCGCGCTCGAGTCCATTTTAACCGATCGCGCCGCCCGCCGTGACCTGCCGTAGAAGGTGCGTTATGTCACAGGGCGTCCCGTCCTGGCGAAGGCGAGGATGCGATCCGCGAGCGTGTCGTACTCGCCGCTGAAGTGGTGGCCACGGCCGATCTGCTCGCGTGCGACGCCTTGTGCAGCCGGCAGCCCCGGGCAGATCGAGTCCGATTCGCCCGCCCCGTAGATGCACAGGACCGGAATGCCGCGCAGCGCCGCGAGCTCCGGGCGCGTCGCGGGGCCGCCGTCGCCGGCGCCGACCCAGTCCGAGATGCTCACCTGGAACGAGGCATGGGAGTCGATCCCGAGCAGGCTCACGCTCGCCACGCGCGCGCGCACATCCGCCGGCAGGCGGTTGACCACGAACGGCAGCACATCCGCCCCGAAGGAGTATCCGACCAGCAGCACCCGCTGCTTGTTCCACGCCGCGAAGTAGTGGCGCAGCACCCGCACCACCGCCTGCGCGGTCTCCTGCGGGGTGCGTGTCGTCCAGAAGTACTTCAGCGAGTTCAGCCCCACCGTCGGCACCCCGTCGGCGGCGAGTCGCGCCGCGAGCTCGCGGTCGAGGCCGGCCCAGCCCCCGTCGCCGGTGAGCAGCAGCGCGAACTCGTCGGCACTGCCGCCCGCGCGCACCTCGTTCACCGGCAGGTCGTTGATGTCCGCCGGGAGCTCGGCCGCCCTTTCCACCGCCGCAGTCAGACGCGCATACGCGTCGCGCAACTGCGGCATCCAGTTGCGCTCCACCGAGAAGCCGTGACCGACGAGCGGCAGGCGGACGATCTCGCCGTGGCTCACGTGCCCGGCGAAAGCCTCGGCCACCGTGGCGCTGCACACCTGGTCCTTCTCTCCCTGGAATGCGATCCACGGCTGGCGCAGCCTCGCCGCCGGCTCGAGCACCAGCTCATGCTGCTTGTTGGGCGAGTAGCGCAGCCCCGCTCCGGGACACAGCTGCGCGCCGGCAAAGTCCTGGTCCGGGCAGAAGCCGAGGCTCAGCGCCCCGGCGAACGTGCCGGGCGGGGACTGCACCAGCGCCGCGTACACGACCGTGGCGCCGGAGGAATACCCGACCAGCACCGGCACGTGGTACTCGCGCAAGCCGATCTCTTTCTGCACCTGGTGACTCAGGGACTCGAAATCCTCCGCCATCGACTGGCAGGGCGCGCCTGGGCGCCCGGCCGCACGTCCGAGGTTCGCGAGGTAGGTGCGCACATCCACACCGATCACGACCGCGCCCATGTCCCGCAGTCCCTTCGCCATGTTGAGCACGCCGAGCTCCCAACCGCCATCCCCCGAGACGAAGATGGCGACGCTCTTCGGCTCGCCTTCGGGAAGGTAGACGCTTACGCGTGCCGAAGCGGCCTTCCGGCAGATGCGCATCGGCGCCGTCACCGCGCGCCTCTGGGGCGGCGTGCGCGGGCGCGCGCAGCGCCGCGGCGAGGGTCGTGCCCGGCGCGGCGGGCAACCTGCCGTGCCCAGCAGGGCGAGGCTTGCGGCGAGTAGCGCGAGTGTCATCGGGCGAACAGCTCCTTCATTCCACCGGCGATCAGCAGCGACACGTCGATGAGGATCGCGCGGCAGCGCGATGCCGCCGCGGGTCACCAGGTAGCTCGGCTCCCACACCGGATCGAACTTCGCCTTGTAACGCCGCAGTCCCTCGAAGTTATAGAAGTGCTCGCCATGCCGGAAGATGAAGTTCCCTACGCGGTGCCAGGCGGGCGCCAGCGGGTGACCCTCGAGCCCCGAGAGCGGCGCCATCCCGAGGTTGAACCAGCTGAAAACCCTGCGCGCTGCCCCCACAGCATCAGCTCGATGAACAGGTAGTCCATCGCGCCGCGCGGCGCGTCCGGCCCGAAGCGCATCAGATCCACCGAGAGCTCCGCGCGCGTGCCGGTGGGCCAGAGGTTGGCGAAGGCCGCAGGTGACCCCTGCTCGCGCACCAGCGCTACCGGGAACTGCCGCAGGTAGGCGGGTGAGAACGCCCCCACCGAGAAGCGCTTCTCGCCGGTCGACTTGCTCGCGAGCCACGCGTCGGAGATGCGCTTCAGGTCCGGCATGAACTCCTCCACCCGCTCGGGCGGCAGCACCTCGAAGGTCGCGCCGTCGCGCTGCGCACGGCGGTGCGACTGGCGCAGGTCGGCACGCGATGCGCCCTCGAGCGAGAACTGCGGCAGCGCGACGCGCGCTTCCTCGCCGATCTTGAGCGCGGCGAGTCCGAGGTCGACGTACAGCGCGAGACTCTCGCCGCTCGCCTGGTAGAACACGGTCTCGCAGCCGTGGGTGATCGGACATCTCGCGCAGGCGCCACACCAGCTCCTCGGCGCCGTGCTGCGAACCGACCGGGTCGCCGAGCGCGATCCAGCTGCGTCCCGCGATCTGGTACATGACGAAGGCATCGCCTGCCTCGCTGAACAGCAGGCGCTTGTCGCCGGTGAGCGCGGCGTTGGCGATCGTGAGGTCCGCGGTCTCGATCAGGGCGCGGGCCCGCGCCAGTTCCTCGGGGCCCGCCACCGCCGGTTCGGGCCGCGCCGGCCGCAGCATGTTGAGCAGCACGTAGGCGGTGCCGAGCACGATCACCGCGAGCGAGGCGCGCAGCATGCGCGGCGCGTTGCCGTGCAGCGCGAAGGTCCACCACAGCTCGTTCGAGTAGCTGACGTGCTGGTAGGAGAGAATCCCGATCCACACCGCCATGGCGACGACCCCGGCGATACTCGCTATCCAGACCGGCGTGAAGCGCTCGGCCAGGATCGCGGTCGGGCGATAGAAGGCCCGCCGTCCGAGCGTCAGCACCGCCGAGCACCAGCGCGAGCAGCGTCGCCTCCTCGAAGTCGAGGCCCTTCAGGAGCGAGGCGAATATGCCCGCGACCAGCAGCCACACGGTGATGTGATAAGCGCCCTGCACGCGGCGGAACAACGCCCGCGCCAGCACCAGCAGTCCCAGCCCGATGATGCTGCCCGCGAGGTGCGAGACCTCGAGCACTGCCAGCGGCAGGAACTGGTCGAGGAATGCCAGGCGTTCCTCGATCGCGGGAGTCGCGCCTGAGAACAGCAGCAAGGCGCCGGAGAGGAACGAGAGCGCACCGGCGATCTGTGGTACGACGGGCGCGATGTACTGCGAGGCGAGCGCCTGCGCCCGGGCGAGCGCCGAGCGACGCTCGGACAACTCCTTCGAGCCGAACAGCAGCGTGCCGAATACCAGCGGCACGAGGTAGTACACGCCGCGGTAAGCGAGCAGCGAGCCGAGCAGCGCTTCGGCGGGCACACCGGGCAGAGTGAGCAGGATCACCGCCTCGAAAACCCCGACTCCGCCGGGCACGTGGCTGATGATCCCGGCAATTACCGCGAGCGCGTAGGTGCCGAGGAAGGTGACGAAGTTGACGTGCACGTCCGCCGGCAGCAGCCACCACAGTACCGCCGAGGACAGCGTCAGGTCGAGCACCGAGAGCGCGATCTGCGTGAGGCCGATCACCGGCCCCGGGGCGCGCAGCGCCCAGCCGCGCAGCTCGAGCGTGCCGCGGGCGAAGCACGCCCAGGCGGCGTACGCCGTCACCGCGGCGAGCAGCAGCGTGCCGGCGAACAGCGACCAGCTGTGATGCAGGTGCAGCAGCCGGGCCGCATGCACCGGCGAGAGCAACAGCGACGATCCGGCGATGGTCGCAAGCCCGATGCCGAGCGAGAGGCTGCAGAACGCGGAGATCGTCGCCACGTCGACCGCGGTGAGGCCGGCGGTGGCGTACAGCCGGAAACGGATCGCACCGCCGGTGAAGGCGGCGAACCCGAGCGTGTGACCGAAGGAGTAGGCGATGAACGAGGTGAACAGGATCCGCGGGTAGGGGAGCGGCCGGCGCAGATAGCGCAGCGCCAGCACCTCGTAGAGGGACAACAGCAGTAGCTCAGCGCAGTGAAGCCGAGCGCCGCGAGCACCTGGCGGCGCGGGATGGCGTGCAGGTGCGCGAGCACGTCCTTGACGTGCAGCCGCGCGAGCTGGTGGTGCAGGATGAGCACGACGCAGCTGAACACCAGCAGCGCCGCGAGCGGCCCGACCCAGCGCCAGCCGCGGTGCCGTCCGGTCACCGAAGGTTGCGCTGCGGACGCCGTGGCCAAGCTGGCTTACCTCGAAGGGAGGCTTCAGCGCGTCAGCGGCTTGTACTTGATGCGGTGGGGCTGCAGCGCGTCGGCGCCCCGGCGACGCTGGTGATCCGCAACGTACTCCTGGTAGTTCCCCTCGAACCACACGACCTGCGAGTCGCCCTCGAAGGCGAGGATGTGGGTCGCGATGCGATCGAGGAACCAGCGATCGTGCGAGATGACGACCGCGCACCCCGGGAAGTTCAGCAGCGCCTCCTCGAGTGCGCGCAGCGTCTCGACGTCCAGATCGTTGGTCGGCTCATCGAGCAACAGCACGTTGCCGCCGGCGCGCAGCACCTTCGCGAGGTGCACGCGGTTGCGCTCACCCCCGGACAGCTCGCCGATCAGCTGCTGCTGCTGCGCACCCTTGAAGTTGAAGCGCCCGACGTAGCCACGCGAGGGCGTCTCGTAGGCCCCCGACCTTGATGACGTCCAGACCGCCGGAGATCTCCTGCCAGACGGTCTTTCTGTCATCGAGCGTCTGCCGCGACTGATCGACGTACGCGAGCCGGACGCTCGGCCCCAGGCGGATCTCGCCCGCGTCAGGCTGCTCCGCGCCGGTGAGCATGCGAAACAGCGTGGTCTTGCCGGCGCCGTTCGGGCCGATGATGCCGACGATGCCGCCGCGCGGCAGGCTGAAGTCGAGGGCGTCGATCAGCAGCCGCTCGCCATAGCCCTTGCGCAGGCCGCTGACGGCGATCACCAGGTCGCCGAGGCGCTCCCCGGGCGGGATGTAGATCTCGTTGGTCTCGTTGCGTTCCTGGAATTCGCGCGAGGCGAGCTCCTCGTAGCGCTGCAGGCGCGCCTTGCTCTTTGCCTGGCGGGCCTGCGGGTTCTGCCGCACCCACTCGAGCTCGTGCGCGAGGGTCTTGCGCAGCGCTTCCCGCTCGCGCTCCTCGAGTGCCAGACGCTGCTGCTTCTGCTCGAGCCACGAGGAGTAATTGCCGTGCCACGGAATCCCGTAGCCGCGGTCGAGCTCGAGGATCCACTCGGCAACGTTGTCGAGGAAATAGCGGTCGTGGGTGACCGCGATGACGGTGCTCGGATACTCCTCCAGATAGCGCTCGAGCCAGGCGACGGACTCAGCGTCCAGGTGATTGGTCGGCTCATCGAGCAGCAGCATGTCGGGCGCGGACAGCAGCAGGCGGCACAGCGCCACGCGGCGCTTCTCGCCGCCCGAGAGCGTGCCGATGCTCGTCTCCCAGGGGGGCAGACGCAGTGCGTCGGCCGCGATCTCGAGCTTGCGCTCGAGCTCCCAGCCTCCGGCCGCGTCGATCGCATCCTGCAGCTTTGCCTGTCGCTCGAGCAGCGCGTTCATCTCCTCGTCCGCCATGCGGTTCGGCGAAGCGGTCGCTGATGTGGTTGAACTCCTCGAGCTGGCGGAAGGTCTCGCCCGAGGCCCTCCATGACGGTGCTGCGCACGTCCTTGGCGGGATCGAGCTGCGGCTCCTGCGGCAGATAGCCGATGCGGATGCCGTTCTGCGGACGCGCCTCGCCGTCGATAGCCGGTGTCGATGCCCGCCATGATCTTGAGCAGCGTGGATTTGCCGGCGCCGTTTAGGCCCAGCACGCCGATCTTGGCGCCGGGAAAGAACGACAGGCTGATGTCGCGCAGGATGATCCGCTTGGGCGGCACCACCTTGGATACGCGGTTCATCGTGTAGATGTATTGAGCCATGAGGCATGCGCTGGTAAGTAAATACAATTTGCGATTATGGGCGAGGCCGGCAGCCTTGGCGATGGGCGCGAGGCGGTGGCGCGCGCTGGCGCGCTTTGCGGCGCGCCGTCCGTGTTAGGCTTGCCCCATGAGTAACGTCGGCGTGGTGGTGAGCGAGCGCCTGGCTCGCTACGCATTCGGCGACGGGCATCCGTTCGGGCCGGACCGCCTGGCTGCCTTCGTGCGCGAATTCTCCGCGCGCGGCCTGGCGCAGCGCGTGACGGTCATCGAGCCGCGCGCCGCCACCGATGCGGAGCTGCGCTCGTTCCACAGCGCGGAATACCTCGAGTTCGTGCGTGATCGCTCCGCGAGCGGCGGCGGACTGCTCGATGCCGGTGACACGCCCGCCTTCAAGGGCGTGTATGAGGCGGCCGCCGGCGTCGTGGGCGCGACGCTCGCCGCCATGGAGGCGATCATGGACGGGGAGTGCCGTCGCGCGTTCGTGCCGATCGCGGGGCTGCACCACGCGGCGCGCAACCGCGCCGCCGGTTTCTGTGTGTTCAACGACTGCGGTGTGGCCATCGAGCAGCTGAAGCGCTCGGGACTGAAGCGCGTCGCCTACGTCGACATCGACGCGCATCACGGCGACGGCGTCTTCTACGCGTTCGAGCACGACGCCGCGGTGGTGTTCGCCGACCTGCACGAGGACGGGCGCTACCTCTACCCGGGAACGGGGGCGCAGGAAGAGACCGGCCGCGGCGCGGCCAGGGCACCAAGCTCAACGTGCCGCTGCCGCCGGGTGCGGACGACGAGACCTTTGCGGCGGTGTGGCCGCAGGTCACCGGGCACCTGGCGAAGTTCGCGCCCGAGTTCATCATCCTGCAGTGCGGCGCGGACAGCCTCGAGGGTGATCCGATCACGCACCTGCGCTTCTCACCCCAGGTCCACGGCCGCGCTGCGCGCGAGCTGGCGGAGCTGGCCGAGCGGCTCGGCCACGGCCGGGTGCTGGCGCTCGGCGGCGGCGGCTACAACCGCACCAATCTGGCGCAGGCCTGGAGCGAAGTGGTCGAGAATCTGCTCGACACGCCATCCCCGGCGGCGAAGAACTGACGCGCGGGCCAGCCACCGCGGCCAGGTCCTGCGCCCTGGCAACGCCGGGCGATGAGGGCGGCTGCCGGGTCGATCCGGTAGAATTACCTGCTCACTTCACCGACGCCAGGCGGGGGGCCAGCGCAGCAATGTTTCGCACGACCATGACGATCGAGGGCTTCGATCCTGAGCTGGCCCGCGCCCTCGAGGGCGAGCGGCGCCGCCAGGAGGAGCACGTCGAGCTGATCGCGTCGGAAAACTACGCGAGTCCGCGTGTGCTCGAGGCGCAGGGTTCGGTCCTCACCAACAAGTACGCTGAAGGGTATCCCGGCAAGCGGTACTACGGCGGCTGCGAGTTCGTCGACGTGGCAGAGCAGCTGGCGATCGACCGCGCCAAAGAGCTGTTCGGCGCCGCTTACGCCAACGTCCAGCCGCACTCGGGCTCGCAGGCGAACGCGGCCGCCTACTTCGCCCTGGTGCAGCCCGGGGATCCGATCATGGGCATGAGCCTGGATCACGGCGGGCACCTGACGCACGGCGCCAAGGTCAATTTCTCCGGCAAGTTTCTGCGCGCCGCGCAGTACGGCATCCGCGCGGACAGCGGCGAGATCGACTACGAGCAGGTGCAGCGGCTCGCCGAGCAGCACCGTCCGAAGATGATCGTGGCGGGTTTCTCCGCCTACTCGCGCGTCATCGACTGGGCACGCTTTGCGGCCATCGCCAAGAGTGTCGGGGCCTACTTCGTGGTGGACATGGCGCACGTCGCCGGCCTGGTCGCGGCGGGGCTGTATCCCAACCCCGTGCCCCACGCCGACGTCGTGACGACCACCACCCACAAGACGCTGCGCGGGCCTCGCGGCGGACTCATCCTGGCGCGCCCCAACGAGGAGATCGCCAAGAAGATCAATTCGATGGTATTCCCCGGCACACAGGGCGGCCCGCTGATGCACGTGATCGCGGCCAAGGCGGTGGCGTTGCGCGAGGCGCTGCAGCCGGAGTTCCGCGACTACCAGCGCCAGGTGCTCGCCAACTCACGCGCCATGGCGGCGCGCTTCATCAAGCGTGGCTACCAGGTGGTCTCCGGGGGCACCGACAACCACCTGTTCCTCATGAGCCTCGCCGACCGCAACATTACCGGCAAGGACGCGGACGCCGCCCTGGGCCGCGCCAACATCACGGTCAACAAGAACGCGGTACCGAACGACCCACGTCCGCCGATGGTCACCAGCGGTCTGCGCATCGGCAGCCCCGCTTGCACCACCCGGGGCTTCAAGGAGCCGGAGGTGGAGCAGGTCGTCGACCTCATCGCGCAGGTGCTGGACGCGGAAGGGGCAGCGGCGGTGATCGAGCGGGTGCGGCCGCAGGTGGTCGAGCTGTGTCGCCGCTTCCCGGTCTACGGGCCGTAGCGAGGCGCGCCGCCGCATGCACTGTCCGTTCTGCGGCCACGAAGAGACCAAGGTGAACGACTCGCGCCTCGCCGGCGAGGGACGGCAGATCCGTCGCCGGCGCGAATGTCTGAAGTGCGGCGAGCGCTTCACAACCTTCGAGACCGCGGAACTCACGATGCCGCTGGTCATCAAGGGTGACCGCGGCCGCGAGACCTTCGATGAAGGCAAGCTCCGCGCCGGCATGGAGAAGGCGCTGGAGAAGCGCCCGGTGGCCCGCGCAGAGATCGACGAGGCCGTGAGCCGCGTCGTCCACAAGGTGCGCACGCTCGGGGACCGCGAGGTCTCCGCGCGCGCCGTCGGGGAGCTGGTGATGGAGGAGCTGCGGCACCTGGACGAGGTGGCGTACGTGCGCTTTGCCTCCGTCTACCGGCAGTTCGAGGATGTCGAGGCGTTCCACGAGGAGATCCAGCGCCTGCGCAGTGCGCGCACCGCGGGCCCCGCGCCGTCGCTCGGGGGCCCAGCGCGCACCCACAGGCGCCAGGGCTCACGCAGCGCGAGCCGCGATCAGCTGCCGCTCTTGCCGTCCGACCCGGCCGCGAACGATGCCGAGCCGGGCGCGGACGGCAAGAAGTGAGCCGGCGGAACAACCGCGCCTCCCGGGCGGTCTGGTAGCGACCATGTTCTCGGACTTCGACCGCTTTGCGATGCAGCGCGCGCTCACCCTCGCTACCCGTGGACTCGAGACCACCGACCCGAACCCGCGCGTCGGCTGCGTGATCGCGCGCGGCGACCACATCATCGGCGAGGGTTGGCACGAGCGCGCCGGCGAGGCGCACGCGGAAGTCCTGGCGCTGCGCGCCGCTGCGACGCAGGCGGCCGGCGCCACCGCCTACGTGACGCTCGAGCCCTGCAGCCACCACGGGCGCACGCCGCCGTGCGCGGACAGCCTGATCGGCGCGCGCGTGGCGCGCGTCGTGTACGCGGTGGAGGACCCCAACCCCGAAGTGCGCGGGCGCGGCGCGCAGCGCCTGCGCGAGGCGGGGGTGGTGGTGCAGTCCGGCCTGTGCGAGCAGGAGGCGCTCGAGATCAACCGCGGCTTCATCAAGCGCATGCAGCACGGGCGTCCCTGGGTGCGTCTGAAGCTCGCCATGAGTCTCGACGGCCGCACCGCGCTCGCCAGTGGCGCGAGCCGCTGGATCACGGGCGAGGCGGCGCGGCACGACGTGCAGCTGTGGCGCGCGCGCAGCTCAGCGCTGCTGACCGGGATGGGCACGCTGCTCGCCGACGATCCGCGTCTCGACGTGCGGCTGCCCGATGAGTCCGCCGGCGGCGGCCGGCGGCAGCCACTGCGCGTGTTGCTCGACGGTTCGCTGCGCACGCCGCCGGGGGCGCGGCTGTTCACGGTGCCCGGAGAGGTGTTGATTCTTACCTCCGTGCCGGCGAGCGATCCGCGCTGGGAGCCGCGCTGCGCGGCGCTCGCGGCGCAGGGTGCGCGCATCGAGACGCTGCCCGCGGCGGGCGGCCGGGTGCCGTTGCTGATGGCGCTCGAGCGGCTCGGCGAGCTCGAGGTCAACGAGCTGCAGGTCGAGGCGGGGCCGACGCTCGCTGGGGAGTTCTTCAGCCAGTCCCTGGTCGACGAGCTGCTCTTGTACGTGGCGCCGAAGCTGCTCGGACCGCAGGCGCGGCCCCTGGCCATGCTGCCCCCGCTCGCAGACCTTGGCGACGCGCAGTCGTTCGCGCTCGTCGAGGCGCGCGAGCTGGGTGGAGACGTACGGCTGCGGCTGCGCGCCGGCGCGGAACTGCCTCGCGAGACCTGAGGAGCGCTGGGTGTTTACCGGCATTGTGGTGGACGTCGGCCGCATCGCGGCGCACGAAACGCGCGACGGGGACCTGCGGCTCACGATCGCACCGGGGCGGCTGCGCGCCGCGGCGCTGCGTCTGGGCGACAGCATCTGTGTGCAGGGCTGCTGTCTCACCGTCGCCGCGGCCAACGACGGCGGATTCAGCGCCGACGTCTCGCGCGAGACACTCGAGCTCACGACCCTGGGCGAGCTCGCCGTGGGCGCCGCGGTGAATCTCGAGCCGGCGCTGCGCGCCGGGGATGTGCTGGGGGGGCACCTGGTCTCGGGGCATATCGACGACCGGGGGCGCGTCAGCGCCATGCAGCGCGACGCCCGCTCGCTGCGTCTCACCATCGGCGCTGCGCCGGCGCTGATGCGCTACATCTCGCGCAAGGGATCCATTACCGTCGATGGCGTGAGCCTCACGGTCAACGAGATCGCGGATGCGAGCTTCGGCGTCAACATCATCCCGCACACCCAGTCGGTCACCACGCTCGGAGCGCTCGGCGTGGACAGCGCCGTGAATCTCGAGGTCGATCAGCTGGCACGCTATCTCGAGCGGCTGCTGCGCCCGGAAACATGAGCGCCATCCCGGCGCGCTATACTTCCCGGGTGACTGTGCCACCACACCGACTGCGTCGTCGCCGCACTCGTCTGGCGCTGCTCGCGCTACCGCTCCTGTTGCACCTGCTGATGCCGACCGGCTTCATGCCGGTGTCGGCGGCTGAGGGCTTCATCGGACTGTGTCCGGCCGCCGCGCCCATGCCGCCCGGCATGGTGATGCCTGAGCCGGCGCACCGCGGTGGCGCGACCGGCGACGACGGCCGCGCGCACGGGAGCCAGTGCCCGTTTGCCAAAAGCGGTACCGCGGCGGGCACAGCGACTCCTCCCCGGTTCGCAGTCGAGGTGAGAGCCGTCACTGCCCCGGTTGAGCCGGCCCTCACTTCACGGCACGTACCGGCCATCGTGCGGGCGCAATCCTCCCGCGGCCCGCCGCTCCCTCCACGCTAGATCAGCGAACGATCCTCGGCGGTGCGTCCTGACTCGGAATGGGCGCACCCGTCGCTGCCCGCGCCTGTCGTGGGCGGTGATGCTTCTTGCGGAGGGAGGGTGTGCGATGAGCAATCGAATGTGTTGGCCGTGGCTGGTCGTCATGGCGCTGACGGCGTGGCTGACGCCGGGTTGGGCGTTGGCGGGGAGTTTCGGCACGGTGCACGGCGTCGTACACGATGCCGGGCATCGTCCGGTGAGCGGCGCGATGGTCGCGCTGCTCGCGGCGAACTCCGCCTGGACCGAGAGCGCCCGCTCGGATGACGCGGGCACCTTTTCCTTTCCCAACGTGCCGGTGGGCGATTACCTGCTGCGTGTCACCGCGGGCGCCTACGTGCCGGCGGAGGTGCGTCTGACGGTCGTGTCGGGCGCGAGCCCCTCGACCCACGTGCAGCTGCGCGCCGCCGCCGGCGCCGTTCCCACCGTGACCGTGAGCGCGGCGGCGCCGGCGACCGCGGATTCCTTCACGCCCACCACGCTGGTGAGTCGCGCCGACATCGAGCAGACCCCGGGCGCGGATCGCACCAACAGCGTGGCCATGATCACGGACTTCGTGCCGGGCGCGTACCAGGTTCACGATCAGCTGCACGTGCGCGGCGGCCACCAGACCAGCTGGGAGGTCGACGGCGTCGAAATCCCTAACACCAACATCGCCGCCAACCTCGGACCGCAGATCGACCCCAAGGACATCGACTATCTGGAGGTGGAGCGCGGCGGCTACGGCGCCGACGAGGGCGATCGCACCTACGGCGTGTTCAACGTCGTGCCGCGCACCGGCTTCGAGCGCGACAACCAGGCCGAGCTCACGGTCAGCGGCGGCAGCTACGGCCAGACCAACGACGCCGTGAGTGTCGGCAGCCACAGCGACGACTTCGCCTATTACGTCAGCGCCAACGGCAACCGCAGCGATCTCGGGCTGATGACGCCGGTGGCGCAGATCCTTCACGACGCCGAAGATGGCTACGGCGCGTTCGCGACGCTCATCTACAACGCGACTCCCGAGGACCAGCTGCGCTTCGTCGGCGCGGCGCGCCGCGACGACTATCAGATCCCCAACATGCCCGGTCAGCTGGCCGACGACGTGCAGCGCGAAGCGGATGCGTTCGCGATTCTCTCTTGGGTGCATACCTTCAGCAGTCAGGTGGTGCTCACCAGCTCGATTTTCTATCACTATAACCGCGCCGATCTCGATGGCGCTGCGGACGACTATCCGATCAGTACCACCTATCAGCACTCCTCGGGCTACTTCGGCGGCCAGGAGAGTCTGCGGGTGCAGAGCGGCCGCAATACCCTGCAGGCGGGTGCACTCGGGTTCGGACAGAGCGACAACCAGTTCTTCGACGTGCTGTTCAACGACGGCAGCAACGCGCCGGTGCTGCAGCGCCTGCGTCCGTCCGGCAACCTCGAGGCGATCTTTCTGCAGGATACCTATCGGCTGACTTCATGGCTCACGCTCTCGGGCGGCGCGCGGCAGACGCTCTTCGCGGGCCTCGTCAGCGAGAGTGCCACCGATCCGCGCCTCGGCCTGACCGTGAAGATTCCGCGGCTCGGCTGGGTGCTGCGCGGCTTCTGGGGAAAGTACTACCAGGCGCCCCCGCTCGAGACGATCGGAGGCCCGTTGCTCCAGTACGCGCAGAGCAACGCGCTGGCGTTCCTGCCGCTGCACGGCGAGCGCGACACCGAGGAGCAGTTCGGCATCACGATTCCGCTCCAGGGCTGGACGATCGACGTCGATCACTTCCGCACCGAGGCGGAAAATTTCTTCGACCACAACCCGATCGGCAACTCCAACGTGTTCCTGCCGATCACCATCACCGGGGCGCTGATCCGTGCCACCGAGCTGACGGTACGCTCACCGCGCTTCTGGGCCGGCGAGCAGGTGCACGTGGCGTACTCCAACCAGACTGCCGATGGCAGCGGCGCGATCACCGGCGGACTGACGGATTTCTCCCCGCCCACCGGCTTCTACGCCCTCGATCACGATCAGCGCAATACGCTCAATGCCGGAGTCGATGCCGAGCTTCCCTGGCAGATGACGGGATCGCTGAATGTCTATTCGGGCTCGGGATTCAGCAACGGCAGCCCGCCGCCCAGCCATCTGACGAGCAGCGTTACGCTCGATGCGAGCCTGGCCAGAACCTTCAGCAAAAGCTTCAGCGGCTCGCTCACCGTGCTCAATGTCACCGACCGGCACCTGCTGATCGACAACAGCCTGACCTTCGATGGCTTTCACTGGAACTACCCGCGCGAGATCTACGCCGAGCTGCGCTACCGGTTCGGTTACTAGAGCGGTGAGCGGGTAAGATGCGAGCCGTTCGGGAAGCTCTGCAGGGGGGTTGCGCGATGAAACGCCCAGGGGCCACGCGCCATTGCCCGCGGCTGTGTGTGCTGGCGAGCTTCGCTGCGCTGTGGTGCGCGGCGGTTGCGGCGGACGCGCCGCTGGGCAGGCCGGCGCCCCCGTTCATCGCCACGCAGCTCGATGGAGCGCCGTTCGACCTCGCCGCGCAGCGCGGCAAGGTGGTGATCGTGAATTTCTGGGCCAGCTGGTGTGCGCCGTGCCGCGCCGAGATGCCGCTGCTGAACCGCTTCTACCTCGAGCACCGGGCTCAAGGGCTGGTGCTCATCGGCGTGAGCATCGACGATGCGCAGGATCGCGCCACGGTCGAGCGGATCATGCACCAGTTCAGTTATCCCGCCGTGCTGGCCTCGAACGCCAGGGTCGACGGCTTCGGCGCGCCCCTTGCGGTGCCGATGACCTGGGTCGTGGATTCCTCGGGGGTGCTGCGCGCGCGCCTGCTGGCCGGGAACGCGGTGAGCGAGCAGTCCCTCACCCGGATCGTGTTGCCGCTGTTACCCGCGCGGGAGAGGCGCTGAGGCTCGACGCGCACGAGGAACACCACCCGAGCCAGCCGAGCACTTCGGGAGACAGGCCCGCAGAGGGGCTCGGGTATACTGCCGACGGTGTTGGCAAGCCCGCGGGTCGTATGTCCAAGGTTCTGTCACTTCAGGGTAAGGCGCCGCCCGCGCCCGGAGCGCTGAATTCCATCGAGGAGCTGCTCGGCGAGCTGCGCGCCGGGCGCATGGTCCTGATCCTGGACGATGAGGACCGCGAGAACGAGGGCGACCTCATCATGGCCGCCGAGCATGCCACCGCCCGAGGCCGTCGCCTTCATGATCCGGCACACCAGCGGCATCATCTGCGTGCCGATGGAGGAGGAGCGGCTGGCGCGGCTGGAGCTGCCGCAGATGGTGCCGCATCAACAGCGAGTCGCACCGCACCGCCTTCACCGTTTCGGTCGATCTGCGCGCCGGCACCACCACCGGGGTGTCCTCCGCCGACCGTGCCGCGACCATCCGCGCGCTGGCCGACCAGCACGACCGCAGCGCCGCGGATTTCGCCCGCCCGGGCACATCTTTCCGCTGCGCCTGCGCGCCGCGGCGGCGTGCTGGTACGCGCCGGGCATACCGAGGCATCCGTGATCTGTGCCGTCTCGCGGGACTGAAGCCGGCCGGCGTGCTGTGCGAGCTCATGAACGACGACGGCACGATGGCGCGCCGTCCGCAGCTGCGAGGAGTTTGCGCGCCGCCACCGGCTCAAGATCGGCACCATCGCGGACCTCATCCGCCACCGGCTGCGCAACGAGCGCTCGGTGGAGCGCATCTGCGAGCAGAGCGGTGCAGACTGAGCTCGGTGAGTTCCGCCTGTATGCCTACCAGGACAGCGTCAGCCACGAGGTGCATCTGGCGCTGGCGCGCGGCCGGCTCGATGGGCCCCGAGGCGCCGCTGGTGCGCGTGCACGTGCGCCGACACGCTGCGCGATCTGCTGGGCGTCACGTGACGGCGCGCACCTGGACGCTGCGCGCGCGCTGCAGCGGATCGCCGAGGCCGGCAACGGCGTCGTGGTGGTGCTGCGCCAGCAGGAGTCGGCGGCGAGCTGGCCGAGGCGCCTGCGTTCGCTGCAGCGCAGCGTCGGCCCCGGCGCGACGTCAGCCGAAGCCGGCCCAGGCGCGAGGGCGCGGTGCTGCGGACCTTCGGCGTCGGCGCGCAGATCCTCAAGGACCTGGGCGTGAAGCGCATGCGCGTGCTGTCCGCGCCCAAGCAGATGCACGGCATCTCGGCCTTCGGCCTGGAGGTCGAGGGCTACGTCGGGGAAGAGGGGTGACGCGAGGCCGCCGGTCGATGCGAGAGGCGAGCTCAGCGCGCGCGGCCGCCGCGTCGCGATCGTCGCGGCGCGCTTCAACGACTTCATCGTCGCGAGCCTGCTCGAAGGGTGCGCGCGGCGCCTGGCAGCGCCCACGGCGGCGCGGCTGACGACCTGCTGGTCGTGCGCGTGCCCGGGGCCTTCGAGCTGCCGGTGGTTGCGCGCAAGCTGGCCGCGCAGCGGCCAGCTACGATGCGATCGTGGCGCTGGGCTGCGTCATCCGCGGTGACACGCCGCACTTCGACTACGTGGCGGGCGAGTGCGCGCGCGGCCTGCAGCAGGCGAGCCTGGAGACCGGCGTGCCGGTCGATCTTCGGCGTGCTCACCGTCGAAACGTCGAGCAGGCGCTGGAGCGCGCCGCGATCGGCGGCATGAACAAGGGTGGCGAGGCGCTGGACTGCGCGCTCGAGATGGCCGCCTGTTCGCAGCGCCTGTGAGCCGCGCGCCCGCGAGCTCCGGGCAGCCGCGCAGCAGCACAGCGGCGCGCGCAGCGTGGCGCGCAAGCTGGCGCTGCAGGCGCTGTACCGCTGGCAGCTCAATGCACGCGCCGTGGCAGGACCTGGTGCAGGAGTTCGCCGACGCCGAGGACATGCCGCAGGCCGACCGCGAGTACTTCCGCGAGCTCGATCGAGGGCGTCGTGCAGGGCGCGCGCGGAGCTGGACGAGCGGCTCGCGCTGCTGGGCGACCGCGCGCCGCAGCCTGCTCGACCCGATCGAGCACGCGATCCTGCTCGTCGGGCTGTTCGAGCTGGCAGCTCACGCCCCGAGGTGCCGTATCGCGTGGCGATCAACGAGGCCGTGACGCTCGCCAAGCGCTTCGGTGCCACCGACGGCCACAAGTTCGTCAACGCGGTGCTGGACCGCGCGGCGCGTGACGCTGCGCCCGCACGAGCACTGAGCGAGGCGCCGCGACATGCCGCTGTCGGAATCCGGCCTGATCGAGCGCTTCTTCCGCTCCTGCGGTGCGCAGCGTCGCCGACGTCGCGCTGGGCATCGGCGACGACGCGGCGCTGCTGGAGTGCCCGGCCGGGCACGCAGCTGGTCGCGACCACCGACACGCTGGTCGCGGGGGTGCACTTTCCCGCACGGCTCTCCGCGCGCGGTCCATCGGCCATCGTGCGCTGGCCGTGAATCTGAGCGATCTTGCGGCGATGGGCGCACGACCGGCCTGGGCGCTGCTGGCGCTGACGTTGCCGCAGGCCGACGAGGCGTGGCTCGCGGAGTTCGCCGCCGGGCTCTCGGTGCCTGGCGCGCGAGCACGATGTGGCCCTGGTCGGCGGCGACACCACGCGCGGCCCGCTGTGCGTCACCGTGCAGCTGCTCGGGTATCGTGCCGCGCGGCGGGCGCGCTGACGCGCGCGCGGCGGCCGACCGGGGGACGCGCTGTTCGTCTCCGGAACGCCGGGCGATGCCGGCGCGGGCCTGGCGCTCGAACAGGGCCGTCTCAGCGCGCCTCCCGAGGCCGCGCGCTACCTGCGCGAGCGCTTCCTGCTGCCCGCGCCGCGCGTCGCGCTCGGGGAGCGGCTGCGCGGGCTGGCGAGCGCCTGCATCGACGTGTCCGACGGCCTGCTGGGCAGATGCGGGCAAGCTGGCCGCGGCCAGCGGCGCGGGGCTCGAGATCTGGTACGAGGCACTGCCGGTTTCCGCGCCGCTGCACGCAGACCGCTCGGGCCGGATGCGCGCGCGCGAGCTCGCGCTCACGGCGGG
Organism: uncultured Gammaproteobacteria bacterium; assembly: GCA_963713175.1. Taxonomy (GTDB): domain Bacteria; phylum Pseudomonadota; class Gammaproteobacteria; order Steroidobacterales; family Steroidobacteraceae; genus 13-2-20CM-66-19. Next base: position 101,998 of record CAVQKW010000005.1, on the reverse strand, counting down.
CGATGACTACGAGTTGTGTTTCGCGCGTGCGCCCGCAGAACGTCGCGGCGCTCGAGCGCGAGCTGCCCCCGCAGCGCTGGAGCTATCATCGGATCGGAGCGCTGCGGCAGGCGGCGGGCGCGGTCCGTGATGCGCGAGCGGTACTGTGATGGAGTTCTCGCATTCGGGATACCGCCACTTCGGCTGACGTGTGTGCGGGCCGCGCGTGCAAGCCGCGCGTCAGCGCACGCCGGCGCCGGGGTCGCCTGAGGCGTGCATCACAGCGGCGCGGCGGGGCGAGCCCTTATCCTGATGCGCCGTCTGTTGCTACCCCGCGCCATGCCATTACCGGCCACAAAGACCATGCCGCACGCCAAGCCCGGCGCGCGTATGCCCGACAAGATCGGCAAGTACGCGGTCATCAAGGAAGTCGGCCGCGGCAGCACCGGCATCGTCTACCTCTCGCACGACGCGTACTACGGCCGCGACGTCGCCATCAAGGTCTACAACATGGACGCCGGTGGGGACGAGGAGCGCGCGCGCATCGCGCGCAAGATGTTCCTCTCCGAGGCGCACCTGGTAGGCATGCTGCAGCATCCGCACATCCTGCCGATCTACGACGCCGGCGAGGAGAACGGCCACTGCTACATCGTCACCGAGCACGTGCACGGCGCGCGCACGCTGGCCGCCTACTGCCGCCCGGACAACCTGCTGCGCATCGACGATACCGTGGAGATCATGTTCAAGTGCGCCAAGGCGCTGCACTACGCGCACTCGCGCGGCGTGATCCATCGCGACATCAAGCCGTCGAACATCATGCTCACCCAGGACAGCGATGTGCGCATCATCGACTTCGGCATCGCGCTGGTGGCGGATTCGGACATCTCGCGCATCGAGGGGATCGCCGGCAGCCCGTCCTACATGTCCCCCGAGCAGGTACAGAGCCTTGACCTGACCAACTCGCTCGGACCTGTACTCGCTCGGCGCGGTGATGTACGAGCTGCTGACCGGCTCGCGACCGTTCCGCGCCGGTAATCTGCAGAAGCTGCTGCACCAGATCGTGTACGCGACTCCGCCGCCCATCCACACCCTGCGCAGGGAGATGCCGGAGGAGCTCGAGATGGTGGTGGCGATGGCGCTGCAGAAGGATCCCGACCAAGCGCCACAAGAGCGGGCTGGACTTCGCTGCCGAGCTCACCCGGGTGCACCAGCGGCTGCGCGAGGCCAACTCCCGCATCGATCGCCAGGAGCAGTTCGGCGTGCTGCGGCGGCTGAAGTTCTTCCACGAGTTCTCGCACGCCGAGATCTGGGAAGTGCTGCGCGCCAGCAGCTGGCAGGATTACACGGCGGGCGAGGAGATCGTCAAGGAAGGCGAGATGGACGACCGCTTCTACATCCTGGTGACCGGCAGCTGCGCGGTCGAGCGCCACGGCCAGCGCATCGGCGTGCTCGAGACCGGCGATTGCTTCGGCGAGGCGAGCTATGTGCCGGGCGCCAAACGCACCGCGACCATCCGCGCGGCGGGTGCGGTGACCGTGCTCAAGGTGAGCTCGACGCTGCTTGAGCAGGTGTCGGCTTCCTGCCAGCTGCGCTTCAACCGGGTATTCCTGCGCTCGCTGATCGCGCGTCTGCAGAGTGCCGAGCGCGTGCCGGCCGTCCCCGCCGCCAGCTGACCAATCCGCCAGCGGCGGGCGCCTGGAGCTCTTGCGCGCCGCCGCCACCGGCTCCTACTCTGTGGGCCGTGCACGTTCTGCTCATCGAAGATGACACCGAGGCGGCGCGCTTCCTCGTTAAGGGTCTGCGCGAGAGCGGCTACAGCGTCGATCACGCCGCCGACGGACGTGAGGGCCTGTTCCGTGCTACCGAGGGAAAGTTCGACCTGGTCGTGACCGACCGGATGCTGCCGCACATCGACGGTCTGGCGATCATCGAGCTCATGCGCCGCAAGGGCCTTGCTACCCCGGTGCTGGTGCTCTCGGCGCTCGGCAGCGTCGACGACCGGGTGCGGGGACTGAAGGCCGGCGGCGACGACTACCTGACCAAGCCGTTTGCGTTCGCCGAGCTCCTGGCGCGCATCGAAGCGCTGCTGCGCAGGCGCTCGAGCTCGCCGCAGACCACGCGCCTGAAGGTCGAGGATCTGGAGTTCGACCTGCTGGCGCGACGCGTCACGCGCGGCGGGCGCGAGGTCGAGCTCACGGCGCGGGAACTGAAGCTGCTGGAATTCCTCATGCGGCGCGCGGGCCAGGTCGTGACCCGCACCATGCTGCTCGAGGGCGTCTGGGACCTGCACTTCGACCCGCAGAGCAACCTCATCGACGTGCACATCAGCCGCCTGCGGCAGGCGATCGATCGCGGCACCGACCACCCGCTCATCCATACCGTGCGCGGCTCGGGCTACGTGCTGCGCAGCGACGCCTGAGTCCGTGCGGCTCGACCTCCTCAACACCACCGCGTTCCGCCTCTCGGTCGGCTACACGCTGCTGGTGACGCTCGCGGTCGCCGTGACGCTCGGCAGTGCGTACCTGCTCACCGAAAGCCTGATCACCGACGAGGTCGACCTCATCATCGACACCGAGCTCAAGAGTCTGGAAGAGAAATACGCGCGCAGCGGGCTGCCCGGGGTCACCGACGAGATCAACCTGCGCATCGACAGCTGGGGACGCATCGGGGCGGTCTACATGGTGGCGGACGCCAACTTCGAGCGCATCGCCGGCAACGTCACCAACTGGCCTTTCGACGGGATGCCGACCGAAGCGCGCCCCGAGTTCGAGATCGCCACCATCGAGCCGGGCCGGCGCGCCGTGCACCCGGTGCGCGCCGCGGTGCGCACACTCCCGGGGGGCGATCTGCTGCTGGTGGGCACCGACATTTCCCAGGGGCGACGCTTCGCGGAGAAATTCCGCTTCGCGACGCTGTGGGGGATCGGGCTGTCCACGCTGGCCGCGGCGCTGGCCGGCTTCTGGTTCAGCTCCAAGCTGGCGCGGCGCGTCGGGGAGGTGACGCGCACCTGCCAGCGCATCATGGCGGGGGATCTGGGTTCGCGGCTGCCGGTCGCCGGCGCCCGCGACGAGTTCGATTCGCTGGCGGCATCGGTCAACCGGGTGCTCGATCGCCTGCAGGACCAGGCGGGTACGCTGCGCGCGACCTTCGACAGCACCGCGCACGACCTGCGCGCGCCGCTGCACCGTCTGCGCACGCGCATGGATGCGCTGCTGCTGCGTGCCCCGCCGCTCGAGCCGGCGGTGCACGAGTCGGTCGAGGCGGCGCTGCGCGAGGTCGATCATCTGCAGCGCACGCTCGCGACGCTGCTGCAGATCGCGCTCGCCGAGTCCGGCGCGCCGCTCGCCTCCCCGGCATCCGTGGACGTCGGTGAGCTCGCCGCCGAGCTGGTGGAGCTGTACGAGCCGGTGGCCGGTTCGCACGGAGTGCGGCTCGAGTGCCGTCAGGTGCGCGAGGCGCAGGTACAGGGTAACCGGCAGCTGTTGGCACAGCTCTTGACCAACCTGATCGAGAACGGGCTGAAGTACGTGCCCTCAGGGGGCAGCATCGAAGTCGCGGTGAGCCGCTCCTCGGACCGGGTGAGTCTGGCGGTGAGCGATAACGGCCCGGGTATCGCGGCCGAGGATCGCGAGCGCGCGCTGCAGCCGTTCGTGCGCTTCGGACCCGGGAAGCAGGAGGGCAGCGGACTCGGCCTGAGCCTCGTGGCGGCGATCACCCGCCTGCATCACGGGCGGCTGCGGCTCGAGAGCAACGACCCGGGCCTGCGGGTCGTGGTGGAGTTGCCCTGTTAGATTGGCGCGCCGGGCCTTCGGCCCGGCGCGCAGCCCGGCGTGCCCGTGGATTCAAGCCCGTGGGCAAAAGACGTCGCTTTTGCCCGCTTGGCAGCAGGCCCTTTTGGGCATGTGAACGTCGGGCCTTCGGCCCGGCGTGCCGGTTTGAGGCGGTCAGCCCGAGGTCTTGCCGGCCTGGCAGTCCTTCACGTACTGCGCCCGTTGCTTGCCAGCCAGCTTCCTGGCGGTCGCTTCCTTGTTGCAGGACTTGAGCGTCGCGTGCTTCACCGGCGTTGCGGACGGTGCCGCCGGGGGCTCGGAGGCCAGGGCGGCGCCACAAGCGGTGACGGCGAGGGCGGCGAAAACGGTCGCGATCTTCATGCGCGGCTACTCCTTCAGTACTCACGTGCTGTGAAGGTGGAACTTAGCCGGCAGGCCCTGTCGGCGCGATGAAGCCGACATTAAGAAATCGTCATGCGCGGCCCCAATGGGCGGCGGATGCAAGGCAGTCGGCTGAGGCCTCAGGCGTCCTTGTCGTGCTCGATGAGGGCGTACGCCGAGTGATTGTGGATCGACTCGAAGTTCTCCGACTCCACCACGTAGGCGGTTACGCGCTCGTCGCGGTTGAGCCGCGTCGCCACGTCGCGCACCACGTCCTCCACGAACTTCGGATTGTCGTAGGCGCGCTCGGTCACGTACTTCTCGTCCGGGCGTTTGAGGATCCCGTACAGCTCGCACGAGGCCTCGCTCTCGGCGATCTCGATGAGCTCCTCGATCCACATGTGGCTGCGCAGTTTCGCGGTGATGGTGATGTGCGAGCGCTGATTGTGGGCGCCATAGTCGGAGATCCGCTTCGAGCACGGGCACAGGCTCGTGACCGGTACCGCGACCCGCACCCACAGCGAGGTCTTGCCGTGGCGGTGCTCGCCGATGAAGGTGGCGCGGTAATCCATCAGGCTCTCGACACCCGACACCGGTGCCTTCTTCATGATAAAGAACGGGAAACTCATCTCGATGTGGCCGGTGTCGGCCTCGAGGCGCGCGGTCATCGCGGCGAGCATGGCGCGGAACGACTCCACCGAGATTTCGCGCTCGGCATGCAGCGTCTCGACGAACCGTGACATGTGCGTGCCCTTGAAGTTGTGCGGCAAGCCGACGTACATGTTGAAGGTGGCGATGGTGTGCTGCTCGCCCGCGGTGCGGTCCTTGACCCGTACCGGATGGCTGATGTCCTTGATGCCCACGCGGTTGATCGGCAGCCGGCGCGTGTCGGCACGCGCCTGCACGTCCTCGACTTCCGTGACGCTGGCGCGCACGATCTTGGCGTTGACGGCGGGAGGAGTCATGGATTGAAGCCTACAGGAATGCGGTACGAATCCCAGGATCGCATGTCAGCATGGCGGCCATGCCGGGCGGAATACCCCCTTTGACGGAGTTCCCGCGCTCGCCATCGGTAGGTGGGGGGCCGCGGGCGTTAAGTTCAAGCGCGCGCCGCGCTGCGCACCGGGGTGCGCCGGTCAGCTGCCGCCGGCCGAGCGCAGCCGCTCCTGCGCATGCAGCGCCCACCAGCGAGCGACGCTGGCCGCAAGCCCGGCGGCATCCAGTCCCGCGGCGGCGAGGCAGCCTTCGCGCGAGCCGTGTTCGATGAAGCGATCGGGTATACCCAGCTGCAGCAGCGGCAGCTGCAGACCTTCCGCGGCCAGCAGCTCCCCCACGCCCGAGCCCGCGCCTCCCTGAGTCGAATTCTCCTCGATGGTCACCAGCGCCCGGTGCCGGCGCGCGAGCGCGATCACCAGGTCCTCGTCGAGCGGCTTCACGAAGCGCATGTTGACGAGCGTCGCATCGAGACTCTCCGCGATCTGCTGCGCGGGTGCCACCAGGGCGCCGAAGGCGAGCAGCGCGAGCCCGCTCTTGCCCTCGCGACGCAGTTGCGCGCGTCCGAGCGGCAGGGCGGTCATCTCGGCGGCCACCGCCACTCCGGGACCTGTGCCGCGCGGATAGCGCACGATCGCGGGCGAGGAGAGCGTGCTCGCCGTGTACAGCATCTGGCGGCATTCGTTCTCGTCCGCCGGCGCCATGATGACCGTGTTGGGGATACAACGCAGGTATGACAGGTCGTAGCTGCCCTGGTGGGTCGCGCCATCGCTCCCCACGAGCCCGGCACGGTCGAGCGCGAACACCACCGGCAGATTCTGCAGCGCCACGTCGTGGATCAGCTGGTCGTAGGCGCGCTGCAGGAAGGTCGAGTAGATCGCTACCACCGGCTTCAGGCCCTCGGTGGCGAGCCCCGCGGCGAAGGTCACGGCGTGCTGCTCGGCGATCGCGACGTCGAAATAGCGGTCGGGGAAGCGCCGCGAGAACTCCACGAGTCCCGAGCCCTCGCGCATCGCCGGGGTGATGCCGATGATGCGCGGGTCGCGCGCCGCCATGTCGCACAGCCATTCGCCGAACACCTGCGAGTAAGTGGGGCCGGTACTTTTCTCCTTGAAGATGGTACCGCTCTCCGGATCGAAGGGTCCCGGACCGTGCCACTTGATCGGATCGGCTTCGGCCGGCGCGTAGCCCTTGCCCTTGCGCGTCACGACGTGCAGGAACTGCGGCCCGCGAAGCTTCCTGACGTTGCGCAGCGTGCGCACCAGCGCCTTGACGTCGTGTCCGTCCATGGGGCCGATGTAGTTGAACCCCATTTCCTCGAACAGCGTGCCGGGCAGCACCATGCCCTTGAGGTGCTCCTCGGAGCGGCGCGCCAGCTCCCACACCGTGGGCATCTGGCGCAGCACCTTCTTGCCGCCCTCGCGCAGGTGCGCATATACGCGTCCGGAGAGCGCCCGCGCGAAATGGTTCGACAGCGCGCCGACGTTCTCGGAAATCGACATGTCGTTGTCGTTCAGGATGACCAGCAGGTCCGCCGGCAGCGATCCGGCGTGGTTCAGCGCCTCGAAGGCCATGCCGGCGGTCATCGCGCCGTCGCCGATCACCGCCACCACCCGCCGGTCATCACCGGCACGCGCCGCCGCCACCGCCATGCCCAGCGCCGCGCTGATCGAGGTGCTGGAGTGCCCGACGCCGAAGGTGTCGTACTCGCTCTCGGCGCGCGATGGGAATGGGGCGAGGCCGCCGTCCTGCTTGATGGTGTGCAGTCGCTCACGGCGCCCGGTCAACACCTTGTGCGGGTAGGCCTGGTGCCCTACGTCCCACACCAGGCGGTCGCGCGGGGTGTCGAAGACGTAGTGCAGGGCGATGGTGAGCTCTACCGTGCCCAGTCCGGCGGCGAAATGCCCGCCGCGCGTGCTGACGCTGTGGATGAGAAAAGCGCGCAGCTCGCGCGCCAGCGCCGGCAGCTTCGTCACCGGCAGCTTGCGCAGATCGGCGGGGCTCTCGATCCCGGCGAGCAGCGGATGGTTCTCGGGCGCGCGGGTCATCGGAAGCGCAGTTTACACGGGGCCGCGGGCTGCGATGACTGACGGCTCAGCTGGAGCGATTCACCACGAAACAGGCGAGCTGCGTGAGCACCCGGGCACGCTCTGCCAGGGGCGTGAGCTGCGCGATGGCGGCATCGCGCAACTGCGCGGCCCGCGCCCGCGAGGCGCCCAGACCCGCCGTGCTGGGGTAGGTGGGCTTGCGATGCGCTGCATCGGCGCCGGTCGATTTGCCGAGCAGCGCCGGGTCGCCCTCGACATCGAGGATGTCGTCCTGGATCTGGAACGCCAGCCCGATCTCGGCGCCGAAGCGCGCCAGCGCCGCAAGTTCCGCCCCCATGGTCACGCCGGCCGCCAGCGCACCGAGCAGCACGCTCGCCTGGATGAGCGCGCCGGTCTTGCGGCGGTGCATGTTCTCGACCGCCCCGACGGTCAGCGTGCGCCCGACGGCTTCGAGATCCACGGCCTGCCCGCCCGCCATGCCGCCGGTGCCGATGGCGCACGCCAGCACGCGGATCATCTCCAGACGCACGGTCTCGGAGGCTCCAGGCATCGGCTCGTTGGCGAGCACCGCGAAGGCGAGGGCCTGCAGCGCATCCCCGACGAGGATCGCGGTGGCCTCGTCGTAGGCGCGATGACAGGTCGGGCGGCCGCGGCGCAGGTCGTCATCGTCCATCGCCGGCAGGTCATCGTGCACCAGGCTGTACACGTGGATCAGCTCGACCGCCGCGGCGGGTACATCGAGCCGCGCGGCGGGCGCGCCGAGCGACTCACCGGTGAGGTACACCAGCGTCGGGCGCAGGCGTTTGCCCGCGCCGAGCACGCTATAGCGCATCGCTTCGCGCAGCCGCGGGGTGCCCGGATCGGCCAGGGCGAGCGCTGCATCGAGCACCCCTTCGATACGCGCCTGGCAGGCAGCGACCCGCGCCGAGAAGGCGCGCGATGCTGCGCCGTCACTCGAGGAGGCACTCATCATTCGCCGGCCGGCGGCTCTTCGGAAGACTCGTCCGCGGCCTCCTCGAAAGGCGCAACCTCGGGCTCCCCGCCGCGCTTGAGCAGAATCTCGACCCTCTGCTGCGCTGCCTGGAGCGATGCCTGGCAGTGACGTGTGAGCGCGATGCCCCGCTCGAATGCCTTCAGCGCCTCATCGAGCGGCAGGTCCCCGCGCTCCAGGCGCTCGACCAGGCCCTCAAGCTCAGAAAGCGCCTGCTCGAAGTCGGGACCTTTGCTGTTGCGCGCCAAGTTGCCTGCACTCCCTGCCACCGAAGGCCTCACGCGAAGGCGCGCAACGTTACACAGCCGCCCCTGCGAGGGTCAACGCGAGGTTGACGGCCCGAGCAGGGCGGCGATAGAGTCACAGCCCTTCGTTAGACCGAGTCTAAGTGAGGATTATCATGAATCTCAAAGGCACCAGGACCGAGAAGAACCTCAAGGATGCGTTCGCGGGTGAGTCGCAGGCGAATCGGCGCTACCTGTACTTCGCCCAGAAGGCAGACGTCGAAGGCTTCAACGACGTTTCGGCGGTATTTCGTTCCACCGCCGAGGGTGAGACCGGGCACGCACACGGGCACCTCGAGTACCTGGAAGCCGTCGGCGACCCGGCCACCGGGCTGCCGATCGGCGAGACCAAGCTCAATCTCAAGGCCGCCATCGCCGGCGAGACCCACGAGTACACCGACATGTACCCCGGCATGGCCAAGATGGCCCGCGAAGAGGGCTTCGGGGAAATCGCCGACTGGTTCGAGACGCTCGCCAAGGCCGAACGCTCGCACGCCAACCGCTTTCAGAAGGCCCTGGACGGTATCTGAGCGCGCCCACCTCGCCGGGCTCCGCCGCGGGCGGGCGCGAAGGGAGCCTGGAGGCTCCGACGCGTCATCCCTTGAAGTGGCGCGAGGCGAAGTTCTACGACGCAACCGCGCTCGAGCAGGAGCTCGAGCGCGTGTTCGACATCTGCCACGGATGCCGGCGCTGCTTCAGCCTGTGCAACGCCTTTCCCACGCTCTTCGATGCGGTAGACGAGACTCGCGGGGGCGAAGTCGCGCAGCTCGAGAAGAAGGTCTACTGGGAAGTCGTGGATCACTGTTACCTGTGCGACATGTGCTTCATGACCAAGTGCCCGTACGTGCCGCCGCATCCCTGGAACGTGGACTTTCCACACCTGATGCTGCGCGCCAAGGCGGCGCGCGCCCGCAGCGCAGGCCTGCCGGCGCGGGATCGCGTACTCGCCGCGACCGATGCGGTGGGCGCGCTCGCGGGCATTCCCGTGGTGGTGGAGCTGGTGAACGCGATGAACTCATCCGCCACCGGACGGGTGCTGCTCGAGAGGACGCTCGGGGTGGATCGTACGGCGCCGCTGCCGCGCTATCACGCCCGCACGGCGCGCAAGCGCCTGAAGTCGCTCGGCACGGCCGGGCGCCCCCGCGCGCAGGCCGCACCTGCCGTGCAGCCGGCCGGCCGGACCCGCGGCCGCGTGGCCCTCTTCACGACCTGCTACGGCAACCGTAACGAGCCGGCGCTCGCCGAGGACCTGGTGGCGGTGTTTCGCCACAACGGCATCGAGGTCGCACTGCTGGCTGCGGAGCGCTGCTGCGGCATGCCGCGCCTCGAGCTCGGGGATCTCGCGGCGGTGGCGAAGCTCAAGGAGTACAACATCCCGCAGCTCGTGCGCGCGCTCGAGGCAGGCTACGACCTCGTGGCGCCGATTCCTTCCTGCGTGCTGATGTTCAAGCAGGAGCTGCCGCTCATGTACCCGGAGGATGCCGACGTGCAGCAGGTCGCCGCGCACTTCTTCGATCCGTTCGAGTACCTGATGCTGCGCCATGCCGCGGGGCTCCTGCGCACCGACTTTGCCAAGCCCCTCGGCAAGGTGAGCTACCACGTGCCGTGCCACCTGCGGGTGCAGAACCTCGGGCTCAAGACCCGGGATGCGCTCAAGCTCGTGCCGGGCACGACCATCGAGACCATCGAGCGCTGCTCCGGGCACAACGGCACCTACGGCGTGAAGCAGCGCTTCCGTGCGGCCTCCGTCAAGATCGGCAAGCCCGTGATGCAGCGCGTGGACGGCGCGCACGCCGATCACTATTCGAGCGACTGTCCCATGGCGGGGCAGCAGATCGGCAGCGGACTCACCGAGGCGCGCGAGCCGGAGCACCCGCTCACGCTGCTGCGCATTGCCTACGGGCTGTGAGACGTTCTTCAGTGAACAAGCTGTGCGCAGGCGATCTGATGTCACTCGAGCAGTACGCGCGCGAGCGGTCCGCGTTTCGCGCCCGGGTGCTCGAGCACAAGCGCGCGCGCCGGCTCGCGGTCGGACCCAATCTCACCTGGTGTTTCGAGGACCGGCTCACGGTGCACTACCAGGTCCAGGAGATGCTGCGTGTCGAGCGGATCTTCGAGCCCGAGGGCATCGCCGCCGAGCTCGACACGTACAACCCGCTGATCCCCGACGGCGGCAACTGGAAGGTGACGCTGCTCATCGAGTTCGCGCAGCCAGAGGAACGTCGCCGGCGGCTCGCCCGGTTGAAGGGCGTCGAGACGCGCTGCTGGGTGCAGGTCGCCGATGAGCCGCGCGTATACGCGATCGCCGACGAGGACCTGTCGCGAGAGAACGACGAGAAGACCTCCGCGGTCCACTTCCTGCGTTTCGAGCTCGGCGCGCCGATGATCGCGGCGCTGCGCGGGGGCGCCGCGCTCGCCGCCGGGGTCGATCACGCCGACTACGAGTACACCGTGAGCCCCGTGCCCGAGCCGGTGCGCGCGGCATTGTGCGCCGATCTCACCTGATTCACGCCGCCCGTTAGTCCGCCTGCGTCTGCTAAGATCGCGCCGCGCCGGGTAAGCTGGCGCGACACCCGCCCGCGCGGCGCTCGCCAGTGCACGAATCTCAATCTGATGAGTCAGTCGTACACCGCTTCCGACATCGAGGTCCTCTCCGGCCTTGAGCCCGTCCGGCGACGGCCGGGTATGTTCACCCACACGCAGCGGCCCAATCACCTCGCGCATGAGGTGATCGACAACAGCGTCGATGAAGCGATCGCCGGCTACTGCAAGCAGATCGACGTGGTCCTCTACAAGGACGGCTCGCTGCAGGTGGCCGACGACGGCCGCGGCATGCCAGTCGACACCCACCCGAAGGAGAAGGTGAGCGGCGCGGAACTGATCCTCACGCGCCTGCATGCCGGCGGCAAATTCTCCGACAAGACCTACCAGTTCTCCGGCGGCCTGCACGGCGTGGGCGTGTCGGTGGTGAATGCGCTCTCCAAACACCTCGAGTGCTGGATCAAGCGCGGCGGCAAGGAATACAACATCAGCTTCAAGGACGGCAAGATCGCCTCCAGGCTCGAGGAGAGCGGCAGCGTCGGCCAGCGCAACACCGGTACCACCATCCGCTTCTGGCCGGACCCGAAATTCTTCGATTCCGACAAGTTCTCCGTGCCGCAGCTCAAGCACACGCTGAAAGCCAAGGCGGTGCTGTGCCCGGGCCTGCGCGTCACGTTCAAGAACGAAGCCACGGGCGAGAAGGACGAGTGGTTCTACACCGGGGACCTGGGCGCCTATCTGGTCGAGGAGCTCGACAAGCACGAGCGCATTCCGCCGGAGCCCATCGCCAGCACCCGCGAGGGCGACAACGACGCGGTGAACTACGCGCTGTGCTGGGCACCGGATGCGGAAGTCTCGATCGGCGAGAGCTACGTGAATCTCATCCCGACCCCCGAAGGCGGCACGCACGTCAACGGCCTGCGGGCCGGAGTGGCGCAGGCGGTGCGCGAGTTCTGCGAGTTCCGTGCTCTCGTGCCGCGCGGCATCAAGCTCACCCCGGAGGACGTGTGGGACAAGGCGAACTACGTGCTGTCCGTGAAGATTCAGGATCCGCAGTTCGCCGGCCAGATGAAGGAGCGCCTGGGCAGTCGCGATGCCGCGGCTCTGGTGGAAGGATTCGTACGCGATTCGCTGGCGCTGTGGCTCAACCGCCACCCCGACGCCGGCGAGCGCATCGCCCAGTTCGCGATCGCCAACGCGCAGGAGCGCGCCAAGGCCGCGCAGCGCGTGGTGCGCAAGCGCATCGCCGGCGGCCCGGCGCTGCCGGGCAAGCTCGCCGACTGTGTCAGCCAGGAGCCGCGGCGCTGCGAGCTGTTCCTGGTGGAGGGCGACTCCGCGGGCGGCTCTGCCAAGCAGGCACGCGACAAGGACTTCCAGGCCATCATGCCGCTGCGGGGCAAGATCCTGAACACCTGGGAAGTTGATCCCGAGCAGCTCGCCGGGAGCGAAGAGGTACACAACATCAGCGTGGCGCTCGGGGTCGATCCGGGCTCGACCGACCTGTCTTCGCTGCGTTATCACAAGGTGTGCATCCTCGCGGACGCCGACTCCGACGGGCAGCACATCGCCACGCTCCTGTGTGCGCTGTTCCTGCGGCATTTCCGCCCGCTCGTGACCCACGGGCACGTGCACGTCGCGATGCCGCCGCTCTACCGCATCGACGCCGGCAAGCAGGTGCTTTATGCGCTCGATGACGCCGAGCGCAACCAGGTTCTGAAGAAGATCGAGAAGGAGAGTCCGCGCACCAGGCCCACGGTCACCCGCTTCAAGGGCTTAGGGGAGATGAATCCGAAGCAGCTGCGCGAGACCACCATCGACCCGCGCACGCGCCGCCTGGTGCAGCTCACGATCGACGCCAAGGACAACCCCGATCAGCTGATGGACATGCTGCTCGCCAAAAAGCGCGCCGCCGACCGCCGTGAGTGGCTCGAGGAGAAGGGCAACCTCGCGGAAGTGCAGGTATGAGCGGGCCGCCGGAGAACCAGGAGCTGAATTTCGAGGGCGTCGAGCGCCAGCCGCTTTCGACCTTCACCGAGAAGGCCTATCTCGACTACTCGATGTACGTGATCCTCGACCGCGCGCTGCCGGCGCTCGGCGACGGACTGAAGCCCGTGCAACGGCGCATCGTCTACGCCATGAGCGAGCTCGGCTTGTCGGCCCTCGCCAAGCACAAGAAGTCCGCCCTGCACCGTCGGCGACGTGCTCGGCAAGTTCCACCCGCACGGCGACACGGCCTGCTACGAGGCGATGGTGCTCATGGCACAGCCCTTCGCCTACCGCTACCCGCTCATCGACGGCCAGGGAAACTGGGGTTCGCAGGATGACCCGAAGTCCTTTGCCGCCATGCGCTACACCGAGGCGAAGCTGACGCGCTACGCCGAGGTGCTGCTCGGCGAGTTGTCCGACGGCACCGTCGACTGGGTGCCGAACTACGACGGCTCACGCGAGGAGCCGGCGATTCTGCCGGCGCGGCTACCCAACCTGCTGCTGAACGGCACCACCGGCATCGCCGTAGGCATGGCGACTGACATTCCGCCGCACAACCTGCGCGAGGTCGCGGCCGCGGCAATCCATCTGCTCGAGGAGCCCGAAGCGACCGTTGCTGCGCTCATGAAGCACGTCAAGGGCCCGGACCTGCCGACCGGGGCGGAGATCGTTTCGCCACGCGCCGAGCTCAAGGAGTTCTACGACAAGGGCCTCGGCACCTTCAAGGCGCGCGCCACCTGGGAGATCGAGGACGGCAACGTCGTGATCACCGCGTTTCCCTACCAGGTATCGCCGACGCGCGTGCAGGAGCAGATCGCCGAGCAGATGCGCGCCAAGAAGCTGCCGATGGTCGATGACCTGCGCGACGAATCCGATCACGACAACCCGACGCGCCTGGTCATCGTGCCGCGCTCCAACCGCGTGGACCTTACCGAGGTCATGAATCACCTGTTCGCGACCACCGACCTCGAGCGCAACTACCGCGTCAATCTCAACATCATCGCGCTCGACGGCCGCCCGCGGGTGATGAGCCTCAGGGACATCCTTACCGAGTGGCTCGAGTTCCGCACCACGACCGTCACGCGCCGCCTGACCCATCGGCTCGAGAAGGTCGCCAGGCGCCTGCACATCCTGGATGGCCTGCTCATCGCCTTCCTCAACCTCGACGAGGTGATCCGCATCATCCGCCGCGAGGAGGAGCCGAAGCCGGTGCTGATGAAACGCTTCAAGCTCTCGGACGAGCAGACCGAGGAGATCCTCAACACGCGGCTGCGGCACCTCGCCAAGCTCGAGGAGATGAAGATCCGCGAGGAGCAGAAGACGCTCGCGGTGGAGCGCGAGGAGCTCGAGGCGCTGCTGAAGAGCAAAGCGAAGCTGAAGAAACTCATCGCCGCCGAAATCCGCGCCGATGCCGACAAGTACGGCGACGAGCGGCGCACCAGGATCATCGAGCGCGAGGCCGCGCAGGCGATCGATGAGACCTCGCTGATCCCGAATGAGCCGGTGACCGTGGTGCTCTCGACCGGTGGGTGGGTGCGCACGGCGAAAGGCCACGACGTCGAGGCGAGCGCGCTCTCGTACAAGGGCGGGGACGCCTTTCAGGCGCTCGCCCGCGGCAGGAGCCTGCAGCCGGCGGTATTCATCGACAGTACCGGCCGCACCTACACGCTGCCGGCGCATTCGCTCCCCGGTGCGCGTGGCTACGGCGAGCCTCTTTCGGGGCGTCTGGATCCGCCCGACGGCGCCAAGTTCGCCGGTGTCATGATCGGTGAGCCCGAGGACCTGTGGCTGCTGGCGTCGGATGCGGGCTATGGGTTCACGGCGCGCCTCAAGGATCTGATCAGTGACCGCCGTGCCGGCAAGACGGTGCTCAACGTGCCCGAGAACGCGCAGGTGCTGGCTCCCGCGCCGGTGCTCTCGCCCGACTCACTCGTCGCCGTGGTGAGCAGCGAAGGCAAGCTGCTCGCCTTCGCGGCAGGGGAGGTGCCGGAGATGCCGCGCGGCAAGGGCCTGAAGCTCTACGACATCCCCGGCAAGAAGGCCGCCGCGCGCAGCGAGCTCATGACCGCGGTCACCGTGGTGCCGCCGAAGGCGGCACTGGTCCTGTGGTCGGGCGAAACCAGGAAGACGCTGGAGCTGGCGCGACCTGCAGGAGTATCGGGGGCAGCGCGCGCAACGCGGCGCGGTCCTGAAGCGCGGCTGGCCGCGCAGGATCGAGCGCATGGAAGTGCAGCTCCCGCCGCCGGCCTTGTAAAGGGCGACGGTACCACTACCAACGCCGCATTCCCCGCAGCTCGCCGCTTCAGCGCTCGGCGCGCAGCACCACTTCCTCGGGCTCGTTGACGAAGTAGCCCTGGATGTACTGCACGCCCAGCTGCCACAGCACCGCCATGGTGTTGGCATCTTCGACGCGCTCGCCGATCGTCTGCACCGAGCGTCGGGCGGCAGCTTCCACCAGCGCCCGCACCTGCGTCTGCAGCTGCGGGTCGTCGGCCAGTCCCTGGATCAGGGCGCCGTCGATCTTCACGAAGTCGAGCTGCACGGCTTCGAGCATGCCGGGACTGTCGTGGCCGCCGCCGAAGCCCTCGAGTGCGAAGCGGAAGTGCCGCTCACGCAGCGCGCGGGCAAGCGTCGTGACCTGGGTGATATGGCCCGCGGCGCTCTCCTCGGTGACCTGGAAGCACAAGCGGCGCGGGTCGGCGCGGCTGCTGCGCAGGTGGTTGTCGAGCCACTCGAGGAAGCTCGGATCGCGCGCCGTCTCGCGCGACAGCCGCACGAACAGGCATTCGGGTTTCTTCTGCGCGGCGAACGACAGCGACGCCCCGACCACCCAGCGGTCGATGTTCTTCATCAGGTCGTTGCGGCCGGCGGCCGCCATGAACTCCGACGGCAACACCTCCTTGCCCTGGTGGTCGATCATGCGTACCAGCACGTCGAACATGCCGGGGTCCTCGCCCCGCAGGCTCGCGATCGGCTGCTGCACCAGCCGGAAGCGGTTCTCCATGAGCGCCGCCTTGATGTGCTTCACCCACACCTTGTCGTACGACATGACACGGCTGTCGGTGTCGGCGCGATCGGAGGTGATGCTCTGGTTGCCGCCGCGGGTCACTCCCTTGCGGCAGCACTCGAGCGCATCCGCCAGCACGGCATCGAGGGAGACCTGACCCGGGGACACCACCGACAGCCCGATGGTGCAGGTGACCGCTACGGCCTTGTCGCGGATGCGCATGACGTGCTTCTGCACGCGCGTCAGGAGATGGTCGCTCCAGGCGTTGATGTCGTTCTCATTGCCGCGCTCGAGCAGCACAACGAAGCGCAGGCCGCCGAAACGCCCCGCCAACTCCTTGGGTCGCACGGT
Organism: uncultured Gammaproteobacteria bacterium; assembly: GCA_963713175.1. GTDB lineage: Bacteria > Pseudomonadota > Gammaproteobacteria > Steroidobacterales > Steroidobacteraceae > 13-2-20CM-66-19. Next base: position 85,667 of record CAVQKW010000005.1, on the reverse strand, counting down.
CTCGGTCAGGAGCCTGACAAAATCCGTCACGATCTCCTCGCTCGCGGTCACGCCCACGACGCGCTCGAGAGCCGCGAACTTGTCGATCCGCACCACCGCGAGGCAGCGCATACCGCCGCTCGGCCGGGTCGCGAGCCGGGCGGAGAGCGCGTGCAGCAACTCGCGCCGCGACAGCAGCCCGTAGCCGTCCGCGGCCGGGTCCGGAGGCGGAGCCTCGATCACCCGGCTCTCGGTGCGCGATCGCGACGGCACCACCAGCCGCAGGCACGGCTCGCCCTCGTGCTCGCCGAGCGCCAGCGCGATCTCCACCGGCAGGACGCTGCCGTCGGCGGGTAGCGCGCTCACCCGCAGCGTGTGCTCGCCGCTCCAGCGCCCCTGCAGGCAGGCCGCCAGGGCGCCGCGCAGCGCCGAGTGCGTCGATTCCTCGAACAGGTCCATCACCGGCTGACCGACGATGCCGTCCTCGACCCCGTAGAGCTCGAGCCAGGCGGGATTGGCGTCGATGACGATACCTTCCTGCACCTGAATGATCGCGTCGTTGGAGCGCTGCAGCACGGTGTCCAGCTGGCTGCGGGCGTCCTTGGCGGCGTGCAGGGCGGCATCCAGCGTGCGCTGCGCGCGGAAGGTACCCAGCTCGCGCATCATCACCGCCTGCATGCGCGCCGGATGTGCCAGCGTCACGACATCGCGCGCGCCGAGCGCCATCGCTGCGGCGATGCGCGCCTCGTCGGCGGCGGAGGCGAGCACCAGGATCGGCACCGAGGGGGCCAACTGGTTGCGGATCGCTATCGAGGCCTCGAGTTCCTCGTCCGCATCCAGCACGTGTACCAGCAGCTCGGGGTTGATCTGAGTGAGCGCGTCTGCGAGGTCGCGCAGCGCCGGAATCCAGGTGCAATGGGCCGGTTGTCCCGCGCGCCGCAGCATGCTGTTGATCCCCTCGACGGGGTCACGCGCGGCACTCAGCACGATGAGCGGAACGGCCTTCTGCTCAGTCAAGACGGCCTCCACGGGGCGCACACAAGCGACGCTGATTCTAGCACCCGGGCAGCGCGGGCCCGCGTGAGCGACCTCGCGGAAAGCACCACGCGCTGGCGGGTGCGGGGCGATGCCGCTATCATACGCGGCCCTTTTAAGCCGGCACGCATCCGGCGCCCCGGCGATCGCGGGAAGGATTCATGGCCAGTTACACCACCAGCGAGATCCGTTCGGGTCTGAAGGTTCTGCTCGACGGCGACCCGTATGCCGTCGTCGAGAACGAGTTCGTGAAGCCCGGCAAGGGCCAGGCCTTCAATCGCATCAAGATCCGCAACCTGCGCAACGGCCGCACCATCGAGCGCACTTTCAAGTCCGGCGAGTCGCTCGAGGCGGCCGATGTGGTCGACACCGACATGCAGTATCTCTACCAGGACGGCGACTTCTGGCATTTCATGGTCGCCGGAGAGCTTCGAGCAGTACACCGCCGGCAAGTCCGCCGTGGGTGACAACGCCCAGTGGCTCAAGGACGGCGTGGTGTGCATCGTGACGCTGTGGAACAACGAGCCGCTGGTGGTGACACCGCCGCCGCACATCGAGCTGAAGATCATCGAGACCGACCCGGGGCTGCGCGGTGACACCGCCACCGGCGGCCAGAAGCCCGCCAAGGTGGAGACCGGCGCGGTCGTGCGCGTGCCGCTGTTCATCAACGAAGGCGAAGTGATCCGCATCGACACCCGTACCGGCGCGTACATCTCGCGCGCCAAGGGCTGAGCGCCTCTCACCTAGGCGCGCACCGCGCCGCGCAGCGGCGCACGCGAGCGCCACCACCCGTCGGCGGCGTAGATCGCGAGCGCCACCCACAGCAGCGCAAAGCCCGCGGCCCGGGCGGGCGCGAAGCTCTCGCCGTAGAAGAGCACGCCGCACAAGCAGCTGCAGGCTCGGCCCGATGTACTGCAGCACGCCCACGGTCGAATACGGCAGCAGGCGCGCCCCGTAAGCGAACAGAAAGAGCGGCACCGCGGTGACCAGTCCGCTGCCGACCAGCAGCGCCGTCGACCGCGGGGCCTGCACGCACGAGCGCGCCGCTGCCGCTCACCTGGCACCACGCGAGATAGGCGACCGCGAGCGGCAGCAGCAGCAGCGTCTCGGTGGCGAGCCCCGGAAGCGCATCGACACTGATCACCTTGCGCACCAGGCCATACATCGAAAAGCTCACCGCCAGCGTGAAGGCGATCCACGGCGCTCGCCCTGCCAGCACCGCGAGGTACGCCACCGCCAGCGCCGCCAGCGCGATGGCGACCCACTGGGTGCGATTCATGCGCTCGCGCAGCACCAGCACCCCGAGCAGTACGTTCATCAGCGGGTTGATGTAGTAGCCGAGACTCGCGTCGACGATGTGTCCGTGCGTGACGCTCCAGACATACACCAGCCAGTTGATGCTGATGAACATGGCGGTGAGCGCCAGGCGGGCGAGGAGGCGTGGGTTCGCGAGCGTCGCCGACAGTCGCCCGAGATCGCCCCGCAGCAGCATCCAGGCGAGCAGCAGCGCGCACGACCAGGTGATACGGTGCGCGATGACCTGGATCGCGGGCACATTCGCCAGCGGGTGCAGGTAGACCGGGAACAGTCCCCAGATCGTGAACGCTGCACTCGCCGCCGCGAGTCCGCGGCGCGAGAGCCGCGCGGGGGTCACCGTGGCGCCGCGCGCGCGGCGCTTGCCGCGGTGGCCAGCACGAACTGCCGCGCCAGCGACTCGAGGCCGCGGGCGTCGGCCGCGTCGAAGCGATCAAGCCGCGGGCTGTCGATATCCAGTACGCCGAGCAGGCCTCCCGCGGCGATGATCGGCACCACGATCTCCGAGCGCGAGGCGCTGTCGCAGACGATGTGTCCGGGGAAGGCGTGTACGTCGGGCACGACGAGCGTCTCGCGGCGCGCGGCGGCCGTACCGCAGGCGCCGCTCCCCACCGCGATGCGCACGCAGGCGGGCTTGCCCTGGAATGGTCCGACGATGAGCTCGCCTCCCTTGAGGAAATAAAAGCCGGCCCAGTTCACTTCCGGCAATGCGTCGAAGAGCAGCGCGGCGGTGTTGGCCGCGTTGGCCACCAGGTCCTCTTCGCCCGCGAGCAGCGCGGCCAGTTCCTGCCGTAGCCGCGCATAGTCGGCATCCTTGTCGCGAAAATCGTAGCGTGGGACGGCGTGATTCATGGGGGCGTCACGGTAACCGATGGCGCGCGGCGGGTCACGCGCGCGAAGTGGGGAAGGTGAGCACTTCCTCGATGTGCGCGGCTCCCACCGCCAGCATCAGCGTGCGCTCAAGTCCGAGCGCCACTCCCGCGCAGTCGGGCAGGCCAGAGGCGAGCGCTGCGAGCAGGCGCTCATCGAGTGCCGCGACCGTCAGGCCGTTGCGGTGGCGCTCGCGGTTGTCGCGCGCGAAGCGCGCGCGCTGCTCGCCAGCCGACTGCAGCTCGTGGAAACCGTTGGCGAGCTCGACCCCCTCGCCGTACAGCTCGAAGCGCAGCGCCGCGCGCTCATCGCGCGGATCGAGGCGGGCGAGGGCTGCCTGACTTGCCGGGTAGCGGTGCACGAAGGTGAGCCCGCCGCGCCCGAGGCGCGGCCCGACGGCGAGTGCCATGAGGAGCTCGAGCAGCTCGTCGCGGCGTGCGCCCTCCGGCGCGGCTGAGCCCTCGGCCTGCGGCTTGAAGCCGCAGCGCTGCGCCGCCTGCAGCAGCTGCGTGCCCGCTGCGGTGAATGGATCGAGGCCGAGCTCGCGCTGGAACGCGTCGCGGTAAGTGAGGCGCTCGCCGCGGCGCGCCTCGCCCGCGGGGCCGAGCAGGGCGCGCACCAGCGCCTCCACTTCGTCCATCAGCCTCTCCAGCGTGAAGCCCAGCCGGTACCACTCGATCAGGGTGAATTCCGGGTTGTGCAGCGGTCCGCGCTCGTTGCCGCGCACCACGTGGCAGATCTGGTAGATGTCACCGCTGCCCGCGGCCAGCAGGCGCTTCATGGCGTACTCGGGCGAGGTGTGCAGGAACAGTGCCGCACCGTGCTGCGGCCCGGCATCCCCTAGGCGCACCTGCGCACTGTGGATGTGCAGGTCGCTCACCGGACAGTTCACCACCAGCGGCGTGTCGACTTCGAGCACGCCGCGCGATGCGAAGAACTCGCGCGCCCGCGCCAGCAGCGCCGCACGCGCAGCGAGCAGCGCCGGCGTGGTCCCCGGGCGCCAGTCATCGCCCCCCGGGCTCATGTGAGCTGCGCCAGCGTCTGCCCCACGCGCACCGTGCTTCCGGGTGCGAGCGCGCCGAGCCACCGGCTCCTGCCGGGCGGCAGCAGCAGGATGACGGTCGATCCCATGTTGAAGCGGCCGAACTCCGCACCCTTCCCGACGTGCAAGCCCGCGCGCGAGGCATCCAGCGGCAGCTCGATCCGCCGGCGCGGACTGCGCGGCGTCACCTCCCCGTGCCAGAGGGTGGACATGCTGCCGACGAACAGGGCGCCGACCAGCACCACGGCGAAGCTGAGCGCACCTTCGCCGAACACGCACACCAGGCGCTCGTTGCGGGCGAACAGCGCCGGCACCTGCGCCGCGGTGGTGGCGTTCACGCTGAACAGCGCCCCGGGCACGTACCACGCCGCGCGCAGCGTGCCCGGGAGCGGCATGTGGACGCGGTGGTAGTTGAAAGGCGCCAGATAGAGCGTGGCGAACGCGCCGCCGCGGAATCCCGCGGTCCACTCGCTGTCACCGTCGAGCAGCGACTCGAGTGTGTAGGCGAGCCCCTTGGCCTGCACCAGCCACGAGCCGTCCATGAGGCCCAGCTGACTCACGGTGCCGTCGACCGGCGAGACGAGCGCTCCGGGCGCCGGGTCCTGCGGGCGCGCACCCGGGCGCAACGCGCGGGTGAAGAAGGCGTTGAAGCTCGGGTAGCTGCGCGGGTCGGCCTTCTCGGCCTCGCTCATGTCCGGGCGGTAATTGACGACGAAGTTATCGATCAGCGCGTTCTTGAGGAGCGTCATGTCGCTGCGCGTGACCTTATGCGCGAGCTGCGACAGCAGGTGCTGCGGCAGCAGGTACTGCAGCGCGACGAACAGGCGCGCTGCGAGCCCCCCTGTGCCGTCGCTCATTGCCGATGCCAGCGGCCGCGTCGCCCGAGGAAGGGCGCGGCGCTACGCAGGTCGGCAGCGAAGGTCCGCACGTCGAAGGGCGGGGTGAAGATCGCGACGATGCGCGCGGCGGAGTCGAGCAGGAAGACCACCGCCGAGTGATCCATGGTGTAGTCGCCGCCCGGCAGGTCGACGCGGTTCACGGCGACGCCGAAGTTGGCCGCCACGCGGCCGATCTCCGCCGGATCGCCGGTGAGGCCCTGGAAGCTCGGATCGAACGCATGCACGTACAGACCCAGTACCGGCGGGGTATCGCGCTGCGGATCGACGCTGACCAGCAATACCTTGAGGCCCGCCACGGCGGCCGCGCGCTTCACCGCCGCCAGCTTGATGAGCGTCGTCGGACACACGTCCGGGCAACGGGTGAAGCCGAAGTACACCAGCGCCGGCGAGCCGGCGAGCTGCTCGCGCGTGTAGGGCTGCCCGGTGTTGTCGGTCAGGTGGAACTCGGCTACCTGCCGGGCGGCCGGCAGCCAGGTGCCGCTTGCCAGCGCGGGCGCTCCCCTGTCAAGTTCGTGCCCGAGGAAGAAGCCCGCCAGCCCCGCACAGGCCGCCGCGGGGATCAGGAGCCAGCGCAGGCGCGTCATGGTCATGAGCGAATTATTTCATACCGCAGCGCGCCGCGCGGGCCGTGCTCCGCCGCTTACGGTGCGCACGCTGATCGCGCGCGGCGCGCGGCGCCTGGCGCGCGCACGGGTGTTTTTCGGGCACGGCACCGACAACCCCTGGGACGAGGCGGCAAGTCTCGTGCTGCACGCGCTGTCCCTGCCGCCCTCGGGCGGCGCGGGGAGCTACCGCCGGCGCGTGGATTCTGCCGGCGCGCGGCGCGTCCGGGACCTCCTGCGGCGGCGCGTCGCCGAGCGCATTCCGGCCGCCTATCTCACCGGCGCTAGCTGGTTCGCGGGCCTGCGCATGCGGGTCGACGCGCGCGTGCTCGTGCCGCGTTCGCCGATCGCCGAGCTGATCGAGCGCGGGTTCGCACCCTGGACCGACCCGCGCCGCGTGCGCCGCGTGCTCGACCTCGGCACCGGCTCCGGTTGCATCGCGATCGCCTGCGCCCGCGCCCTGCCGCGCGCCCGCGTCGATGCGGTCGACATCTCTGCCGCGGCGCTCGAGGTCGCGCGCCTGAACGTGCGCGATCACCGCCTGACGCGGCGCGTGCGGCTGATCCGCTCCGATCACTTCCGCGCGCTGCGTGGCAAGACCTACGATATCATCGTGGCCAATCCGCCTTACGTAGGGGCTCGTGAGCTCAAACGACTGCCGCCGGAATACCGGCACGAGCCGCGCGTGGCGCTCGCGGCCGGCAGCGCCGGACTCGACTGCGTGCGGGTCATCCTGCGCGAGGCCCACCGGCACTTGCGTCCGCGGGGAATTCTGATCGTGGAAGTTGGCAACACGGAAGGCTCCGTGCGCCGGGCATTTGCCCGCCTGCCGTTCCTGTGGCTGCAATTTGCGCGCGGCGGTGGCGGCGTGTTCCTGCTGACGCGCGAGCAGCTCGGCGCGCACTGACCACCATGTCCGGCAACACCATCGGCAAGCTCTTCACGGTGACCACGTTCGGCGAGAGTCACGGGCCGGCGATGGGCTGCATCGTCGACGGCTGCCCGCCGGGGCTGCGCTTGAGCGAAGCGGACCTGCAGCAGGACGTCGACCGGCGCCGCACCGGCACCTCGCACTTCGTCAGCCAGCGACGCGAAGCCGACCAGGTGCGGATCCTCTCGGGCGTGTTCGAAGGCAGTACCACCGGCACCCCGATCGGCATACTCATCGAGAACACCGACGCGCGCTCGCGCGACTACGACAAGATCAGGACCGCTTCCGGCCCGGGCACGCCGATTACACCTATCAGCAGAAGTACGGCATCCGCGACTACCGCGGCGGCGGGCGCTCCTCGGCGCGCGAGACGGTGATGCGCACCGCCGCAGGAGCCATCGCCCGCAGCTATCTGCGCGACGCGGCTCGGCGTGCGGATCTTCGGCTATCTGAGCCAGGTCGGAGCGCTGACGCTCGAGCCGGTGGATCCGGCGTTCGCGTACCAGAATCCGTTCTTCTGCCCGGATCCGGCGCGCATCGCCGAGCTCGAGGAGCTCATCTGGAAGATGCGCGGTGCCGGGGACTCGATCGGCGCGCGCGTCACGGTGGTGGCGAGCGGGGTGCCGCCGGGGCTCGGCGAGCCGGTATTCGATCGTCTCGATGCCGACATCGCCCACGCGCTGATGAGCATCAATGCCGTCAAGGCGGTCGAGCTCGGCGCGGGGGTACGCGCCGCCGCTGCAGCGCGGCAGCGAGCATCGCGACGAGCTCACGCCCGCAGGGCTTTCGCAGCAACAACGCCGGCGGCGTGCTGGGCGGCATCTCCTCCGGCCAGGACATCGTCGCGCACCTGACGCTCAAGCCGACCTCGAGCATCCAGGTGCCGGGCAGCACCGTCGACCTCGCCGGCAAGGCGGTCGAGATCGTCACCACCGGCCGCCATGACCCGTGCGTGGGACTGCGCGCCACACCGATCGCGGAGGCCATGCTCGCGATCGTGCTCATGGATCACTACCTGCGCCAGCGCGCGCAAAATGCGGACGTGAAGTCGGAAACACCGGTAATTACTGCCTCGCCGCAGACCTGAGCACGGGTCGGCGCACAGTGGCTCGCGGGTGCGCAACATGCGCAGATGTGCAGGCAATCACATTTCCCAGGTCGCGGCCCCGCCGCGCTGCACCCCGAGGCAGCGAACCGCGACACAGTTTATGTCCGGAGAATCCGTAAAGATCCGCTCCTCGGACCGAGGGGACTTAACTCGTGGATTGTGGTCGACAACGTGCGCACGGGGGAGTGCGACCAAGCGACATCGGGATCGCCGAAGCTTTGGCCCCGGAGCCTATTTAAGTTATATTGCCGCCCAATTCGTGGTGGACTCGCAAACTGCGGTCCATCCGTTTGTTTTTACAAGATATTTCACTCAATGATGCCTGCCGGGGTATCGTAATGGTCGCCAAACGCTCAAGCCGGGCGCTGGCATTGCTGCTGGCCTTGCCGTCAGCGGCGTTTGCCCTCGGTCTCGGAGACATCCGTCTCCTCTCCTCGCTCAATGCACCGCTCGACGCGGAGATCGAGGTCACCGACGTCGCCCCGGACGAGGTGCAACACCGTGCAGGCGCAGCTCGCCCCACGCGACACCTTTGCCCAGAACGGACTGGACTATCCGAATTTCCTCTGCGAGCGTGCAGCTGAAGCACCGTGCGCACGGCGGACGGCCGCGAGATCATCAAGCTCAAGTCCGCCGATCCGATCTCCGATCCCTTCATCACGCTGCTGGTGCAGGTGAACTGGTCGCACGGGCAACTCGTGCGCGAGTACACCATGCTGCTCGACCCGCCGGTGTACGCGCCGGGTCAGAGCGCAGCGGCCAGCGCGCGCGGTCGCGGCCCCGCCACCGGAGCGGGCACGCGCGCAGCGGTTCATCACGCGCAGCGCGGAGGCGCCGGCGCCCGCCAGCGCCGAGCGCGTCCGCTCCGCCGCCCGCCGCCGAGCCAGGCGGCGCCCGCAGCGCGCCGTCAGCGACCCGCGGCGCCACCGCCAGCGCCGGTCCGTCCCTTCCAACACGGCGACTGCGACCGCTGCGCCTCCGGCCGGCCGCCCCGGCGGCCGAGGAGCGGGCGGCACGACGCACATCGTGCGGCGCGGTGAGACGCTTTCCGGATTGCCGCGGGTGTCGCCGGCGCCAAGGCCAGCACGTCCGAGCGCGCAGCTGGATGGTCGCCATCTATCGAGGCGAATCCCGCGCGCCTTCGAGCAGAACATGAACCTGCTGCGCTCGGGCGCCGTGCTGCGGATTCCCGACGCCGCGCAGGCCGCCGCGGCATGTCGCCGTCGGCGGCCTCGGCCGAGATTCACCGGCAGTACGCGGCCTGGCAATCGGCGCGCGCGCGAGCAGACCGCCGCAGGCAGCGCGGCCCCGGCCGCGCAGCCCGGGACGGCTGCGCCTCGTGACGCCCTCCGAGACGGCGGCGCCGGCGCTGCCACGCGCGGCGCGAGCGCGCGCCGGAGGTGCACGCAGCTGCAGGGCAGGTGCACGACCTCGAGGGCCAGCTCGCCGAGTCAAAGCGCCTGCTCGACCTGAAGAACGCGGACCTCGCGCGCCTGCAGGCGCAGCTGGCCGGCCAAGCAGGGCCCGACGCCCGCGCCGCCCCCGCCGGCGGACGCGGCGCGCCAGCCCGCCGCGCCACCGCACTCCGGAGCGACTGCCTCCCGGCTCGCCGCCGGCCGAGCGCAGCCGAGCGCCACCCTGCGGCCCCGGCGCAGGAGCAGCCCCCGCCGGCGGCACCGCCGACGACGGCGCCCTGCAGCCGTCAAGCCGACGCCGGTCGAAGCCCGACCCCGGCCGCGCGCGCCCGCGGCGAGCGGCTCGCTTCGTCGACACGCTCGCTGGGCTACTGGTGGGCGCTGGCGCTGATCGTGCTGGCGCTGATCGGCTGTCGCCGTCCTGCGCTTCGCTGCGCTCGCGCCGCGCTTCCGAGTTCGATGACTCGCTCGGCCGCCTGGCCGTCGCCGGTGGCGGCGCCGCGGGTGGCGGTGTGCTCGGTGGCGGCCCTGCGGCCGCGGCTTCGGTCCTCGGATGCCGCGATGCGTGCGCTGCCGGAGGAGGACGCCGGAGCCGATGTCGTGGTCGAGGAGACCGGGACGCACGAGCGTCCGCGCTCTGGCCGGCGGCCGGCCGCGCCGGCGCCCGCTCCCAAGCACGTCGCCGCCGACGACACCATCAGCAGCGAAACCGCCATCAACCTCGACCAGGGCGATCCGCTCGCCGAGGCCGATTTCCACATGGCCTACGGCCTGTACGACCAGGCCGCCGATCTCATTCGCATCGCCATCGGGCGCGAGCCCGATCGGCGCGACCTGAAGCTGAAGCTCCTGGAAGTGTTCTTCGTCTGGGGCAACAAGGAGCAGTTCCTGCAGACGGCGCACGAGCTCGCGCAGACCCGCGCCGAGGCCGCGCCGGGCGAGTGGGAAAAGATCCTCATCATGGGCAAGCAGCTCGCGCCCGAGGATGCGCTGTTCGCCGGCGGTGCGCGCCATCAGCGGCGCGGCCGCCGGTGGCGTCGACCTCGATCTCGAAGGCGGCCAGAGCCGCGTCGACTTCGATCTGCTCGGCGAGCCGCTCCCTCGGATGTGCCGCAGGGCGGTGGACCTCGACATCGGCTCCGCGGTGGGCGAGTCGCGAGCCGACGCGCCCGGACCGAGCGCGACGACCAATGTCACCGACCGCAACATCGCGCTGCTCGAGAGCGCGTCTCGCGAGGGCGGCGCCGCCACCGGCACCACGCGGCAGATGACCGCGCAGGATGCGCCGGCAGAGCCGAGTCGAGCACGGCGATGCCGAAGGGCCCGACCGTCGAGCAGCCGCCGCTGCCCGACGACGACAGCAGCCCGACGATCCGCAAGAAGGTCGAGACGGCGCTGCACCAGACAGAGCAGCGCCGACCAGACCGCGGAGCTCGCGATCGACGACCTGGGTCTGGATCTCGGCTCGGTCGACACCGCCGAGCAGCCGGCACTGGGGCGCCGGCGCGGATGCCCCGACGCTGGTCGCCGGCCTCGATGAGCACTCGCGCAGGAACCTCGAGCGACGACCGCCGCAGCAGGCGGACACCTCCGACACCTCGCACCACCGGGCAGTGGCAGTTCGAGGGCGAGGACCTGACGCCGTGCCGGGGCCGATGCAGGACAGTGCGGCCGACCTCGCAGCTCGCGGCGCTGCGCGAGCAGAACGTCGACCTCGACCTGAGCAGCGATGCGACCGGGACGCACGAGAGCGCGGGGCTCGACCTGGACGTCGGAGCCGCCACGGCCACGCACCAGGCGAACGGCGAGGCGCTCGACCTCGATGTCGGCACGGCGACCGTGCCGGATGCCGCGTTCGCGGCCACCCAGAGGCTCGCCTCCGAGGACCTCGCGCTGCCGGACCTGGAGCCCGTGACCATGAGCGAAGTGGGCACCAAGCTCGATCTGGCGCGCGCCTACATGGACATGGGCGACCCGGACGGCGCGCGCAACATCCTCGAGGAAGTGCTCAGCGAGGGCTCGGCAGCGCAGAAGCAGGAAGCCCAGCGCCTCATGGAGTCCTTGCCCGGCTGAGCGGCCCGCAAGCCGCCTTAGGCGCATGACGCAGATCGCCGTCGGACTCGAGTACGACGGCGCGGCCTACGCCGGCTGGCAGACCCAGCACGGCCTGCCCGACCGTGCAGGAGGCGGCTGAGCGCGCCCTCAGCGTCGTCGCCGACGCGCCCGTCGAGTCTGGTCTGCGCCGGTCGCACCGACGCGGGGGTGCACGCCCGCGGCCAGGTCGCCCACTTCGACACCCAGGCGCTGCGCGCCGCACGCAGCTGGGTGCTCGGCGCCAACAGCAACCTGCCGCCGGACATCTGCGTCGCCTGGGCGGTGCCGGTGCCGGAGCACTTTCACGCGCGCTACTGCGCCGAGGCGCGCACCTACCGCTACCTGATTCTCAACCGCGCCGCCCGCTCGGCGCTCAGCGCGCGGCGCGCCACCTGGATCTAGCGCCCGCTCGATGCCGCGCGCATGGCGCAGGCCGCGCAGCTGCTCGCATCGGCGAGCACGACTTCAGCGCGTTCCGCTCCTCGGAGTGCCAGGCCAGATCGCCGATCCGGCGCCTGCAGCGGCTGACGGTCGAGCGGCGCGGCGACTGGGTCGTCATCGAAGCGACCGCCAACGCTTTCCTGCACCACATGATGCGCAACATCGCGGGCCTGCTGATCGCGGTGGCGACGGCGACGCGCCGCCCGACTGGGCGCGGCGCCGTGCTCGCGGGCCGCGACCGCACCCGCATGCCGCCACCGCGCCCGCCGAGGGGCTGTACCTGTGGCAGGTGCGCTACCCGGCGGCCTTCGGCCGTGCCGGCGGCTCCCGGAGCGATGCGGCCGCTATCATCGGCTGCCGATCACCCGGCCTCTGACGATGCGGCTACGCATGTCCTGGTTCGAAAAGATCATGCCCTCGCGCATCAAGACCGAGCGCCGCACGCGCTCGGTGCCCGGAGGGGCTGTGGATCAAGTGCCCGGCCTGCGATGCGGTGCTCTACCGCGCCGAGCTCGAGCGCAACCTGTACGTGTGCCCCAAGTGCAGCCACCACATGCGCATCGGCGGCGCGCGAGCGCCTCGAGCGCTTCCTCGACCCCGGGCCCATGGGCGAGATCGGCGCGGCGATCTCGCCCGAGGATCCGCTCAAGTTCCGCGACAGCAAGCGCTACCGCGACCGGCTCGCCCAGGCGCAGAAGGCGACCGGCGAGAGCGATGCGCTGATCGTGCTCGAGGGGACGCTGCACGCGCTGCCCATCGTGGCTGCGCCTTCGAGTTCCAGTTCCTTGGCGGCTCGATGGGGTCGGTGGTGGGCGAGCGCTTCAAGCGCGGCGCTGGACTACTGCATCCGTGGAACGCGGCCGCTCGTGTGCTTCTCCGCCAGCGGCGGAGCGCGCATGCAGGAGGCGCTGTATTCGCTGCTGCAGATGGCCAAGACCGCCGCAGCCCTCTCGCGCCTCGCGCAGGCGCACCTGCCCTTCATCTCGGTGCTGACCGATCCGACCATGGGCGGCGTTTCGGCCAGCCTCGCGATGCTCGGGGACCTGAACCTCGCCGAGCCGCGCGCCCTGATCGGGTTCGCGGGCCCGCGCGTGATCCAGCAGACGGTGCGCGAGACTCTGCCGGAGGGCTTCCAGCGCAGTGAGTTCCTGCTCGAGCACGGCGCGATCGACATGATCGTGGACCGGCGCGAGATGCGCGACCGCATCGCAGCGGTCCTGCGACTGCTGCTGAAGCTGCCGGCCGCCGTCGCCGCCTGAAGCGCGGCTAGCCCGAGGTCTCCCCGTCCGTGCGCACACTCGCCGAGTGGCTCGCGCTGCAGGAGTCGGTCCACCCGCAGGCCATCGACATGGATCTGGCGCGCGTCGCGGCCGTGGCGCGCGCACTCGGCGTCGCTGCCCCCGCGTTCCGCGTACTGACGGTCGGCGGCACGAACGGCAAGGGCTCGGTGGTGGCGCACGCTGGACGCGCTGCTGCGCGCCCGCGGGGCCCGCACCGGGATGTTCACCTCGCCGCACCTGGTGCGCTACAACGAGCGCATTCGCATCGACGGCGCCGAGGTCGAGGATGCGGTGCTGATCGGCGCGTTCGAGCGGATCGAGGCGGCGCGCGGAGCCGACCACGCTCACCTTCTTCGAGTACAACACGCTGGCGGCGCTCATCGTCTTCGCCGCGCGCGGCGTCGAGGTCGCGGTGCTCGAGGTGGGGCTCGGCGGCCGTCTCGACGCCACCAACCTCGTCGCGGCGGACGTCGCCGTGGTCGCTTCGATCGGCTTCGACCACCGCGAGTGGCTCGGGGATACGCTCGAGTCGATCGGGCGGAGAAAGCCGGCATCTTTCGCGCCGGGCCGGCCCGCGGTACTCGGATCGGCCGACATGCCTTGCAGCGTCTACCGCGCGATCGAGTCCGCTCGGCGCACGCCCCATCGTGGCCGGCCGGGACTTCAGCTGGAGCGTGGAACCGGACGGCTGGAGCTACCGCGGGCTCGCAGTCACGCTGACCGACCTGCCACCCTCGGCGCTCGCGGGCTCGATCCAGTACCGCAATGCCGCGACCGCGTTCGCCGCGGTGGAAGCGCTCGGCATGCACGGTCTGGCGCGCTCTCTCGAGGCAGTCACCGCAGGCGTGGCGCTGCGCGAGGTGCGGTTGCCCGGCCGGCTGCAGATCCTCTCCGGGGCGGTCGAGTGGATCCTCGACATTGCGCACAACGAGCCCGCGGCCCGGGTGCTCGCGACTCACCTGCGCGAGCGCGCGCCGCCGCGCGCACCGGCCACGGCAGGCGCGCCGCGCACCCTGGCCGTGGTCGGCATCCTCATGGACAAGGACGCTGGCGCCGTTGCCGGCGCGCTCGCCCCGCTCATCGATGAATGGATCGTGTGCGCGCTGTCGGGTCCGCGCGGCGGCAGCGCGCAGCAGCTCGCACAACGCCTGGGACTCGATGCGAGGCGGCTGACGCTCGCGGATTCGGTCATCGCCGGCTGCGAGATCGCGCGTGCCCGTGCACTCCCCGGTGACCGGGTCGTGGTATTCGGTTCATTCCACACAGTCGGCCCGGCGCTGCAATGGCTTCGGATATACTAAGTGCCCGGTGGCCCCTCCTGGCAGTGACTTGAACGTGCGCGGCATGCGCCGCGCTTGCCTTTCTCGCTTCTACCCCCATCGTGGATAGCCTGGTGAAAGAGCGGCTGACGGGCGCAATCATCCTCGTGGCGCTGATCGTGCTGCTGGTGCCCGAGTTGCTGACCGGGCCGATCCGCTCGGCTCCCGCGGCCGCGAGACCGCCGATGAGCGGGGAGGAAGCTCCATTACGCTCCTACAAGATCAACCTCGGGGACGACACCCGCGCCGAAGGCACGGCCATCCAGCCGTCAGCCCCGGCTCCGGCCGCATCCTTGCCAGCGCCGGCGGCGCAGCCGACCCCCGCGCCCGTGGCCGGCGCAAGCGGCCCCCGAGCCGGCCGCCGCCGCCCCGGTCCCGCCTGCGAAGTCGGCGCCGTCCCGGTCCGCATCGACTCCGAGTCCGCCGCCCAGCGCGCCGCCGGCGGCAGGATCGGCCTGGGTCGTGCAGCTCGGCAGCTTTGCCAGCCGCGCGAACGCCGAGCGCCTTGCGCAGCAGGTACGCAGTCGGGGCTTTCAGGTCGGAGTGTCCCGCGCCGCCAGCGGGCGAGCGCTGTACCGGGTGCGGGTGGGCCCGGTGCGCGACCGCGCGGCGGCGGTGCAACTGCAGGCGAAGCTGCGTACGGCGGGCCATGGGGGCTCGGTCGTGCCGAAGTAACGCCAGGGTGTTACGCACCGCTCACCCGCCTCGCCGGTGCTCTTGTACAATCCGCGCCGCGCGTGATGAGCGCGGTCAGGCCGGCTTGCGATGAATACGACCGACTACGTGATCATTGTCGCTATCCTCATCTCGGCGATCAGCGGCGCGCTGCGCGGCTTCCTGCGCGAGGCCGTCGCGCTCGGTGCCTGGTTCATCGCCCTGTTCCTCGCCTGGCACTTCTCCGACCTGATCGAGCCCCACCTGGGTGGGCTGCTCGCGGGATCCGCGGTCAAGCCCTGGGCGGCGCGCGTCATCATCGTGCTGCTGGTATTGCTGCTCGGCGCGTTCGTCGGCGCGACGCTGGGTCATTTCGTGCGGCTGTCGATCTTCAGCGGCATGGACCGCCTGCTCGGGTTCGCCTTCGGGCTGCTGCGCGGCTTCGTGCTGCTCGGAGTGTTCGTGATCCTCGGACAGTTGCTGCGCCTCGATGGGGAGCGCTGGTGGAATCACTCGCGGCTCATCCCCTACGGGGAATCGATTGCCAACGGGCTGCGGATGCTGGTCGGCGAGGGGCCGGTGCAGCACCGCGACGTGCAGGTATGAGAGGGTAGGCCCGACATGTGCGGCATCGTCGGCATCGTCGGCACGAGCGCGGTCAACCAGCGCCTGTATGACGCGCTGACCGTGCTGCAGCACCGCGGGCAGGACGCGGCCGGCATCGCTACCTCGGCTGATGGGCGAGCTGTACGTGCGCAAGGGCAGCGGCCTGGTGCGCGACGTGTTCCAGCAGCATCACATGCTGGAGCTCAAGGGCAACGCCGGCATCGGCCACGTGCGTTATCCGACCGCGGGCTGCGACAGCGCCTCCGAGGCACAGCCGTTCTATGTCAACGCCCCCTACGGCATCTGCCTGGGCACAACGGCAACCTCACCAACGCCTCCGAGCTCGCCGAGATCCTGATCCGCGAGGATCGCCGTCATCTGAACACCACCTCCGATTCCGAGGTGCTGCTCAACGTATTCGCCTCCGAGCTGCAGCGCGTGGGCACCGCGCGCATCACTCCGGCCGACGTGTTCGCCGCGGCCAGCGCCGTCTACCGCCGCTGCCGTGGCGGCTACGCCGTCGTCGCCATGATCATCGGTCACGGGATCCTCGGATTCCGCGACCCGAACGGCATCCGCCCGCTGGTGCTCGGCGAGCGGCGCACGCCGCGTGGCACCGAGTGGATGCTGGCTTCCGAGAGCGTCGCGCTCGACAGTCTGTCGTTCCGTCTGGTACGCGACGTGGCGCCGGGCGAGGCGGTGTTTATCGACGAAGCACGGCAGGCTGCACGCGCAACAATGCGTCGCGACGCAGCGGCATACGCCCTGCATCTTCGAGTACGTGTATTTCGCGCGTCCCGACTCCAAGATCGACAACATCTCGGTATATCGCGCGCGCATGCGCATGGGCGACCGGCTGGCCGAGAAGATCCTGCGCGAGCGCCCCGACCACGACATCGAAGTCGTCATCCCGATCCCGGACACCAGCCGCACCAGCGCGCTGCAGCTCGCGCAGCGCCTCGGCCTGAAGTATCGCGAAGGCTTCATCAAGAACCGCTACATCGGCCGCACCTTCATCATGCCCGGGCAGGATGAGCGCGAGAAGTCGGTGCGGCGCAAGCTGAACGCCATCGACCTGGAATTCCGCGGCAAGACGGTGCTGCTGGTCGACGACTCGATCGTGCGCGGCACGACTTCGGCGCAGATCATCGAGCTGGCGCGCGAAGCCGGCGCGCGCCAAGGTGTACTTCGCCTCGGCAGCACCGCCGGTGCGCTTCCCGAACGTCTACGGCATCGACATGCCGGCGGCGAGCGAGCTGGTGGCAGCCGGCCGCAGCGTCGAGGAGATCCGCGCGCTCATCGGCGCCGACTGGCTCGTCTACCAGGACCTCGATGACCTCATCGCCGCCTGCCGGCACGAGGATGCGCGCATCGAGGAGTTCGACACCTCGTGCTTCTCGGGGGTGTACGTCACCGGTGATGTCACACCCGAGTACCTGGAACGGCTGCAGCTCGAGCGCTCGGACGCGGCCAGGCTCGCGCGGCGCGGCAGGCGCAGCAAGCTCAAAGTCGTGCACGGGAGCTGAGCTGACCGACTCCGGCGACCCGCGTCGCGAGCTGCTGCTGCACCTTCTGCAGGCAGCGCTGGCGCGCGTCGATGGGCGCCGCTGCGTGCGCGCGGCGCTGGCGGCAGACCCCGGCGACGTGGCAGCGGCGGCGGACCCGGTGTGGGTCGCGGCCGTCGGCAAGGCGGCGCCCGCCATGGCCCTGGGCGCCCACGACGCGCTCGGCGCACGCATCGCACGGCTGCTGGTGATCACGCGCGCGGGCCACGCCCCGGCGCAACTGCTGGCAGTGGCGAACGCGGAGGTCATCGCCAGCTCCCATCCGGTGCCCGATGAGCGCTCGCTCGCGGCGGGTCAGCGGCTGCTCGAGTGGGTGGAAGGGCTGCCGCAGGCCGTGCAGCCGCTGTTTCTGATCTCCGGCGGGGCTTCCAGCCTTGTCGAGGTGCTCAAGGCCGGCACGACACTCGAGGATCTGGAACAGTTCACGGCGCATGAGCTCGCGGCCGGGACCGCCATCGGTGAGCTGAACGCGCGGCGCATCGGGCTCTCGCGCATCAAGGGTGGGAAGCTCACTACGCGACTGCGCGGGCGACCCGCTCGCGCGCTTTTCGTTTCCGACGTTCCCGGAAACAATCCCGGAGTGATCGGCTCGGGGTTGCTGGGACCTGCGAACGAGGGCGCGGACCGCATCGCGCGCACCGTCGTGGCCTCGGTGGACGAGGCGGTGGCTGCGGTGGCGGACGCCGCTCGCTCGCTCGGCCTGTCGGTGCACGCGCCGGCGCAGCGCTTCGAGGGTGATGCGGGACGGCTCGCGGCGCGCTTCGCCCACGAGTTGCATCTGTCCGCGAGCGCGGTGTGCGTGTGGGGCGGGGAATCCACGGTCGCAGCTGCCGCGCAAGCCCGGGCGCGGCGGCCGCAACCAGCACCTGGCGCTCGCCGCGGCGCGCCTGCTCGCCGGACACGACGAGCTGCTGCTGCTCGCCGCCGGCACCGACGGCACGGACGGGGTAACCGAGGACGCCGGGGCGCTGGTCGATGCGGACAGCTGCGCGCGCATCGCGCTCGGCGGGCTCGACGTGGACCGCAGTCTGCGCGAGGCCGATTCCGGCAGCGCGCTCGCTGCCAGCGGCGACCTGGTGCACACCGGGCCGACCGGAACCAACGTCGGCGACCTCGTGATCGGGCTGAAACTGTCGCCGGAGCTGGCCGCGCGTGCGCTGGGTGCCGCGCATGGCGGCGAAAAATCGCGCGTGTTGTAATCGCGATCTGATGCGCCTGCTCCTCATCGAGGAAGACGTGCGCCGCTGCGCGCACATCCGAGCGCGGCTCGCTTCCTGGCGGCCGCAGGCGCACCTCACGGTGCACAGCCCGGTGTCACAGGGCACCCTCGCGCCGGAATTCCTTGCCCAGGGGTTCGACGCCGTGCTGCTGGCGGACGAGTGGCCGGGGGGGCGCGGCCTCACCTGGGCGCGCGAGCTGGCCGGCCGCGCCGGCTTTGCCCCCCTCGTGCTGCTGCGCCGCAACGGCGATGCGTCGGCGCTCAGCGATGCCGCGGCGCTCGGCGCCTACAGCATGAGTGCCGAGGACCTCAACGGCGAGGCCTTCACGCGCGTGCTCGGCGCCGCCGAGCAGCGTCAGGCGCACGCGCGCGCGGTGTGGCGCAGCAGCAGCGCGGGACGCGAAGCGCAGCGCTTCGGCGATGCGTTCATTCGCGGCTACCGCTGCGTGCGCCGGCTGACAGGCGGCGCATTGACCGACCTCTACGTCGGCGAGAGCGAGCGCGCCGGAATGCTGGTGGTGCTCAAGGTAGCCCGCGACCGGCAGGACGAGCGCGAGTCGGTGGACGTGTTCGCCCGCTTCCTGCAGGAATACGAGCTCGCCCAGCGCGTCGACGGTCCCGGAGTCGTACGGTTCTACGACCTGGGCGTGAGCGACGAGCATGCGTGGCTCGTGATGGAGTACTTCCCGCGCGGCGACCTGCGCAAGTGCATTCGCGCCGGCATCGCGCCGCGCGAAGCGCTGCGGCTCGCGGGCGAAGTGGCGCGCGCACTCGCGAGCGTGCACGCCGCGGGCGTGCTGCACCGGGATCTGAAGCCGGGCAACGTCATGCTGCGCGCCGACGGCACCATTGCGCTCATCGATTTCGGACTCTCCAAGGACGCAGCGCTCGAGTCGAGCGTCACCGGTCACGGCACCATCCTCGGCACCCCGCATTACATGAGCCCGGAGCAGGGCCACGCCGAGCCGATCGACGTGCGCAGCGACCTGTACAGTCTGGGCGTGGTGCTGTTCGAGATGTTGACCGGGGAGAAACCGTTTCGCGCCGAGAACCCCATGGCGATCGTGTACAAGCACCGCAAGGAGCCGGTGCCGCGGCTGCCCGAGCGCTTCGCGGCGGTGCAGCCGGTGCTCGAGCGGCTGCTCGCCAAGGCCCCGGGCGATCGCTTCGCGGGCGCGCATCAGGCGGCGGCGGCGCTCGCGGAAACGCTCGCCGCCTGGCTCGCGCACGGCACGCCCGAATGAGCGCCGCGACCCCGCGCCGCGCACCACGCGATTCGATCCTGCAGGCGCCGACCCCCGCCGCATGGCTGGATGCGGCCGCCGCGGGCTGGCGCGAGCTGCTCCTCGATCATGCCAACTGCGAGAAAAAGGCGGCCTCGAGCGCCATGGCACTGATGTTCGCCTACCCGGAGGACGCGCCGCTGGCGGCTTCGCTGTCGCGCCTGGCGCGCGAGGAGCTGCGTCACTTCGAGCAGGTGCAGCGCATGATGCGTCAGCTGGATGTCGGGTTCGTGCGCCAGCGTCCCGGGCGCTACGCGCACGAGCTGCGTGCGCAGCTCTCCAGCGCGCACCCGGCGCGCAAGCTCGACCTGCTGCTCGTCGCCGCGCTCATCGAGGCGCGCTCCGCGGAGCGCTTTGCACTGCTCGCCGCGCGCCTGGCGCCGCCGCTCGCGGACTTCTACGGCCAGCTTGCGGACTGCGAGGCGCGGCACTTCGAGCTGTACGTCGGCTTCGCGCGCGAGTGCGCGCCGGCGCAGTGGCAGGCGCGCCTCGCCCGGCTCGCGGCGCACGAGGCGCAGCTGGCAACCGCGCCCGACACCGAGCTGCGCTTTCACTCCGGGCCGCCCGCGCACTAACAGTTAGTTACAACACGCGCAGCAACCTGCAGCGATCCTCAGATTACGGGCGGCACGAAATCGGCTGTCAGGTGTCTCTTGGGCCGGTATCCTCGAAAGTCCAACATAGGCGATGCGCAATGAACGACCGACCGCACCTGCTGATCGTCGACGACGACCGCGAGATCCGCGGCCTGCTGGCGCAGTACCTGGAGAAGCACGAGTTCCGCACTACCGCCGTCCCCGACGGTAAGGAGATGCGCCGCGTCCTGGAGCGCTCGCACGTGGACCTCCTGGTTCTCGATCTCATGCTGCCCGGGGAGGACGGTCTGTCGCTGTGCCGGGAGCTGCGTGGCCGCTCGCAGGTGCCGATCATCATGCTCACGGCGCGCGGCGAGGACGTCGACCGTATCGTCGGTCTGGAGCTGGGCGCCGACGACTACGTCGCCAAGCCCTTCAACCCGCGCGAGCTCCTCGGTCGCATCAAGGCGATCCTGCGCCGCTCGGCGCACGCGCCGCGCGATCCGAGCCCCGAGAGCGTACGCGGCTTCCTGTTCGGCGGCTGGCGCCTCGACACCATCACCCGCACGCTGACCGATGCCGGCGGCAAGGAGGTCGCTCTGAGCGGCGCCGAGTACCGCCTGCTGGCGGTGCTGCTGGCCGCGGGCAACCGCGTGCTGACACGCGCGCAGCTGACGGAGCTCCTGCGCGGCCGGGATGCCGATCCGTTCGACCGCAGTATCGACGTGCGCATCAGCCGGCTGCGGCAGATTCTCGGCGACGACGCCCGCGCGCCGCAGATCATCAAGACCGTCTATGGGGAGGGCTACGTGGTCGGCGTCGGCGTCGAGACCCAGTGAGCGCGCCGTCTCGCGGTCCATGCGCCTGAACCTGTGGCCGCAGTCGCTATTCGGCCGGCTGATCGCCGCCTCGGTGGCGGCAGTGCTGGTCGCACAGGCCGTGGGGTCTGTGCTCATCGCCCAGGAGCGTGAGCGCTTCGTCCTGCAGAGCAGCGTGCGCGAGTGGACGCGGCGCATCTCCGAGACCGCGCTGATGCTGCAGCCGATGAGTCCGGAAGAACGCGCCGCGACGCTGGAACGGCTGGCCGCACCCCGCGGGCGCGCCGCCACGCCGGCTGGGCAGGATGCGCGGCGCACTCGATCCCGGCGCGGCGCAGCTTCGTGCCGCTGCCCCTGCTGGCGGACTTCGAGCGCACCCTCAGGGAGCACCTGCTCGCTGCCCTCGGGCCGGGCTACGAGGTGACGGTGGAGCGCACGCTCGACCCCGCACGGCCGGCCGTGCCGGTGCCGGTCCCGTTCTACGAGGCGCGTGAGCTCGCCTCTCACCAGAGCACGGCACAGCGCTACGACGTGACCGTGCGCTTCCCCGACGGTGCGTCGGTGCCGTTCCGGATCACGCGCCTGGCGAGCGGCGCGCTCCTGCCGCGCAACCTGGTCATCAACCTGGTGCTGCTGGTGGTCGTGCTGGTGATCGCGCTGTACGTCACCGCGCGCAACACCACCCGCCCGCTGTCGGAGCTGGCGCGCGCCGCCGACAGCGTCGGGCGCGACGCCCGCCCGGAGAAGCTGCGCGAGCGCGGCGCGCGCGAGCTGCGCGATGCCGCACGCGCCTTCAACACCATGCAGGACCGGCTGCACCGTTATCTCGACAGCCGCAGCCGGGTACTGGCGGCGATGTCGCACGATCTGAAGACACCGCTCACGAGGCTGCGTCTGCAGGTCGAGACGCTCGACAACCCACCCATGCAGGAGCGCATCGGCAAGGAGCTCGACGAGATGGAGGCAATGGTGCACGAGGCGCTGGCCCTGTTTCGCGGGCTGGACGACGGTGCGCCGGCGGTGCCGATCGATGTCAACGAGCTGCTCAGGAGCTTGAGCGAGCAGTTCCGGGAGATGGGCGCCGAGGTCACCGTCACGGGTCGCGCGCAACAGCCGTTCACCGGCAAGCTCCAGGCGCTCAAGCGCTGCCTGACGAATCTCATCGCCAATGCCGTGAAGTTCGGGGTGCGTGCCCGGGTCGTGGTCGAGGACGGGGCGGACCTCGTGATACGGGTGTGCGACGAAGGCCCGGGTATTCCGGCGGCAGAGCTGGAACACGTGTTCGAGCCGTTCTACCGCGTCGAATCCTCGCGCAATCGTGACAGCGGCGGTACCGGCCTCGGCCTGTCCATTGCGCGCGACATCGCCCAGGCGCACGGCGGTACCCTGTCCCTGACCAACCTCGCCCCGGCGGGTCTCGAGGCACTGCTGGTGCTGCCCCGGCGCTGAGCCCGCGCGCTTTTGGGGGTGACAGTCCCTAACGATTGCTCACGGCGTCCAGGCCGGCGGAGCCGTTAGCGTAGGGGCCAGTACCCCCGCACCAGGAGATGTCAAATGAAAGCGCTGATGAAGGCCCCGGTTCTCGCACTTGCCGGTGCTGTGTGCGGGCGCCGCCCTTGCCCAGACCCCGACGACCAACGCCCATGCCAGCCGCATGGACAACCTCGCGATCGTGCTCGATCTGACCGCGGCGCAGAAGGCGCAGGTGCAGACCGTCCTGCAGGGCGAGCATGTCCAGATGAAGCAGCTGTGGGATCAGGTGAAGTCTTCCGGCACGAAGCCGGACTTCCAGGCGATGCACGCGGCGCACCAGCAGATCAATCAGGACGCGCTGCAGAAGCTCTCCGGCGTGCTGTCCGCCGCACAGCTGAAGAAATTCCAGGCGCTGCAGCAGCTGGGGCACCGTCACTTCGGCCATCGCGGCGGAGCCGGGGCTGCGGGCGCTCCTTCCGGCGCGCCGAGCAGCCAGAACTGACCGCGCTTTAAGCTGCGCGAGCCCGCCGCTGGCTCCCCCTAACGCGGCAGCTCGCGCAGCTCGTATTTTCCCTGCTCGAGCTTCAGATAGCTGCCCCGCTCGTGCCACGCGCCCAGCACGATTCGCTGGGCGCGCTCGCCGTCGATGTCGAGCTCGTGCACGGCCTCACGGTGCGTGTGACCGTGGATCATGCGCCGCACGCCGGCCGCACGCAGCGCGGCCGCGACCGCCGCGGGGTTCACGTCCATGATGTAGGGAACGGTGCGCGCGGTGTGCCGCTGGCTGCCGGCGCGCGCCTCGTCGGCGAGCAGCTCGCGCCGTTCGAGCGGCAGCGCGAGGAAGCGCCGCTGCCAGGCGGGGTCGCGCACGATGCTGCGCAGCTCCTGGTAGGAATGGTCGTCGGTGCACAACGCATCTCCGTGCGTGAGCAGCACCCGTTCGCCGTCGAATTCGGCCACCACCGGGTCGCCGAGCAGCCGGCAGCCGCTGCGCGCGCAGAAGCCGGCCCCGAGCAGGAAGTCGCGGTTGCCGTGCTGTACGAAGCACGGCACGCCGCGGGCGCTGAGTGCCAGGAGGCCGCTGCACACGCGCTGCGCCGCCGGACTGCGGTCATCGTCCCCCACCCAGCTCTCGAACAGGTCGCC
This sequence comes from uncultured Gammaproteobacteria bacterium, assembly GCA_963713175.1. GTDB lineage: Bacteria > Pseudomonadota > Gammaproteobacteria > Steroidobacterales > Steroidobacteraceae > 13-2-20CM-66-19. The sequence goes on along the minus strand of CAVQKW010000005.1, from coordinate 61,999 downwards.
GAGGATGTAGAGCACCTCGGCGTGCGCCGCGTGGCTCTCCAGGAAACCGAGGAACTGGGCGATCGCCTCCGGGGCTTCGGCGGAGAGATGTACGTCCGAGACAAACAGGCGCGTCATTGCGTTGCGCGCCGCAGCGGGCTACTTGGGTGAGAGGATCTGCTGTGGTGGCGCCGGGGCTGCCGGAGCTGGGGCGGGCGCTGGCGGCGTTGCGCACCGGCACGATGGTCACGCTCTGGATGATCACCGGCTTCAGCGGTGCATCCTGCTTGAACGGGCCCATGGCCCCGGTGGGGGTCTCGCCGATGCGGTCGATGACGTCCATCCCCTGCACCACGCGGCCGAACACCGCGTAGCCCCAGCGGGTCGGAACCGGGTCGAGATCCGGGTTGTCGACCAGGTTGATGTAGAACTCCGCGTTGCCCGAGTGCGGCGCCGGCGTGCGCGCCAGGCCCACGGTGCCGCGCTTGTTTTGCAGGCCGTTGCCGGACTCGTTGACGACATCCTCGTGAACCGGCTTGAGATTGTAGGTGGTGGCGTCGTGGCCGCCGCCCTGGATGACGAAGTTCGGCACCACGCGATGGATCAGCGTGTTGGTATAGAAGCCCTCGCGCACGTAGCGCAGGAAGTTCGGCACCGTGAGGGGGGCACGGTCGGGCAGCACCTCGATGATGAACTCGCCCATGTTGGTGACTACGCGCACCTGGGTGGGCGGCTCGTCCGCGCGCAGCGCCCCGCCGGTGCAGCGTCAGGCCCAGGCAGCATGGCAGCGATCGCAGGCGTGGTGGGCTCGGGCTCGGGGCTTGATTGGACATCGATCCTCCGACGGAGCTGGTTGTCAGGCGCGGCGGCGGATTCTATAGCATGCGCGGCGCGAAATTTATTGCGAATGCCGTGAGTTTCCCGTAACATGGCGTCAATGAGCCGCAGTGCAATCTGCAGCCCCGGCCGGCGTGGCGCGCCCGGTCACGCGCTTTGCTCCCAGTCCCACGGGCGAGCTGCATCTGGGCAATGCCCGCACGGCGCTGTTCAATCTGCTGCTCGCGCGGCATATGGGCGGGCGCTTCCTGCTGCGCATCGAGGATACGGACGCCGAGCGCAGCGCCGAGTCGCACGGCGCGGCGCTCATGCGCGAGCTGCGCTGGCTGGGCATCGAGTGGGACGCGGGACCGGACCGCGAGGATGCGCGCGGCCCCTACCGCCAGTCGCAGCGCGGCGCCCTCTACGCGCGTGAGCTTCGCGCGCCTCGAGGAGCGCGGCGCGGCGTACCCGTGCTACTGCACGCCGCTGGAGCTGGAGCTGGCGCGTCGCGCCCAGCTCGCCGCCGGCAAGCCGCCGCGCTATGCCGCGACCTGCCGCGACCTGCCGGCCACCGAGCGCGCGCACCGGCAGCAGCAGGGGCTGCCGGCCACGCTGCGTTTCCGCGTGCCGCCGGGCGAGCAGGTGCAGTTCGATGACTTCGTGCACGGCCCGCAGCGCTTCGCGACCGACGACATCGGCGACTTCGTCGTGCGGCGCGCGGACGGTACGACGGCGTTCTTTTTCTCCAATGCAGTCGACGATGCCCGCATGGGCGTGACGCATGCGCTGCGCGGTGAGGATCATCTCACCAATACGCCACGGCAACTGCTGATCCTCAGGGCGCTGGATCTCGCTGGCGCCGGCCTACGGCCACGTGGCGCTGCTCGTGGGCGAGGACGGCGCGCCCCTCTCCAAGCGTCACGGTGCGACCAGCGTGCGCGAGTATCGCGACCGCGGCTACCTGCCGCAGGCGCTCGCCAACCACCTGTTCCGGCTGGGACATTCCGGCGCGCCCCACGGGTTGTTGACGCTCGAGGAGATGGCGCGCGGCTTCGACACCGCGCACCTGGGGCGCGCGCCCACGCGCTTCGACGAGCGCCAGCTTGATGTCTGGCAGAAGGACGCCGTGCACCGCCTGCCCGTGGACGCCGCACGCGACTGGCTCGGGGCGGTGCTGCCCGCAGCCCTCGCGGCCGACGCCGCGGCGGCATTCGTCGCCGCGCTGCTGCCGAACCTGGTGCTGCCGCAGGACGCGCGGCCCTGGGTGCAGATCGTGTTCGGCGCGCCGCCGCCGCTCGAGGCGGGGGCGGAAGAAGTGGTGCGTCATGCCGGCACGGGTTACTTCGCCGCCGCCGCCGCCGCCGCCGCCGCGAGCGGCAACGACCTCGGGGCGATCGCGGGCGCGGCCCGCGAGGCGAGCGGCCGCAAGGGGGCCGAGCTCTACATGCCGCTGCGCCTGGCGCTCACCGGCCTCTGGCACGGCCCCGAGCTCGCCCCGCTCCTCAAGGCCATGCCGCCCGGCACGGCCCGCGAGCGGCTGGCGCGTTTCGCATGATCCGCATTCACAACTCGCTCGGCGGCGAGAAGCAGCAGCTCGCACCCATCACGCCCGGTGAGCTGCGCATGTACGTATGCGGGCTCACGGTGTACGACTACGTACACATCGGTCACGCCCGCATGCTGACCGTGTTCGACGTCGCCACCCGCTACCTGCGTTACCGGGGCTACCGCCTCACCTACGTGCGCAACATCACCGACATCGACGACAAGATCATCCGGCGGGCGGCCGAGAATGGCGAGTCGGTCGATGCGCTCACCGCGCGCTTCATCGCGGCCATGCACGAGGACTGCGCGCGGCTCGCGATCCTGCCCCCGGATGCCGAGCCGCGCGCCACACAGTACGTGCCGCAGATCATCGCCATGGTGGCGCAGCTGATCGAGCGCGGTTATGCCTACGTCGCCGGCGACGGCGACGTCATGTACTCGGTGGCGCGCTTCGCCCCCTACGGCAGACTCTCGGGCAAGCGCCTCGCGGACCTGCGCGCCGGCGCGCGCGTCGAGATCGACGAGTCCAAGCGCGATCCGCTCGACTTCGTGCTGTGGAAGCACGCCAAGCCGGGCGAGCCGCGCTGGGAGTCCCCGTGGGGCCCCGGGCGGCCTGGCTGGCACATCGAGTGCTCTGCGATGTCAACGGCGCTCCTCGGCACGCACTTCGACGTCCACGGCGGCGGACTGGATCTGAAGTTCCCGCATCACGAGAACGAGATCGCACAGTCGTGCGCGGCGAATGGCGGGGAATTCGTCAACCTGTGGATGCACAACGGCTTCGTGAACGTCGACGAGGAGAAGATGTCGAAGTCGCTCGGCAACTTCTTCACGCTGCGCGAGGTGCTGAAGAGGCTGCGCCACCCGGAAGTGATGCGCTACTTCTTCCTCGCGAGCCATTACCGCGGGCCGATCAACTACTCGCTCGAGCAGCTCGAGCAGGCCGACGCCGCCCTGGGGAGAATCTATACGGCGCTGCGTGAGCTGCCGGCGGCGGCGGCCCTCGCCGGTCCCCACACGGCGCGCTTCCACGACAACATGGACGACGATCTCAATACCCCCGAGGCACTCGCGACGCTGCACGCGCTCGCGAGCGAGGTGAACGCGGCGCGTGACCGGGGCGATGCGCAGCAGGCAGCAAAGCTCGGCGCGGAGCTCAGCACGCTCGCCGGGGTGCTGGGCCTCGCGGGCGTGCCGGCCGAGCACTGGTTCCGGCTGGCAAAGCCGGGCACCGGCAGCACGCCGGCGGCGCCGGAAGCCGCCCTCGGCGACGCAGACGTCGAGCATCGCATCGCAGATCGCGCGGCGGCACGGCGCGCGAAGAACTGGGCCGAGTCGGATCGCATTCGCGACGAACTGGCCGCCCACGGCGTGATCCTCGAGGACCAGCCCGGCGGCAAAACCAGCTGGCGCCGCGCCTGACTCGCGGTAAACTGCGCCCCCGCCATCGGATCGGGGCGTAGCTCAGCCTGGTAGAGCACCTGGTTTGGGACCAGGAGGTCGCAGGTTCAAATCCTGTCGCCCCGACCAACTAATATCAAGTAGTTAACCCCATGCCCTTCCGGCGTGATAATGGCGTCGGGGTACCGTTCAGGGTACCGCCGGGCTCAGCTTGACCACTCCCCAGAGCCCTTTGCGCGCTCCCTGGGCGTCTTCCCCGGGCCTAGAGGGCCTGTCTCCTCTGGAATGTAGACAGGGAGTCCATAAGCATGGACAATAAGATGCGGACCTGCATCACATGCCCGCGCCACTTGGGCCAGAGCCTTGTGACTTTGCCCGCGGACCTGATGCAGTGCAGGGGCATATAAGAACGAAGCCGCACACGACGACGCAAAGTCAGAGAGAATGTGCTGATAGGGCAAGAGCATGGAGCAACCGGTTTTCCGATTGAGATCAGCTTCGACGAAGAAGCCAAGGTTTGGTACGTCTGCAATTCGGATGTGCCTGGGTTGGTTGCTGAGGCATCCACCGAAGAGCGTTTGATCGCGCTTCTGCAGAGCGAGTTCCAGAATTGATCGAACTCAACCGCCCAGAGCTGTGCCGGACGCCGATGCTACATGGCGCGTTCAACGCCATCGCTGGACATCCTCTGGGCCGGTCCGTTGTCGAATTGGACGTGAGATCTCATCGGAAAGTCAGCATCGCCTGCGGCTGACTTTGGGCTATGGGGGGCTACACAAGAGAGCTAAAGAAGCTCCTGAAAGCGGCCGGCTGCGACTACGAAAAGCCCGGAAAGGAGACCACGAGTCGTGGTACAGCCCTATCACAAGACTCCGCTTCTGCGTTGACCCCGACATCAAGTCGAGACACACCGCGAATGAGGCCTTGAAGCAGGCCGGCCTACCAAAGCAATTCTAAGTTGGCGTCCGGGGCCATTGACCCTTCCATGCATGCCGTCTCGCTGCGCTGCAGCTACGTCCGGCGCGGTCGTGCCTCGCACGAACTGCGAATACGGATGTGCTACCGCAGTCCCTTCTCTTTGCAGTAGGCGCCTATGGTGTGCGCAATTGCGGTAGCTGTGCCCTCGGAGAACTTTGGATTGGTGCGCAGCCACGCGACGGTTCTATCCGCGAGCGCACCCAATCGCAGAGTTCGGACGCAGCGTACGTAGGTGTCATGATCGGGCAGGCTGTAGCCGTAGGTAGTCGTAGGTCGCGCCATCGAGAACACCGCCAACGTAGATCGCACGCACGGCCTCGGGCAGCTTCAGAAATTCCTCGGGCGTCACCGAAATCAACGGTCCGAGTGTCGAGGCTGCAGCGGGCCTCTCGGATCCCGCGTACGCTGGCATCACGATTAGCGCCGTCAACAGGACGCTTGTCCACCTGATGCGCATATTGACCTCGGCTCTCAGGGCGGCGAACCGCCACCTAGTTGCAGAAGATGCTCTCGCTTCAAAGCTGATTGCACGTCCCATACGGGGCCCGACCTGGCACCTGCCATATCTGATAGCCCCTGCAGCGTCCCCGAATCCAGCTCTTTGCTACCACGTTATCCGGCCAGCTCCCCGAGCGTAGGGTCCAGCCACTCGCGGTAGTTCGCCTTGCGCGTGAGCGGCGGACGAGCCTGAGCGCGGCGGCACCCGACATTGGGGCTGGATGCGACGCGCGTCTCGAAATCTCAAGGCATGAGCGGGGTTTCTGTGGCAAGTATTGCGACCAGTGCGCCGGTTCACATGGCCCGCGCTAAAGTCATTCTAAGCTGGCCACCCAATCAGGGAGGGTGAAGCGCATGACGTGCAGGCTTGTGTACGCGCTGTGCGTGGTGTTGGCGGCCGCCCCACTGGCCGCGGCAACCAAGTCAGGTATCGTGAAGGACTGGACTTTCACGAATTACGGCGATGGCACTGCGGGGAGCGGAGACCACGAACGAGTCCGGCTCGAGTTTGGGTGTCTACTGCGTATCGAAGGATAGTTGCCTCGCATTCCTCGCCACAGACAGCGGGTGCCAGGACGGCGCCAAGTACACGGTGATGATCGACGCAGCAGCGGCGCGAATGCACTCGTTGCGACCTGCAAGAACCTGACGCTCGCGGGGTCGAAGCAGCAAGATGTCGTCGTCTTTCGAGGATCTCGCTGCGGTGCTAGCCACGATGCTGAAGGAACATACGGTCGGATTCGCGATCCCCCTGGCAAGCGGTCAGTTCAGGGTGGTCCGGTTCAGTTTCGGAGGGTTCGAACGAAACCCTGGCCGCGGTTCACTCCACCGCAGCCGCTCCCTCAGCCAGGCCAGCGGTCAATCGCGACCAAACGCTGTAGCTGGGGATTCATTCCAGAGCATGATCGGGTCAGGCCCGGATTGCCGGCAGCTCGCCCGGCTCCGGCTGCTCATCCATCGCCAGCGCCTGGCGTTCCCTGCCCTGGTAGCCGGCGATCTGCGCGCGAAGCAACGGCAGGGACATCACATCGCCCGCCGTGACTTCCCAGCCCTCGGGAGAAATCAGCTTGCCGCCCCGCAGTATCCAGCCGCGCCAGGCAGGATCGAAGCAGCCGAGATCACTGGCCAGGATCATGAGCGTTGTCTGCGGTGGGTGTGTGGTGCCGCGCTTCCAGCGGACCGCTGTTCTCAGGTGCACGCCGCAGCGCCTCGCGATCTCCGCGGCCGTAATTCCGTAGAGGGGGTTTGGGCTCATCTGCATTGTCCTTCCGGTGCGCGCGTGGATGTGCGGCGTCGTAAGCCTGGGCGATGTGGGAGAAGTCCAGATGCGTGTAAATCTGCGTGGTCGAGATGCTGGCGTGTCCGAGCAGCTCCTGCACGGCGCGGATGTCTTTGCACGATTCCAGCAGATGCGTCGCGAAGGAGTGCCGGAACATGTGCGGGTGAACGTGCACCGATATGCCCTGCTTGCGTGCCCAACCTGCGATGCGAGATTGAACCGCGCGGATTGTCAGGCGCCGGCCGTGCCGCCCGAGGAACAGCGCCGACTCGCCGTGCTGTGCGACCTTGCGGCGCCTCGAGAGCCACTCTCGCAGGGCCATGACCGCGTAAGAGCCCACGGGCAGCACCCGCGCGACGTTGCCCTTGCCCAGCACTCTCACGGTGCGGTCGGTCATATCAAGGTCCGGAACGTCGAGCCGGATGAGCTCGGCCACGCGCAGCCCGGAGGAGTAGAGCAGCTCCATGATGGCGCGATCGCGGACGGTGCCAGGGTCAGTGCCTGGAATGTCGAGCAGACGCGCCATCTGATCGACATCGAGCGTGTGCGGGAGCGGGCGGTGCCACTTCGGGGCCTGAATGAGCGAGGCGGGGTTTACCGGGATCACGCCCTCGCGAACAAGGAAGTTCAAGAATGTACGCACGCCCGACAGGCGCCGCTGCACGCTGCTCCCGGAGAGCCCGCGGGCGTGAGAACGCGCGGCGAATGAGCGCACATCGCTCACCGTGACGCGCCCCCAGCTCTCGATCCGCTGCTTGTCGCAGAAGCTCACCAATGCGGCGATGTCGCCCCCGTAGCCCGACACGGTGTGCGGTGAAAGTCGCCGCTCCGTGCTGAGGTAGCGGTCATAGCGGTAGACCCACTCCTGCGCCTGGCTATTCATTCCGCGGGGTGGTGCTTCTTGCGTTCCAGTGCTTCGCGGCCTCGAGCGGCGTGGCCCCGAGCGGGCCGGACGCTCCGCACCGATAGCAGTCGCCGCGGAACCCCGCCCCGCACCAGTCGATAGTGACCTCGGCCGTATGGCCGCAGAACGGGCACGGCACCGGCGCCGGGTCCGGGAGGGCCGGCGACGAAGCCTGTAAGGGCTTGCCGTTGTGCTTGTGGGTGAAGCGTGCGACCGGCTGAGGGCGCCTGCACTCGGTGGCGCTCATGCCTGCTCCTCACAACGCCCCGCCTCTCGCTCGACCGCCCGCTCGAGCAGCGGGATAGCCTGTCGCAGCAGCTCGGCGGCTCGCCGCAGCTCGTCATGCGTTTCCGCGGCGTGCTCACAGTCCCATCCTGGGATGGTGTCGATAAGCTCGGCGAGACGGTCGGAGGCATCCGCGATCTGGTCATACGGGCAGCGCAATTCGACGACCTGGGCGCTCATGATTGCGGCTCCTCGGGCGGCGGAACCCATTCGATCACTGCCAGGGCTTCCTCCATAGAGTCCAACGCCTCATTGCAGCGGCTCTGCACGTCGCTACCGTCTGCGGCGGCTTTGAGTGCCTCCTCGGTTGCCGTGATTGCTTGCCGGAGGGACTGCGCCGCGCGGATGAAACCCTCCTGGACCTGCGGGGTGACGCCGTAGGGATCCGGCTCGGTGGTGCTCATGGCCGCTCCCCAGCCGCGATCCGCTCGAGTTCCCCGTGGAGGGACTGGAGCCCTTCGCGCACGCCATCGAGCACGGCGGGCAGTGAACCTAGCGCCTCTGCAACGCGGCTGCCTCTGGAATTCGGGTCGGGGTCTACGTCCTCGGCGACCAGGGCGCAACATGAGACCAGGCGGTGCAACTCATCGAGCCGGGCTAGCGCGTCCTTCCACGCTGCCTCTTGCGCGGCAGCCTCACGGCGCGCACCGGCCACGACGTTGGGATGGTCGATTGCCGGGATGACGCCTCCCGGAAGCATGCCGCCCTCTCGGTTCAGGGGCTCAGGGGATCTGCGGGCGCGCCCTTTTGAGCGCGGTAAACTGCTCTTAGCCATAAGTGCCTCCAATTCAGGCGGTTGTGGTCAGGCCCTCGTCGGTGCTCGTAACACTGGCGGGGGCCGCTTGCTTTATCGACCCTTCAAGGATACTCTACTAGTAGATAATTGCAAGCAGGCAGTCGCATGGTCAGCAATCCGAAGGGCAAGCAGGTGCAGGTGATGGGCTACTACAGCCCGGACGCCGCAAAGCAGCTACGCCGGCTGAGTGCACTGACCCGCATCCCCCAGGCCGCCTATCTGCGCGAGGCCCTGGACGATCTGCTCAAGAAGTACGCGGCGACGCTGCGCAAGGTGCCCAAGTGACGACGGCCGGTTTACAGCGATGACAGGATCTCCCGTCGCTTCTGGTCGTATTCGTCCTTGGTGATCAGGCCAGACTTGTAGAGATCCTCTAATTTCTTGAGTCTGTCGGCTGCCGACCCTGATGCAGTCGGAGGCGTTGCCGGTGTTACCGTAGCAGGTGCTGACATTGTCGCGGCTGGCGCTTGAGGAATTGAGACAACCTGGGTTTGGGCGACAGGAATAGCCACTGCTGCAGGGGCCTGTGGGGCGGCGGCACGCTTGGTTTCGACCGCGTGCGCCGATTGCTGCCCTGGAGACACCGCGTTCCCGCTGTTTCGCTCGACAACGTAGCCCCGCGCGCTCATGCATTCGGCATATTTCTTTGCGGATTCTGATCGCATGATCGCCGTGCCAATCCCGTACACCCATGGGCCTTGAGTGTGGCTCATGTTCGAGCACTCAAGATTATCGAGTTGCACCTGTTCCCGAGTCCGTCCGGCCGGAACAGATTTGATTTTCATGGGCACCGTACTCGCGCAGCCTGTTGCGACCAGTGCAGCCATGATCATTACGAGCTTCTTCACGATGTTCGCCTCGTGTCGTGCGCGGGTCGGAGAAGGGCCCTCCACTCCTCCATTGGGGCGTGCAAGAGAGGTATCCCTCTTCGCGCGCGAACTAAGTGTACGCCATCCAGTGGGGGCGCTGAGCCGCTCTCAGAGCCTGCCTTGTTCTTCGCGGGGTCGAACTTCCGGCGCCTTTCCGCGGCGTTGACTTGCTTGCGTACAGCCTGGGGTGAGATTGAGTCGCGCAATGCGACAGATGTAGTTAGCCGGGGCATCTGGCACCGAGTCGCACGCTGTAGTCCTGAGGGTCGGTGATCCGCCCAGCCAAGGAGTGCGGCTGCCTCGAGCTTCAGCGTCGAGAGACGGGTACATTCAACAGCCTATGCCGCCTGCGGCTGCTGCGCCGCGGTTGCCTTCAGATAATCACTCTCGCCTGCTCGGCGTACTGCGGGTAGAGCTCCTCGAGCGGCGGCAGGTTCATGCCGTTGAACTCCTCGGCATCAAGGCGGCTCGCGACAGCGAAGTACCGGAACGCATCGGCGCCGTGGCTCGCCCAATCATGCACGGGAGCTGCAAACTGCCCCTGGCGGTCCTTCCACTCGCGCCGGTAGTGTGTCAGCGCTCGCACACCGGCCTCGCAGCGCCGCTCATCGAACCAGCACTGCCCGAAGATCATGCGGGCAGCGGAGATACCTTCCTCAACGCCGAGCCGGGGAGTGATGCGGGTGCGGAATCCCAAACCCTCGAGCACGTCCTGGTAGGTGAGCCCGCTTCCCTTCTCGCGCGCCTCGGCATCGTGGGGCAGGTAGTGCTCACCGTAGCTATAGCCGCGGGCCTTGAGCCACGCCGCAGCGTCCGCAGCAGTCTTGCCCCGCTCCTCGTAGTAGTCGATCAGGTGCCACTCGCGCCCGACACGCTGCGCACACCAGATGCAGGTTGCGTCGGCAATGCCGATATCCCAGTACGTGTGCACCAGCGCCGCCTTGTCGTACGGGACGCCCGTGATGCGCTTTTGCTCACGCGCGGCTGCCAGCTCCTCTCGGTAGACGGCGCCCGGCAGATCGACTACACCCCGATCGACCCTTAAGAAGCGCGGCGCGTTCGGCGGCCGGCAAGCGCTGTAGCTGGGCTTCGTACTGGCCGTCTGTCGCCAGGTAGGGATTGTCCTTGAGTAGCGCTTGGATGAATCGCAGGCGCTTGACGATCGAGCGGCCATCCTCGAGCCGCACGCTAATGCTGGCACGGCAATTCTGCCCGGCGTCTGCGATACCCCAACGCTCTTGGATCCACTTTGGGCCGGGGTTGCACGTCGCCCGCATGTAACAGCGCAAGGCTGGGTCTGCGGTGCGCAAGCGGCTCGAGAGGTATTCCCACACGTAGGGGCTGCTGTAGTGACCGAGCTCGTCAACACCGATCCACTGGAACTCGTGGCCCTGATAGTCGTGCACGTCCACGTCACGCTCGCAGGAGCCAAAGATGATCTTGGCCCCCGAAGGGAAACGCCACTCACTCCACGGGCGCTCGTAGAACTCAGCGCCCGGAGCCACGCGCGGATAGAGCTGACGGCCGCGGTCAAAGAGCTTTCGCAGCTGCGGGAAGGTCTGCCGCAGGATCAGCGCCCGATAGTTGGGGTTCGCGATCGCTCGCTGCTGCAGGCCCATCGCATCCACGAGCAGCGCGTCGGACTTCCCACCGCCCGCAGCGCCCCCGTAGAGCACCTCATCCTCGGTGGCCGCTAGAAACTCGGCCTGCCTTGGGGTGGGGTCCCAGCGCTCCATTACTCGGCTTTCGGCGGGACGCTCAGCACGAAGTTGAGCGGCGTGCCGTCCGGATTCGAGACGTGCGCCTCGGTGGGGATCAGCCGGGCGTAGAGCTTGAAAAATTCGGTCTGATTGTCCTTCCCCCACTTGATAAGCGCGGGCACTCCGCCAATGCCCTGGAACGCGAGTCCAAACGCCTCCTTGGCGGCGCGCGTCTGCTTGTTCGCCAAGCCTTTCGGGCGTCCGGGCCCAGGCTTACCGGCGCCGATGCGAGCGTTTTGTGCTGTTTTTGAATCGGTCATGAATGTTTCAAGCGACGGCGGCGTTTTCCGTGGTGCGCTCTTGCTGGTCTGATTCACCATCCGGTCTGATCGGCATGAGCGCACGGTCGGGCACCACATGCATGCGGGTCGGCAGCCCATACCTGCGGCTCTCGGCCGTCTCGCCCCACTCAATCTCCCGGTCTACACGCCACAGCGCTCCCGCCGACTCGGCGATCTGCTGTCTGCCGCCGCGTTGCCTGATGGCGGGGGGCAGATCGTCGCGCTGCCAGCCCGCGGGCAACGACTCGAGGCAAGTGACCATCTGGCCCGCGCTGGGACCGCTCAGGACGAGCGCCAGGTCGCCCTTACGGCAGTTCATGCGGGTTGCTCCTGCGCCCAACCGCCGCCGAGTAACGGTAAGCTATCGACATGGACACCGCCCTTTCACTCATCCTGCGCCCGCTCATCGTCCTGGGATTCTTCTTCCTGGTCGCGCTCGTCGCGCTACCGATCAAGCGTCGCGTGGTGCGGATGCGCTCTGCGCGCGTGCGATCGTTTCTGCTGCAACCCATCAACATGGTCCCGCGCACCGAGGCGGAGCGCCGCAGCTGGTTCCCCGTGCTTGTGTGGATTGCGCTCTCGCTGCTCATCTGGGTTCCACTCGTCTGGTGGGCTTCAACGATCTGACTCATTGCCCTATCCAGGGCGCTACCGTTTGCGGTTGCGCGAGCAGCAGCTGCGGGAGCACTTCCGGCACAGCCGTAGGCTGAAGCGCTTCCTGACATTCGCGGGGATGGCACCGAGCGCGCGCTCGCGGCCTGCTGCCAACCCGTCTGTCCCGCAAGAGCCCGAAGGCCGGGGCGCGTGTAGGCGTCCGCAATCCTGCCCAATCCGGCCGCCACACCGCCGAGCGCGAGCGGGTTGTGCAGGCCGAGCGCTAGCGCGCCGGCACCTTCGAGGCCGTGCATGACCGGCGCGATAATCCCGGCGCCCGTGGCGCCCATATCCGAGGAATCGTGAGACTGAAAGACACTGCGCGCGGCCTTCGATACGTCCCGATTCCATCCGCCACCGGCCGCGTAGGAGTTCGGCGGCGTCGCTTCCTTGATCGCCTGCGAGAACTGCGCGGGCGCATGGCCCTTCCGGGCTAATCCTTCGCGAGCACCGCGGCGCGACGCACGATCGCGAACTTCGCGTACTGCTGGTCGATGTTCTGCAATGCCTGCGCGGTACTGGCGGGAAGCTGGCTATTGAGCGCCTGCGTCACGGCCTGCTGTGCATCGGTCCAAAACCCTTTCTGTGCCCGCGAGGCGTTGTCGGTCGGTGAGACATCGCGCACCGCATCGCGAAGGTCCGAGCGCAGCCCTTGCAGGTCGTCCGCTGTCATTCCGCCGGAGCGCTTCGCTACAGCGATCGTCTCGGCGAGCTTCTCCTGAAGCTGCTGGCCCATTGCCTGACGCTGCGTGACCGTCATGCCAAGGCGGGGCTTGTCCGCGAGCTGCTGAAAGGCATCCGTCAGAGGTAACATCCGGGCCGCTGACGTTCATGACCTTGGCGCCGACGGGGAAGCCACAGCGGGCACCGCGCTGCGCAGTCGTGCTGTCGTACGCCTGGTCGAATCCACGCTGAGTGTCTCACCAGGTCGTTAAAGTCGGCATCCGGGGCGCTCGTCATGCGTTCGAGCCGGGTGCGACCGCATCCTGGAGCATTCCGCGCGTGTACTGCTGCGCTCATCCCGCGCGCGCGTTCGCGATCTTTCCGCCGATGAGCGGCAGATTCGTGAATGCCTGCTCGACCCGATTGGTTACGGCCCCTTCGGGGTTCATCTGTTGTTGCCGGGCGTCAACGACACGCCGCGATCGAGTATGACGCCTGCGCCTCGGGCGTGCGTGTGAGTGCCTGCACGACCTTGCCGCCAAGAGCTCCGGCGAAGGGCAGCACGGGCGACAGCGCGGTACCAAGCGCAGCGCCCTCGAGCCGATCGCCGGGCGGCGCGGTGATAGCGCCCTGTGTAGCGCTTGAATCGCTGCACGTCCAGCGTGTTGGCGGCGAGTACCCGCGGCACCGAGACCGCCGAGCCTTCGCGACTCCGGATGTGACAGCGCCGCCGATTGGCGCAGTCAGCGCGGCATCGGTGAGGACAGATCCCAAGAGCCCCTTTGCCAGCCGCCCCGGTCTGCTGCTGCTGAGCAACCGCAGCGGCGAGCGGGTCGGGCGTTGCCCGCCGAGTGACTGCTCGATTCCCTGCCCGAAGCTGCAAGGCTCGCCCCCCTGAGCCGCCGATGGTGTTGTCGAGCCAGTGAGGTATTGGTACCGGCGTTTTCACGTACCAGGGCCCGAGGCCGACGGTCAGACGAGCCGGTGCGGCTTGCTCGGCGTCATCGGCGCCCTTGGCAGCTCTCGTGCGGCCTGTCTTACCCCCGTCCGGTGCCGAAGCAGCCGGAGTAGCGGCCAGCGCCAGGATCTGCTTGTCGAGCGTTGCACTATCGGTGGGAGCCTGCTGCGCAGGGGCGGCGGGGGTCTGCTTGGCGCCCATGAGGGATGCGGGATCGGCGCCCGGGTCGATTGAGTCCATTTCAGAAACTCCCGCTTGCGCCGCGCTGGTACCCCGTTGAGCCCGCCTGCTGCAGGCCCTGCAGAATTTCCTGCTTCACGGGTACCGGCAGGCGTGCGAGGACCTGCTGCCGCATCGAGGGGGTCAGGTTACGGATTACAGCAATGCCGTCCTCGGACGACATCACGGGAATCGCCGTTGCGATCTTCGGCACACCGATCGTGCCGGCGAACTTCGTCGCGAGTTGCGGCCCGAGACTCCAGGTCCCACACGCGCGGGTCAATGCGCTGCGTCCACACCGATGCGGCCTGCAGCGCGGAGTCATTGTCTGAACCGCTCTGCGCCTGAATGGCGGTGTTCTTTGCGATTACGTAGCTGTTCATCGCGCGCATGCTCTGCGTGAGGCCGGCGAACGCCTCGGGCACAAGCGCCTTGTTGGGATTGCTTTGGATCTGCAGCTGCACGATCTGCGCGGCCTCGCGGGCGCCCATTTGGCGGCTGGCTGCGAAGGCAATTTGGTTGCCGTACTTGCCCAGCTGCTCGTAGCTCGACAGCTCCTTTGGGGGAGCGAGCCCAACTTGCTGCCCAAGGGCCGCGGCCATGTTCTCAAACCATTCGCGCCCCGGTGCCGCAGGCCCGAGGGACGCGCCACGAGCCGCGGCCGTCATCTGATCCAGAGCGTAGTTGGTGGTCGTGGCCGAGTCGGCCGCCTCCTGCAATTGAGTCACGTACTTCGCCGACTCCGCGCCGCGCTCACGGAGGAAGCCCTGCTGCCCGGGGCTGAGAGCGGCAAGCGGGAGCGACGGACCGGAGGCCCCAGGCGTCCCCGTGGCACCCGTGGACGGTGCGCCACCGGCTGCGGCGCCGGGCGCGCCCCCCACGGCACCAGCACCCAACAGCACGGACTTGGGAACCTGGTAGGTCTGATGCGTGACCGGATCGACGACAGTCGCAAGCTCGCCGGCAGCTTTGCCCGTAGCCTCCGCAGCCGCGAGCGCCTGGCGCGTCCCGAGGATTCCCGGAATGGGCGACGCAACACCGCCCGAAGTCTGCATGCCCTGAGCGGGCAGGAACGTGTTGACGCCCAGATCCTTGGGGTTGATGTTGCCGAGAGTCGTGACGTTGCCGTAGCGATCGACCGTGACCTGACCCGAGTCCTTCAGGAACTTCAGGTAGGCCGCCTGAGCGCCTTGTTTATCGCCGGCAGCCAAGGACTGCGCGACCATCGTGCGGTCGAGCGTGAGCGGATCCTTCGCGAGCGCCATGTTGGTGGCGATCCCGGGGTTGTATTCCAGCTGCGCCTTGCCGAGATCGGAGAGCTGCCCGGCGCCCGGCATCCCCATTGCCCCGCCGAATGCGGCCAGTCTCATCGCGCCGAACGGATCAACGCCCGCGGTACCTGGCGCACTCATCGACGGAGCGGCACGCGAAGGCGCCGCGCTCGGTGGCGGCCCGGAAGAATCGTCAGCGGCGAGATATGGCGGGGGCGCGTTGCCGACCCACGGCGCCGGCTGATTCGCGGAACTGCTTGCGGGGCTCGTGGCAGTGCTCGCGTCAGAGGGGGTGCCCTGGCTCGTCGCGCTGGTGTTATCGGCTGACGATGCGTTAGGCGAACCCCCACCAGTACCCGAGAGCGCGGCGAGCTGCTGTAGGTAGGCCATCTGATACGGAAACATCGCCATTGAGCGCTGCATGCTGAGTGCGTCACCCGTAGCGCCCATTCGCGCGCGGGCCATCTGCAACGCGTTCGCCTGACCGCTTTGCATCGCTTTGCCGAGTGCGACTCCAAACGGAACGCGATAAGGAGTTGGACCGGCGGCCGACAACATGGCGGCGCCGAAATTACCGGCTCCCCCGTAAGTTGATGGGTCCCAGGGACTGCCGCTGCTCATCCAGGGCGCTAGCACGCCCGCGAGGCCGCTACCGCTATCTGAATCCGCCATTACTGACTCCTGGTGCTCGTCGCTGGGGCTGACTCGGCCTCGGCGATCTTTGCAAGCTGGTTGTACTGCGGCGCGGCCTGGGTTGCGATGTACGAAATGGCGTCAGCTACGTCGCTGTATCGACCCGCGTAGAGGTGTCTCAACACAACGTCGAGCACGGACTGCGGGAGGCGTAGGGTGATTTCAGGCTCGGCGCTCATTGGCAACTCCTCACGCGAACGCGACTCGGGAATCGATATTGCGGGGTTGCAGGCGCCGCAGCTTGACCTCGATGGCCGTCGCAACGCGCAAATGCTTCTGCGCCTCCCGCATTGAGGCGAGCGCGGCAGCATCGTGCGCCTTGAGCTGCGCGCTCAGCTCGGCGACTGCGGTGGTTTTCTGCTTGCTGGTCATGATGGGCCTCACGGTACCGTTCAAGTATTAGACCGCGCGAAAGTCTCACTTGGGCAGTGAGACTTTGGCGCGCGCGCTCAAACGGTAATACTTCTGCTTGCTCCACCCGGTTCGCTCGCGGATCACGGCACCGCGACTGCGCTCGGGAAAGCGCGCTAGCTGCCGCTGCAGGCGTCGGAATTGATCGAGGCGCGCTTCTGTTACCGGCCGCTGCTGTGGGCGTTCGAGTACCTGCATTGCAGCCCCGAGAATGCCGTCCACTTCAGCCCCGGAGAGACCGCTGCGCACCGCCTCACGGCAGCGCCGCAGCGTCGCGAGCGCTGTACTGCGAGCACTCAAGCAGCGGCGTCCTCCGCACGGAGATTCGTCACAAAACGATCCAGCCATCGGTCAATGGTTGCGACGTACCCGCGCAGCAGGTCCGCATCCGCTCCCGGTGCGTGGGCGATGCTCACGGGTTCATAGGCACCGCAGAACGCCGCCAGCTCGCAAAGAAGCGACTGCGCACGCGATACCAGCGCGAGGTCCGCCGGGGGCGGTCCAGGTGCGAGCGACTGCGGATGAGACGCCGTGCCCCGTATCGCGAGCTCGCTCACCGTCGGGGGCGTTTCGCTCTCGACGGCCGCCTCGAACTCATCACGTGGAACATTGGCAACGCGCAAGCCCGTCTTGCGCTGACGCTCCGACAGACCGGCTTGCGTAGCTGCCTGGGTGCGCGTTACGGGCGGGTGGGCGCCCACCTGCCCGGGCGGGTCGCCGCCGTCCCGCCCGAAGCGGGTCGCCTCATCACCGCGCGGGATCTGCTTCAGCAGCTCGCCGTACCGGCGGGTTGCTCGAGCTTGGATGCGAAGTGCGAGGTTATGGAGCGTGCTCTCCTTGGCCTGACGAGCGTAGCTCGCGAGCGCGGCGGCCTTGTCGCTCCACTCCTTGCACTCGTCGATCTGGGAACACTCCGCCAGCGCTTTGCGCGCGGATTCGTAGCTCGCGGGCAGCCGAGCGTCGGCGATTGCCGGCAGCTGCGGCGGGACGGTCTCACTCACGGGGTCACTCCTTCGCCGCGGGTACGGCTCATCAGTTGGGCGTTGAAATCCTTGTGCGGGGCGGGCGGCACGCGCAGTTCGAAACGCACGCGCCCCTGTAGGCGCTCCATCAAGCGGCCCGCGGCCTCGAGGCCCGGGATGTCGCGGTCGGCGTGGATTCGCAGCGTCTTGACACCAGCGGGCGGCAAGAACTTGGCGAGCAACGAGGTGTTCAGGGCTGCCCATACCGGCACGCCGTCGAGCGCCGCGGCGGATAGCGCCGTCTCGATGCCCTCGGCCACGCCCATCACCTCGCCGGCTGGCATCAGACGAGCGGCGCACCCCTCGCGGCCGGCGCACGGGGACAGCAGCTTGCGGGCATCGGGCGCCGCGATCTTGCGTCCGTCGTTCAGAAACGTGAGATGCACGCTCACCGGATCGCCGGCAACGTCGCGCACTTCGGCCAGTAGCCCGGGATAGCGCGCGTGTTGTCCTTCGTGCCAATAGTCGAGCGACGGATGCGCCTTCAGCGTGCAGCCGGTGGGCAACGGCCACAGCCCGCGGCTGGTGAGGTACGCAACCGCATCCGGACAATCCACCACACCGCACGCAGCGCGCGCCAGGGCGCGAACCTTACCGGGGGGCATCGCTACCGCGGGGCTGGGTGCGATCGCCGCAGGCAACGCCTTGTGCGCAGCGGGCGCCCGGTCAATCCCGCTCGCGTTCAACACGCGGCGGCGCGCCTCAGCGAACGGCCAACCGTGCACGCGCATCAGCAATGCGAACCCATCCCCGGCGCCGCAGCCGCGGCAGATGAAGTCACCGCGGCCCTTGCGGTTGTCGAATGTGAAACGGTCCCGACCACCGCACGCGGGGCACGGACCGCCTTTCCGGCGGAGAAAATCCTCACCGATGCCGAGCTGCGCCAGGACCGCCGGCCAGGCCGAGCCGATGCGAGCGTGTATGTCGTCGGCGCGTATCACGCGGCCCTCCGGCGCTTCGCGTAGCGGATCAGCTGCGACTTGAGCCAGCCGTTGACCGCTGCCGATGTGAGCGCAGGCGCCCATTCCCAAAATGCCGACGGCATCCGCACCGACTCGGCAAAGTCGAATTTCTCGCGTGTCTGCTGCCACGCCCACCACCGGCCAGACTTCGGGCGGTCGCGCCAGCGATCCGGCCAGCGAGCGACGTACCAGTACAGGGCCTCTCGGAAGAAGTGCACCACCTCGGGCGCGTGCGGCGCGATGCTCGCCGGCTTGTCGTAGTCGAGCTCGCCAAGCTGCGCTTCCTCAACCTGGACCGCTTTCGGGCGGGGCGTGGGCTTCCACCCGCACTCGCGGCATGCGTCGCCTTCCTCGGAAACGAGCCACAGGTGATTGCACTCGGGGCAGCTGCGGGGTTTCTCCTCGGCCGACTTGCGCCCGAACTGCTCGCGAGCCTCGGTGTTGACGTTGCGGCCGTCCTCGAGCGACCACGCCCGAGGGGCATGCGGCAGCCCGAGCGACTCCACGACGCGCCCGTGGTCGATCAGCAGGAAATCCGTCTTGCCCGGCGCCGGGCGCATGCCGCGGCCGACCATCTGCAGGAACATCGCGACGCTGCGAGTAGGGCGTGCGAGCACGATGCATTCGACCGTGGGTAGGTCCACGCCGTAGCTCATCAGGAAGCAGTTCACGACCACTTGCGTGGTGCCGCACTCGAGGCGTGCGATGACTTCCTCGCGGGTGCTTTCGGAATCGTTGTCGGTCAGCAGTTCCGCGGCGATGCCGGCTTGGCTGTACTCCTGCACCAACTGCGCGCCGTGGGCCTTATTCACCGCAAAACAGAGCGTCCGCTTGCCGTTGGCGATTCGGAGCCAGTTTCCTACGACATCGCCGACCAACTTCGGCCGTGACAGCAGCGCGCCGAGCGCGCCGGCCTGGTAGTCCGTGTCCTTGTCCCTGGGCACCGCTGCGAGTTCGGATGCGGTGACGATCGGCGCGTTGAAGATCCGCGGGCGCACCAGCATGCCGGCGGCGATCAGCTCGAGCACCGACGGGCCCGGGATCAGCACGTCGAAGACAGCACTCAGGCCACGGCCGGACTTCCGAGCCGGCGTCGCAGTGAATCCGAGGCGCAGCGCCTGAGGGTAACTCCCGAGGATTGCGAGCCGCGATTCAGCGCCCGCCAGGTGCGCCTCGTCGAAGATCACCACCTCGGCCGGCGGCAACGGGAGGCGGCTTTCGGCGATCGAACGCCGGTACAGGGTGTCAGCGCTCGCGATCTGCACGGCGCGCGCGTGGTCGAGCAGTTCAGGCAGCGGAGCGGCAACGACGCCATGTGCGACGCCGAACTCCTCGAGCCGGTCATGGATCTGGCGCACCAGCCGCGTGCGCGTCGCCAGGATCAACACGCGAAGGCCGCTATCGGCTGCGCCGGCGGTCACCGCCGCTATGCAGTGAGTCTTTCCGCTTCCGGTCGGCGCCTGCAGCACGATGCGCCGATACCCCGCACGTAGGGCCCGGCCCGTCACTGCGAGCTGCTCTCGCTGGTAGTCGCTCAGTACGTCGCAGCAACGCGGCAGTGAATCGAGAAAGCCTGCGAGAGGTGCGGCCCCTCCCTGTTCGAGCTTCGGTGTCCCTTCACCCCCTGCACTCCGTAGAGACTCAGTGCCTCCCTCGTAAGCAATCCCATCCCACTCCATCGCGGGTGTTATAACCGGGTTACTAAGGTGGTTATTCATGGGGCTTCTGCCGCCCTTGAAAATCCACCACATTGGCACTCCGTTTGCCCCACCTGGCGCGCATGCCCTTCTTGCCGGCAGCGCTCAGACTGGCTCGATACCGGACGCAGTTGGCCTTGTGCTCCTTCATCCGCTGATTGATGAGCCCGGCGGCAGTCGTCTTGAACTTGCGGCTGATGAGCGGCCAGAGCTTTGCCAGTTCGCGCGTTTCTATGCCCACGATGCTGGCGAGCCTGCCCAAGTCGTTGGGTAACGGCCCCATCTCGAACTGCGCGCACAGCAGCATGAGGTAGCTGTACCTCTCCATCGGGGTCCAGCCGGCGGTGCTGCGCAGAAAATCTCCGTGGAACCACGGAACGTAGGGGAAGCCCTTCACGGCGGCGTGTTGACGATCGCCGTCACTTCTGCGAACGAAAGCCGCACAAGCTGTGCGATCTGCTCGGGGCTTAGCCGTGCTTGAGCGAGTTGCCGGATGCGCGCGTGCTGCTCAGCGACGGGCTTCGCGAAGTAGAAACCGTCAAGCGCGGATTGCGGCCGGCGCGGGCGAAACTGTAGAATTGACATCGACGAGTCCTTGAGAGAGCCCGCACGCTTGCCACGGCCGCGGGCTTTCTCGCATCTGGGGATTGAGGATTACGCGGCCTCTGCGGTAACGCCCGGACGGCGCGGACGCCCGTTCTTGAGCAGTCGCTCGCGGGCCTCGAGGTAGTCAGCGCGCCGCCAACGAGCACGGCCACCGATGTAGCCGGCCGGAGGGGGAAGGCGACCATCAGTCACCATCTCACGGCGGCATCGGTCGGTAATGCCGAGATCCGTGTCGATCTCCGGGCCCGAGATCAGGCCGGACGGGTCAAGGGCTTGAAGGGTTTCCATTACTCGCTCCATCTGCGGATAGGCACATGCCGCCGCTGTAAGGAGCGAGTCTTAGGTTTAGCCGCTTGTGCGGGCACGGCCCCGCAGATACGCGGGGCGGTCAGCTATCTCGATCTGCGTTTGTAGGTGGCGTCAGCCTTCAGCAGCCATGTCGGCTTATGGCGCCACGGTGGATAGAGCGGCGCGATCTCATCCGGTACGAGCCAGGGCGTTTCACCGAGTAGTGGAGCGATCGCGTGGCGTGGATTGGTACGCGCAGGCACCCATGCCATGGCAAAGTCCTGCACACCGCGGGCAATACCAAGAAAGGTGCGCACACCCTCGGCGCTGTTGAACAGCTCCTCATGCGCTCGCGTCGGGAACTCCCAATGCAGTCGGAACGCCGCCCACAGGTGCGCCACCGGGCGCATAGCGTCGTAGCAGGCTTCGATCTTCGTGTGGCCGCGTGGCCGACCGTGACGAACTCCATGTGCAGCATCGGCCGCTGAGTCAGCCATCGCGACCATCCCAGCGCTGTGGACAGCTCGCGCAAAGCTTGGCTCCTTGATGCGCCACGGCGAGGTAGCGAGGGCATAGAGCGCGACGAGCACGTTGCCAGCGACATGGCCGGCTCGGGACCCCTCTCTCTGGAAGGCGCGCTCGGTGTCGCGCCGTATGAGGATTTCCTGCCCGCGCGCAATCCGCTCGAGCAGAACATTCTCATGGGGGTAGCACATGAGCGCGAGCACCCACGTGGCGTTATCCCATGCGTGCTCAGCCATGCCGCACCATCGGGACGACTGTTTGCTTACGGCCCTCGATGATCGCCTGCAGATGTGAGCCCCATTTCACCAGCGCGGCCCGCTTCTCGGGCAGGTAGTCGTGACGGTCGTACACCTCGGCGATGTCGCCGGTGGCGTGATTGAGCACCTTCTCGACGTGCAGCCGCGGTACCTTGAGCTTCGTCATGAAACTCGCCGCTGTTCGGCGCTAGGTCGTGCGGCACGAAGTGCGGAATGCCGAAGTGCGTTTCATTGTTGCGGACAGCTCGAGAGAGCACGCGCTCGCTGTACGGCCGATCCTTGCTCTTGTCGGCGTGCGCCGGAAGCACGTAGACGCTCTCGCCTGTGAGCTCCCGGAGGTTGCGCAATAGCTCGATTGCGAGAGGGGAGAGCGGCACCACGTGAGGCTCTGAGGTGTCGCGCCTGGCATGCGCGCTCTTGAGGAGCTCTACCGGGATGGTCCAGCGCTTGGCGGCCAGATCGAAATCCGTCCACTTCGCGAACGTCAGCTCACCGCGGCGCTGTCCGGTGGCGAGCAGCAGCTTAAGCGCGATGCGCGTCGGGTCGGCCATCTCGGCCGTGTCGAGCTTCGTCCAGAAGGCGCCAATTTCCTCGGCCGTCAGCGTGCGGCGACGCGGCTTCTCCTCACCGCCCGGGCGCTCAACGCCCGCCATCGGTGAGGCCGGCAGGAGGTCCTTGGCTGTAGCCCAATTGAACAGCTGCACCAGGAGCGAATACGCCCGATTGGCAGCGACGGGCGCCGGCCGGTCCCGGATGCTATCGAGGAAAGCGACCAGCTCACGGCGAGTCACATCGCGTGCCTTGCGTGAGCCGATTCGGAGAGGAGCGTCGGGACGTGCGCACGCCGCCCTCGGCGCTTCTGTCGCGGCTGGGCGGCCCCGTAGTAGCCGAGCATGGCTGCGGCCTCGTCGGGACGCTTGCGGGCTTTGGTGTTCGCCTTCGAGTCCCTGATCCAGCGACTACCCTCGGCGTCCCAGCGCTCAGCCCGGAGCTTCCTGTGCACGAACTGCTCAACCAGGCTGGCGACCGTATCCGCGCCCGCACGCTCCCGGCGCGCCTCCTCGGCCTCCTTCTGGCGCCGCTCGCGCTCATCCTTTGGGTCGCTGCCCTTCTCGAGCAGCGTGATAGCGCGATCGTGCTCGTTACAGGCGTCGGCCAAGGACAGGCCGGCCTTGTTCCCATAGGTACCGATTGGCATGAGCACGCGCTCGCCGCCGGGCCTCGTGTAACGCACCAGGAAGCCCGCAGTGCCGTCCGAGTACACGGTGACCATGAGTCCCGGCCGTGAGGGTCCACGGTCCACAGTCTTGCGGTACTTCGGCTTGCCGCGATTTTTCGCGATCGCCGCGGAGAGCCACGAGTCGGTAATCTTCATCCGACCTGCCTGGGGTACCGCTCAGGGTACCAGCAGAACCGTGCCGCATCGTTCCTATCGGTGCCTGTCCAATGCATGCGTCGAACCGCCAGAAATACAGCATTTTGCGGTAAGGTGAGCGCCCATGCGGTAGGAATATACAGGAACACATAGGAATACAATACTGGCTTTGGGAGCAGGGGGTCGCAGGTTCAAATCCTGTCGCCCCGATAACCTCAGTGCGGCGCGATTTCCCGCGCCAGCATCGCGCGCAGCTGCTCGAGGTCCGCGCCCGTACGTCGATCGTCGGGGCCGCGTGCAACGCGCGGTATTCGCGCCGCGCGGCCGTGTTCGTCAGCTGCGCCATGAGATCCACCCGTCAGACACCCGCCCATTGTGCGCCGGGCCTGTGACAGGCTCGGGACATGGATCTGCCAGGGCAATTAAAGTCAAGACAGTAGAAGCCTTGACAATAACAGCCTAGGCAAGTAGTATGCCGACCAATCCCCGGGTGAGAGGCGCTCGGGTCCCCCGAAGGGGAGATTCCACGGAGTGCGACCTTGGGCGACATTTACGACGGCGCGACTTTCCAGCCGCGCAAGGCCATCGGTTCCCTGCTGGCTCGCGTGCGGGTGGAGATGCTCGGGGCGCTCGACAAGGAGCTGGCGGCCGATAAACGGCTCGCGCCGCTCGAGCTGAGCGCCGCGCAGTTCAGCGTGATCGCGACGCTCGCCAAGGACCCGGAGCCGAAGTCGGCGTCCGATCTGTGCAAGGGCATCTCGTATGACGCCGGCGCCATGACGCGCATGCTGGATCGTCTGGAGAGCAAGGGTCTCATCCGCCGCCAGCGCAGTCCCCGGGACCGCCGGCTGGTGCACCTGGAGCTGACGGAGGAGGGCAAGGCGGCCTATCCGCGTATGCGCGAGTTGTCGATGGCGGTGCAGAACCGCTTCCTGCGCGGCTTTACCAAGGCCGAGGCGCGCCGGCTGGAGGGCCTGCTCGCCCGCATGCTCGACAACGCACTCGAGAAGACGCCCGGCTGAAGTGACTCGCTTTTCAGATTTCGCACCGAGGACCACCATGACGACCCAGGACGACAGCTCACCCCCGGCCGCAACCAGCCGCACCGCGGCCACGAAGCGGCGCTGGCGCTGGCTGGCGGGCGCCGGTGGCACGGTGGCCGCAGTCGCGCTCGATCTATGCACTCTACTGGACGCAGATACTGCGCTATCACCAGACCACCGACGATGCCTACGTGAACGGCAACGTGGTGCAGATCACCCCGCAGATCTCCGGGACCGTGGTGGCGATCGGCGCCGACGATACCCAGTTCGTGAAAGCGGGGCAGCCCCTGGTGCGGCTCGATCAGGCGGACGCCAAGCTCGCGCTCGATTCGGCCGACGCGCAGCTCGCGCGCACGGTGCGCGACGTGCGCAACCTGTTCGCCACCACCGCGGAGCTCCAGGCCGCCGTCGCAGCTCAAAGAGAGTGATCTGACGGGGGCGCAGAGCGATCTCGCGCGACGGGTGAAGCTCGGCGCCTCCGGCGCCGTGTCGGGCGAGGAGCTGCAGCACGCCCGCGATGCCGTGAAGGGCGCGCAGGCGGGGCTGCTCGCGGCACGGCAGCAGCTGGCCGCCAATCGCGCGCGCGTCGACGGCACGACGCTGCAGGACCACCCGCAGGTGCGCGACGCGGCGGCTGCCGTACGCAGCGCCTATCTCACCTACTCGCGTACCGAGCTGGCGGCGCCGGTCTCGGGCTTCGTGGCGCGGCGCAGCGTGCAGCTGGGCGAGCGCGTCAGCCCGGGCGCGCCGCTGATGGCGGTGGTGCCGCTCGATGAGGTCTGGGTCGATGCCGAACTTCAAGGAGCCGCAGCTGGCGGGGATGCGCGTCGGCCAGCCGGTACGCCTCACCGCAGATCTCTACGGCGGCCACCTGGTCTACCACGGCACGGTGGCCGGTTTCGGCGCCGGCACCGGGGCGGCGTTCGCGCTGCTGCCGGCCCAGAACGCCACCGGCAACTGGATCAAGATCGTGCAGCGCGTGCCGGTGCGCATTGCGCTCGATGCGCGCGAGATTGCCGCGCACCCGCTGCAGATCGGCCTGTCGATGAAAGCCGATGTCAACACCCACGACGCAAACGGCGCACGCTTGCCGCAGGTGGCGCGCAGCGCGGTGCTGTGGTCGACCGAGGCCTCCGACAGCGGCGACGAGCAGGCGGACGCGCGCGTAGCGGCCATCATCGCGGCAAACGGGGCGGGCGCCGCGCCCGCGCTGGCGGGTCGCCGCGCCGCGGACCGCTCGTCGGGCCCCGCCTTGCTCGCGCGCGTGCCGCAGCACTAGAGCCGCCAGCCGTGTCGCAGGAGAACAGCTCCCCGACCGCACCCGCCGGCGGCGCCCCGCCCGCGTCGCCCGCGGCCCGCTCGGCGGGGCCACCGGAGCTACCGCCCCTCACCGGAACCACGCTCGCAATCGGGACGCTGGCGCTCTCGCTCGCCACCTTCATGAACGTGCTCGACACGTCGATCGCCAACGTGTCGATTCCGGCCATTGCCGGTGACCTGGGAGTCTCGCCCGACCAGGGCACCTGGGTGATCACCTCGTTCGGCGTCGCGAACGCCATCTCGCTGCCGCTCACCGGCTGGCTGACGCGCCGCTTCGGCCAGGTGCGCCTCTTCACGGCCTCGGTGGTGCTGTTCGTCATCGCCTCTTTCCTGTGCGCGCTGGCGCCGAGCCTGTCGTGGCTGATTCTCTTCCGCGTACTCCAGGGCGCGGTCGCCGGTCCGATGATTCCGCTGTCGCAGTCGTTGCTGCTCACGAGCTATCCGAAAAAGCGCGCCGGCATGGCGCTCGCCATGTGGGCGATGACGACGCTGGTGGCGCCGGTCGTCGGCCCGCTGCTCGGCGGCTGGATCACCGACAACATCTCCTGGCCGTGGATCTTCTACATCAACGTGCCGGTCGGCATCGGCGCGGCGCTCGCGACCTGGGCCATCTATCGCAAGCGCGAGACGCCCACCGCACGCGTGCCGGTCGACACCGTGGGACTGGGACTGCTGGTGCTGTGGGTCGGTGCACTGCAGGTCATGCTCGACAAGGGCAAGGATCTCGACTGGTTCAACTCCGGACAGATCATCGCGCTCGCCTGCGTGGTGGCGGTGGGACTTGCGGTGTTCCTCATCTGGGAGCTCACCGAAGAGCACCCGATCGTCGACCTGTCGCTGTTCCGGATTCCGCAATTTCTGGGTGAGTACCGTCGCACTGCTGCTCGGCTACGGCCTTTACTTCGGTAACGTCGTGCTGCTGCCTTTGTGGCTGCAGCAGTACATGGGCTACACCGCGACGCTTGCCGGGCTGGTGCTGGCACCCGTGGGGCTGCTGGCTCTGGTGCTGACGCCGTTCGTCGGCCGCTTCGTCGACCGCATCGATCCGCGGATCCTGGTGACGTCGTCGTTCGCGATCTTCGCCCTGGTGTTCTTCATGCGCGCTGACTTCAACACCAACGCCACCATCGGCACACTGCTGGTGCCGACGCTGATCCAGGGCGCGGGGATGGCGACATTCTTCATCCCGCTGATGTCGATTACGCTCTCGGGGCTGCCTGCGGAGCGCATCCCCGCCGCCTCGGGGCTGTCGAACTTCGCGCGCATCACCGCCGGTTCATTCGGCACGTCCATCACCACCACGCTGTGGGACCGCCGGGCGACCCTGCACCACGCGCAACTGGTCGAGCAACTGACGGCGAATCACCCGGCGGCGACTCAGGCCTTCGCGAACCTGCAGGCGGGGGGCATGGGAGCCGCTCAGAGCAATGCGCTGATCAATAGCCTGGTCGACGGCCAGGCCTTCATGCTCTCGGCGAACGACATCTTCTACGTCTCGGGGATGATATTCATCGCGATGATCGGGCTCGTGTGGCTGGCGCGCCCGCTGCGCGGCGGCCTCGGAGCCGCGCACTCCTCCGGCGCGCACTAGTCAATTGGAAAAATCGCCTGCGGCAGCCTGCGGCGATTTTTCGGACATACGCTTCCGTGCCGGGCGCCAAAGGCGCGACTTTGGCGCCCGGCGTTGCAGTGACCTCAAGGGCGAACAGGCGCCAGCCAATTTAGCGCGCCGCGCGCAGGGCCCGCGGCGGCAGGAGCCACAGCAGGCGCGCTTCCCCGGCGCGCGCCGCGCCCGGGAATTCCACCAGCGCCGCACCCATCTTTTTGAGCACGACGGCCTGCGCGCGCGCACTCCCGGCGAGGGACGCGGCGAGCAGCCGACCGAGATTGGGCTCGTGCCCCACCACCGCGACGCACCTCTTCTGCAGGCGTCGCAGCGCTGCGAGCAGCGCCTCGGGCGCGGTGCCCGGAGCGAGTTCGGCGCACGCGCTCGCCTTCGGCCACTTCGCGTACTCGGTGAGGAGCGCGGCGGTCTGACGCGCGCGCAGCAGCGGGCTCACCAGCACACACCCCGGGCGGGGCGCGAGTCTTGCGAGTCCAGCCGCTGCCTGGCGGGCGCGCATTTCTCCCCTCGGCGACAGCGGACGCGCGCTGTCGTCTGGCCAGCGTTTCGCGCTGCGCTCGAAGGCGATCGCATGTCGGACGATCAGCAGCTCCATGTGCTGAGCGTGTCCTTCGCTCAGTGGCTCAGCGGGCGGGTTTCGGGTGCAGCGGGTGGTGCGCTATTGGGGCCGAGCGCGGCTTCAGTGTCCGCGGTCTCGATGGCTGCTTCGTCCGCGCGTGGCGCGTCGTGCTCGAACTGTCCGAGTCTCGAGCGCAGCGCCTTCCAGCGCCGACCGCGTACCTTGCGCCAGGAACGGGCGACCGTTCCGGGCGCATCGGCGCTGATGCGCGCGTGGTGCTCGGCGAGCCGGCCCATGAGGAAGAGTGTCGCCGGCGGCAAGCCCGAGGCAGGGTCCGCGGCGAGGGCGGTCAAGCGGGTCCCCGCCATGTGGGCGTCCTGCTGCGCCCCGAGCCGGTTCTGCATCCGGCGCAGCGCTTTCAGCATCTCGTCGGCTGGCTTGCCGCACATGACGGCCCCCGACTCCAGCGCGTAGCGCAGCTGCTTGGCGCGGCGGCGAACACGGTGGTAGTCGTCCATCACGGAGTCATCCCGCAGCCTGCGCACCGCCTTGCGCAGTCGGCGGAAGCGCCGGCGCACGCGCTGCGGCAGGACCGCCGCCACGCTTGCGGCGTCCGCATCGCTGCCCGCGGACACCTGCTCCGTGGTTGCGCTGAGGGTCTGGATCCAGCGGCGGGTCGGCTCGGAGTCGAGCGCACGCAGCATGCTGGCGCGCGCCCGCGCACGTTCCAGAGTGAGCCGTTCCTTCAGGGGCTCCAGTGCGGCCCGTTCCCCCTCGGGCAGATCGAGGCAATAGTGCGCCAGTCCCTGCAGCTGTACGTCCAGGTCGCGGGTTCTCCCCAGCGCGCGCAGCAGCGCCTTCGCGGTCTTGCGAGCGCGTACCAGCGCCGCGGGCAGATGATGCTTGAAGAGGATGAGCGTGGCGTCGAGGCGGCGCGCGGTGACGCGCAGCTGATGCAGCTCTTCCGGATCATGACCGAGTCGTGCGCCGGGCTCATGCGCGAGCCATTCGGTCAGCAGCCGCCGTACGTCGACGAGCGCGATCTCCCCGACCATGGCGGAGGCTTCGATGCGCGCTCGCGGGGCGATCGCGGTAGCAGCGGTTGGGGTTTTCGGCTCGTCCACGCCGCGCTCTGCGGTGAGCCCGGACTCCCGGGCGCTGGTGGGGACCTTCATCGGGGGGAGTGTAACAAAGTGGCTCCCCGAGGAGGCCGCGCGCCCGGGCGACGCCGGCGCGGCCTGCGCAGGTGCGTGAAAATTGACGCTCCGTAAGTCACTTACGTATGATTCGCGCCCCCCGTGCGGCGGGGCCGGCTAGGGGCGATGAAGTCGTGCCCGTAGCTCAGGCGGATAGAGCATCGGCCTTCTAAGCCGAGGGTCGCAGGTTCGAGTCCTGCCGGGCACGCCAGCCGCCGCCAGGAGGGGGACTGACGGTGGACGTAGCTCAGTTGGTAGAGCCCCGGGTTGTGATCCCGGTTGTCGTGGGTTCGAGTCCCATCGTCCACCCCAGAATTGATGTCCGCTGAAATTGCCGCGTGGGCGTTTCAGCGGGCGCAGCAGGCAAAAGCCACGCCTTTTGCCTGCGGTCGACGAAGTGATGTCCGCCGAAATCGCCTCCGGCGATTTCGGCCAAATTGATTAGGGCCGTTAGCTCAGCTGGTAGAGCAGGAGACTCTTAATCTCTTGGTCGTAGGTTCGATCCCTACACGGCCCACCATTCATCTCCAAAAAAATCCTCGCTGGATATGACAAGTGCGATACGGCGAGCTGTATGCCGCGTATAACGTAAATACTGAGAAAGGGCTGTCCCAAGCCGAATTATTGAGCTGGAGTCGGTAAGTAAACTCTGTCCAGCGCACGGACGCGTGCACCATGCAACATTGCCGAACTGCTCGATTGATATTTGGGCTTGCGACCGCCAGCCTCGTCGCCGCATGCGGTGGCGGCGGTGGCGGCGGTGGCGGAGGGGTAGTCACCCCTGCACCGAGTGGTCTTAGCTATTCCACGCCACCCTCCTTCGTAGTCGGGAAAGCCATTTCGTCCTTGTCCCCCACGGTCACCGGGACGGTGACTACGTACTCCGTCAGTCCCCAGTTACCCGCGGGCCTAAGCTTAAGCGCCAGCACAGGCGTCATCTCCGGTACCCCGAGCGCAGTGACAGGGGTTACGAAGTACACGATAGAAGCGAGCAATGCCGGCGGCAGCGCCATCGCGACAATCACTCTCACGGTCAACGATGCACCTCCGGCGATTAACTATGGCGGCACCAATTTCGCGTTGACGAAGCAGGCGCCCGTACATCTGACACCCGCGAATAGCGGCGGCGCCGTCGTCACGTGGTCGATAAGCGGAGCACTTCCCACTGGCCTGACCTTTAGCACGACAGATGGCAGCATCGCCGGCACACCTGCCGTGGCCGCGGCCGCGGCGACTTATGTGGTGACCGCTCAAAATTCCGGTGGCCAAACCAAAGTCACCCTGACGCTCGCCGTTCAGTCAGTGTTGCTCAACCTCGGGAACACGGGCGGAATCGATCGCATTCGTCTCGGGAACTCCCGTGTATTGAGCCTGAGCGGCGGCACGTGGGTGCTCTGGGATGCCAGCACGACGGCCCTTGTTGCGACCGGCACCGCCGAGTGTCTGACTCCGACTGGTAAACTCGATCCCAACTGTCTTACCGCTCCGTTGACAG
This sequence comes from uncultured Gammaproteobacteria bacterium, assembly GCA_963713175.1. Classification (GTDB taxonomy): domain Bacteria; phylum Pseudomonadota; class Gammaproteobacteria; order Steroidobacterales; family Steroidobacteraceae; genus 13-2-20CM-66-19. The sequence goes on along the minus strand of CAVQKW010000005.1, from coordinate 31,767 downwards.
ACATTGCGGGGTCAATTGTCGTCATCGAGATAAGCGGCGCGTTCGAGATGCGTTCAGCAGCGGACGGCAGCCTGATAGCGACGTTGCCCGGGGGCTTCTTCTGGTGGCGGCTCGCCTCGGATGGCAGTTACCTCTGCGCAGGCGGTTCGAGCGGGCTGACGGTCTGGTCGCCCTCCGGTACAGTCGTGGTGTCCCGCGCCGGCGACTACTCGGGCGCGATCGCGTTCGCCTCGCCAGGCGCCGTACACGTTGCCCTTGGGCCCGCCGGCATGTCCGTGATTGAGACGATATCGCTGCCGTCGGGGTCGTCGTCCTCGAGCGCGCCCTTCCAGGGTCAATTCAATTCATGGTTTCAGGACGGCGGCCAGTTCCTGACCAACACGGGAAATACCGTGTGGGTGTACTCGGCCGACGGAACTCAGCAAGACATCCGGGCTCTGCCGACAATCGCCAATCTGACGGGACAAGGCAGTTGGTTCTGGACGTCCGACGGTACACTCAACGTCTACAAGGTCGGATCGAGCGCATCGCCCGCGGTCACGTTCTCTGTCGGTCCCCTTAGCGTGCCGTTCCCGTCCGCCATGACCATCGGCGTGTTGGACCAGGTCGCCAGTGTGGTCCACGTCATCGATCTATCGGGCGCCAGCCCCGTCATTGCGGATTACGCCACACCGGCACCGTACAATACGACCTATGCGGCGACCTCCAGCTCGCAGTGGTTTGTCGGAAACGCCAATAGCACCCTGCTCGATGGATCGAGTCTGGGAGGCACGCTGCGGTACTTCGGGTTCGGCAACGCATTGAGCATCGCCGGCAGTGCGCAACGGGTCGCCGTATCAACGGCTGTGGGGAAGATTCTCGTTTTCAATGTGACGACTGGCGCGTTGGAAGAGACCATCGACTCGCCCGCCTACCCGGGCTCGCAGGTCGCGCTGTCGGCAGATGGCAGCGTCCTGGTCGCCGGCAGTACGGGGGGCGGAGGAGCACTGCAGGTCTACTCGCTACCCGGCGGCACGTTGACCTACAGCTGGCCTCCGGCGAGCTTCCAGTCCTTTGTGTTGTCCGATTCGGGAACCGTTTTAGGTCAGATTCTGGATTCTGGGACCCGGCAAGTCACGGCCACTGATGGTGGGCCAGTAATCTGGTCCGATGTCCCCAACTCCTCGCAACCGCCACCCATCCGACTTTCACCGGATGGCACCTTGATAGCCGTCTCATCAACAGGTGGCGTGCCGACGACGAATATCTACCTCAACGGAGCCCTCGTCACCGCAGTACCGGGTTGGGCCGCTGGCTGGCTCGATAATTCCCACCTGCTGGTGCAAAACAGCGGCTCTGCCGACTTCTATACCAGCAGCGCAATCGTCGACCCGTCGGGTGTCACAACCAGCACTCCGGCCCCGCACCTCTTCGCGGATCCATTCCAGGTGGTAGGGCCCGACTCGATTTATGTGCCCGCTCAGAACAGCATCTTTTCGGTGTCGACGGGTGCGTCCATTTGGACCGGTGTCCCGTCGGCGGTTGTCGGAGCTGTCGCGGGCTCGTACGTCGTGTTCACATCCGGAAACCTTGTAGTTAGTGAGCCACTGTGACGTATTCCAACGCCACGGTGCGGGTTTAGCGGTGCGAAGATCTCGCTGCAATCATTTGAGTTTCTTCCGGACAAGAATCGGCGGAACAGTCGCAAGCGCCCACGGCCCACCATTCAATTCAAATCTGCAAGCGTTGCCCGCGAACAGCGTCTCGCCGATGCGCCCGCCGATTCCTTCGAGCGCCGTCGGCCACAGCTCGAAGTAGACAACCCTCGTGAACGCAGCGGAGTGATGCGGAGCGTTCCCCGCTGCTTGTATCGGTGCAGACTTTGACAAAATATGGGGTGCGGCAACGCCAATTGGCGCCGAATGGTGCTTCCGATCGTCGGATGGCACATCCTTTGGCCAGCGCCGAAGTCTACGATAGCCCTTTGTAACGTCCCAGTTCGTCGAGGCCGCAGACGCCGTGCAAGTGCTTGATGGGTATGCTGTCTTGAGGAGTTGCCGGAAGATCCGCCCCCGCGGAGTCGCGCCCGGGACTGCTGGACGCATCGGGTATAATCTTCCGGCTTAGCCCCCGCTGTCCGCGAAAGTGGCGGAACTGGTAGACGCGCTGGATTTAGGATCCAGTGGGGAAACCCGTGAGAGTTCGAGTCTCTCCTTTCGCACCAGTTCCCTTCCTCCGAACAGTGTTTGTGCGCAGGGGGGCTCCCTTGGCTTGAGGATGGATGATGCAAGTATCGGTATCTGACACTGGGGGTTTAAGCCGGCGGCTCGAGGTCGCGGTGCCTGCCACCGAGGTGGCTCACGAAGTCGACTCGCGCCTGAAGCGCCTGTCGCGTACGGCGCGCCTGAAGGGCTTCCGCCCCGGGAAAGCCCCACTCACGGTGATCACCAAGCAGTTTGGCGAGCAGGTGCGCGCCGAGGTCGTGAGCGATCTGATGCGCAGATCCTTCGAGGAGGCCGTCAGCCAGCAGAGGCTGAAGCCCGCGGGGGGCCCGCGTATCGAGCCAATCGCCGTGGGTCCCGGAACGGATCTGAGATACGCCGCGCACTTCGAGGTACTGCCGGAGGTGCGGGTCAACCCGCCCGAGACCATCAGCATCGAGCGGCCCACGGCCGAGGTCACCGAGACCGACGTCGACGCCATGATCGAGAACATGCGGGCGCAGCGCCCGGTGTTCACCCCCGTGGATCGGCCGGCCCGCGATACCGACCGGGTCCTGATCGACTACCAGATTCGGCTCGAGGGTGAGTCATTCGAGGGCAGTGATGCCAGCGATGTGAACGTCATCCTCGGTGCGCGGCAGTCGATGCCCGAGCTCGAGGAGGGCCTGCAAGGCGCCGCCGCGGGCCAGCAGCGCACTATCACCGCGGCATTCGCCGCTGCGCACCCCAACAAGACGGTGGCGGGGCGCAGTGCACAGCTGCATGTCTCCATAAAGAGGGTGGAGGAACAATCCCTTCCGGCCGTCGACGAGGAATTCCTGCGCGCGTACGGTGTCGAAAACGGTGGCCTTGCCGAAATGCGCGCCGAGGTCAAAGAGAGCATGCAGCGGGAACTCGCCGATGTGATCCGCGGCCGCGTCAGGGCGCAGGTGCTCGATGCACTCTATAAGGACAATCCCATCGAGCTTCCACGTGCTCTCTTGGACGAACAGGTGCAGCAGTTACAGATCGAGGCGGCGCGCCGCATGGGCGTGCGCGAGGCGAGCCAGGTGCCGCCACGGGATCCGTTCGTGGAGCCGGCGCGCCGGCGCGTGGCATTGGGGCTGCTCATGAGCCAGATCGTGCAGACCCAGGGACTGAAAGTGGACCGGCAACGGGTCAACGAGCGGCTCGACCAGCTGCTCGTCAGCTACCCGAATCCTGAGGAGGCGCGGCGCGCCTATCAGCAGAATCCGGACGCGATGCGGCAGATCGAGTCCTCCGTTCTCGAGGACCAGGTGGTGGACTGGGTGGCGGGTCAGGCGCGCACCACCGAGCGAGCGATGAGTTTTGCGGAGCTGACCGGCTTCGGGCGCCACGCGCAGCCGGGTCAACCGCACGAGCAGCCAACCCAAGTGAGCGGCACATGAACGAACGCGGCCTGAATCTGGTTCCCATCGTCGTCGAGCAGACCGCGCGCGGCGAGCGCGCCTACGACATCTACTCGCGCCTGCTGAAGGAGCGACTGATATTCGTCGTGGGGGCGGTCGACGATTACATGGCGAACATCGTCGTCGCGCAGATGCTGTTCCTCGAGTCGGAGAACCCCGACAAGGACATCGCACTGTACATAAACTCCCCGGGAGGCGTCGTGAGCTCGGGGCTCGCGATCTACGACACCATGCAGTTCGTCAAGCCCGACGTCAGCACCATCTGTATCGGCCAGGCCGCCAGCATGGGCGCGGTGCTGCTCGCGGGTGGTGCGCGCGGCAAGCGCTACTGCCTGCCGCACGCCCGGGTGATGATCCATCAGCCCCACGGCGGCATGCAGGGTCAGGCGGTCGACATGGAGATCCAGGCGAAGGAGATCCTCGAGACGCGCGACCGCCTCAACAAGATCCTCGCCAAGCACACGGGACAGAGCGTCGATCGCATCAAGCAGGACACCGACCGCGACCGCTTCATGGACTACAACGAGGCGATCCGCTACGGCCTGATCGACCAGGTGCTCGAGAAGCGCCTCGAGGTAGAGGGCGTCCTGGGCCAGGGCACCCCCCCTGCCAAGCCGGGATGACGCGAACTTACGACCGAGCGGGACCGGAACTTTACAAAGTAGTGAACCCGGTCATACAAACCACGCCCAAACAGCAGGTTAGCCGTGCGCGGTGCTTTGCTTCGCATGCCAGCACCTGCTATAAGAAAAGGCGCCCGGAGGACATTCCCTGGGCAGACGGGAGCCTATGAGGGCCTTCGATGAGTGAAGATTCCCGCAACCGTCACGACGACGGGAAGCTGCTGTACTGCTCCTTCTGCGGGAAGAGCCAGCACGAGGTCCGCAAGCTGATCGCCGGACCCTCGGTGTTCGTCTGCGACGAATGCGTCGAGCTGTGCAACGACATCATCCGCGAGGAGCTCGAAGACCGCGCCGAGCGCGCCCGGGACAAGCTCCCCAAGCCCCACGAGATCAAGAAGGTCCTTGACGAGTACGTCATCGGCCAGGAGCGCGCCAAGAAGGTGCTCTCAGTCGCGGTCTACAACCACTACAAGCGGCTGCAGACCCGCACCGGCGGCGGGCGCTCCAAGGAAGACGTCGAGATCGCCAAGAGCAATATCCTGCTCATCGGTCCGACGGGCTGCGGCAAGACGCTGCTCGCGGAGACTCTCGCGCGGCTGCTCAACGTGCCGTTCACCATCGCCGATGCCACCACCCTCACCGAGGCCGGCTACGTGGGCGAGGACGTCGAGAACATCATCCAGAAGCTGCTGCAGAAGTGCGATTACGACGTCGAGAAGGCGCAGACCGGCATCGTCTACATCGACGAGATCGACAAGATCTCGCGCAAGTCCGACAACCCCTCGATCACCCGCGACGTGTCCGGCGAGGGCGTGCAGCAGGCGCTGCTGAAGCTCATCGAGGGCACCATCGCCTCGGTGCCCCCGCAGGGCGGTCGCAAGCATCCGCAGCAGGAGTTCCTGCAGGTCGACACCGGCAATATCCTGTTCATCTGCGGCGGCGCGTTTGCGGGCCTCGAGAAGATCATCCTCAACCGCACGCAGAAGTCCGGTATCGGCTTCACCTCCGAAGTGCGTGGCATCAACTCGCGCCCGCATGGCAGCGACCTGTTCCACGACGTCGAGCCCGAAGACCTGATCAAGTTCGGCCTGATCCCGGAGTTCGTCGGCCGACTACCGGTGGTAGCGACGCTCGACGAGCTCGACGAGGGCGCGTTGATCTCCATCCTCACCGAGCCGAAGAACGCCCTCACCAAGCAGTACCGCCGCTTGTTCGAGATGGAAGGCGCGGAGCTCGAGTTCCGCGACGAGGCGCTGCGGGCGGTCGCCCACCGCGCGATGCAGAGAAAGACCGGCGCGCGGGGACTGCGCACCATCCTCGAGACCGTGCTGCTCGACACCATGTACGAGCTGCCCTCGATGCGCAACGTGTCGCGGATCGTCATCGACGAGACCGTCATCGAGGGACAGACCAAGCCCTACGTTGTCTACGGTTCGGACGAGGGACGGCTGGCAAGCGTCGACGAGCCGCGACGCGCCTCCGGGTCGAACCACCACTGAGAATCCCACTCAGCCGGCGCGTTCGATACCAAACGCGCGGGGCGTGAGCTGCGTCACCCTTGAAACGCGCGGCCCGGGCCTCATTTCCCGCTACACTATCTGTCAAAGACGGCGCCGGCCGCCGCGCTGACGAACGCCCGGCCGCCCGCTGCCCACCACCGAGGGCTTGAGCGTGTCCGAACCGGCTACTCCCACGACTCCGACTTCCACCGAGATCCTGAACGTCCCGGTGCTGCCGCTGCGGGACGTCGTCGTCTATCCGCACATGGTGATCCCGCTGTTCGTCGGCCGCGAGAAGTCCATCCAGGCCCTCGACGTGGCCATGCGCACCGACAAGCGCATCATGCTGGTCGCACAGAAGCAGGCCGACGTGGACGACCCCAAGGCGGACGACCTGTACCGCATCGCGACCGTCGCGACCATCCTGCAGCTGCTGAAGCTGCCGGACGGCACCGTGAAAGTGCTGGTCGAGGGAGTTGACCGGGCGCGCATCGACAAGCTGCACGCCGGGGAGTACTACGCCTCGGACGCCAGCCTGCTGCCCGACGCGGAAGTCTACGACGAGAAGGAGATGGACGTACTGGCGCGCTCGGTGATTTCCCAGTTCGAGCAGTACGTGAAGCTCAACAAGAAGGTACCGCCCGGAGGTGCTGACCGCACTCGCCGGGATCGAGCAGGCGGGACGCCTCGCCGACACGGTGGCGGCGCACATGTCGCTCAAGCTCGCCGAAAAGCAGAAGGTTCTCGAGATCCTGGACGTCAGGAAGCGCCTCGAGCACATCCTGGTCGCCATCGAGAGCGAGATGGACGTGCTGCAGATCGAGAAGCGCATCCGCGGGCGCGTCAAGGCGCAGATGGAGAAGAGCCAGCGCGAGTACTACCTCAACGAGCAGATGAAGGCCATTCAGAAAGAGCTCGGCGAGATGGACGAGGGCGGCAACGAGATCAGCGAGCTCGAGCAGAAGATCGCCAAGGCCGGCATGCCCAAGGAGGCGCGCGACAAGGCTGGCGGCGAGCTCAACAAGCTCAAGATGATGTCGCCCATGTCGGCCGAGGCCACCGTGGTGCGCAACTACATCGACTGGCTCGTCAAGGTTCCGTGGAAGAAGCGCACCCGCATCATCAAGGACATCGCCCGCGCCCAGAAGGTGCTGGACGAGGACCACTATGGCCTCGACAAGGTCAAGGAACGCATCGTCGAGTATCTCGCGGTACAGCAGCGGGTGGAGAAGCTGAAAGGACCGATCCTGTGTCTCGTCGGTCCGCCGGGCGTCGGCAAGACCTCGCTCGGCCAGAGCATCGCGCGCTCCACGAACCGCAAGTTCGTGCGCATGTCGCTCGGCGGCGTGCGCGATGAGGCTGAGATCCGCGGCCACCGCCGCACCTACATCGGCTCCATGCCCGGCAAGATCGTGCAGAACATGGCCAAGGCCGGCGGTGCACAACCCGCTGTTCCTGCTCGACGAAGTGGACAAGATGTCGATGGACTTCCGCGGCGATCCGTCCTCGGCGCTGCTCGAGGTGCTCGATCCGGAGCAGAACTCGACCTTCAACGACCATTACCTCGAGGTCGACCTGGACCTCTCGGAGGTGATGTTCGTGTGCACCGCGAACAGCCTGAACATACCGCCGCCGCTGCTGGATCGCATGGAAGTCATCCGTCTGCCCGGTTACACCGAAGACGAGAAGATGAACATCGCGCGGCGCTACCTCGTGCCCAAGCAGATGAAGAACAACGGGCTGAAGGCCGACGAGCTCAAGGTATCCGACGGGGCGCTGCTCGACATCGTGCGCTACTATACGCGCGAGGCCGGCGTGCGCAACCTCGAGCGCGAGATCGCCAAGATCGGTCGCAAGGCCGTCAAGGCAGATGCTGCTCCACAAGAAGGAGACGCGTTCGGTCGCGGTCACGCCGCGCAACCTGGACAAGTACCTGGGCGTGCGGCGCTTCCGCTACGGCAAGGCCGAGGACATGAACCGCGTCGGCCAGGTCACGGGACTCGCCTGGACCGAAGTGGGCGGCGAGCTGCTGACGATCGAAGCCGCGGTAGTGCCCGGCAAGGGCAAGCTGCAGCACACCGGCCAGCTCGGCGAGGTGATGCAGGAATCGATCCAGGCGGCCATGACCGTGGTGCGCAGCCGCGCACAGATGCTTGGCCTCGAGCCGGAGTTCTACCAGAAGCACGACGTGCACCTGCACATCCCCGAGGGTGCGACCCCGAAGGACGGCCCGAGCGCCGGCATCGGTATGTGCACCGCGCTGGTGTCGGCGCTGACCAACATCCCGGTGCGCTCGGACGTGGCGATGACCGGCGAGATCACGCTGCGTGGCGAGGTGCTGCCGATCGGCGGGCTGAAGGAGAAGCTGCTGGCCGCGCATCGCGGCGGAATCAAGACGGTGCTCATCCCGGATGAGAACGAGAAGGACCTGGTCGAGATCCCCGACAACATCAAGGGCAATCTCGAGATCAAGCCCGTCAAGTGGATCGACGAGGTGCTGGCGCTGTCGCTCACCCGGCAGCCGATGCCGCAGCAGGCAGCCGATGCCGCAGCGGCCACGCCCGAAGCGGCCGCCGCCGAGGACAAGCGTCCGCGCCGTAACGGCCGGCGCCTGAAGCAGGCCCCGCCGCCGGCGCACTGAGTCGGGAGTAGGACGCCGGCGAAAGCCACGCCTTTTGCCGGGGGTCGACGGAGTGATGTCCGCTGAAATTGCCGCAGGCAATTTCGGCCAATAAGACCAGGGTGCTTAGCTCAGCTGGTAGAGCGTCGCCCTTACAAGGCGAATGTCGGCGGTTCGATCCCGTCAGCACCCACCAAATCCGCTCATCGCGCGTGCCGGCTGCAAGCTCCGGGAACGCATACTCAAACCTCGCTCAGAACCGGCTGGCCGGCTCACCGCACTTACGTACGGGCGAGATCCAGGCCGGCCCCGGTGGCTGCCGACGGTCGCTCGCCAGTACGTACGACTGGAGCGCAGCGGGGCGATGCTTTCCATCCTGGTCTGCCATTCTTATTTTCTCCGCTTCGATCCCAAACAAGTCGAGCGCGCCAAGCCCTACCCGCCGCTCGCGACGCTGCAGTGCGCGGCGCTGCTGCGGCAGGCGGGCCACAAAGTGGCGCTGTTCGACGCGATGCTGGCCGACGGCGTTGGCGAGTACCAGCGCAAGCTCAGCGCCGTCGCGCCCCAGCTCGTCCTGCTGTACGAGGACAATTACAACTTCCTGAGCAAGATGTGCCTGGCGAAGATGCGGCGCGCCGCCTGCGACATGATCGCGGCGGCGCGCCGCGCCGGTGCCCGCGTCATCGCCGCGGGTCCGGATGTGAGCGATGCGCCGGAACCGTACCTGCGCTCGGGCGCGGACCTGGCGCTCAAGGGTGAGGGCCTGGCGGCACTGCTCGAGCTGGTGCGCCGGCTGGATTGTGCGCCGCGCAGTGCGCCCCACGAGCTTGCCGCGGCACTTCCGGGCGTGGCTCGGCTCGCCGAGGGCGGCGTTGTAGCCGCGAGTGGCGCTGCAGCGCTGCTGCCGGCGGTCGAGCTGAACGGCCTCGCGGCCTGGGACCTGGTGGACATGGATCGCTACCGGGACGTGTGGCTCGGGGCGCACGGTTACTTCAGCCTGAACATGGCGGCCTCGCGCGGCTGTCCTTTCCGCTGCGCCTGGTGCGCCAAGCCCATCTGGGGAAATCAGTACCTGCAGCGCGATGCCGCAGCGGTGGCGCGGGAGATGGCGCATCTGAGGGACACCTTCCGCCCCGACCACGTCTGGTTTGCCGACGATATCTTCGGCTTTCGCGTTGCGTGGGTGAGCGAGTTTGCGAACGCCGCACGCGCGAGCGGCGGTGCGACCCCGTTCACCGTTCAGACACGCGCCGACCTCGTGAGCGAGCGCATGGCGCAGGCACTGCGCGATGCAGGCTGCCGCGAAGCGTGGCTTGGTGCGGAGAGCGGCAGCCAGAAGGTCCTCGACTCGATGCGCAAGGGCACGACCGTGCAGGAAATCATCAGCGCGCGCGAGCGTCTGCGAACGGCCGGCATACGGGTCGGGTTCTTCATCCAGCTCGGCTACCTCGATGAGCAGCTCGAGGACATTCTCGCCACGCGCGAGCTGCTGGCCGCGGCCGCGCCCGACGACGTCGGTGTCAGCGTTTCCTACCCGCTCCCGGGCACGCAGTTCTACGAGCAGGTGAAGGCACAGCTCGGAAGCAAGACTCACTGGCAGGACAGCGACGAGCTCGCGATGATGTTCCGCGGGACCTACACGACCGAGTTCTATCGCACCGTCCGCGATCTGCTGCATGCCCAGGTGTCTCTGCACCAACCTCCTCGGGAGCAGCGAGAGGGCGCGGGGCAGGCCCTCGAGCGCCGCTGGGAGGAGCTGCTGGCTCGCGAACGCTACTACCGATCGCCGGGCAGCAAGGCGACGACATTATGACGGTGGCGGCGGCCGGCGACACCTGCGGCGGTGAGCCGGGCCGCGCGGCTCTGCGGGCGGCCCTGCGGACGACCACCGAGTATCTGGCCCGGGAGCTGGCGTGTCCCGGGGCGAGCGCACCCGACTGGTCGGAGTTCGAGTGGCGGGTCGCGCGAGCGGTTGTGGCCATGCACGGAGTGTCTTCGCTGCTCGCGGTCAGGCTTCGGTGGCCGGGCCCGGAGGGCTGGCGGCAGTTCCTCGAGTCGCAGCACTCTCACACCCTCGAGCGGCATCGGCGCATCGAGCACCTGCTGCAGGGGATCGCCCAAAGCGCCCGCGCGGAGGGCGTCGGGCTCGTCGGCCTGAAAGGCGTCGCACTGCACGAGCTGGGTATTTACCGGCCCGGTGAGCGGCCGATGGCGGACGTCGATCTGCTGGTTGCACCGCGGGACTTCGAGCGCGCCTCCGGGCTGCTCCTGGCGTTCGGCTTCAGCCAGTCGCACGCGACCTGGAAGCACCGCGTGTTCGTGGCCGATGGGCATGCGGCGCCTGCGACCCTCGGCGAGCACGCGAGCAACTACCTGAAGATCGAGCTGCACGAGCTCGTCGCCGAGACGCTGCCGACGCGGCTGACGGACATCACTTCGGTCGTGCTCCCACGGCAGATGCCTCCCGGGGTCAATGCCTATCCCTCCAAGGCCGCGTTGCTCGCGCACCTGGCGCTGCACGCTGCGGGTGCTCTCACCTTCCGGCTCCTGCGGCTGCTGCATCTGAACGATATCGCGCGTCTCGCGGCGCGCATGAACGACGCGGACTGGGACGATTTTCTTGTCTGCCGGGCTCAGGACGGGACCCGATGGTGGGGCTGGGCGGCGCTGCGACTCACCACCCTCTATTATCCGGATGCTGTCCCCGGGCCCGTGCTGGCGGTTCTCGCCGCCGAGACACCCCGGCTCCTGCGCCGCGCCGCACGTCGCTGGGTGCTCTCCGACGTGTCCTTGTCGAACCCGAGGATCGCTGCATTTCCCGGCATTGCCTGGTCGCAGTCGCCGGCCGAGATGCTTGGCTACGCCGCGCGCCGCATCCGCCCCGGAGCGGAGGTGCTCGAGCTACGCAAGGTCGTAGCCGGGACCGAGTTGGCCGCATCCCACACCGATTGGGCGCAACTCTCGCAGGGCTCGCGCGTGTTGCGCTGGCTGACGAGACGACCTGTGCGCGCAGATACCCTGTTCGCAGTCCGCGCCTCGCTGGCGCAGTCGGGCCGCTAGCTCCATGCGCGCCGCAAGCCGCAACCTGAGATCGCCCCACACGCGTTCCCCGCCGGGAGCAACCACTCAGGGCAGCGGCCTTCTCGGCGACAGCCCCGCACGCAACTACGCGCGCAAGCTCACACTGTTCAACGCGTTTGCACAGGCCGAGCTGCGCGAGGCGATCACGCACCTGCAAGTCACACCCGGGATGCGCGCGCTGGATGCGGGCTGCGGCACCGGAGAGGCGCTGGCGTGGCTGCGGGAGGCTGTCGGACCGGGCGGGGAGGTCGTCGGTCTCGACCTGTCTTCAGCACACGTCGCGACGGCCCGTGGGTGTGCTGCAGGTGATGCACTCGTGCTGCAGGGCGACCTGCAGCGGGCGCCGTTCACCCGCGGGTCCTTCGATCTCATCTGGTGCACCAATACCGTCAACCACCTGCGCGACCGGGTGCAGGGGGTCGCCTCGCTCGCGTCGCTGCTGCGTCCCGGAGGTCGCATTGCACTTGGCCAGAGTTCGCTTCTGCCCGACATGTACTTCGCCTGGGATGCGCGCCTCGAGCGTGTGACGAACGAGGCGGTGCGGCGCTACTACCTGGACCGCTACGGCATCGGCGAGCGCGAACTCGCCCCCGTGCGCGCCATCGTGGGGTTGCTGCGGAGCGCGCGCCTGTGCAACGTGGCGGTGCGGACCTTGATTATCGAGCGCGTGGCGCCGCTGCGCACGGCCGACGAAGCGTACCTGCGCGAGGCGATCTTCCGCGACACATGGAGCGAGCGACTGCGCGACTATCTCGCCGCAGACGACTACACGGAGCTCATGCGCCTGTGTGATCCGGGCGATGAGCAGTTCGCGCTGCGCCGGCCCGACTTCCATTTCCTGCAGAGCTTCACCGTGACCACCGGCGAGGTCGCTCGATGAGCGTCGAAGCCCGATTGCGCGACACGCGGCTCGCCTTCGACAGCGTTGCGCCCGACTACGACGGTGAGCGCGGCAACAATGCTCTCATCCAGGACATGCGCGCCGAGGTCTGGCGCTGGCTGGACGCCACGTTCGCACCGGGCAGCCGATTGATCGATATCGGTTGTGGCACGGGGCTCGACGCAGTCCGCATGGCGCAATCCGGCCATCACGTTACCGCCACCGACTGGTCTGCGGAGATGGCCCGACGGACCCGGGGCCGCGCCGCGCGCGAACACCTGACGGATCGCGTCGAGGTGGTCCAGGTGGGCGCGCACGAGCTCCATCGACTGGGTGCTCGTGACTTCTACGATGGCGCGTATGCCAATTTCGGGCCGCTCAACTGCGTGCCCGCGCTCGCCGAGGTGTCGGGCCAATGTGCTCGCCTGCTCAAGCCGGGCGGAGCGCTCCTGTTCACGGTGATCGGCCGCTTGTGCCCGTGGGAGATTGCGCACTACCTGCGTCGGCGACAATGGGCGCGAGTCAGGGTGCGTTTCGCGCGCGGTCTCGTGCCGGTCGGGATGAACAAGCACACCGTATGGACGCGATACTACGGGCCGCGCGAATTCTATCGCGCTTTCGCGGGTCACTTTATCCTCGAACATTATCGCGGGCTGTGCGTGTTTGCGCCGCCGCCGTATTTGACATCGATCCGCTCGACACACCCCGGCCTATACCAGCGATTGTGGCGTCTCGACCGACGCGCGTCCGGTTGGCGGGTGTTGCGGGGGATGGGTGATCACTTTCTGATAGTGATGAAGAGGCGGTGACAGTGTCGCGATACGCCAGGTTCGCGATTCGGTGAACAGCCTGTTCAAGAGACTGGTGCATGCGGCGCTCGGGCGGCGGCACATACAAAGCCTTCGCGCCTTGGTCCGAGACTCCTCCGTCTTTACGCAGCAAGCGACGGTATCGGAGCCCGGCAGCGGCAAAGTCGTGGTGCTGGCACCGCACATGGACGATGAGACTCTGGGGTGCGGCGGGACCATCGCGCGACATGTGCAGGCAGGAGCGCAGGTCACGGTCGTCTTTCTCACCGATGGCCGATACGGTGCGTCGTACGCTCGCATGACGAAACCACAGCGCGATCGTCGGCAGACACAGATCATGGCTATCCGCAAGCAGGAGGCGCAGTGCGCCGGCAGGGTTCTCGGCGTGCAGTCGCTGTTGTTCCTCGATGCCGAGGACCTGCGTCTGCGGATGGATAGACGCGTGCCCGGCCTGCTGCGCGCCATTTTGCAGCGCGAGCAGCCGCACTGCGTCTACCTGCCCTCTTTCCTGGAGCAACACTGCGACCATCGCGCCGCTAATGGGGTTCTGCTTGCCGCCACTAGAGGGCGCAGGGCTTCAGTTCGAGTGCCGGGGCTACGAGGTCTGGACACCCCTCATTCCAAACTGCGTGGTCAAGATCGACGCGACGCTCGAGTTGAAAAAGCGCGCCTTGGCCTGTTACCAGAGCCAGCTCGCCCAGATGGACTATATGCACGCCGCCATAGGGCTGAATGCGCATCGCTCCCTGGCGCTGGGCGGCAAGGCCGGCGATTTTGCCGAGGCCTTCCAGGCTTTACCTCTCGCCGACTATATGCGGCACTACCGGGCCATCCCACCGATCGATGCTCTCGTGAGCACCGTTACACGGAGACCGAATTGTCCACGCGTACTGCTGCTCAGATCATCACCGGCGCCAGGTACGTCGAACAGATCACCGCTTTGGAAGCGGACCGCCGCGCCCGGTCGGCGTTTCTGAATCTCGTCACGAAGCTTGCCTCTCCAGGAGCGAGGATATTCGACTTCGGTGCCGGTCCGGGGATCGACGCACGATTCTATGCGCAGCGCGGCTATCTGGTCGCGGCGTACGACGTCGATCCCGGGATGTGCGAGTTCTTCGCGGCTCATTGTCGGGAGTTCATCGACGCCGGCCGCATCACGCTGAACTGCAGCAGCTATCGGGATTTCCTGGCATGCCCCACCTGCGCTGTCGACGGTCACGTCGACCTGGTCACGTCGAACTTTGCGCCCCTCAACCTGATTGACGATCTGCGGCCACTGTTTGCGAGGTTCCACACGCTCACCTCACCCGGCGGCAGGATCCTGGCCAGCGTATTCAGTCCCTTCTTTCTTGGCGACCTGAAATATCGCTGGTGGTGGCGGAACCTGCCGCGGCTGTGGCGCGAGGGGCATTTCTCCGTGCAGGGGACTCAAGCCGCGATCGTGCGCCGACGGCTTGGAGACTACGCCCTGCAGAGCGCCCCGTATTTCACGCTGCAGCGCGTCTTCCGCGGGCTGCCCTCACGGGCGCAACGGGATCTCGCGGGTATCGATGTGGGCGGAGGGCCGCGCGGTGCGCTGCGCTTGAGCACGTGCCAGTTCATGTTCCTGCTGTTCGAAAGGCGACCGGCGCGCTCCGCGCTGAGCGCGTCAGACGCGCCAGCGTAAATCGCTCCAGAGCGCTGCTGCACTGATCGTAGGCCCTCGCGGCCCGTTCCAACTCGGATATGCCCAGATCGACGGATGCGACCGGGTGTTGGCAAATGATTTTGCCGGCACCGATGTTGGGCCCAGGGTCGCCGGACTTCCCGGTGAACGGGTAAGTCGCATACGTCTGAGTAAATCCCTGGCGAAGTCGCAGGAAGATACGCAATGCCTCGAGCGTCTGCTGCGGTGATTTCGTGACGTTCTCGTAGCGGATCAGCGCGGCGCTGGTGCGGTCGGGGAGGGTTTGCCCAAGTTTCATCAGGGCCCCGAGCCTTCCCGACATAGTAGTCGACCGCCCGTGAGATCGACCAGGCCTGCTCGTAGTAAACCCGGTACAGCTCGAGAATGCTGCTGACGCTGGGCTGCGGACGGCGCAGCAGAAACAATACCTTGACCCGGGGGTCCTGCAGCAGGCCGGCATCGGGTGTCAGCTGATCGTGGTTGAGCTGGTCGACGACGTACCGCAGGCGGCGCAAGGGCGCGCGCCGCGCTAGCCGCGCCGCCACCGCCAGGCGGGCGAAGTCCGCTCTGCAGGCGTATACGGCGCCGCGCTCTCCCAGCGCCGCGACTTCCGGATTGGTCATCAGCAGATGCAGCAACAGAGTCGACCCGCTGCGCATGTGGCCGAGAAGCAGCAGTGCCGACGGCCTCGCCACGCCCACGGCCCCCAGGCAGCCTTCAGCGGCCACCACCGCAGCGCCCAGAGCCCGCTCGCCAAGGCTGCGGATCCTGCTCATGGCCGCGGGACATCCGGCCCGAGCAGCATCTCGTCGATGAACGTCGCCCGTTCGCGCGCGAAGTCCCCTCTGAGGTGGTGCGAGTCCACATACAGGGGCAACTCATGCGCGCCTCCCGCCGCGCAGGTCATGCCGTCGCACAGGCTCAGGCGGGGATCGACGACCCGCGCACCACTCTTTGCGGCAATCGTGCGCAGGCGACTCATCAGCGGCGCAACGAACTTCTCGTAGGGCGCGGCGTCGACGACTGGCGCCGTGCCTGGAGGCAGGCTCGCGGGAAAATGCAGTGCGAACCGCAGCCGCGGTGGGAAGCGCGGCTCGAACTGCGGGGAGGTCGGGTTCGAGAGAATGATGAACACCCGATGACCACTCGATACCAGGCCGGTGACGACCTGTTGGAAGTGCTCGAGGAGCAGCTGCGTGCTGCGCGAGTCGAGCCGCAGCGACGCGCGAGTGATACCCGGTGCGCCGTAAACCCGCGGCACGGAGCTCTCGCGGCGAATACTCCCCGATGAAATAGTCCTCCCAGAAGGCGCCGAATATCACGGTATCGAACTCCGGCCGATAGGCCTCTTTCAACGCGTAGTCGAACGCGTCGGCGCAATTCGCACCTCGCGGCTCGAGGTGGACGTCCGGCAACGGGGGGCATCCGAAATAAGTCGCAAAGGCGGCTGACCGGGCCGAGTCGGGATGCATGTCGACTACCTGCTGCACGCGCGGCAGGTATTGCTGGATGTGCGAGTCGCCGATGAACAGCGCCGTACGCTTGCGATGGCTCGCCACGGTGAGCTCGCGGAGTCTGGTTCGCGGATCCGGGTCGGCGGGAAAGTACCAGTCGGTCACCGCTGCGTTCCACTGGTCGATGAGCGGCCCGGACACGCGGCCGGCGATCCAACGCTCGTCCAGCGTTGCTCCCGCCAGCGCGAGGACCGCAAGTCCGGTGAGCAACGGCACGACGGCCTTGCGCCCCAGCCTGCCGTGTCGGATCGGGGACTCGATCAGACGATAAGTGCCGTAGGCCGCAACACCGGCGATCATGACTTCGAGCGCCGCGATGCCGGCAGGCGGGCGGTGGCCCGAGACGACACGCGTGAAGGCCAGCAGGGGCCAATGCCACAGGTACAAGGGATAGCTGATCTTTCCGATGAAGACCATCGGGCGGCTCGCGAGCAACCGGCGGTTGACCGGTGAGCGCGCTCCCGCGCCGATGAGCAGCGCCGCACCCACGGTCGGCACAAGCCCCCAGTAGCCGGGAATTCCCCGGTCCGGGGTCCAGTACACGCCGCCCGCGACAATCAACGCCACGCCCAGGATCGAGCTCGCGAACGCTACGGGTCGAAACGGCGGGCTCTTTCCGGCGTCGGATGCGGCTGCCGTGCCGGGCCTCGCACTCTGCCATGCGGCCAGGATCCCACCGAGCGACAGCTCCCAGGCCCTCGTCGCCGGATTGTAGAAGTGAGGCGTACCGTGCGCGGCGCTCCAGATTCCGTAGATGAGCGACGTCGCGATCACCGCGCCCATGAAGCGCATCGTGACTCCGCGCTTCGCCGCCAGGAACAGCAGCACGGGCCAGACAAGATAGAACTGCTCCTCCACCCCCAGGGACCACAGGTGGATCAGCGGATTCAACTCCGCAGCCGGGTCGAAATAGCCGCCGGACTTCGCGAAATAATAGTTGGCGAGGAACGGGACGCACCACTTGACGGAGTTCCCCAGCCACTTCAGCTCCCCGGGCAGCATGAGGAGCCAGCCGGCGATGAGGCAGGCGGCCAGTACGAGGAGCAGAGCCGGAGCAATTCGCCGTACGCGTCGCCGGTAGAACTCGGCCAGGCTGAACGTACCTGCCTGCAGCGAGTTGAGGATGAGCTGGGTGATGAGATAGCCGGAGATGACGAAGAAGACGTCGACCCCGATGAAGCCTCCGGTTCGCAGTCGGGGGAAGGCGTGATAGACGACGACCAGCGCGACCGCGAGCGCGCGCAGGCCGTCGATGTCGGGTCGGTATTGAAGCGAGGCGAGGGCCTGACGGTGAGATCGGGGCGCACTCGCCTGCGCCGGGCATCCGGGTGCCCGCTCATCCGCAGAGCGGGCCGGCAGCCGCGCCAGGGACTGGCTAGGGTCGAGCACGTGCATCGGGCGAGTCCGTGCTCGTGCCTGCGCGCGGCACGAGGGACGCGTAGAGGGAGTGGAAGCATCGCGCGGTGAAATCCGCGTCCTCCCGGGTAGCCCGGCGTAGCGCCTCGCGGGCGATGCGCAGCCGCAGATCCTCGTCATCCAGCAGCGCGGCAATCGCGTGCGCCAGGGCGGCCCAGTCGCCGATCGGCACGGCGCTGGCCGCGTGTGGCGCCCATTCTGCGATGTGTCCCACCGCGGTTCCCACGGTCGGCACGCCCTGGGTCGCGGCTTCGAGTGCGGCTGCCGGACCGGCCTCGTGACGCGAGGACATGACCAGAAGATGCGCCTGCCGCAGGAGTGGGAGCAGCCGGCGCTGCGGCAAGAACCCGTGGAATCTCACGTGTGCGCACAGGCCGGATCGCTGTGCCAGTACCTGTATTTCCCCGTGCAGAGTGTCCTCGCCGACGACGTCCATCTCAAATTGCACACCCGAATCCGAGAGTTCAGCCAGCGCACGCAGCAGGGTGACCTGATCCTTGACCCGGTTGAGGCTCGCCACATGGAGGAGTCGCGCCGGCTCGTCAGGGTCCCTGCGTGCGGGCTCGCGCGGCAGCCAGAAGTTGAGGTCAACTCCCAGCGGGACTCGCTGCGCGGCAATTCCAAGCTGCGCGAGCGCCTCGACCATGGGCGCGCTGGTTGCAGTGACTACGGTCGTGGCGCGCAGCACTGCCGCCTCTCTCAGCCGACCCCTCCAGCGCAGTCTCCCCCCATAGCCTATCTCTCCCAGGGCTGCCAACTCACCTCCAGTAAGGTGAATGAGGCACGGCAGGCGCAGGATTCTGGCTGCAGCCACGGCAACGAGGCCGGGAGCTGCGGACCATATCGACTGCACCACCTGGAACGCAGACCTGCGGTGCTCGGCGCGGATCGCCTGAACGGCACGCAGGCGCACGTGACGACCGCCGATGTTGTGAATGCGCGCGCCCAGCAGATCCCAGCAGCCCGGCCCGGGCTCCTGCGTGAGCGCAAAGACATGAACCTCATTGCACACCGCAAGGCGTTCGATGAGTGCGAGTAGTGCCGGAATGACCCGGTACTCCCCGGAGCGGTCCACGCCTCCGGGCACGACGAGGGCCAGCTTCACGGTTCGCTCCGCCCGCGCGCCGGGCTCTTCGGAGCGGGCGGCAGCAGGTGCTGCAGCGCCTCCACCGCCTGTTGCGGATGCTGCCCGCGACGCAGCTCGTATGCCGGGAGGCGCTGCGCCTGACGGGCAAAGGCCGTCCATCCCGGCTGGTGCGCCGCGTACTTCTGACTGGCCGCGAGCCTCTGCATCAGTCGCACCCTTGGCAGCGGCGCCAACAGTGCGCCCGCCCGCGCGCGCTTTGATGAGACAAACACCAGCGCGCCGATTCGCAACGGAGCGGGAGCCAGACGGTACGGCGGGCGCCGCAGATCGATCTCGAGCTTTTCCACACCGCTGCGCCGGCGGATGGCCGTGGACCGGCCGAGGAGGGCGGCCCGGCTGCCGGGGTCGAGAAACTGCAGTGAGTCGCGACGCAGGTGCAGGAAATTCGCGATTCCGGTGGCACGCAGGCCGCCGGGGGCGATGAGCACGCTGTCCTCGGCCAGGAACTCCAGACCCGCCAGCAGGCAATGCAGCGACACCGTGCTCTTGCCCGAGCCGCTGCGCCCCAACAGCAGGATCCCCTCACCCCCGCGGCCGATGCATGCGGCATGCAGGGGCACGAGACCCTGCACGCGCGAGGCCAGCACGTACACGGCGAATTCCAGCATCTCGTAGCGAACGTGGTAGGGAAAGGCGAGCATGTCGCGCGGCACCACGACCAGGGCGGAGCGTCGCTCGGGCGCGATCGCCACGAAGCTCGCGGTCTGCATCGCCCCGCACAGCAGTCCTGCCGCGGACAGCGACAGCATGCGCGGCGGCTCGCCGCTCACACCGCCGGCAGTGTGCGGGTCGGTGAGCGCGAGGCGCACGCAGTGCCGCGCTGCCGCTGCGTCAAAGGCGTGAGCCGGAAGGCGCGCATACGCGTGACGCACGATGCGCAGCAACTGCGGACTGTCGGTCTGGAACTGAAACCACCCGCCGAGCAGCTGGAAGCGCTCGCGCAGCCGCGGGGTATGCCGCTCTGCGAACGGGTCGGCGGGGGGTTCGGCCAGTCCCGGGCGTTTGTGGCGCGCCATACGAGCCGACGTCAGCGCAGGCCGGCCATCCGCCGGAAGGCTTCCGAGTCCCTGAGCAGCTCGTCATAGGTTCCGCTGGCGATGACCTTGCCCTGCTCGAGCTGGAATATGTGGTCGCACGCGCGCACCGTGCTCATGCGGTGCGCGATCAAAACACTCGTGTAGCGTCCCTTGAGGCCGGCGAGCGTCGTCATCAGCTCCCGTTCCGTCAGACCGTCCAGCGCATTGGTCGCCTCGTCCAGCAGCAGCAGGGAGGCCTCCCGGTACAGCGCGCGGGCGATGCCGATCCGCTGCCGCTCACCGCCGCTCAGGCGCACGCCGCGCTCGCCTACCCGGTGGCGTATCCCGTCGGGCAGCGCTTCGATCAGCTCGTCGAGCTGCGCGAGGCGTACAGCCGCGAGCAGGCGCTCTGCGTCGATGTCCGGCGGCTCCAGCCCCAGGGCGATGTTCTCCGCGATGCTGGCGTCCCTCAGAAAGATGTTTTGCGGAACATATGCCACCTGCGCGTGCCAGTCGGTGCGGTTGCCCTCGGCGAGCGGCGCCCCGTCGATCAGCACGCGGCCGGCCACCGGCACCAGCAGCCCCGCGAGCAGATCGACCAGGGTCGTCTTGCCCGAGCCGTTCGCGCCGACGATACCGACCGAAGCCTGAGCCGCAATGCACAGCGACACACCCCGCAGAGCCCACGGCTGCTGCGGGGCGTAGCGAAAGGACACATCCTCGAGGCGGATCTCGCGGCGCGGCCGGGTGGGCCGGTCGGGGTGAGGCTCCCGCGCCACGACCACGCCCGCCGTCTGGCGGGCAGCCAGGGCGTGCCGCACGTCGGGGGCGATCAGCGCGAGGGCGGGACGGTCCGCGCGAATCTTGACGATCAGCGCGAAGATCTGCTGCAGCGTCGGCAGCAGCCGGTAGGCCGCGAAGGCCAGGAACGTGAGCTGTCCGAGCCACGGGCCGAGGCCGTCGTCGCGGCCGCCCAGCACCAGGGCGATGCCGACGAGGCCGGCGGCCGCGACGCACTCCATGAGGTAGCGCGGGCTCTGCGCGATGAGCTGGTTGTAGGCGGCCGCCGAGGCGAGCGTTGCGCTGAGTTGCTCGAAACGGTTGCGGAAGAAGGCCTGGGCCCGCAGCACGATGAGCTCTTTGATGGCGCCGAAACCCTCGGTGACCGTCTGGGCCTGCGCGGCGGTGAGGTGCGACAGGGCACCTCCGGCGCGCAGCACCCGATTGCGGACGACGAGATAGATCAGGCCATACCCCGCGGCCAGTCCGGCGATGCTGGCGGCGGTGACCGCCGGGTTGAGCAGCACGCTCGCGAAGATGATGAATGCCGCGGTGACCAGGCTCGCCACGAGCATGAGCGCGTTCAGGAGAATGCCGTGCGTCACGCGGATACTCTCGTAGACCACATTCTTGACGAGAGTCGCGCTGTTGCTGCCCGCATGAAACGGGTACGGCCGCGACAGGTAGTCCTCGAACAGGGCCGTTTGCAGCTGGTTGCCGATCCGCATCGCCAGGCGGGTCATGACCAGGGACCCCGCGGCGTTGATCAGGTTGCCGAGCAACACCACCGCGATGAACGCAGTGCCGAGAAGCAGGATGAAGTCGCGTTTGCCCGGCAACCCGCACTGACCATAGAGCCAGTGGAGAACGGGATTGCGGTCGATGAGACGGGGATCGCCGAGCACCGCAAAAAAGGGCGCGATCGCCGCAATCCCCGTGACGGTGGAGAATGCCATGGCGAGCGACACCACCTGGGCCACCAGCACCTGCCGTCGCTGGGAAGGCGTGAGCATGCTCCACAGCTCGGACAGCAGGCTCACGGTGCGCTCGAGCCGCTGCGCAACCTGCCCCGGCCGCGGCGCGCGAGGTCCCGCGCTGCCGGTGGGGCAAAGGCAACCGCGGTCGCCGCGAGCGCACCGAGCCAGCATCGGCCGCAGGCCCACGAGTGGGGCAGGCTCGTAAAGACGGTGGCGAGGGCATCGAGCCGCCTGCCGCCCCGCGCCTGGCTCCTGGCGAGCCCGGCGGACATCTGCGCACGCAGCCTGCGCAGCACCGGCGCGAGACGGTCGTCGCCCCTCGTGCGCAGCGCCTTCTCGAACACGCGCCTGCGATCGCGCCAGGCGATGATGTCGTTGCCGGAGTGACAGGCGTGGCGGCGGACCAGCGTCACAGGCTCATCGAGGCCGTCGATTTCGCTGTGTGCGGCCAGGCGTAACCACAGCTCGTCGTCGTAGCACATGACGAGCTCTTCGTCGAATGCGCCGAGACGCTCGAGGAGCTCTCGGGACACGAGCACGCTCGGCTGTGCGATGACGGTGTCCTCCCGCAGCAGCTTCTCCAGGATCCACCCGCTGGGCGTGGGCCAGACTCTGCGGCCCGCGCCAGGCACCGGGTTCCCCGAGTGGTCGATCACCGTGAACTTCGTGTAGCTCCAGCGGCGCTCGGGGTGATCGCGCAGCGACTGTACCTGCAGCTGCAGTTTTTGCGCGTGCCACAGATCGTCGGAGTCGAGGAAGGCGACGTACTCGCCGCGTGCCTCGCGCAGCGCCCTGTTGGTGACGATCGAGGGCCTGCCGGTGTGCGCGAGCCACAGCACCTTGACCCGCGGGTCCTGCAGGGACCGCAGGTAAGCCCGCGTGTCCTCGTCGGACCCGTCGTCCGCGATGATCAGCTCCCAGTCCAGCAGCGTCTGGCCGAGGACGGACTCAACTGACGCGGGCAGGAACTGCAGGCGGTTGTAGGTCGGCATGAGGACCGACACCACCGGCGCTGGAACGAGCGTTTCCATAAGTTACGGCTGTGGCGTGTCGCGTGAGGGGCGCTCGCTCGCACGCCTTGCGCGCGCCAGGGCCAGCGCGGCCGGCGGTACCAGGCCCCGCGCGGCCGTACCCAGGGCGCCGCTCCACCACCACGGGTACCGCCAGGACCCGGGGGCGCTCGCGACCAGGGTCCGCAGTGCGGCGGCGAGGTTGCCGCGCACGGCGTGACCGCGTGCGATCCCGATCGCCACCTCGGCAGATTTCTCCCGCAGAATCGCCTGCAGGTGCTCGGTGCCGCGGGTTCTGCGGACCTTGTCGAATACCCGCGCGCAGTCCTCGAAGGAGATGAGCTCGTTGCCGGAATGCTCTGCGTGACGCGTAACCAGCGTGCACGGCTCGTCTATGGCATCCACCTGGCTGCGGGCGGCGAGGCGCAGCCACAGGTCGTAGTCCTCGCACATGACGAGGCTCTCGTCGAACCCTCCCACCTGCTCGAGCAGCTGCCGGGACACGATGACACTCGGTACCGCGATGACGGTCTCCGAGCGCACCAGCCGGTCGAAGATCCAGCCATCGGGAACCGGCCAGCTGCGGGTGCGTTGCCAACCGGTCGGCTCCCCGGCCTCGTCCACCAGAACGAACCGGGTATAGCCCCACGCACACCCGGCGCGCCGGCGCAGCGAGTCCACCTGCAGCTGCAGCTTCCCCGGGGTCCACAGGTCATCCGAGTCGATGAAGGCGATGTATTCGCCGCGCGCCTCGCGCAGAGCGGCGTTGCGCGCAACCGACGGCCGGCCGCTGTGGGTAAGCCACAGCACTCTCACTCGCGGTGCAGACCCCGGCCCATGCAGCTGCACGAAGGTCTCAAGGTAGGCGCGGGTATCGGCGCTGGAGCCGTCGTCGGCGATGAGCAGCTCCCAGTCCGTGAAGGTCTGCCGCAACACCGAGTCGAGCGTTCGGCGCAGGTACTTCAGGCGATCGAACGTGGGCACGATGATCGAGACTAGGGGCGACATGGCGGCTATGCCCCGGGAGCCCCGGCCGCCGCTGCGGAAGATGTCCAGGCGCCGCGCTGATCGTGCTTGCGCTCCAGCAGGTCGCGGTACATCGCCGCCAGCTTCGAGCCCAGTGCCTCGAACGACAACTCGCGCTCGAAGTGGGCGCGAGCCTCGAGGCGCGCCCGTGAATCTGCACGGGCGGCCACCGACAGCAACGCTTCGCAGAGCGAGCGCGGGTCGTCGCAGCGCCATAGGGCTCCGATCCTTCCGTCTGCGGTCAGCGAACGGAACGAGGGAATATCGGTGACCACCGGTGGAAGCCCGCAGGAGAGCGCCTCGATCAGGGAGTAGCCGGTGCTCTCGCGATGACTGCCGAGCACGAACAGGTCCGCCGCCCGCATGAGCTCCTCGATGGCTGCATGCGGCACCGATCCCAACAGGTGCACCCGGCCGCGCAGCGCGGCGTCGCCGGCGATGCGGGCGCGGACCTCGCGCATGAGGGGTGCCGTTCCAAAACAGCAATACAGCTGCAGTCCCGGCAGCGCGCGCGTCGCGAGGCTGACGCCCTCGAGCACCGTAAGGGGATCCTTGTTCGGATCGAGATGTCCCACCCACAGAGCCGCGGGCTCGCCGGCGAGGCACGTGGCGTGCCGTGCGCGCTCCCGGTCTCCCGGTGTGAAGGGCGAGGTGGACTCCGGGAGGGAGTAGAGGTGGGTACCCGCGCGGATCAGGCCGGCGCGCACGAAGGGCTGCGCATGCGCCGGCGTGCAGAACGTAACGCCCGTGGCGGCTGCCAGTCCGCGGCGCCACAGCGGCCGGCGCCACATTCGCGGCACCCGGTCCGCGTGATCCTGCAGGACGATCGGAACCGCGGGGGCGAGCGCCGCCAGCGACAGGACGTGGCGGGGAAAGCCCAGTCCGTGCACATGGAACAGGTCCGCGGCCAGGCCGGGCAGCAGCTCGGCGAGCGCCGCGCCGGCGTTGGTCGCCGGCGCCTCGCCGAACGGCAGGAAATGGTAGTCGACCGCATTGCGCTTGAGCAGCTGCGCGTGGGACGAAGCCTGCACGACCGACACGCGCACACCCGCCTCACGTGCGGCTTCGGCGACCGCCGGCATGGTTGGCCACGCGCACAGCAGCTCTGCGGGCGATCTTCCTGCCGGGTCGCTGAAGAAGCTGATCTGCACGGCGTGCGGCGCCATCGAGGACATGATCGTCACAGGCTCATGACGCGCGGATCCCACTGCCGGATCAGCTTGCGCGAGACCCGCAACTCCCACGGATCATCGTAGCGACGGAACCGATAGCGCCAGGAGGCAAGCGCCCGCAGCGCCGACTTGCCCCACGAGGAAGCGCGGATGTCCATGATCGTCGGAAACCGGCAGCCGAGCACGGTCGTGAAGTCCACGATGCGGTGCCGCAGCCGCGCCGACAGCCACGGCGCATCCTGGTGGCACCAGTAGCCGAGCCAGTGCGGCTCGGCCCACTCGTCCGCGCTGCGGGGAAACACCACGGGACTGCCGGCGCAGTCGCGCAGCTCGCTCTGCATGCGCACCGCGGCCGTGTTACGGCTGTCGGGTCGCTGCGGCAGCGGCGTGTAGACGTAGATCATCACCTCCGTCGCCGGGTGCAGCCGCTTGATGGTGCGGATGAACTCGAAGGTGCGCTCGGTCTCGCCCTCCGGGTCCTGCGGGGGCGCCAGCATGAACGACAGCTCCGGGACGACCCCGTGGCCGCGGCACTTCTCCACGGCTTCGAGAGTCTGATCGGTGCGCGTGCCCTTGCGGATGTCGTGCAGCAGCCAGTCACTCGGGGATTCGGCGCCGATGTACGCCATGCGCAGGCGGCTCTTGCGTACCAGCGCCCAGGAGCTCTCCGACAGGTTTGCCAGCGCATCCGAGCGCGCGAAGCACCACCACGGCAGGCCGAGCTTCGCCAGCACCTCCAGCAGCGGCACCATGTCGACCTCGCGGTCGAAGAAGTTGTGGTCGTAGAACTGGATTGCATCCACGCCGAGCCGATCGCGCAGGAAAGTGAGGTCCTGCTCCAGCCGCGCCGCGGTCGGCAGGGCCATCTTGCCGCGGAACATCGCCGCGACTCCGCAGAAAGTGCAGCGGAAGCGGCAGCCGAGAGCGGCCTGGTAACCGGCGGTGCGTGTGCCGAGGTAGGTGCGCGTGAGGTACTGGCGCGGATTCGGCAACTTGTCGTAAGGCAGCATCTCGCCCAGGCTCGCGCGTGAGAACACGCGCTCATCGTTGTGCACGATCTGCCCCTGTTCGCGCCGGCTCAGTCCGCGGATCGCGCCCAGGTCTGCGGGGGCGCCCGCGGCGAGTGCATCCATGAGCTCCGAGAGCGTCTCCTCGCCCTGGCCGCGTACCACGTAGTCGACGTAAGGGGCTGCCATCGCCGCCTCGGGACAAACCGTCGGGAAGGCGCCGCCCCAGACGATCGGCACCGCCGGTGCGCGCGCGCGGATCGCCTGCGACACGGCGATGGCCTGCGGCAGCTGCGGTCCGCCCATGACGGTGACTCCGACCGCATCGACCCCGCCATCCGCGACCGCGCGCTGCGCGGTAGCGATGAATGAGCGATCGACGTTGCCGTCGAGGATGCGGGCGTCGTGCCGTCCGGCGAGCGCCGCCGACAGGCTCATGACCGCCAGCGGAAACCTCGCGTGACGCTGCGAGGTGATGGTCGGATTGATCAGCAGGATGCGCTGCCGGGCACTCATGACAGTCTCTGTGCCGGCAGAACCCAGCGGGTCAGCAGCATCTCGACCGGCCAGCGATACTCGTCCCGGCCGCAGCGATAGCGCGCCAGCCGCTGCAGCAGTCGCTGGCTGCCGGAGATGCGCTTCCACGCCAGCTCGTGGAAGAACTTGAAGCGCTCGATGAGACGGTACTTTTCCGGCGATACCCATGGACCCGGCAGGCCCGCGACGTAGTCGAACTGCGACCACGCCTCGAGTGTTTCCGGCAGGCGGAAGCCGCGCGCGACCGCCTCGATCACCAGCTCGCTCCCCGGGTAGGGCTTGAAATAGTAGATCGGCGTCAGGAAGTCCGGACTCAGCGAGCGCAGACGCTTGCGCGCAATCGAGCGTCGACTGAATGCTGTCGTCGCTCTCCTCGGGGAAGCCGACGATGAAGGGAAAGTGGCCGGCGATGCCGTGCTGCAGCATGCGCTCGGCGGTATCGAACACCTGCTCGATCTTGATGTCCTTGCGGATGCGCTTGAGCATCTCGTTCGAGCCCGACTCGACGCCGACCAGCAGGCGCCGCAGCCCCGAGCGCTTGCACAGCGCCCACACCTCCTCGGGCAGGCGCACGCCCTGGTCGGCGCGCATGGTCGCCGCCCAGCGTGATCTTCGATGCCTGAGTCGACGAGGTGCTCGGGCGAAGGCCTGCACGCGATCGCGGCGCGTGAAGAAGGTCTCGTCCTGGAAATTGACGTCGTCGAAGCGATAGCGGTCCCAGAGCTCCTTCAGCCGCAGCGCCATGCGCGTCGGGCTCCAGCCCCACCCACTTGCGCCCGTACACGAACGGGTCGGAACAGAACGCACAGCGGAAGTTGCAGCCCTGCGAGGAGATGTAGTCGAGCTGGCGCTTGCCCTTGAGCTCGTAGTAGCGCTCGACCGGGATCAGACCGTAGTCGTGGGCGCGGAACTTGTCGATCGACGCCAGCGGCCGCGGCGGGTTCTCGTGGATGCTGCCATCCGCGCAGGCGCACGGTGCAGCCGGCGCATCCCTCCAGGGAGTCGCCCGTCCGCCAGGCGCTCGACGATCTCCGCGAAGGTCTCCTCGCCCTGCCCGTGCACCGTGACATCGACGCCCGGGCTCGGCGAGACACTCGCGCGCGAACATCGAGGGGTGCCACCCGCCCCACACCACCGGCAGATCCGGGCGCGCGCGCTTGGCGGCGCGCGAGATCTCGCAGCGCATCGGAGATCGGCGCACCGGTCAGCACCGTGACGCCGAGGCACAGCGCGCCGCCAAGCTGCGCGAGCACTGCGGCTCGGGGATCGGGCTCGAGACGGCCGTCGATGATCACGACCTCGTAGCGCTCGGGATCGAGCTCGGAGCCGATCGCCAGCAGCGCGAGCGGCATGGTGAAGAACACCGCGCTGCGGGTTGTAGAGCACCACCTTGAGCCGTGCGCGTCACGACGCACTCTTCAGCTGCGGCAGCCGCCTGGAACACCGCCGAGCCGCTCGTTGACGAAGCGGCGTCTCGGCAGCACGGCTCGAGTGCGAAGCCGTGGCGCTCGAGCTGCGGCGAGAAAGGCCGCGCGCGTCGCCGAAGGTCGACAGCACGAACGAGCGCCGCCCCGCCGGGCTTCAGGTGCGCGCGCGAGTCCTGCCGCGAACCGCTCGGCGACGTCGCTCGGAGCGCCAGGCGCGGTCGCGGTCATCTGCGCGGCGCGCCGCGCAGGAACGGCGGGTTGAACAGCACCAGGTCGAAGCGCTCGCCCGCGACCGGCGCGAACAGATCGCCGCGGCGCACCTCGATCCGCTGCTCCAGCTGATTGAGCAGCGCGTTGATCTGCGCGCAGCGCACCGCCGCGGGATTGATGTCGACCGCCACCACCCGCCGCGCATAGCCGCGCGGCGAACACCGCACACACCCCGGAGCCGGTGCCCATATCGAGGACCTCGCGCATCAGGGCGCACCCGTGCTCGCATCGATGCAGCGAAGCGAGGAATGCCCCGGTGCGCGGCACGCTGCGGGTTGAACACGCTCGGGATCACCAGGAACGGCAGCGCCGTGCACGCGCTCGAGGCGGAAATCGTCGTAGCGGTGCTTGCCGCGCCAGGCGGTATGCAGAGCGCCAGTGCCTTGCCGACCGCGCGCGGCGAGCCACGGGAACGCGCGGACGCAGCAGCTCCGGCGCCGGCAGGAGCGCGTGTCGCCGGTTTGAGCTCAGACATGGGCGGTCTCGCGCGCAGCAGGAAGTCGCGCGGCCGAGCGGCTCGCGGGTTCGCGCCACAGCGAGCACACGCAGCGCGCGCATTCGGCGCGCGCACCGCGGCGGATCTCTCACGCAGCGCCACCATCGGGGCCGCGTTGAGCGTCGCGGCGAGCTCCGCGCCGGCCGGCTCGTCGGCGGGTCCCGGGATGAAGAAGCAGGGACTCACGCGGGCCGTCGGCACCGATCACGGCGGAGAACTCGGGCACATTGCAGCGCACCGGCGGATAGGCGCCCAGGCCGCACACCGCGGAGAAATACCGGTGCATGCGCCGCAGCTTGCGCGGGCTTTCGGCGATGAAGCCCGAGCGGAACTCCTCGCGCATGCTCGCGCTCCATGACGATCCAGGATCCGCTCGAGCTCGGCAAAGTCCTCGCGCTGCAGCGCCAGATCCGCCATCGAAGCCGTCGCGGCGGGCGAAGGCGTGAGGGTTGGCGACGTCGACCGCGAGGAACGAGACCTGCTGAGCGCCAGCTGCGACGCGCGAGCGCGACGAAGTCCGGGAGCTGCCGGTAGTTGGCGCGCTGCAAGGTCACGCGCAGCTGACCGGCAGCGCCGGCGGCCGCCGCCGCGCGCACTCCCGCGCATACGTTGTCGAATGCGTCCAGCCCGCGGATCGCGCGCGTAAGTCGCGCGCGTCCGTGCCGTCGAGCGACACCGTCACGGCATCGAACAGCCGTGCGACCCGCGCGCGTGCTTGGCCAGCGACAGGCCGGAGGTCAGCAGCCACAGCTTCAGGCCCGCGCCCCGCAGCAGCGCCGCGATCTGCGCGCCATTCGCGGATTGAGCAGCGGCTCGCCGCCGGAGATCAGCGCTACCTGGGTCTCCAGCCGCGCCAGGCTGGGCAGCAGCCGCCGCACCGCCTCGAGGTCGAGGTCGCGCCGCCGTGCCGCCAGTAGTCGCAGGTGACGCAGCGGGAGTTGCAGCGCTCGCTCAGGTAGAGCGTCACCAGCGGCAGTCGCTGCAGCCGGGACGCGTATTGCAAGGCTGGTACTGGCAAACGTTCCCCCGGGGGAGTTGCATGTCACGGCGGCGCGGGCCACTCGCGTAGGAAGACTCAAGACGTGAGTTGCGCGCGCCGCGTGAACGGTTCAAGACCGCCCGCATCGCGCTGATCCCGCGAGCGAGCGCCGGCGCAGAAAAAACGCGCCGGCGAAAACCGTTCGCCGGGCGGGCGGCCACCTACGGCAGTCGCAAGCTCCGGAGCAGGTCTCAAGGTGTCGTTCGCCGGATACAGGACGCGGGCCGTCGCTCTGGCCGCCATGGCGCTCGCCGCCTGCACGGGCAACGGCCAAGGGCTCGATGCCAACGGCCATCCGATCGGGTCGGGATCCGGAGCGCCGCTCACCGCCGACTTCCAGTCCATCCAGGACAACGTGTTCACGCCGATCTGCACGCGCTGCCATGCCGGCGGCGGCGCGCCCGAAGGCCTGCAGCTCGATGCGGCCCACAGCTACGCCCTGCTGGTCGGGGTGCCGAGCAGCGGAGCAGCCGAACGTACTGCGCGTCAAGCCTGGCGATCCGGACGACAGCTACATCGATACTGAAGCTGCAGGGCAGTGCCGGCATCTCGGGCGTGCGCATGCCTTTCGGCGGGCCGTATCTGCCGCAGTCGACCATCGATGTCATCCGGCAGTGGATCACCGACGGCGCGCCGTCCGCGGTCGCCGCAGGCGCCGCGAAGGAGCTGCAGCTGTTCGTCGTCACCATGACCGTCACCGGCCGACGGCGGCCCTGGTGGCCGCGCCCCCGGCCCATTGTCGTGGTCTTCAGCCACGAGCTCGACGCCTCGCTCGTCAACTACACGCGATCGCGCTGCAGCGCACCGAGCGGGCCGCGGTGGACATTCCGATCGCCACGGCACTCGCCGCGCAGGCAATCCGCGGGCGCTCCTGATCACGCCGCGCGCGCCGCTTGTCGCCGGGCACCTATCGCGTGACGCTGCGCGGTACGGGGCGGCGCGGCGCTGGCGGACCGTGGGCGCGCAACCCCTCGGTCTCCGACTACTCGTTCACCTTCGTCGTGGATGGCCCGCGATGACAAGTTCTGGGTCCTGCGGCCCGTGCGCTGCCTGCTGCTGCCGTTGCTGCTGCTCGCGGCGCGTGGCGCACGCCGAGCCCTACCTGGCGGTGCAGACCGGGCTGAAGTGCACGCAGTGCCATGTCAATCCCACCGGCGGCGGCCTGCGCGCGGCCTACGGCGATGTGTTCGCACAGACGGTGCTGCCGGCCACGCACCTGGATACCGGCACCGATACCTGGACCGGGGAAATCTGACCAATTTCCTGCGCATCGGCGGGGACCTGCGCACGAAGCGCTCGCGACCGCAGGTGCCCGCATCCAAGACCATCTCGAGTTCGAGCTCGAGCAGGCGCGGGTGTATCTCGAAGCGCAGGTCATTCCGCGAACGGCTGCTGGTGTACGTGGATGAGCAGGTCGCCCCGGGCGGAGCCCTGAACCGCGAGGCCTATGTGCTGTACTGGTCCGCCGATCACGACTGGTACGTGAAGGCCGGGACAGATGTACCTGCCGTTCGGCTGGCGCCTGCAGGACCAGAGCGCCTTCGTCCAGCAGGCCAGCGGCATCAACATGACCACGCCGGACCAGGGCGTGGAGTTCGGCTGGCTGCGGGGCCGACTGGGACGCGCAGCTGGATGTCAGCAACGGCACCGCCGGCGGCCCGGTGAACGACTCGCGCAAGCAGTTCACCAGCCAGCTGATCTACGTCGAGTCGGTCTGGCGACTGGGGGTGGCCGCCAACTACAACGACAAGCTGGGTGGCGGCCGCGGCACCTACGGGCTATTCGGCGGCCTGCGCACCGGCCCGATCAGCTGGCTGGCCGAGGCCGACGTGATCGACGACAAGAGCCTGGGATCGGGCAGGGCCGCATGCTGGCGACGCTGCTGGAAGCCAATTGGCTCATCGCCCGCGGCAACAACCTCAAGTTCACCGGCGAGTATCTGGATCCCAACCGCAACGTCCGCAACAACGGCGAGAACCGCTGGAGCGTGGTCTACGAACTGACGCCGATCCAGTTCGTGCAGCTGCGGGCCGGAGTGCGCTACTACGACGGAATTCCGCAGGACCCGACGAGCACGAGCGGCTCACTTCCTCGAGCTGCATGGGTTCTTCTGATCCGCCGGCG
>CAVQKW010000004.1:0-128738 GCA_963713175.1 uncultured Gammaproteobacteria bacterium | reverse complement strand
TCGCGCTGTCCGCCTCGGTGCGTGGACGGAGATCTCATACTGGCGCAGAGTCCGTCGCAACCGGCCAACTGCCGCATTCCTCGTCTCCACCGGGGGCCCTACCCGCACCGACGGCTCCAGCGCCCAAGGGCGGGAAAGGGAGCGCCGAAGCGCCTCCCCGTGAAGGTCCGAGAACCGCCGCCAGCGCCAGCCTGCTATCTGTTGTCACGCTGGACAGGCCGAACGCCGATTGCGGGTCGTGCTGCAGCGTGCTGTAGGCACTGACTCGCGGCAGCGCGCGGAAGATCGTGACGGATAAAGTCCCCGAACAGCGTATCGACGTTGCTGGTCTTCTCGCCCGCCTCCACCAAGGCGCGAATGCTCTGCCCGGCCGTGAGAACGGATTGGTGGCGGCTGACAAACAAACACGTATGAACAGCCGTGGACGGCGCTGCAGCCTGAGAAAATTTTGAAGTTTGTAGGGTGTTTCGCGGCGAACCACAGGCAACCACGCGAATTCCTTGGAGTTACCAGACGCTGAAGCTCAGTGAAAATGCGAGTTAGGAGACAAAACTACGTCGATACTTCGAATGACTTTTTGAGTCGCGTGTGCCAATGATCTGTTAGGCATGACAACTCGACTCCGAAGGGCGCGAGAGTCATCTGGAGATTTTGCAGACATGTCTACGTGCAGAACCAAGACTGAGATTCGCCCGATGCCCTTTGACCCAGCATCAGCCGAGGATACGTCTGAACCAACCTCACGGAGCGCACCAATTCGCATTCTGCGTCTTGCACAGGTCATCGACATGACCGGACTCGGCAAGACAATAATCTACGAGCTACAATCGAAGGGTCGCTTCCCCATGAGGGTTCGAATCACCGCTCACTCGGTGGGTTGGGTGGAGCAGGAAGTACAGGCTTGGCTGACCGGCCGACTTGCAGAACGGCAGTCTTCACCGTCGGGAGTGCTCCGTTTCACGCGTTGACGCCGCCTGTCACTTTGGCTTCACGTGAGGGAACGCGCGCAAGACGTCGTCGAGTAGGCCTTGAGCGCCGTCAATTGCGGCGTCCAACTGGCCTTCGGACACCTCCACAAGGTCCCCGTAATCAAAGCGATTACGGAGGCGATGTGTATCCTCTAGCGGGCGCCACCGCTCGGCCTTCCATTCGAGTGTGTTAGCCAGGTTCTGGAATACCGCGACGCGGTGTCCTTCAGCTCCCGCGATTCGATATCCGCAAGCCTCCAAGGCCACCCGCGCGAGGCAGAAGGCTGCGCTGTAGGCGGCGTTGAACCGCGTTGCGCCGCTATTCGCTTTGTTTCTCGCGTCCTTAAGGCTATCCGCCGCGCGCTCGACGAGGCCCTTCAAGGTCTCCAAGTCCGGCTTCTCGGCGTGCAGTGTCGGCCGGGCTCCTTTGGTCTGATTGTCGAGCTGCGTCTTATTCATTTAGGCCGCGTCGGCTTCGCCACGAGTACGCGCTCAAGTTGTGCCTCGTCCCCAAAGACGAAGAGTTTCGGGCCGCCGAGAATGGCCTTCATTGAACCTTTCCTAAGAGACTTTCGATCCATCTCGGAATTCGCATCAAAATAGAGGAGCTGTACACGGCGTCCCAAGCGATCCTCAATTCCATAGAGCTGCTCATTGAGCTTCGAGTACCCACCCGTCCCGATGACCAACAGATCCAAGTCGCTCCCGGTTCGCTCGCGGCCTTTGGCTACGGAGCCAAATATGAATGCGACGGCGATTTGCTTTTCGAAGCCCTTGAGCGCTTCTCGCACTACGAATGGCACACCGGAGGTCTTGGAAATGAACGCCTTTAGTTCCTTGTAGACCGGTGAATCCTTGCGGGCGGCCAAGAGGCGCTGATTCCCCTCCCGGCTCTCAGTCACTAACCCAGCATCAATCAACGTTTTGATCTCGCGCGCAACGGCGCCATCACCAGTCCGTAGGCGACGAACCAATTCGTTGAAGGAGACTCGGCGGTCGGGATTTAGGAACATCTCCCTCAAGATCGCAGAGCGGGTCTTTCCGAGGAGGACGGCGTCCAGCATGGTGCTCTCATTCTGGGAGTGATCGCTCCCATTATAGGAGTACTTACCGGGCCGGCAAGTATGAGCGCGGACCTAGCGCACGAATTCCCGCGAAACCCTCAAAACGAGCATTCAAGCGGAATTCGGGGCGAGCCCAGAGGTTGCGAACGACGACCGCCCGCGCCGCGTGACAGGACTCTCGGCCGCCTCTTGAGCGGTAAGGTCCGCCGTCCATTGCTCGAGTACCGCCCGCATCTCCTTCACGTAGCCATAACGGTTGTAGATCGCCGTCACGCTTCCGTCCGCGTGGCCCAGCACGCGCTTGATGAGCTGCTCTCCGCCAACCCCAAGCTGTTCTGCGATTCGCGTTGCCACGGTACGCCGCAAGTCATGTGGCGTCCAAGGGTCCATGGTGCGCTCTCCGCTGACTGCGCAGACCGCACGCATCATGCGCTCCTGCGCTTTCGGCCACCCCGCGATGGGCTTCTTGCCGTCGGTGCCACTGAAGATGCAATCGCCGCTCCGACCTGCGGATGTCGTCAGCACGTGGCTCAGGATCTTCGCAGCTTGCTCCACCAATGGCACCACGTGCACGTGGTCGGACTTGTAGCGCTCTGCAGGAATCACGCACAAACCTTGTCTGAGATCGATCCAGGGACGTCGCGCCCTCGCCCACTCCCCGGGGCGGCAACCCGTCAGCAAGATCAGCTGATAGGCGGGTCCAAACGGATAGCCGAGCGTCTCAGCCGCGCGCCATACGATCCGCGCCTCCTCAAGCGATAAGACGCGTTCCTTCTTACGCTTCCTCGGCAGATTGCTTTCCATCCCGCTCGCGGGATTGTCTGTCCGACGGAGGAGTTCCTCGGAAATACCCCATGAGATCATTTTGCGGAGCACCGCCAGCACGGTTCGAGCGGCCTCCTTGCCGCCTCTCCTTCGATCACGCGGACCGTTCTTCCGCGGAACCCGGATCATGACCTTGCGGAGGAGCTCGCGGACTTGCTCGCGGCTCAAGGTATCGGCCAGCACGTCCCCGATTCGAGGGATGACATGCACGCGCAGGGCGCCAGCGTACTTCAGGAACGCGCGCAGTTCCTTCATCTGCACATATTCGCTGAGGAACCTCTCGGACAGCGCCTTAATCGTGAGGCCTCCTGCCGTTGCCGAGTCCTCCAGCGCCCGGGCGGGACTGACGCCTTTCTTCGCCTGATCAAGGTACGCATTGGCAAGACTTCGAGCGGCCTCGAGCGTCGTTTTCGGATACTCTCCGAGTGTTACGCGAACCCGCTTACCCTTCTTCGGGTGACCCCGCCTGCTTACGCCACCCTCCCCTATAACGCGAACCACCAATGACCAGGTCGCATGATGGGGTCCGAGTCGCAGCGTCAAGCCAGGCACCGCGCCATCTGCCAGATCGAAGCGTTCGCCTCGGGACCTGTGAACCGCAGCGCGGACGGCAAGGTCTGTCAGACGCTTCATCGGGGTGTCACTTTCGGAAACGGGGTGTCAGTTGGGGTGTCAGTTTGGGCCCGGAAAGCGGCGAACTCGCACGGACGAGTGCGCACTCGCAATGTCACGATTATACTATTTTTATAGGGTTCTGAGGTACGCTCGCGGGCATGGGCGAACGCCGCAGACTGAAATTCGGGACGTAGGAGTCGCAGGTTCAAATCCTGTCACCCCGACCATTGATTGAAGTTTTTCCCCGCGCGGGTGCGCTGGGTGTCAGGCCACACGAGCGCTGGGTGTTAATCGGGGTGTCAGTCTCTTCTCAGGCTGCACGCGGCCGGGCCCGCCTCGAGGGCCCTCAGAGACCCCGAGGATCAGAGACGCTTTGTGGCCGAGGTTCCTAACGCTCTCGCCGACGGCATCGAGCGCGGGGAACCGCTCCAGCCCGTACGCCTGCGTAGTCCCGCACGGCCGCAGAGTTCCGAGCTCCAACGCCGTTTCACCCCAATCACCGTATCTTGACCTCCCCGGCCGACCTTGTCAGAGACGTCCCGCCGACGAGGTCGCACGGAGATCCACCCACTGGCTCAACGAGCTACGCTCGCGGGTGGTTTGCAAGTCGCATCGCCTGACGTGCGGTGAACTCGAGTGCTACCGACCATCCAACTGACGCCGCCACGTAAGCGCTTAAACAAGCACGTTCTTCCGTCGAGAGCTCGGAGCGGACAGTGTACCTGGCACTGAGATGCAAGAGGTGCACGGTGTCCGAGGCGATGACGGAGAAGCAGCGCGTAGCGGTGGAGGCGTTGGAGGCGGCACGCCGTGCCGGTGTGCCGCTGAGTGATTACGCGAAGGCGAAGGGTCTTGAGCTGCGGCCGGTGTATGACGCGATCGCGGCGCTGCGCCGGCGCGGTGCCCTGCCCAGGAGTGACCGGCCGCGCAAGCGCAAGAGTCGGTTTGTGGCGGTACGTGTGAAGAGCTCGCCGGTAGCGGTGACCGAGATCGTGCGAACGCCGCGCAGCGGCTTGGTGTGCCGCCTGGCGACGTCGCGCTCGACGTAGCCGGGATCCAAGAAATGGCTGGGTAACGTTGCGTTGGTTATGCTCATATCAGCGTCGTCCACATCCTGGACGATCGTCCCAAGCGGCACGATGCCAAAGCCCACAACGAAGACTCGGTTACCGGTGTATGCCGGACCCATTTGGTTTGGCGCGGCGTAGTATTTTAACCCCTCGTAAACCGCCTGCACGCTACAGCCAGCATCATCACTGAGATTGCAAATGTCGCTATAGTTAAAGTAGATGTGGTAGCGAGGGCTGTCAGGATCATAGTTGCGAATGTCTCCGTGCGTGGCATCGTTGTACAGATAGCCCGCCGCAGAGACCGAAAACCCCTCCGCAAAGTTGCCCCCGGTAATGGCAGATGCCGCCCCTCCAATCAATCCGGCCTCCGCTGCCCCCTTGAAAGCCCCCCAACTGCCGAGGGACTTTGGTGGCGGGTCAGTCAAGTGTTCCTGCGTCGCCGCCTCTGAAAGCGCCGCCGCCAAGGCCCCACGACCGCAATTTCCACCGCTGAGCATCGCCGAGCCACAGCCGACGGCCGCATGCCCGATGACCGAGACTGGCTTGACCCACTCACTCCCAGGTTGCATTTGCGACACGTAACTGCCGACCCCATAGAACGCCGCCGCCGTAACTGCGCCGATTAACCCGGCGGTCAAGGCTGCGGACAGACTCCCAGTCGCTATCGAAGCTCCAATGAAACCTCCGACAAATCCTCCGAGCATGGCGGCGTAGATCGGCGCGAGAAACAACTCCCCAACACCAAACGCAGCAATTCCGAAAGCGAGACCGAGGATCCCGTCGATAATGTCTCCGAAAATATCATGTCCGCTTGGATCAAAATATCTGAGCGGGTCATTCCACGCATAGGCATAATTGCTACGGAGCAGCAGCTCAAGGGAGAGCGGTGCCAAACCCAGATACGGTGTACGCTCCGCCAAATCGAGTCACGGTGATCTCGTAAGACTCGGGCGCGTATGTCTCGTTACCCGCAAGAATCCGATACCGCCTCCAAATGCCGAAATTCCGCGTGCGCCTGATTTCCAGGATGCGGAGGTGAGCCGCCTCCCCACGAAGCACCGCGGTCCTAAGCTGTTCGAGTGCGCGTCGGAAAGCCGGGTGTACGGCCACGCGCGCAAATGTCGAGTCAAACGCCATAACAGATGCGATTGATTTGGTCCACAGATTGAGCAGCGAGGTAAACTCCGCGCTCTCTACGTTGTAGACTGCGGTGTAGTTCTCGCTGGTGGCCATTGGGCAGGATGCCGTGGAGCGCGCCATGTTTCGAGTAGCGCCCTTAGTCCCGCCGACGAGGCGCACGGTGGCATCAGCTCGAATTGCTTCAAGACTCTTGCTCATGAACGAGCAAACATCTCCGTCCCTGTAAACTCGACTTATGCCCCAGTAGCTGTCTTGCTCCGAAGACGAAGTCTGGTCGGTCCTGCACACTGTTACCTCCTCCACATCATTCGATGCGGCGAGGTAGCTTTTCACGAACTTCGGGGCTGTATTGCTGGTGCGATCGAAAA
This sequence comes from uncultured Gammaproteobacteria bacterium, assembly GCA_963713175.1. Lineage (GTDB taxonomy): Bacteria > Pseudomonadota > Gammaproteobacteria > Steroidobacterales > Steroidobacteraceae > 13-2-20CM-66-19. The sequence continues at coordinate 122,688 of CAVQKW010000004.1, read as the reverse complement.
TTTCGCAGGTAGCCGGCACCATTGCCGAAAAAGCGGCTGTTGGAAGAACTACCAACAGACTAGCGAACAACGTCCTCATGTGCCGATACGCGGTCACCAGATTCGATACCTCTCCAGGCTGCAAGGACCGAGACCCGGGGGCGGTGCGGCGTCGCGGTCAACCTCCGGGCGAGTGCATTCCGCATCCGCGCTCACCGTTGAGGCAACCAGCATTGGACAAAGAACAAGCAACGTTCCGAGCAATTTGCGATGCATAGGATGCCCCGGCCTCCTCAAAAGGCAGATCTTTATCGATGATACCCAGGCAACAGTACTGTGTTGCTTCCGGGCGCTACCCACTGCAGAGTCGATCTGGGCAACCCTAGGACGGTAACCCCTTGTATGGCAAATGAGTCGCTGTTTTGGCTGAGGGGCAAATCGGGTATCTGCGCCGCATCCACGGCCCCGCCAAATGCTTGGAGAGCAGCCGTAGCTTGCGCGAATGACATGTCAATGGGGCCCAAGTCGCAACCCAACCTTACCAAGACTCACGATGACCGCCTGCCCCGTGGCCTGACGGCCACGTCGGCCCCACGGTTCACGGGCTAAAAAACCCGGAACCGGATCAGATCCGAAGATCCTCGTACACCACTTCAAGGGACGTCAGCGCCGATTACCGGCATGCGGCACGTCCCACGAACGATCCGCGGGTCCGAAATGCCCCGTCGCGTGCTCCGTGGGAATCCCCACAGCACAGCTCACGCTGCCGCCGCGTTGGAAGTTGGCTCGCCAGCGGGAACGCTGGTCGCCTGCCCGGTTTGGATCGCGAGGCTGTCAGATGATTGAAGTTGAAATATCCCGCGCGTACCATCCGCCGCTGACGACGGACCTAACACGTCGCCACAAGTAACAACAAGGTCGGTGCAGGGAGGCGCACCACGACTGCCTTCCTGCGTCGTTCGCACTTGCGATTCAGAGGAGGAAGCCATGTCACCGCGTACGTCCCGATCGATTCTCGTACTGGCACTGCTGCTCTCGCCGCTTGCAGCTCAGGCGGACAACAAGGACAAGGACGACTTCCCGTTTCTCGAGGCGACGGTTGCCCAGCTCGAGGCCCAGATGGCAGCCGGAACCCTGACCTCCGAACAGCTCACGCGCGCCTACATCCGCCGTATCGAGCAACTCGACCAGGGCGGCCCGGGCGTCGGCCTCAATGCGCTCATCGAGGTGAATCCCGACGCACTGGCCATGGCGCGCAAAGCCGACGCACTGCGGCGGCAGGGCAAGATACTCGGGCCCCTGCATGGCATTCCGGTGCTGCTCAAGGCAAACATCGACACCGGCGACAAGATGCAGACGACCGCCGGCTCGCTCGCGCTGCAGGGCACCCCGGCGCTGCACGACTCGACGATTGCCGCCAACCTGCGTGCCGGAGGCGCGGTGATCCTCGGCAAGACCAACCTGTCGGAATGGGCAAATTTCCGCTCCTTCTTTTCGGTGAGCGGCTGGTCGGCGGTCGGCGGACAAACCCACAACCCCTACGGGCTCGACCGCAACCCTTGTGGCTCGAGCTCCGGCTCGGCCGCAGCCGTGTCGGCTAATTTCACCGCGGTGTCCCTCGGGACCGAGACCGACGGCAGTATCGTCTGCCCCGCGAACGCCAGCGGCGTGGTCGGCATCAAGCCCACGGTCGGCCTCACCAGCCGCGCCGGAGTGGTGCCGATCTCGCACACCCAGGACACGGTCGGTCCCCACGGCCGCACGGTCGCCGACGCGGCGGTCGCGCTCGGCGTAATCCAGAGCCGCACCTTCGATGGCCGTGACCCGGCGACCGGCGGCGTGCCGCTCGGCTGGCAAGGCCGATTCACCCGGCCGACCAACATCCCGACCGACTACACGCAGTTCCTGAACCCGAATGGCCTGATGGGTGCGCGGCTCGGCGTGACGCGCCAGGGCATCGACAGCGCGCCCGCGAATGTGGTCGCTGCGTTCGAGTCGGTGCTCGCGGCACTGAAGGCGGCGGGTGCGACCGTCATTCAGCTCGACGGACCGAATGCCGACGTCTCGCCGGCATTTACCTTCCCGGCGGCGACGGGCGAATCACTCGTCCTGGACTACGACTTCAAGGGCGACGTGCAGAGCTATTTCGCCACGCGTGTGGGCGTGCCGGTGGCAGGCGGAACCCTGGCCGATGCGATCGCGTTCGACAACGCCAATGCCGATGCGGAGATGCCCTTCTGGGGTCAGGAGGTCTTCCTCGAAGCGGAGGCGCTGCTGCCCGGCGCCAACACGCCGCAGACCGACCCCAATCTCGGCGTTCCCGTTGGCACCACCTATAACCAGGCACTGGCGATCGACCAGGCGGCGGTCGTCAATGGCATCGACCTGGCGATCTCCACGTACAAGCTCGATGCGGTCGTGGCACCGACCGACAACCCGGCCTGGTCGACCGACCTGCTGTACGGCGATCACTTCGTGTTCGGCAGCTCGGGCCTGGGCGCTCCGGGGGGCTATCCGTACGTGCAGGTGCCGGCGGCCAACGTGTTCGGCATCCCGTTCGGGCTGACCTTCTTCGGCACCGCATTCAGCGAGCCGAAGCTCATCACGCTGGCATCGGGCTTCGAGGCCGTGACGCACGAGCGGGCCGGCAATCTGCCGCAGCTCACCCCGACGATTCCCGATGACCATATCGCGGGCGTGCCGCTGAATGGGCCGCACGCGCACGATCGACCCAAGCCGCGCGACTGGCGGCCGCACCACCTGTAGCGCCCCGGGGACTGCACACACCGCACGGGTCCGGCGCGCAAGCGCAGGACCCGTGACACGGATTGACGCAAAGCCATGGCCCGAGCGCCGGGGGCGCGCCGGGCATCAGCCGGATGCGGCTTTGCGCGTCGCGACGCCGCGCGCAAGAGCGTGGCCGAGGCCGATGGCGATCATCCCGACCACGAGGTGCGCCAGCTGGATGAGCCAATGCAACCTTCCCGGAACGAGCTGCATCTGCAGCATGCCGAAGGCGGGCATGATGAGGCTCCAGGCCACCGTCAGCAGGATGAGGCCGAGCGGCACCCGGGCTCGCAGTGCAAGTCCCGCGGCGATCCACAGCAGCAGTACCAGTAACGCGCCGAGCAGCAGGTGAAGCGGCAACAGGGCGAGGCCCCGGCCGGTCCAGAAGAGAATGCCGAGTAGCAGCAGCGAGAGTCCGGTGAGACTGATCGATATGCGGATGATGGTGGCGCTCTTCATGGTGGCCTCGCGCGTGATGTCCGGGCAATTACTCGAGCTTGATGGCGTTGGTGCTGCCCGCGTTCGCCCGCCAGCGACGCCTGTTGACGAGTTCGCTTCATGCAGCCCTCCGCGCCGTGGCCACCCATGACCCGAGGAGGATGAGCCCCATGCCGGCGACGAGACTGGCGCGGAACGGCTCATCGAGCACCCCCACCCCGAGCGCCGTGGCAACGGCCGGGTTGACGTAAGTGAACACCGTGGCGCGGGCTGCGCCCACCTGCGAGACCAGGTAGAAGTAAAGCCATAGTGCGATGGCCGTGCACACCACGCCGAGCACTACGATCGAGGCGAGCGCCAGTGTGGACGGCGGGTGCGCGGGAAGCGTCAGCAGGGATGGCGGCAGCAGGATTACCGCAGTGACCGCGAGGCTCAAGGCCACGGCCCCGAATTCGTCCACCCCATGCAGATGGCGCTGTACGATCAGTGAGCCGGCGGCATAGCCGCAGGTGCCAAGCAATACGCAGCCGACTCCCAGCCACCCCTGCAGGCCCTGCACCGCGTCGATACCGACCAGCACGACGACTCCGATGAAGCCGCAGGCAAGTCCGCCGGCGCGCCGGGCGGTCAGCCGCTCGTGCAGACCGAATACCGGCGCGAGCAGGATCACCATGAACGGCAGCGTGGCGATGAGGATCGCCGTCAGGGACGAGCTGATCCAGCGCTCGCCAAGGGAAATGAGGGGGAAAGGCACGACCAGTTCGGCCAGCGCAAAGGCCAGCACCGCCCGCCAGCGCGCGGCCGCCGTGCGCAGCGCGCCGCTCCTTACGGCGATCGGTAGCAGGATCGCCGCGCCGATCGCCACGCGCCCGAATGCGATGCCTACGGGCGAGATCTCGGCCACCGCGAGCTTGATGAACAGATAGGGCAAACCCCAGATCACCGACAGCGCGGCGAAAGTCAGCCACGCCCGCCACGTCATCCGAAGCCGCCGTTCTTCTTGCCACGCGCCATAGTTGCGGGTGGATTCTATCGGCCTTTCGCGCCCCGGACGTTAAGTAAAGCGCTATGCTGGGTGAGGCGACTTAAGCGCGGTCCACTGTCGCGCACCGCAGACGACCCAGCCGGCCTCGCGGCTGGAACACGCGTCTCCTGTGAACCGTTGCGTAGAAGACAACCTTACATCGCGACACACTCTGGCCTTAGTCGCGACTGCGTTTGGGGGCATCCGTGGTCATAACAATATTGGGCTTTCTGCTGCTGTCGTGTTTCGGCCTGGCGATCCTGCTGTTCTGCTGGCTGAGCTACTCGCACTTGCAGCCGCCGCCGTCGACGCGCGGCGCGGCATCGAAGCGACCCGAGGACCGAGCGTCAGCCCAGTGCGACCCAGCCGAACAGGATCGCGTACTCCACCCCATCGCTTAAGTTGTGGCCGATGATCGGCGCCACGACGCTTTGTGATTTCTCCAGCCAGTAGGCGTATAGCACGCCCAGCACGAACGCGTAGATCTGCTGACCGAGCGCCATCGGCCAGGCGCGCAAATTGAAATTCGTGGCGTGCAGCAGCGCGAAAATCAGCGCGACAAACACCCCCGCCCAGTTCATCTCGAAGCGCCCGATGCGCAGTCGGCCCGGCATCGTCGCCGCGAGGTAGGTCACGAGCAGTGCGCGGAACGGAATCTCCTCGGTCGGTCCCACGTACACGCCCTCGAAGAACATCCAACCCACGACGTTCGAGGTGGTGAGGGGGTAGCCGAGCGCCGGTCGCGTATGCGCAATCAGCTGCGGCGCGTAGTCGACCAGGGTCATGATCACCCCGAACAGCGCTCCCCCGAGGATCGCCGGGAGGATGCAGGTTCTCTGCCGTGGCCAGTGCAGCCCATAGTCCGCCGGGACCTTGCGCTTGACGATCGCGATCGCACCGAGCGCGATCAGGAACTGCAGCGCATGCTGCATGTAGAGCCACGGCAGCAGCGGCCCGTGCGGCGAAGGCGTGTTGAAGAGCTTGCTGCTGAAGAACGCCAGGTACCCCGCGACATAGGGGATCCCGACGCCCAGCACCACGACGACGACAAGCGGCAGGATCTTGAGGCGAAAGCGCGGTGCGGTGGGACTCGCGGAGATCACGCCTCGTTATAGCAATTCCGGGAATGACGGGTCTTGAAGCTATTTGACCTTCAGCCAGTAGCCGGGCGTCCGACCGGTCAGCGCGGTCACCGCGCGCGTCATGTGCGGCTGGTCCGCGAACCCCACTGCCGCGGCCACCTCGGTCAGGCGCGCAGCGCCGCGCGCCAGCAGGGCGAGTGCCCCCTGGACCCGCGCCTCGGCCCTGAACCCCGCGGGCGAGGTCGCAAATACCCGGCCAAAGCCGCGCGACAGCGTCTCCCGCGCCAGCCCGTGCCGTTCGGCCCATTCCTCGAGCCGCAACTGGGGGTCATCGAGCAAATCCCGCGCGAGCGTATCCGGCCAGTCCTCGGCCCGGGACTCAAGTGGCAGAAGCTGCTCCGCGAGCGCTTCGGTCGCCGCAAACGCATCTCGCTCGGCCCGGCGGGCGATCTCATCGGCGTCGGGCACCATGCCTAGCGCGAAGGCAGGCGCCTCACGGAGCACGAGGTTCAATACCTGCGCTCCGTGCGACCCGAAGCGATTGAGGTGCGCATCGAAGCGGCGATGCAGCAGCACCTGTCCGGCGCGCACCCGAAAGCGGCCAAGGCTGCCGCACTCCTCGTAGGCGCCGGACAGAATCAGCGCCGCATACGCCTGCTCGTGACGATGCCGGGGCAGGCTGCAGGCCCCGCGCCACCGCTCGCTCCCGGGTATTACCGGATACCGCGGGCACCCGGCCGAGGTTGCTTGCCTGATGTGCACGCCGACCCTCCCCCGATGGATCTTTTGATGCCGGCGTTGCAGCGCTCGTTTACCGCGCCCGCGCGGAGCCGCCGCCGAGCTCAACCTTTGACGTGACCATAGTGTAGCGCGTGCCGGGCGCGACCCGCGACTGCCGCCCTCCAGGAACAACTTTTTGTGTCGCCGATCACGTCCGCAGCGTACCGTCCCGCGGAGATACCTCGTACTGCGATATACTTTCCAAATCCGCCGCGCCGGACTTCCCGAACGGTGCGGCGGTTACAGGGCCCCGTCGGCGCTCCCCCGTGCCGGCGGGGCCCGTTTTCTTGTGTCAGCCTGCCTAGCCCGGCCCCCCGGGTCCCTGGGGTTTCTTCTCCTCGGGGCGCTTCGCTGCGCTGCGCTCATTGCTCTTCGGGCCCTTCTGCGCCCTCTGCTCGGGCGCGTTCTCGCGCGGACCGCGGGCGGCGGGCGCCTGTGCCTCGCGGACGTTGGGGGCGTGCTGCTGCGCTGCCGCCCGCTGCTGCTGCTCCTGCTGAGCGGTCCGCTGTTGCTGCTCGGTCCGCTGTTGCTGCTCCTGCTGAGCGGTCCGCTGTTGCTGCTCCTGCTGGGCGGTGCGCTGTTGCTGCTCCTGCTGAGCGGTGCGCTGTTGCTGCTCCTGCTGGGCGGTGCGCTGTTGCTGCTCCTGCTGAGCGGTGCGCTGTTGCTGCTCCTGCTGAGCGGTGCGCTGTTGCTGCTCCTGCTGGGCGGTGCGCTGTTGCTGCTCCTGCTGAGCGGTGCGCTGTTGCTGCTCTTGCTGGGCGGTGCGCTGCTCGTCTGCAGCCGCGCGCGAGTCCGGAGTCGGGGCGGAGGGCGCTCGCGAGTTACTGCGTTCCTGCGGTTGGGCACTGTGCACCGGGCCGCCCGCGGCGCGCGCCGCCACCACCCCACGCCCGGAGAGCTCGGCCGGCCTGGCGGTCGCGGCGATGGGGGGTTTGCCGCCGTTTACCGACGCACGCAGCTCACGGTCCTTCGCTGCCAGTTCCCGGTGCCGGGTCTGCAACGCAGTGGGACCCTCGTGATGAGCATTCGCGGCCGCCCGCTGCTCGGCGGTCGGCTGCGCCCGGGTGCCGCCCTGCCCGCCGTTGTAACTCACCCGGGTCACGGTAGTGTTGTTCACCACCGTCTGGTTGTAGACGTTGGTGATGTTCGTGGTGTTGCTGACGTTGTTGACCGTGCGGTTGTAGTAGAACTGGTTGCCGCGCCAGTAGCCTCCCTCGTAGCCGCTGCCGGAATACCCGTAGCCGTAATTGACGCCGCCGTAGAAGCCCACTTGCGGTCCCCAATAACCGGCGTGCCACAGGTACTCACCGCCCTGCCAGCCCCACCAGCCCGGCGTCCACAGCAGGCCGACGGTGGGTGCTTCCACCCAGGTGCCTGGAACCCAGTAATAGTCGTCGCCGTCCCAGGCCCAGTAACCAGGCGCCCACACGAAACCGGCGGCCGGACACGGGGGCTGCTCGTAGACCGGCAGCGGCGGCGGCGCCGAGTTGACCGTGACACTGACCGCGACCTGCGCGACGCTGGTCACGGGAACCGCGACCACCGCCAACGCGGCCATGATGCAACTGACGAGAATGGTCCGCATGTGGCACCTCCTTGGCTCTTGCTATGTCTTCTGACACCTAACCCTGAGCAAGGTGCGGTGAACACGGGCTGAATTTGCGCGCGATGCGTCGCGCGCCGCACCGACTGTCGGTCTGCGACGACAGGGTCCGCGGGCGCCGCTCGGCGCCCCGATCGTCAGCTCGCGTTCAAGGCGAGGGGGTTAATAGAAGGGTATCGACCAGGCCGTACTTGTCGCCGTTGGTGGACGTGCCGGTGACCGCGATGGTGATCTGCGCGGGGGAGACGTTCGAATTCAACACTGCGAGCCCGGTGAACTGCACGCCATTCAGCACGGCGTCTGTCCCCGTGCAACTCGCATAGCTGTAGGCCACTTCGTAGATGTCGTATGAGCTATTACTGACGGTGACGGTGCCGTTCAGGACGCAGGCATTGGCGCCGTTCTGCCCACTCATGACCCCTTCAGTGGAGATCGAGAGCACCGTGCCGGTGACGTTATCGGTGTAGTCGGCCGCCAGGGCGCTCAGCGACGAGCCGCTGTTGGTGAGCGTGTTGAAGGTCAGCGACCAGGTGCCGGTGAGGGAGCTGTTGGCGTTGGTGGTAAAGGTGAGGCTCGCCGTCAGCGAGCTGCCGGTGCTGACCGTGCCGTTGATGGTCCCGATGCCGTAGTTCGAGCCGCCGCTGAAGTTGGTAGGAAACTGGCTATAGCCATCCACGGTCGCGACCAGCGTACTGCCAGAGACCTGCACCGAGCCGACGAACTGCACGCCGTCGCCGCGGATGAAGGTTGCTTGTCCGGCGGCATCGATATAAGCAACGACACTGTCGCCGGTGACCGAGTCGGTTCCACCCCAGACGCCAGTCGGTGAGGCCGTCGTGTTGCCGCCGCCGCCGCCGCTGTCGCTGGTGCCATTGCAGCCCGCGAGCAGCACCGGGCCGAGCAATCCGGCAATCGCAATGAGTCCGATTCGAAACGCACGCATGACGGGCCTCCCAGCCTTAGCGGGGCGATTAAAGCACATCAACGCACGTCACGATGTCCGGTGCACGCTCCTTTACAATCGTTCACGACTGGTCGCGCCGGCTACTATCGATCACATGAGCGCACTCGAGGACCAAATCAGGCTTCCTTCTGCGGGCTCCAGAGGCTTGCTGCCCTGGCTGGTGGCGGTGGCGTTCTTCATGCAGTCGCTCGACACCACCATCCTCAACACCGCGGTGCCGGCTATCGCGCACGCGCTGCGGGTCGCGCCTCTGAGCATGAAGGCGGTGCTCTCGAGCTACACGCTCAGCCTCGCGGTATTCATCCCGATCAGCGGCTGGATGGCGGACCGCTTCGGCACGCGGCGCGTGTTCAGCGGCGCAATCGGCGTCTTCACCCTCGGATCGCTGCTGTGCGGCCTGTCGCGCGACATCCACCTGCTGGTCGCGTGCCGCATCCTGCAGGGCTGCGGTGGCGCCATGATGGTGCCGGTCGGCCGGCTGACCTTGGTGCGCACCTTCGGCAAGTCCGAGCTGGTGCGCGCCATGAGCTTTGTGGCGATTCCGGGCCTGGTCGGTCCGATGCTGGGGCCGGTCGCGGGCGGCGTGATCGTCAGGCTACCTGCACTGGAGCGTGATCTTCTTCGTCAACGTCCCGATCGGGATCGCTGGGTCTCTACCTGGTCTACCGTCACCTGCCGGACTACCGCGAGGCGCAGCGCACGCCGCTCGACGTCGCGGGCTTGCTGCTGTTCGGCTCGGGCATCGCGCTGCTGTCGTACGTGCTCGAGGTGTTCGGCGAGCACCGCCTGAGCGGCCTTGAGATCCTGGGGCTGCTCGCGATCGCGGCGCTGCTGCTCGCGCGTCTACGGGCTGCACGCGGCGCGCACCGCGCAGCCGCTGCTGCGCCTCGTGCTGTTCCGGGTCCGCACGTTCCGCGCCGCGGTCGGCGGCAGCTTCTTCACCCGCCTCGGCATCGGGCGGCATCCCGTTCCTGTTCCCGCTGCTCTACCAGGTGGGTCTGGGCTACACGCCGATCCAGTCGGGCCTGCTGATGATGCCGCAGGCGTTCGCCGCCATGAGCCTGAAGATGACCATGCCGCGGATCCTGGCGCGCTTCGGCTACCGGCGCGGTGCTGGTGTCCAATACCCTGATGCTGGGCGCGCTGATCGCCATGTTCGCCACCATCGGCGCGGGCACGCCGGTGTGGCTCATCGTGGCCCTGGTGTTCGCCTTCGGGTTCTTCTCCTCCCTGCAATACACCAGCATGAACACCCTGGTGTATGCCGACGTCGCCGCGCAGGCGGCGAGTGACGCCAGCACCATCGCCAGCACCGGGCAGCAGCTGTCGATCAGCTTCGGCGTGGCCGCCGCCTCGCTGGTGGCGGCGCTATTCGTTCCCGACCGCTTCCACACCGGGCCGTCGGACATCATCCACGGCATCCACCAGGCATTCCTCGTCCTGGGAGTGGCCACCGTGCTCTCTACCCTGGCGTTCGGCAGCCTGCGGCGCGACGACGGCAGCGCCGTCAGCCGGCACCGCGAGACGACTCCGGCGGTCTGAAGCGCCGGCCTCCTTGACGGACGCTATCTGCTCCACGGGCGCACGATACGGCGCGCCGGCGCGGTCACCGTTGCCTCGAGCTCAGGATCCAGCAGGCCACGCCCCTTGAGGTGCCGGATCGAGCTCTGCACGCTCGATTTCGACAGCCCCGTGCAGGTCGCAATCGTCTGCAGGCTCATGTTCACCGCATCGCGCCGCCCCGGGCGGGTGTGGCGCAGCAGAAACAGGTACACCACGAAGGCCGCCGGCCTTCGGTCGTGGCCGACGAGATCCGGCATGAGCACATCGATCACGTATGCATCGATCAGCGGGCGCGCTTGCATGGCAGTTAATGATATACCTTTAAAAGGTATGGGGGCCACGCGGCGCAACTATAATGGATGCGTTACCAGCAAGATGAGGCCCGTAATGATCACGCACGTGAAGTTCGTCGGCATTCCGACGCGGGACCAGCCCCGCGCCCTCAAGTTCTACACCGAGCAGCTCGGCTTCGCGGTGGCGACCGACCAGCCCTTCAACGAACGGCAACGCTGGATCGAGCTGCGCATCGCCAACTCGCAGACGCGGGTGGTGCTGTTCACGCCCGAGGGGCATGAGGACCGCATCGGCACGTTCTTCAACGGCTCCCTCGCCTGCGACGACGTCGTGGCCACCTATCGGCAGCTGCGCCAGCGCGGGGTGGAATTCACCGCCGAGCCGGAACAGCAGCCCTGGGGCACGTTCGCCAAGTTCAAGGACCCGGACGGCAACCAGTTCGTGCTGTCCTCGAATTGAAGTGCTCAAAAAAACGCCGCCCGAAGGCGGCGTTTAGTGTTGGTTGTGGAAGTGCGCTATGCGGAGCGCCCCAGGTGGGCCCGGACCACCATGGTCAGGTGGCCGATGAGCAGCGCAAAGGTCGCAACGATCTCGAATTCCAGAAGTTCCATAAATCACCGTCCTTAGGGTCCGTCAGCGCGGCGCAGTGTAATGGTCGGGCCCCGCGGATACAGTCCCGCATGCGGTGCCCTGAGCGTATGCATTCAGGGGTATTGAAATTCCCCATCCCGGTCCCATCGACGCCGGGAACAAGGGCTGTAACAGGGATTTAACGCGCGGCCGTTGACATATTGCGCGCCAGCGTGTCGTGTTAGATTGCGCGCACGTCATGCCGGTCCCCATGTCCCGGACTCTGCTGATCGCGCTGCTGGCGCTGCCCATCGCGCCCGGGGCGGTGCACGCCAAGTGCCACATCACCCAGTTCCCCCTGCTGGTGACCATGAACGGTACGACGCCGCTGGTAGCGGCAGGGATCGACGGCAAACCGGCGCAGTTCCTCGCCGACAGCGGCAGCAGCTTCAGCATGATCTCGCCCGCGGCCGCGGAGCGGTACAGGCTGCGCTCCGAGCCGGTGGACATGCGCATCTGGGGCGTGGGCGGCGGAAGCGGAGCCTCTCTCGCAACCGTCTCCAGGCTGACGCTCGGGGCGGCCCAGATAGCCAACGTGCAGTTCATCGTCGCCGGCAACACGCTGGGAAGCGGTGTCGTCGGGGTGCTGGGCGAGAACCTGCTCGGCACGTTCGACACCGAGTACGACCTGGCGAACGGCATCATCCGCCTGATGCGCCCGAGCGACTGCAAGAACGCCGACTTCGCCTACTGGGCGCCCGGCCAGCCGCACTCCGTGATCGACCTCGATCGGGGTACGCCCGGGCAGTCGCAGCCGATTGGCCGGGCACAGGTGAACGGCAGCGACATCCGCGTGCTGTTCGACACCGGCGCTTCCATGTCCATTCTCAGGCTGCAGGCGGCGGAGCGCGCCGGCATCAGGCCGATCGACCCCGGCGTGGTCCCCGCGGGTCCGGTATACGGCGGTATCGGTTCGCGCGCGCCGCAGAGCTGGATTGCCCCGGTGGCGAGCTTTCGCATCGGCGGCGAGGAAGTGCGCAATACGCGTCTGCGCATCGGCGACATCGAGCTGCAGGACGCCGACATGCTGCTCGGCGCGGACTTCTTTCTCTCGCACCATATCTACGTCGCCGCCAGCCAGGAGAAGCTCTACTTCACCTACAACGGCGGACCGGTATTCAATCTGACCGCGGTGGCGCGGACGGGCTCCGCCGCCGGCTCGCCAACCGGGGAGCCCACGGATGCAGCGGGCTTCAGCCGGCGCGGCACGGCCTTTGCCGCGCGCCGTGAGTTCGAGCGCGCGATCGCCGATCTCACCCGCGCCTGCGAGCTGGCGCCGGGCGAGGCGCCGTACTTCTACCAACGTGGACGCGCCTACGCCGCCAGCGGGCAAGCCGAGCCCGCGCTTGCCGACTTCGCGCAGGCGCTGAAGCTCAAGCCGGACGATGTCGAGACGCTCATGGCGCGTGCCGCGCTGCGCCGGCAGGGCGCTGACTTCGCCGGGGCGACCGCCGACCTCGAGGCGGCAGACCGCTCCCTCGCACGCGAAGCGCCCGAGCGGCTGCCGCTCGGTGAGCTTTACCTGAGTGCGGGGCAGTTCGCAGCCGCGGTGAGGGCCTTCGACCAGTGGATCGACGCGCATGCCCACGATGCGCTCATGGGCTACGCCCGCAACGGGCGCTGCCGGGCGCTGGCGTTCCTCGGACAGGACCTCGACAAGGCGTTGAAGGACTGCGGCGCGGCGCTGCGGCAGGACCCCAACGATGCGGGCTTCCTCGAGAGCCGTGGACTGGTGCGGCTGCGACTGGGCGATCTGGATGGCGCGAGGGCCGACTACGATGCGGCTCTGAGGCTGCGCCCGGACAGCGCCTGGTCGCTCTACGGTCGTGGCATCGCGCGCGTGCGCAAGGGCGATACGGCAGGCGGCAGGGCGGACATCGCCGCGGCGGCCGTACTGCAGCCGCACATCGCCGAGGAAGCCAATCGGCGCGGCATCACCCCGTAAGGAAGCGTCCGCGCCCCCTCGTGTAGAGTGGGCGCCGCCCGCCCGGCGCACCCAAGGGGACCTATGAAACTTGCGATCGACGTGATGGGCTGGAGCGGGGCCGTGCTGATCATTGCGGCCTACGCGCTCCTGTCCGCCGGCAGGCTCAGCGCGGAGTCGAGGACCTATCACCTCATGAACATCGTGGGTGCGATCGGCTTCATCGTGAACAGCGGCTGGAACGGCGCTCTGCCTTCGGCGGCGCTCAACGTGGTGTGGCTCGGGATCGGAGCCTACGCGCTGCTGCAAAGGCGCACGCGGCAGATCAAGGGCGGCGCGCCGGTAAGCTGACGGCATGCCGCCAGGTCGGCGACCCCTGCTGTGCGGCTGGACGTTCACGTTGCTGTGGACGCTCGCGCTACCGCACTCCGCCACCGCTCAGACCCCCACCCCGACCGACACCGGCTTCGCCAACTACGCGTTTGCGAGCGAGCTCGGCTCGGGCATCTACGAGATCGACGACCGCACCATCGAGGTCTATCAGCTGCCGTTCCACTACCTGTGGCGTGCGCCGGCACAGCACGGGGGTCGGCCGGGAATCCGGCTCATCCTGCCGCTCACGGTCGGGTTCTTCAATTTTCAGCCGAGCGACCTCGCACACCTGCGCATCCCGACGCAGATCGGCGCGCTGAGCTTCGAGCCCGGCGTCGAGCTCGACTACTGGCTGAGCGATTCCTGGCACGTGTATCCGTACGTCAAGGCCGGCGCCACGTTCGCCTCTTCGACGCGCATCAACGCTCTCATCTACGGAATCGGAGTACGCAGCGACTACCGTTTCGAGACCCTGCAAAGTGACGGATTGTGGCGTGCCGAGTTGCTGCACGCGGGCGTGAGTTACCACAGCGACCTTCCCAACGATGCCTTCACCCGGCTGCGTGACGGCGTGGAGCTGCGTCGCAATCTTCCCTGGCCGATGCACGGACGCGAGCCGCAGGTCGCCCCGTACGCCGTCACCGATATCTACTTCGACGCGCCGTCGGGCCCGGCGTCCGGTATCAGCGCCCGTACCGTGCAGTTCGAGGCGGGGCTCATGTTCGGCGTGAGCCCGATGTGGCAGGTGCACGGCATCCCGCTGCCGAGGCTCGGCGTCGGCTATCGCGTGGCCGGGGTCCTCTCGGGCTGGCGCCTGGTCATCGGGGATCCCTTTTAGCTCACTTCGTAGCGTCGCCGCCCGCCGACCTGTGCCGGAATGCGCTGATTTATCCGGAACAATCGGCTATAAGTGCCCAGTCAACGCTTGGGGGTCCGACGCGATGTCACTAAACCGCCTGACGATCGGCGCCGCCGCGCTGCTCGGCATCATCACCGTCTCCTCCGCCAGCGCACCGCCCCACCTCATTGCACGGGCAGCCGGCAATGCGGACGGTCCCGCCCCGCTCATGGCATTCGGCGGCCGCAGCGCCGCCCAGGTTGAGAGCGCAAGCGGCCGCAAACTCGACGCGACCCTCGCGGGCCTCGCCCGCCAGGCAAGCCGAGTGCGTCCGGGCCATGAGCTCCAGGATCTGCACTCCCTGAATCCCGCCGCACAGTTCATGCAGCGCGGCGCGGGCACGCCTGCGTTGGTGGCGGTCGATGCCGTGACGCGCGGGGACCCGCAGCAGCTGAAGGCCGCGCTCGTGGCCCTCGGCCTGCAGCACCCGGCGGTCTACCTGAACGACGTGGGCGGCTGGCTACCCGTGAACGCCATCGGCGCCGCGGCGGCGCGTAGCGAGGTGCACTCACTGCGGGCATCGCTTTGGCACCGTCGCGCCGCGCTCGCGACCCAGGGAGATTTCGTCCAGGGCACCTCGAGCCTGCGCGGGACCTACTCCGGGCTGCTGACCGGCGCCGGCGTCACGGTCGGGATCCTGTCGGACAGCTACAACTGCTATCAGGTATATGCGCAGGATGAGGGCCAGCCGGACGACCCTCCGCAATTGGGACTGAACGGCTGGGCCTCCAATGGCTTCACGGCCGACGCCCCGATGGACATCTCCAGCGGTGCGCTGCCCTCCGCGGGCGCGACCGTGCTGGAAGAGGCGCCGTGTCTCAACTACGGGGCGCCGGACTCCCTGCCCTTCAGCGACGAGGGGCGCGCCATGTTGCAGATCGTGCACGCCGTCGCCCCGGGTGCGGCGCTCTCGTTCTACACCGCCACCGACAGCGAGGCTGACTTCGCGACCGGCATCACCACCCTCGCCTCGAAGGGCGCGAAGGTGATAGCCGACGACATCGGCTACTACGATGAGCCCTTCTTCCAGGATGGCCTGGTGGCGCAGGCCGTGGACACGGTAAACGCCCAGGGCGTGGCGTACTTCTCTGCGGCCGGCAACAACGGCACGCTCGCGTACGACAACACGGCGCCGCTGTTCACCGGCACGGGCACGGGCGTGAACGCCGGGGAGACCCTGTTGAACTTCAATACGGACGCGTCCGGGACCGCCGGCTACTCCCTCACGATCTCCGTTCCCCCGCTCCTGCCCGGGGAATTCATTGCGGCAGTCCTCGAGTGGGACCAGCCCTACGTCACCGGATCACCGGGCAGCCCCGGAGCAACCAGTGCGCTCGACCTGTGCGTCACCGGCGCGGCGGCCTTCACGATCTTCGACAACAACACGAACAACATGAATTCCTGTACCGGGCCGAACGCGCTGGCCACAGACCCGGTGCAGGCGCTCATCATCGGCAACCCGGCCAGCGCGACCGCGAACACGGCTGCGACGACGGTCGGCATCGTCATCGGACTGCAGGGCGGGAGCGTTGCGCCCGGCCGCGTGAAGTTCGTCTGGGAGGATGACGGCGCGGGCAGTACGATCGTGAACTTCCCGACCAACACCGCGACACTGCAGGGTCATCCGGGCGCCGCCGGCGCCGCCGCCGTCGCAGCCGCGTTCTTCCTCGAGACGCCCGCCTGCGAGCTCCTGTCCGTCGCCCAGGTCGAGGGCTATTCGTCCGCGGGCGGAGCGCCGATCCTGTTCGATCCTTCGGGTAATCGCCTGGCGGCGCCGGTACTACGCCAGAAGCCGGACTTCACGGGCCCCGACGGCATCAACACGACTTTCCTCGGCTTCACGTTCTCGTCCGTTTCGCCACCGCTCACCGACCCCTCGACGGTTGCGGGCTGCGCCAACGACGCCAATGCGCCTAATTTCTTTGGCACTTCGGCCGCGACGCCGCACGCCGCCGGGCTCGCCGCGCTGATGCTGCAGGCAAACGCCTCCGTCACGCCGGCAGATATCTATAAGGCGATGCAAACGACCGCCGTGGCGATGGCCGCTCCCACGCCGAACGTCAATTCCGGTTACGGCTTCATTGACGCGGCGGCAGCCATGGCGCAGGTACCTCCGGCAGCGCCTACGGTATCGCTCAGTGAAGGCACGGTCACCGTCGGCGGCTCGACCGGCCTCAGCTGGTATGACGTCAATGCAACCTCGTGTACCGCCTCGGGGAGCTGGAGCGGCTCAGAGCCGACGAGCGGCAGCATGAGCATCACGCCCAGCGCAGCGGGCACGGACACCTACACGCTCACCTGCGCCACCCCAGCCGGCGACAAGAGCAGCACTGCCACACTCACGGTGCAGGCAGCGCCGCCATCGAGCTCGGGCGGTGGTGGTGGTGGCGGCACGCTCGAAGGCCTCACGCTCCTGGCGCTCGGGGGCCTCGCGCTCGGCAAGCTGCGACGCAGCGCCCGCGCGCGCGCCTAGGCGCCGAGGGCTGCAAGAGCGGCGAGCAGCGCCGTCCCGTTCGGCGAGCCGAGGCCCGTACACGCGTCCCAGCCGGTCGCGGCACTGTATGCGCCGTTGTTTCCCTGCGTGATGTCGCGGAACGCGCGCGCGCCGATCTGATACAGCGCGGCGTGCGGATCGCCGATCGGCTTGCCGAGTTTCTGGTTGCAACGCGCGATCAGCGCCGCCCACAGCGGTGCGACGGCGCTCGTACCGCCGATCACCTGAGCCTCGCCGTCCACCCGCACCTGATAGCCCGTGAGCGGATCGGCGTTGCCCGAGACATCGGGAACGCCGCGGCCGCTGCTGCCATCGGGGGCCTGCGGCACGCCGATGCCCTGCTGCCACGCCGGCTGCGGGAACACCGTGCTCACCCCGCCCCCGGTAGCACCCTCGCCCGCCGCGGTTTCGTTCCACACGACTTCGCTCGCGATCGTGCCGCCCTGGGCGAGTAGCTTCGTGCCACCGCAGGCGAGCGCGTAGGGGCTCGATGCCGGGAAATCGACGTGCGGCGCGCCGTCGCTCTCGCCGTCGCTCGAGCCGCCGTCGCCGGCGGCGACGGTGACCGTCACTCCGAGCGCCACCGCATCCTCGAGCGCCGTCTGCATGGCATCGCGCGATGGCCCGGTCCAGCTGTCCTCCGGACCGCCCCAGCTGATCGACAGGACCTGCGGCTTGTGGGTCGCATCGTGCGCGGCCTGGGAAATCGCCTCGTAGAAGCCCTGATCGGTGTTCGGCGCGAAGTACACGACGATGGCAGCACCCGGAGCCAGGGCCCCGATCACTTCGATGTCGAGCATCACCTCCCCGTCGGCATCTCCGCCGGGCTGGTTGCTGGCGCCGGCGACGCTCACGGCGGTGACGGAGGGCGGCGTGATTCCGAGGCCCGAGAAGTAAGTATTGAGATCGCTCGTAGAGTAGCCCCCGCCCAGCTCGATGATCGCCACCGTCTCGCCGCTCCCATCGGTGCCCGCGGGAAAGCCGTAGAGTTGCCCGAGCTGCGGCGGGGTGTAGGTGATGCTTGGCTGCGCCTTCGGGCGGCGCGAATGGGCGCGTGCCACCGGGCGGCGGTCCAGGCCCAGCACGGCGAGCACCTCCGCGGGCAGCGTGGGCGCATGCCCGCAGCCGACGAACGGTCCGTGCCCGTCCTCGAACTGGTAACGCCCGAGCGTCACGCCGAACGCGCGCGCCAGCGCCTGAGGCGTGCCGCGCAGGTGCACCACGCGCCGATGCAAGTCGCTGCCGATCTCGGTGAGGGCGTGCTGGCGTGCAAAGCCGCGCACGCTCTCGAGGTCGATTGGGTCCGCACCGCAGTGCCGGCCAAACTCCCCGCGCGGCCAGCGCGGTGCATGCGGCCAGGCCGCCGCCACCGGCGCCGCACCCGCGCGGCGGCGCAGCACCAGGGTGACCTCGAGCGGATCGGTGTGAGTCCACGGACCGAGAAACTTCAGTCCCGCAGGTGAAGTCCAGTGCGTGCGGTTTGCGACGGTCATGACAGCCTCCCTTGCTAGCCCTGCTCCGGAATGACGTCGGCGAACACGAAGCCGTCACGCTCGACAACCTCGCCGACCCGAACGGGGATGCTTTGCCGGAACATCGGCCCGGCCGATACCACCGTGTGGAACTCCCCGTTCTCGCCGCACGGGTCGACCTCCTGGGGCAGCTCCTCGAGCAGCGCTGAATCGAAGCGCCGCCCGGCGAACTCGCGCCCGAGGCGCCGCGGGTCGAGACACACGAGGTGCGCCACGAGGGCGCTCGAGATCATCTCGCGGGCGAGCGCACGCGTGTCACGCTTCCACAGTGGGAAGATGCCGCTCAGGCCGAGCGGGGCCAACTGCCGCTCCCGATAGGCACGGATGTCCTCGAGGTAGAGGTCCCCGAACACGATGTGCCTCACGCCCTGCGCCAGCATACGCGCGCAGGCTACCGCCATGCGCGCCTCGTACACGGCGTTCGGGCAGGGCGTGGGGAGCGTCACCTCGAGCAGCGGCAGATCGAGTGCCGCCATCTGCAGTCCGAGGAGACTGCGCCGTACGCCGTGCATCGCGACCCGGTCGTAGGCCTCGGTCACCGTCGTCAGCGCACCCACTACGTCGGCGATTCCGAGCCGGCGCGCTTCCCACAGTGCGAAGGCGCTGTCCTTACCGGAGCTCCACGAGATGAACGCTTTCGGGGGTCCCTTCACATGCTCATTATCAGCTGGAATCGCTCGTTGCCGAAGGGCTCGCACGGGGCGCATCATCGTGCGAGTCAACGAAGTCTCGGCCAGTGCGTTGAGCGATCATGCGGCCGGGTCTGCAGTGCGCGGCGCACACCGCCTGAAGAGACCCGCCCGCGGCGAGGTTAAGCATATGGTCAAGCGAATTAACTCGGCCCTGGTCCTGGGGGTGGTATCTGCACTCGCGGCATGCACCACGCTGCAGGTGAAGTCGGACGTGAACCGTTCCCTGTTTCACGCCGGCCAGTGTCACACGTTCGGGTGGGCGGGCGCGTTCCGTGAGAACAACCCGCTGCACGACAGCGTCGCCAATCCCCTGAACGAGAGCCGCCTGCGCGCCGCGATCGCCGCCCACATGCAGACCCTCGGCGTACAGCTCTCCTCGAGCAACCCCGACTGCCTGGTCGGTTACGGTATCGGCTCGCGCACGGTGGTCGACGCGGCCTATCCCTACGGCCCCGGCTGGGGTTGGGGCGGGGGCTGGGGGCCGTACTGGGGCGCTTGGGGCTGGGGGCCGCCGTACGTCTACCATGAGGGCGTGATCGGCATCGATCTGTACGAGGCCAGGAGCCGCGAGCCGCTCTGGCATGCCACCGTCGATCAGAACCTGCGTAACGCGACCGGCGTGGATGCGGAGCAGAGGATCAACGCCGCGGTCGACGCCATCTTCTTGAAGTTCCCGACCTGAGGACCTCGAAGCCGGCGTACCGCGCCGGTGCGCGTTCTTGTCGCTCGCGCAGCCTGCGGCGCAAGATGCGCGCGTGCGCGCTCCCTTCGGCCTCACCGTGGTCTTTCTCAACGTGCTGCTCGATCAGCTGGGACTGCCCGTGCCCGCGATCCCTACGCTCGTCGTGGCCGGGGCCATGGCCTCCGACAGGCGGCTGCCCGCCCTGCAGCTGTACCTCCTGGCGGTCGCCGCGTGCGTGATCGCGGACTGGGCCTGGTACGGTGCCGGGCGCATCTACGGCGGACGGGTGATGAAGCTGCTGTGCCGCATCTCGCTGTCGCCCGACTCCTGCGTCAGCGAAGCGCAGACTGCCTTCGAGCGCTGGGGCGCGAAGGTGCTTCTGGTCGCGAAGTTCGTGCCGGGGTTGTCGGTCATCGCCCCGCCACTCGCCGGCGCCACCCGCATGAGGTTCAGCCGCTTCACCGCCTTCAGCGCGCTCGGCTCGTTGCTGTGGGTCGGCGCGGCGCTCCTGGCGGGGGTACTGCTTCGCTCGCAGATCGAGCAGCTCCTGCCGCAGGCGGCGCACATCGGCAGCGCCGCGGCGCTCGTCGTCGTCGTGCTGCTTGCCGCCTATATCGCCTTCAAGTGGCGGGAACGGCGGCGCTTCTACGCAGCGCTCGCCATGGCGCGCATCAGCGTTGCGGAACTGCGCGCGCACATGGACGCGGGTGCGGCCCCGGTGGTGATCGACGTGCGTTCCCTCACCGCGCAGACGCTCGAGCTACGACGCATCCCGGGAGCGCTGCAGCTGCCGGTACAGGACTTCCATCGTCATGTGGCGGAGCTGCCGCGCGACCGCGACATCATCCTCTACTGCAATTGTCCCAACGAAGCATCGGCCGCCCAGGCGGCCCGGGTCCTGATGCGCAACGGCTTCGAGCGGGTGCGGCCGCTCGCGGGGGGGCTGGACGCGTGGATCGCGGCCGGCTACACGGTGGAGGCGATCAATATCGCGCCGGCGGGCGCCACCCTGTTGCCGCCGGCAGCAACGGCCGCGGCGCAACCCACGGCTCAGCGCTGAGGTCCTCTCAGTTGGATTTCAGTCCGTAGACGTCCAGCTCGCCCGAGACGGTGGTCGACCCGTAAACACCGCCGGTGTTGTTGCCGCGCGTACCGACGTACACGTGGCCGTTCGCGACCGTCGGCACGGTGAACTTCACGGCGTTCCCGGCCGCATCACCGCTCACCGTGGTGTTGTTCCACAGCTCGTTTCCGAGGTCGGTGGCGTCGTAGGCGTGCAGCACCGCCGGTCCGCAACCTGGGGCCTGATTGGTGCAGTAGTTGCCGTTGTTGAGAGCCCACACGATGCCGTTGCCGCTCGCACCGCTTGCCGAAACGGACGGAGTGGCGCCGGGGAAGCCCCAGTTCGCCGACGAACTCGAGGTCGCTGTCGCGTTGAACTGGTCGGTGCCCGGGTTGAACGCGAAGGCATGGAGGTGGCCGCCCCACGGCGCGATGTAGAATGTGTTGTTCCAGAAGGCGCCCGTCGCATAGGTCCCGTCGCTCCCGGGCTGCACGCTGAAAGTCTGCAATGACTTCGCGTCCCCGAATCCTCCCAGGGCGTCACCGTTCAGCAGATACAGCGTTGCATCCTTGCCGCCGCCGACCACCAGGTGCTGCAACGGTCCCGAGGTCAGGTTGAGCACCACGGCAGCCCCGCCTGAGCCGAAGTCGTTGTCGTTCGAGTAGTCGTCTTCCTCGTCCGACGGGGTGAAATACCCCAGCACCCCGAGGCTGCCGCTCAACTGCAGCAGTGAGTCGCCGTAGTCGTTGGTCGGGCCGCTGGAATTGGTGGCGTCGAACTGCCCGTTGCCAGTGAGGATGTACAGGTGCCCGTTCGAGTCGGCGGCCGGAGCCCCGCCGCCCATCCAGATCCCGCCCAGTCCCACATTCGGTGTGACGTTCAGCACCGCCGTCCGTGTGAAGGCGGAACCGTTATAGGTGTAGCCCACGACCCATCCGTACCATGGCGGGTTGTCTTCATGTGCGGACCAGGCGATGTAGACGGTCCCGTTCACGAGCGCAAGTCCCGGGCGCTGGTTCTCCTGCTGCGCATTGAATGCATCGGTGCTTCCGCCATCGCCCGTTCCCGGAAAAGTCGCGGCGATGGTCACCGGGGAGCCGGTTTTCTCGTTGCCGGTCGTGATATCGATGGCGTGCAGCCGCTGATAGAAAGTCGTGTGGGCCGAGTTCACCGACTTCGAGACCACGTACAGCGTATTGGTGGTCGGGTCGATGACCGGTGTACCGGTCACCCCCACCTCCGGGGTGATGTCGCCGAATCCCTGCCCTACGAGATTGTTGGTCGGACCCGACGGAACCGTGGTCTCGCCTCCCGTTCCTCCGTGTTTGGTGTCGATGAGACTCGCCTGCCACAGCTGATTGCAGGGGTTAGCGTCGGCGTCGAAGGCGTACAGGCTGTCGTGCTGGGTGGCGACGAACACCACGTTGTGCTGGGCGCCGCTCACGGTGAGGCTTGCAACCCACAGCGGCTGCGCATACACGGCACCATCCACCGTGCACGAGAACAGCTTGCCGAAGGTCGTGGTGTTTACGTTGCTGGTGGTCAACGCATACTCGTGAGTGTTGGCACCGTCGCGCGCTGTATCGTTGTGGTAGGTGTAGACGCCCGCCAGATCCGTCACTCCCAGCGTAAACGAGGCGCTCGAGCCGGTGTCGGTCACGCTGGTGGCGGTGACGGTGTACACGCCCGCCGTCGACGGGGCGGTGAAGGTGACGTTGGCGCCGCCGTGGCTGCTCGTGGGATTGAACGAGCCGCCGGCGGGGCTGATGCTCCAGGTGACCCCCTCACTGTCATTGGTGGTCGCGCTCACGGTGAGCACCTGGGCCACAGCCAGCGCGGCGCGCGCCGGTGACACTGACACCGTGAGGCTCGTCGTTGCGGTCAGGGGCAGTGTCAGGGTGGCGGTCTGGGCGGGGCTGCCGGAGTCGCTGACCTGGAAGGTGACGTAGTTCGTGACGGAGACCGTCGGTGTCCCCGTGATCGCACCGCTCGAGGGGTTCAGCGACAGCCCGGCCGGCAAGCTCCCCCCGAGGATCGACCAGCTGTAGGGCGCGGTGCCGCCCGTGGCCCCGAGTGTCGCCGAGTACGCGCCGCCGACCAGCCCGGTGGGCAACGCCGCGGTGGTGATCCTGAGTGTGGGCGGCGCGATGCTGAAGGTGAGCGTCGTGGTTGCGTTCTGGACAGGAGTGCCGGAATCGGTCACGGCGAACGTAACCTCGCTCGCGGACACGCGCGCGGTCGGTGTACCGCTGATGACCCCGGTGGAGGCATTGAGCGACAGCCCCGCCGGCAACGTGCCGCCGGCGAGCGACCAGGCATAGGGCACGGTGCCGCCCATGACGCCGATCGTGGCCGTGTAGGGCACAGCCACCCGTCCTCCCGGGACCCCCGCTCTGGTGAAGACGAGTGTCGCTGGAGCGATGCTGAGCGACAGCGTCAAAGATGCGCTCTGGGCGGGGCTGCCGGAGTCGGTCACCCTGAAAGTGAGCCCGCTCCCGGACACGCCCGAGGTCGGCGTGCCGCCGATGACCCCGGTGGAATTGTTGAACGACAGGCCTGCGGGCAATGTGCCTGCAGCGAGAGCCCAGCCGTACGGTGCGGTGCCTCCCCTGGCGCTGAGCGTCGCCGTGTACGCCGTACCCACTCGTCCTTCCGGCAGCCCCCAGGTGCCAATGACCAATGTCGCCGGGGCGATGTTGAGCGACAGCGTCGCGGAGGCCGTTTGCGTTGGACTGCCAGCGTCGGACACGGCGAAGGTGAGCTCGCTTGCGGACACGACCGCGGTCGGTGTGCCGCTGATGACGCCCGTGGAGGCATTGAGCGACAGCCCCGCGGGCAATGTGCCGCCGGCGAGCGACCAGCTGTAGGGCGCGGTGCCGCCCCTGGCGCCGAGCGTCGCCGTGTAGGTTGCACCGACGCGTCCGCCTGGCAGACCGGCGCTCGAAACGGTGAGCGTCGCGGGTACGACGCTCACCGTCAGATTGACGGTGTTGTTGAGCGATGGGCCGCTGGAGTCGGCAACCTTGAAGGTCACCGCGCTACCGGTCACGTTCGCGGTCGGTGTTCCGGTGATCGCGCCGCTCGAGGCGTTGAGTGCCAGGCCCGTGGGCAGAGAGCCGCTGGTCACTGCCCAGGTGTAGGGCTGCGTTCCCCCGGTCGCTGCGAGTGTCGAACTGTATGCCACCCCTACCTGTCCGATGGTCAGCGAGGTGGTCGTGATCGTGAGCGCAGCCGACGGCGCGATCACGAGAGTAAAGGGTGTGCTGGCGCTCTGCGTGGGAATGCTATGGTCGACCGCCATGAACGTGACGGAGCTCGAGCCGCTCGTCCTCGGCGTTCCGCTGATCACCCCGTTGGAGGCGTTCAGCGACAGCCCGGCCGGCAATGCTCCCGCGGCCAGCGACCAGTTGTATGGGAGAGTGCCCCCGGCGGCCACGAGCGTGGCGGAGTACGGCGCGCCCACCTTCCCGCCCGGAAGCGACGCAGTCATGATGGCGAGCGTGCCCGTCGTGACACTGAGCGACAGTGTCACGGATGCTTTCTGGGCAGCGGTGCCCGAGTCGCTGACCTGGAAGGTGACGGCGTCACCGGTGACGGGAGCGGTCGGCGTCCCGCTGATCGCACCGGTCGAGGTGTTCAGCGACAGTCCGGCCGGCAATGTTCCACCGACGACCGACCAGCCGTAGGGCGTGGTGCCGCCCGCGGCCACCAGGATCGCCGTGTATGCAAGGCCCACGCGCCCCACCGGCAAAACCGCGTTGCCGATGGTGAGTGTGGCCGGCGCGATGCTCAGGGCGAGCGTCACGGTTGCGTTTTGCGCGGGGCTCCCGGAATCGGTCACCTTGAACGTGACTTCGCTCGCCGGCACACGCGCGGTCGGCGTGCCGCTGATGAGGCCGGTAGAGGTATTGAGCGACAGGCCGGCCGGTAATGTCCCTCCGGCAAGCGCCCAGCTGTAGGAGCCGGTACCGCCCATGGCGCCGAGCGTCCCCGTGTACGCGACGCCGACCCGTCCTGCCGCCAAACTCCCGCTGGTGAAAACGAGGGTCGCCGGGGCGATGTTGAGCGACAGCGTCGTGGCTGCGCTCTGGGCGGGGCTGCCCGAGTCGTGGACCTGGAAGGTGAGAGCGGCGCCTTTGACGGACGCGCTCGCTGTGCCGCTGACGGCTCCGGTAGAGGTATTGAGCGACAGCCCCGCGGGCAGCGTGCCCGCGACGAGCGACCAGGTGTAGGGCGCGGTCCCGCCCTTGACGCCGAGTGTCGCCGTGTAGGCGACACCCGCCCGCCCGCCCGGGAGGACCCAGCTGCCGAGGACGAGCGTCGCCGGGGCGATGCCGAGCGACAGCGTCACCGAGGTGCTCTGAGTGGGGCTGCTCGAGTCGGTCACCCCGAAGGTGAGCTCGCTCGCGGACACGCGCGCGGTCGGTGTGCCGCTGACGACACCCGTGGAGGTATTGAGCGACAGCCCCGCAGGCAGCGGGCCCGCGCCGAGCCACCAGGTGTAAGGCGCGGTGCCGCCCGTAACGGCGAGTGTCGCCGTGTACGCCACGCCGACGCGCCCTTGCGCCAGCCCCGCGCTGGTAATGGTGAGCGTCGTGGGGCCCGTGTTCGGAGTCGGTTGGATCTTGCTGTCGAGCGATCCGCCGCGACCGTCGGCCACACCCGCCGAGGGGGTGGCGCTGGTTTCACCGCTGGAGAGGCTCAGCGACGGTGCCGCGGATGGCGCACGGTTGTTGGTCGAGGGTCCCTTATTCGGACATCCGGCGAGCAACACCGCGAGCGCAGGGACGAACAGCAGTGTTACCGCCGCGCGGACGCGCCGGCATGTCAGCTCGAGCATCTGGTTGGCAATCTCCCTGAACGACAGCGTACGGATCTTTCAGTCCGTCTTCGTATGCTCATAGCCTAATCTGTCGCTCGCAGCTACATCGTGCTTTTCACCTTATTTGGCGCCGGATTGCGACAGCCGCGCGATCACCCCCTGTTACGGGGTGTACGCAATGCTGTTCCGGGGCGCGGTCGGTGTAAGAAACTCCGACAGCCCCGCGTTCCCGGCATCCGCGCCGGCTCCCTCGGCCATGCGCGCTTGCATCTCCGCCCACAACTTCCCGTACATCACCGCGGCCTCGCTGCGTGGCGCGAACGCCGGCAGCGGCGCGCGGCGCAGCGTCATGCGCTCGATCTCGCTCCAGTACGGGATCTCAGTCGCGAGGATCGCCGGGAACTGCTCGCGGGTGCTGCCGATGAGCTCCAGGTGCAACGATCGGCGCCGGTCGACCATGGAGAAGAACGGCAGCAGCGTGAGGTCGGTCCACTCCTCGCGCGCCATGAAGTCGCACAGCTGGCTCAGCACACGCACCGACAGCGGCGAAGGCACCAACGGCACGATCACCGCGTCCGCGGCGCGCAGCACGTTCTCGGACAGGAGCGAGATGCCCGACGGGCAGTCGAGGAACAGCGTGTGATAGATCTCGCGCAGCGAGCGGCTCATGCGCAGCAGCCGCTCGGTCGGATGGCGCCGCGCCGCCAGATGCACCGCGAAGTTGCGGTAGGAGAAATCCGCCGGCAGCAGATCGAGCCGCGGGTAGCCAGTCGCGAGCACCAGCTCGGGCAGCTCGCGCTTGCCGGAGAGCAGCTTCTTCGCCGACACGTGCTCGTGCGGCTCGGCGCGCAGGCCGTAGGTCGCCGCCCCCTGGGGGTCGAGATCCCACAGCAGGGTCGCGTTCCCCGCGGCCGCGCACAGGTAGGCGAGGTTGAGCGCGGTGGTGGTCTTGCCGACACCACCCTTGATGTTCGTGATGCCGATGATCCTCACGTCACGAGCCTGCGCCGCGAATCCTAGGCGATCGAGCCGGGCTTGCGCGACATCTTGCCGATCTCCGCCACGTGCGCCTCCTCGGCGGCGATCTGCGCGCGCGCGTACTCCTCCAGCATGATGCTGCGGCCGGCCACCTGCGGCGAGGAGCTTGCGGTACTCGGCGAGGCCCTCCTGCTCGTGCGTCAGCGCCTCGCGCAGGATCTCGTCGACGTTGTGCTTGTGCGTCTCCAGCAGCGCGCCGATGCTTGCAGCGACGGGTGGCCGCCGAGGTTGGTGATGTGCTCGCCGGCCTGGATCGCGTGCGCCTGCGCCTCGTCCGGCCTGACCGCGCAGCCAGCCGACGATCGGAATGCGGTTGTGACCGAAGATCATGAAGCTGTAGTGCAGGTAACGCACCAGCCCGGCCAGCTCGAGCTCGAGTATGCGATTCAAGGTCTCGACCACTTTGGCGGAGTCTGCGGCGCTGAGCTCGGAGGTCATCGGTGTCTCCCCTGGAGGCGGCGGCGATCGGGCCCGTCGGTGGTGTATCGTACACGGGCACCGGGCTCAAGCTTCGGAGAGCGCGCCATGAGTGGCTTCTACGACATCGCAGTGCGCGGGATCGACGGGACCGAGGACCTGCTGGGAAGGCTGCGCGGCAGCGTAACTCTGGCCGTCAACGTCGCCAGCCGTTGCGGCCTCACGCCGCAGTACGCCGGCGCTCGAGCAGCTGCAACGCGAGCTGCAGGCGGAGCGCTTCACGGTGGTCGGATTTCCGTGCAACCAGTTCGGCGCGCAGGAGCCCGGGACCGAGGCGCAGATCGCCACCTTCTGCAAGAGCACCTACGAGGTGAGCTTTCCGCTCAGCGCCAAGCTCGAGGTCAACGGTGCGAACCGCCATCCGCTATACCGCTTCCTCGCCTCGCCCGATACCGGCGTCGCGGGCGACATCAGCTGGAACTTCGAGAAATTCCTCATCGGCCGCGACGGCCAGGTGCTCAAGCGCTACCCGCCCGAGACCAAGCCCGAGGATCGTGGGCTGATGCAGGACATCGCCGACGCGCTTAGCGGCGGCGACGCCCGATGCCGGATTTCGACATCGCCATCCTGGGCGCGGGCGCCCTGGGCTCGATCCTGGGCGCGCATCTGGCGCGCGCCGGGGGGCGTGTTGCGATGCTCGCGCGCGGTGCGCGCGCCGCCGATGTCGAGCGGTACGGACTGCGTATCCGTGGGCTCGCCGAGTTCGCAGTCGCGGTGCAAACGCTGCGCGACCCGGCGGGCGCTCACCAGCGCCGGCGCACTGATCGTCGCCACCAAGACGCCCGGCACGCGCGAGGCGCTCGCGGCGCTCGCGCACGCGCGCTTCGGCGTGGTGCTGTCCATCCAGAACGGACCTGCGAAGAATGACCTCCTGGCCGCGGCCTTCGGCGCCGAGCGCGTCCTGGGAGCGCTGGCAGACACCAGCGGCGAGCTGTTACCGGGTGGCGAGGTGCTCTTCACCCGCAACGTCAACATTCTGATTGGCGAGCTCGGCGGCGAGGACACCGCCCGGGTGCAGCAGCTCGCCCGCACCATCGATGCTTCCGGGGTGCGTGCCGCGGCGACGCGCGACATCGTCGTGCTCGAATGGTCGAAGTTCTGCGGCTGGGTGGGACTCGTCGCACTGGCGGTGAGCACGCGCGGGGTGACCTGGCGGTTCTGCACCGATCCAGATGCCGCCCTGATCCTCGTGCGGCTGATGCGCGAGGTGGGAGCGCTGGCGGGCGCGCTCGGCATCGCACTCAGCGACCACTCGGTGCTGCCCGCGGCGAGTGTCTGCGCCGCTACGCAGAGCGCGGCGGTGGAGCTCATCATGCAGGCGGGCCGGGAGTTCTGCGCCAAGGCCCCGCAGCACCGCATGTCGGCGCTGCAGGACCTGCTGGCGGGCCGGCCGCTCGAGATCGAGGAGACCTTCGGCTACGCGCTCGCGAAGGCACTCGAGCTCGGGCTCAACCTGCCGATGCTCGAGTGCTTCCGGCACCTGCTGGCGGGGATCGATCGCGTCCGGCGCGCGAGCAACTAGTCCCCTACCCTCCACCCGCAAGCCCGCGGTACTCGAGCAGCGGTCCGATGTCGGGCGCGCGGCCGTAGAACTTGCGGAACAGTATCTGCGGGTCCTCGCTACGCCCGCGCGACAGAATCATCTTCCTCAGGTAGTCGCCGTTGGCACGCGTCAGGCCGCCGTGCTCGTGGATCCACTGGCCGGTGTCGCGCGCCAGCACCTCGCTCCACAGATACGCGTAGTACCCGGCCGAGTAGCCGCCCGCGAAGATGTGCGAGAAGTAGGTCGAGTGATAGCGCGGCGGTACCGGCGCAAACGTGAGGCCGGCATCCTTCAGCGCCGCCGCCTCGAACGCCGGGACGGCCGCCGCCTCCGGCGCCTGGGCGGCGCTGATCATGTGCCAGGCCATGTCCACCTGCGCCGCCTCGATGTATTCGAGCGTGGCATATCCCTGATTGAACTTCTGCGCCGCCAGCACTTTGGCGAGCAGCTCCTCCGGCATCGGCGCCCCGCTGCGGTAGTCGCGCGCGTAGTGTGCGACCACCTGGGGCTCGCGCGCCCACATCTCGTTGTACTGCGACGGGTACTCGACGAAGTCGCGCGGCACGGCCGTGCCCGCCAGACTCGGGTACTTCACATTCGACAGCATGCCGTGGATCGCGTGACCGAACTCGTGAAACATGCCGGTGACCTCATCGAAGGTCAGCAGCACCGGCTGTCCGGGCTGCGGCTTGGGGATGTTCAGGTGGTTGGCGACCACCGGCTGGCGGTGCAGCAGCTCCCGACTGCGATACGTAGGCGTTCATCCACGCCCCACCCTGCTTGTTGTCGCGCGCGAAATCGTCGGCGATGAACAGCGCGAGGGGCTTGCCGTCGGCGTCGGATACCTCGAACACCCGCACGTCCGGCTCGTAGACCGGCAGGTCCTTGCGCTCCTTGAAGGTGAGGCCGTACAGCTCGTGCGCCGCGTAGAACAGTCCGTCGTTCATCACGCGGTTGAGCTCGAAGTACGGTGCCACCTTCGCCTGATCGAAGTCGTAGCGCGCCTTGCGCACCTGCTCGGAGTAGAAGGACCAGTCCCAGGGTTGCAGGGTGAACGACGGCACCCCTTTGGCCGCGGCCTGGCTGTCGATCAGCTTTTGAATGTCGGCGGCTTCCTCGCGGGCGCGGGCGAGCGCTGCGGGAGCCACCTTGTGGATCATGTCTTCGACCGCGCCGGGGTTGCCGGCCGACTCGTCCTCCAGCACGTAGCTGGCGTGATTCGGATAGCCGAGGAGCCTGGCGCGCTCGGCGCGCAGCTTCACGATCTTCGCTATGACCGCGGTGTTATCGGTCGCTCCGCCGACCCCACGCTCGATCGAGGCCTTGTAGATGCGCTCGCGCAGAGCGCGGTTGGTGAGGTTGGCGAGCAGCGGCTGATTAGTGGTGTTCTGCAGCGAGATCAGCCACTTGCCCGCAAGCCCCCGGCGCGAGGCTGCCTGTGCCGCCGCGCCGATCTGCACCGGCGTGAGACCGTCGAGCTCGGCCACATCATCGACCACCACTGCGCCCTCGGTGGTTGACTTCAGCACGTTTTGCCGAAAGCGCGTGGTGAGCTTCGAGATCTCTCCGTTGAGGGCCCGCAGCCGCACTTTGTCGGCGGGCGCGAGCCGCGCACCCGCGCGGACGAAGCGCGTGTGATAGCGGGTCAGAAGCTCGAGCGATTCCGGGTCGAGCTTGAGGCTGGCGCGCTTCTGGTAGAGCGCATCGATACGAGCCCAGAGCGCCGGATCGAGGTAGATCGCGTCCTCGTGCGCCGTCAGCTTGGGCGCCATCTCGGTCTCGATCTTCTGCATCTGCGGGTCGGTGTTGCAGGCGTTCAGATTGGAGAACACCCGCTGGACGCGCTCGAGCAGCTGTCCGGAACGCTCCAGGGCGACGATGGTGTTGTCGAAGTCCGCGGGCGCGGGGTCGTGCGCGATCGCGGCGACTTCCTTGAGCTCCGCACTCATGCCGGCCTCGAGCGCCGGTGAATAGTCGGCGTCGTGGATGCGGTCGAAGGGCGGATACTCGAATTGCAGAGTGCTCGGCTGGGCGAACGGGTTGTCGGCGGCCATGGCGGGGGTCCCTGCTTGTTCAGTTGCCGCGGCGGCCAGCGCGGTCATCGCCGGCGCCGCCGCAAGAAACACCAGGTGGACGAGTCTCATATTCTTCCGTGCCTTTCTTAGCGGGGTGCTAATGGTATTCTGAAACCCATGGCCATCGCATCCAACGACGTCGTCTCGATCCACTACACCTTGCGGAACGACTCGGACCAGGTCATCGACCGCTCCGCCGACGGCGAGCCGCTCGCCTATCTGCACGGGCACGGCAACCTGATCCCCGGGCTGGAGCGCGAGCTTACGGGGCGCAGCGTCGGGGAGCACCTGAAAGTGCGGATTCCCCCGGCTGAGGGCTACGGGGAGTACGACCAGCAGCTGGTACAGCGTGTCCCGCGGCGTGCATTGAAAGGCATCGCCAGCCTGCGGGTGGGCATGCGGCTGCAGGCGGGTACCAACCACGGTGCGCGGCCCGTGACGGTCACGCAGATCGTCGGTGACATGATCACGATCGACGGCAATCATCCGCTCGCGGGCCAGACCCTCAGCTTCGAGATCGAGATCGCCGCGGTCCGGGCCGCCACCGAAGAAGAGCTGGCGCACGGGCACGTCCACGGCCACGGCGGCCACCATCACTGAAGGACCGGCCGGCTCACGCGCCCGCCTCCGCCAGGCGCACGAAATGCGCGTGCATGGCGTCGACCCGCGCCAGATACACCCGCGGATCATGGTCCCCGCAACGCTCGCCCGGAGCAAAGCGCAGGCCGCGCCGGGCGTAGGCGTCCGCCGCGCCCGCGCCGCACAGGTGCACGACCGCGGCCAGGTGCCGCAGCTCGCTCCCCGTGGCCGTGACCGGGTGCCGCGCGAGAATGCCCGTGACCTGCAGATCGAGGTACGCCGAGGTGAGCTCCACCGAGTCGGCAGGAAGGATGCGCAGATAGGCCCAGGTGAACCAGCACGAATGCCAGTCGTCCCAGGGACCCTCGCGCGTCAGCTCGTGATGGTGGATGCAGTAATGACGCGCCTCGGCGAAGGTGCCGTCGGTGATCTGCAGCATCCCCACCGCAGTGGAAGCCGGCCGGTAGATGTCGAACGGCTTCACCGCCCAGGACCAGCGCCAGTAGGTGCGCGCCAGGGGGTTGCCCGAGCCCTCCACCTGCGCGAGCGCCGCGAGCGTCGCCGCGGTCACGTCCGCCGTGGCGTAGCGGCGGAACAGCGGTCCGTACCGGCGCCAGGTTTCTTCAGGCGTCTTGGCGAGCGCCCCGCTCACCGGAAAGAACAGCTCCGTTGGCTTACGGACCAGCTGATAGAGCCCGTTGACCGCGAGCGCCAGGAGTACCGCCGCAGCGAGTGCGCCTGTCGCCCGCAGCCCGGCGGGCAGGCGCCCCAGACGTCGCCACCACCACCGGCGCACCTCACGAGTGGGCCAGGGGCGCGGCAGCCCTCGCCGCCCACGCCTGGCTGAGCCGCGGCGCGCGGGGTGGCGCGGGGTAACCCGGCGTGCGCTCACGGCTCACCTCTTGCCGCGAGGTACCGCCGGCGCCGCGCCTGCACTAACATGCGGCTCGCTGCGGGTTGCGGGGGTAACGCGTGCCACGGGAAGCGGTCGAGGTCCAAACAGGTACCAATCCGGTGGGTGCGGTCATCTGGATGCACGGCTTGGGGGCGGACGGGCATGATTTCGAACCGATCGTGCCCGAGTTGGTGCACCCCGGCGAGCGCGCGCTGCGCTTCGTCTTTCCGCACGCGCCCATCCGTCCGGTGACGCTCAACGGCGGCTTTGCCATGCGCGCCTGGTACGACATCGCGAACCTCGAGCGCCGCGGTCCGGAGGACGAGCCGGGCGTGCGCGCCTCACAGGCGGTGATCGAGGCGCTGATCCGCCGTGAGAACGAGCGCGGCCTCCCGAGCGAGCGTATCGTGCTGGCCGGCTTCTCCCAGGGCGGCGCACTGGCGCTGTTCAGCGGCACGCGCTACGCGCACAAGCTGGCCGGAATCATGGGGCTGTCCTGCTACATGCTGCTCGCCGAGCGGTTCGCCGCCGAGCGCGTCACGGCGAACCAGGGAACCCCGATCTTCCTCGCACACGGCACGCAGGACGCAACCGTCGCGCCGATCCTGGGCGAGCATGCACGCGCCTGGCTGGAGGCGGCCGGGTATACGGTCGAGTGGCATGCCTACAGCATGCCTCACAGTCTCTGCCCGCAAGAAGTCGCCGACATCGCCGCGTGGCTGCGCCGCGTGCTGTGACGAAAAAAACGAGGCCGCCAACGGCGGCCTCGGAGATGCCCGGCTGGTTGAGCCGACCGGCTGTTCGCAACTATCCGTGACCGTGCTCACCCCGGTCCCCGCTACCACGGGCCTGGCGTACATCGCCGCGCGTGTGCGCCTGTCCGCCCCCGCGCGCCTGGCGTTCCGGCCGGGGTGCGGCCTCGGTCCGGCCCTGGCGCTCGGGGCGCGCGGCGCGCTCCGGGCGAGCCTCGCTCGCGCGCGCCTGGTGCTGCTGATGGCCCTGCTCCTGGTGCTGCGGCCCACGCTCCTCGCGCGGCGCGCCCTCGCGGGGCTGCCCGCGTTCGCGCTCAGCGGCAGGTCGACCCGGCTGACCGCGGCCCGGTTCGAAGCCCCGCGACTGCGGGTAAGCTCCGCCGTGGGTCTGCGCAGAGCCGCCACTGCGCCGAGCTTCGCTGCGCGCAGGTTCGCTACGGCTCTGCATCGGGCGGTCGGCGCGGAACGAGCCGCCGGTGTTGTTACGCGCCGCGACTACTCCGTGCCCGGAGAACACTCCCGGCCGCGGCGTCGCTGCGATCGCCGGATGACCGCCGTTGAACGATGCGCGCATCGAGCGGTCGTGGGAGGCCATATCCTGCTGGGCGCGCTGCGTCCGCAGCGGCTCCACGTGGTGCTCGTGCTCGGCGGCCATCTCGGCCGCGTTCGGCCGCGCCGCGAGACCGCCGGCGCCCCCGTTGTAGCTCACGCGGTTGACGGTGACGTTGTTGATCACGGTGCGGTTGACGACGAAGCTGCCGCCGCGCCAGTAGCCGC
Source organism: uncultured Gammaproteobacteria bacterium (assembly GCA_963713175.1). Classification (GTDB taxonomy): domain Bacteria; phylum Pseudomonadota; class Gammaproteobacteria; order Steroidobacterales; family Steroidobacteraceae; genus 13-2-20CM-66-19. The sequence goes on along the minus strand of CAVQKW010000004.1, from coordinate 88,929 downwards.
CGCGAAAGCCGACACCCGAGTAGCCAAAGCCGTAGTTGACGCCACCGTAGAAGCCCACATGCGGCCCCCAGTAGCCGCCGTGCCAGGCATAGGCGCCGCCCGCCCAGCCCCAGTAGCCCGGTGTCCAGAGCATCCCGACCGGTGCCAGAACCCAGGTGCCGGGCACCCAGTAGTAGCCGCCGTCCCATGCCCAGTAGCCCGGAGTCCAGATGTAGCCCGGTCCCGGAACCGCCGGCAGCGTATACACGGGCAGCGCCGGGGGTGCGATGTTGACCGATACACCGACGAACACTCCCGCCTGCGAGACGACGGGGAGCGCTGCCAGGATCAGGGTGCACGCAAGGCCGCGAATGAGAGTGCGCATGATATGGTCTCCTTAAGCTGCAAGTTGACCGACCGCCGCTGAACGCTTCCTGAATCCTCGAGCCACCGTTGGGAGCGTTGCAGATCGCGCTCGCGTGGTGGGTCCTTGCACGGTAAGTGAACGCGCTCCCGGTACTCGGGGTTGACCACGGACTCGCCGCGGCGCGTGTCGGACACGGCTCACCTGAAAGGCAGGAGTTCGCCTAGAACCAGCTGTAGTTGAAGCTGATGCTGACGCGTTCGGCGGCCGCGGCGTGTGGCGGCACCTCGTGCCTCAGCCAGCTCTCGAACAGCACCACCTGTGCAGCGCGTGCGCGCAGTTGCACCCAGGGACGCTGCGCACGGCGCGCACCGCTGCGGCGCGGCGGCGCCGCCATGTAACGCGCGAGGCGCGGATCTTCGAACTTCAGTCCCGAGGCGTTCGGCGGCGTCGCGACGTAGTAAGTGCCGCTGATGGTGGAGAGCGGATGCAGGTGCAGCCCGTGCACCGCGCCGCGGCCCATGATGTTCACCCAGCAATCGGTCATCGAGAGCACGCGCCCGGTCAGATCGAACTGCAGGGCGCGCGCGAAGCGCGCCACGCGCCCATCCAGCTCGCGCGCCAGCCGCGCAAACGTCGGCGACAGGCGGTGCATGCGATTGACCGAGCCGTAGGAAGTGTAGCCGCCGGGATAGTTGCGCGCCGACCAGCGCCGGCCGGCAGGATCGTCCGCGCGCAGCTGGCGGCACTCGCGCAGCAATCGCGCGTTGCAAGCCTCCCAGCCCCGCCCGCGCAACCGGTCGGTATAGATGAGAGTCGCAAACAGTGCCTGCGTGGTCATCGGGTGGCGCGAGTATGCGGGCCGCTGCCGGGGTGGTCTATGATTCGACCATGGCCGTTTCCATTCTTGCCGCAGCCGCCGCCTCCGCCGACACCGTGCAGCACTGGATCGCCGGGCGCGCGAGCGGCGGCAGCGGCCCGCGGCTCGATGTATTCAACCCGGCGACCGGCCGCGTGGCGCGCCGCGTGGCGCTCGCGACGCCCGATGAGGTGCGCGCCGCCGTGGCAAGCGCGCAGGGCGCGTTCGCGGCCTGGGCCAATACGCCCGCGGTACGCCGGGCGCGGATCCTCAACCGCTTTCTCACGCTGCTGAACGGCGAGCGTGACGCGCTCGCCGCCCTCATCACCGCAGAGCACGGCAAGGTGTTCGCGGATGCCCAGGGCGAGGTGACGCGCGGCATCGAGATCGTCGAGTTCGCCTGCGGCATTCCGCAGCTGCTGAAGGGTGACTTCACCGACCAGGTGTCCACCGGCATCGACAACTGGACGCTGCGACAGCCGCTCGGGGTGGTCGCCGGCATCACGCCCTTCAACTTTCCGTGCATGGTGCCCTGTTGGATGTTTCCGCTGGCGATTGCCTGCGGCAATACCTTCGTGCTCAAGCCGAGCGAGCGGGACCCGTCGGCATCCCTGGTGCTGGCGCGGCTGCTGGCCGAGGCGGGTCTGCCCGCCGGGGTGTTCAACGTGGTGCAGGGCGATCGGATCGCGGTGGATGCCCTGCTCGAGCACCCGGAGGTGAAGGCGGTGAGCTTCGTCGGCTCGACACCGGTCGCGCACTCGATCTATCAGCGCGGCGCGCAGGCGGGCAAACGCGTTCAGGCCCTCGGCGGCGCGAAGAACCACATGGTGGTGATGCCCGACGCGGACCTCGGCCAGGCGGTCGACGCGCTGATCGGCGCCGCCTACGGCTCTGCGGGCGAGCGCTGCATGGCGATCTCGGTCGCGGTGCTGGTGGGCGAGGCAGCCGAGCGCGTCATCCCGCCACTCGCCGAGCGCGCACGCCGGCTGCGTATCGGTGAGGGCATGCAGTCCGACTCCGAGATGGGACCGATCATCAACGCGCAGGCGCTGGAGCGCATCCGCGGCTATATCGCCGACGGCGCCGCCGCCGGCGCGGAGCTGCTGGTCGACGGGCGGGTGGATGCCGCGAGCGGCCGGCCCTTCGCCGTCGCCGGCCACGAGCAGGGTTTCTGGCTGGGCGCGACGCTCTTTGATCGCGTCACGCCGCAGATGCGCATCTACCAGGAGGAGGTCTTCGGGCCGGTCCTGTGTTGTGTGCGCGTGCCGGATTTCGCCACCGCGGTGGAGCTCGTGAACTCGCATCCGCTCGCCAACGGCGTCGCCTGCTACACCCGCGACGGCAACGTCGCGCGCGAGTTCGGGCGGCGAATCCAGGTGGGCATGGTCGGCATCAACATCCCGATCCCGGTGCCCATGGCCTGGCACGGCTTCGGCGGCTGGAAGGGGAGCCTGTTCGGCGACACGCATGCCTATGGAGAGGAAGGGGTGCGCTTCTACACCCGGCAGAAGTCGATCATGCAGCGCTGGCCGGAGAGCACCCCCAAGGGCGCAGAATTCACCATGCCAACGGCGAAGTAGGCTCGCGGCGCAGTCAACCACCCCGGCGACCGCGCGTTGCCGTGAGGTCGCGTGGACCGTTCACAAGGAGTATCTGGGATGCGATTCATGTGGATTCTTGTTGCCTGCCTCGCGGCCGGAACATCGGTGGCGGTGGCCGATCCGCTCGACGTCTACGTCGGTGCAGGTCTGGGCTATTCGACGGTGCAGCAGTCGTTCGTCCCGGTCAGCGTCGAGGAGCACCCCACCGGTTGGAAGCTGTTCGCCGGCTGGCGCCCGATCCAGATGTTCGGCGTGGAGGCCGAATACGTCGACCTGGGGAGCAAGGACGGCTCGACCATCTCCGGCGGCGGCGGTGTCCTCAATTCGCAGCGGGCGAGCGCGAGTGCGGTGGCGGCGTTCCTCGTCGGCTACCTGCCGCAGCCCCTGCCGTTCGTCGATTTCTACGGCAAGATCGGGCTCGCGAGCCTGCAGAACAACATCAGCAACGTCGCCACGCCGAACTGCGGCAGCTGCCTGATCGCGTTCCGCAACGTGACGGCCGTGGACAACACCCGCTCGCGCTTCGCCTACGGCGCCGGAGTGCAGTTCAAGTTCGGCGTACCGGCGCTGCGCCTCGAGTACCAGGGCATCAGCGCCTCGGGCGGGGATCAGAGCCTCTTGTCGCTCGATCTCGCCTTGAACTTCTAGGGCTACACCACCTTCTCCAGCCGCGGCGGCTGCGACTGCGTGAACTGCTGCTCCTCGGTGCTGCCGGCGAGCGCGCTGAGCGAGGAATTGCCGCCGCTCACCACCTGGGTCACGGCATCGAAGTAGCCCGCGCCGACCTCACGCTGATGCTTGGTGGCCGTGTAGCCGGCGCCTTCGGCCGCGAACTCCGCCTGCTGCAGCGCTACGTACGCGGTCATCTGCTGCGCCTTGTAGCCGCGCGCCAGGTCGAACATCGAGTAGTTGAGCGCGTGGAAGCCGGCGAGCGTAATGAACTGGAAGCGGTAGCCCATCGCCGCGAGCTCGCGCTGGAACTTGGCGATGGTCGCGTCGTCGAGCTTCTTCTTCCAGTTGAACGAGGGCGAGCAGTTGTAGGCGAGCATCTTCTGCGGAAACTCCGCGTGGATGCCTTCCGCGAACTCGCGCGCCTCCTCGAGATCGGGCTTGGCGGTCTCGCACCACACGAGGTCCACGTAGGGTGCATAGGCGAGGCCGCGGGCGATCGCCTGCGGCATGCCGGCGCGTACCGTGAAGAAGCCTTCCGCCGTGCGGGCCTTTCCGGTGTCGATGAATGCGCCGTCGCGCTCGTCCACGTCGGAGGTCAGGAGCGTCGCCCCTTCCGCATCGGTGCGCGCCACGAGCACGGTGGGCACGTTGCACACATCGGCCGCCAGGCGTGCGGCGATGAGCTTATTGATCGCATCCTGGGTCGGCACGAGTACTTTGCCACCCATGTGGCCGCATTTCTTTGCCGACGAGAGCTGGTCCTCGAAGTGCACCCCGGCGGCGCCCGCCTCGATCATCTGCTTCATCAGCTCGAAGGCGTTCAGCACCCCGCCGAACCCGGCTTCGGCGTCCGCCACGATCGGCTTCAGCCAGTCGATCGAATCGTCGCCCTCGGCGTGGTGAATCTCATCGGCGCGCCGCAGCGTGTTGTTGATGCGCCGAACCACCGCCGGGACCGAGTCGGCCGGATAGAGCGACTGGTCGGGGTACATCTCGCCGGCGAGATTGGCATCGCCGGCGACCTGCCAGCCCGAGAGGTAGATCGCATCGAGCCCGGCCTTCACCTGCTGCATGGCCTGGTTGCCGGTGAGCGCGCCGAGCGCATTCACGAACGGCTTCTCCTGCAGATACCGCCAGAGCTTCTCCGCGGTGAGCCGCGCGATCGAATGCTCGATGGCGATGCTGCCGCGCAGGCGCACCACATCGCTCGCGTCGTAGCCGCGGGTCACGCCCTGCCAGCGCGGGCTGTCGCGCCAGCCGCGGCGCAGATCTTCGGCCGTGGGAAGTGCTCGGGGAATGCTCATGGTTGCATCCTTCGTTTCGTTGCGGGCCGTCAGCTGAGCAGCTCGTACGCCGGCAGCGTCAGGAACTCATCGAAGGTCTCGGACTTGGTCATCCGCTCGAAGAGGCGCGCCGCCGTCGGGAACACGCCGTGGATGAGCCGCGCGGCGCCGACTTCGCCGTGGATGCGGTCGAGCTCGGCGGTGAGCAGCCGGTCGAAGCGCTCGACCGTGATCGGCTGCCCGTCGCTGGTGCGAGCGCCGTGCCGCAGCCACTGCCACAGCTGCGCGCGGCAGATCTCCGCGGTCGCCGCGTCCTCCATGAGGTGATACAGCGGCACGCAGCCGTTGCCGCGCAACCAGGATTCGAGGTACTGCACCCCGACGCGGATGCAGCCGCGCAGCCCGTCCTCGGTAATCTCCCCGTCGGGCACCGTCACCAGGTCGCGAGCGCTGACCTCGACGTCGGCGCGCAGTACGTCGAGCTGGTTCGCGCCGGGCATCACCTCGTCGAACGCCTCGCGGGCGAGGGTGGCGAGTCCCGGGTGCGCGATCCACGTGCCATCGTGTCCGGCGCGTGCCTCGCGCAGCTTGTCGGCGCGCACCTTGGCCATCGCGGCGGCGTTCGCCGCCGGGTCGTCGCGGATCGGGATCTGCGCGGCCATGCCGCCCATGGCGTGCGCGCCGCGGCGGTGGCAGGTCTTGATGAGCAGATCCACGTACGACTTGAGGAAGTGCCGCTCCATGGTCACGGATGCGCGGTCGGGCAGCAGGAAATCCGCCCGGTTCCGGAACTTCTTGATGAAGCTGAAGATGTAGTCCCAGCGGCCGCAGTTGAGCCCCGCGGAGTGCTCGCGCAGCTCGTAGAGAATCTCGTCCATCTCGAAGGCGGCGAGGATGGTCTCGACGAGCACGGTCGCCCGGATGGTGCCGCGGCGCATGCCGAGCGCATCCTGCGCCGCGAGGAACACCTCGTTCCACAGCCGCGCTTCCAGGTGGCTCTCGATCTTCGGCAGGTAGAAATAGGGGCCCGTGCCGCGTGCGGCGAGTGCCTCGTGATTGTTGGCGAGGAACAGCGCGAAATCGAACAGCGCACCGGACACCGTCTCGCCGTTGATGCGCACGTGTTTCTCCGGCAGGTGCCAGCCGCGCGGGCGCACGATGAGGGTGGCGGTGCGCTCGCCGAGGCGGTAGATCCTGCCGGTGGCGGCGTCGGCGTAGCTGATGCTGCGGCGCACGGCATCCGCGAGATTCACCTGTCCGGACACCACGTTCGCCCAGGTCGGCGAGCAGGAATCTTCGAAGTCGGCCATGAAGGCGCGCACCGGGGCGTTCAGCGCGTTGATGATCATCTTGCGCTCGACGGGACCTGTGATCTCGACGCGCCGGTCGGCGAGGTCCGCCGGCGGCGGCGGGACGCGCCAGTCCCCGGCACGCACCGCGGCCGTGTCGGGCAGGAATCCGGGCAGTGCGCCGTCGTCGAGCTCCGCCTGGCGCCGGACGCGCAGCGCCAGCAGCTCCAGCCGCCGCGGGTTGAAGCGCCGATGCAGGCTCGCGAGCAGTTGCAGCGCGAGCGGCGTCAGCACCTCCTCCGAGCGTTCGACCTGCGCGCCCAGGATCTCGATCCTGGGGCCGTTCTGTTCGCGGGAATAGACCCGCTCGTGCGCTCCGGCCGTCATGTCCGAAGCATACCGCGATGCAAAGGGAATTTGACTATGAAAACTTCACACTGTTAATTTCACAGACACTCCGATCCGACCTGTCTCCGCGAGGTGACATATATGGCGAAGCTGCTGCGCAAGGGTCACTTCCTCGGCGCCAAGCTGCGCTCGGTGCGCAAGCGCAACGGGCTGACGCTGGAGGAGCTGTCGGTGCGCTGCATCCAGCGCAACCCCGGCATCGCACCCTCGGTTTCCTACCTCAGCATGATCGAGAGCGGCAAGCGCAGCCCCTCCCCGGGGCTGCTGGAGCTCCTGGCGGAGGTTTTCCAGCGCGCGCCCGAGTGGTTCCTGGACGAGAGCGCGGCGCCCGAACTCGGGCCCGCGACCCCGTCCGCGGGGGCGGCGCGCGTACCCCTCGAGCCCGCGTTCCTGTTCTCCCGCAACCTCCTGCAGGCGGCGATCCCGGAGCTGCTCGCGCAGACCGGCACGAGCGGGCGGCAGTTCGCGCACCTGCTGATCCGCTCGCACCAGGAGATGTCGCGCAACGACTTCCCGGATCTCGAGCGCGCCGCCGACAACGTGGGCGAGCGACACTTTCCCCTCGCGGTCGAGGACCTGATGCGGCTGTGCAGGCGCCATGGGCTCGAGATCCGCTGGTTCGAGCGCAAGCCCATCCTGGCGCGCGACAAGGACCGCGAAGTGCGCAGCATGGTGCGCTCGTTCTTCGATGCCCCGGGGGTCGTGTACGCCAACCGCGCGCTGCAGTCGGACCCCGCGCGCCTGAAGTTCGACCTCGCCGCGCACGTTGCCCACAAGGTGCTGCACGGCGGTGACGGCTTGAAGTCCCCGCACGCGACCGGCGGAGAGATGGGTGGCAGTCCCGAAGGCGGCGCGGGCGGGGTGGGACTGGAGCCCAAGGACGTGCTGCACGCGTGGCGCGACTTCGAGTGCAGCTTCTTCGCCGGCGCGCTGCTCGCCCCGAGGGTGCCGTTCCGGCGCTTCCTGGCGCGCGAGCGTTACCGCGTGCTGGAGACGGCCGCCAAGCTCGAGCTCACCCCCGCGGTCGTGATGCGGCGCATGACCAAGGTCTCGCCCTACCCCTACTGGCACTTCTTCGACGCCTACCCGCCCGGCTACCTGCGCGCCGTGTATCGCGGCAACGGCATTCCGCTGCCGTGGGGAAATCTCGCGCAAGTGAGCGACCCGTGCCCGAACTGGGCGGTGTTCCGCATGATCGACGGCCAGCATGGCGAGTCGGGTGCGCAGATCTCGGTGCTGTGCGACGGCGACACCTCGCTCCTGTACTGCTGTCACTCGATCCGCGTGCGCGACATGGCCGGCAATCCGCACGTGCTGTCGGTGGGGGTCGATCTGGCGCCGGCGCTGGATGCCAACGGCGTGGCGAGCGCTGCGCTGATCGCGGCGATCCTGCGCGAGTGTCTGCACCGGCGCGGCCAGGCGCGCATCCCGAAAGAGCCGGCCCAGGCGCTCGCCGCCGTCGCCAACGTACTCAACATCGCCTGGATCGCGGATGCTCTCGCGCACCCGGCTCGGATCATCTGTCCGCGCAGCAACCGCTGCCCGCGTCCGGAACGCTGCGAGGGCGCACGTCCGTCGCGCGCACGCGAGATCGCCGACGTGCGCGAGGAGATCCTGGGGCACGAGAGTTGATGGCATCATAGGCGCCCCGCCCCGCCAAGGAGACGAGCATGCCCGGGAAAACCCTGACTCGCAGGAGCCCCGCGCGCGCTGCGCTGCTCGCGCTCCTGATGTCGGCGGTGTTGCCAGCAGCCGTGCCGGCCGGAACCGCGACCCCGGCGGCGGACCCGGCGCTCGCCGCCGAGCGCGCCGTCATCGCCAAGTGGCGCAGCGAGCGCGTCGACGGCCTGACCAGCGACAGCGGATGGCTGACGCTCACCGGACTGTTCTGGTTCAAGGAGGGCGCGAACACCTTCGGCCGTGCCCCCTCCAACTCGCTGGTGCTCGACAACGCGGCGCTCGCGGCTACTGCCGGATCCTTCGTGCTCAGCGGGCAGAAGGTGCGCTTCATCGCCACGCCCGGCGGCGGAGTGACTCACGACGGACAGGCGGTCGAGTCGCTCGATCTGGCGGCCGATACCAGCGGCAATCCCACCATGCTCGCGAGCGGCGCGCTGCGCTTCTACGTCATCGAGCGCGCCGGTCACCTCGGCCTGCGGGTGCGCGACCTCGACAATCCCCATCGGCTCGGTTTTCGCGGCCTCGAGTATTTCCCCATCAGCACCGGCTGGGTGATCGACGCGCGCTTCGAGCGCTACCAGCCGGTACGTCACATCAGGATCGTGAACATCCTCGGGATGGAAGTTGACATGGAGTCCCCGGGCGCCGTGGTCTTCAATAAGGACGGCCGTGAATGGCGGCTCGACACGGTGCTCGAAGACCCCGCCGATAAGGAGCTCTTCATCATGTTCGCCGACGCCACCAGCGGCCATGAGACCTACGGCGCCGGGCGTTTCCTCTATATCCCGCGGCCGGCCGGGGATGCCGCTCGCGTCGATTTCAACGAGGCGTACAACCCGCCGTGCGCGCTCAACGAGTTCGCGACCTGTCCCTTGCCGCCACCGCAGAACCGCCTGAAGCTCGCGGTCACCGCCGGGGAAAAGAAGTACGCCGGCGGCCCCGCGCACACGCTGTAAGGGTCGCCGCGACTTAAGCGCTTCAGTGTCCGATGTGCACTCGCTGCGCCTGCAGGAGCCGGATGCGCTGCGTGATACGCGCCCGCACCGCCTCCGAGAGCGTTACGCCGCGCGGCGCCGTCGCGGCGCGGAAGGCGGGGGCGGCCCGCGGAAGGCCCTGCGCTGCAGCCGAGGTGCTCGCGAGCGACTGATAGTCGCCAAGAAAGAGCCCCGGCGTGTTGTTCGGCCCGAACTCACCCTGCGGTGCGAGATCCAGGTTGAAGGGTCCGGAGAGGTGAATCTCGCTGAAGTTGCGCCCGTCGCTGGAGGTCACCATCCAGCAGTCGCTGAGGATCGTGCCCGTCTGGGTGTCGTGACGCAGATCGTAGTAAGTGATGCCGATGGTGCCGTCGGCGCGCACGTTCACCGTCGGCGTGAACGCCGGTGCGTCGTGATCACCGTTGACCTCGACCGGTGTCGACCAGGTCTGGCCGCTGTCACTGGAGGACGCGAGCGCAATCCCGTCGCGAGCGGCAGCGCCGCGCTCGCGAACACCGGGTGTCGATTCATGTGGCCACGGGGCCCGTCAGGGGGCGATGAAGATCGTCGCCGGGTGCTCGAGGCACTCTTTCAATGCCTGAATCATCGCCGCGGCGTCGTAGCCGTCCACGAAGCGGTGATCGAAGGACGAGGACAGGTTCATCGTGCGGCGGATGGCGATCGCGCCGTCCAGTACCACCGCTCGCTCGAGGGCGCGGTTCACGCCGATGATCGCGACCTCGGGCGCGTTGATGATAGGCGTGCTCACGATTCCGCCCAGCTTGCCCAGACTCGTGATCGTGATGGTGGAGCCGGTGAGCTCCTCGCGCGTCGCCTTGTTGGTGCGCGCCGCGTCGCTTACGCGGCGCATTTCCGCGGCGAGGTCCCACAGCGAGCGCGACTGCGCATCGCGCACCACCGGCACCTTCAGTCCCTCGGGCGTCTGCGTGGCGACTCCCAAGTGCACCGCCGCGTGCTGCACGAGCACGCCGCGCTCGGCATCGTAGTGCGCGTTGCACTGGGGAAAGTCGCGCAGCACACGCGCCAGCGCCAGCGCCAGGAACGGCAGGTAGGTTAGACCCGGCGCGCCGCGCTCGAGCTTGCCGTTCAGGTGGCCGCGCAGCGCCTCGAGCTCGGTCACGTCGAGCTCCTCCACGTAGGCGAAGTGCGGGATGTTTCTTTTCGCTTCGCTCATGCGCTGCGCGATCAGGCGGCGCAGGCCGATGACCTTGATCTCCCGGGTGGCGCCCGCGGGCGGGCGCTTCTCGGGCAACGCCGGTGCGACCGCGCGCGGCGCCGGCCGCAGCGGCACCGGTTGACTCTGCGCCGCGCGGGCGACGTACGCGTCGAGATCCTGCGACACGATGCGTCCGCTCGGGCCGGAGCCAGCGACCTGCCGCAGATCGACGCCCGCCTCGTGCGCGCGCCGGCGGATCGCGGGCGACGTGGCGACCCGCCCGCCGCGCGCCGCGGCTTCGCGTGCGGCCTGCGCGCCACCCGCGCCGTTGCCCGAGGCGGCGGCGCGCGCCGCGGGCTGAGCAGCGGGGGCGGTTGCGGTCACTGCCGCCGGTAAGGCCCCAGGCGGTGCTGCTGCGGCGGCGGCCTGGGTCTCGAGCACGATCAGCTCGGCACCGACCGGCACCGTGTCGCCGGGCTGACCGGTGGTCGAGACCACGCGTCCGCTGACCGGCGCCGGTACCTCCACCGCCGCCTTCTCGGTCATCACTTCGACGACCACGTCGTCCTCGGCGACCAGGTCGCCGGGCTTCACGCGCCAGCCCACGATCTCGGCCGCGACCGTACCCTCGCCGAGATCCGGCAACTTGAAGACGTACCGGCTCATGCCGCCTCCATGACCTGCTTCAGGGCCGCGGCGATCCGCGCCTGTCCGGGGAAGTAATCCCACTCGAAGGCATGGGGGTAAGGCGTATCCCAGCCGGCGACCCGCAGCACCGGCGCCTCGAGCTTCCAGAAACAGTGTTCCTGCACGGTGGCGACCAGCTCGGCGCCGTAGCCGCCGAAGCCGGTGGCCTCGTGCACCACCACGCAGCGGCCGGTCTTCGAGACCGAGGTGCTGAGGGTGTCGACGTCCAGCGGGGCCATGGTGCGCACGTCGAGGATCTCCGCGTCCACCCCCGCGAGCCGCACCGCGGCCTCGGCCACGTGCACCATGGTGCCGTAGGTGATCACGGTGACCTCGCGCCCCTCACGCACCACGGCTGCCTGCCCGAGCGGTACGGTGTAGTGTCCCTCGGGAACCTCGCTGCGCGGGTGCGCACTCCAGGGCACCGCGGGCTTGTGGGGATCACCGTCGAAGGGCCCGTTGTAGAGCCGCTTCGGCTCGAAGAACACCACCGGATCCTCGCCCTCGATCGCACTGATCAGCAACCCCTTGGCGTCGTAGGGGTTGGAAGGCATCACCACCTTGATACCGCACACGTGCGCGAAAATCGCCTCCGGGCTCTGCGAGTGCGTCTGGCCACCGCGGATACCGCCACCGCACGGCGTGCGGATTGTGACGGGCGCAGAAAACTCGCCCGCCGAGCGGTAACGCAGCCGCGCGAGCTCGCTCACCACCTGGTCGTACCCGGGGTAAATGTAGTCGGCGAACTGGATCTCCGCCACCGGCTTCAGGCCGTTCACGCCCATGCCGATCGCGGTCGCGATGATCCCGCCCTCGGCGATCGGCGTGTCGAGCACACGATGCTCGCCATGCTTGCGCTGCAGCCCGTCGGTTGCGCGGAACACGCCGCCGAAGAAGCCGACGTCCTCGCCGAGGACAACCACGCGCGCATCGCGCTCCAGCATCACGTCCATCGCCGAGTTCAGCGCCTGGACCATGTTCATGCGTGCCACGGCCTTAGCCCTTCCTGGCAACCGGCTCGGCCGCGCCGGCATGCGCCTCGCCGGCGGCTTCGCGCAGCGCGCGCAGTTCGCGCTGCTGCCGCGCCAGATTGGGTGTCATGTCCTTGAGCACGTCCTCGAACATGGTGAGCGGGTCGAGCGACGGTCCGTGAGTGAGAGTGCCGTAGCTCTCGGCCTCCTTCCAGCAGGCGGTGACGTGCGCTTCAAGCTCCTTTTCCAGCCGGGTGTGGCGCTCCTCGGACCACTCGCCGATGGCGATCAGGTGCTGTTTCAGGCGCGCGACCGGATCCCCGAGCGGCCAGGCGCGGTATTCCTCCTTGGGACGGTAGCGCGAGGGATCGTCGCTGGTGGAATGCGCCGCTGCGCGGTAGGTCACGTGCTCGATGAGCGTCGGGCCACCCGACTGCCGTGCGCGCTGCGCAGCCCACTGCGTCACCGCGTATACCGCGAGGAAATCGTTGCCGTCGACGCGGATGCCGGGCAGGCCATAGCCGGGCCCGCGCTGCGCGAAGGTCTGGTGCTCACCGCCCGCGAAGCCCTGGAAGGTGGAAATGGCCCACTGGTTGTTGACCAGGTTGAGGATCACCGGCGCCTGGTACACGGCCGCGAAGGTCATCGCGTAGTGAAAGTCCGCCTCGGCGCTCGCGCCCTCGCCGAGCCAACTCGCGGCGATGCGGTCCTCACCCTTGATCGCGGCGGCCATCGCCCATCCCACCGCCTGGGGAAACTGCGTCGCGAGGTTGCCGGAGATGGTGAAGATGTTCCCGCTTCCCCAGTGATACATGATGGGCATCTGCCGGCCCTTGCACATGTCGTGGGTGTTCGACAGGCACTGGCACATGAGCTCCACCAGGTTGCGGCCGCGCACCACATGCAGACCCTGCTGCCGATATGAAGGGAATAGCATGTCGGTCGGCTGCAACGCCATCCCCTGGGCGACCGCGACTGCCTCCTCGCCGGTCGACTTGATGTAGAAGGAGATGCGGCCCTGGCGCTGGATCTTCTGCATGCGGTCATCGAACAGGCGCGTCAGCAGCATGTGACGCAGACCGACCTGCAGCTCCTGCGCCTCGAGGTGCGGATTCCACGGACCGACCGCGCGGTGCTCCTCGTCCAGCACCCGCACCATCTGCACCGAGAGCTCCTCCATCTCGCGCGCGGAGGCAGTCACTTCGGGGCGAATCACCACGCCGGCCGGGGAGATCTGCACGTAGCTGAAATCAGGCTCCTGGCCGGGCCGGGCCGGCGGGGCGGGAACGTGCAAACGCGACCGTGGAGTCATGCAAAAATGCCTTGTCGGCTCGTTGGGGTTGCAGTTGCCGGTAACGGCTCGGCTGGATTGTAATCGCCTCACCCGGGTAACACTACGCATGAAGCCAGGACCTACGTATCGCGGCGTGGTGCTGCGAAAAGCGGCCACGCGGCCCGCACCGCCGCAGGCGGGGACGCCCCGCACGCCGCTGCAGCCGTCGCGTGTGCGCGTCGGGCGCGAAGTCGCCGGCCGCGGCGGCAAGGCCGTCTCGGTGATCAGCGGACTGGCGCTCGATCCAGCAGCGCTCGAGGAGCTCGCCTCGCGCCTGAAGCGCCTGTGTGGGGCCGGCGGCGCCGTCAAGGGCGCAAAAATAGAGATCCAGGGGGATCACCGCGACCGTTTGGTGGTCGAACTAGGTAAGCTCGGCTTCGAGGCCCGGCGGTCCGGCGGTTAAGCTCGGCGGGGTCGCAGGCGGGGGCCGCGGCTGTCCCAAAGTGGTAACGCGGTTGATACTTGCTATAGAGTCATGGTGGACACCGGGCGGAGCAACAACGTGAATACCAACCTTCAGACGGCACGCCGGACTCGGAACAGCGACGTTCTGCTCTTCACGCGCAATTTCTTCCGGCATCCGCGCATGCTCGGCTCGATCGTGCCGAGCTCGCGCTTTCTCATCCGCCAGCTGCTGAATCCGATCGAGTGGGCGCGCGCCCGCGTCATCGTCGAGTACGGCCCCGGGGTCGGCAACATCACCGCCGAGGTGCTGCGACGCATGGCGCCCGATGCCACCCTGATTGCCATCGAGATGAATCCCGACTTCGTGAGCTACCTGCGCGATACTTTCAAGGACGAGCGCTTGCGGGTGGTGGAGGGCTCGGCGGAAGCGGTCGACGAGATCCTGCGCCGCTTCGGCCGCGTGCACGCCGACTACATCATCTCCGGGATCCCTTTCAGCACCATCGCGGCACCGGTGCGCGAGCGCATCCTGAAGAAGACCCGCGACGTGCTGGCCCCGGGTGGCGCGTTCCTCGTCTTTCAGTTCAGCACCCGGCTGCTCGATGATCTGAAGCGCGTGTTCGGTTACGTCGGGCGCAGCTTCGAGCCGCTCAACGTGCTGCCGGCGCACGTGTTCTTCTGTCAGCCTGGCGCGGCGTGAGCACCCGCGCCGTGGCAGCGGGCAAAAGCGCCGCCGGCGACTTTTGCCCCATGAACTAGCGCGCGCGCAGCGTGCGCAGCAGCTCATCGCCGAAATAACCAGCGGGAATCGTGCCCTGCTTCATGAACTCGAGATGGAAGCGCTGGGCCGAGAAGCGCGCCCCGAGCTCGAGCTGCGCGCGCCGGCGCAGAGCCTGGATCTGCTCCTTGCCGAGCCGGTAGGTGATCGCCTGGGTCGGCCAGCGCGCATAGCGCGTGACCGCGCCCCGGGCCGCGCCGCAGCTCGCCTGCTTGGCCGCAAGCTTGAGGCTCGCCGCGTCCTGGCACGAGCCCGGCAGGAAATCGACCACCTCGGAATACAGCGTCACGGCGTCCTCGAAACGCAGCCGGCCGGTGTGAATGCCGGTGTCGATGCGCACCCGCAGATCGCGCAGTAGCTTGCCACGCAGCTGATAGAGCCGCTCCTCGGGGCGTGTAGAGTCCGTGCGGCGCCTTCGGCTGCGGCTCCGCGAGCAGCGCCTCGGCGTACAGCGCCCAGCCTTCCGCTGCCATCGAGTCCTCCCACATCGAGGATGAGTCCTCGACCGCTCCGGGCGTCAGCCAGCGCACGGGCGAGATCTCATCGCGGTACTCGGTCATGACCTTGTAGTGCCAGTCGTGACCGGGGAAGCCCTCGTGGGCCGCCAGATCCGGCATCGCGGCATAGTTGTGCTCCGCGCGCAGCAGCGCCAGATCGTCGCCGGTCGGCGTGACGTAGAAGCGCCCCACGCCGGTTTTCTTGAAGGGCGGCGCCGGGTAGTACGCCGCGCCTTCGATCGAGGCGCGCAGCGGCGGCGGCGTGATCGTGACGTCGAGACGGTAGTCCGCCGGCACGTCGAAGAGCCCCGTGTCGCGCGCGTACTCCACCAGGCGCTGGCCGGTCTTGCGATAGCCCTCGAGCATCTCGGCATCCGTTCGCGGGGCGTCACGGCTCAGCTGCTCGAACACCTCTCGCACGCGCGCCGCCCCGGTGCCGCTTGCCGACCACTGGTGACTCGCGGCGATCTGGCGCGCGAGCGTGATCATCTCCGCACGCGTGCCCTCGACCACCGGCCATGACTGGGTGTAGAGCTCCGCGGCCGTGGTGCTGAGCCGCAGGTTGTTGTGCAGCGCCCAGTCGTACTCGGGCTCGCCGAAGGCGAAGTGGTCGCCGCGGTACTCGCTCTTGAGCGTGACCGGATCCGCGCCGGGGTCCGCCTTGTCGAAGAAGGTTGCGCTGACGAAAGCGCGCAGGTGCGTGTAAGCACCCGCGGCATCGTTGCCCGCCGCCTGCAGCTCGCCCAGCAGTGCGTCATGTCCGGCGCCGAGATCGCTCGCGGCGATCTGCTGCAGCGTCTTGGCGAAATACTCGGCGTCGGCCGCGCTGCTGTCGAGTCCGTAGCCCGTCAGCACGCGCCGGTCCGGGGTGTTGTGGGCGGCGACGCCGGCGGACAGCTGCCGTTCCGCGGTCGCCAGGTACGCCGGAATCGCGCGGACGCGGGCGATCACCGCCTGCCATTCCGCCTCGGTCCCGTAGCCGGTGCCGCCCGTGGACGTCATGCCCTGGATCTGCCAATCGACGCCGCGGAACGGCTCATCGACGTAGGAGTCGAGCGACTTCTGCTGGTGGCGGCGCACGGTGTGCTCGTGCTCGAGGAACGCGATCTGCGCGAGCGCGACCGAGCGGTCGATGCGCCGCCGCGGCGTCAGGCCCGCGGGCGATATCGCCGCGAAACGCGCCCGGTACCCCGCAAGGTGCGCGTCCTCATCATGGATCGCCTGCGGCGAGTAGTCGCGCAGCCGGCCGTCGATCCCGGCAAGCCGCGGGTCAAAGCCCGCACCGCCCAGATAGCTGGCAACCACGGGAAAACGCTCCAGCACGTACGTGACGTAGTCGTGCTCGACGGCGGCAAAGCGCGCATCCCCCGAAGGGTGTTTCTGCACCGGCTGCGCGACCGGGGCGCGCGGCTGCGTCGCCGCCAGCGGGCGCGGTGCGCCCGCGGATGGCGGGGTCGGCGCGATCGTGGCCGCGGCGCTGCCGAGGGCGCACAGGAGCGCGGCCGCCGTGCGGCGCGCGCCTGGACCCCGAGAGCGTGTGCGGTTGACCATGAGCCTTCCAAACGAGCGCCGCAGCATACGACGGACGGCGGCAGCGGGCGAAGCCCGCCAGCCGTTGACAGGCCGCGCAACGGGCGAGGATGCTGATCCTATGACACTCTCGGCCAGCGAACGCGCCCGTTACCAGCGCCACCTCGCGCTCCAGGAGATCGGCGCCGCGGGGCAGGAGAAACTCAAGGCCGCACGCGTGCTGATCGTGGGCGCAGGCGGTCTCGGCTCACCCGCCGCGCTGTACCTCGCGGCGGCCGGCTGCGGCACGCTCGGGCTCCTCGACTACGACAAGGTGGACCTCTCCAACCTGCAGCGCCAGATCCTGTTCGATTCCGCAGCGCTGTCGCGCCCGAAGGCCGAGGCCGGACGCGAGCGCCTCGCCGCGCTCAATCCCGAGATCCGGGTGCTCGCGCACCCCCTGGAGCTCAAGGCGGACAACGTGCGCGCGGTGTTCGCGGACTACGACCTGATCCTCGACGGCTCGGACCGCCTCTCGACCCGCTACCTGGTGAACGATGCCTGCGTGATTCTCGGGCGGCCACTGGTGTCCGCGGCCATCCACCGCTTCGAGGGCCAGGTGATGACCTACGTACCGGGACACGGGCCCTGCTACCGGTGCCTCTTCCCGCAGGCGAGCGACGGCGTGGTCGCCAATTGTGCCGAGGCCGGCGTCCTCGGCGTGCTGCCCGGCGTGCTCGGCACGCTGCAGGCGACCGAGGCCATCAAGCTGATCACCGGCGCGGGTACGCCGCTCACGGGGCGGCTGCTCACCTACGACGCCCTGGAGATGCGCTTTCAGGAGTTCCGCGCGGCACGGCGCACGGACTGTGCGGTATGCGGCGATGCACCCACGATCACCGAGCCACGCGATGCCGCGCCGCCGGCGGCGCCGCAGCGCGGCATCCAGCGCCTCACACCGGCCGCCCTGCACGCGCTGCTGCGCGCGCAAGCGCCGGCGCCGCGGCTCGTCGACGTGCGCGAAGTGTGGGAGTTTGACACCGGCCATCTGCCTGGCTCGGTCAACATTCCCTTGAGTGAGCTGGCGCAGCGCCTCGCAGAGATCCCCGGTGGCGGTACGCCGGTGTTCATCTGCCGCGGCGGCGGCCGGAGCCTGCGGGCCTGCAGCATGGCGCTCGAGGCGGGTGTTGCGGCGCCCGCCAATCTTGAGGGTGGCATGCTCGCCTGGGCCGCGCAGATCGACCCGCAGATGCCGGTCGCCTGACCTTTTGGCGAGCGCGGCCGCAGCCAGAGCCGGCCGCGGACTTCAGGAGCCGCCGCGCGCGGCGTCGCTCCCTGCGGCGCCCGCGCCGAGCTGACTCTTGACGAATCCTTCCATCACCGCCTTCTCGAGCAGCTCCGGCGGCAGCAGTCCCTGCGCGATGATGAAGTCGTGATAGGGCTGCGGCGCGAACTTCGACCCGAGAGCGAGCTCGACCCGCGCCCGCAGCGCCTCGAGCTTGCTGTAGCCGAAGAAATACGAAGTCGCCTGGCCGGGCGCGTCGAACGTGTAGCGGTCGATCTCCTCCTTGGCGAACGGCTCCGACAGCACCACGTCGTTCATCAGCACGCGCTTGGCCTCTTGCGGCTTGATGAGCCCCAGGTTGAGCATCGGGTCGAGATAGGCGCGCGCGGCGCGCAGCAAGCGCGCGTCCAGCACCCCGAGCTGCGCCTCGAGCGGCAGGTAGGGCTTCATCATGGCTTCCGAGTACAGCGCCCAGCCCTCGACATTGGCGCTGTTGAAGGCGAACACCGCGCGCGCGATCGACACGCCGTGCTCGAGCATCGCCGCGAACTGCAGCTCATGACCCGGTCGCGCCTCGTGCGAGGTGAGATCCCAGGTGATGGCGTCGTAGTTGAAGTCATCGTACTCACCGCCGCCCGCGCCGTTCGGGTTACCAGTCGGCAGCACGAACTCGCCCGGCTCGCCGGTATTGCCGATGAGGCGTGGCACGGAGAGGTGCGGCGCCGGTTGCGCCGCACTCTCCGCAGGCGTCGCGAGCCGGATCACCGCGGCGCGCTCGGGGAGCGTCACCAGGTGCTCACGGCGCACTATCGCCTCGATAGCGGCGAGGCGCTCGTGGTAGACCCGCATGAGCTGGTCGTCGGGAATCTTCTGCTTCTTCAGCTCGCGGACCACGTCGCGGTAGTCGTCCGAGGGCCAGCCGTGCTGGTGCGCGATCTGGATCGCGAGGGACTGCATCTCGTTCTGAGTCTGCGCGTAGGTGTAGAGCGCGCGATCCATGAGCTCGTGCGGGTCCATGCTGACGCCGAACTGCTTGAGGTTGTCGGCGTAGATCGCCGGCGGCAGCAGGTTGGTATGGCGCGCATGCGACAGCACGCTCGCCCGCACCCACTCACCGTAGCTGCCCACTTGCCGCGAGAGGGTGTTCAGGTCCCTCTCCCAGCCCCTGAGCTTGCTCTTGACGAACAGCTCGTGAATTCCGCTCAGGTACTGCGCTTGGCTCTTGAGTGACTGCTCGACCTCGACCGACCAGGGAGCGGTGAGCGTGGCATCCCCCATACGCTCCTCCACCCGCGCGCGCGCCAGCACCGTGATCGGCTGGTAACCGGGGGCGGCACCGATGTAGTGCTTCAGGCGCAGCAGCGCCGCCGGGTAGCGCGACTTCGCCACCCGCGGATCGAGCAGTGTCTGAAAGCCCACGTACAGCTGTCGTGGCAGGTCGAAGTACGGCAGCATGAGGCGGTCGTTGAGTGCCAGGCTGTCGCGCTGGTCGCTGGCCGACTTGAGCATGATCTCAATGTCCTGCCGAACGCGCGCATCACTCTCGGTCTTGAGAGCGGCCTCGAGTCCGCCCGCCACCGCCTCGAGGTCCGCCTCCTCGTGCTGCACGTGACCGGGCTTCAGATCCATCACCTCGGCGTCGTGCCCCTCGGCACCGAGCGCCGCGGCGGTCTCGGGATTGTGCTTGGCCATCACGTCCAGCAGCGGCGCCGCGAGACGGTTGCTCTCGAGGACCCATGCGGGTGTGTCGGCGCGTACGACCGATGCGGTCGCGAGCACGGTAGAGGCGAAGAGGATACCGAGGAAACCTCTCATGAGTTGCTCCGCGCGTGAAAGCTTAAGGCGGCGGGCGCCGCCTGGAACGCGATCGTACGACGACTCTCACCCGCGCTGCGCTACCCGCGAGCGGGCGAAACACGGGGCGGCCACCGTGGGGTCCAGCTCAATGCGAGCCTTGAGCCGCTCGAAGGCTGCCCGCGGCGCGTCCACGAACTCGAACAGCTCGAGGTCCGAGGCGGCAATGGTGCCGTGCCGCACCAGGGCGTCGAAGTTGACCACTTCGCGCCAGAACTGCGTGCCGTAGAGCAGTACCGGGATCGAACGGTCGAGCTTTTTGGTCTGCGCCAGGGTGAGGATCTCGAACAGCTCGTCGAAGGTGCCGAAGCCGCCCGGGAACGCGACCAGCGCGCGCGCCAGGTGCGCAAACCACAGCTTGCGCATGAAGAAGTAATGGAACTCAAAGCACAGCTCCGGGGTGATGTAGTCGTTGGGGAGCTGTTCCTGGGGCAGGCCAATGTTCAGTCCCATGCTGCGTCCGCCGGCGAGCGCCGCGCCGCGGTTGGCTGACTCCATGATGCCGGGGCCGCCGCCCGAGCAGACGATCAGCTGCTGTCCGGGGACCGAGCGGCTCCACTCGGTTACCAGCCGTGCGAGCTCCGTCGCCTCATCCACGTAGCGGCCGAGCGGGCCGCCCGAGCGCAAGCGCGCGGAGCCGAAGAACACCACCGTCGCGGTAACGCCCGCCGCCTTGAACGCACGCAGCGGCGCGAGATACTCCGATACGATGCGCACTGGGCGGCCCTCGTCGGAATCGAGGAAGCGCGGATCGTGGTAGGCGAGCGGTGGGGTCTGCGCCATGGATCGAGAAGCTCCGCAAGGCACGCAGCACGGGGCCGCGCGGAGCGCTAGTGTATCGCCTATGTTGTGTGGCTGTGGCAGGACGGTGTTTGCGGCGTTCGCCGGGCTGCTGGCGAGCCTCGCCTGGGGTTCGCGCGCCGCGGCAGCCGCGTTGCCGCCAATCGATGCGCAGACCTCGCTCCTGGTGGTGGCGCCGCACCCGGATGACGAGACGCTGTGCTGTGCGGGCGTGATCCGGCGCGTGATCGAGGCCGGCGGCCGCGTCGGCATCGTGTGGATCACGAGCGGTGACGCCTCCGAGCTCGATCTGCTGCTGATCGAAAGGAGCCTCCTCATGCGCCCGGCACGCGCACGCGACCTCGCGCTGCGCCGTATGGCCGAGGCGCGCGCCGCGGCCGCCTCGCTCGGCGTGCCCGCGGCACAGCAACTGTTCCTCGGCTACCCCGATCGCGGGGTGCGAGCGCTCCTCGGCGAGCATTACCACGCGGCCTACACCTCGCGCTTCACGGACGCGGACGCGGTCCCCTACCGTGCGGCTCTCTTCCCCGGCCATGCCTACACGGGCGCGAGCCTCGAGCGGGATTTTGCCCAGGTGCTCGAGCGAGAGCACCCGACCCTGGTGCTGGCGCCCAGCCCCCTCGACGAGCACCCGGACCACAGCGCCACGGGCCTGCTCACGCAGCGCGTGATCGCCCGCAGCGTCGTGACCCCCGCCCTGCGCTACTGGATCGTGCATGGCGGGGAGGGCTGGCCCAGCCCGCGCGGCCTGTATCCGGGACTGCCGCTCAGCCCCGCCCCGCGAGCTGTGCACGCTGCGTGGTCGGCTTTCCCCCTCACGCCCGCGGAGGAGGACTCGAAGCTCGCGGCGCTGCGCTGCTACGGCACGCAGATGCAGGTGCTGGCGCCGTTTCTCCTGGCATTCGTGCGCAGCAACGAGTTGTTTGCCCCGGCCCACTAGGGCCTCTTCCAGCCCTCGAGCCACCGGTCGAGCGCGCCGGCGATCTTCTCGCGCAGCCGATCGAGCCGGGCGCGCTGTGCCCAGTAGCGACGGCTCACGGCCTGGGAAGCCTCGAGGTCGCCCGCGAACAACGTCGCTGCGGCATCTGCCATCTCGCGGTCAGCCACTTCCTGGTTCGCCTCGAGGTTCCATTTGAAGCTCCAGCGGTCGAGGTTGCTCGAGCCGATCGACACCCAGTCGTCGCACAGGATCATCTTGGCGTGCAGCATGCGCGGCTGATACTCGAAGATCTTCACGCTGCTGCGCAGGAGCTTGCCGTAGAAGCGCCGCGCCGCCTGTCGCACCCACGGATGGTCGGTGTGCCGGCCTGGCAGCAGCAGCCGCACGTCCACGCCGCGCCGCGCCGCACGGCGCAGCGCCTTGCGGAAGCGCCGCGATGGCACGAAGTAGGCGCTCATGATCCAGGCGCGGGTGCGTGCCGCGTCGATGCGGCGGATGACGCCGTTGGCGAGCACGGAGTGCTGCCGTGCCTCGCTCAGCGCGAGCCGGCCCGCGGCAAGGCCGGCGAGCGGGGGTACCGGCTCGGGAAGCGAGAGCGCCGGGCCGCAGCGTCGCCAGATCCGGGCGAAGGCACGCTGCCAGTCGGCTACCACCGGTCCGCGGATCTCGAGCATGAGTTCACGCCAGCTGCGCGGACCGGGCGCGAACTCGTCGCTCAGTCCCGCACCACCCACGAAGGCGACGCGCCCGTCGATCGTGAGAAGCTTGCGGTGGTCGCGCAGGAAATTGCGCAGCCGGGCCCGCCAGTGCAACGGGTTGAAGAAGCGCAGCTCCACGCCCGCATCGACCAGGCGCCTGCGGTCGGCGTGCCCGAGGCCGAGCGATCCGAATCCGTCGAACACTACGCAGCAGCGCACGCCGCGGCTCGCGGCCGCCGCGAGCGCCTCGATGAAGACTCCCGCGACCCTGCCCGAACTCACCAGGTACATCTCCAGCAGTACGTGCGCCGCGGACTCCTCGATCGCGGCCAGCATGCGCGGGAAGAACACGGCTCCGCCGTCGAGCAGACGGAATTCGTTCCCCGGTCGCCACGGCCAACCCGTCGTTGTAAATTGATCCGGATCGGGCAGCACCGTCGTCATGGAGGAAACAATGACCGACCCGCGCAAGAGATGCCAGACCCTGCTCGCGCTGCTGCTGCTCGCCGCGCTGCTGCGTCCATGGAGCGCCGCGGCCGACGTGGTGGACTCGGTCAACACGGTGCGCGACGGGGGCTGTGGCGGCCGCGTCACCGGCGTCGCCCTGCTGCGCGAGAGCGCGCGGCTCGATGAGGTCGCCAAGCGGCTGTCGCAGGGGAGCGACCTGCGCACCGCGGAGCAGTCCGCGCAATATCACGCGGTCAGCGCGTTCTCGGTGAGCGTCTCACCGGTACAGGCGAGCGGCGACGTCGAGGGCCTCATCGCCCGGCAGTTCTGCCGGCAAATCGCCAACCCGGCGTTCCGCGAGATCGGCACCTGGCGCCGCGGCGCGGTCGTGTGGATCGCGGTCGCCGAGCCCTTCGTGCCGCCGGCGCGGCGCGACCGGGCGGCAATCAGCCGCCGCGTGCTCGAGCTCACCAACGAGGCGCGCGCGCAGGCGCGCCGCTGCGGGCCGACGCCGTTCGCCGCGGCCAGGCCGCTGACACTGAATGCCAGCCTGGCACGGGCCGCGCGTGCGCACTCGGACGACATGGCGCTGTGGGGCTACATGGAACACACCGGGCGCGACGGCAGCACGCCGCAGCAGCGCATCACGCGTGCCGGCTATCGTTGGCGCGAAGTGGGCGAGAACCTCGCGAGCGGCATGCTGACACCCGACGAGGTGGTCGCGGGCTGGCTGCGCAGTCCGGATCACTGTGCCAACCTCATGGACCCGCTGTTCCGGCAGATGGGCGTGGCGTTCGGCGTCAACCCGCACGACGACGCGGGCGTTTACTGGGCGCAGGAATTCGGCGCGCTGCGTTAGCCGTCCGGACGCGGCGCCTCGGCGTGCGCCCGGTGATCGATCTCGACCACCGTACCGGCGAACAGGTACAGCACTCCGAACCAGGCAAGGCTGTGTGTCAGCAGCACATCCAGCGTGCGGTAGACCGCGCCGTCCGAGTGATAGTAATACTGCATGGCCTGCACGCCGCCGATCAGGAGCCCGGCCCCCGCCACCAGCATGAGCGCCGGTCCCGCCGAGGAGCGCCGCGCGGCATGGCCGCCGTGCGCCGCAGGCGGCGCCTTCAGCCGCCAGTACCACACCACCATGATTGCAAGCCCTGCCGCGGAGCTCAGGTATTGCAGCAGGTGACATACCTCGCCTGTATACCAGCCGAGGGTCACGGTGCGGCTGAGGGCGGGGATACGCCGTACCGACCACCCGCCCTGATGCGTTAACGAGTCCCATGCCACATGGCTCCACACCCCGACCAGGATGGCGAGCGGCGCGAGCAGCCACTCCCTGCGGTCACGCCTGAAGGGCTCGATGGCGTGCTGGCAGAGCCACGCCGCGCGCGGCGGCAGCAGCACGGTCAGCGGCCGGCGCAGCGCGACCACCAGCACCAGTGCCGCAAGTCCCAGCGGCAGGTCGATGACGAGCGAGCCGAACAGCGTGTGCGTGTCGTGCACCATCGGCGCATTGACGTGCGCGGGCACGTAGTACGGCAGGTCGGGCGCCACGGCGCCGATGAACAGCGGCGCGGTGCGCAGGCCGGGGATATGCCGTAACGGCAGGACGGCGGCCGGATGCGCGAGGGTAAACGCCATCGCGTCAGCCGGCCGCCGCGGGCTTCGGTGTCACCAGGATGTGAAAGTCCCTGCCCACCCAGGCCCCGGTGGCGGCGGAGCGGAAAGTGAAGTCAATGCGCCGTCCGGCACGCAGGCGCGGCGAATCGATCTGCAGAAGCTGCAGGCCGAGCGAGTTGGGCGTGGTCGCCTGTTCGCGGATGTCCTGCCAGCCATCCAGTCCCCAACGAAAGATGCCCGGTTCGCGCAGCGCGAGCGTGAGTGCGCAGCCTTCCGCAAGCTCGCTCACCGGCGCCTGCTCGCACCAGATCACGCGGCGCAGCGTGGGCCGCTCGCCCCGGTAGCGCTCCCACACCTCGGTCGGACGGTCGAATGGGCGCTTGAGCTGGCGCGAGACGATGAGCTTGATGTACTCGGCGTGGGCCCAGGCGAGCGGCATGGCACCGCCGGTCGGGCGCCCGGGCTCGAGGGCGAGCGCGGGAATGGCTTCGGTGTCCCAGATCTGCTCGGGCAGCATGCCACCCGGGGACGCCATGCGGGTCATGGCGATGATGAACGGCAGCGGGTCGCGTCCGGCGGCGACTTCGTAGTGGCCTCGCTCGCCGGTGAGGAGCGGCCAGGCCCGGCCGCGACCGGTGCCGTCGTAGGCCCGTCCGTCGGTGTGCTCGCCGTAGCCGTCGCCCGTGTAGCGATGCCAGGACGGACCCGCGGGGGTATCAACCTTCAGCAGCGCATCCGCCACGCGCACGCTCCCGAGAATGTAGGGATCGTCCGCCTTGCGCAGGCCGAAGCGCACCAGCTGCAGGAAATCCACCCCCACCTGTTCGGCCGCGGTGAGCCCCGGATCGCTGCGGCGGTTCTTGATCGCGAGCGCCGCCGCGTACGAGGCGCAACGGTCGGTGAGCGCCCCGGGTGGCGAGATGCGCACGTAGTAGCCGGGGACACCGTAGCGGCGCGCGAGCGGCGTGTCGGTCACCGTGGTCCAGTCCTCGAGGCGCGCGTTCCAGTAGTCGGCGAAGGCGAGTGCCAGCTCGCGCCCGTCGGCGGGCAGATAGCGGGCTCCCGCGACCAGGGCGGCGATGCACGCCGCGAGCGTGAAGGTGTTGAGACCTCGATCCTCCTCCCAGCGGTCCTGGTCGCTCACCGGTCCGGTACGCACCAGGAAGGCGAGCGCGCGGCGCACCATGTCGCTGACCTCCGTTCCGCCGAGCGCGTCACGCTCGTCGAGCGCGGCCGCGAGCAGCACCGGGAAGGCCGCCTCATCGAGCTGGATTCCCTGCCAGTAGCCTGCGCCGCCGAGCCACTGGTTCTGAGTCCAGTGCCCGTCGGCATTCTGGGTCGCGAGCAGGTAGCGAAGAGTTTCCTGGGCCTCGGGCGTTGCGCCGACTCCCAGGAGCGCACCGGCACACTCGACCAGATCGCGTGGCCACACGAGGTGATACCCCTCGCGCTCCTCGTGCGTGTTGCCCCAGGGTACGCTCAGCGAGGCGACCATGGCGCCCGGGTAGGTCTTGTCCCGGTGGCTGTGCAGCACCATCATCGAGGTGCGGAATTGCTCCACGCAGGAGTCCGGCAGATCAACCGGGCGTGTCGCCTCGGGCACACTGCTGACGTGCCAACGAGTCCAGGAGGTGAGCTGCCGCTCCCAGGCGGCCTCGAAGGGCTCGGCCAGCGCCGACAGCGCCAGCGTCGCAGCCGAGTCGGCACTGCTGCCGAAACCCAGGGCGAGCAGTGCGACCCGGGGCAGCTCCCCGAGCAGCGCGACGTTGCCGGGACCCGCGTCGCTGTATTCCCAGCTCATCGCGCCGTGTTGCGAGAAGTCCTGCCAGCCATCGCTCGTGCCGGCGATGCCCGCGCTCGCGCGCCCGAAGGCTTCCGACTGCTGCGGCGTCACGGCCGCGAGCGCCAGCCCGTACGGGCCCTGCTCCGCCCACAGCACCTTGTGGTTGCGGTGCCGGACCACGGCGGCGCGATTGTTCTGCCCGGTGCCGCCCAGGTGCGGGGCGAGCAGCGCATAGGGACGCAGCTGCGCATCGCCCTCGAGCGTCACTTCGATGAGCAGCACGTCGCGGTCCGCGCATGGGGTCACGCGCAGCGCGAGCTCAAAGCGCTCATGGCGGTGCTGGATGTGCACCGCGGGCGTGCCGACGGCGGCGAGCCGCAGGACGTGCCGCCACATGCGTTTCACTTCCACCCAGAAGCCGTGTCCGTCGGCGACGATGAAGCCGAGGTCGCGGATCTGCGGCAGATCGACCCGCGGGTAGTAGACCTCGTTGACGATGCCGCCGCCGATCGTGAACCACACGCGCGAGGGGCCGAGCGAGCAGCCGACCATCTCCTTGTTGCTGCTGCTCCAGGTCGGGAGAAGACCGGGCGCGCCGGGCGCCGTGCTCACCGCCACAGACGCACCCCGCCCAGGAAGGCGTTGCGGTTGTTGCCCAGGCGCACGCCGCGCGGCAGCTTCTTCAAGCGCACGGCGTTGCCGCCGCCGAGCACCACGTAGTCAACCTCGAGCGCCGCCCGCAGGTGCGCGATCACATCGCACACCGAGCGGCGCCACTTGCGCGTTCCGCGTCGCTCGCGTCCGCGCTCGCCGACATAGTCCTCGTAGCTGCGCCCGTTCTTGTAAGGCATGTGACCGATCTCGGTGGGCTCCACCACCCCGTCGATGATGAGCGTCGCGCCGAGCCCGGTGCCGAGCCCGAGAAACAGCATGCGGCCGCCGCGGTAGCTGCCGATCGCCTGCATGGCGGCGTCGTTGACGATGCGCACCGGCCGGCCGAAGGCCGCGGCGAAGTCGAACCCCACCCAGCCCTTGCCAAGGTTATAAGGCTCCCCGGCAATGCGGCCCCGCACCACCAGGCCCGGGTAACCCATCGAGATGGCATCGCAAGCGAGGTCCGGTGCGAGGTTTTTGATCTGGCGCACCATGCGGGCCGGGGTCATCTTCGGCCCGGATTCGAACTTACCCGTGGGACCGCGCGCGTCGCGGCGGAACTTGACATGAGTGCCGCCGACGTCGAGCACCAGGATGCGCCGCGGGGCGCGCGAGCCGGCGGGTTTCGTTTTGGCACGCATCCTGTGGATTCTCCTCCGGAATCGGCCTGGTTGACCACCCGCCGGCCGGGCGCCCGCGGGCACATTTAAACCCTCAGGCCGGGGCCGGCATCTGAAGCAAGGGACACTCTGCAACAGCCAAACGGGGTATTTATGCTTCGGCAACGTGACTTCCTGGTAGTTCTCATCGCCCTGGGTCTCGGGGCTGCGGTCGCGGCAAGTGGGCAGGAGGAAGCCTTCTCAAAGGTCTTGGGCTCGATCACGGTGGCCGCCGGCGAGCACACCGGGGACCTCTCCACGGTGAACGGCTCGATCCAGGTCGGCGAGAATGCCGTCGTTGGCCACGCCCACACCGTCAACGGCAGCATCAAGCTCGAGCCGCACGCCACGGCTGCGGAGCTGACGACGGTCAACGGCTCGGTGCACCTGCATGACGGGGCGCGCGTGACCGGTTACGCGCACACGATCAACGGATCGATGTCGCTGGAGAACGGCGCCGACGTGGCGGGCGCGCTGCGCAACGTCAACGGCTCCATCCACATCGCCAACGCCCACGTGGGTGGCGGCATCGCGACGGTGAGCGGGGACCTGGACATCGGCCCGAACGCGCGCGTCGAGGGCGGCATTCGCGTGCAGAAGAACTCGGGCGCGTCCCGCTCCGATGAGCTGCCGCGCATCGTCATCGGGCCGGGCTCGCAGGTGCAAGGGACCCTGAGCTTCGAGCGCCCGGTGCGGCTCTACGTGAGCGACCAGGCGACGATCGGACCGGTGGAGGGAGCCACCGCGATCAAGTTCAGCGGGGACCGACCGCCCGCCGACTGATCCTGCCGGCTTAAAGGGCGGTGGCCGCAGTCGCTGAGCCCTAAAGACTCAGCCGACGCCCCACCACGCTGCCAGCCGCGCACGCGCGCTGCGGCCCGCTTCGAGATCGACGCAGTTGACGACGCCCAGGCGAAAGCCTCCCGGCGGCATGGCGTGCGCGGCCGCCGGCCGGCTCTCGTGGAAGGTGATCTGCACGCTGGTCACGTGCGGCATGCGCCGCACCTCTTCCACCAGCGCGGCGGGCGGGTGGCGATATTCGCGGCCGTGCGGCGCGAACAGGATGACGCTGTAGCCGTCACGGCGCTCGCGATCGTCGAAGTCCCAGACGCCACCGCCGTACAGTCCGACGACGGCGTCCAGCCAGCCGCGCCCGTTCAAATCCGGCCACTGGTCCGCGAAGCGCAGGTGTGCGTCGATGATGCGCCCGCCGATCGTCTCCAGGTTCAGCATGCCGGTATAGCCGGCGAGATGCCCGCCGATCCAGGCGCCAAGATAGCCTTCCAGCGATTCACGCCTGCCGCCCTCGACCGTCCAATGCTCGAAGGTACCCTCCGGGCCCGGGGTGCCCAGGCAATGGCGCCACCAGCGCACCTGGCCCCCGAGCACCGCAGCGTCGGTGCTGACGTGCTCGCCGGTCAGAAGCGTCATCCAGAAATGCCCGGCGATGAGGTGCCGCTCGTAGTCCTGCCGGTCGATGAGCACGCGGGTACCGACCGCCATGCCGCGCAGGTTGACGATCGGCTTGCTGAACACCGGAAAGCCCGGCGGCGGCACACCGTGCGGGCCGCAGGCGATGCCCTGCGACTCCGCCACCGTGAGCTTGTGGTAGATCCAGTGGTGCTGCGGGTACCACTGGTACGCGTCCGGATCCTCGGTCGGGATGCGTACTTGCGGCGGACAGGCGATGCCCTCGAAGTACTGCAGGCGCCAGGGATCAGCCTCGCAAAACGGCACGGCCGGCGCCTTCTTCAGAACAGCCCGGTGATCCGTCCGCTGTCGTCCACGTCGATGCTGTTCGCTGCCGGCACCTTGGGCAGTCCCGGCATGGTCATGATGTCGCCGCAGATCATGACGACGAACTCCGCGCCGGCGGCGAGCCGCACCTCGCGGATGTTCACCACGTGCTGCGAGGGCGCCCCGCGCAGCTTCGGGTCGGTCGAGAAGGAGTACTGCGTCTTGGCGACGCACACCGGATAGTGTCCGTAGCCGCCCTCCTGCAGCGACTTGATCTGCGCTCGCACCTTGGTGTCGGCGGTGATGTCGCTGGCGCCGTAGATCTGGGTGGCGATCGTCTTCATCTTGTCCCACAGCGTCGCGCTGTCCTCGTAGACGAAGCTTGAAGTCGTTGGGCTCGTCGCACAGCCGCACGACCTCGCGCGCCAGCTCGACGCGCCCTTGCCGCCATCGGCGAAGTGGCTGGCGAGGATCACCTGCACGCCATGCGGCGCCGCCCTGCTCCATCAGCAGCTGCATCTCCGCCGTCGGTGTCCTCGGCGCGGTGGTTGATCGCCACCACGCACGGCAGGCCGTAATGGTTGCGCACGTTGTCGATGTGGCGCTCGAGGTTCACGCCGCCCTTCTCGAGCGCCGCGAGGTTCTCCTTGCTTCAGATCCGCCACCTCGACGCCGCCGTGATACTTCAGCGCGCGCATCGTGGCGACGATCACCGCCGCGGACGGCTTCAGCCCGGCCTTGCGGCACTTGATGTCGACGAACTTCTCCGCGCCCAGGTCCGCGCCGAAGCCGGCCTCGGTCACCACGTAGTCGGCGAGCTTCAGCGCGGTGTGCGTGGCGATCACCGAGTTGCAGCCGTGGGCGATGTTGGCGAACGGGCCGCCGTGGATGAACGCCGGGTTGTTCTCGAGCGTCTGCACCAGGTTCGGCGCGAGCGCGTCCTTCAGCAGCGCCGTCATCGCGCCGTGGGCCTTCAGGTCGCGCGCCAGGATCGGCTTCTGGTCGGCGCGTGTAGCCGACCACGATCTTGCCGAGGCGCTCCTTCAGGTCGCTTGATGCGAGGTGGCCAGGCAGAAGATCGCCATCACCTCGGAGGCCACCACGATGTCGAAGCCGTCCTCGCGCGGGAAGCCGTTGGCCGGGCCGCCCAGCCCGACCACGATCTGCGCGCAGCGCGCGGTCGTTCATGTCCACCACGCGCCGCCAGGCGATGCGCCGCACGTCGAAGCCGAGCTCGTTGCCCTGGTAGATGTGGTTGTCGATCATGCGCCGCCAGCAGGTTGTTGGCGAGCGCGATGGCGGCGAAGTCGCCGGTGAAGTGCAGGTTGATGTCCTCCATCGGCACCACCTGCGAATAGCCGCCGCCGGCCGCGCCGCCCTTCATGCCGAACACCGGGCCGAGGGCCGGCTCGCGCAGGCAGATGATGGCCTTCTTGCCGATGCTGGTTGAGCGCATCGCCGAGCCCCACGGTGGTGGTCGTCTTGCCCTCGCCCGCCGGGGTGGGGGAGATGGCCGTGACGAGCACCAGCTTGCCGTCGGGCCGGTCCTTGCAGCTGCGCCGATGTAGTCGAGCGAGACCTTCGCCTTGTAGTGGCCGTAGGGCTCCAGGCTCTCCTCGGGAATGCCGAGCCGCTCCGCGCCAGCTCAACGATCGGAAGCATCCTGGCGCGCTGGGCGATCTCGATATTGCTGGGGAAGGGCGTAGTGGCGGCCGTCGCGTCAGACATGGTGGTGCCGTGGTTTTGAGCTTCAGGGGGGCGCAGATGATACCCGAGCGCGCGGCCGGAAGCGTTCGCCAGTCCTGGCTCGCATCGTTACAATCCGGGCGTCGCACCCCAAGAAGTAACGCCTTGCTGTGGCTCAAAGCCTTCCACGTGGTGTTCGTGGTCACCTGGTTCGCGGGGCTGTTCTACCTGCCGCGCCTGTTCGTGTACCACGCCGCCACCGCCGATGCGCCGGGGCTGGCGCGCTTCGTAGTCATGGAGCGGCGGCTGTTCATCATCATGACCATCGGCGCGGCGCTGACGGTGCTGTTCGGCGCGGCCATGATTGCGGCGGCCCCGGCCTACCTCGCCCTCACCTGGCTGCGGATCAAGCTCGCCCTGGTGGCACTCCTGATCGGCTATCACGGCTGGTGCTACCGCCTGATGGCCGCCCTGCGCTCGGGCGCCGGGGCGCACTCGCAGCGCTGGTACCGGCTCTTCAACGAGGTGCCGTCGGTGTTGCTGATCGCGATCGTGGTGCTCGCGGTCGTGAAGCCGTGACCAAATCCGCGCGACCGCCGGCCCGCGCTCACCCGTCCCACTCACGCACGAGGTCGCGCCACTCGCTGCGCACGGGTGCGGAGCTGCGTGCCGCCTCCGTGCCGATGTAGATGAAGCCGACAATGGCGTCGGCGGGCTCGAGGCCCAGTCCCTGTTTCACCGTTTCGTCGTACGCCGGGGTGCCGGTCTTCCACATGGCGTTGAAGCCGAGCGCTGCCGCGGCCAGCATGATGTTCTGAGCCGCGGCGCCGGCCGACAGAGTCTGCTCGATGGGTGGCACCTTCCTGACCTCCGGGTTGCAGTGCGCTGCGACGACGATGATCAGTGGGGCGCGGAACGCCTTGGTACGTTCGCGCTCGAGCGTTTCGGCGTTCACCGCGGGGTGGGTGCGGCGCAGATGGTCCGCGAGCAGCTCGCCGAAGCGCTCGCGAGCGCCGCCGCGCACGAGGACGAAGCGCCAGGGACGCAACCGCCCGTGATCGGGGGCGCGCACCGCGGCGGCGAAGATCAGTTGCAGATCGCCCTCGCCGGGCCCGGGGTCGGTCAGTGCGCCGGCCGAGCGGCGCGTCACCAGGGCGTCTATGGCTTGCATGGCGGTATTGTCGCAGACTCGTGCCGTGCTGAGCTTCTCCGAGGCGTGCGAGCGCAACAAGGGACCGATCCTCGGCGTGCTCGCCGGCGCGCTCGCCGCCAGTCGCACCGTGCTCGAGATCGGCAGCGGCACCGGCCAGCATGCCGTGCATTTCGCGACCCACCTGCCGCACCTGGTGTGGCAGCCGACCGAGGTCGCAGCTGCGCTCGCACCGCTCGCCGCGAGGATCCGTCTCGAAGGTCCGCCCAACCTGAAGCCGCCCCTCGAGCTCGACGTCCTCAACCCGCCCTGGCCGTCATCCCCGGTCGATGCAGTGTTCAGCGCCAACACGCTCCACATCATGGCGTGGCAGGCGGTCGAGGAGTTCTTCCGCGGCGTGGGCGCCGTGCTGCAAAGTCCCGGTGTGTTGTGCGTGTACGGCCCGTTCCGTTATCGCGGCCGCTACACCAGCGACAGCAACGCGCAGTTCGACCGCTATCTGCAAGGGCGTGACCCGCACAGTGCAATCCGTGACCGCGAGGCGCTCGAGCGCCTCGCACACAGTCAGG
Source organism: uncultured Gammaproteobacteria bacterium (assembly GCA_963713175.1). Taxonomy (GTDB): domain Bacteria; phylum Pseudomonadota; class Gammaproteobacteria; order Steroidobacterales; family Steroidobacteraceae; genus 13-2-20CM-66-19. The sequence continues at coordinate 56,577 of CAVQKW010000004.1, read as the reverse complement.
GTCTGCAGCTTGTCGCCGATCACCCGATGCCGGCCAACAACCAGACGCTCGTGTGGCGGCGTACAGTCACCTAATGGAACCGCTCACAACGCAGGAGATCCGCGCCGCGATTCGCACCATTCCCGACTACCCGAGACCGGGCGTTATGTTCCGCGATATCACGACGCTGCTCGGTGACGCGCGGGTTTTTGCCGGCGTGATCGATCTCATGGTCGGTCGCTGTCGGGGGATGCAGGTCGATCGGGTAGCAGGCATCGAAGCGCGTGGCTTCATCCTCGGCGGTGCGATCGCCCGGGAGCTTGCCGCCGGGTTCGTACCGATCCGCAAGAAAGGCAAGCTGCCGCACGCCACGGTGCGGGTGGCCTACTCCCTCGAGTACGGACTGGACGAGATGGAAATGCATCGCGACGCGGTCGGCGCGCAAGAGGGCATCATCCTGGTGGACGATCTGATCGCCACCGGCGGCACGGCGATCGCTGCGGTGCAGCTGCTGCGCACGCTCGGCGCCCGGGTACTGGCCGCCTGTTTCATCGTCGACCTCCCGGATCTCGGGGGCTCGGCGAAGCTGGCGGCTCTTGAAGTGCCGGTGCACACCCTTGTCGCCTTTCACGGACACTGAAGGAGCTGAACGCCCCCTGACAAGGTCGTTAATTTCTATTCTTTATCAATCAGATAAGAGACATTTTAGGCCAACATTACATCGCAGTCATAAGGCCCAAGCGCCGAGGGAATCCAGTAATAATACGCCCGCTTCAGGAGCCTGCCCGGCTGATGAGCATCGACGCGGTGGAGGATGCGTATCAGCCGGTCAGGCACCTAAGACCGATCACAGCGCACATCAACCCTTAAACTTCCCTCTGGAGATCACAGCGATGTTCAAGAAGCTCATCCCCGTCCTGGCCCTTGCCCTGATCGCTGGCCCGGTGCTCGCCGCGCAGTCGACCCCGCCTGCGTCCTCGACCCCGGCCGCCTCCTCGTCCTCGTCGAGCGACGCCAAGGACAGCAGCAAGGCGAAGAAGTCATCCCATCACAAGAAGCACACCAAGAAGGCCGCGAGCGATTCCTCGAGCACTCCCAAGTAAGTAATACCGATCCGTACTGAAGGAGCCCCGCCCCCAAAGGCGGGGCTTCTTTTTTGCATGTTCATCCGGGGCCGCCGCCGCCGGGCGGGGCGGGGCTTGCGGGTCGCCCGAAACGGGTTCAAATTCTGCCCCCATGGATGGAACGCAACAGGCGGCAATACATCAGGCCATGGTTTCCGTTCAACTTGCCATCACGAGCATGACCTTCCCGAGTTGCGATCAGGGGGATCTGATCGAGGCGATCGATCAGGTCGAAGAGCAGCTGCAGCACAATCACCCCAACCTCGCGCTCATGTGCCGTTTCCTGAACTCCATCGCGAGAAGTCTGCGCGCCCAGCCGGAAGCGCGCGACGCGTGTCTTGCGATCGAGGACGCGATCGGCAAGGCTGGCATGCCAAGCACGTGGCAGTCGGGAATCTGACCACGCCGATCACCGCGACGCCCTGTACCCCGCTCGTGCCTCCCCGCGAGCGCGGCACCATCAAGGTCATCCGCAAACCCACTGGCGCCCGGTCCGGGTCCCTGGTCACGGCTGCGCGGCAGCTGACACCCTTCCCCGCCTGAGGGCGCGCGCCGAGCGTTGCGTTCGCCGCGCGTCGCGGTCTAAGTTGGGCACTGATGATCACGCCGCTCCTGCAAGGCCTCATCCTCCTCGCGGCCTCGGTGTTCCTCGTGACCGTGGTCCGCCGGCTGTCGTTGCCGACCACCATGGCCTACCTCCTCGTCGGCCTGGTGCTCGGACCGCACGCGCTCGGGGCCGTGTCCGACAGCGGCACGATTCAGCTGCTCGCCGAGCTCGGCGTGGCGTTTCTGCTGTTCACCCTGGGGCTGGAGTTCTCGCTGCCGCGCATGCTGGCGATGCGTCGCGAGGTGTTCGGGCTCGGAGCGCTGCAGGTCGCGGCCACCGCCGGGGCGTTTGCGTTGCTCGGACATCTGCTCGGCATCGCCTGGCTAGCCGCGATCGTGCTCGGCGGGGCGGTGGCAATGAGCTCGACCGCGATCCTGCTGCACCAGCTGACCGAGCGCGCCGAGCTCAATCGTACCCACGGGCGGCTCGCCTTCAGCATGCTGCTGTTCCAGGACCTGGCATTCGTGCCGTTCCTGGCGCTGGCCGCGACACTCGCCGGTGGCGAGGCTCACTTCCGCCTGAGCGAGAGCCTGGTGGACATCATCGGCGGCGTGCTGGCCATCGTCGCAGTGCTGGCCGCCGGGCGCTGGCTGCTGCGCCCGCTGTTTCACGAGATCGCCCACAGCCGGTTGCGCGAGCTGTTCACGCTCACCGTGCTGCTGGTCGTGTTGGCCTCCTCCTGGGTGTCGCACATCGCCGGCCTGTCGTACGCGCTCGGCGCGTTCCTCTCCGGCATGATGCTGGCGGAGACCGAGTACCGGCACCAGATCGAGTCGGCGATCCGCCCGTTCCGCGACATCCTGCTCGGTATGTTCTTCATCTCCGTCGGCATGCTGCTCGACATGCGCCTGCTGGCGGCCCCCGGGGAGCTGGCGCTGGTGTTGTTGACGCTCGTGACGCTGGTGCTCGGCAAGGCGCTGATCGCCGCCCTGGTCACCCGTCCTTTCACCACCTCGCGCTTCAGGGCGCTGCGCACCGGCATCGTGATGGCGATCGGCGGGGAGTTCGGCATCGCGCTGTGCACCATCCTGCTGCAGGAACAGCTGGTGCCCGAGCGGCTCGGGGAGCCGCTGCTGGTCGCGATCGTACTGTCGATGGGGTTGAGCCCGCTCATCCTCAGCAACAACAAGCGCGTCGCGCGGGCGCTGCTGCGTGAGCAGGCTCCGGCGCCGACCGCACTCGAGCGCGAGGACGCCGCCACCGGCAGCATCGCGCAGCGCGAGCACGTCATCCTGTGCGGCTTCGGGCGAGTCGGGCAGAACGTGGCGCGCGTGCTCGAGTCACAGGGCTTCGAGTACATCGCCCTCGACCTCGACCCGGCGCGCATTCGCGCCGCGCGCCAGGCGGGCGACCCGGTGATGTTCGGCGACTCCGCGGACGAGGACCTGCTGCTCAAGGTGGGACTGCCGGCTGCGAGCGCCGTGGTGATCAGCTTCTCCGACCCCGCTACCTCGCTCGGGATCCTGCGCAGCGTACGCCGCATGAGCCCCGAGCTGCCGGTGCTGGTGCGCACCCAGGACGATGCACGCGTGAAGGAGCTGCAGGATGCGGGCGCGACGGATGTCGTGCCGGAGACCTTCGAGGCCAGCCTCATGCTGGTGTCTCACGTGCTGATGCTGCTGCACGTGCCGGTGTCGCGCGTGGTGCGTACGCTGGGCGAGATCCGCAGCAGCCGCTACGCGGTGCTGCGCAACATCGTGCGGCGCGGCGACGCGCGCCCGGTCGACGATAGCAGCGAGCATCGCGAGGAGCTGAAGTCGGTGGTGGTACCACCGGGCGCCTGGGCGGTCGGTCGTTCGCTCGGGGAAGTGCGCAGCCGCGGCGTCGAGGTGACCTTCACCGGCGTGCGGCGCCAGGGGATCCTGGGCCGCGAGCCCGCCGCCGACACGGTGCTGCGCGACGGCGACATCGTGGTTATTTACGGACAACCCGAGGAGCTCGAGCACGCCGAGTCGGTGCTGCTGGCCGGTTGAGCCGGCCGGCGCCGCGGCCCGTTACAATGGTCCGCGGTCCGCCGCTAAGGGAATTACCCATGCACAAGAGCCGCCTCGGCGGATTCATCATCGACTGCGAAACTGCCGACCTGGACGAGGCGGCCCGCTTCTGGAGCGCAGCGCTCGGGGCGCCGCTGCTCTCGACGCACAATGCGGAGGTGAAGTACCGCCGGCTCGACACGCCCGCCGACGAAGTGCACCTCGAGGTGCAGCAGGTCGAGCACCCGAGCCGCGTGCACCTCGACATCGAGACCGATGACATCGAGGCGGAGGTCGCGCGCCTCGAGCAGCTCGGCGCGAAGCGCGTCGGGCCGGTGCAGAGCTGGTACGTGATGCAGGCGCCGACCGGCCAGCATTTCTGCGTGGTGCGCGTGCAACGTGCTGACTTCGCCGCGCGCGCCAACACCTGGGGCAGCTGAGCGGTGAAGCGCAGCGACATCCACTTCCCGCCCCGGCACGAGGCGCTGCGCGATGACGTGCACGCGCTCGGGGCGCTGGTGGGCGAGATCCTGCGCGAACAGGGCGGCGAGCAGCTGTTCGCGCTGGTGGAGCTCGATCGCGTGGCCGCGATCCGCGGTCGCGCCGGCGAACGCGACGCCGAGGCAGAGCTCGCCGCCTGCGTGCGCGATCGCCCGCCCGCTCTGGCCCGCGACCTGGTGCGCGCGTTCTCGACCTGGTTCCAGGCGGTCAACCTCGCCGAGAAGGTGCATCGCATCCGGCGCCGCCGCGAGTACTTCCTCAAGGACAGCCAGCGGCCCCAGCCCGGCGGCGTGGAGGACGCGATCGCGGCACTGAAGAACGACGGCCTCACGCTGGCGCAGGTGCTGGAGCTGATCGGGAGTCTGTCCATCGAGCCGGTGTTCGCGGCGCATTCCACCGAATCAAACCGCCGCACGCTGCTGCGCAAGCAGCTGCGCATCGCACAGCGGCTGCTCGAGCGACTCGACCCGAGCCTGACGCCGAACGAATCGCGCGCCCTGTGGAGCAGCATCCGCATGGAAATGACCGCCGCGTGGCAGACCGAGGAGCTGCCGCGCGAGCGCCTCAGCGTCGCCGACGAGCGCGAGCAGATCCTGTTCTACCTGATGGAAGTCCTCTACCGGGTGGTGCCGACCTTCTACGAGGAGATCGCGCTCGCGCTCACCAAGGTGTACGGGGCGGCCGCGGTGAGCGCGCGCCTGCCACCGATCCTGCACTTTGGCTCCTGGGCCGGCGGGGACACCGACGGCAATCCGGACGTGCACGCCAAGACCATCCGCGAGAGCCTCGCACGTCAGCAGCAGATACTGGTCGGCCGCTACTTCACCGAGTGCCAGGAGCTGGCACAGCGCCTCTCGCAGAGCGCGAGCCGCGTCGGTGTGTCCGCCGAACTGCAAAAGCGCGTCGATCAGTACACCACGCTGATGCCGGCGGCGCGCGCCCTGACGCCGGTGCGTCACGACCGCATGCCCTACCGGGTGTTTCTCGCGCAGATCGGCCAGCGGCTGCGCCATACCAACGAAGGCCGGGCGGCGGGCTACGAGAATGCGCAGCAGTTTCGCAGCGACCTGGCGCTCATCGCGGCCAGCCTCAAGGCCAACAAGGGAGCGAACGCGGGGCTGTTCTACGTCGAGCGGCTGTTACGCCGCATCGACACCTTCGGCTTTCACCTCGCCAGCCTCGACGTGCGCGTGCACGCGGGCGTGCTGCATGCGGTGATCGCGCAGGGCTTCGAGGACCCCGACTGGCTGGCGCGCGGCGGTCCCGAACGGCGCGCGCTGCTCACCGCGGCGCTGGAGAAGGACCGCGGAGCGGCGGTGGAGCTGGACGCCCTCGGCAAACGAGCCCTGGCGGTTTTCGATGCCATCATCCAGGGGCGCCATCGCTACGGTCCCGAGGCGATCGGCTATTTCATCGTGAGCGGCGCCAGGGGTGCGGACGATGTGCTGGCCGCGTTGCTGCTGGGACGCTGGGCCTCGGCCTACGACAAGCGCACCGGCGAGGTGGCGCTCGACATCGCGCCGCAGTTCGAGTCCGAGCAGGCGCTGGCGGAGTGCGGTGCGACCATGCGCGAGCTGCTGGCGGATCCGCTGTACCGCCGGCATATGCAGGCGCGCGGGCGCCGGCAGTGCGTGCTGGTGGGCTACTCCGACAGCAACAAGCAGGGCGGCAGCTGCGCCTCGCGGGTCATCATCCACCAGGCCCAGCGCGAGCTGGCCCAGGCGCTCGCGGCCGCCGGCGAGCAAACCGCGGTGTTCCACGCGCGCGGCGGGAGCCTGGCGCGCGGCGGCGGCCGCATCGAGGCCCTGGTGAGGGCAGCACCCGCGGGGGCAGTGGACGGCGTGCTGCGCATCCGCGAGCAGGGTGCGACGCTGAAGCAGGGTTATGGGCTGCGTCCCATCGCCATGCGCACGCTCGAGCGTGCCTTCAACGCGCTCAGCTTGACCACCGCGGCGCACCGAGGCGGCACGCTCGGCGCGGATCTGCCCGCCCAGCTTGAATGCGCCGAGCTGCTCGCCGCCGAGAGTCGCGCCGCCTATCGGCGTCTGGTGTACGCGGAGCCGCAGTTCTACGACTACTTCCGCACCCTCACTCCGATCGACGTGATCGAGAGGATGCAGATCGGCTCGCGCTCGATCCATCGCTCCGAAGGCGGGGGTATCGAGGCGTTGCTGCCGGTGCCGTGGGTGTTCGCCTGGTCGCAGGCGCGCGTCATGCTGCCCGGCTGGTACGGCGCGGGCGTCGGCCTCAACGCGGTGCTGGATCGCTTCGGACTCGAGCGAATGCGCGAGATCTACGCGCAGTGGTTCTTCATGCGCAATCTCGTGGACGATCTGGAGACCATGCTGGCGCGGGCCGACCTGGAGGTCACGCAGCACTACGAGGTGCTGGTGCCGCAGGGGCTGCGGCGCTTCTCGGAGCCCATCCGCGCCGAATACCTCGCCGCCTGCCAGCGAGTGCTGGCGATCAAGGACAGCCAGGCGCTGCTCGACTCCGACCCGACCATGCAGCGCTCGATCCTGCTGCGCAATCCCTACATCGATCCCATGAACCTGATGCAGGTGGACCTGCTGCAGCGCTGGCGCGCCGGCGGACGCGAGGATCGCGACCTGTTCGAGGCGCTGCTCGCGAGCGTCGGCGGCATCGCCCAGGGCCTGCAGAGCACCGGCTGACAGAGCGAGCATGGACCGCACAGCCGCACCCATCATCACGATCCGCACCGCGACGCCGGCGGATGTCCCGCTGGTGCTGGAGTTCATCCGTGCGCTCGCGCTCTACGAGCACCTCGAGCACGAGGTCCTCGCCACCGAGGCGGACGTAGCAGCCGCGTTGTTCGGCCCGCGTCCCTACGCCGAGGTCGTGTTCGGCTGCCTGGACGCAACGCCGGTGGGCTTCGCGCTCTTCTTTCACAACTTCTCGACGTTCATGGGCAAGGCAGGCATCTATCTCGAGGATCTGTTCGTGCGTCCCGAAGGGCGGGGCCTCGGGGTGGGCAGACGGCTGCTCGCGTGGCTCGCGAGGACCGCTCTCGAGCGCGGCTGTGCGCGACTCGACTGGGCGGTGCTCGACTGGAACGAGCCCTCGATCGGCTTCTACCGCAGCCTCGGGGCGGTGGCCCAGGACGAGTGGACGACGTTCCGGCTCACCGGGCCGGCGCTCGAGCGGCTGGCGCACCACGCTACACCTGATCCAAACGTGCGGTAGGTGAAGACATGAAGACACCAAGGCTCCGGGCGTCGATCGGCATCCTGCTCCTCGCGTGGGCGTCATTGGGGCGGGCCCAGACCCAGATCGATCCCGGCTATCCGATCCACGACCGCAACCGCCCGCTGCCGGCGGTGGTGGTTCCCGCAAGCCCGAGCTCGCAGGCCCGAGCGGGCCGCGCGCCATCGGATGCGACGGTGCTCTTCGACGGCAAGGATCTGTCGAAGTGGCAGATGAAGGATGGGAGTCCCGCCAAATGGAAGCTCGGCAACGGCTACTCCGAAGTGGTGCCGGAATCCGGGTACCTCTATACCCGTGAGGCCTTCGGCGACTGCCAGGATCAGGGCCGCGGCAATAGCGGAGTGTTTCTCCAGGGACTCTACGAGGTGCAGGTGCTCGACTCCTACCGCAACCCGACCTACCCCGATGGTCAGGCGGGTGCGATCTACGGACAATTCCCGCCCCTCGTCAACGCGTCGCGTGCCCCCGGGGAATGGCAGAGCTACGACATCGTGTTCCACGGCCCGCGCTTCGACGCGGCCGGCAAGCTCACCCGGCCCGCGCGCATGACCGTGCTGCACAACGGCGTGCTGGTGCAGGACGACGTCGTGCTGAGCGGACCCACCGAGCGTCAGAAACGTCCGCCCTACGTGGCGGGCCCGCGGAAGCTGGCGCTGGCGCTGCAGGATCATCACGATCCGGTGCGCTTTCGCAATGTGTGGATCCGGGAGATCCCGGATCCAGCGCGCCGCTGACGCACGGAACATGTCCGGCAACTGCCCGCTCTGTGGCCTCGAGCTGGTGCAGACGACGCACTCGGGCTCGTCCGCTGCGGCGGCGCCGTGGTACCGCCGCGTCGCGCCCGAATACTACTGCCCGAGATGCGGCATCAGGTTGCGCACGCGCGTGCGGCCGGCCGGATACGTCGCGCTCGCACTGCTGCTGATCGCCTCGGGCGTGGACGTGCTTTGCTGGCTGTTGCCCCCGCCCGTGGCCGGGCGCGCCTGGCGTGCGCCACTGGGAGTGACCCTGCTCGTGCTGGCACTCGCGATGTGCTATGTGCTGCGGGGCCGCAGATTCTCGACGCTCAAGGTGTTGGATCAGGAGAAGCTATGACGGACGACATGGTCACGACCGCCCTCACGATGCCGGGGTTCAGGGTCGTGCGCAATCTCGGCATCGTGCGCGGCATCACCGTGCGCTCGCGGTCCATCGTCGGCAACATCTTCGGCGGGCTGCAGACGCTGCTCGGCGGCAACATCACCATCTATAGCGAGTTGTGCGAGCGGGCGCGCTCGGAGACCTACCATCTGATGTGTGAGCACGCCCGTCAGCGCGGCGCCAACGCCGTCATCTCGGTACGCTACGACGCCACCGACCTCATGGCCGGCCTCACCGAAGTGCTGTGCTACGGAACGGCGGTCGTCGTCGAGCCCGAGGCCGCCGGCAGCTGAGCCGGGCGCGTCTCAGGGCCGCTTGTAGAGCACGCCGTCCTTCATCACCAGCACGACGCGCTCGATGGCGGTGATGTCGCGCGTCGGGTCCCCGTTCACCGCGACGAGATCGGCCAGCATTCCCTGGCGCACGCGCCCAAGGCCGGCCTCCTGGCGCAGGATCTTCGCATCCGTGGCGGTCGCCGCGGTCAGCGCCTCCGCAGGTGTCATGCCGTCGCGCACCATCCACTCGATCTCGCGGTAGTTGGTGCCATGAGCGTACACGCCGACGTCGCTCCCGCAGCCGATGGTGACGTGCGCCTGCATGGCGTAGTGAAACGCCTGGGCGGCGCGCTGCATCGCGGCGGTGGGCGCGCTCGTGCCGCGCACGTAGTGCTCGAAGTACTCCCCGTACGCCTCCTCCGCGGTCAGGGTGGGGAGGTACGCCACGCCGCGCTCGGCCATGAGCCGGAACACCTCGGGGGTGCCATTGAAGCCGTGCTCGATGGTGTCGACGCCGGCGAGTACCGCGCGCCGCATCCCTTCGGCCGTGGTGGCGTGCGCCGCCACCGGCCGGCCGGAGGAGTGCGCGGTCTCGACCAGCGCCTTGAGCTCCTCCTCGGAAAACGTGGGCTGCTGTGAACCGTCCGGACCCCAGCGGTAGTCGGCATACACCTTGATCCAGTCCGCGCCGCGCCCGGCCTGCTCGCGCGCCGCGCGGATCACCTCGGCAACGCCGCTCGCCTCCTCGGCGCCCTGGGGCGTGCAGCACACGTCCGGCCGCAGTCCGCGCGGTGCGGGTCCGTAGCTGCCGGTGGCGACAATCGCACGCGTGGCCACGAACAACCGCGGACCCTCGATGAGGCCGTCTTCGATCGCGCGCTTGAGCGAGAGGTCGGCGTAGCCGGCGCCCTCGGTGCCGAGATCGCGCAGCGTGGTGAAGCCGGCGAGCAGCGTCGCGCGCGCCTGGACCCCGGCGCGCAAGGTGCGATACGGCACCGGCTCCTTCAGCACCTGATCGTTCCACAGCGTCTCGTTGTAGGGATGCAGGAACAGGTGCGAGTGGATGTCCATGAGCCCGGGCAGCAGCGTCGCGCCCGGCAGCTCGATGACCTGCACTCCCTGCGGGGCGGGCACGTCACCGGCCGGACCCACCGCGGCGATGCGCTTGCCGTCGGTGAGCACCACCCACCCCGGGTGCGGCGGCGCGCCGGAGGTCCACACCTGCGCGGGGCGCAGCAGCACCGCGGTAGCTGCGGGCTCGGCTGCGAACGCGGGAGCTGCGAACCATGCAAGTGCCGCCAGTAGTCCCCGGGTGATCTTGTTACACATTGTTATTCCCCAGGCACGCCGAGGTGCCATGAGCCGTGGCGGTGCGGACCTCGCACCTCGCGCGGCTCAGGAGCCCATCAGTACGGTCGTGTCGTAGCTCTCGAAGCCCTGGATGGCCCGCCCGTAGGCATTGAACACCAGCCGCTCCGCCACCTTGTCGGCCCGCGGCGCGAGCAGCATGCGCAGCACCACGTCATCGGCCGGACGGGTCGCCTCTTCCGCCAGCAGCTGCTCGATGACCCGTGTCAGACGGTGCAGCAGCTCGTTCACGAATCGCAGGTGCGCGGTGTCGTGCACCTGCTCGGCCCCCGGGCCGTAAGTACCACGCGCCTCTTCGGCGAGCTCGTGCAGGAACAGGTTCAGCAGCCGTGCCTTGTCGATGGTCTTCAGCTCCGCGAAGAACTCGATTTCGGAATTGAGGTTCATGGCGTCCTCATGCGGCCTGCGGCGAGCGTGAGGTTATGCCGAGGTCGGGAAAAAGTCGATTGGTTTGGTGGCGGTTACCGAGTCGACGTCTTCAGGCTGGAACTGGAACAGGCGCACCAGTGCGATGATCTTGCGCTCCAGCTCCGGGTCCTTCAGCTCGCTCGACACCACGCGGCACATGGTGACCGTGCCGTCGGGCGCGATGGTGAACTCCAGCACCAGCTTGCCCTGCAGCTCCGCGTTGTCGCGCAGCGCGCGCGCGTACAGGTTGTAGATGCGGCCCTTGTTGCGGTCGAAGACCAGCGCGATCTCCTCCGGCGAGCGCGCCGGCTTACCGCCGCCGCCCGAGTGGGTGACGTCGCGGTTGTTGAGGCTGCCGCGCGCGATCGAGGAACTGACCGTGGTCGTGTCGTGCCCGGTGAGCGAGCCGGCCCCCGTGCCGAAGCCGCGGCTGGAGTTGGCGGAGGTGATGCCGCCGCTGCCGGCACCGACATTGGAGGTGATCATCGAGCGCTCGGCGTGGGAATCGGCGCCCACCGAGCCGGACAGGTTCTTGGTCTCGAGGGGAGTGAGGTCCATCTGCTGGCGCAGGTCGGCGAGCTCGTCCTTCACCTGGTTCAACTGCCGCTGCGCCTTGTCGTGTGCGCGCTGGCGCTCGTCGACCGGCGGCGGCTTCACCAGGGCCACCTTCGGCTCGATCTTCGGCTTCTCCTCCGGCTTGGCCGCCGGCGGCGGTGGCGGGGGCTTGGGCTGGTTCTCGATCATGACGTGCGCGAGACGCTCCGGCACATCCTCCAGCGCGGCGTGCTTGGGAGAGGGCAGCAGCGGGAACAGGATCCCGAGCACCACCAGGAGCACGAGCAACACCCGCAGGATCTTGCGGAAGCGCTCGCTCGACTCCGGATCGCCCTCCCAGGGCAGCTCGTATTCGCGGTAGTAGGGTGCGAGGATCATGGCGCGGCTAGCTGGTCTTGACCTGTCCGGTGGCGACCGGCTTTTCCTTCTGGATCACGGCCAGGGAGATGCGGCCGTAATCCGCGTCGGTGCAGGTCTGCATCACGCGCTTGAGCACCTCGTAGGGCAGCGATTTGTCCGCCATGATGGTGATCTCGCGCTGCGCGATGGCGCGCTCGGTCATCTCCTGGCCGACCAGCATCGGACGCTTCAGCGCCGCGGACAGCGGCTCGATGAGCGCGCCCCGCCCCGCCTGGATCTGCGCCACGCTCGTGATGTACTCGCCCTGCACGAACAGGTCCCTGGTCGTCACCATCACGACCACCGACTGTTTGGGCGCGGTCTGGGCGATCGACTGCGGGATCTCGATCCCCTTGGAGTTCTGGATCACCTCGACTTCGGTGGAGTACACCAGGAGAAATGCCACCATCACCGACAGGATGTCGATCAGCGGAATGAGGTTCAGCTGCGCGTCGGCGCGGTGCCGCAGGTGATGCTGCGCCATGCGCCGGGCGCGGTTGGACATACTCATGGTCGTGCTCCGACGCCGCTTGCTGCCGGCGCCCGCCGGGAGGCGGCAGCCGCGGGCGGCGCGGCCGCGCCGGCTGGCGCCTCGGTGCTCGGCGCATCGCCGATGGAAATGTCCGGGAACAGCTCCGCCTGCACCGTGTTCATCCCCTGCCCGGCCTCGAACACGCGCACCCGGTCCATGACCTGCACCAGCGTGTCATAGGGCGTGTCGGGCTCGAGCAGGATGCTGGCGTCGGTCTTCTCGGGAAACTTCGCCTTGACGCGCTTCAGGTACTCGGTGAGTCCGTCGTAGTCGTAGCCGGTCGCGATGTTGGGGAGCGTCGCGAGCGGCCCGGTGTTGCGGTCGGCCACCTGCAGCAGGTCCTTGCGCACCATCACCTCGAGCTGCAGACCCGGGCGGCGGGTCGCGGAACACGGTGTTGGGCGGCGGCAGGTTCAGCTGCAGGATCACGGTGCGGGAGAACACCGCGGTCATGAGCAGGAACGTGACCAGCACCGTAAAGATGTCGATCATCGGCACGAGCAGCAGCTCGGCCGGTTTACGCGCGTGGCGTTCCAGCTTGCGTGTCTGATACGAGCGGCGCATGCCGACCTTTCAGCCGATCCTGGTACGCGTCCCGCCCGCTCAGGCGGCGGCGGGCGCCGGCTGCTGCCGCTCGGTGATGGCGTTGAGGAATTTCACCGACGCCATCTCCAGGCTGTCGATCACCTCGGTGGTCTTGGTCTGCAGCCAGGCGTGAATGAACAGCAGCGGCACCGCCGTCATGAGGCCGAAGGCCGTACAGTTCATCGCCACCGAGATGCTCGCCGAGAGCAGGTTGGCTTTCTCGGCGGGATTCACGGTGGCGACCGCCGCGAAGGCGCGGATCAGGCCCATCACCGTGCCCAGGAGGCCAAGCAGCGTCGCCAGGTTGGCGAAGGTCGCCAGATAGTGGGTGCGCTTCTCGAGACGCGGCACCACCTCCATCAGGCTCTCCTCCATCGCCTTCTCGACGTCGTCGCGCCGGCGGGCTGACTGGATGCGCGCCAGGCCGTAGTTGAGGATATGGCCGATCGCCGATCGCGACTTCGAGGTCGCCTGCGCCACCTGGCGGAAATTGCCCTGCGACAGCATCGGCACGATCTCGTTCCACAGGCTGCGATTGCGCACGGCGGCGGCCGAGAGATAGATGTAGCGCTCGATCGCGATCGCGAGACCGAAAACGAACACCACGGCGATCGGGTACATGAAGTCCCCGCCGCCCTGAAAGAAACGCACTATCAGGTTCCAGATACCCATCTGACGCTCCCCCTCAAAGGACCCTCACACAAGACGCAAGCATTGTGAAAACTGAATGACATATGCCCAAAAAGCTGCGACCCAGCTCTCATCCTGAGACGGCTCCGGGGCGCTCTTCAGGGCTTGTCGCTCGAACCCTGCACTGCGCCCGGGTTATGCCCCGCGGCGTCGGGCTTCAGGGCGTCGTAATAGCGATTCTCCCGCAGGAATACGTCTCGATCTATGGGCTGCAGCACCTCGTCCAGGAGGCTATTGGGCGGCTTGCCGACCAAATCGCCCAGATCCGAGCGCTTCCACGGCACGATATACAACACCTTGGGCAGTTCGCGGTTGCCGGTGATGTCGGTCGTCTCGAGCTCGACCCGATCCGGTCCCTTGGCGGCGGGCGCCTTCGCGCCCGCCACGCCACGCGGCGTGGCGACGGGCTTGCCGCCGGCATCGGGCGTGGACGCCGCGTGCGCCGCGTCGCTCTTCGCCGGCTCGGCTGCGGCGGCGGACTGACTCGTGGCGCTCGTGTCCACGGCGGGCTCGAGCTGATCGGGTGACGGGCTCGCCTGCGGTTGTGGCGCCGGTGCCGGTGCCGGGGCGGCGGACTGCTGCTGCGCCCAGGCGCAGCTCAGCGTCAGCGAGAGTAACAGTGTACACACAGTTCGCATGATCGGGCTCCTTGCTGCCTACCGGTGCGGCGGCGGGGTCGCAGGTGTAGTTGAGGGCGCGGGTGTGCTCCCCGGCGCTGCCGGGAGCGACGCCGGGGCTGCAGCTCCCGGCTCGGCCGCCGGCGCCGCCGTGGCCGCACTCTGCTCGCGCTTCACGGCAGGCATGCCGAGCCGCTGGCGCAGCTCGGCGATCCATCCGCTGACCGGCTTCTCTTCTCCGGTGAGCTCCTTGTAGCGCGCGAACGCGGTGAGCGCTCGCTGGGGATCGCCGAGATACAGATCCGCCACCACGCCGAGATTACGCCAGGCGGGTGCGTACTGCGGGTCGGCCTTGATGGCCTCCTCGTAGGAGGCGGCCGCGTCCTTGAACTCGCCGCGCATTCTTTGCGTGACGCCCAGCTCGCTCCAGGCGACCGCGCTGCCGCTCTCGTGTTCCACCGCGCTCTTCAGCACCTTCTCGGCCTCTGCGAGGTCGCCCTGCCTGCGGTACAGCAGACCGAGATTCACCAGCGGCGCTGCGAACTGCGGGTACTGCAACGCGACCTGCTTGAAGCCGAGTTCCGCTTCGGTGGCGTTGCCGGCGCGCATGAAACCGACTGCGCGGGTGAAGTCGGCCTGGGCAGCAGGGGGCACCGGCGGCCGTGGCGCGGCGGCTGCGGGCGTGGCGACGCCGGCTGCGGGGATGACCGCTCCCGGGGCGCCAGCAGTGGCGGTGCGCGGCGTGGTGCCCGCGGGAGGGGCCGGGGCCGCCGGCTGCGGCGCGGCCTTCACGGGCGGCGCGGCGCGCGGCGGCGCCGAGTGACAGGCGCAGAGCGCCGCGAGCGCGAGCGCCAGCACGGCGCCGCGGAGCGCCGTGCGCCGGCGCAACCGCGGGGGCGGCTGCGGCTTATTCAAGGTTCGTGACCACATCCTGGGTCAGCTCCGTCTTGCCGTAGCGGGCGGGCTTGAGCTCGGCGAGCGCCGCAAAGCTCTTGCGCACCCATTCGTCGTAGACACCATCCTTGGCGCGTGCCGCATTCAGCTCGTGCGCCTTGATGGCCTGCTCCTCGAACGGGAACACCTGTTCCTCGAGCATCGAGTTGTATTCGTCGAGCGAGTCGCCCTTGAGGCTGGGCGGACGTTCGGAGTTCATCAGATCGTGCGCCAGCGTGCGGTATAGCTCCGCCATCTCGAAAGTCGCCGCGGTGGTCACCTCCGCGACCTGGTAGTCGGCCGCGCGGCGGTAACCGTCCATGGCGGCCTCGAGCGCACGGCGCTTGGCCACCAGGCTCTTCTTGAGCGGCAGCGTCAGGCGCACCGCGCGGAATTCATCGCGCGCCGGCGCGGCGAGCGCCAGTTGCGCCTTGGCGGCGAGGTAGTGGGTGCGCTCGGTACGCTGGGCGCCGGCCTGCGCATCCGCCTCGATGATCTTCTGGTACCAGTAGTCGCGCCGCGCGATATCTGCGCCCTTGGCGGCGTAGTCGGCCAGACGCTGGCGGGCCTCTTCCGCGGGGGCCACCGGGGTCGGATTCGTGGCGACGAACTTCTCGAGCATCGTCACCGCCCTGGGAGTGTTGCCAGCCTTGGCGTAAAGGTCGGCCGACTGCAGCAGCGCCTCGCGCTGCACGACCGGATCCTCGCCCGGGCTCGCCGCGATGCGCTCGAACTCGGAAGCCGCCTCGCCCGGGCGGTTGGCCTCGCTGTAGGCGACGGCGAGCTTGCGCGTCACGTCGGCGGACAGGGTGCTGGCGGGAAACTGGCGCCGGAAATCCTCCAGTACGGTGATGGCGCGGTTCCAGTCCTTGAGCTGGATGAGCTGCGCCGCCGCATCGTATTGCGCGTTGGCGACGATCTTCGAGCCGGGGGCGACGCGCGCGACGCGCAGGTAGTCCTCGACCGCGCCCGCGCCATCGCCGCCCTTCTGCTTGGCCTCACCCTGCTTGTAGACCGAGGCCGCCAGACGTTCGCCGAGGTCGGCGCGCATCTTGTCGTCGCTCCCCACGAGCGCGAGCGCCTGCTGGTAGGCGGGCTCGGCCTGCGCGTACTCGCCCTCATCGAAGTGCGACTGCCCGATGATGGTCCAGGCGATGCGCTGCTTGGCGGCGTCCACCGGCGGTGAGCGCGCGAGGATCGACTGGGAAACGCTGATGGCGCGCAGCCGGTCCCCCGAGGCGAAGATCTCTTCGGCGGCGCGCGTCAGCACACCGGCGCTGTCGGGGTGCTCGGGAAAGGTCTGCGCGAACTTGACTCCCGCATCGGTCGCGCGCTTGTGCCAGGCCTGCTTGTCGGCACCGGTGAGTCCTTCCTCTCCTTTCTGATAGGAGACGAGGCCCGCATAGGCCGCGGTCGCGGACTTGTCATTCTTCGGATAGTTGTACGCCGTATGCTCGTACTCGGTGGCTGCCTCCTCGTACTGGTGGCTCGAGAACAGCGCCTCGGCGAGCAGGTAGTTGGTGGCCGCGGAATCAGCGTCCTCCGGGAAGGACTTCAGGTACGAGCGGTACCAGCGGGCGGCCTCCTGGTAGTCCTCGATGCGTCCGGACTTCTGCGCGCTCGCATGGAAGTAGGTCGCCACGTCCTTGAGGTTGGTTTTCAGCTCCGCCACGACGCGCGGATTGGCGGCGCGGCTGCGGGTCTTCCAGTACGGGGAATCGAAGTTGTAACGCTCCACGAACTCGTGCTTGCCGTCGAGCACCAGCTGGCTGAAGCCGCCCTTGCCGTAAGCCTCGATCCCCGCCATGGCGAGATTGGGCGCCTGGTCGCTGTACGGATCGCGCGCCACGTAGGCGCGGTAGGTGGTGGCGGCGTCCTGGTAGCGCTGCTTGTCGACGTACAGGTCCCCGAGCCGCTCGTACAGCAGGTACTCGTAGGAGCGCTCGCCGTGCGACTTCAGGTACTGCTCGAGGGAAACAGCGCCGTCGTTGTAGGAGAAAGTGATGCTCATCACGCGCAGCGTATCCTCGACCAGCTCGCGGTCGGCGCGCTTCAGGCTCTCGAGCGGCACCGGCTTCCCCTGGCGGATGAGCTCGTGGTCGAGCACCGCGCCGAAGGACGGCAAACTCTCCTCGGTGCGCGATTCCTTGAAGAGCGACCAGCCGTGCTTGTACAGACCCTGTTGGTAGAAATCGGAAGCCGCGCCGCGTGCGATCACCGCAGCATAGGCGTGCTCGGCCTCCGGGTAGCGCTTGGCGGAGAACAACAGCTCCCCGCGCCGGAACTGCACCTCGGCGATCTGTGGCGAATCGGGATAGCGCTGCACGATCTGATCGAGCGCACCGAGCGCGGGGTCGGGCTGGCCGGTGACCTCGTAGGCGCGCGCCAGCTGATACAGCACCTGGTCGTTGCGCGGATAGTCCGGGTACGCCTTGAGGAGCGTCGTGTACAGACGGATCGCTTCCGCACCCTGCAGGTCCTGCGCCGTGACCTCCTGCTCCATGCTCTGCAGCTCCCCGGCATCGAGATTCAGGTCCCCGAGCCGCCGCATCGCCTCGGCGCGCAGCCGTGGGTCGGTGTTCTGCAGCTGCAGAAAGCGCCGATAGTTCTCCATCGCCTTGTCGAGGCTCGGGCTCGCCATGGTGTCGCGGTGCACCTCGACCGGGTGCCGCTGCAGGGAGCCGATGGTGGGTGCATTGCCCGGCGAGGACTGGGCCGTCACCGGCAGCGGCGCCGCCGCCGCCGTCACGAGGAGCACGCCCAAGGCGCAGACCCGCTGCCTCACCGTGGCGGCTCCGGCGGCGTCTGCCCGGGCGGCGGTGTCTGGCCGGGAAGCGGTTGCACTGAGGGTGCGGGGGACTGTGGTGCGGGCGCTTCTCCCGCGGCAGGCGGCTGCCCGGAGGCGCCTGCTGCTGCGGGGCCGGCGCCTTGGCGGGCGCGCCCTGCGCGTTGACGGCGCGGTCGTACATGCTGGCGAGCGCGAAGCGCGCCTGTACCTGGTAGGCCGCGAGCCGCGCCTTCTGATCGTCGAGCTCGTGGACGGCGATGCGCGCCAGATAGTCACGCTGCTTGTCTTCGAGGGCCGCAAGGTGCAGCTGCAACGCATCGATGCGCGCCTTGAGCGCGGCAACGCGCGCGGCGAACTCGCCGGTGTTGGTCGGCATGCTCTTGCGCGCCTGCTCGACGCGGATCCAGCGGCTCTGCGCCTCGTGCAGCGCAAGGCTCAGATCCTTCAGCGCCCGGTGCTCCTCCCACAGCCGCGCGTTGTAGGCATCGTTCAGGCGGAAATACAGCACGCCCTTGACGAGCCCCGCGCGTTCGCGCAGTTGCGCGCTGTCGGGCGTGTCGGGTGCACCGGCGAGCGCCCCTTCCACACGCTGGATACGCGCCCACTGCTCGCGCTCATCGTCGGTGCCGAGGGCGGCGACGTCGTGCCGGGCTTCGATCGTCTGCAGCCTGCCGGCGAGGTCCAGGTCGCGCTGCTGCAGCCGGGCCAACGTACCCGAGGAGAGCAGTGCGTCCACCCGCGGCAGCCGCTCGGCGTAGGCACGCTCGCGCGTCGCGATCATGTCCTGGAACGCATCCATGCTGTCGCCCCAGCGCCCCAGCAGGCCGCCCATGTAGGTGAGGTCGCGGTAGTTCTTGAGACCTTCCTGAAAGTCGTGTCCGGCCAGCACCGCGTACAGGTAACGCGACTCGGGCGCATTCGGCAGGTTTTTCAGCTGCCAGAACCAGCCGTAGGGCTGGTCGCTGCGGCGCTCGCCCGCGAGCACGTCCTTGAGCATGTCACCCTGCTCGATACGCGCGATCGCGGCATCGAGACGCCCGTTCTCGGCGTCGAACGACTCCACGGCGCTCTCGTAGTAGTGGGCCGACTGGGCGTTGGCGTTCAGTTTGCCGAACGCGTAAGGCACCGCAAGGTACGATTCCTGCACCGCCGCATCGAGCACGTTACGGTTGCGCAGCTCCATCCACGGGGCGAGCGCGCGCTGGTAGTCGCCGAGCTGGGCGTCGGCCCAGCCCGTGCCGAGCAGCGCCTTGTTGGAATACGGGCCGTTGAGGCGCACCCGCTCGAGTGCCGGCAGCGCGCGTGCCGGCTGATTCGCTTGCAGATAGGCGAAGCCGAGCGCCAGGTTGCCCCGGTCCTTGAGCGAGCGCATCTCCTCGGAGCCCGCCACCAGCGTGCCAACGCCGGTGAGGAACGGGTCGGCGTCGCTGAGACGGCCGCTGCGCACCAGCGCCACCCCCAGGTTGAAGCGCGCGTAGGCCGACCAGCTGTAGGTGCCGCGCCAGCCGGACAGCAGGCGGATGGCCTCGTCGTACTTGCCCTCGTGGATCAGGACGTTGCCGAACAACAGCTCCTTCTGCGCCTCGAGCTCCGGCGACATGCGCCCGTTGATGCGGCGTAACGCCGCGTCCGCCTTGTCGAGGTAGCCGCGCACGTACCACACCTGCGCCAGGTAGAACCAGGCCCGGTTGCGCACGCCGCTCGGTACCTCGTTGGTGAGCAGCATCTCGAAACGCTTGCCCGCCTCGTTGTGCATGCCGAGCGAGAGGTACAGCCCGCCCATGAGCAGCTGCGCGTCCTCCTCGTGGTGCGGCATGCGCTGCCAGTGGTCGTAGGCTGCCAGTCGCGTCAGCGCCTCGAAGTAGTCGCCCTGGTAGTAGTAGAACAGCGCGTCCCCGTAGTGCAGGTCGCGGACGCGTATCTCGGGCAGTTTCTCGGGGTCGTGGCGGCGCGCGCTCGCCGGGGCCGCGGCCAGGGCCGCGGCGAGGCTCAGCAACAGCACGCGCACGCCCGGGCGGAACATCGGCGCCTAATCCCAGTCCTTGATCTCGAAGTCCGGCTCGAGCTTTCTTTGACGATCGTCGATCTTGAGCTCGAGGTACTTCGCCCCGATGCCCTTCTGGAACTTGATCGAGGCACCGCGCTTGTAGGCCCGGTCGCTCGGCCCCTTGCCGTCGAAGAATGCCACCAGCTCGTGCTTGCCCACCTTGAGATTACCGATGTAGAGACGCTGCACGCCGCCCTTTTCCAGCGCCTCGACCTCGCGCGGCGTGTACAGGTAGTTGATGACTTCCTTGTTGTCGATCTTGAGCTGCACCGAGTCGAGCGCGAAGAAATCTCCCACGTCGACCGACAGAAACACCGCCACCTGGGTGTTGGCAGGGAACAGCAGCTCCTCTTCGAGGATGAAGAGGTCCTTGTTGACGTCGACGACGTCCTTCTTCAGTCCCTGCACCTCCTGATCGAGTCCGCGGGTGTCGAGCGCGGCATTGGCATCCGCCGCTGCGGGCTGCGCGGCCGGTGTCGCCACGGCAGCACCGGGGGTAGCGGCCGCTGCGCTCGCAGGCGCAGCTGCCGCCGCGGCGCGCGGCGGACCCGCCGGCGGTGACTGCGCCGCGGCGCCGGACGGCGGGGCGTTGCCACTGACAGGCTGCGCGGCGGCGAGCGGGCCGGCCATGAGCAGCAGGCAGCCGAGGAGCGTGGTGGCCGCACCACGTGCTCGCGAGGGGCAATGGACAGAAGCGTCGGGCATGGTCGTTCCGATCATTCGTTCAGCAAAACCCGCAACTGTTGCAGGTACTGTTGCTCGCTCCGGGAGCTGTAATCGCGCAGCACGTTGCGGACGATGCCGCCGCGATCGATCAGCACGGTCATCGGCAGGTTGTCGACCTGGTAGGCGCGCCCGACCGTCTTGTCGGGGTCGAGCAGCAGCGGAAAACCGACCGCGGCGCGCTGCGCGTATTCGACCGCGCGCGCCGGCGCATCGTCGACGCTCACGCCATAGATCTGAAGCCCCGCGGACCGGTAGGTGGCGAGGCTGCGGTTCAGCGCCACGAGCTGTGTGCGGCAGGAGCTGCAGCCGCTGCTCCAGAAGCTCAGCACCACGACCTCGCCACGATGCTCCGAGAGCCGCACGTTGCCGCCCGCCGCGGCGCGCAGCGTGAAGTCGGGCGCCGGCTGCGACAGGAGGGCGTAAGCCGGCTGCGCCGGCGCCACGGCTGCGCCGCCGAGCAGCGCCGCGAGCGCCGCGCACCAGGAGAAGACGCGCACGCGTGACCCACGGTCACGCGCCGCCGGGCCGTTGGGCCATTGCAAGCTCAAGAATGATCCTTCGGGCTGTGCAGCCGGGACTGCGCGCAAGCGCGGGAACCCTCGCACAGCGCGGTTGAGACTGTCAACGAAGCAAGCCTCGAAAACGGCCTCTCGCAAGGCCTGGCTGCGAGGTGGCAGTCGGCGGCGTGCGACAACCGGCTGAGCGGTACGCCCGCGCGGGCGGTAAGCCGCGTGCCCTTACACGATCGGTTCGAACACCGTCATGGCCGCGAGGGCTGAGGCGGGACCGAGTCCCTGCATCGGGAACGTGGTCGCAAACTGCGCGTCGGTCCCCGCCAGCCCCATATAGTTGAGCATGATGACCTCGGGGATCTGGTTGACCGAGTTAGCCGCCGGGCTCGAGGTCGTGACCACCGAGCCGTCGGAGCTGAAGTAGCCGATCTGCTGGCCGGCAACGCCGTTGCGCAGCACCGGTCGCCCCTTCGGGCTGTACACCAGGAACACCGTGGCGGCAACCGAGGAGTTGTCGCCCTGCCAGCCGAGCTTGTCGCGCCCGGCGGCACTCGTGTCGACCATGCTGTTGGAACTCAGTGAGCCGTCGCTCATGATCTGGATCATCACCGGCGTGTTCTTGCGCTGCGCATACTCGAGCACCGCACCGATCATCTGCCCGGCCTGGAAGTTGCGCATCTCGCCGGTAGCGCGCGTGCCGTCGTGGTAGTCGAAGCCGCCGAGGGCGATGGTACCGGCGCCGGCGTAGCCGTCGATCACCAGCTTCATGACCGCGGCAGTCGCCTGCGCGTCACCGTTGTTCTGGAAGTCGGCGGCCGTGAAGATCGGCGAGCTGCCGCCGACGATGAGCTGGTCCTGGGTCGGGTCGAGGCCGGCCGGCCCAGCCGCGAAGATGTTGGCGGTATTGGATGCCTTCACGTAGGCGCAGCGCACCTGGTTCTTCAGGGCGGCGTCCAGCGAGGCATTGCCGCTGCCGGAAATGAGCTGCACCCCGGGGTTGATCCGTTCGGATCGCCCAGCGCACCGGTGAACTCGGTGCCGGTCGAGCCTGAGCCCTGGTAGGGAGAGGTGCCGGTGCTGATGCGGGCCTCGGCCTCGAGCTCGGCGAGGGCCAGCGGATCCACCGCCCCACCCGGAGCTGTCGGGGCGAGCGCCACCGCGTCCGAGGGCTGCTGGATGGTGGCGCGGCTGGAGAGTCGGGTTGATGGTGTACATGAGCGCCGCCGAGTTGCCGCCCGACGCCGAGGACTTGGTGCCGACCAGCGGCAGCACCGTGCCCTTGGCGCCCGCTTCGGCGATGCCGTAGAGCGGACTGATGGTATTGGCCGAGGTGTCGTTCTGCGACATCGCCGGAATGACCGCGCCGTTGGTGCCGGCGTGGTGGTGGCGCTCGCCTTGGTGAGAATGCCGCGCAGGATCGCCCCGTCGGAGTGCCACAGCAGCCCGAGCGCGCTGCTGAACGAAGGCGCCTGTTCGCGCCCGGCACCATGTTGCCGGGCACGCCGAGCTTGCCGAAGCCGGCGGTGGACAGGAAATTCGCCTGGCCGCCCTGCACGCCTACCAGCGCTTCGGAACCCGCCAGGTTCGCCCCGCCCGCGAGGTCGAAGCAGATGAAAGGCAGCGAGCCGGAGCCCGACGGTACGTTGCACTGCGTGCTGCCGAGCAACGCCGCGATGTCGCTGTCGAGGCCGGCGCGCGCCGGCTGCCGGCCTTCAGCAGCGCGCCGAGCCATGCGGAGCCGATCACCACGCCCTGCGCGCCGAGGAAGCCCGCGGCGAGGAAGTCGCGACGGCTCACCGGACGCGGATGGTTCTCGTGCCGGAACGGCGTGCCCGGCGCGTGGGGTTTCGGGGGCGCTTGCGGATCAGCATCGGAAGTTACTCCTCAGTCCCACTACTGCAGGGTCACGGCGGCGCTGGCCAGCGTCGCTGTGCAGGCCGCGACGGTCGTCTGCGACACGGTCGCGGCGGCATTGATCTGCGGCACGCGCGTGATCAGCGCATCCACCTCGGCCTTCACCGCACTCGCCATCTGCGGGGAGGCAACCGTGCCGACCGCGTTGTTCGCGAGAGCGTTGATCACGATCGCGCGGTTGCCGCTGCCGCTGCGCGCCGAAGAAGCTCGACGAGCTCATGTTGAGGCTCGCATCGAGACCGCTACCGAAGAACGCATCCCGGGCCGCGGCACTCGCCATGAGCTCGCCGCAGTAGGCATTCGCCAGCTGCGAGACGGCGGTCTGCTGCGAGGACAGGAAGGCTGCGATCTGCGGCGTCGCCGGCATCGACTGCTGCGAGCGTGTTGTAGAGCGTCGATACCACGCTGTCGGTGATCGGTACCCCGGTGATGCGCGACAGCGATGCTGTTGACGCGCTCGTAGGTCGCGACGCCGTAGTCGGCCACCGGGGTGTTGTTCGGCGTCGGCGCCGTCGGCGTGCCCGGCGGATCGACGAACGCATGGCTGTGGCTGCCGAGCTGGTCGAACGACAGAAAGAACAGGTCGTTGGCCGAGCCCGAGCTGCACCGGAATCACCGTGCCGAGTCCCGACAGCACCTGTCCGCTGGTGGCGCTGTAGTTGCTGCCACCGATCGTGGTGCTGAGCTTGGCAAACGACTGCCCGGCAGCCGCCAGCTGCCCGTTGACCCCGATGCGGATGCCGGCGAGCTGCAGGCTCCCCGGGATCGTGGCGTTGGGATCCAGGCTGATGAAGGTCGGCTGGTAGAACAGGTAGCTGTAGTTGTCGTACTGGCTCGCCGTGTACATGATGTACGACTGCGGGACGCCGGTGAGTGAGCTCACGCCGAACAGCAGGAAGTACTTCTGGCCGACGCCGGCGTTGAAGTTCTGCTGCACCTGGGCCGGGGTGAGCGCGCCGTTATAGATGGCGAGGAACTTGATGACGCCCTGCCACTGGCGCTGCCCGGTGGTCTCGTTGCCGAGCACCAGCGCGAAGGTGCTGTCCCAGTTGGCGAAGGTGCCGCCCTTGGACGGATCGGCATCGCCGCTGTAGACGCCGTTGACGTAGATCTTCTGGCCGTTGACCGGATCGTAGGTCAGCACCACGTGCTGCAGCGCCGCCTGGGCCGCGCCGTTAGTGGTCGTGGTCACGAGCGGCGGGGTACCGCCGGTGTCGGTGGCACTGCTGCGGGTGAAGCCCTCGTACTGCTCGGCGGCCTGGCCGAGCGTCATGTTGCGCGTGGTATTGCTGCCCGAGTAGCTGACCAGCCAGGCGTTGGTCTGGGTGACGTTCGCCGGCGCCGCCCACACCTCGATCGAGTACTCGCCCGAGGACTGGATCATGTTGGCGAGCTTCACGCTCGCGCTCGTCGAGGCCTGCGCCGAGCTGCCCGCGGCGAGGTTGATGCCCCAGCCGCCGACCCAGCTCGCGTTGCCCGAGAGCGTCAGGTCCGCTTCCGGAGTAACGCCGCTCGTGTCATAGGCGGTACTGCCCTGGCCGGTCTCGAACATGTACTTGGCGATGATCGAGCCCTCGTAGCGGCTGCCGCCCGAGGCGATCGTGCCCTGGGTAAGGGTGAGCGCGTTGGAAACCACCAGCGACGGGTCGATCGGCGTCACCTGGATGCCGTTGGCGAAGGCGGTGATCGCCGCCAGCATCGCCGCGGAGCTGCCGGGACAGTCGGGCGCGCCGTTCGAAGTCGGCGTCGCCCAGCAGTGGTGGAACTCCGTCGCCAGGCGCTCGTAGAAGCGCGACTGGTTGGGCTGCGCCAGGTCGATCTTCGGCTGCGCG
The DNA here is from genome assembly GCA_963713175.1 of uncultured Gammaproteobacteria bacterium. Lineage (GTDB taxonomy): Bacteria > Pseudomonadota > Gammaproteobacteria > Steroidobacterales > Steroidobacteraceae > 13-2-20CM-66-19. The sequence goes on along the minus strand of CAVQKW010000004.1, from coordinate 31,847 downwards.
GCGAGATACGCCGCATCGATGTTGGTCGGATCGGCGAAATACGGCTGCTGCGCGCTCGCCGAGCTCGGGTTGTGGCAGCCCGAGCAGAACCTGGTGAGCAGCGGATAGACCGTGCTCTGGTAGCTCGGACTGCCGGTGGTCGGGTCAGCCGGAAACTGCTTGCCGCCGCCGGCAGCCTGCACCGGCGGGGCGACCAGCTTCACCTGCGTGGTAGCGCCTGCACCGGCGCCCAGCCAGTTCTGGATCCACACGAGCATGGTCGCGGCGCACGCCGACGGGTCCGCCACCCAGCAGTTGTGACCGCCGCCGACCTTGAGCACCAGGGTCGACTGGCTGGGATCGGTGAGGCTCACCAGCGGGCCGGCGGCCTGGTAGGCGAGGTTCACGTCGTCGGAGCGCGCGAACATCGGCGACTGACCGCCCTGGTGATGGCAACCGCCGCAGCGATCGGACGGAATGATGTTCTGCCACAGGTTGACCTTGAAGGCCTGCACGTCGGCGTTGGCCGGCGGCGGGCCGGTGTAGTCCTGCGCGCCGTTGCTGGGCGGCGTGGACACCTGGTTAACGGAGGTCGAGGGTCCGCCGGAGGAGCTGCAGGCCGCAAGCGCGACGAGCAGCGCCAAGAGCGCGCCGGACCTGAGCGCCGGCGCCGCGGTGTGCGGGCGCAGGCGTAGTGAGTTGAGTGTGGGCTCGCGGTTCATTGCGGCGCTCCTGTTACGAACCCGGGCAGGCGGCGGCGGCCTGCTGGAACACCGACTTGAGGCTGTAGCCGCCGGAGGTGAAGCTCGAAGTGATGTTGGCCACCGTGGTGATGTCGGCGCTGCTCGCCGGGGCACGGAAGCACACCGCCTGGAACACCTTGCTCACCTGGCACTGCGCGAAGGTGGCGCTCGAGGCGAGCTCCTGGCCGAGCGACTTGGCGCCGCTGCCGCTGCCGGGCAGCGTCGGCGACCAGCCGAGCACCGTGTTGGGTCCGGTGCGCCAGCGGTTCGCCCAGCTGTCGTCGGGGGTCACGAAACCGAACGGGAAGTTGGTCGCGTTGATCAGGTACTTCGGCTGCACCTGGCCCGGCGTGTAGAGCATCTGGCCGGAGGTGGCGTCGAAGTTGTAGTAGGCGAACGCCTGCACCATCGGATCCATGCCGCTGTGACAGCCGACGCAGTTGTTGAGGAAGATGCGGCTGTCGCCGCCCGGGGAGCGGGCCACGTCCTGGCGAATGCGGTCCGACGGACGCGTGGTGTCCATCAGGGTCGGCATGTCGTTGCAGAACTGGTTGATCATCGTGAAGCGGAACATCGCGCGATTGGTGCCGTTGATGAAGAACGCCGAAGCCGCGCCGCGCGTGGTAATCAGCCCCGCGGTCGCCGCGGTGGGGATCCCGTACAGCGCCGACTGCCTGCTCTGCACCAGGGTCGACATCAGATCGACGCCGTTCGCTTCCGCGGTCGCATAGTGGTTGTTGTTGGCGGGCGACGGCGCCGGCAGCCCCGGGGCGTTGCTCGTGATAGAGAATGTCGGCCGACAACGCGGTGTTGAACGGCACGTTGTCGCGCACCATGCCGATCACGGTGGCCACGTAGTCGTTGAGCGGTGCGAACACCGTCGCGTCGCGGTTGGTCCACGGCATCGCGAAATTCTTCAGCGTCACGTCGTAGAACGTGCGGCGCGCTGGTGGCAATCACCGCGGCGTTGAGCAGACCCTGCTGCCCGGGGTTCGCGCTGATCGCGTTCGCCATCTGTTGCAGCACCGCTGCTGAGGGCGGAATGCCCGCGATGCGCTCGTAGATGCGCTTGGCCTGCTCGTCAGGGCCCGCGAAAGCGGTCGATGCGAGCAGCAGCAGCGCGCCCGCTGTCAGCGCGGCGCGCTGCGTGCGGCGTAGACCTGTGCCTGTGATCGTGACATTCATGGCGCTCGTCAACTCCCAAAATGCCGATGCGCGAATCGCACTATACGGCGCAGACAACCCCGCCCCGGATGTCTCAACTGCCTGACGTCGCCGCTTGCCGACAGTTTTCCCAGTCGTCGGTCTCAGCGGATGATTGCGCCGCAATCTGCGAGCCAGTTCACGGCGGCCTCTACCCCGAATCGCTACCTAGTAGCTGCTCGGACGGCGGGGCCGCGCTCGAGGTGAGCAGAGCATGCGGCCCGCACGCGGTCCGTGACCGAATACCGCGATGGCGAAAGTAATCATGGCGACATCGAATTACGTTACATTCGCGCGCCGGGCGGGCACCAAAGCGCCCGCTGGAGTGAACGCATGAGGGAGCGGAGCGGCGTACGGGTCGCGGCGCGGCGGCAATCGCTTTGCCAGCGGGCAACGCGTGCCGGCGGGACGGCCACGCTGCTGGCGCTCGCGGCGGCGTTGCTCGCGGCCTGTGCCGGCAACGGCAGCGGGGGCGGCGGCGGCAACGGCAGCGTCAACATCGCCAACAGCCAGGGCGGGGATCCGGCGACCGTCGACTACCCGATCTTCTACGTCAAGCGCCCGGTGCCGACCGACAAGGACGGTACGCTGGTGCAGGACGATCTGCGCATCCTGCGCGAGATCGACGACACGGACGGCGCCGATCTCTACATGCGCGCCAGCGCCTCGCCGAGCGCTGCCGAGACCAACATCACCTCGCGCATCACCGCCGGGGCGATCTACAACGTCAAGGACGTCGACACTTCCGCCGACGGCTCGCGTGTGGTGTTCGCCATGCGCGGCCCGCTCACCAAGAACCAGAAGACCAAGAATCCGCCTTCGTGGCGCATCTGGCAGTACGTGATCGCGACCGACACGCTCGCGCCGGTCATCAATCCGGCGGTCGATCCCGACCCGCTCACGGTCAACGACGTCTCGCCGCACTACCTGCCGGACGGCCGCATCGTGTTCTCGAGCACGCGTCAGACGCAGTCGCAGGGCGTGCTGCTCGATGAGCACGACCCGCAGTTCTCGGCGCTGGACGAGGCGCGGCAGCGAGCCGGCGTTCGTGCTGCAGGTCATGAACGCCGACGGCACCGGCATCCACCAGATCTCCTTCAATCAGAGCCACGACCGCGATGCGACCGTGCTGCAGAGCGGGCGCGTGCTGTGGAGCCGCTGGGACAATGCACCCGGGCAAGGATCAGATGTCGTCTCTACACCTCCAATCCCGACGGCACGGACCTGCAGCTTACTACGGCGCCAACAGTCACATGACCGGCACTAACGGCACGACGTCATCGAGTTCGTGCACCCGCACGAGATGCAGAACGGCGACATCCTGACACTCGTCCGCCAGTACACCGACGTCGACTTCGGCGGCGACCTGCTGACGATCGACGGCACGCAGCTACGTGGAGAACACCCAGCCGCTGCTCGCCTACCCGGGCTCCCGGGGCCGGCGCAGACCGCGGCCACCCTGAACCCGGTCAGCACCATCCCCGGGCCCTCCCCCGGCGGGCGCTTCAATTCGGCCTACCCGCTGTGGGACGGGACCGGCGCATCCTCGTCAGCTGGACCGAGTGCCGGCTGCTCGACGCCACCACCGACCCCGCCGACGATCGTGCCCTGCACGAGCGACGGCCTCGCCGCGGCCAACGCGCAGGTCGCCCTGCCGCTGTACAGCGTGTGGATGCTCGACCCCGCCCAGAACACCATGCTGCCGGTCATGGCGCCGGTCGAGGGCGTGATGGTGACGGACGTGGCGGTCGCGCAGCCGCGCCCGCTGCCCAACATCATCCTCGACCAGGTGCCCGGGGTCGACCTCAACCAGGACTTCGCCAGCGCGTGTCGGCGCGATTGATATCAGGAGTGTCTACGACTTCGACGGCGTCGATACCGCCAACCCCAACATCGCGGCGGTCGCCGACCCCGCCAAGACGCCGCCGCGCAGCGCGGCCGGCGCGCTTCATCCGCCTCGAGAAGGCGTCTCGATCCCCGACAAGACCGTCGTCAACCTCTCGGACGCCGCCTTCGGCGCCGCCGCCGACATGATCGAGATCCTCGGCTACGCGCCCGTCGAGCCGGACGGCTCGGTGCGCATCGAGGTGCCGGCCAACGTCGCCTTCCGCATGAGCGTGCTGGATGCCAACGCGCGGCGCATCAGCCCCGTCGCAGGGCGTGTGGCTGCAGGTGCGGCCCGGGCGAGGTGGTCACCTGCAACGGCTGCCACCAGCCGCAGCCGCGCCGCAGAATCCGCACTCGCACGGCCGCGCGGGGCTGTTCGCCTCGGCGTGGGCGGGCGCGCACCGCCGCCGGCGTGCGCCTTCCCGCATACCTTCGCCACGGTCCCGGCGTTCATTCCGCAGCAGGCCGGCGTGACCATGGCGAGGCGCGCATGGCGGTGAGCTGCGCCACCGACACGCCGCCGTGCCTGCAGATGACGCCGAGCGTCAACGTGGTTTACACGGACGTGTGGACCGATCCGGCGCAGGCCACGCCCGGCCAGCCGATTACCTACGCCTACACCGACTCGACCTACCGGTCCCGGCGATCCCCGACCACTGCGCTGTGCGCCGACCGCCTGGTCGGCGAACTGCCGCATCGTCATCAACTACCCCGAGCACCATCCAGCCGATCTGGGACGCGCGTGCGCCCGGATCCGGTCAACGGCGACGTCAGCCGCACCTGCACGCAGGCCGGCTGCCACAGCCCGACGAGCGCCGCGGGCGCCGCGCAGACCCCGGCCGCGCAATCTCGATCTGACCAGCAGCCCGTCTCGAACACCAGCCGCCGGAGCTCACTCTCCTACGTGCAGCTGCTGTTCCCGCACAACACAGTTATCATGGGCCAGCCTGGACCGTCGGTGGGTCCATTCCTGAATGCGGGCAGCGCGAACGGCGGCCAGTCGGCCCAGTTCTTCAGCCTCTTCGCAGCAGGTGGGCAACATCCGGGCTGGCTGAACCCGGCGGAGCTTCGCCTGCTGTCTGAATGGCTGGATATTGGCGCACAGTACTTCAACAACCCGTTCGATCCCAAAGTACCGGTCAATTGAGCGCAGGACGGCGCTGATGGGGCGCGCATCCCAGGTCGCGCTCGTCGGGCTGCTGCTGCTGGCGCTCGCTCGTGCCGGCGGTGAGCGACGCGCGCGCGTACCTGCAGCTGTTCGTCACCGCAGCCGTATCTCGAGCTGCATACCGGTCCGGGCCGCGGCTACCCGGTGTTCAGCGTGGTGCCGCGCGATGAGAGCGTCGACGTGCTGTTCCGCCGCACCGACTGGTTCAAGGTGCGCACCGAGCACGGCGTCGAGGGCTGGGCGTCGCAGCAGGACATGCAGAAGACGGTGCTGGCGGACGGCTCGCCGTTCCAGTTCGAGCTCGGCGACCGCGCCGGCTTCACCTCCCATCGCTTCGAGATGGGCATGTTCGCCGGGGCCTACGGCGGCGCCAACCTCATCTCGGGCTATTACTCGGTGTCGCTTCAACTCGCAGCTGGCGCTCGAGGCCGCGGTCGGCCAGTTCCTCGGCCGGTTCTCCAACGGCGAGACCGGCGATGTGGGGCTGACGCACGTGATCGCTGCCGGAATCGCGCTGGTCGCCGTTCCTGATGCTGGGCGTCGGGAGTGGTGCATACCGAGCCGAAGGCGACGCTGGTGACCCCGGCCAACCGCACCGAGCAGACCGCTTACGTGGGCGGCGGGCCTGCGCTACTACCTGACGCGCCGCTTTTTCCTGCGCGCCGAGTACAAGGCCCATTACATTTTCACGAAGCGCAACGAAAACGAGGAAGCAGACGAATGGAAAGCGGGATTCGCATTCTTCTTCTGAGCGCGCTGCTCGCGGCGCTTCCCGGCTGCGCTTCGGTGCGCAACTGGTACCACGCGCGCCACGGTGGCGGCGACCAGGGCGGCGCGACCACAACACAGCTTCCGATGCGCAGGGACCGGGGACCGAGGGCGCGGACCAGGGCGCGCCCCCGCGGGTGATCGAGCCGGAAGTCCCGCGGCGCAAGATCACCGTTCCGCGCATCAAGAGCTCGAACATCGAGCTCGGGCTCGACTACGGGGCGCTGTCGATCGAGGATTTCGGCACCAACCCGGTCTACGGCGTCACCGCCGCCTATCACGTCACCGAGGACTTCTTCTTCCAGGCCGAGGCCGGCCGCTCGCGCGGCGGACGCACCAGTTTCGAGACCCTGAGCGGCAACATTCAGCTGCTTACCGAGTCTGAGAGGCGCTTCACGTACTACGACCTGTCACTCGGCTACAACTTCCTGCCGGGCGAGGCCTTTGTCGGTCGCGGCCTCGCCATGACGAGCGCTTTCTATCTCCTCGGCGGCTTCGGCTCCACCGATTTCGCCGGGGATACGAAGTTCACGGTGAATTTCGGCGCCGGCTACCGTGTCGTGCCGGTCGACTGGCTGGCGTTTCACGTCACGGTGCAGGATCACGTCTTCCAGACGAGCCTGCTCGGCGTCACCAAGCTCACCAACAACCTCGAGGCGCGTCCATCGGTACGACCGTCTTCTTCTAGTCATGAGGGACCCACGATGAGGAACCGTATCGCAGCGATGGTCGCCGTCGCAGCACTGGCGGTGCCGGCGCTCGCCGCCGATCCGACCGGCAGCGCCGGCCCCGCCGTTCACGCTCGACGCCCGCGGCGGCAGGGCAAGTGAGCCTCGCCCAGTTCAAGGGCCAGGTGGTGATGCTCAATTTCTGGGCGAGCTGGTGCGGACCGTGCCGCCAGGAAATGCCGTTGCTCGAGGACATCTACAAGAAGTACAACAAGCTCGGGTTCACGCTGCATCGGGGTGAACGTGGAGCCGGACTCGAACGCCGCCAACGACTGGCTCGAAGCAGACGCCGGTGAGCTTCCCGATTCTCTATGATAAGGAGAGCAAGGTCAGCAAGCTGTACGATGTGGAGGGCATGCCGAGCACGGTGATCATCGACCGCGCCGGCAAGGTGCGGGTGCTGCACCGCGGCTACAAGCCGGGCGACGAGAACGAGCTATCTGGACAGCATCCGCGCGCTGATCCGCGAGTAGCGGCGGGCGAGCGGAGGGAGGCGAGAGATGGGCGGCGGGAAGAGATGGACGCGCGGCGCGGCGGCGGCGCTGCTCGCCGCGCTGACGCTGACGGCGGGCTGCGCGCCGATCCAGCCGTGGGTCAAGCCGTACGAGCGCGAGCACCTGGCCGACCCGATCATGTCGCTGGCCCGTAACTCGATCGCCGCCGCCTACCGCGACCATGCGCTTCGAGACCCGCGAGGGAGCGCGCGGGGCCACCGGAGCAGTCGGAGGCGGCTGCGGATGCAATTGACCGCGGCGGCGCGGCGGGTGCGTCCGTGCAGCGCAGCAGCGGCGCGGGCGCGCGCGCGCTCCGTCGCGCGCCGCCGCGTCGTTCGCACGCACTCTGCTGACGCTCGCGGTGATCGCCGCCCCGGCGCTCGCCGGGGTCCTGCCAGAAGACGAGGCGGATGTGATGTACCACTCGTACCAGGGCGGCGGCATCACGATCGACGGGCCCTCGGTGCTGATCCGCAAGAAGATCGGTGACAGCCTGTCGCTCAGCGCGAACTACTACGAGGACATGATCACCAGCGCGTCCATCGACGTGAAGCTCTCGGGCAGTCCGTATCGCGAGTCGCGCAAGCAGAAAAGCATCGGCGCCGACTACCTGCACGGCAAGACCACCTACAGCGTCGGCTACATCAACAGCGTCGAGCCCGACTACAAAGCGGACACCACCTACTACTCGGTGAGCCAGGACATGTTCGGCGACCTCACCACGGTCACCCTCAGCTACAAGCGTGCCTGGGACAGCGTGTATCGGGACATCTGCAACCGGCACCGCACCCGGCCGGCACCTACTGCCCCGACATCATCAACGACCCGACATTTCACGAGCAGGCCGACCACCGCGGCTATACGTTCGGGCTGAGCCAGATCCTGACGCGCAATCTCCTGGCGGTACTTCAACTACGAGATCCTCACCGACCAGGGCTATCTCGCCAACCCCTACCGGCAGATACGCTTCCTGTCCCCGGGCGGCCTCGGCTTCACGCTCGCCCCCCAGGAGTACCCGAACACCCGCACGAGCAACGCCGCCTCCGTGCAGTTGAAGTACTACCTGCCGTGGCGCGCCGCGCTGACCGGCGACTACCGCTTCTACCGTGACACGTGGGGGGTCATGGCCAACACCTTCGAGGCCGACTACACGCATGCCGCTATGGAAGGGCTGGATCTTCGACTGGAGCCTGCGCTACTACGAGCAGACCCACGCCAACTTCTACAGCGACCTCTTTCCCCGGGTCGACTACCAGAACTTCGAGGCGCGCGACCGTGAGCTCGCCCAATTCCACAGCTATACGGCGGGCATGGGGGCCTCCTACGAGTTCCAGATCCCGCATGCTCCCTGGATCCACAAGAGCACCGCCAATCTTCGCTACGATCGCCTGATGATCGACTACGGCGACTTCCGTAACGCGCTGCTCACCGCCCAGTACGGCGCCGGCAACGAGCCTCTCTACCGCCTCGACGCCAACATCTTCGAGGCTTTCATCTCCATCTGGTTCTGAGGCTGAACCGCGGCTGAACACGCCGCGCCGCGCGGCCTCAGCACATGCGCTGCGCGCCGCGGGTGCGACTGCGCTAAGCTTCGCTCAGTCGTCACAGCTCATTCACGCTTGTCGGCGAGCCGCGACAGCGCTGAGTGGAGGGATTCGAATCATGCGCACCCGCACCACGGTATTCACCCTGCTGGCCGGCATCGTGCTCGCCACGACCACCACCGGCGCCTGGGCCCAGGCACGCGAGGAGGGACGGCTGCTGATGGCGAGCCAGATCCTCGAGGAGCTGCGCAATTCGCGCGACCAGGCGATCCCGGACCGGCTGCTCGAGCGCGCCTACGGCATTGCGGTCATTCCCGACATGACCAAGATTGCCTGGTTCTTCGGCGGGCGGCGCGGGCACGGCGTGCTGATCGTGCGGGACAAGGACGGCCGCTTCACCAGCCCGATGTTCATCACCATGACCGGCGGCAGCTTCGGCTTCCAGTGGGGCGTGCAGTCGACCGATGTCGTACTGGTGTTCACCACTCCCAAGGGCATCGAGGGAATCAACGGCGGCAAGGTCACCCTCGGTGCGGATGCCTCGGTGGCCGCCGGCCCGGTGGGACGCCAGGCGACTGCCAGCACCGACGCCGGCTTCAAGGCCGAGGTGTATTCCTACTCACGCAGCCGTGGCGTGTTTCTCGGCGTAGCCCTGGACGGCTCGGCCCTCACGATCGACGACGGCGCGGATGCGGACTTCTACCAGAAGCCCGAGGTGCCGGCGGCGAACATCATGTCGGGCAACGTGCGCAGCAACGATGAGGCGGCGCAGCGCTTCCTCGCCGCGGTGTCGACCAGCACCGGCGGCGAGCAACGTGAAGCCTCCGCCGCGCCGGTCACTGCGCAGCCCGCGGCGAGTGCGCCGGGCGCACCGGCGCAGAACGGCGCGCAGAGCTTCCCGCTCGCCGATCCGAAGCCGGGCAGCGAGCCGAAGTAGCCGCGCCCCGGGTCTAGGCCTCGGCGACCATCGGGCCGCCCGCGGAAGCGGACGGCATCCCGAGCCTGCGGCGGAACTCACGCTGCAGCAGCAGGACGCTCGTCACCGCCTGCAGCGTCACGGTCGCCACCGACAGGTACCACACCTCGGTGAGCGTGAAGTGCGGCAGCGTCGACAGGAGCACCGCGGGTACGCACGAAAGTCAGCAGGCGTGAGGCCGAACTCAGCAGCGACGGCCAGGTGTTGCCGAGCGCCTGGAACATGCCCGAGCAGGTGAAGATGAGCCCGGTGGCGACGAAGTTCCACGAGATGATGCGCAGGTAGAGCGCACCGACCGCGACCACGTCGGGTTGGCGGCTGAAGATCTCGATGAAGAACTCCGGACGCACCTGGCACACGAGCGTCACCCCCAGCATCAGCACCGAGGAAAGCAGCGCCGCCGTGCGGAACGTCGCGCGTACGCGGGCGAACTGGCGCGCCCCGAAGTTCTGCCCGGCTACCGGTGAGGCGGCAAAGGCGATCGCCATCACCGGCAGGAACAGCGCCTGCATGACCCGTCCGCCGACGCCAAACCCCGCCTGGGCTGCCGGGCCGAAGGCGCGGATCACCAGGTAGATGACGCCGATGATCAGGAACATCATGAAGAACTCCCCGCCCGCCGGGAGGCCGACGTTGAGGATCCGGCGGATGACGCCGAGCTGCGGTCGCCACAGGCGCGGGTGCAGCCCGACGTAGTGCTCGAGCCGCGCGAAGTAGATCCACAGCAGCACCACTCCGAAGGCGATCGCGATGGTGGTGGCCAGACCGGCACCGGCGGTACCGAGCGGGTGATGCGTGCCCCAGCCGGCGATCAGCACCGGGGCGAGCACGATGTTCAGGATGACCGTCAGCATCTGCACCATCATGGTCGGCTTCACGATGCCGGTACCGCGCAGCGCCGAGGCGAGCGCGATGAGCGCGAACTGCAGCGCCAGGCCCGGCGTGTACGCGTGCAGATAGGCGACACCGGCTGCGGCCGTCGCCGGATCCGCCGCCATCGCGCGCACGAACGGACCACCGCCAAGAAAGCCCGCCAGGAGCGTCAGCACGCCGCACAGCGCCGACAGCACCACGGACTGATTGAACACCAGGTTGGCCTCTGCCTGGTCCTTGCGCCCGGCGGCGTGCGAGACCAGCGCCACCGTGCCCACCCCGAGCATCTGGGTGAGGGCCATCATGACGAAGGTCACCGTCGCCGGCGGTGCTGACGCCGGCGATGGCGGCGTCCCCGAGACGCGACACGAAATACAGGTCGACGACGAAGTACAGGGTCTGAAAGAGCATGCCGATTGCGATCGGCACCGCCATCGTGATGAGCTGCCGGGTTATCGATCCCTGGGTCAGGTCTTTCATCCCGTCACATTAGATGAGGCCGGGCGCGGTTACCATGGCAGGGGCGTGACGCGCACCGCGCGGCCCGGGCGGTTCGCGCGCCTGACCGGGCCTTCCCATTCCGGGAGATTGGCTTGCAAGCCCGATTCGGTCACATTGGCGCCGGCAAGACCCACGGGAGCCCTATCTGAACGAGACAGCCGTCCGCCTGAGCGGCGCCGCCGCCGGCCGCACCGCGGTCACCATCCTCGCGGTCATCAGCTTCTGTCACCTGCTCAACGACATGATGCAGTCGTTGCTGCCGGCGCTGTACCCGATGCTGAAAGGCTCGTATCACCTGAGCTTCGGGCAGATTGGCCTCCTCACCTTCACCTTCCAGTTCACCGCCTCGCTCCTGCAGCCGGTCATCGGGGCCATGGCCGATCGCACCCCTCGGCCCTACTCGCTCGCCGCCGGCATGGCCTTCACGCTGGCGGGCCTGGTGCTGCTGGCCTTCGCCGGCAGCTACGGCTTGCTGCTGTTCGCCGCGGCACTCATCGGCACGGGCTCCTCGGTATTTCATCCCGAGTCCTCGCGCGTCGCGCGCATGGCCTCCGGTGGGCGGCACGGACTTGCGCAATCGGTGTTCCAGGTGGGCGGCAGCGTCGGCTCGGCGGCCGGGCCGCTGCTGGCCGCATTCATCGTGCTGCCCCACGGGCAGCAGAGCGTCGCCTGGTTCTCCGTTCTGGCGCTGCTCGCCATGCTGCTGCTGTTCAATGTCGGGCACTGGTACAAGGCGCACGGCATCACGCGCCTCGCACACGCGGCCCGCCTGCGCTCCATCGACGCCTCGCGCGGCCGGGTTGCGGGAGCGATCGCGGTGCTCCTGGCGCTGATCTTCTCCAAATATTTCTACCTCGCGAGCATCACCAGCTACTACACCTTCTATCTCATCGACCACTTTCACCAGTCGGTGCGCAGCTCGCAGCTGCACCTGTTCGTGTTCCTGGCGTCCGCGGCGGTCGGCGGCATGATCGGCGGACCGATCGGCGACCGCATCGGCAGCAAGAAGATCATCTGGGTGTCGATCCTCGGCGTGCTGCCGTTCACCCTGGCGCTGCCGCACGCGAACCTCTTCTGGACCAGCGTGCTCACGGTGCCGATCGGACTGATCCTCGCCTCCGCGTTCCCGGCGATCGTGGTGTATGCGCAGGACCTGCTGCCCGGGCGCACCGGCACGGTGGCGGGACTGTTCTTCGGGCTGGCCTTCGGCATGGGCAGTGTTGGAGCAGCCGTGCTGGGCAAGCTCGCCGACAGCGTCGGCATCGACTTCGTCTACCAGGTTTGTGCGTTCCTGCCGCTCATCGGGCTGCTCGCGGGCTTATTGCCCGAGCCGCGGCGGCACGGCGCGGAGGCCGCGGGTCATGGCTAAGAAAGTCGGCGCGCGCAGCAGGCCACCCCGCACAAGGCGCGCGGCCCGGACGGGCGTCCGGGTGCTCGCGCAGCCGGTATTCGCCCAACCCGCGCCGACGCCCGATCCGACGCTCTTCAAGGTCAAGCACGCCTCCGATGCTCCGGCCTACAAAGTGATCGACGAGCTCAACCGTGAGCACAAGATCGTGCCGCTGCCGTTTCCCGCGCCGCGCGGCCTTCCCGAGCCGCGCTGCACGCTCACCGACGTGCTGGGGGGCGATGCGGGCAGGATCAACGCCATCACGAAGAGCGGCCAGATCGTCTTCCACGCAACCGGCGATTGCGGCAGTACCAGGGGCCCGGCAACGCAGAACGAGGTCGCGGACAAGATGATCGGCGACTTTCAGGAGAGCGCCGCGCAGGAGGTGCCGCAGTTCGCGCTGCTGCTCGGGGACATCGTCTACAGCTTCGGCGAGATTCAGTACTACTACGATCAGTTCTACGAGCCCTATCGCGACTACCCGGCGCCGGTGCTCGCGGTGGCCGGCAACCACGACGGCATGGTGTCCCCGCTCGCGCACGCCGCGAGCCTCGATGCCTACCTGCGCAACTTCTGCTCCCAGGGCTTCGTGGTCACGCCCGAAGCGGGCGGCCTGTCACGCACCGCGCAGATCCAGCCGGGCGTGTTCTTCACGTTCGAGGCACCGTTCGTGCGCATCCTGGTGCTCTACAGCAACACACTCGAGGACCCGGGCGTGATTTCCGGCAGCGGCATCGGTAACTCCCAGCTCGCCTACCTGGGGGCGGCGCTCGCGCGCGTGAAGAGCGAGAATTACGCTGGCGCGCTGCTCGTCGCGCATCACCACCCGCCCTACACCGCCGGGGGCCGTCACGGCTGGAGCACCGCCATGCAGGCGCAGATCGATGCCGCCTGCAACGCGGCCGGTGTCTGGCCGCACGCGGTACTGGCCGGCCACGAGCACAACTACCAGCGCTTTACCCGCACCCGTTCCGGCGGGCAGCAGATACCCTACGTGGTGTGCGGCAACGGCGGCCACAACCTGGTGGCGCTCACCAGCACGGGCGCCCCGGCGCTGCGTACGCCGCAGGTGCTGCAGGCAGCCGGTCCCGGCACTGACCAGATCGTGTTCGAGAGCTACGACTGCCTGGACTACGGCTACCTGCGCGTGGTGGCCAGCGCGGCACAGCTGCGCATCGAGTACCACCCGGCGAGCGACGGCGGCGGGGCTAAGACCCCGGACGACACCGTCACGGTCGACCTCGCGAGCCGGCGGATCACGCAGCCCGCGGCCAGTGATCTCGGCTGGCGCGCCGTGGTAGGCGCAATCCGCAGGACCCGCGGCCGCTGACGGGCACGCGTGAAACTGGTATCGCAAGCCCTGCTGGACGAGCTCGCCGCCAAGGCGGCGGCGAGCCCGCGCGCCCGCGCTCACCACAACCTGCACACCTCACCCGAGGATCTGGTGCAACGGTTTCTCGTGGTCGCGAACCGCGACTCCTACTTCCGGCCGCACCGCCACACGAGCCGCGCGGAGCTCGCGCTCCTGGTGCGCGGCCGCGTGGACCTGATCACCTTCGACGATGAGGGTCGCGTCACCGGCCGGCACGCGGTCGGCGAGGGCACCGGCAACCTCGCCTACGAGACCGCGCCGGGAACCTGGCACACACTGGTTGCCGCGCGGGACGGGACGGCATTTCTGGAGATCAAGCAGGGACCGTACGATCCGGCGACCGCATCGGAGTATGCGGGGTGGGCGCCCCCCGAGGGGGACGCCCGGGTGGCGCTGTTCCTCGCCTGGGCACGCCACGCCGCCCCCGGTGATGCGGCACCGACCGATGCGGCGCCGGGTGTCGGCGCTACTCCTTGAGGAAGCGCGCGAGCTGCGAGCCCCGCATGATGCTCTCGACATAGCCGAAGGTCCCCGACTGCTGCACCTCGCGCGCCGCGGCATGGAGGCCGGTGATCGCCGCGCGGTACAGCGAGGTCGAGAGGCTGATGCGGCGCACGCCGGCCGCGGCGAGCTCGGCGACCGTGAACGACTTGCCGGGAATGCCCACCATGAAGTTGACCGGCTTCTTGACCGCCTGACACACCGTGCGCACGGCAGCGAGGTCGGGCAGGCCCGGCGCGAACAGCACGTCGGCGCCCGCCCGCTCGAAGGCCTGCAGACGCCGCACGGTGTCATCGAGATCGGGGACATCGGTGATGAAGTTCTCGGCGCGCGCCGTGAGCATGAACGGGAACGGGAGCTTGCGCGCCGCCTCAACCGCCGCGGTGACACGCTCGATCGCCTGGCTGAGCGGATAGATCGGGGTGCGGGGATTTCCACTGCCGTCCTCGATCGATCCGCCGACGAGTCCCACGCCGGCCGCGCGCCGGATCGTCTCCGCGACCACCTCGGGCTCGTCACCGAAACCCTGTTCGAGATCGGCCGCGACCGGAGTGTCGCAGGCGGCGACGATGGCGCGCGCATGGGCGAGCGATTCATCGCGCGTGATGCGGCCGTCGAGCTTGCCCAGTGTGGCGGCGCAGGCGCCGCTGGAAGTCGCCAGCGACTCGAATCCCAGCCCCGCCATGAGGCGCGCCGAGGCCCCATCCCAGACGTTCGCAATGATGAACGCCACGGGCCGCTCGTGCAGTGCGCGAAAGCGCACCGCCCGCTCGTGTTGGCTCGTCTCGGGCATGGACCCTCCCGCGCATCGGCGCCGCTCGAACGGATCGAAGTGTAACAAAATCGATCCTCCGCTCCGCGTTTGGCCCGACGGCGCCGCGCGCCGTAGCATCTGCCCGGGGTGGTACGGGTTGCGAGGAAGGTGATCTTCACATGGCCATTGATCGCTCACCGCTCGGCACGGGCGCCGGCATGCGCATGATCCGGGCGCTCCTCCTGGCGCTTGCCCTGCTCAGCAGCGGCGCGGTCGTGGCGCAGCCGGCTCTCTGCCACCGCGACCCCGCGGCGCAGACTGCGCTCCGCCGGCTGCGCGATGCCATGGCGCACGGGCGCTTCGTCACTTACGAGCCGACCTCGCTGCAAGTGGTGAATGGCCTCTTCCAATCGGCCACACCGGCCAGCATCCGCGCGGATCTCACGGTGCTGCGGGCGCGCTTCGATGCGCTCGTGACCTATGACGCCGTGCACGGCGCGCAGGCGATTCCGGGGATCGCCTCCGCGCTCGGGTATCGTGCGCTGATCATCGGCGTGTGGGACCCCGGCGACGCGGCGCAGGTGGAGGCGGCGCTCGCTGCCGCACGGGCCTATCCCCATCTGGTGGTGGGTCTCTCGCTCGGCAACGAACTCTTGTTCGCGCATCGTGCCGACCTCCCGCAGCTCGAAGCGACCATCGCCGCCGTACGCACCCGAGCGCCCCACCTCGCACTCTCCACCACCGAGCCGTTTCATCTCTACGAGGACCCCGGCGCGGCGGGGCTGCTCGGTCGGCTCGATTTCCTTCTGGTCAACGTACACCCGATCTTCCAGCCGTGGTTCCGCAGCGCCACCGAGGCCACCGCCGCACAGTTCGTGGTGAATGTCGTGCAGGACCTGCGCGTCCGCTACTGCGGCCCGATCCTGGTGAAGGAAACCGGCGAGCCGACCGGCCCGCAGAGCACGCGCTTCACGCCCGCGCGACAGGCGGCGTTCTACGCCGAGCTGCGCCGGATCTTCCCGAGCGAAGCTGCCCGGGCGTTCGCCTACTTCTCCGCTTTCGACGCGCCGTGGCGTGCCCAGGATACCGGCCCGCTCGCCATCGGCCCCGAGGAGGGGTACTGGGGCCTCTACGACAGCGAGCGGCGGCCGAAGGCCGCGGCGCAAGCGCTGCCGTCACTTGACCGCTAGATCGACTTTCACCTTATCGCCCGAATCCGGTTTCTGCGGCGCGTTGATGATGAATACGCGGCCCGGATCGACCTGCTTATCGGCGAGCAGTAGGTCGGCGATGGCTTTGGCGCGGTCCTTGCCGAGTGTCTCGAGCTGCGCCTCCGGCACCGCCGCGTGGGCAATGAGGGCGGCGTTGAGATCGGCGATCGCCGGATCGAGCGGCGGAACCTCGCCCTTCTTGGCCGTCTCGATCGCGATCACGGACGCAGGCAGTGCCGCGTCCTTGCCGAGGTCCGCGTGGTATTGCTCGATGAGGAGCTTATAGTGCGTTACCGGGTCGGCGAGCGCGAGCTCGGCCGCCTCCTGCGGATGCTTCTTGCCCTGGCGGCTGTCCTGCGCGCGCGCCTGGAGCTCCTGCTGCACCTTCGCCTGTGCAAGCTGCGGCCGGTCGAGTGCGGCGGAATAGACGATCGGCACGTCGAGCTTGAGCTGCGGGCGGTCGACGAGCGCTTTGACGAGCGCGGCCAGCTGATCCTGCGCGGCCTTGTCGAGCTCCGCGCTGCCGGCGGGAAACTCCACGATGTTCATGTGCTCGCCGCCGCCGAACAGGTGCCCGAGGAGTGCGAACGGCGCGGTCGCCGCCTTGACGATGGTGTTGACGAACACCTTCCAGATGATCGGCCCGATGCGGAAATGCGGATCATCGAGCGAGCCGGACATCGGCAGGTTCAGATCGATCACGCCCTTGCGATCCTTGAGCAGCGCCACCGCCAGCTTCAGCGGCAGGTGCATCGCGCCGGGGCTCGTCGACCGTGTCGCCGAGCTCGAGCTGATCGACCACGAAGTGCTGCGACGCCGTCAGCTGGCGCTGCGCCACCTTGTAGGAAACATCGACCGACAGCTTACCCTTGTTGATCCGGTAGCCGACGAAGTAGCCCGAGTAGGGATTGGCGATGGTCAGATCCAGATCCTTGAAGCTCATCGCGATGTCGGTGTAGAGCGCCGCCGACAGCAGATTCACTTCGCCGCCGATGTGCAGCGGCGAGTAGCGCGCCACCTTGCCGTCGAGCTGCACCTTGGCGCGTGACTGCGGGTCGGAGGACAACCCGGTGACCGCGCCGTTGAGCGCCTGCATGCTGAGCGAGAAGCTCGGCTTGATCCACAGGTCGGTGTAGTTGGCCGAGCCGTTGACCATCCTCACCGCGCCGATGGAGATCGGGAAAGGCGTCAGCGGTTTTGGCGGAGCCGCCGGCGGCGGGGGCGACTTCGAGCGCGCGGCAGGTGGCGGCGGCGTGGCGGCGGCGGCCGGCGCCGCGGTTGCAACGCTCTTCCGCGCGTGCGCCGGGCGGCGTCAGGATCTCGACGATGTTCACGGTGCGGTCGGGTGCAACGATCATGCGCACGTAGGGCTCGAGCGCGGTCACGCTGCCGATCTTCAGGCTGTGCCGGGCTCGAGCGGTAGCGGACGTCGGCGACACGCAACTCTTTCCACTTGATGAAGTCCTTCTTCAGCGCGTCGTCAATCGTGCTGAGGTCGTGGATGGCGGTGCCACCCCTGACCTCGAGCTTTCCGTCCGCGCTGCGCTCGACATCGAGCTTGGCGGCGAGCTCCCCCTTGACGAGGGTCATCGCGGTGTAGTGCGCGATCGCCGGCTGCAGGGCCGTGAGTCCGAGACCCTCGGCCTCGACATGCGCGCTCACGCTCACCGGAATGCGGGGCCACCCGCGCGTGTGCCCTGAGCTTGCCCGCGGTGTTGACCGCAGAATCGAGGGTGATGTCCAGCCGGTCCTCGGGCGAGGTATTGAAGCCCGCGACGCGTACGTTCAATGGATACAGCTGCAGCACCGCGGCGGGCTTGAACTGCCGGTCCTCGGCCGTGACCTTGAAGCCTTCCACCGCGATGTCGGGCACCGACACCGTCCAGGCCGGTGCGGGCGCAGCCGGGCTGCGCGAGCGCTGCTGCGCGGCGGCTCCGCGCGCAGCGTGCGGCGGGTCCGCGGCAGGCGCCGGGTCGCGCCCCCTTGCTCCGGCGCGCAGGGGACCCAAGCAGGTCGAGGAGATTCAGCCTGCCCTCCTCGCTCAGCCACGCCTTGAGGCTTCCGCCCGCGAGCCGCACGTGGGGAACGTCCACGTGGTGCCGGGCGAGGTCGAGTTGCGTGCC
Organism: uncultured Gammaproteobacteria bacterium; assembly: GCA_963713175.1. GTDB lineage: Bacteria > Pseudomonadota > Gammaproteobacteria > Steroidobacterales > Steroidobacteraceae > 13-2-20CM-66-19. The sequence continues at coordinate 13,632 of CAVQKW010000004.1, read as the reverse complement.
CGTGACTTCGAGTCGCGCGAGCGCGATCGAGTCCTCGGCAGCGCCCTTAGGTCTGACACCCAGTTGGGTCACGGTGGTGCTGTTCACGTTGACCTGTAGAGCAAGCGGACCCGCACCCGAGGTGAGCTGGTAGCCGCCCTTGAGCGCGATGACGCCCGAGTCGATCTCGAACGGCAGGCTCGCGCGCAGGTAGTTCCACACGGTGCGCGCCTTGAGATCCGCAATCTCGAATACCCCGGTCGAGGCGAGCGGCGCCAAGTGCACCGAGCCGCTCCAGCTGAGCCGCTCGCCTTGCGGGGAGGCGGCATTGAGCACGTAGTCGTTGCCGGTCGCGGCGGTGGTGCTGAAGTCGCGCAGCTCGAACTCGATCGGCTTGAAGTCGGCGCGAAACGGCGTCGGCCGCGTTCGATCCTCGAAGCTGGCGCTGCCGCCGAGCACCGCGAACCGCGTGATGTACAGCCGCATGGGCCCGGATTTCTTCTGCGGCGGCGCGGGCGGCGCCGGCGCAAATCCCTTGCCGAGGTCTGCGAGGTTCAGCTCGCCACGCGGGCGAATCACGACGCGCACGTACGGCTGCTCGAGCCGGATCTCGTCGAAGCTCGGGGCGAGACGCCACAGGCTCGCGAGCTTGAGCCCTACGTGTAGGCGCTCGAAGGACAGCATGGTCGCGCCGTCGGCGTCCGGCAGCGCGACCTGGGCCACATCGAGATTGAGGGTGAAGGGATTGAAGCGGATGTCCCCCAGGGCGAGGGTGCGGGCGTAGTGCGTACGCACGAAATCGATTGCCGCCTGGCGCGCGAAGTGCGGCACCGCGAGAAAGCCGAGCGCCGCGTAGATGCCGAGCAGCACGACAACGACGGCGAGTCCAATGAGATGGCGTCGATAACGGCCCACGGACCTGCTCCGTTGTTCTTGTACGGCTATCCTAATACGATCCGCCATCGCAAGAGCTGGGCCTTACGAGTGAGTGACGTTTCGGAGCCGGTCGGAACCCTGGATGTTGCGCTCGCACACGCGCGCCGCCTGCTGGCGAAGGATCCACACCTGGCCGAGGCGCAGGCCCTCGAGATCCTGAAGCTCGCTCCCGGCCACCCCCAGGCGCGCCTCGTCCTGGGCGCGGCTCACCGCATCAACGGCCAGACTCATGCCGCCCTGGAGGTGCTCGAGCCGCTCGCGCGCGAGCAACCCGGCGCCGCGCCCGTGCAGCTCGAGCACGGCATCGCCCTCGGAGAGGCCGGGCGGCCGGCCGAGGCGACGGCCGCGCTGCGCCGCGCGGTGCTGCTCAAACCCGACTGGCCCGATGCCTGGCGCTTGCTCGCCGACCAGCTCGACGCGCAGGAGGATGCCGGTGCCGCGGACGAGGCGCGCGCGCGGCATTTGCAGGCGGCAACGCGCGATCCACGATTGCTCGAGGCCGCGGCTGCGCTCGTCCGGAACGATCTGCCGCTCGCGGACGCGCGTCTGCGAGCGCACCTGGCCGCAAGCCCGACCGACGTCGCCGCGCTGCGCATGCTCGCGGAAGTCGCCGGGCGGCTGCGGCGCTATGCGGACGCGCAGCAGCTCCTCGAGCGCTGCCTCGAGCTCGCCCCCGGGTTCGACGCGGCGCGCCACAACTACGCGACGGTACTCAACCGTCAAGGCAATGCGGGGGCGGCGCTGCCGCAGGTGGAGCGGCTGCTGGCGAAGGAGCCGCGCAATCCGGGCTACCGCAACCTGCACGCCGCCGTGCTCGCCAACCTCGGCGACTACCTGGGCTCGATCGCGATCTACGAGGGCGTGCTGCGCGAGTACCCGCACCAGCCGACCGTGTGGATGAGCTACGGTCACGCGCTGAAGACCGCAGGCCGGGGGGGCGCGAGTATTGCGTCCTACCGGCGCGCGATCGCGCTGCAGCCAACGCTCGGTGAGGCCTGGTGGAGCCTCGCCAACCTCAAGACGTTCCGCTTTGCCCAGAGCGACGTCGCGGCGCTGCGTGCCGCGCTGGCGCACGACGGCCTCGGCGACGAGGATCGGCTGCATTTGGAGTTCGCACTCGCCAAGGCGCTCGAGGACGCGGCGCTCTGGGAGGAATCCTTCGTGCACTACGCGCGAGGCAATGCGCTGCGCCGCGCCTCGCACCCGTACAGCTCGGACGAGACCACGGGGCTCGTGCAGCGCTCGCAGGCGCTCTTCACCCGCGAGTTCTTCGCCGCCCACGCCGCCTCCGGAAATCCCGCTCCTGACCCCATCTTCATCGTCGGGCTGCCGCGCTCGGGCTCGACGCTGATCGAGCAGATCCTCGCGAGCCACTCGCAGATCGAGGGCACGATGGAGCTGCCGGACGTGCCACGGATCGCACGGGAGCTCGCGGCGCGCAGCGCCGGCGATGCCGAGGGCGGCTTCCTCAGGACCCTCGCGGCGCTCACGCCCGCGGAGCTCGCCGGGCTCGGCGAGCGCTACCTCGAGCGCACGCGCGCGCAGCGTCAGCGCGGCGCCCCGCTCTTCATCGACAAGATGCCGAACAACTGGATCTATGTCGGCCTCATTCAACTGATCCTGCCCCAGGCGACGATCATCGACGCCCGGCGCCATCCGCTCGGCTGCTGCTTCTCGTGCTTCAAGCAGCAGTTCGCCCGCGGCCAGAACTTCACCTACGCGCTCGAGGATCTGGGCCGCTACTACCGCGACTATGTGAGCCTCATGGCGCACTTCGACGCGGTGCTGCCCTGCCGCGTGTACCGGGTGTTCTACGAGGCCATGATCGAGGACACCGAGGCGGAGGTGAGACGCCTGCTCGCCCATTGCGGGCTGCCGTTCGAGCCGGCGTGCCTCAGGTTTCACGAGAACGAGCGTGCCGTGCGCACCGCGAGCTCCGAGCAGGTGCGCCAGCCGATCTTCCGCGAGGGGCTTGAACGGTGGCGACACTTCGAGCCCTGGCTCGACCCCCTGAAGCAAGCCCTGGGACCGGTCCTCGCGCCTTATCCGGAAGTGCCCCGCGCGGCTTGAAAATCGGTTTGCTTCGCGTAGGCTTGCGGGCTTAAGGGACGCTGCGCAATTACCACAACCATCGCGATAAAGAGGCTCATCAATGACCCGCAGTCGACGTCGGAAATTGGCGCGTGAGCAGGTTCGTGGGGGCCGCAGGCTCCTGCGCCGTGGCATTCCTGTTGCATCCGCACTACTGGCTGCGGTGCCTGCGGTCTACGCGGATCAGGCGCAGAACCAGGCGGCGGGGGGTACCGAGGGCCTGCAGGAAGTGGTGGTCACGGCCGAGAAGCGCGTCGAGAACCTGCAGAATGTGCCGATCAGCGTCCAGGTGTTCGACACCAAGAAGCTCGACGAGCTCGGCATCGTCAATCTCGATGACTACGTGAAGTACTCGCCGAGCGTCTCCTACGTGCGCGGCCAGGGTGAGGGCAGCAACGGCCAGCCGGGCGATGCGCACGTCTATATCCGCGGGGTCGTGAGCGGCGGCGACGGGAACCACTCGGGCTCTCAGCCGAGCGTCGGCATCTACTTCGACGAATTGCCGGTCACCACCATCGACGGCACGCCGGACGTGCACATCTACGACGTGCAGCGCATCGAGGTGCTGGAGGGACCGCAGGGGACCCTCTTCGGCGCGAGCTCCGAGTCGGGCACCATCCGCATCATCACCAACAAGCCCGACCCCACGAAGTTCGCCGCCGGCTACGATCTGCAGGCCAACGACGTCCACGACGGCGGCACCGGCTGGGAGGCCGAGGGCTTCGTCAACCTGCCGCTGTCCCCCATCGCGGCGGTGCGCCTGGTCGGCTGGGACGAGCACGACGCCGGCTACATCGACAATGTGGCGGGCACCGATGCCAACGCCTGCATCATCAACGGCGTGCGCACCTTCCCGACCTGGTCCGGTCAGGGGCACTCGCCCTACACCTGCCCCACGGTGGGCTGATCGGCGCCGGGCGCCATCAGCAACGCCGCCTCGCTGAAGAACAACTACAACACGGCCAAGACCAAGGGCGGCCGCGCGGCGCTCAAGTTCGATCTGGGCGACTGGACGGTCACGCCGAGCGTCATGGCCCAGGATGTGAGTACCAAGGGCTTCTTCGCCTACGACCCGGCGATGGGTGACCTGCAGCTGGCGCACTTCGGACCGGAGAGCTCCGATGACTCCTGGTACACCGGCTCGCTCACGATCGAAGGCAAGTTGAGCGACTTCGACCTGGTGTACGCGGGTGGCTACATGAAGCGCACCTCGCACGCCATCGCCGAGTACAGCGACTACTCGGAGTTCTACGACAAGATATTCGGCTCGGGCGGCTATTGGACCGGCAACAACGGCAACCCGATCATGCCGGAGGAATTCGTGATCGGCGGCGGCTACTTCGAGAAATGGAGCCACGAGGTGCGCCTGAGCACGCCCGCGCAGAATCCAGTCAGGGCGACCGTCGGTCTGTTCGTCCAGCGCCAGCTGCACGATATCTGGCAGGACTACACGATGCCGGGCTACAACGGTAACCCGTTCGGCAACAACCCTCAGGGCTTCGCCGCGGCGCTGTCGATGCCGACGTTGGATAACAACACCATCTGGCTCACCGACGAGCAGCGCGTCGACCGCGACCAGGCCGCGTTCGCCCAGGTGACCTGGGACATGAATTCGCAATGGGCTCTCACCGGCGGCCTGCGCTACTACAAGTACGACAACTCGCTGCAGGGGTTCTTCGGTTACTCGGGCGGCTACGACGCCCTTCTCGGCTCCAGCAGCGGCGTGGCGTCGTGCTTCGCGCCGGCCATTCTGCCGGACTGAAAGGCGCCCCCTGCAGCAACCTCAACACGGAGGTGAGCGATACAGGCACCGTTCCGAAAGTGAACCTGACCTACAAGCCCTCAAACGATGCGATGGTGTATGCCACCTACTCCAAGGGCTTCCGGCCCGGCGGCGTCAACCGCGTGACCATCGCGGGATTCCCGCCCTACAAGGCGGATTACCTGACGAACTACGAGGTCGGCTGGAAGACGCAGTGGTTCGACCACCGGCTGCGCTGGAACGGCGCGCTGTTCTGGGAAGACTGGAAGAACTTCCAGTTCTCGTTCCTCGTGCCGCCGAGCATCACCGCCATCGCGAACGGCGGCAATGCGCGCATCAAGGGCATCGAGAACGAGTTCGACTGGGTGGCGACCGACCATCTGCTGCTCACCAGCAACCTCACCTGGCTCGATCCGGTGCTCACGCAGAACTACTGCGGCACACTCGGGCGTCACGGATTGCGCGGGCCAGGTCACCTATCCAGTCGCCCTACATACCGGGCGGACAGTGGTCGGCCCGCAGGCACCGGCGGGCACCAATCTGCCGGTGGTGCCGAAGTTCAAGGGCAACATCGTGGCCCGCTATACCTGGGGCGAGATCAGGGAGTTCTCGCCCTACGCGCAGGCTTCGTGGGTCTACCAGACCCAGACCTCTCCGGTACTGCCGGTGCCCACGGCGAACATCTACGGCATGATGCCGGCGTACGCGCTGGTGGATTTTTCGCCGGCGGTCAACACCGGCAACACCAAAGTGGAGACTGTTCGTCACCAACGTGACGGACAAGCGCGCCCAGCTCTCGCGCTTCACCGAGAGCAACCCGGTGAACGACAACCAGGTGTACATCCTGCCGGCACAGCCACGGACCATCGGCATCAAGTTCTCGCAGCGCTTCTAGTGCCGCTCGACCGGCAGCTCCGTCCCGCCTCATGAGGGCGGGACGGCCGGCATTCTCAATGGTCCCGATCGCCGCGGTCGTGGTCCTCGTGATCGCCGTGCTCGTGATGATCGCGATCATGGTCGTGGTCGTGATGCTCGCGGCGCCAGCGATCCATGTCGAAGCCCGGCTCATATTCGGCCGACCTCACGAAGTACACCGGCCGGTTGCAGGCGTGGTACTCGTGGCAATGCTTGCGCCAATCCTTGGCGTGTCCGGGCGGGACGTGCAGGTAGAGGGGCGGGGGTGGGGGCGCGCCGACCACGACCGGCGCGGGCTCGGCGACCACGGGCTGCGCGTAGACCACCGGAGGCGGAGCCGCGTTGCCGATCACCACCTGCCCGTAGACGCCCGGAACCACCGGGCCGCGGATAACGGCGTTGACGCTGACCTGCGCTGCGGCGACGGTCGCGGCGGCGGCAAAGGTCAGGACGGCGAGACTTGCAATTCGCATTGTTTCCTCCGGACGTGAGTCGTTGCGTGAGCCTGCTGGAGCATCACACACGGATTGCCCTGAACGACTCATGAACCGCCGAGGGCGGCTGCCTGCACGGGCTCGAGTCGCACGGTATTACCGCTCATTTCTGCACAAACACGGCAGATATTCCCCCTGACTTCCCCCGCGAGCGGCCGGGTACTGTAACGGAGGGCCGCCAAAGCTAATTACAAGGTCAAGGGAGAGTGCCATGCGATACCTGGCGATGGGTGCCTGCGCAGAATCGATTGCCGTCGACAACATCCGCATGAAGGCCGCCGCAACGCTTGCGGCGGTGATGCTGGGCTGCCTCGGGTGGGTGAGCGGTGCCCAAGCGCAAGCCATGACCGACCTGGTCACCGTGACGGCCGGCGGGATCTATGACGGCCCGGTGAGCGCCGGCTTCCGGTCGAATTCCGTGCACTACGGGGCCGCGCACCCGACCGTTACCTCGAACGGCTATGCGTATCTCGAGATCTGCGACAACGGGTCATACACCCGCAAGAGCGTGGGAGTCGCTCCAAGCTCCCAGATCTCCATCGGCGGGTTCGGCGCCAACCCGGGGCAGGGTTGGCTGACCTCGGTGAGCGCGCTCGGTGTCACCACGAGCGGCTCAAAGGCAACCTACACGTACAGCGCAGGCGTAGCGACGTGGAGCTGGATCGGCACCTCGTGGGGCATTCAGAGCGGCACCGTCCAGGTCAGCGTCACGCACGGCGCGCCGCCTATCGGATATCTGGATCTGAAGTACCTGGTCGTGGCGATCGACTATGCGCCACCGGGTGCCAAGAGCAACGTGTCCTACACCAACAGCACCGTCAGGGGAACGGAGGCCACCGATTCCAGCAGCTACAAGACCGACGTCGATGTAACCGACACCGGCGATATCGGCGCCGACCTGTTCGGCGTATTGGCAGGAAGCCTGACCGGCACGACCGACATCGACTATCAGCAGATGACGGGCAACAACAACTCGACCACGGTCACCAACACGGATACCAACACGGACACGGTCCCCGGCCCAGGCACCTCGGCACTCGGCGTCGACCACGACTACGACGTCATCTGGGTATGGCTCAACCCCGTAGCCAGTGAGTACGTAGGCCCGAATACCGTGTCATTCGCAGGTTACGGATTCAGCGCCGAGGATGACTATAGCGGCGCCGAGATCGTGCCCATCATGGTTGCGCAGCTCAAGAATCCCTCGACCATGAAAGCCGGGCTGGTCGCGCGCCTGGCACGATCGTGGGACACGTCCGGTCTGGGCGGGCTGAGCACCGCCGACTATGCTGACATCCTGACACTGGATCCATTCGCAACCTCATCGACATACAATCCCGCGACGGACACGAAGCATCGCTTCCAGCCTCTCACGGACACGACGGTCCCGTACGTGCCGCCCGCCCCGGGCGGGCAGCCGGTGACGGTGACGGGCTCGTTCATGACACAGACAGCCACCTCGGAAAGCCAGACGGCGCAGACGCAGTACACGGTGAAGTTCACGCTGCTGTTCAGCTCGGACATCGATTTCATCGCTCAGTTCGGCGAGAAGCTCCAGGTCAGCACCAGTTACACGGTGACCGACATGTGGAGCACAACGAACAATGAGACGGTGGGCAAGACGGCCAGCTATTCAGTCACCGGTCCGCAGTACTCCGACAACTACACCGGACCGGTCTCATTCCAGGTCTATAGGGACAACGTCTACGGGTCGTTCATGTTCTACCCGCTGCAATGAGACGCGCGGATCGTCACCCGGGCCGCGCGTCCGACGGCACGTGCTCGATGAGGCTCGCATCGTTGGGAAGCTTCGGGTGGTTGACACGGCGACTGACCTGCCAGGCGACCAGCAATTCGTCCGGATACGGCTTGAGAGCGCAAAGGCCGCGCCTGCTCAGTCGCCGTGCAACCAGGCCTCGTGATCGCTCCTCGGCGAGGATCGCCGGCATGCGCTGCTTCTCGTTGTGGACTTGCGCGAGCAGGCGATTGGCCGGGAGGGTGATGAGGGTGCAGGAGACGACGTAGGAGCCGTCCTCCCGAGGCGAGCGCTCCCAGAGCCCCGCGACGCCGAACACTTCGCGGTCGGTGAGACGCACGAAGTAGGATCGCGCGAACCGTCGTCATTCACGTGCGGCTCGTAGAAGCCGCCCATGACGAGGATGCAGCGCTGGCCGCGCCGCCACGGCTCCTTGTAGCTCGGCGCGCTGTCGATGCGCTCGATGGTTGCGTTGATCGTGGAGGCACGCAGCGGCACCCCGTACGCCCAGTACGGTATGAGCCCCCAGCGCATCATCGCCGCCTCGCGCTCCCCGGATGCCGACACCACGACCGGGACCTGCTCGGTGGGAAGCACGCGATAGCTCGCGCATATTCCCAGCGCGAGCGCCGGATGCCCATGGCGCGTTCGGCCTTGGCGGCCTGCGCGAGGATGTACTTGCCGCACATGCGCTTGGCTCCTTCACAGTAGCGCGCGCCTCGGCACTGGATGGACGCGCGCACGACGTGTTGCTCACACTGCGCGCATGCTCCCGTGGAATTCAATCGAGCGGCTGCGCGATCACTTCGGGGACTACGTGCTGGTGGTGACCTGCCGCAATTGTCAGCACTCGAGCGAGATGACGCCGGAGTTTCTCGCGCGCCATTGCCGCGGCGGCTGGGACGAGCCGGTCGCGAAGGTCATCGCGAGACTGCGCTGTCGCTGCGGCAGGACACTCTTCGACGTGCACGTCGGCTTCAACAGGAAGCCGCGCGGCTGGGTGAAGAACCCTTCGTGATCGTCAGCGCTGAACCCGCAGCGGCGATGGTCGGCGGTGGATCGAGCAGCCCAACGGCGGGCTGCTTTTCGGTCGACGCGCTCGCGCCGCGCCCCCAGAAATCCCGCATGACGATGCCGTATAGCGCCGCGGTAAAACGCTCGCCTTCTGCGCGCGTCATGTGCGACCACTCGGGCAGGTAGTAGCCCTGCAGCTCCGGGTAATCCTCGAAATGGATGCCGGGTGCATGACTCGCCGCGAGCAGCGCGTCCCAGGTGCCGGCGCGCGGAAAGAGGCGGCGCTCGTAGGCAAGATATTCCCCGCCACTCGGTGAGCGCAGGAACAACACCTGCACTCCGCGTGCGCGGAGCTTTGCCACCGCCTTCGCCGTGCGGTCGATCTGCTCCTGGACGGTCTTGCGCAGCTTGTCGGGCGGCGGATCCATCGCCGGGTCGAACCGCTGGTGCCAAATGCTGCGCGCCAGCTCGCGGTACCGCGGGTCGTCCGCGAGCTTGCTCCACAGATGCGTGTTGCGGTCTGCCTCGGTCTCCGAGAGCTTGCGCACCTCGGTGAACCAGCGTTTTCCGGGCCGCGCGGGCCAGGCTTGGCGCGCGAGCACGGTCTCGAGCGCGAAATCCGGGTCGTCGAAGGCAAAATAAGGCTCGATCAGATGCATCGACAGCCATTGGCCGACGCGCTGCGAAGGCGACTGCTTGCGCAGGTACACGGCCGCACCGGCGTGGAAGGCGAAGCCCTGGAAGAACACCTGGGGATCGACCCCGATGATCAACCGGCCGGTGAAACGCGGGTCGGCGGCGAGATCCTCAACGTACACGAGAGGCGAGGTGCCCTCGAACGAGAGCTGGATCGGGCGGCGGCCCGCGAGGCGCTCCCAGACCGGCAGCTGGATGTCGAAGTAGGGGCGCGAGGATGCCGACGATCACGGTCGCATTCCCCTCGCCCGCATCGATCCTCCGGCGCTGCCTGGCCCACAGTCCGTTGTCGTTGGCGATGCTCGGCGCGACACCGTAGGCGCGCCAATAGGCTTCCCAGCCGCCCAGCAGTAACCCAAAAGTAAGCACCGCACCTAGGAGGATCGGTCCCCAGGGTTGCTCCGGCACCGGGCGCACCGGGACCGGTTGGGCGATCCCCGGACGGTCCGCGGCCGTCTGGCGCGCGTAGCGGTCCGCGGCCGGGCGCGGCGCGTCAGAACTGGAAGTAGATGAAGGCACTTCCCTCCCCCTGGGCAGATGACGATCGCGAAGGCGAGCAGCCCCCACACCACCGACACGAGTACCGCCGGTGCGCGGGCGATGACCGCTTCGAGCGTGCGTGCGCGCATCAGCCAGTGGGTCACGACCAGGCCGCCGACGATGACGGCCACCGTGAGCAGACTGAAGGTATCGAGAATGGGCTTGCTCGCACCGCTCTGACCAAACATACCCCGCAGCACCACCCAGGCCTTGCCGAAAGTCCTGGCGCGGAAGAACACCCAGGTGATGTTCACCAGCGTGTAGGTGAGGAGGCCCAGCGCCACGAACACGATCGGCCCCGGGCGGTAACCCGCAAAGCGTCGGCGCAAAGCGCGCTCGACGGCCCAGATAGACACCGTGCAGGCCGCCCCAGGCGACGAAGGTCCAGTTCGCCCCGTGCCACAGTCCGCCGAGCAGCATCGTGGCCATGAGGGCGACATAGGTGCGACGGGCCCCGTGGCGGTTACCGCCGAGCGGAATGTAGAGATAGTCGCGCAGCCACGAGGAGAGCGTGATGTGCCAGCGCCGCCAGAAATCCGAGAAGCCGACCGCCGCGTAGGGAAAGCGGAAGTTGTCCGGCATGGCGAACCCGAGGCACAGCGCCGCCCCGATCGCGGTGGTCGAGTAGCCGGCGAAGTCGCAGAAGATCTGGCCGCTGAAGGCAAGCGTTGCGGCCCAGGCATCGAGCGCTCCCGGAATCTTGTCGCTGTCGTAGACCCTCTCTGCGACGTGCGAGAGGAAACTGTCGGCGAGCACGATCTTGTTGAACAGGCCGATCGTCATGAGCGCGAGCCCGAAGCGCAGCTGCTGCGCGCTCGCGCGGCGCGGCGTCTCGAACTGCGGCACGAGCTCGGTCGGCCGCATGATGGGCCCGGCCACCAGGTGCGGGAAGAATGTGACGAACAGCGCGTAGTCGAGCAGGTTGCGCGCCGGGAGCGCGCGCCGCAGGTACACGTCCAGCGTGTACGACATGGTGGCGAACGTATAGAAGGAGATGCCGACCGGCAGCACGATGTCGTAGTGCGCCGGGTGGTACGCGATGCCGAACGCCGCCATCAGCGCGGTGAAGTTGTCGAGCAGGAACTGGCCGTACTTGAAGTAGCCGAGCATGCCGAGATTCGCGACCACCGAGAGCAGCATCCAGGCGTGCCGGGCGCGCTCGCGCCGCGCCTTCACCAGCCCCTGCGCGGCGTACCAGTCGACCACGGTCGAGACCCACAGCAGGATCACGAACGGCGGATTCCACGCCGCATAGAACAGGTAGCTCGCGATCAGCAGGTTGACCTTCTTCGTGGTCCAGCCGCAACGGCAGCGAGTGCAGCACGCAGCACGCACGCGAAGAACACGACGAAGGTGAGCGAATTGAAGACCATGACGGACCTCGCGCCCGCTTCTTAAGGCGGGTCTGCGACATTGTGAATATCCCCCTGAGCGCCGGTTAGGACGCCGCGCGCATCATAGCACTCGGGGAACGGACGCGGGCAACCTTGCCACGCGGGCCGCACGCACTGCGCCCGGCGGCCCGTTGACGGTGGAGGCGGAATGCTAGACCTGCGGAGGTGCCCGATGATTTCTGCGCCGCGACGCGCCGTTCGATCTCCTCAGGAGAGACATCTTCCACATGAGTCGCGACGGTCCATACGTGACCGAAGGGATCCTCCAGCGTCCCGGAGCGATCGCCGTAGAACTGATTCGCCACCGCCCGCACCGACTTGCCGCCCGCCCTTGATCGCGCGGGCAAAAACGGTGTCGACGTTATCCAGATAGATTCATCAGCCCGACGCTCGAGCCGCCGAGCGAGCGCGGGCTGCTGCAGATCGCGCCCGTCTGGGCGTCGGCCAGCATGACCACGGAGTCGCCGATCCGGATCTCTGCATGGGTTCCATGCGGCCGCTCGCGTCCGGCATGCGGAACAACTCGGTCGCCCCGAAAGCCTCCTTGTAGAACGCAATCGCACTGGCGGCGCCCTCCAACATCAGATATGGGGTTACGCTGTGGTATCCGTCCGGAATCGATTTGACTGCCATGGCACGGCCCTCCATCGGTGAGTGCCTCAGAGCTTACTCCGCGCGTGTGGGTTTGCCCCTTTGCGGCAACTACCTGGAGCGGTAGCGTGCCTGGGGTAAAGGTACAGCGGCGCAGCAGCGCGAGGAATGGAATGCCGAACACCAGGGTCATGCGAAATGCGGGCGCGAACGCCGTAGTGACCAACACCGCCGCCATAAGACCCGCGCCCAGGAGCGTCGTGAAAGGAAACCCGATCATGCGAAAGCGCAGCGGCGCAGCTTCAGTACGCTGGTGCGCGCGACGAAAAAAATAGTGCGTCACGAAGATCATCATCCAGGTGAATATCGCCCCGAAAGAGGAGATCGCGAGCATCAGGATGAAGGAGGACTTGCCGGCCAGTACGCTCAGCACCACCGCCAGCGCGATGCCGAGGCTCGACAGCAGCAGCGAATTGAGCGGCACGCCGCGGCCGGTGAGCTCGCCGAAGCGCCGCGGTGCCTCCCGGCACGCGCCAGGCTGAACATCATGCGCGTGGTGATGTAGAGCTGGCTGTTCATGGCCGAGAGCGCGGCGATCAGGATCACGAAGTTGAAGATCCCCGGCGCCCGGGCACATGCAGGGCGCGCATGACCTTCACGAACGGACTCTCGTCGATCCCCGCCTGCGTCCACGGGACGATCGCCAGCACCAGGGCGAGCGTCAACAGGTAGAACAGAATCAGCCGCGCGACGTGGAGCGAAACGCGCGGGTGATACGCCACCTGCGGCTGCGCCGCCTCCCCGGCGGCCACCGCGATCATCTCGATACTCAGATAACTGAAGATCGACGACGATCACGGCCACCCACGCGCCCCACAGGCCGTTGGGAAAGAGGCCCCCATGGACCCGGTGTAGTTGTGAAAGCCGACCGCGGCCGGCGCGCCCTGCGCGGGTGCGCGCAGCACGATGTAACTCGCCAGCACGATGAACAGCACGATGGCCGTGATCTTGACCGCGGAGAACCAGTACTCGACCGCGCCGAAACGTTGACGCTGCGGGCGTTCACCGCGATGAGCAGCGCCGAGAACGCCGACGATCCACAGCCAGCCGGGCGGTGCCGGAAACCAGTAGTGCATATAGAGCGCCACGGCCGTACCTCGGTGCCGACGGCGAGCACGATGCTGGTCCAGTAGGCATAGCGCACGAGGAAGCCGGCCATCGGGCCGAGGTAATACTCGGCATAGGCGCCGAACGACCCCGACGTCGGGTGTGCGACGGTCATCTCCGCCAGGCACCCCATGAGCAGCAGCGCGACGAGTGCCCCGATCGCATAGCTCAGCAGTACCGCAGGGCCGGCCAGGCCGATGGCAAAGCCGCTGCCGAGGAACAGCCCCGTGCCGATGGCGCCGCCGATGGCGATCATGGCGATCCGTCCGGCGCCCAGCGTGCGCTCGCAGGCCCCGC
>CAVQKW010000003.1:0-135375 GCA_963713175.1 uncultured Gammaproteobacteria bacterium | reverse complement strand
CACCGTTAGCCGCCGAGCCAGGGTCCTTTTTGGCGTCGGCGGTATACTAGGCTCATGCGCAAGGTCGAACACATCGAGCGCCAGATTGGCGAGCTCTCGCGCGAGGAATTCACCGAGCTTCGTTGATTCATTGAGCGCGATTGGGCGGCTTGGGACGCCCAGATCAAAGGGGAAGCACGATCTGGCAAGCTCGACGAGCTGCTGGAGGAAGCTCACTCCGACTTTAAGGAAGGCCGGACGCGGGAACTTTGAGGCACCACGCCTCAGCGCGGTTTTGGGCGCTCTACAGGGCACTGCCCGAGGAGGCCCGCTCCCTTGCCAAGAAGAACTTCGACCTGCTCAAGGCGGACCCTCGACATCCATCGCTTCACCTCAACCGCATGGGTCCGGTGTGGTATATGCCATTGGCGCGCATTACCGGGCTCTGGGGCATGACGTCCAGGACGGAATTCAGTGGTTTTGGATTGGCACACACGCCGAATATGACAGGCTCGTCGGCTAACAATCGTTGGAGGGGTCCGTGATAGTCGGTAGTGTCGCCGCGGGCGCCGGAAGACGTGTGCGCCCGCGGCGCCTGGCCGGCGTCGTCGCGCGGCCCCTCAACTTCACCGTTAGAAGTCGCTTGGGGGGAATTGAGCGCCGCGAAGAAACGGGAGCGCCTCGGTTGGACTCCCTCTGGGTCTGCGCGCTGCCATACTCGGTTCTCTTGCAGGCGTCTTCGCTTGGCGCCTCAGACGTGCGCGCGCGGCTACGAGCTTCCGATGAAGTTCGGGGCGCGCGCCCAAGCAGCTTTGATGCGCTCATCGGCCGCGCCTGTGGCGATGCTCGCCAGGCGCGGGCTCGAGTTATTGAGGGCTCAGGGGCGCGCTAAACCCGGGGACGATGTCGCCTCGGTTGAAGCCGTTGCGCCGCACGCGCACAGTGGGCTTCGTTGGGTGACTTCTAACCCTCGCTTGGAGCGATCGAGTTTTTGCGGACATACATCAGCAAGCAAAGAGCGACAGTTACTCTATTGATGAGAGCCGTTTTACCACCGCTCGTCGCTCAAGCTCACCGTTAGAGCGCACGTGAACACCATCGCTTTTTCGAACCTCATTAAGGTTTTCCTTGTCATTGCCTTTGTTGTGATGGTTGGGACGCGACAGTACTACACGCGACACATGCCCGCCTCGCCACAGCCTTTAGAGCGGAGGCTTGTACCGGTGTCGGTGAACTACGGCAAAACAGTTTATGTTACTGGCCGTGAGAGAAACTACTTGTACGCAAGCTATGCCCGGTGCGCACTCATGGTTGGTGCGACGCTTGTTCTGTACGCTGCCAATAAGGCATAACAGGGTGCTATGGAAAGCCGCATCTCTCCTGCGACTGCGTGCGCTCTAACAATCGTTGGAGGGGTCCGTGAGGCGTGGTCTGTTCGGCGCCGCGGGCGCGGGGAGACAGTGTGCGCCCGCGGCGCTCATCCGGGGTGGTCGTGCGGCCCCTGATCTTCACCGTTAGACACCGGCGGATTAGCCCAGTGCTTTTTGAAATGTTAGTAGCCGCGTTCGTTGCAGCCGGTCTGACTGCGGTGCTTGGAAACGTCCTCGTTTACATTTTGCTCAGTCGCCGCGGCGTTCCCATCAATTTCATGTGGTCGGGAACACCATTTTACCTCTACAAGCTCTGTGTTCACGCCCAACCGCCAGTCCCCCAGTCTTACTGTCGCTTGGCTCTTGTCACGAACGTTGCTTTTATTGCAGCCTTCGTTCTGGGCTTCCTATTGTTTGCGAACAACGTCTCCACCGATGTCTAACAATCGTTGGAGGGGTCCGTGATGCGTGGTCGGCTTGGCGCCGCGGCGCTGAAAGACAGCGTGCGCCCGCGGCGCCCCGGACACGTGGTCGTGCGGCCCCTCAACTTAGCCGTTAGACGTCAAATGCGCTTCGCATTCATCGCTCTTGGGTTGGTTGCCGTTATCGCACTTCTCGCTTCAGTTCCGACGCTTCTTGGACTGGTGCTGGATCCACTGAACACACGACGAATTCCAGGCGTACTGTGACACTCAGGGGTTGCAGAACGTATCGGTTAAGGCCTTCCCAAATCACTACGGGGTTGAGGCAACTAAGCGATGGCCGACACATCTATGCCAAGTGCCGCGTCGATCGGTCGCAAGATCAAATGGAAGGGCCCGTCGCCTGCGGACCTGTAGCGAGGTGGGCTTTGCCGTCTAACAATCGTTGGAGGGGTCCAGTGAGGCGCGGTAGTGTCGCCGCGGACGCGAGAAGAGAGTGTGCGCCCGCGGCTTCAATCGGGCGCCTGCGTGCGGCCCCTCAACTTCACCGTTAGACGGCGCCGATAATGAGCGCAGCGGTCCCCAAGGGTCTCCTAGCACTGATCGCTGCCTGCGTCCTTTTTGGCGTTTCTCTGGTCCTATTTCTGACGCGCCGCAACCTGGCATCGACACTGCAAGCTATCAGTCTTAAGCTGCTTCGGAGTCATGGCGTTGACGCACGCATTTGAAGCATATGGCGATTTTTCCGCCGCTCGGTTCGGGACAATCTCCAAGCGTTGGACACTATATCGATCTGATAGCCGCGCTCAGTGGCGTTGCGCTGATGGTTGGGGGCTTCACTTTCCGGCAGCGTCAGGCGGGGGTCAGCTGACCAGTGCGCGCCGTCTAACAATCGTTGGAGGGGTCCGTGATGCGCGGTAGTGTCGCCGCGGGTGCGGGAAGACAGTGTGCGCCCGCGGCTCCAATGGGCGCTTCTGTGCGGCCCCTCAACTTCACCGTTAGGCGGACGTGATGCCAGTCTCAAGTTTCTGGCGTACTCCAAACGCGCCAAGTGGGTCGATCTACCCAACTACAGTCTTGGCCGTGGTCAATTTCTTTACGTTGCTGATTGGGGGAAGTCTCTACTTCGGTGGCGACGCCTCGGGTGGTTACGTAAAGCGCCGGGCACTATGGTCGCTGTGTGCGCACGAGGCCATTGGCTCCGATAGTGTCAAGGGCTTTCTGGCATTACAGGCTACTGGCACGCGCTTTCAGCCTTCGGGGGGATCCTCCTCGTAGTTTCGCTGAAGTTGCTGTGTTCGTGAACACCGGGGATATCGAGACCGCGTTGCGTTCTAGCCGTTAACTTTATGAGGTTGAGTCGCTAGTGAGTCGTCCGCCTAACAATCGTTGGAGGGGGCCGTGAAGCGCGGTAGTTGGCGCCGCGGGCGCGGGGAAAAAGTATGCGCCCGCGGCTCCAAGCGGGCGCCGCCGCGCGGCCCCTCAACTTCACCGTTAGATGCCCCAGCATGCACAGTGACCCTCTTCGGGTGCGATCTGGTCAGCAGGGAAAGACCGTGACTCGCCTAGTGCTGCGTCACTCAATCGTGCCGTATAGAACGTTGGGAACTTTTTTTCTAGCGCTTGCTGTTTGGGGCCTTGTCGTCTCCTTTCGCTCTGGGAAGTGGGGAACGTTTGAGTCTGCGCTGCTCCTCTGCGGGGTATATTCGCTGCAGGTTTTGATGGGGCTCTGGTACAGCATTTGGGTGGAGGACGGCGTCGTTCATCAGAGAGCCTTTCGGATACCGCGAGTGTCAATAGGAATTGCCGACATCACATCCGTGGGCCGGCAGGCATCTAATGCCAAGGAGCTCGCCAAGATGAACAGGCCGTTTCGCCGAATCTCTATAGAAGGTCGCGACGCAACTGGAAGCAAATTCATAGACGTGTCGGTTAAGCACTTCGTGAATGCGGATATCAGGCAGCTTATGAGCTTAATCCACGACGCGCGGCCAGATTTAGCGATGCCGAAGGGCTGGATATAACGTCTCTGGATGGCTGGGTCATCTAACAATCGTTGGAGGGGTCCGTGATGCGCCTGCGGTTTGGCGCCGCGGGCGCTGGAAGAGATTGTGCGCCCGCGTCGCCTGTCCGGCGTGGTCGGCCGGCCCCTCAACTTCACCGTTAGCAGGCACAAATTTGCAGCGTCACTTCGCATTCACCGCCGTCGCGGTTCTTACGCTGAGCTCCTGCGGGTTATTTCCGGAATCCTCGTTTGAGCTTGCGCCTTCGTCCCGCTTGCCTAGGTGGATCGCCCTGCCTCCGGGCCTATCCAGAAATCAGATCTCAGTCACGCTGGATTACTACGTTTCACCTATTGGCCGAACCGCTACCTTTAGGTTGTACGATTCACACAAGCAGCAGCGCCTTAAAGTCAGTGGATACCCCCGGGGGGGCCATCCAGTGACACTCAAGAATCCGCCGCTTGGGTTTCCACCCGGATACCCAAAGTACGAGGTCATCACGATCAACGGCCTGCCAGACGTCGTAGAGCACAGAGCAATGGAGCCGCTCTTTTACATGACGGACGATCCGGCAGTCGTCCAGGAGCTGGGTGTGCCTGCTAACAATCGTTGGAGGGGGCCGTGACGCGCTTCTTGTTTGGCGCCTCGGGCGCTGAGAGGTTGTGCGCCCTCAGCGCCAGCGAGCGCTTCTACGCGGCCCCTCAACTTCACCGTTAGAAGTCACTTGGGGGGAATTCAGCGCCGCGAAGAATCCGAAGCGCCTTCGCTGGGCTCCACCTGAGTGCGTGCGCTGCCAGACTCGGTTCTCGTGCAGGCGTCTTCGTTCGTCGCCTCGGGGAGTGCGCGTGCGGCTGGCAGCACTCCAGACTGAGGTCGGGGCGCGCGCCCAAGCAGCGTTGATGCGCTCATCGGCCGCGCCTGTGGCGATGCTCGCCAGGCGCGGGCTCGAGTGATTGAGGCCCCAGGGGCGCGCTAAACCCCGGGACTATGTCGCTTCGGTTGAAGCCGCCGCGCCGCACGCGCACAGTGGGCTTCGTTGGGTGACTTCTAACAATCGTTGGAGCGGTCCGTGAAAGGCTGTACGGGAGCGCTTGATGCGCCTTGAGAGCAAAATCCGAACCGAGCGCCTGCGAGCCCTCCGGGCGGCCGCTCAACTTCACCGTTAGAGGTCAGCCAGAGCCATCACCCATACTGACGTATGGCGCGAGTTCCATACGTCAGCTATACTTTTGGCGGTGAGCCCAAGCTTCGAGTGGGACCCGGCCAAGGACGCGCTGAACCAGCGTAAGCACGGCGTGGCGTTTGCGGATGCGCAGCTTGCATTCCTGGATCCGGCGCGTGTAATCGCCCGGGATCTCTCTCACAGCAAAGGCGAGCCACGGTTCTCTTGTTTCGGAGAGACTGGCGGCGGCGTGCTGACCGTACGTTTCACGTACCGCGGTGACGTAATTAGGATTTTCGGCGCCGGCTATTGGCGCCGCGGCAAGAGGATTTATGAAGCACAATCGAAAGTACCGAGATGAGGCTCTCGGCCGACTGGAGGTGGTCAAGGATTTCCTGCCGCCGCCCGATCAGCTGGTACTGCGCGACGATGGTGTAAAGATCACCATTTCTTTGAGCAAGCGCAGCGTGGACTTTTTCAAACGCCACGCCGCGCGTTCGAGGGTTCCGTACCAGAAGATGATCCGTAGCCTCCTGGACACCTATGCGAAACACCATGGGGCTGACCTCTAACAATCGTTGGAGGGGTCCGTGAGGCGTGATCTGATTGGCTCCGCGGGCGCCTGGGGACAGTGTGCGCCCGCGTCGCCCGGCCTGCGCTTCTGTGCGGCCCCTCAACTTCACCGTTAGACGGCATGCACGACGTCAGTGGCAACTTTAACGTCAGCGGTCGAGCTGACGCCGGAGGCCCGCACGCCCATGCGCAGACTACTTAGATGGTGCAGCTCGTCACTGCTTGGCCATATCGTTCTGTTTGAAGCGTTGGTCTCCGTCCCGAGCTTCATCGCCTTCTCCTCGTCGAACTACCGGGCCGGTACGCTCGACGCCGCGTGGGCGCTTCGCATCGCATTAGTGACCGCCATTGAAGGTGTAGTTATCGCCGTGCCAATTTGGCTTTTCATTACTCGGCCACGATTGCTCCGCATGCCGTCTAACAATCGTTGGAGGGGGCCGTGATGCGGCTGCGGCTTGGCGCCTCGGGCGCTGAGAAATTGTGCGCCCTCGGCGCCATCGGGCGTGGGTGCCCGGCCCCTCAACTTCACCGTTAGGTGCCCTGATGAAGCGTTTGCTCGGGTTCCTCCTCGTTCTAGTAGCTGGCGTCGTTGACGCAGAAACTCGCAATCTCGGCGCAGCGGACATGAAAGGGGCGTGGCAGTCCGCTTTTCCAACCACCAAGGGGGAAACTGACGAACTCGAGTTTTACCCAGATGGTCACGTCCGTTTCTCTCGAGCGTTTGGAGGCACATCCAAGCAAGAACTAGTGTCACGAAGCATTTCTCGTTCCAACGATCTCGAAATCATCGAGTTCTCTGACGAGGGCTCTCTCCGCTATAAACTGGTTCTCGCCGGGTGGCTGACCTCAGGCACAAAGAAACTTTTTGGCACGATGTTTATGTACGAGCCGAACGGTCACTTATTCAACGGACTGCCAGTTTCTTTTCAGCAAGAAACACACTGAGAGCGCCGTGGCACCTAACAATCGTTGGAGGGGTCCGTGAGCGGCCTGCGTGATCGCGCCACCGGCGCTGGAAGACAGTGTGCGCCGGCGGCGCTTGCTTGGCGCTTCTGTGCGGCCCCTCAACTTCACCGTTAGACGTCGCCTGAGACACGCCGTGGCAGATCCGTTCGCTCCCACTTCGTCTCGGCCTAGCGCACGCATTTGGTCGCCTCGACAGATCAGCCTTGCGGCGCTTTTGGGAAGCCCATTGGCGGCGGCGTGGTTCTTCTCACGTAACTTTCTGGCGTTCGGTGACGAGGTTCGCTCTCGACGCTCGCTCTGGGTGGGCTTCGGGTTTACTGCGCTGGTACTCGCGGTCGCCTATCTGCTACCGGCAAGGTTCCCGGGGGCTCTGATACCTCTCATCTACACCGCCGCGACAGAGCTTTATGCGTCCTCGTGCTTTAAGTCATCGTACGAGAAGCACATTACCGAAGGGTGGCCAAGAGGCTCTTGGTGGTCGGTCGTAGGTGTCTCACTCGCATCCTTTTTACTTGTAGTAGCCCTCGGCGTTACGGCCGTGGTCTTGGTAGCTCGGTGGACTGGTGCTCAAATAGATTGGGACTTAAGGTCGCCGTCCGTGCCGTCTATACAAGTCACCGTGGCGGACCTACCGAACGTACTGACCGAGCTTGCGAGAGCGTCTGGTACGCCCGCATTTGCCGAACTCGTCTTTACCACACCTGATCGTCCAAACCAGAGAGACGCTGTTCACTTGCGGCTCTCCCTCGAAAACGGCCATCTCGGGGTGGATTGGGTCCTTCTCGCACGACGAAACATTGAGGACAAGGCTAGCTTCGTTGGCTTTGTGTCAAGAAGGGGTTACTCATTCTCAGAGCGCACGACTAATGGCATCTCGTACTTGCGCGCTGAGGACGGCGACTTGATACAACTGTGCACTGACGTTGTTACAAAGCTCTATGCTCGGCCTCGGTCGGAGCCTATGGGTCTCATCGTGGAAGGTTTCGAGTGGGTCCCATGAATGGGGTTCTGTGGGCGACGTCTAACAATCGTTGGAGGGGTCCGTGAGGCGTGGTCTGTTTGGCGCCGCGGGCGCCGGAAGACAGTGTGCGCCCGCGTCGCCTGTGCGGCGTGGTCACGCGGCCCCTCAACTTCACCGTTAGAAGTCACTTGGGTGAATTCAGCGCCGCGAAGAATCCGAAATGCCTTCGTTGGGCTCCGCCTCAACGTGCGCGCTGCGAGACTCGGTTCTCGTGCAGGCGTCTTCGATCGGCGCATCAGACGTGCGCGTGCGGCCACGAGCCTTCGATCAAGGTCGGGGCGCGCGCCCGGGGGCTTTGATGATCTCACCACTTGCGCCTGTTGCTTCGCCAGGCGCGAGTCGTCTTCGATTAAGGCGGCGGGGCGCGCTTAACTCTGATCCTTGGTCGGGCTTGCGGCGCTGCGGCCGCACGCGCACAGTCGCCCTCGGTAGGGTGACTTCTAACAATCGTTCGAGGGAGCCGTGATCGGTTGGATGGGTGGGCGCTCTCCGCGCCCGAAGAATGGAACGCGAACCGAGCGCCCGCGAGTCTTTACCGCGGTCCCTCAACTTCACCGTTAGAAGTCACTTACGGGAATTTAGCGCCGCGAAGAGTCCGAAGCGCCTTCGTTCGGCGCGATCCCAATGTGGACACTTCCAGACTCGGTTCTCGTGCAGGCGTCTTCCCTCGGCGCCTCAGAGGTGCGCGTTCGGCCATACGGCTTCGATCAAGGTCGGGGCGCGCGCCCAAGCAGCTTTGCTGCGCTCATCGGCCGCGCCTGTGGCGATACTCGCCAGGCGCGGGCTCGCGTGATTGACGCCTCAAGGGCGCGCTTACTCGGGAACTATGCCGCCTGACTTGAAGCTCGTGGGCCGCACGCGCACAGTGCCACTTGGCAGGGTGACTTCTAACAATCGTTCGAGGGAGCCGTGATCGGTTGGGTGGGTGGGCGCTCTCCGCGCCCGGAGACTGGAATGCGAACCGAGCGCCCGCGAGTCTTTACCGCGGTCCCTCAACTTCACCGTTAGGCATCCGGAGGGAGCAGCGAGCATGCATCGCTTAGCGTTGATTACAAGTCTTGCAGTCAGTTGCCTGTTTACGGGATGCGGAATGCTGCCGCCAATCGCAAATCCCGTTGCCTCTGAGACACGATCAGTCACCGTCATTTCGGACTCTACGAAGACACTGACGGTTAAGGACGGCATGGTGTTTTACGACGCAACGGCCGCGTCGCACGGCATCAGGTTTCCGCCCGGCACCTATGCCCTAGAGGCGGAAGATGCTTCCTACTGGTACCTGCGCGCTCCGGCGCCGCTGGAAATGCGCACCTTCCAATCTGGCCACGTCGCAGAATCTCACACTGCTCCAGGCGGGATTATGGTGGGGAAGTCGCTCGCTAAGACGGTAATACTGCCAGCGGCGGGTTACGTTGATGCAGAGGGCGGCAACAAACTCCTCCTGTGGAAGCTGGGCGGGGAGTTCATGCGCCTACAAGGACAGCAGTGGTCCAAGTCGTTTTAGGTCGGGGTCCGGATGCCTAACAATCGTTGGAGGGGGCCGTGAGGCGTGGTCTGTTTGGCGCCGCGGGCGCTGTAAGACAGTGTGCGCCCGCGGCGCTTGTCGGACCTGGTCGTCCGGCCCCTCAACTTCACCGTTAGATGCCGTCGCCAAGCTCACTTCGTTGCCCTCAGTGCCTGAGTCCAGTCTCCCTAAGGTCGCTGGCGCCTTTGGGTGTAAGGGGATTCATAATGCGCGGCACACCAAATCTCGGACTCGAGTGTCAACATTGCGGCGCAAAACTTCGGATCGTCCGGACACGCCTGTACGTCGTGCAGAGCATTCTCCTTGCGCTATCTTTTTTTCGGCCTAAGGGGCCTGGTGTCGCTTAAGAGCAAGGGCCATCTTGATGCAATTGAACAGCTCGAGCTCCTGTGCCTGCCCATCGCACTTGTTGGTGGCTTCGTGCTACTGCCGCTCACGCCGAACCTATTGCGACTTCGGCTTGTTGGCCCAGGCGAAGCGGTTACGTTTGCAGCCGGTACTCCCAAGGCGGACGAGGATGCTGCCCCTGGCTGGATATGCCCTAAGTGCCACGAAAAGAATCCAGAGAACTTCGAAATATGCTGGAAGTGCGAACATGCAAGGCGAAAGGCCGCCGGCATCTAACAATCGTTGGAGGGGTCCGTGAAGCGCCTGCGGCTTGGCGCCGCGGGCGCTGAGAGATTGTGCGCCCTCGGCGCCGTCGGGCGCTTCTGTGCGGCCCCTCAACTTCACCGTTAGAGGGACTGTTCGGGGGAAACCTTGGAGCAGGCGCCTCCACTTCGCTTGACCTCCAAGACCCTTCGTTGCCGCGGCGCGCAAGCAGTCCGTCTGCTTTCTCAAGTTAATTCAGTGCCAATCTTGGCGAGACGCGCCGTGGTGGCGCGCCGCTGCGGAAGCGCTAGTATCAGCCTCGGCAGCTTCGGTGAGCGCGCTTCGTTTGGCGCCGGAGCTGCGCGCAGGCGCGCGGTGGGGCAGTGCCAAGTGACTTGGGTGGCTTCGTTTGGCGGTGACGGCAGTCCCTCTAACAACTGCTTGGAGCGGGCCGTGATCCGCCTGCGGTGGTGCGCCGCGAGCGCTGGAAGAAATTATGCGCTCGCGTCGCACTGGCCGCGCTTCCGGGCGGCCGCTCAAGCGCGGCGTTAGAGTCCGGCCCCGCTTCGTTTTGGCTCGCCGCGACCCTGGGCGTAAACTGTCTTTGGAGGCACTATGACCAGGCAATTTGATGTCGTCGTTGAAAAGGACTCGGACGGCTACTTCGTCGCCTCGGTCCCGGCGCTGCCGGGCTGTCACACCCAAGCGAAGTCTTTGGATGAACTCATGGTACGCATTCGCGAGGCGATCGCTCTGTGCCTTGAAAGCCAGGGTGCGCCCACCGAAGACCTCGACTTTGTCGGGGTCCAGCGGGTTACGGTCAACGCGTGACTTCGCTTCCGGCGCTGACTGGTAAGGACCTAATCGCAGCACTCCGACGAGGCGGGTTTCAGACGATCAGAACTCGGGGCAGCCATCACTTTGTGCGACATGCTGATGGACGGGCGACGGTGGTTCCGGTGCACGCTGGCGAGACGATCGGTCCCGGGCTCCTCGGGCGAATACTGCGCGACTGCAAACTCAGTCGCGAGGATCTGCTCAAGCTGCTTTGAACTGGGCGCACGGCCGGACTCTAACAATCGTTGGAGGGGGCCGTGATGCGTGGTCTGATTAGCGCCGCGGGTGCGGGAAGACAGTATGCACCCGCGGCTCTGATCGGGCGCCTGCGCGCGGCCCCTCAACTTCACCGTTAGAAGCCAGGAGGCGAACCCGGTGCCACTCGAAACGGACGATGGGAAACGCTCCACCTTCGGGGTTGTCGTAAGCCTCCTCGATCTGGGCGATGGAACGTGCCGCGTGATTCTTGACGACGTTCGCTCCGGTCAGCCTCAGCGCGAGACGTCGTGGCAGTTCGCTTCGTTCTACACAAACAAGCGCTTGGATTCACCTCAGCTGGACGCCATGTCGCTTCCGGAAGCGGAGTACCAAGCGCTTGGCGCCGCGGTGCTGGCGCGTCTCCTTGCTCTAAACGGCAGCGTCAAGTGATGGGCTCCGTAGTTCTCCTGGCTTCTAACAATCGTTGGAGGGGGCCGTGATGCTCGGTAGTGTCGCCGCGGGTGCTGGAAGGCAGCATGCACCCGCGGCTCTGATCGCGCGCTTCTGCGCGGCCCCTCAACTTCACCGTTAGAGTCCGCTGTTGGAATTCAACTTCAGTAGCGCGAAGGAAGAATTAGTAGAACAGGCGTCCGAGCGAAGATTTCGAAGAGATATAAGAATCGGAAGCATCCCTCCGTTTGAGGTCATCGAGTGCGCGCGCGGATCACCTTCGAGTGAGATCGGGGCGCGCGCCGCAACAGGTAGTCTTTGAGGGGGCAGGTAAATGGAGCCGCGGTGGCTTTGCTCAGCTGCGGGCGGCGCGCTTGAACGGCGGCTCTCTGCCCTTGGTTTGCGCCTCAGGGACCGCGCGCGCACAGTAGGCTGGTTGAGGGCGTCCTCTAACAAACGTTGGAACGGTCCGTGATACGCAAGCTGCTAGGCGACGCGGGCGCCTGGGGACAGTCTGCGCCCGCGTCGCCCGGCCGGCTCTTCTACGCGGCCGTTCAACTTCCCCGTTAGGCGTCATGTCCTACTCAGTGCAGTGGCGACGCTATCGAACCATCACCCGCTGTGGTATCGCAGGGCTTGCTGCACTGCCAATCGGACTCGTCCTCGCTATCTGGGCCAGCTCATCTGCGACGACACGCCAGCTATCTGCGCCTCTAGCCATCGCTGCCATTGTGTGTGGTCTTCTCTTCGTCATTCTCCTGGCATACCAAAGCTATTTTCGCTGTCCTCGCTGCGGGCAGCTTTTCTCTCGCTCCTCTTGGTGGACAACACTTCGAGTTGCACGCAGCTGTGCGCATTGTGGGTTGAGGCTCCATGGTGACGCCTAACAATCGTTGGAGGGAGCCGTGACACTCTTCTGCTTACGCGTCGCGGGCGCTGAAAGACAGTATGCGCCCGCGGCGCTTGTCCCGTCTGGAGAGCCTCCTTCGACCTATGCGCAGCCTGCGCTCTCGTGCGGCCCCTCAACTTCACCGTTAGACGGCGATGATCACCGGCGCCAAGTTGGACGTTTACGCTAGGTTCAACGGCGACGTGGACATGTGGCAGCACCGGGGGATGCCGGACTCCAACGTCATCTCAGGCGACGACTGGGGCACGATTGGCGTCCTGCTTCAGGAACTCACGATGTACAAGCGCGGCGTGGTAAGCGAAGGCTATGCCACGCGGATCCGCAGCAGACTCGCCGAGATCACTTCGGATCCTGAAACGGCAACTCGACTCTTGGACATGGCGTGATATCGCCGTCTAACAATCGTTGGAGGGGGCCGTGAGGCTCGGTAGTGTCGCCGCCGGTGCGGGAAGACCGTGTGCACCCGGGGCTCCAATCGGGCGCCTGCGTTCGGCCCCTCAACTTCACCGTTAGACGTCAGTTCTTGACGCCCATTACGTTGTAGTTACACTATAGGTATGGCTGCGCTTCCGTTCGAATGGGACGAAGATAAGAATCGTGCCAATCGACGGAAGCACGGGGTATCGTTCGAGGAGGCTCGGACGGTCTTTCTTGACGAGAACGCGCGCCTGATTGCTGATCCGGAACACTCCGATGTCGAAGATCGATTTGTTCTGCTCGGCCTCAGTATCCGCCTGCGGTTGCTGGTGATATGCCACTGCTATCGCGAGTCCTCCGGCGCAGTTCGCATCATTTCCGCGCGGCGAGCGGACCCGTCCGAGCGCCGCGACTACGTTAGGTGGTTGAAATGAGAAAGAGCTACGACTTTTCAAATTCCGTTCCGAACCCTTACGTTCGAAAGGCCAAGCGACAGATAACCATTCGCTTGGAC
This sequence comes from uncultured Gammaproteobacteria bacterium, assembly GCA_963713175.1. GTDB lineage: Bacteria > Pseudomonadota > Gammaproteobacteria > Steroidobacterales > Steroidobacteraceae > 13-2-20CM-66-19. The sequence goes on along the minus strand of CAVQKW010000003.1, from coordinate 122,440 downwards.
GGTGACACGGTCGACTACTTCAAATCCCTATCGAAGCAAAGCGGCGTCCCGTACCAAAATCTGATTAATCTCTACCTGCGTGACTGCGCCGCCGCAAAGAAGCGGCTGAAGATGGCCTGGGCGTCCTGACGTCTAACCATCGTTGGAGGGGTCCGTGATGCTCGGTAGTGTCGCCGCGGGCGCGGGAAGAGATTGTGCGCCCGCGGCTCCTGTTCGGCCGCTCTCGAACCGACTGAAGAGCTTCGTTCGCCTTGCTCGCGGCCTGCGCCCTCGTGCGGCCCCTCAACTTCACCGTTAGACAGCATGCGAGCGTCACCAGTGGATTAGACGTCAGTGGTCTCGCGGTGAGGCCCGAGGTCGAGGAGAACTTCGATGCGGAACACCTTGTTGACTATGCTCGTGGGGGCTCTGACGCTGTCGTCGGCGCAGGCTCCGGCGCAGGACGCAGAGACGATCGCGGACGTGCGCTGCGTTATCGTCGGTATGAAGTTTGCTGGAATGGCCGACCCTACCCAGCGATCAGCCGGAATGATGCTGTCCATGTATTACATCGGCCGACTCGACGGGCGTGTGCCCAAGCTTGATATTGAGGCCCTCATGATCAAGGAAATCAGCACCATGACTACCACCGATTATGGCTTCGAGGCGAAACGTTGCGGGGCGAGTCTTACAGACAAGGGACAGGAAATAACACGAATTGGCAAAGACATAGTCGAACGCGGGCAGAAGATGTCGGGTGAGCAAGCCAAGTGACAGCTAGCCGCACGCGGCGTCGAAGCATGCTGTCTAACAATCGTTGGAGCGGTCCGTGACGCGTGGTCTGTTTGGCGTCGCGGGCGCCTGGGGACAGTGTGCGCCCGCGGCGCTTGTCCGGCGCCTCTGTGCGGCCCCTCAACTTCACAGTTAGACGTCGCTGTACCGCTGGCTAGCTCGGTGGTATGACTTAACGCATGCGGCTTCGTTTTTACATTGACCCAGAGACAGGTGAGCCGCACGTCTACAGGCATCAGGTTACTGAGACCGAGGTGGAACAAGTGCTTGGCCGTGCTGGTGAAGACCGGCCAGGCCGCGACGGAGCGCGGGTGGCTCTCGGGCGTACTTTATCTGGTCGACTCCTAAGAGTAATTTACGTTCCGGACCCGCAGCCCGACAGCCACTTTGTGATTACTGCCTACGAACTGAAGGGTAAGGCTGCGATGGCATATAGGCGCCGGCGGCGCAGGAAGCAGCGATGAAAGAGCCCAAATTTCCTCCTGGCTGGGATGAGCAGCGCGTACGCCGCGTTCTCGAGCATTACGAGACTCAGACGGACGAAGAAGCGGTTGCGGAGGACGAAGCGGGGGTCTCAACCTCGACGGTAATGAATGTACCGGAAGAGTTGGTTCCGACGGTCCGCGAACTCATTGCCAAGCACAAGAAGAGCGCCTGAGCGACGTCTAACAATCGTTGGAGGGGTCCGTGAGAGTCGGTAGTGTCGCCGCGGGTGCTGGAAGACAGTGTGCACCCGCGGCTCTGATCTGGCGCTTCTGCGCGGCCCCTCAACTTCACCGTTAGACGGCACCGTAGGTCCGCGCGGTGCCACTAGGCAGGGCAGCTTCGAACCAACTTCAGTAGAGGATTCATGAGAAGCGCCATAATTCCGCTACTCGCTGTAGCGCTGGTTGGTGGGTCCGCGCGTTCCGCAGATGTCAGCTCATTCCGTACGGTCGCCGGAACCTACGAGCTAATCATTTGCAAAAGTGCGTGCTCGTTTGCGGATCCGCAGAATACGTTCACAAGAGCCGCAGTCGTTCTCTTTAAAGACCCGATGACACAGGAGGACGTCGCAAGTCTCGATCCCGCTCACACCTCGCACCCTTTTGGACGCCCCAAGGGTTGCTATAGCCTCAATCACATTGCAAAGGCTGATAGCTTTGTACAGACAAATACGACGGGCGTAACTTCGTGGCAGCTCATCGATGGCACGCTTGAGTTCAGCTTGTTCGGTTCACCTGACGCGGGCTACTTTGTGCACCTCAAGCAAAAAGGGAGACTCCTAGAAGGTATGGGCGAATCTTTTGGTGCCGGTGTCGCAAACCCTCATTACAGCACTGACATAGTGATTGGCCGCCGGTTAGGCCCTCCGAAGATCTCGGCATGCAAGACAATCAAGTGACTGTCTGTCCCTCTTCGCGGGTGCCGTCTAACAATCGTTGGAGGGGGCCGTGAGGCGTGGTCGGTTTGGCGCCGCGGGCGCGGGAAGAGATTGTGCGCCCGCGTCGCCTTTCCGACGTGGTCGTGCGGCCCCTCAACTTCACCGTTAGACGTCATCGTGAGCCGCGCACCAGTCCTAGTTGGCGCCTTCATTGGAGGTGCGATTACTGCACTTCTTGGCGTCTACGTTGCACTTCGCTTTGCGCCGCCTGTTATCTGCGCGATCGACGCCGACGATGCTCTTGCGGTCGCCATGAAGCGACCCCTCTCGCAGTTCCCCACAGGGAGCGTGGTCTACCTGCGAAGCAACCCTGCCTTGCTACCGAGACTGCAGCGCGACTACCCCACACTCCGGCTTTTGCCGTGAGCTACGCGGCCAGAGGATCACGGGTGTGACCCTAGACCTGGGATCACCGTAACGGCTCCCTGTCTGCGCAATGATTTTGTCAGTGGCGAACTCCTGTCATTCCCAATGCCTCGAACTGCGATAGCCTCGGTCGGCACCTCGAACTCGGGGGGACAACTGATTCTGTTCAAGCTCGGCGCACACTGGCAAATTGTGGTGGACCACTTCTACGTGATTTAGCGATGACGTCTAACAATCGTTGGAGGGGGCCGTGATGCGCAGTAGTGTCGCCGCTGGCGCGGGACGAGATTGTACGCCCGCGGCTCCAACTGGGCGCTTCTGTGCGGCCCCTCAACTTCACCGTTAGAAGTCACTTGGGGGGAATTCAGCGCCGCGAAGAGCTGGAAGCGTCTCCGCGTTGCTTCGCCACGACGCGAACGCCATCAGACCAAGTCGTCCCGCAGGCGTCTTCGCTTGGCGCCTCAGACGTGCGCCTGCGGCCACGCGCCTTCGATCAAAGTCGGGGCGCGCGCCCAAGCAGCGTTGATGCGCTCATCGGCCGCGCCTGTGGCGATGCTCGCCAGGCGCGGGCTCGAGTGATTGAGGCCCCAGGGGCGCGCTAAACCCCGGGACTATGTCGCTTCGGTTGAAGCCGCCGCGCCGCACGCGCACAGTGGGCTTCGTTGGGTGACTTCTAACAATCGTTGGAGCGGTCCGTGAAAGGCTGTACGGGAGCGCTTGATGCGCCTTGAGAGCAAAATCCGAACCGAGCGCCTGCGAGCCCTCCGGGCGGCCGCTCAACTTCACCGTTAGAGGTCAGCCAGAGCCATCACCCATACTGACGTATGGCGCGAGTTCCATACGTCAGCTATACTTTTGGCGGTGAGCCCAAGCTTCGAGTGGGACCCGGCCAAGGACGCGCTGAACCAGCGTAAGCACGGCGTGGCGTTTGCGGATGCGCAGCTTGCATTCCTGGATCCGGCGCGTGTAATCGCCCGGGATCTCTCTCACAGCAAAGGCGAGCCACGGTTCTATTGTTTCGGAGAGACTGGCGGCGGCGTGCTGACCGTACGTTTCACGTACCGCGGTGACGTAATTAGGATTTTCGGCGCCGGCTATTGGCGCCGCGGCAAGAGGATTTATGAAGCACAATCGAGAGTACCGAGATGAGGCTCTCGGCCGACTGGAGGTGGTCAAGGATTTCCTGCCGCCGCCCGATCAGCTGGTACTGCGCGACGATGGCGTAAAGATCACCATTTCTTTGAGCAAGCGCAGTGTGGACTTTTTCAAACGCCACGCCGCGCGTTCGAGGGTTCCGTACCAGAAGATGATCCGTAGCCTCCTGGACACCTATGCGAAACACCATGGGGCTGACCTCTAACAATCGTTGGAGGGGTCCGTGAGGCGCTTCTTGATTCGCGCCGCGGGCGCCTGGGGACAGTGTGCGCCCGCGGCGCCTTGCCGGCGCGGTCGTGGGGCCCCTCAACTTCACCGTTAGAAGTCACTTACGGGAATTTAGCGCCGCGAAGAGTCCGAAGCGCCTTCGTTCGGCGCGATCCCAATGTGGACACTTCCAGACTCGGTTCTCGTGCAGGCGTCTTCCCTCGGCGCCTCAGAGGTGCGCGTTCGGCCATACGGCTTCGATCAAGGTCGGGGCGCGCGCCCAAGCAGCTTTGCTGCGCTCATCGGCCGCGCCTGTGGCGACACTCGCCAGGCGCGGGCTCGCGTGATTGACGCCTCAAGGGCGCGCTTACTCGGGAACTATGTCGCCTGACTTGAAGCTCGTGGGCCGCACGCGCACAGTGCCACTTGGCAGGGTGACTTCTAACAATCGTTCGAGGGAGCCGTGATCGGTTGGGTGGGTGGGCGCTCTCCGCGCCCGGAGAATGGAACGCGAATTACGCGCCCGGGACTCTATACCGCGGTCCCTCAACTTCACCGTTAGGAGCCGCGTGCAGACGCCACGATTTGCTGCCGTCGGGTTGAGTGCCCTAGCGCTTTGGTTCGGGGCTGCTGTCCATGCCCAGACGCAGCTCGACATGAATCGAGATGCCGACCGTACCTTGCGCGACAGGGAAGCCAAGCTCAACGCCTCGGTCGCGATCTATCGGAAGCGTCTGCAGGCGTCTCAGCTACTGGCGTTTGATGAATCGCAGCGTCGGTGGGTGGCTTATCGGAAAGCCGCTTGCGAATTTCAGGCCGGAGGAGTCGCTGGCGGTTCCGCTTACCCGATGGTTCTTGCTGCTTGTCTGACGGATTATGCTAACCAGCGCCTAGTCATCATCACCGAGCTCATGAACTGTGTTGAAGGCGATCTTTCGTGCCCGGCGTTCAAGCGCGGCTCCTAACAATCGTTGGAGGGGGCCGTGATGCGTGATCTGTTTGGCGCCGCGGGTGCGGGAGGACAGTGTGCGCCCGCGTCGCCTGTCCGGCGTGGTCGTGCGGCCCCTCAACTTCACCGTTAGGCGACCCTATTCGACACCACGTTCGTTCAGTCCCGATCTCGTGTGTTCTTCGCCCTCTTGTCTCTGCGGTTCTGCTTTCGGTGTCACTCGCGATCGCTCCAGTCCGGCTGCGCGAGCACCTCCCCGCCGTCGCAGACTCGCGCTTTGACCCTCAGCTTGCCTAACACCTCAATTACTACCCTGAGAAAGCGCGGCGCCAAGGCGTTACTGGGCGCCTTGGTTTGGAGTTTTCTTGCGATGAGAAAGGGCAGGCACATGACATTGTGGTGGTCGAATCCGGAGGGCCCTTGCAGGACGCCGGCGCCAAGAACCTGAGGCCGTCGGCCGCTGTACTCCGGGGAGCCCCCAGGGGAGTCTGATGTCAGGCATGGCTAGCACTTTCCAACTTACGGGCAAATCCGAGAGTCGCAACCCTATCGGGACAACAGACCGACCGTTGTCGTTACGGGGCAGTAGCTTGCGCGGTGGGTAACGGGTTGCCTAACAATCGTTGGAGGGGGCCGTGATGCGTGGCCTGCTTGAGGCCGCGGGACCCGGGAGAGATTGTGGGCCCGCGGCCCCTGTCGGCGCTGGTCTGTCGCGGCCCCTCAACTTCACCGTTAGCCGCCGAGCTAGGGTCCTTTTTGGCGTCGGCGGTATACTAGGCTCATGCCCCGGGCGGCCGGGGCAACTTCCTCCACCTGTGATCGGGTCAAACTCCTCCAGGTGATGCGAGGGGACGCATGATGTTTACGCGTTCGCAGCTTCCTTGGCAACCCGAGCGGCGGCCTCTTTGAGTCGCCAACTGCGGCCTTCGAACTTCAGCAGATGGCCGTGATGCATCAGGCGATCGAGGAGCGGGGCCACGACGACAACATCGCCGAGCAGCGCCGGCCAGTCCTCCACGGGTCGGTTGGAGGTGACCACGGTGGCGGATTTTTCGTAGCGACTCATGAGCACATCGGCGAGTTCGTCGCCGGCGTGCGGTGGCAGTCGGCGCAGGAACAGGTCATCGACGACGAGCAGGCTTGCAGCGGCGAGCTGCTGGCGGTACTTGGCGAGCTCACCAAGCTCTCGGGCTTGGTGGATTTCGTCGATCAGCACATGCGCTTCGCGATAGAAGACGCGGTAGCCATGCTCGATGGCGATGAGAGCGAACGCCTTGGCGACATGGCTCTTGCCGGTGCCGGGCTTGCCGATGAGCAGCGCATTCTCCCTGGCGTCGAGGAACTTGAGCGTGGTGAGCTCGAAGATCTCGCGCTTGGGGAGCTTGGGGTTGTAAGACCAGTCGAGGTCCTGCAGGGACTTGCGTTCCGGGAGCCCGGAGTGGGTGAAGCGGCGTTCGAGCAGCCGGCTGCGGCGCCGATCGAGCTCATCCTGCACGAGCCAGGAGAGACCATCGAGGAAGTCGCGGTGCTCAGTGGTGATCTGAAGCGCGCGCGTCTCGAGCGTGGCGCTCATGCCCGAGAGGCGCAGGCCACGCAGAGCTTTGTGCAGTTCGGTGGTCGACATCGGCATCGGGAGTCTCCTGTGTGAGGGTCGATTTCAGGGGATGGTGAGGTAGCGGGTACCTCGTGATCGCCGCTCCTGGAGCGTTATAGGCGGCACGTTTTTGACGCGAGTGGCCAAAAGCCGCTGTGCAGTGCGGTGTCATCGGTTACCCGCCCTGCTGGGAGTGCTCATCAAAGAAGCGCTGGTAATCGCTGATCGGGGCGATCTCGGGAGCGGCTTGTGCGAGTGTCGGGTTCGGCCGGGCGAGCCGTGCCGCGGTACGCCGCTCGAGCGCGCGCTGCACGGCACGATACGAGCAACAGTGCGCGGCGAGCGCGGCGGCACAGACCGCCTCGATGTCGTCGCGCAGGTGCTTCTTCGGCAGATTGGTCAGCCCGTAGAGCGCTTTCTGGCCCGTGCGGCCGAGCGTTTTGAACAGCAGCTCCCCGAGCCGTTCCGTGTGAGGGCCGATCTTGGCGGCACGGGTGAGGAGCCGGCCGGTCTCGCGCGAGGGGTTGAAGATCCGGTCCTCGGGTTTGAGCGCTGCGTACCCGGGGTGCGCCGACTTCGGATGCCGCCGCAGCACCGTCCCGTCGGCGTGCAGGATCTCCACCTCCTCGGCGTACACGCGCACGGTGACTTCGGAGTACAGCCGCGCGGGCGCGGCCGGGTAATAGCGCCCATCGACGACGACACAGCCGCCGTCATCGACGGTGCGGCGCACGGGGCGGAAGTAGCGCAAGCCTTCGATCGGCAGCGGGCGCAGATACGGCTGTTCTTCCAGATACATCGCCAGCACCTGGCGCTTCTTGCGGCCGTGGATGCGCGGGGCCGCCCAGCGCTCCTCCCAGTGCGCCAGCCACGCGTTCTGTTCCTCAATCGACTCGAACCGGCGGCCCTTGAGAGCCGTCGACTGCGTGTGCTGGATCGCCGACTCCACGGTGCCCTTGCGGTTCGGGTCCCGGACGCGGCAGACATCGGCGACGACGCCGTAGTGGGCGAGGAACGCCGCGTACACCGGATTCAGCTCCGGCTCGTAGAGGTCGGGTTTGATCACGCCCTCGCGCAGGTTGTCGAGGACGACGTATTGGGTGACGCCACCGAGTGCCCGGAAGGCTTCCTCGTGCAGCCGCGCCCAGATCTCCTGGTTCGTCTTCCACACCACCTTGCGGAAGCTCTTGCCCGAGTACTTCAGCGTCATCACGAACAGGTACGGCCGGCGGTACGTGCCGTTCGCGGTGCGCGTGAGGGCCCCCTGGCCGTAATCGACCTGGGCTTCCTCGCCCGGCGGGAACTCGAGCACGTCGTAGCGCTCGGGCTCGCGCGCCTTCAGTGTTCGCGCGAAGCGCTTCACCGAGTTGTAGCGGTGCGCGAAGCCATATCGCTCGACGAGGTCCTGGTAAATGCTCTGGGCATTGCGCCCGAGCTGAACCTGCTCCTCGATGAACGCGCGATGTGGCTCGCACGCCGAGGGCGTCTGGTTCACCGGAGCCGGTGGCCGGGGTGGGGGAATTTGCCCGACCGACCCCTCAGAGCCGGTGGCCACTCCGGGGGAGTTTGCCGCGTACCGCCGGATCGTCTTGCGATCCACCCCGGTGCGCCGCTCGATCTCCCGCTGAGTCGCCCCGTTCGCGAGCAACGTGGCGATCGTAATCCGCAAATGCGCCTTCAAGACGTTCACTCCTGCCTCCCTCGGCGATGCCGAGGGATCAGCGTAACGTCCCGTCGCTTCAGGCCTCCGGCGCGCCCGCGCGCTCGGTCAGACCGCGTTCACCTGGAGGAATTTGGGGTAGCCACCGGTGGGGGAAGTTGGGTGGCCGCCGGGGCTCATGCGGAAGGTCGAACACATCGAGCGCCAGATTGGCGAGCTTTCGCGCGAGGAATTCACCGAGCTTCGTGAGTGGGTTCTTGAGCGCGATTGGGCGTCTTGGGACACCCAGATCGAAGGGGACGCGCGATCTGGCAAGCTCGACAAGCTGCTGGAGGAAGCTCACTCCGACTTTAAGGAAGGCCGGACGCGGGAGCTTTGAGGCACCACGCCTCAGCGCGGTTTTGGGCGCTCTACCGAGCCCTGCCCGAGGAGGCCCGCTCCCTTGCCGAAAAGAACTTCGACCCTGCTCAAGGCGGACCCTCGACATCCGTCGCTTCACTTCAAGCGCATCGGTCCGGTGTGGTCCGTGCGCGTTGGCGCGCATTACCGGGCTCTGGGGCATGATGTCCAGGACGGAATTCAGTGGTTCTGGATTGGCACCCACGCTGAATATGACAGGCTCGTCGGCTAACAATCATTGGAGGGGTCCGTGATGCTCGGTAGTGTCGCCGCGGGTGCGGGAAGACAGTGTGCACCCGCGGCTCTGATCGGGCGCTTCTGTGCGGCCCCTCAACTTCACCGTTAGGTTCCTCTGGAAACGCCTTCGCAAGGCGGTTGCGCTGCTAGGTTATTGTAGCTACAATAACCTATGCGCCTTACCTTCGATCCGGCCAAGCGCGCTAAGACCTTGGCGGAACGGGGTCTCGATTTCGCAGACGCCGAGATTGTCTTTGCCGGCGTTACTGTGGAGGTTGAGGACACGCGCAAAGACTATGGCGAAACCCGCATCATCTGTTACGGCCATCTCCAAGGACGCCTGGTCGTCGTTGGTTACGTCCCACGGGGTGCGAGTCGCCACATTTTCAGCATGAGGAAGGCCAATGCCCGCGAACAAGAACGCCTCGCGCCGTACCTTGAAATCTGATCTCGCTCGGGTTGACGCCCATGTCGTCAGTGCCAAGGAATACCGTGAGCTCCCGCAACTCACGTCAGACATGCTTGCACGCGCCAAGGTGAAGAAAGGCGGCCGTCCGCGTTCACTCAACCCCAGAAAGCTCATCTCGCTTCGCCTTCCTGCAGATGTCATTGCGCGCTGGAAGGCAACGGGCCCAGGTTGGCAAACGCGCATGGCCGAGCGCCTCGGCAAGGCGCGGTGACGGAACCTAACAATCGTTGGAGGGGTCCGTGAGGCGTGATCTGATTGGCTCCGCGGGCGCCTGGGGACAGTGTGCGCCCGCGTCGCCCGGCCTGCGCTTCTGTGCGGCCCCTCAACTTCACCGTTAGGAGCAGCATGCGACCCCGATGCGCCCTACTTTTGATGGCCGTCGCAATTACCGGGTTTGCCGACGCTGGCGGTCAGGCGCAGATGGACATTGGCAGCCTCGCCGCGGCGGAAGCGCGATGGAATCAAGCCGGGTTGAGGAACTACGAATTCACGTTCAGGTACAGTGCCACTCCGAGGTAGTCAACGGAGGCTTCTACCAGTTCTTCTTTAATACGTCGGGGATCTTGGCGCCGGAGGCGGTTTCTGGATTCCGCGCGCTCGATGCCCCCGAACTCGCCGATATCTTGGCCGGTGCGACCCGTTACTTTGGCCCAAACTATCCGCGCCGGCGGGAGCTACGATTGGACGGTCTCGGCTCGTTTCAACACCCCAATCGAGACGCGGTGGAGTTTTTCAAACCATTTGACCAAGCATTCTATGATTGGTGCGATACGCCTCGTGATCGGTGGGAGCGTACCGCTGAAACCTATGCGCGCTCCGCCTAACAATCGTTGGAGGGGGCCGTGATGCGTTGGCGGCTTGGCGCATCGGGCGCTGAGAAATTGTGCGCCCTCAGCGCCATTGGGCGCTTCTGTGCGGCCCCTCAACTTCACCGTTAGCGGTCATTCATATGCGCATCGCCACATTCGTGCTCCTGGGTTGTATTTCACTCAATGCCTGGGGCAACCCTGCCGCATGCGGAGACGCAGGGCAGCACCCCGCGGACCGGCTCACGCCGGAGCAATGGCGGGCTGTCTTGAATGAAAAGGCTGGAGGTGACCCTGTATTGGAGGAGGCGATTGCTGTTGAAAGGTACAGATACCAAGAGCGTTCGCCACAATCTAAAGACATCCCAATCGACTGGGCTCAGGTGCGAAAGCTGGTCTTGCTCGGCGCCGTCAAGCAGACGTTCGAGCACGCCGATCTCACCATAGTCGTGATCACCATCACGGGACGGGCGTATACGTCTCAAGAGCCGCATGCCGGTGATCTGGGCCGCCTCACCGAAGTGGTGGACCCGTGTGGCGTATACATTCTTCGTACGCTTGAATGACCGCTAACAATCCTTGGAGGGGGCCGTGATGCGCGTGCGGTTTGGCGCCTCGGGCGCTGAGAAATTGTGCGCCCTCGGCGCCCTCAAGCGCTTCTGCGCGGCCCCTCAACTTCACCGTTAGGCGGACGTGATGCCTAGTCTCAAGTTTCTGGCGTACTCCAAACGCGCCAAGTGGGTCATCTACCCAACTACAGTCTTGGCCATGGTCAATTTCTTTACGTTCATTGGGGGAAGTCTCTACTTGGGTGGCGACGCCTTGAATGGTTACGTAAAGGCCGGGCACTATTTCCTGTGCGCGCACGGCCATTGCTCCGAAGTGTCAAGGGCTATCTGGCATTACAGCTACTGGCACGCGCTCTCAGCCTTTGGGGGGATCCTCCTCGTATTTGCTGAAGTTGCTCTGTTCGTGAACACCGGGGATATCGAGACCGCGTTGCGTTCTAGCCGTTAACTTATGAGGTTGAGTCGCTAGTGAGTCGTCCGCCTAACAATCGTTGGAGGGGGCCGTGAGGCGTGGTCTGCTTGGCGCCGCGGGCGCCTGGGGACAGTGTGCGCCCGCGTCGCCTGTCCGGCGCGGTCGCGCGGCCCCTCAACTTCACCGTTAGGCCGCACATGAGCAAATGGCGCTACACGCTGTCTCTCTCGTTTCTTATGTCGCTCAGCGGCTGCATCGAGATAACCACGTATGTTTCGCCCTCTGCGTCGGGTACGGTGGTTGACGCCGTCACTAAAAAGCCCATTCAGGGAGCTACAATCTCGGTGGACGACCACCCAGGCTTATTCGCGCAAACGAACTCCGACGGACAATTCTCCTTAGCGCCCACTACGCGCACGACACATATCTTCTGGCTCGCTCCTTACAGATCACTCCCTCCTGGCGGCACCGTAGTTGTTTCTGCCGACGGCTATGCTTCGAAAGAAGTAGTTGTTAATGGCAGTGCTGGTCCGCTTCTCGTCTCTTTGCTCAGAGTTCGCTAGTGCGGCCTAACAGTCGTTGGAGGGGTTCGTGATGCGCCTGCGGCTTGGCGCCTCGGGCGCTGAGAAATTGTGCGCCCTCGGCGCCATCGGGCGCTTCTGTGCGGCCCCTCAACTTCACCGTTAGACGGCATCCTTTATGTGGACACACCACGTAGAGAGCATCCGGCTTGGTTGGGTGCAGAGGGCCACACTGTCGTCAAATGGCACGCCCCTGTCTTTCGGAGAAGCACTGCGTCTCCTCGATCGAGATGCGTCATTTCGGGAGTACTTAACGCAGCTACTCGCTGGCAGCACGAACGCCGCCTTCCGGTGGGAAACCCCACCGATCTCGGAAACCAATCTCGACCGCCCATTTGAGTTTGTTCTGACGAACGACCCGCATCTGGACACGCGGCCCGAACCTAGGGTCTTCGCCTCGTATTTCGCCGGCCCAAACGCAAACGCCGCGGTGCTCGCCATTCCGAACGTCAGCAAGACCGCTACTCTGGTAGTGCCTCGTCAGCTCGACGAGGCTACAACTTATACGCACTTCGCCCGCTTCCTCAGAGGCGCTCCTTCCCATCAGGCACACGCTCTTTGGCAGTGTGTGGCCGAGACTGCGCAGCATCAACTCTCCGCGGTGCCCCAATGGATTAGCACAGCCGGCGGAGGCGTCGCGTGGCTGCACGTTCGCATCGAAAATGAACCTAAGTATTATTCATATAGGCCGTATGCGGATGCCGTCTAACAATCGTTGGAGGGGTCCGTGAGGCGTGGTCGGTTTGGCGCCGCGGGCGCTTGGGGACAGTGTGCGCCCGCGTCGCCCTTCCGGCCGCTTCGGGAGCGCCTGCAGAGCTTCGCCGAACGAAAACCTCGGCTCAAGCAACGGAGTCTGACGGCTAAACTGATCGACGACGGTGAGCACCCGAAATGGCCTGCCAACGAATAACTGTTCGTGGACTAATGGGATGGTGCGCTCGGCGTAATCTCACCGCACGGTATCAACGCCGGCCAAGGAGACGCCCATGAACGCTGTGACTCTCGGGATCGACATCGGCAAACGGTTCTTCCACGTTGTCGGCCTGGATGCAATTGGCCGTGTCGTGTTTCGCGAGAAGTTGACTCGGGAGCCATTGCACCGGCTCTTTGCAACTCACCCGAAGTGCGTCATGGCAATGGAGACCTGTTGCGGTGCGCAGCATCTTGGACGTAAGGCCGCGGAGCACGGCCACGACGTACGGCTGATACCGGCGCAACACGTGCGTCCATTCGTGAAGTCACAGAAGAACGACTTCAACGACGCAACGGCGTTGGCCGAGGTCGCACGTATGCCCAGCATGCGCGTCGTACCCCTGCGCTCTATCGAGCAAATCGACGTCCAGGCGTACCACCGGGCACGGCAGCGGCTCATTGAGCACCGCAACGGTATGACCAGCCAGATTCGCGGATTGTTGCTCGATCGCGGAGTCACCATCGCGCAGGGTCTGTATCCCTTGCGAACCTCCGTACCAGGCATCCTCGAGGATGCGGAGAATGAACTCACCCCTGTCTTTAGGCAGCTGCTGGCGTCGTTGCTGGCGATGTTTCAGCAAACGGAAGCAGCGCTCGAAGAGCTCACCGAGTATCTAAGGCGCCTCGGTCGCGACAGCGACGTTTGCCGCCGATTGCAGACCATTCCCGGAGTCGGACCGCTAGTCGTCACCGCTCTGGTCTCGGCGGTCGGCAACGCCAGTACGTTTCGCACATCACGAGATCTATCCGCCTGGATCGGGCTTGTGCCGCCAGCACACCACCGGTGGCAAGCCGCGGTTAATGGGCATCACCAAGCGTGGCAACACCCATTTGCGGCGACTGTTCGTACAGGGAGCTCGAGCCCGAGGTGGAACAAGTGCTTGGCCGCGCTGGTGAAGACCGGCCAGGCCGCGACGGAGCACGGGTGGCGCTCGGGCGTACTTTATCTGGTCGACTCCTAAGAGTAATTTACGTTCCGGACCCGCAGCCCGACAGCCACTTTGTGATTACTGCCTATGAACTGCAGGGTAAGGCTGCGATGGCATATAGGCGCCGGCGGCGCAGGAAGCAGCGATGAAAGAGCCCAAATTTCCTCCCGGCTGGGATGAGCAGCGGGTACGCCGCGTTCTCGAGCATTACGAGACTCAGACGGACGAAGAAGCGGTTGCGGAGGACGAAGCGGGGGTCTCAACCTCGACGGTAATGAATGTACCGGAAGAGTTGGTTCCGACGGTCCGCGAACTCATTGCCAAGCACAAGAAGAGCGCCTGAGCGACGTCTAACAATCGTTGGAGGGGTCCGTGAGGCGTGGTCTGATTGGCGCCTCGGGCGCTGAGAAATTGTGCGCCCTCGGCGCCATCGGCGCTTCTGTGCGGCCGCTCAATTTCACCGTTAGAAGGACCTGGTGCGGGAGACTTGGAGTGGTGCTGACCGCGGCGCTTAATTCAGCTCTGCGAAGAGCCCTTCGTTGTCGCGTCGCAATGACCAGCGCGGAATTCGCCGGGTTGCGACGCTGGGCGAGCGCGAGCATTCTGCCTCGGTGGCTTCGTTGTGCCGAATCCTTCGCTTAACCTCGGAGCTGCGCGCTGTCGCGCGGTGAGGCTGTGCCAAGGAACTCAGGTGCTTTCGATCGACCCCCGCACCAGTCCTTCTAACAATCGTTGGAGGGGTCCGTGATGCGCTTGCGGTTTGGCGCCGCGGGCGCCTGGGGACAGTGTGCGCCCGCGTCGCCCTTCCGGCCCCCCGGGGGTTCCGGCCGCTTCGGGAGCGCCCCGAGAGCTTCGTTCGACCGAAGTGCAGCCTGACGCTGCGTCCGGCCCCTCAACTTCACCGTTAGACGTCGAGTCGTAAGCCACGCTTCGGGTCCGCGACTGAGGTGGCTGTGACCTGCCGGCTTTCTTCGGACCTAAACACCTTTGGAGACGGCTGTGTTGGGGTCGGTTGTTAATAGCTGCTGCTTGAACTCTACCGGCGTCAGCTGTCCGAGACTCGAGTGCGATCGAACCTCGTTGAACTGCCGCCGGAATTCCTCGATCAGGATCTTCGCATCGATCCGGTTCTTGAACCACTGCATGCCGAGGCACTCGTCGCGGAACTTGCCGTTGAAACTCTCGTTCGATCCGTTCTGCCAGGGTTTGCCGGGATCGATGTAGGCCGTGTCGATCTGTGCCTCCGTCACCCAGCGCAGAATCGCTCGAGAGATGAACTCAGGGCCGTAGTACATCCGGAACGCTAGCCAGCCACCGCCAGCGACGACATCCTGAGGTTGTTCTAGGACCTTGGGAGGACACTGACGATGGCTAGCGTCACTGATGCTATCGCACCCTGCACTTGGGTCGCGATCGACATTGCGAAGGGTGTAAACGTGGCCCTGGTAGAGCATGCTGACGGTCGTCAGCAGCGATTTCGGTTCACGCATGAGCGCGGCGACTGCGATCGTCTGGTTGAGTTCCTGCGCGCATGCTTGCAGCCGTGGCGCGTTGCACTCGAGCCGACGGCCGACTACCACCGGACCCCAAATGCCGGTAGTGATCCGGAAGCGGCGGTGGTACCCGCCGAGGTCGCCGCCCTCATGATTGACTATGATCGGCGCGTGAGGCACTTCGAAGTCATCGCATGAGCCGAGGCGATGGTCTGGCGTGGTCGCCCGGCCCCTTGACTGCACCGTTGGATGGCGCGGGAGTTTTGATGCTGAGTTTAGACACGGCGTGGCCGGCGTTGATTCCGTTGGCTGCATTAGCCTACTTAGGTTGGCGCTACTTCAGGAGCGGTAGCCTCGTCGGAGCGCTTCTTGGGGGGCATCTCAAAGACACGGTCGGGGAGATCTCGCTCCCTTCCGGGCTTGGTTCACGTGTCATTCGGGTGAGCACCCTCGAGCCGAACCATGGCGGGCCTCTTGAAGTGGCGTTCGCCATCACATCCAGGACTGCATTAGGCGGCAGCGTTGTTCCATTCAGACTGTCCCGGGAAGAAGCTCGACAGCTGGCCGCTCTCCTGCAAAAGGCGGGTGACGGCTAGTGCGCGAGCCCCGGCGGGAAAGAGCCCGAGATGCCAACCTCCTGCCATAGGTGTCTTTGAACATGAGTAGTACGAAGGTTTATGTCGGCGGGTGCCTCTGTGGCGCGGTTCGCTATGAAGCGCGCGGCGACCCCACGTGTCAGGGCTATTGCTTCTGCAGAGATTGCCGCAAGGCTTCGGGGTCTGGTTTCATCCCATTTCTCTGCTTCCCAGCAAGCTCGGTGCGCATCAGCGGTGAAACGAGACGCTCGATTGCGAAGTCGGTGCGTGGCGGGGACGCCGTGCGCAACCATTGCGCGACCTGCGGAGGCCTCGTATTCGGTGGAATCGTCGGCAGGGACACTCAGCATTCGATCTACGCGGGCTCGCTCGATGAGCCCGCGCTCTTTCAGCCGACGATCGCGCTCTTCGCGCGCGACAAACCGGATTGGGTTCCGCTGCCCGCGGGCGTCACCGTATTCGAGACGATGCCTGCTCCCTCCCCCTCGGCGTCAGACGGGGCATGATGCTGTGGCGGCATGAGAGGGCCGTCATGCGCTTGCGGTCCGGTGCGGCGGGCGCTGGGGGACGCTGTGCGACCGCGGCCGCCATCCGGCGTTGCTGCGCGGCCCTCACCGTCAGACGTGCGTTACCGCGGGCATGACGTTCGTCGTCGCCACCTTTAAGGGTAGCTGCCATTGCGGGGCGCTCGGTTTTTACTTCCATACGGCGCTACCGGTGGCTCAGTGGAGTGTTCGCGCCTGCCAGTGCCGGTTTTGTCGCGCTCACGGTGCACTTACGACATCCGATGCGGGAGGGCGGCTCGCCTTTCACGTCGGCGACGTCGACTTACTGGGGCGCTATCGTTTCGCTCTGAAGACGGCTGACTTTCTCTTATGTAAACGCTGTGGGGTTTACGTGGGCGCGCAGATTGAGACCTCTCACGGCGCGTTTGGCATTATCAATACCTTGGCGCTGATGCCGCTTCCGGACGGACTGCCAGGTCCGGTATTGGCAGACTACAGTTCTGAGAGCTCTAATGACCGCGTTGACAGACGCGAGAAGAGGTGGACGCCGCTTGAGAAGGTCCTCTGACATTCCTTGGGACGGCCCGTGAGGCGCGAGCGCTCGTGCGCCACTGGCGGGTGGGGATTTGTGCGCCCGCGTTGCTCATCCGACCTCATGGTCAGGAGGTAGTCTGTGTGGTCGCGAATGCTGACCGAGCCGCTGCAGGGTAAAACTCCTCTGTGGAAGGTTTTCTGGGTATACGGCGTCGCAGTTTCGATCGCCTACTCGTTGCTTGGGTTGCTGCTGGACCCCCTCAACACCATCAGTATGGGCCTCTACACGGCATTCGGCATCGCCCTTGGGGTCGTGCAATCCATCATGATGTGGCAGTGTGCGTTCAACGGCAGGTCACGTGCCGTAGGTCGCCTGGTACGAATCTCGGTAGTCATCGGGCTAATAGCCATTCCGTTGATGCTTTATTTGCTCTTTCATTACGCCAACGCACTTGCCTCCTGACCCAAGGCCTGCGCGGGTCGGTGGGTGCGGCGAGGCTCGGAGAAGCTCGATGTGCTGTCCTCGTGAGAAGTCCTCACAGTGGTCCTCCGCGGCGCGCGCAGACAGTGTGCGGGCGCGACGCTGATCGCTCGACATCGTTCCGCCGCTCAATTTCGCCTTTAGGCAACATTCCCATGGACTATCCCCAAGACGCCGATGGTGATTCACTCAGGCGAGTGCGTGATGCCGGATCGAATATGGCGCTTCCCATGACCATCGATTTCTCGATTAACGCGCCGAATGAAATTGCGGCTCGAGCTATCGCAGCGCTCGTTTCAACTCATGGATTCGACCCCTCGATTTCCGACAACGAGGGCCGCGGCTCGTGGAGCGTCTACTGCTCCAAGACAATGGTGGCCACGTACGATTCGGTGGTGGCCGCCCAGGCACAGCTGAATCAATTGACGAACTCGCAAGGCGGCAGTTGTGAGGGCTGGGAGACCTTCGGCAATTCAGCTGCCTGACCAGGGCTCCGAGCGAGCCGTAATGCGTGGCTGTGACCCCGAAAGGAACTAAGGCATGCGCTTCTCGCTCCCCTCGATCCAGAGCCTCACCGCCGGGTACGCCGACACCAGCGGCTTTCTCGCCCTGAAGGGCCTGTTTACCGCGCACGTGACCGGAAACTTCGTCACCCTGGGCTCCGCGCTCGTGTTTGGAAACAACGGCGCGCTGACCAAGACGCTCGCCCTGCCGATGTTCTGCGTGGCCGTGCTGCTCTCGCGGCTGCTTGCCTTTCGACTGCGCGCCTGGGGGTGGCCGGTGTTTCGCAGCCTGCTGCAACTGCAGGTTCTGCTGCTGATCGTGGCCGCGGGGCTCGCCGCCTGGCTGGGTCCCTTCGACGATCCCGACGCCGCTCCCGCTCTGGCCCTCGGGCTCACGCTGGTCACAGCGATGGCGATGCAGAATGCCGCCCATCGCGCTCATCTGGCGAACGCTCCGCCCTCGACGATCATGACGGGCTCAACCACCCAGGTCATGCTCGACCTGGCCGACATGCTGCATGGCCTGGCGCCCCAGGCGGCGGCAGCCACGCGGGCGCGCCTCAAGCGCATGACGACGAGCGTCATCGTGTTCGCGATCGGCTGCGGCGTCGCGGCACTGCTGTATGCCAAGCTCGGTCACTGGTGCTTCTGCATCCTGCCGCTCCTGGGACTCGCTACGCTCACGATGCGACGGGAGATCGCCGAGGCGGATCGGGCCTGATGACGGAACGTCGCGTCGATGAACTGACGGCCGAACTGCGTAGCGCCGGGTTTACGGTGGTGGACGGCCCGCGCCGCACCGGCGACGGATATGATGAGAGCGTCGTCCTCGACGCCCGACGGCAAGCGGGTCGAGCTGACCGTGTGAAGTCGTCGAACGGCGGCCGTTTGTTCTACTCTATTCAAGGCCGGGTTCAGCTAAGCGGAGGGGTCTCGATGCGTGTCTGGTTTCTTACCGCGGCGGTTTTTTCCCTGCTGGGGTTCGGGCTGCCCACGGCACGCGGTGCTGCTGCGGCGGGCAGCGCCGCTGATGGCTGCAGTCGGCAGCTTCCAGCCGCCCTTGTCGCGGCGCTGCAGGCCGAGTACGCGGGCTTTCGGGCGCCGCTCGTCACCGACAACGTGGCGGACGACGTCAGCGCGAATCGCCGCTCCGGGGGCGACGGGTGCCTTGGCGTCGCCACGGGAGACTTCGACGGTGACGGCCGCAAGGACTTCGTCGTGGCGCTCACGGGGTCCGACGGGGACTCGACGATCATCGTGGTGGCGTTTCGCAGGGGCGCGAAGTGGCTGCTCAAGCCGCTGCTGCGCGAAGGCGGACGCAAGCGCTTGTACGTGGCCGCGGCGCGTGCCGGGGAGTATGAGCACACGCAGGCCTACGATCCCGACCTGAAGTCCGGGGATTTGCCGCGGATGAGCTGCCGCCACGCGGGCTTCATGACCGGTGCGGTGGAAGCGACCGCGGTGGTGTACTGCCTGGTGTCGGGCCAGTGGCATCACACCGCAGTCTCCGACTGACCGCCGGCCGCCGAGTCGCGATGGCCCCGTAGCCGGTATGCGCATCACGGCCCCCGAGGGCAGCGTGGATGCCCAATGGCTCGCCATGCGCCTCGCCCTGTGGCCCGAAGGCTCGCAAGCCGAGCATCGCGCGGCGATGGTCGACTCGCTCACCCGCGGGCACTACGTGCGGCTCGCCATATCCGAAGGTGCTGCGGCGCAGGGCTTCATCGAGGCCTCCAAGCGCGTCGACTACGTGAACGGCACGAGCACCTCGCCCGTGGCCTTTCTCGAGGGCCTGTACGTCGTGCCGGGCTCCCGTCGCCAGGGCATCGCCCGCGCCCTGGTCGACTCGGTCGTGGAGTGGGCGCTGGCGCAGGGCTGCCGCGAGCTCGCTTCCGACTCCCTCCTCGACAATCCCGCGGCGCATGCTGCACACCGGGCCCTCGGCTTCGAGGAGACCGAGCGCGTGGTCTACTTTCGACGGGCGCTGCAGCCCCGGGAACCCGGCTCAGCCTGAAGAGCGAGTGCGAGAACTAGACGGACCGCCCATGCCCGAGAGCCGCCCCGAAGACCCACGCCTCGCGCGCATCAGCGAGCTGTGCCGCGCGCTGCCCGACACGGTGCGCTCGGTGCGTGGCGAGCACGCGGACTTTCGCGTGCGCGAGCGGGTGTTTGCCTACTTTCTCAACAACCACCACGGCGACGGCATCGTCTCGCTGTGCTGCAAGTCCGAGCTCGGCGAGAACGTCGACCGCGCGAGCTCCTTCCCCGAACGCTTCTACCTGCCGGCCTACATCGGCGCGCGCGGCTGGTTCGCCTTGCGGCTCGATCGCGGGCCGGTGGACTGGCGCGAGGTTCGCAACCTGCTCGAGCTGAGTTATTGTCTGGTCGCGCCGCCGAAGCTCGCCCGCCAGGTTGGGGAGCAACGCGGTGGCAAGGGAGTACTTAAATGAAGCTCGTGATGACGCTCGCAGCAATCGCGCTGCTGGCGGCGGCGACCCCTCGGGGTGCGGCCGACACGCACACGCCCGAGGCGGCAGCCAAGATTGCCGCCGAAGCCGCCGCGAGCACCTGGCTGGCGCTCATCGACTCTGGCGACTATGCGGGCAGCTGGAGCACTGCGGCCGAGCGGTTCCGCAATTCCATCCCGCAGCAGCAGTGGGCCGCGATCATTGCGCAGGTGCGCGGCACGCTCGGCAGCTTCAAGTCCCGCCGCCTGGTGTCGGCTGCCTTTGCCACCTCGCTTCCCGATGCTCCGCCAGGGGAGTAGGTGGTCATCGAGTACTCGGTGAGCTTCGCCGGCAAGCCCGAAGCCGTGGAGACCGTGACGCCGATGAAGGACCCCGACGGGCACTGGCGCGTGTCGGGTTACTACATCAAGTAACGCCAACGGTCGCTTCGACGCGCCGCGGGCACCCGCGGTCGCGTTCCTTGCAGCGCACGCTTGCCCCTGCCGCGCCGCACGCCTAGGCTCGCAGCTAAGAGGGCGAGGCATGATCCTTCACGTAAGCCCCGAGAGCTCCATGGCGCCGAGCCTTGGGAAGCGGGTAAGGGGAGAAACATGATCAAACGCATTCTCGGCGTGGTGGCGCTGCTTTGCGTCATCGGGATCGCGGCGTTCGCGTATGCACTGAGCCGCGACGCGCCCTGCGGCACGGCGCCGACGCTCGCCGCCAAGACCGGGCTCATGAAGGCGATCAGGTACCGCTGCTACGGTCCGCCCGAGGTGCTGAAGCTCGAGGAGGTCGAGAAGCCCGCACCGAAGGACGACGAGCTCCTCGTCAAGGTGCACGCGGCCTCGCTCAATCCCCTCGACTGGCATTACATGCGCGGCAAGCCCTACGTGATGCGCAGCATGTTGTCCGGCATGGGCAGGCCGGAGGATCCGCGCATCGGCGTCGACTTCGCCGGCACCGTCGAGGCGGTCGGCAAGAGCGTCACGCGCTTCAAGCCCGGGGACGAGGTGTTCGGCGGCCGGGATGGCGCGTTCGCCGAATACCTGGTGGTGCGCCAGGACCGTGCCGTGACCATGAAGCCGCCCAACATCAGCTTCGAGCAGGCGGCGGCGGTGCCGATCGCTGCGATCACCGCACTGCAGGGGCTGCGCGACAAGGGACACGTCCACGCCGGCAGCCGCGTCCTGGTGAACGGCGCTTCGGGAGGCGTCGGCACGTTCGCGGTGCAGATCGCCAAGGCGCTGGGGGCGGAGGTTACCGGCGTCTGCAGCACCCGCAACCTCGACATGGTGCGCTCGATCGGCGCCGATCACGTCATCGACTACACGCGCGAGGACTTCACCCGGGGCACGCAGCGCTACGATGTGATCCTCGACAACGTCGGCAATCATTCGCTGCTCGAGATCCGGCACGCGCTCACTGCCGACGGGGTCCTGGTCATCGTCGGCGGCGAGAGCAACGACCCCTGGGTCGGGCCCATGACGCGCTTCATCGCCGCGCGCGTGTACGGGCCGTTCGTCAAGCCGCGCAGGTTCGAGGGTTTCCTCGCGCAGATGAACCAGGCGGACCTCGACTACCTCGCCGATCTCATGAAGAGCGGCAAGGTGAGGCCGGTCATCGACCGGCACTACCCGCTCCCCGAGCTGTCGGCGGCCATGGCGTATCTGGAGAAGGGCCACGCGCGCGGCAAGGTTGTCATCGACATCGATTGATCGGGTGAGCCATGGCAGAGCCACCACGGGTCAGATCCTCGCGTGACGTGATCATCCGCACCGAGCACTGGGATGAGGCGCTGCGCTTCTACCAGGAGGTGCTCGGGTTCTCGCTCGCCAGCCGCGCTGCGGGAATGGCGGGACTGGAGACCGGGTCATTCCGCCTGTACATCGAGGCAGGCGAGGGCCACGGTCCGGTGTTCGATTTCCTGGTGGTGGACGTGGCCGCCACCCGCGCGCGTCTGCTCGCGGCAGGCTGTACGCTCATCGAGGAGGACCCGCAGCTGCCGCGCTGCTATCTTCGCGATCCTTACGGTGTGGTGTTCAACGTCGCTCGCGCGCCTTCGAGGTGATCCATGTCGAGAATCGCGGACCAACTGCAAAGTCTTGGGCTGACGCTGCCGCCCGCGCCGCGGCCGCCGCCGGGCGTCGTGCTGCCGTTCCAGTTCGTACGGGTCCTCGGCCGCCGCGTGCTGATCTCCGGTCACGGCCCGCAGAACCCCGACGGCACCTTCGCCGAGCTGCGCGGCAAGCTCGGGCGGGAGATCTCGCTCGAGCAGGGCTACAGCGCAGCGCGTCTCACCGGGCTGTCGATCCTCGGCAGCCTCGAGCGCGCCCTGGGTGATCTCGACCGCATCGCAGCCTGGGGGCGGGTGTTCGGCATGGTCGCCTCCGCCCCCGGCTTCAACCGCCAGCCGAGCGTCATCAACGGCTTCTCCGACCTCATCCTCGAGGTATTCGGGCCTCAGGTGGGCGCTCACACCCGCAGTGCGGTCGGCATGGCCGAGCTGCCCTTCGACATCCCGGTGGAGATCGAGGGCGAGGTGGAGCTGCGATGAAGGCCTATGTGTGGGTGAGGGCGGCGCTGTTTGGGCTGCGGGGCTCTCGCGGCCTGGGGCGTGGTACTCGCGCTGCGGCCGCGCGTGCCCCGAAAGAGACCCGCATGCGCCAGTGGCTGCAAAACAATCGCGGACTGCTGATCTTCCTCTTGTGCTTTGGGTTGTTCCGCACCGCGATCGCGGACTGGAACCCCGTGCCCTCCGGATCCATGCGGCCGACGATCCTCGAGGGCGACGTGGTGCTGGTGAACCGCCTCGCGTACGACTTCGGGTGCCGTTCACCGACATCTCGCTCCACCGGCTCGGCGAGCCGCGGCGTGGCGACATCGTCACCTTCTCCTCGCCCAAGGACGGCACGCGGCTCATCAAGCGCGTGGTGGCCGTCCCCGGCGACCTCATCGAGATGCGCGATGAGGTGCTGTACGTGAACGGCACGGCCGCCGAGTACTCGCACTTCAGCGCGGCGCGCGAGCAGCTCGGTGCGGGCGTCGCGGTCGCGGCGACCCGCGCCACCGAGCGCCTCGGCGACAGCAGCCGCCGGGTGCAGTTCCTCCCGGGCGTCGGCGCGCGCCGCAGCTTCGGCCCGCTGGCGGTTCCCGCGCAGCAGTACTTCATGCTCGGCGACAACCGCGACGACAGCGCCGACTCGCGCTACATCGGCTTCGTGCCGCGGCGCCTCATCATCGGCCGGGCACAGCGGGTGCTGGTCTCGGCTGACATCACCGGCGACTGGCTGCCGCGGCTGTCACGCACCGCGAGTCCGCTGAAGTAATGCGCGCTCCAGCGCCCGGCGCTGCCGCCGAGGTCACGATCCGCTGCGCCGCGCAGGCCGACATCCCGGCGATCGAGGCCCTCATCGCGCGCTCGGCGCACGAGCTCTCGGCGGGGGATTACACCCCGGCGCAGGTCGACGGGGCGCTGCGCGGCGCTTTCGGCCTCGACACCCAGCTGCTGCGCGATCAGACCTACTTCCTCGCCGAGGCGCACGGGGAGCTCGCCGGCTGCGGAGGCTGGAGCTGGCGCCGTACCCTCTTCGGCGGCGACGCACGCGCCGATCGCGATCCCCAGCCGCTCGATCCGCACACCGACGCCGCGAAAATCCGCGCCTTCTTCATCCACCCCGCGTATGCGCGCCGCGGCATCGGCAGCGCGCTGCTCGAGCGCTGCGAGCGCGACGCGGCGGCGCACGGCTTCAGGCGCTTCGAGCTCATGGCGACGCTGCCGGGCGTGAGACTGTACGGCGCGCGCGGCTACGTCGCGGCAGCGACTGCGGTCGACTGGCCGCTGCCGGGCGGGCTCACCATCCGGTTCGTGCCGATGAGGAAGGAGGATCGTCGATGAGCTACCAGCTCGCCATCGAACACAAGCCCGGCTACCTGCACGTGACCATCACCGGCGAGAACAGCGTCCAGACCGTGTCGCAATACATGGCGGAGGTCATGCGCGAGTGCGCGGCGCGGCGCTGCCCGCGGGTGCTCGTCGAGGAGCGCCTCGAGGGCCCGCGCCTCGGCACCTTCGAAGTGTTCTCGCTCGTCTCGGGGGGGGCAGCGCGCGCTTTCACGGCGTGCTGCAGGCCCTCGCCTTTGTCGACGTCAACGCGCAGGGCGAGCTGATGCGCTTCGCGGAGGATGTCGCGGTGAACCGCGGGATGCCCGTGAGGGTCTTCCCGACCATCGCCGCCGCCGAAGCATGGCTGCTCACGCCGCGCTAGGTGACGCACTGCGCGGCGGGCAGGCGCTGAGTGCCTGCCGGGAGGGCTACTCGGCTTCCGCCCTGATCGGCCGGCCCATGAGCTCGCGCACCGCATCCCTCGCCGGCATGCGCTCGTGGAGCACGCGGTACACCACATCGCACAGCGGCATCTCGACCCCGGCGCGCGCCGCGACAGCGCGGATGGCGCGCGCCGCAGCGAACCCCTCGACCGACTGACCGATCTCACCGAGCGCGCTCTGCGCGCTCGCGCCGTTCGCGAGCAGCAGCCCGAAGCGCCGGTTGCGCGACTGATCATCCGTGCAGGTGAGCACCAGGTCGCCGAGCCCCGCGAGCCCCATGAAGGTGTGGGCCTCGGCCCCGAGCGCGACCCCGAGGCGCGTCATCTCCTTCAGCCCCCGGGTGATGAGTGCGACGCGCGTGTTGGCGCCGAAGCCGAGCCCGTCGGACAGCCCGGCGCCGACGGCGAGCACGTTCTTGACCGCGCCGCCGATCTCGACGCCGAGGATGTCGGTGGAGGTGTAGGCGCGGAAGTTGGCGCTGGACAGCTCATGCGCCAGCGCCTCGGCGTAGGCCGCATCGGCAGAGGCGATGGTCATCGCGGTCGGCAGCCCCGCACCGACCTCGCGCGCGAACGTGGGCCCGGACAGCACCGCCACGCGCCGCTCGGCACCCAAGACCTCGCGCGCGACCTGGTGCGGGAGCTTCCCCGTGTCCTGCTCGAAGCCCTTGGTGGCCCAGGTGACGTGCATGCCGGGAGCGAGGTGCGGGGCGAACTGCGCCAGCACGGCGCGAAAGGCCGGGCTCGGCACCACCACCAGCACGTCCCGTGCGCCGCCGATGGCCGCGGCGAGCTCTCCTTCGAGCACGAGCGAATCCGGGAATGCGGCCGTTGGCAGGTAGCGCTCGTTGCGGCGGCTGCGGGCCATCGCGGCGAGCCGCCCGGTGTCACGGCCCCACAGGCGCACCGCGCGCCCGCCGCGCGCAAACTGGATCGCGAGCGCCGTGCCCCAGGAGCCCGCGCCGAGCACGGCGATCGGCGCGTGCACCGCAGCGCCAGCGCTCGACGGGCGCAGCTTCAGTTGGTTTGCTGCGCCGCGGGCTGCTGCTGGTTCGTCGCGTACAGCGCCTCGAAGTTCACCGGCGGCAGCAGGAACTGCGGGAAGCCGCCCTGGGTGACCAGCTGCGAGACCGCGCTGCGTGCGTACGGGAACAGGACGCCCGGACACACGGTGCTCACCGCGCGCTTCAGGTCGCCTTCCGCGAGGTTGCGCATGACGAACAGGCCCGCCTGCTTCACCTCGACCAGGAACACGGTCGCATCGTTCTGCTTGGCCGACACGGTCACCGTCAGCACGACCTCGCGCAGCTCGGGCGTCAGGATGCTCGCGCCGGTCTGCAGGTCGAGGTTGATCTGCGGATTCCAGTTGCCCTCGACCCGCGGCCCGTTGGGCGCCTCGTAAGAGCAGTCCTTCAGGTACACCGACTGCAGCGAGAGCACCGCGGCGTCCGCGGGCAGCTCGGGCGCCGGCGCTGCGCCGGCTGTCTCATTGGCCATGGTTCTCAAGCTCCGTTCTTCAGCAGGGGATCGAGGCTTCCGGCCGCATCGAGCGCGTGCAGTTCATCGCACCCGCCGATCGGCCGACCGCCGATGAAAATCTGTGGCACCGTGCCGCCGCCGCCGCGCGCTTCCATCTCGCGCGTGCGCCCCGGGTACCGCCTCCACGTCGATCTCGGTGAAGGCGACGCCCTTGGCCTCGAGGAGCGCGCGGGCGCGGGTGCAATACGGGCACCAGCCGGTCACGTACATGAGCACCTCGGGTGCGCCCATCAGGCCCGCGACAGCGGCAGTTTGTCGGCGCGCCAGGCGGCGAGGCCGCCGCGCAGCGTGAACGCCCGCGTGAAGCCCTGGGCCGCGAGCTGGCGCGCCGCAGACGTGCTCACCCGGCCGTTGTCGTCGTACACCACGACCGCCTTTTCCTTGTGCTTCTTCAGCGAGTCCCCGGCGCTCAGGATCTGTTCGCCGCTGATCGGGCGGGCACCGGCGAGGTGCCCCGCCTGGTACTGCTCCAGCGGCCGCAGATCCAGCACCAGGGCGCCCTGGTTCATCAGCCGGATGAGCTCCTGCGGGGAGACCGAGACGAGGCCTTCCGAGCGCGCACGCAGCTCGTACACCGCCACCAGAGCGGCGAGCACGGCGGTCGCGGTCGCGAGCCAGTAGTGGATGGCTGACGTATTCGAGCAGGCGGTCCATGGGGGGCGGAAGGCGGGCCGGGGCGCAAAAGGGCGCGCATTATAGCGCCCCTATGCAATCCGGCATCCGACGCCGCCCCGCGCCCGCATGGCGCGCCTGGGCGCTCACTCTGGCGCTGTGCCTGCCGGCCACCGGCAGGCTCCCGGCGGCGCCGACGCCACCGGCAGCGGATGCCAGGAAGACCGAAGCGCAGCTCGAGGCCGTCAAATCCGAGATCGAGCGGGTCACCCGCGAGGTGAGCGCAACCCAGGTCGAGCGCGATCGCCTGACGCGCGACCTGCGCAGCGCGGAGCTTTCGGTGGGCAAGGCGCGCGCAGGCGTTGAGCGACGTGCGCCGCCAGCGTAGCCGAGCAGGCTGCCCGCCGCGCCGCGCTCGCCGCCGAGCAGCGCGAGCGCGAGGCACAGCTCGCCAGGAACCGCGCCGAGCTTGCCGGCCAGATGCGCGCCGCGTACCTGATCGGCCGCCAGGAGCCCCTGAAGCTGCTGCTCAACCAGCAGGACCCGGCGCTCGCCGGGCGCATGTTCGCCTACTACGGCTACTTCGGCCGGGCCCGCGCCGGGCAAATCAAGCTCGATCGAGGACGACGTGCAGCGCCTCGCCGAGCTCGGCAGCGAGCTCGATGCCGAGGATGCGCAGCTCGCGCAGCTGGAGAACCAGCAGCGCACGCAGACTGAAGACTCTCGAGCAGGCGCGCGCCGAGCGCTCGCACGTGCTCGCGGGCCT
This sequence comes from uncultured Gammaproteobacteria bacterium, assembly GCA_963713175.1. Classification (GTDB taxonomy): domain Bacteria; phylum Pseudomonadota; class Gammaproteobacteria; order Steroidobacterales; family Steroidobacteraceae; genus 13-2-20CM-66-19. Next base: position 95,136 of record CAVQKW010000003.1, on the reverse strand, counting down.
GGAGGCGCAATCACGCACGCCGCAGCGCGAACCTCGAGCGACTGCGGGCTCAGCAGGCGGGACTCGAGAAGCTGCTGAGCGAGTTGCGCGCCGCCCTGGAGCGCTTTCCCGTCGAAGGCAACGATGCCTTCGCCCGGCTGCGCGGCCGGCTCGCATGGCCGGTCGGCGGGCAAGCTCATGGCGCGCTTCGGGGATGCGCGCGCCGGCGGGGTGAGCTGGGACGGCGTGCTGGTGGCGACCGAGCGCGGTGCGCCGGTGAAGGCAGTCTGCGCGGGGCCGCGTGATCTACGCCGACTGGCTGCCCGGGCTGGGGCTGCTCGACGATCGTCGACCACGGCGACGGGTACCTGAGCCTCTACGGCCACAACGAGCGGCTCTACAAGGCGGCGGGCGAGCGGGTGGAGGCCGGCGACGCGATCGCGGCGGCCGGCGACAGCGGCGGCAGCAGCCGGCCGGAGCTCTATTTCGAGATCCGCAAGGCGGGCAAGCCCGTCGATCCGCGTCCCTGGTTCAGGTCCCCGGACCCCTAGAGCGCGCGGGCCCTCCCGCCGGATGTGACTGCGGTCAACCTTTTGTGCTCCGGAAGCGCATCAGCACGCGGATTCGCCAACTCGCGCAAGGTTCCGGGACGACATAAAGAGCCATCGTGGCGCCTGCCCCCCCATAGAGAAAACCCGGGCACGGCGACGGATGAGTGCGCCCGAACAACCGACCAGCCTGCCGGGCCGTCCGCCGCCCGGTTCGAGCCTTATTCGCGCCTGGTGCGCTCGCTGCTGCCGCGCGCCGCGAGCGTCGCCGTGTTCGGTCCGGGGGCGACTGCTCTGGTCCTCCGACCCGATGACCGGGCCCGACCTGATGAACGTGGTCGAGGACGCGCTCATGAGCACGCGCGCGCAGCGAGGGCGGCGCCGGTCAGATGCGCATCCTCGCCGGCAACCTGCCGGTGTACCTGTGCTCGCTGCGCGATGACGCCGGCGCGCTGCTCGCGGTCTTCGCGGTCGTCTGCCGCCCGAACGAGGCGCAGGACAAGCGCACCTCGGATTTCTCCTTCGCGCACTCGCTGCTCGCGCCGGCGCTCGAGTGCCTGCGGCGCGAGCTGATCGGCGCATGCGACCATCGAGGAGCTGAACGGCACGCTCGGTCGAGCTCGACCGCGATCTGGACCTGCTGCTGTCGCACGGCGCGGCGCGAACCCGGCAGCGGCGGATTCGAGTGACCTGCAGCAGTCTGCTGCAGCAGACGATCGAGCACCTGCGCGCCGCACACCGGCGCGCTGATCGTGCCGGAGAAGAATCTCACCGCTGCTGCGTTCGCGGCGACCGCCGCCTCGGCCGATGCGCGCTTCCTCACGCAAGTCGCACCGCAAGCTCCTGACGATCGCCCAGGCGCAGCCCGCACCCGGTGATCCTCAACGACATCGCGCGCGGCCCACTCGCCGACACCTATCCCTACCGCGTCGCTGTGCTGCCCGCTGCGCTCGCGCGCCGGGCGCGGCATCGGGGTGCTGACGCTGCTGCGCGACGACAGCGGTCGAGCAGTTCACCGAGCGCGATGCGCAGCATCGCGCAGATCCTCGCCCGCAAGGCGCTCGACATCGTCGAGAGCAGCTACGATGCGCTCAGCGGGCTGTACACCCGCCCGCGCCTTCGAGCAGCGCGTCGCGCGCGGTCGTGACCGACGGCAAGCGGCACGCAGCCCTGGAGCGCGCTCTACGTCGACGTCGACCAGCTGCACGTCATCAACGACAACCCCGGCATGCACGTCGGCGACACGGTCCTCGGCCAGCTCGGCGAGCTGATCCGCAAGCGCCTGCCGCCCGGCGCGTTCGCCGCGCGCATCTCCGGCGACCGCTTCGCGGTGCTGCTGCCGGCCGCAGTCGCAGGACGCCGAGCGCTTCGCCGAATCGCTGCGCGCCGGCGCCGAGCAGCTGGCGCTGCACCCGGGCGAGTCGCGCCAGCAGGTCCGATCAGCGTCGGCGTGGCGCCGCTGGACACGTCGCGGCGGCGAGCTGGCGCACGTCGCTGGCCGCCGCCGAAACCGCCTGCAAGGCCGCCAAGGACCGCGGCCGCAACCGCGTCGAGATCTACCAGGTCGAGCGACTCGAGCATCGTGCGCCGCTTCGCCGACATCAACATCGCCGCGCAGCTGCGCGAGGCGCTCGACGCACGACCGGCTGCGGCTCGACGCGCAGCTCATCCTGCCGTTCACCGGCAGCCGACAGCGCAGCGGCCGCACTTCGAGCTGCTGCTGCGCATGATCGACGACGACGGCCAGACCATCGGCCCGGACAGCTTCCTGTCCGCCGCGGCGCGCTACCAGCTGATGCCGACGATCGACCGCTGGGTGGTCAAGCACGCGATCGAGGCTGCTCAAGCCGCACGCCGAGCTGCTGCGAGGGCAAGGCGCTCGGCTTCACCATCAACTTCTCCGGCCAGTCGCTCGACGATGACGAGTTCGCCGACTTCCTCATCGAGCGCATCGGCGGCAGCGGCATCGATCCCGACGCTGTTCTGCTTCGAGCTCACCGAGAACGCCACCGTCGCGCAACCTGTGCGCGCGCCGAGGTGCTGATGCGGCGGCTGCGGCAGCTGGGCTGCGACGTGGCGCTGGATGACTTCGGCACCGGCCTGTCCTCGCTCTCCTACCTGCGGCAGCTGCCGATCACCATGCTCAAGATCGACGGCAGCTTCGTGCGCGACGTCCTCAAGGATCCGCGCGCCGAAGTCGATGGTGCACGCGATCGCGCAGCTCGCGCGCACCATGTCGATCACTACGGTGGCCGAGTACGTCGAGACCGAGGAGATCCGCGAGCGCATCGCCGAGCTCGGCGTCGACTACGGGCAGGGCTTCGCGATCGGCAGGCCGATCGCGCTCGCCGAGCTGCTGGCGGAGCTGCCGCTGCCGACCGAGCGCGCCGCAGACGCGGACGCGCGGCGCCGATGCGCGTCATGTGGTACGCCGGGCGCCGCGCCTTGGTGACACGGAGCAGTATCGCGCGCATGTCGAGCCGTTCCCGCACCCTGCTCGCGCTCGATCGCCGGGGCGATCCTCGGCTTCTGCGGCGCCCTCACCAGCGGCGTGCTCGCCGAGCACACCAGCGAGCCGCGCGCACGCCGACCGCGCCGACGCTCCCCTGGGAAGAAGCGCAGCCTGTTCGCCGAAGTCTACGAACGCATCAAGCGCGACTACGTCGAGGACGTCGACGACCACACGCTGATGGAGAAGGCGGTGCGCGGCATGGTCGCCGCGCTCGACCCGCACTCCGCCTACCTCGACAGCGAAGAGTTCGAGGAGATCCGCCTGTCGCACCATGGGCTCCTACCCCGGCGTCGGCATCGAGGTGGTGCCGGACGGACGGGGCGGTGAAGGTCGCTGCATCCCATCGAGGGCTCCCCCGGCCGAGCGCGCGGGCCTCAAGCCCGGGGATGTGATCGTGAAGATCGATGGCGAGGACATCGGCGGGGATCTGGCCGGCGCCATCGCGCGCATGCGCGGCGCCTCCGGCAGCCTCGTGCGGCTCACCATCCGGCGCAGCGGCACCGCGGGCCTCCTTGAGTACAGCGCTGCGCCGGGCGCAGGTCGAGGTGCGTAGCGTCATCGAGCAGAGCCTCGAGCCTGGCTATGGGTACCTGCGCATCACGAGCTTCACCGAGACTACCCCCGAAGACGTCTACCGTGCCGTATTGCAGCTCAAGAGAGACAATCCGTCGCGGCTATCAAGGGTCTTGTACTCGATCTGCGAGACAATCCGGGCGGAGTTCTCGAGGCAGGTGTCGCGGTCGCGGACGACTTCCTCGATCAGGGCGTCATCGTCACCGCCGACGGGCGCACCCCCGAGGCGCGCTTCCGCATGGACGCGACCTCAGGGGACCTGATCGACGGCGCCCCGCTGGTGGTGCTGGTCAATGGCGGCACCGCCTCGGCCTCGGAGATCGTCGCGGGGGCGCTCAAGGACCACGCCCGCGCGCTCCTCATCGGACAGCAAGACCTACGGCAAGGGCTCGGTGCAGACCGTCATGCCGCTCGCAGACGGCGGGGCGCTGAAGCTCACGACGTCGCGCTACTTCACCCCCTCGGGCGCCTCGATCCAGGGCACGGGCATCGTCCCCGACATTGCAGGTCCGCCCGAGTCCGCCGGCCGGACCGGCGGCCCGGAGTCCGCCTCGCTCGCGGTGCGCGATGCGGACGTGCACCTGGGCCTCGCGACGCTCAAGACCCGCGGCGCGCTCGCGCAGCGCACCGACCGTGCGCTGATGGCGCGCGAGCTCGTACCGTAATTCATCGGGCAAATCGCCTGCGGTAATTCGGCGCTTCGGTGCCACGCACCGACCCGGGGCTGAAGGCCCGGCTGCGGCGCCCTGCTATCCTCCCCGCCATGCTCGGCTGGCTCATCGATGTCGTGCTGCATCTCGACCGCCACCTGGTCGAGCTGCTGACGCGCGTCGATCTGTGGATCTACCCGATCCTCTTTGCGGTCATCTTCGCCGAGACCGGGTTCGTCGTCACGCCGTTCCTGCCCGGGGACTCGCTGCTGTTCGCGGTGGGCGCGCTCGCAGCGGTCGATACCAGCGGCACGCTGAGCGCGCCGCTCGCGACCCTCACGCTCGGCGGCGGCCGCGGTGCTCGGCAACAGCGTCAACTACAGCATCGGCCGCGCCATCGGCCCGCCCGCCTTCAGCGGCCGTTATCGGCTCCTCAAGGTGCGAGTACCTGCAGGCGCACCGAGGAGTTCTTCGCCCGCCACGGCGGACTCGCGATCTTCCTCTCGCGCTTCATGCCCATCATCCGTACCTGCGCGCCGTTCGTGGCCGGCATCGGCCGCATGCCCTACGGCAGGTTTCAGGCCTATAACCTCGCGGGAGGTTTCGCCTGGGTGGTGCTGTTCCTCTGGGGCGGGCTATCTCTTTGGCAACCTCCCGGTGGTGAAGCAGCACTTCGGCCTCGTCACGATCGCCATCATCGTGCTGTCGCTCGTGCCGCTCGCGACCACGCTCGCGCGCCGCAAGCCGTCCACCGGCTGAGGCACAATGTGCCCATGGGCGAGAGGGATCGCGGCTACGCGCACCGGGTCGACATCCGCGCCGCAGCGGGCGAGGTGTGGCGGGCCATCATCGAACCGCAGAGCCTCGCGCGCTGGTGTTCCCCGGGGGCGGAGCTGCAGCCGCGCCAGGGCGGACTCTTTCGGGCGCGTGTCGACCGGGTCACCGAGTTCGAGGCGCATATCGAGGTGTTCGAGGCCGCCCGGCGGCTGCGGCTGATCTACCTGCCGAACCCCGCGTTGCCGCGCGCCGATACCGTGATCACCGATGATCTGATCCTGGACGCGGTGCCGGGCGGCACCGTCGTGCGGCTGCTGGGCTCGGGCATCCCCGGCACCCCGGAGTGGGACACTCAGTACTGGCGGCTGCGGACCAGCTGGAGCCAGGCGCTCAACCGTCTCAAGGTATTCGTCGAGCAACAACAAGCGGGAGACAAGCCATGACGGGATTCCTGTTGCGGGCGGTGATCAGCGCGGTAGGTCTGTGGATCGCGACCGTGTGGGTACCCGGCGTGCACATCGACAGCCCGACGACGCTGCTCCTGGCGGGGCTGCTCCTCGGGGTGGTGAACGCCATCGTGAGACCGATCGTCTTCATCCTGACGCTGCCGCTCACCATTCTCACCCTCGGCCTGTTTCTCCTGGTGCTGAACGCCGCGATGGTGGCGCTGGTCGCGTGGATGCTGCCGGGCTTTCATCTCACCGGTGGCTTCCGCGCGGCGCTGCTCACCTGGATCATCTTGTGGATCACCGGCTGGATCGGCTCGGCGCTCATCGGCCACCGCGGCTTTGAGCGCTACGCCCGGCGCTGAGCGGCTGGTTCTGACGGGTGCTGGTTATCTCGCCGGGAGCGCGCGTCCCGCCCAGCGGTAGACCGCATAGATCACGAGCACGAAGGCAAGACCGCCGAGCCACTCCGAAGCGCTCGTGAACGAATCTCCCACGACGCCGATGGGAAACTGGTTATTGGTGAAGGCCACCAGAGCCGTAAACAGCACCGCCAGCACGCTCTCGCCCACGATCAGACCGGAAGCGAGCAGCACACCCAGTTGCTGCATGGCGGCCGGTTTGGCAGTGCGCTCGGCGCGTCGGTCGAACCACCAGCCCGAGACTGCGCCCACCGTGACCATGAGCGTCGAAGCGGTGGGAAGGTAGATCCCTAAGCCCACCGCGAGCGGCGGCAGGCGCATCGATCTCGTGGTCTTCGAGAGCAGCCAGTCGAAGGCGATGATGGCAGCCCCTATGAGCGCACCCCAACCCATCAGGTGCCACTTCTCCGGGTCGTTCTGGATCACCGCCTGGCCCAGGGCAGAGATAAGGCCGGCCTGGGGCGCGGGCAGGGCGTGGGCGGTTGCGCCGGGAGCGCCCGCAAAACCGTAAGCCTTGTTGACGAGGTCGAGCACCGGCGAGATCACCAGTGCACTCGCGATCACGCCGATCACCAGTGCCCACTGCTGTTTGGAGGGCGTGGACTCCACCAGCTGGCCGGTCTTCAGATCCTGCAGGTTGTTGTTGGCGATGGCCGCCACGGTGAATACCACGGCCGTGACGAACAGCGAGTACGCCACGAGCGCCTTGCCCATCGCCGGGGGGAGCGAGGACTTGACGGTCACCACCAGGAACAGCGCCGTGGTGGCCACCACCAGGATGCCGATCCCCGAGAGCGGGCTGTTGGAGGCGCCGATCAGTCCCGCCATGTAGCCGCAGACCGTCGAAACGAGGAACCCGAGGACCACCACGATGATGATGCCGCCGACGGTGAGCAGCAGCGCGTGCTCGCCGAGCCCCGCGCTGGTCGCGAAGTTCCATAACAGCCAGCAGATCGGCAGGATGCAGAGCAACGACACCAGCCCGACCTGATCCACGGGAATGTCGAGCTCGGTGCGCGCCAGGGTGTCGCCTTTGCCGGCCTTGCGCGCCTGGGAGGAGGCGATGGCGCTCTTCGAGTCCACCGATCACCGGCTTCACGAGCTTGATGAGCGTCCAGATGGCGGACACCGCGATCGCGCCGGCGCCCACGAAACGCACGTAGTGGCTCCAGGTGGCATGCGCGAACTCTCCCGCATCGCCCGCCGCCGCGTGCAGCGCGCTGAAGTGCGGCACGCCCCAGCCCCAGCCGATGAGGGCGCCCACGAACATGGCGACGCCGACGGTGATGCCCACCAGGTGGCCGATGCCGAACAGCGCGAGCGAGAGCTGGAAGTCGAAGCCCGTGACCGGCGCCTGCTCGTCGCTGCCGAGGCGGAAGTTGTGCAGCCACGTCGCCGAGGAACAGCCGCGTCTGCACCATCACCAGGAACAGCGCGGAGACCAGCGAACCCAACAGCACGGCCTTCAGACCCTTGCCGCCGGACTCCACCGAATCCTTGTCCGTGACATCACCGGAACCGACCTTGATGACCTCGGCGCAGGCGGTGCCTTCGGGATAGGGCAGATCCGAGTCCGTCACCAGCGCGCGGCGCAGCGGGATGGAGTACATGACTCCGAGGATGCCGCCGGTGGCGCAGATGGCGACCGACTGCCAGTAGGGAAAACCGGCTCCACCAGCCGATCATGATGAAGCCGGGCAGCACGAAGATGATGGAGGAGAGCGTGCCGGCGGTGGAAGCCACGGTCTGCACGATGTTGTTCTCCTGGGCGCTGGTGTTGCCGAGCCAGCGCAGCATCGCCATGGAGATCACCACCGCCGGGATGGAGGTGGAGAACGTGAGCCCGGCCTTCAGCCCGAAGTACACGTTGGCGGCGGTGAAAACCACGGTGAGCACCACGCCCAGCACAATTGCGCGCAGCGTCAGCTCGATGCGCGATTCGGTCGTCATAGGTCCCCCAAAGAGATGTTGGTTGTTATGTGCGTGCGGCCGGCAGCTCAAGCGCCGAGCGCGTCCTCGAGCGCCGTGGTGAGCGGCTTCAGGAAGAACGATTCGGCCGGCATGAGGCTCGCCTCGATGCCGTGCGTCCGGAGCCTCTCGGCTACCACCGGGCCGATCGCCGCGACCAGCGTGCGGCCGAGCGCCCGGATCACCTCGGACGCGGATCCCACCGCGAACAGCCGCTCGACCTGCGCCGTGGAGGTGAAGGCGATGGCGTCCACCTCGCCGCTGCCGAGCCGCGCGATGAGCGCGCGCACCGCTGCATCATCGGCCGCAACCGCGTACACGTACGGGGCGACCGTGAGCACGCGCGCGCCGGCGCGCTCGAGGAACTCGATCAGCGGGCGGTTCGGCGCGCTGCCGTAGAGCTGTACGCCGACACACCGGCCGCCAAGCGCCTCGCCCGCAAGGCTCGCGATCACCCCTTCCGTGGTGGGGCGCACGGCGGGGATATCCGACGTCAGCCCGAGCTCGCGCAGCGCGCGCGCCGGCTTCGGCCACGGGTGATCTTGCGTACCCGCCCGAGGGATGCGAGGAACTCGGCCCGAAGAGCGGGGCGATAGCGCTCGATGCAGCCCATGAGGCGCCTGAGGCCCTCGCCCGTCATGAGGATCAGATCGTCGCACTCGCCGGCGGCGAAACGCTCGGCGAAGCCCAGCAGCGGGGCCGGATCGGGCACGTCACGGATCGCCACCAGCGGGCAGCGCAGCACGCGCGCGCCGCGCCGCTCGAGCAGGGCGGCGAACAGCTCGAGCTCACGCGTCTCGGGCACGGCGACGGTGCGGCCGGCCAGCGGTTGGCTGTGCATAAGAGAGGGCATCTTAGTCCCTCGAGAGCTATGCTTCACCCGGACATGATCAAGGTACTGCTCGTCGTCGTGGTGTTGGTGATCCTGGGAACGGCCGGCTACGGCTGGGTGACGCTGCACTGGTCGTATTCGGACGGCGAGCGCGCCGGCTACGTGCAAAAGCTCGCGCACAAGGGCTGGCTGTGCAAGACCTGGGAAGGGGAGATGGCCATGGTGACCATGCCCGGCACCGTGGCGGAGAAATTCTACTTCACGGTGCCGAGCGATGCGGTCGCGGCGCGCATCAACGCCAGCGTCGGCAAGCGCGTGGCGCTGCACTACGAGCAGCACAAGTGGATCCCGAGTTCCTGTTTCGGCGACACGGAATACTTCGTCACCAGCGTGCGCGTCTCCGAATAGCCCGCGTCTCTACCAGCCGCACTGGCGGCCCTTGTTCTGCTCCTTCAGCCACTGCATCAGCGGCTGGAAGTACTCGGTGATCGCACTCGCATCGATCTCGCGCGTGCCGGTGAGCTTCTCGAGCGCGTCCTGCCAGGGCTCCGAGGCCCCGAGCTGCAGCATGTCGGCGAAGCGCCGGCCGGCTTCGCGACTGCCGTAGTTGGAGCACTCGTACAGCGGCGCCTTGTTGCCGGCGGCGGCGCACAGCGCGCGGTGGAACTGGAACTGCAGGATGAAGGAGAGGAAGTAGCGCGTGTAGGGCGTGTTGGCCGGGATGTGGTACTTCGAGCCCGGGTCGAAGTCCGCTTCGCTGCGCGGCACGGGAGGCGCGATTCCCTGGTAACGGCGCCGCAGCTCCCACCAGGCGCTGTTGTAGTTGGCGGGCGTGATCTCACCCGAGAACACCTTCCAGCGCCACTGGTCGATGAGGCGGCCGAAGGGCAGGAAGGCGATCTTCTCCAGCGCCATCTTCATCTGCTGGTTGATGAGCGCTTCGTGAGTCTCCTGCACCGGACGGATGAGCCCGATCCTGGCAAGATACGCGGGCGTCACCGACAGGTTGATGGTGTCGCCGATCGCCTCGTGGAAGCCGTCGTTGGCGCCGTCGCGGAACAGGATACGGCTGATTGGCGTAGCTCATGTAGTAGTAGACGTGCCCGAGCTCGTGGTAGATCGTGTACAGATCCCCCTCGGTCGGTTGCAGGCACGCCTTGACGCGCACGTCCCCCGGCACCGCCATGTCCCAGGCGCTCGCGTGGCACACCACCTCGCGGTCGCGCGGGCGGGTGAGCATGGAGCGCTCCCAGAAGGTCCTGGGCAGCTCGGGAAAGCCGAGCGAGGTGTAGAAGCTCTCGGCCGAGTGTGTCATGCGCGCGGCGTCCCACTTCTCGCTCTTCAGGCGCGCATCCGCGCTCTCGATGCTGGCGGCGGGGTAGGGCTTGAGGATGTCCGGATAGATGCGGCTCCATTGCTGTGCCCACATGTTGCCGAGGAGCTGCGCCGGGATCGGCTTGCCGGCGGGCACCTTGTCTTCGCCGTAGCGCTGCGCGAGCCGGGCGCGCGCGTAGCACTGCAGCCCGTCGTAGAGCGGCTTGACCTGGGTCCACAGCCGCTCGGACATGGCGTCGAACTCCCCGGGCGACATGTCATAGCCGGCGCGCCACATGACGCCCAGGTCCTTGAAGCCGAGCTCGCGCGCCCCCTCGTTGGCGAGCTGCACGAACTCCGTGTAGTCCTCACGCATCCCGGCGCCGACGCCGTGCCAGCCTTTCCAGGCATCGGTGAGCTCCTCGTAGTTACGGCTGGTGGCGATGATGTCCGAGAGCTCATCGAGGTTCTTGCAGGAGCTCGGCCCCCGCGGGCAGTACTTGCCCTCGCCGTACATGCCTTCCAGCCGCGCCTCGAGCTGGGTGAGGCGCGCGCGCTTTACCGGATCATCGGGCGCCGGAGCTGCGACGTTGAGGCGCAGTTTCATGATTGCGCGCGCCGTCGCGGCAGAGAGCTTCCCGCCATCGTAGCGCTTCGCCTGCGCGACGGCCTTGCTGAGGTAGGCGAGGTAGCGCTCGGTGGCCCTGGCGTTCAGGAGCTCGGTGTCGGGCGTGATGAAGGTGTCCTGGGTGAAGCCTGCGGCCTGCGCTTCCTGCGCGAGCGTCGTCAGCTCCTTGTTGACCCGTGCCACGAACTTCTCGGCGCTCTCGGCGGGAGCCGCCGCCGGCGAGCCCGCGGCGCCGACCGCCCCCGTGGCACCGGTCCCCCCCGGCGTGCAGCCGCAGGCGAGCAACACGCACAAGCCTGCGGCGCACTCGATGAGTCTTCGCATCGCACTCCCTCCCGCTTGAGGTCTTCTACTTCACACCCGCCATCAGGCGCTTCAGGAGCGGCGCGAGCAACAGCATCGCCACCCCGCCGAGAATTCCGTACCAGAAGATCTTCAGGAACAGCGCCGGCAGCGACTCGAGGTGGCTCGTGTCGTATTCCCCGGTGAGCTGGCCGGCGAGGTTGGAGCCGAGCGCCAGCGACAGGAACCACAGGCCCATCACCTGGCCCACGAAGCGTGGCGGTGCGAGCTTGGTCATGTAGGACAGCCCCACCGGCGACAGGCACAGCTCCCCGAAGGTATGCAGCAGGAACGTGAGTATCAGCCAGGTCGGCAGCACCCGCTGCCCGGCGAGCACGTAGCCGGCGGCGACGTACATGAGGAGGAACCCGAGCCCGAGGAAGATCAGACCCGAGCCGAACTTGACCGCCGCGGACAGATCCCGCCCGCGCTTGCCGAGCGCGATCCACAGCGCCGCGAACAGCGGCGCGAAGCTGATGATGAAGAGCGGGTTGATCGCTTGCAGAACGCCCGCCGGCATGTCCCAGCCGAGGATATGGCGGTCGGTGTAGCGGTCGGCGAACAGGTTGAAGGAGGCCCCGGTCTGCTCGAAGCCCGCCCAGAACATCACCGAGGCGGCCAGCAGGGCCAGCATCACGCAGGCGCGGCGCCGCTCGATCCGGGTGAGTCCGGCGAAGAACAGGAGGTAGGTGAAATACAGCACCCCGAGCGCCACCATGGCCCAGGACGCCCACGCGGCGATCGCCACCGCATCCAGGTGCAGCACGCCGCTGAGGGCCGCGAGCGCCACCACTCCCACCAGCACCACGAACACGAACACCGGCTTCCACGAGCCGCGCCGCTCGTCCGCGGCGGCGGCGCCCGACTTTCCCAGGTAATGGCGCGTCCAGGCAAACTGCGCAAGCCCCAGAGCCATGCCGAGTGCCGGCAGGGCGAATCCCCAGCGCCAGCCGAGTGAGGCCGCGGCGAGCGGTACCAGCAAGGGGCCGATGAAGGCGCCCAGGTTCACGCCCATGTAATAGAACGAGAACCCCGCATCGCGCCGCGAGCCGCCTTCCGGATAGAGCCCCGCCACCATGGCGCTGGCGTTGGGCTTCAGGAGCCCCACGCCGAGGGTGATGACGAAGAGACCGAGGAAGACGATCGGCTCGTTGCCCAAGGTCAGAAGCAGGTTGCCGGCGATGATGAGCACCGCGCCTGCCATCACGGCACGCTGCGAGCCGATCAGCCGGTCGGCGATCCAGCCGCCCAGGAGCCCGAAGAGGTACGTGCCTCCGACGTACATGCCGTACACCGCGCTCGCGGTCCGGTCATCGAGTCCGAGGCCGCCCTTGGTGGCCGCCGCCACCAGGTACAGGATGAGCACCGAGCGCATCCCGTAGTAGGTGAAGCGCTCCCACATCTCGGTGAGGAAGAGCGTGGCGAGGCCGCGCGGCTGGCCGAAGAGTGTTCGCGCCGGCACTGCTGCCGGGGAGGCGTCGGCGGCCTGCTTCATCGTCGGAAGTCTGACCCAGCCGCCCTCGGGTGCGCAATTGCGCGCCGGTCAGCTCTCGCCGACCTTGGCGCTGGCTTTCTCCTGGCTTTCCGCGCTGCGCGCGCGCGACAGCAGGCGCGCCATGAGGATGCCGCTCTCGTAGAGAAAGTACATGGGTACGGCGAGCGAGCACTGGGAGATCGCATCCGGCGGCGTCAGGAGAGCCGCGAGGATGAAGATGCCGATCAGCACGTAGCCGCGGTTCTTCTTCAGCGTCTCGATCCGCACCAGCCCCATGACGACCAGCAGCACCACCGCGACCGGCACCTCGAAGGCGAGCCCGAAGCAGAAACACATGGTGAGCACGAAGTCGAGGTAGTTGTTGATATCGGTCATCATCGACACGCCCTTGGGCGTCGTGCTGGCGAAGAACTGGAACATCGCCGGAAAAACGAAGTAGTAGGCGAAGGCGATGCCCACGTAGAACAGCAGGATCGAGGACACCAGCAGCGGCACCGCGAAGCGCCGCTCGTTGCGGTACAGGCCGGGTGCCACGAACGACCACAGCTGGTAGATCACGTACGGCATCGCCGCAAGAAGCGCCACGAAGAACGACAGCTTGAAGGGCGTCGTGAACGGCGACATCACCCCGGTGGCAATCAGGTTACTCCCCTGCGGGAGCTTGGCGATGAGCGGCTGGGCGACGAAGGTGAAGATGTCGTTGGAATAGAACACGCACGGCACGAAGGCGAGCCCGACCGCGACCATCGCCCGCAGCAGCCGATCCCGCAGCTCGAGCAGATGCGAGATCAGGGTGCCTTCGGCGAGTTTCTCAGGTTCCTCGCTCATCGGCGCTCGCCGTCACAGCCCCGGCTGTGGCGGCCATCGGGTTGGCGCCGGTGGCGTCCGTCGGGTGCGCGTGCGAGAAGGTATCCGGCATCGGCGTCATAGGCTCGGCGGGGGGTGCAGCGGCCGCGTGGGTGCCATCGGGCGGTGGCGCGCGCTGCGCTTGCGCCTGGGCGCGGCGCGCCTGCTCGACCTGCACCTCCTCCTCGAGCTGCTCGCGGAACTGTCGGGCCATGGCGCGCGCCCGTCCGACCCAGCGGCCGATCTCGGAGACTACGCGCGGCAGTTTCTCCGGTCCCAGCACGATGAGCGCCAGGACGAAGATGATCAGGACCTCAGAGAACCGTCCTTCGAACAGATCACACGCTCCCGCCGCTCTTGGGTTGAGCGTCGCTCTTGGGGGCGACCTGATCGAATTCCGCGTCCGCTGCCTCCGAACGGATCTGCTTCGGCGCGGCGTTGTGCTCTTCCTCGCCCTCGTTCATCGCCTTCTTGAATCCGCGCACCGCGGCGCCGAGATCCGAGCCCACCGTGCGCAGCTTCTTGGCGCCGAATACGACGAGCACCACGAGCAGGATGATCAACAGCTCGCGCATTCCAAGACCGCCCATGCTTCAGCACTCCAAAAAGCCCGCTTGCGCGGAGAAAAGAATCAAATGATAGGTCAAATGAGCCCCCCCAACGGCAGAAGTTCGCTCAAATCCGCTACGCACTTCACGCTCGCTCAGGCGGGGGTCTCGAGCCAGAACGTCACGGGGCCGTCATTGATCAGCGATACCTGCATGTCGGCGCCAAATACGCCAGCGGAAACATGGGCATACGAGTCCCGCGCCACGAGGAGCAGGTGCTCGAACAGCGCCTGCGCGGTGTCCGGATCGGCCGCGACGCTGAAGCTCGCGCGGGTGCCCTTGCGGGTGTCAGCCGCGAGCGTGAACTGCGGCACGAGCAGCAGCCCTCCATCGATGTCGCGAACGGAGAAGTTCATGCGCCCTTGCGGGTCGGGGAATACCCGGTAGGCGATCAGCCGCTCGAGCAGTCGCTCGGCGGATGAGCGCGTGTCGCCACGGCGTACGGCGATGAAGGCGAGGATGCCGCGCCCGATTGCGCCGACGACTTGCTCCGCGATGCGCACCTCGGCGCGCGTGACGCGCTGGATGAGTCCGATCATGGCGGGGTGGATTGTGTGGCATTTGGCCGGCTGAGTCCGCTAAGATTCGACGCCGTTTTTCGCAGCTGGAGGACGAGATGAAGGGGCGCTGGCGCGTTGCCGCCTGGCACGCCGGTCGGGCGATCGCCGCGATCGCACTGTGTTCGATGGCGAGCGGGGCCGGCTCGCAGCAGGCCGCGCCGCAGACGCCCGCCGCCGCCCAAGCCGCACCGCAGGCGCCCGAGCAGGCCCCGGCGCGCTCGCCGCCGCGGCGCCCGATGCAGCGCGCGGCAGGTCGATCTCCTACACCTGCCTCGGGTGCCACGGCATCGACGACTACAAGAACGCCTATCCGAACTACAGCGTGCCGGAGCTGCGCGGCCAGAATTCGCAGTACCTCGTGGCGGCGCTGCACGGCTATCGCGACGGTGATCGCTCGCACATCACCATGCACTCGCAGGCCGAGACGCTCTCCGACCAGGACATGAACGACATCGCGGCCTACTTCGCCGGCAAGCCCCTGGTGTCGAGCGGCAAGCCCGAGGGCACGGCGCCCAAGGCCGCGGGGCTGTGCGTCTCGTGCCACGGCCAGGATGGGGTCGCGATCGCGCCGATGTACCCCTCACTCGCAGGCCAGCATGAGGACTACCTGGTGCGCGCGCTCGATGAGTACAAGCACGGCGGGCGCAAGAACCCGATCATGAAGGGCTTCACGGCGAATCTGAGCGACGCGGATATCGAGGCGATTGCAACCTACTTCAGCCGCATGACGCCGGCGCTCGCCACCGAGCCGCGCCCGTGGTCGCGGCTCGCCGAATAGCGGCAGCGCCCAACCTTCTAGGGCTTGAGCGCCTTCAGCGCGCCGCTCACATCCTCGGGGCAGCTCTTCTCGGCGCGCTCTTTCTGCGGGCACTGCGCCATCGCCGGCACCTGGGGTGAGCTCACCTGGGAGGAGCGCTCGACGCGCTGCAGATGCACCGGCTGCGCCGGTGCGGCGATGGAACGCGTGGGGTTGGGGTGACTTGCGCTGAGGTGGGCCGGAGGGGACGCGAATGCGCCCGCGGATGCCAGCATCAGGACTATTCCGAGAGTTCTCATGAGACACCCTTTGTGCTGCGATCCTCGAGCCGCCAGCATACGCCCTTTGCGTCCCGCGGCTGCGGCGAGATTCCCAGATTTTTCAAGAGCCTGCCGGCTCCGCCACGGGTCTTAAGACTGCCCTAAGGCTCCCCTCCTACCGTTTGCGTCCATAGCAGACGCCTCAAGGATCGCAGGAGCTTCCGCCATGACCTTCGCCAACTTCGTCCGCAAGCCGCTGATCGCCGCCGTGCTCGGCGCCGCCACCATCGCCGTGCCGGTCAGCGCGCTGTACGTGGCGGGCGCCACGCGCTCGGTGGCCACCGCCGCGACCGCACCGGCACCGGCCGCCGTGAGCGCGGCGCCCGCGCCCGCCAACGCCGGAGTCGCGCTGCCGGACTTCAGTTCCATGGTGCAGAAATACGGCCCCGCGGTAGTCAACATCAGCGTCGTCGAGAAGACCGCGGCGAGTTTCAACTCCCAGGGGGATGACAACGGCAACGGCAACGACGAAGGCGACCCCTTCGGTCCCAACAGTCCGTTCGCGCCGTTCTTCCGCGGCTTCGGTTTCCAGACCCCGCGCCCGCAACCCATCCATGGCGAGGGCTCCGGCTTCATCATCCGGCCCGACGGCGTGATCATGACCAACGCGCACGTGGTGAAAGGCGCGAGCGAGGTGACCGTGCGCCTCACCGACCGGCGTGAATACACCGCCAAGGTCATCGGCATCGACACCAAGTCCGACATCGCGGTGATCAAGATCGCCGCCAGGAACCTGCCGACGGTGAAGATCGGCGACTCCGGCCAGCTGCGCGTAGGCGAATGGGTGCTCGCCATCGGCTCGCCGTTCGGCTTCGACAACAGCGCCACCGCCGGTATCGTCAGCGCCAAGGGCCGCACGCTCAACGGCGAGTACATGCCCTTCATCCAGACCGACGTGCCGATCAACCCCGGCAACTCCGGAGGGCCGCTGTTCAACATGCGCGGCGAGGTGGTCGGCATCAATTCGCAGATCTTCAGCCGCAGCGGCGGCTACATGGGCGTGTCGTTCTCGATCCCGATCGACGTCGCCATTAAGGTGGGCGACCAGCTGCAGACCACCGGCCACGCCACGCACGGCCGGCTCGGCGTCACGATCCAGAGCGTCACGCAGGGACTCGCCGATTCCTTCGGCCTGCCGCAGCCCGAGGGGGCGCTGGTGTCGAGCGTCGAGAAGGCCGGCCCGGCGGCGCGTGCGGGCATCGAGCCCGGCGATGTCATCCTCAAGATCAACGGCGAGCCGCTCAAGGACGACAACGAGCTGCCGGTGAAGGTCGCGGGCCTGGCTCCGGGCACCTCGGTCGACCTTACGATCTGGCGCCGCCACGAGTCGCGCGACATCAGCGTGAAGCTCGGCGCGATGGAGGACACCCGCACCGCCTCCAACACTGGCCCGGAGGCGCAAGGCGGCAAGCTCGGGCTCGCCGTGCGGCCCCTGACCCGCGATGAGGAGCGCCAGAGCAACGTGCACGGCGGCCTCGTGGTCGAGAACGCCAGCGGCCCGGCTGCCGATGCCGGCATTCAGCCCGGAGATGTGGTGCTGGCCGCGAACGGCGCGCCGGTCACGAGCGCCGATGAGTTGCGCAGCGCGGTGGAGAGCTCCAAGGGACACATCGCGCTCCTGATCCAGCGTGGCGATGCACGGATCTTCGTGCCGGTGCGCGTGGGCTGACGCGCAGCGGATGCGCCGCAGTTCGCAGAGCCTCTAGGGCGGGCGCCCGTTGCTCACCAGCGCCGCCATCAGCTCGTTCACCGGCAGGCGATCGAGCGCCGCGGGTTCGCCGAACAGTGCCTTGATGCGCTCGGCCTGCTTCGGGGCGAAGTGCCCTTCCACGGACGCGGCGAACTTCTTCACCAGCACCGGCATGCCTTCCGCGCGTCGCTGGCGGTGGCCGATCGGAACGTCGACCTGCAGGCGCTCGGTGGCTTGCCCGCCGCGGAAGAACACCTGCACGGCGTTGCCGATGTAACGCTTCTCGGGCGCGTAGTACTCCTGGGTGAAGGTCGGGTTCTCGCGCACCTGCATCCGCTCGCGCAGCGCATCGATGCGCGCATCCGCGGCCACCGCGTCCTCGTAGTCCGCGGCGGTGAGCCGCCCGAAGATCAGCGGCACCGCCACCATGTACTGGATGCAGTGGTCGCGGTCGGCGGGGTTGGCGAGCGGCCCGGTCTTGTCGATGATGCGCACCCCCGGCTCCTGGGTCTCGATGACAATGCGCTCGATGTCGGCGAGCCGCTCGCGCACGCTCGGGTGCAGGGTCATCGCGGCCTCGACCGCCGTCTGCGCGTGAAACTCCGCGGGGTAAGAGATCTTGAACAGCACGTTCTCCATGACGTAGCTGCCGAAGGGCTGCGGGATGAGGAGCGCCTTGCCGCGGAACAGCACGTCGCTGAAACCCCAGGTTCTGGCCGACAGCGCCGAGGGATACCCCATCTCGCCGGTGAGCGCGATGAGCGCGAGTCGCACCGCGCGGCTGGTGGCATCCCCGGCCGCCCAGCTCTTCCTCGAGCCGGTGTTGGGAGCGTGCCGGTAGGTGCGCAGCGCCCCGCCGTCGATCCAGGCGTTGGAGACCGCGTTCACCACCTGCTCGAGCGAGGCGCCCAGCATCGCCGCCACCACCGCGGTGGAGGCCACCCGCACCAGGAGCACGTGATCGAGGCCGACGCGGTTGAAGCTGTTCTCGAGCGCCAGCACGCCCTGGATCTCGTGCGCCTTCACCATCGCGGTGAGGAGGTCGCGCACCATCGGGGGCGCCTTGCCCGACATTACCCGTGTGCGTGCCAGGTAGTCGGCGACCGCGAGGATGGCTCCCAGGTTGTCCGACGGGTGACCCCACTCGGCGGCGAGCCAGGTGTCGTTGAAGTCGAGCCAGCGGATCATCGCGCCGATGTTGAAGGCGGCCTGCACCGGCTCCAGCTCGAAGGAGGTGCCGGGCACGCGCGCGCCGCCCGGCATCACCGCCCCGGGCACCACCGGACCCAGGAGCTTGCGGCACGCCGGATATTGCAGCGCCTGCAAGCCGCAGGCGAGGGTGTCCATCAGGCAGTAGCGCGCGGTGTCGTAGGCCGCCTCGCTCGAGACGCGATAGTTGCGCGCGTAGTCGGCGATCGCCACCAGCGCGGCGTCGGGCTGCGGACGCTCGGCGGACTTCACATCGCGGGCGGACATGGACAGGGGCGGCTCACTTGCGCTGGTCGATGGGGACGAACTTCAGGTTCTCGGGGCCGATGTAGTTCGCCGCCGGACGGATGATCTTGCCGTCGGCGCGCTGCTCGATCACGTGCGCCGCCCAGCCGGTGGTGCGGGCGATGACGAACAGCGGCGTGAACATCTCGGTGGGCACGCCCATCAGGTGATAGGACACCGCCGAGAACCAGTCGAGGTTGGCGAACATCTTCTTGGTGTCCTTCATCACCGCTTCGATGCGCTCGGCGATCGCGAACATCCGCACGTCGCCCGCCTGCTGCGCGAGGTGTCGCGCCACTTCCTTGATCACCTGATTGCGAGGGTCGGAGATCGTGTAGACCGGGTGGCCGAAGCCGATGATGAGTTCCTTGTTGGCGACGCGCGCGCGGATGTCGGCCTCGGCAGCTTCCGGGGTCCCATAGCGGTTCTGGATCTCGAATGCCGCCTCGTTGGCGCCGCCGTGCTTGGGTCCGCGCAGCGCGCCGATTCCGCCGGCGATACACGAGTACATGTCGGCGCCGGTACCGGCGATCACCCGGGCGGCGAACGTCGAGGCGTTGAACTCGTGCTCGGCATAGAGCGTGAGCGAGGTGTGCATGGCGCGCACCCAGTCCGCGGACGGCGGGCGGCGATGCAGCAGGTGCAGGAAATGCCCGCCGATGGAGTCATCCTCGGTCTCGGTGTGGATGCGCTCGCCGGCGTGGCTGAAGTGATACCAGTAGGTGAGCATCGAGCCGAGCGAGGCGATCAGGCGGTCGGCGATCTCGCGCGCGCCGGCCGCGCCGTGGTCGTCCTTCTCCGGCAGCACGCAGCCGAGGGCCGAGACGCCGGTGCGCAGCACGTCCATCGGATGCGCCGCCGCCGGCAGCGTCTCGAGCACCGTGCGCACCGCGGCCGGCAGCCCGCGCAGTGCCTTCAGGTGGGTCTTGTAACCGATGAGCTCGGCGCGCGTCGGGAGCTTGCCGTGAATCAGGAGGAAGGCGATCTCCTCGAACTCGCAGCTCTCGGCGATCTCCAGGATGTCATAGCCGCGGTAGTGCAGGTCATTGCCGGTGCGGCCGACGGTGCACAGCGCCGTGTTGCCCGCGAGCACGCCCGACAGCGCGACTGATTTCTTGGGTTTGAAGCCAGCGGTCTCGTTCATGGATTACTTTCCGAACAACTCATCGAGCTTGCGCTCGAATTCGAGATAACCGAGCACTTCGTAGAGCTCGGCGCGCGTCTGCATGAGATCGACGACGTTCTTCTGCGTGCCGTCGCGGCGGATGGCCGCGTACACCGCCGCCTGTGCCCTGGCGGCGGCGCGGAACGCCGACAGGGGGTAGAGCGCGAGCCTCACGCCCGCGCCCTTGAGCTCGGTGAGCGTGAAGAGCGGCGTCTGCCCGAACTCGGTGAGGTTGGCGAGCACCGGCACGCGCACCGCGGCGGTGAACTGGCGGTATTCCGCGAGCGTGCGCAGCGCCTCGGCGAAGATCATGTCGGCGCCGGCCGCGACGTACGCCGCGGCGCGCTCGAGCGCCGCCGCCTGGCCCTCCACCGCGTGCGCATCGGTGCGCGCCATGACGACGAAGCCCGGGTCGGTGCGCGCATCGACCGCGGCCTTGATCCGATCAACCATCTCCGCGGGCGGCACCAGCGCCTTGCCCGGACGGTGGCCGCAGCGCTTGGCCGAGACCTGGTCCTCCAGGTGCATGCCGGCGGCGCCGGCGCGGATCAGGTCGCGGCAGGTGCGGGCGATGTTGAAGGCGGAGCCGAAGCCGGTGTCGGCATCGACCAGAGCGGCAGCGAGCTGCGCGAGCTGATGCGCCGCACGTCCTCGCACACATCGGCAAGCGTCGTGATGCCGAGGTCCGGCACGCCGAAGGAGGCGTTGGCGACGCCGGCCCCGGAGAGGTAGATGGCACGAAAGCCCGCGCGTTCCGCGAGCAGCGCCGCGTAGGCGTTCACCGTGCCCACCACCTGCAGGGGTTGTTCCGCCTCGATGGCAGCCCGCAGGCGCGCACCGGCGCTGACTGACGTTTCCGACATGGCGACCTCGAAGGGAGCGCGCCATTCTATACGATCCTCTCGCCGGTAGGATCGGTCAGTCGATGCGCACCAGCGTGCGCCCGGTCACGCGGCCGGCAATGTAGTCGGGAAAGGCGCCCGGGAGCTGCGCGAAGGGGATGGTGCGGGTCACGATCCGCTCCAGGTGACGCGGCTTGAGGTCAGTGGCGATGCGCTGCCAGACCGCCAGGCGCCACTCGCGCCGGGTGGCCGACGAGTTGATCCCGAGCAGCGCCACGCCGCGCAGGATGAAGGGCATGACCGTGGTCTTGAGCTCGGGCCCGCTCGCCAGCCCAATGCTGGCGATGTTGCCCCAGAGGTCGACGCTGCGCGTCAGCCAGGCGAGCAGCTCCCCGCCCAGGTTGTCGATCGCGCCGGCGAAGCGCGCCGCTTCCAGCGGCCGGGAACCTAAGTCGATGTCCTGCGCGCAGCAGCACCTCGGAGGCACCGAGCTCCTTCAGATAGGCGGTGGCCTCGGGCTTGCCGCTGACCGCGACCACCTGGTAGCCGCGGGCGGTCGAGCATGTCGATGGCGATGCTGCCGACCCCGCCGGTGGCGCCGGTGACGGCGATCGGCCCGCCAGTCGGGGTCTGCCCGTTCTGCTCCATGCGGTGAATGGCGAGCGCCGCGGTGAAGCCGGCGGTGCCGAGCGACATGGCGGTGCGGGCATCGAGCCCCGCGGGCATGGGAATCACCCACTCGCCCGGTACGCGGGCGTACTGCGCGTAACCGCCGTCGTGGGTCTCCGAGAGGCCGCAGCCGGTGACCAGTACGGCCTCTCCCGGGCGGAAGCGCGCATCGCCCGAGGACTCGACCACGCCGGCGAGGTCGATGCCCCCCACCAGCGGGTAACGCCTGAGGATCTTGCCGGCGCCGGTCGCCGCGAGCGCATCCTTGTAGTTGATGTCCGAGTAGCCGACGCGGATCACCACCTCCCCGGGCGCCAGGTCAGCGAGCGTCAGCTCTTCGAAGCGCGCGGCGATCTTGCCGCCCTCCGAATGGATGCGGTAGGCGTTGAACGGCTTCATGGGGGACTCCTGTCGAGCCAGGCGATGAGGCCCTGGGTGTTGAGCGTGAGGTCGTTGGAGAGCACGTGCTCGATCTCATCGTCAGGCAGGCACACGCCGTGCGCGCGCGCCAGGCGCAGCCACAGCGCGAGCATGTCGGCGCGGATGCGCGCGCCGCGCTCCGGATCCTGCGCATGGCGGCGCGCGAGGCTCGCGAGCTCCTCGATCTGCGACTTGAGGAGCGCGCCTAAGCGGGGCACGCCGCTCACGCGGCTGAAATGCATGAGATACACCGACTCGGGCCGCCAGGCGAGCATGCGATCGATGGAGGCGAGGTGCTGCGCGGGATCGAACTGCGTTGGCACCGTGGACGGGGTGATGAAGTTGCCCTGTGCGGTGTCGAGCGCACGGTAGGAGATACCGAAGGTGTCGCCGCTGAAGAGGCTGGCGTGGGCCGGATCGACCAGCGCGTAGTGATGCAGCGCGTGGCCCGGGGTGTGGATGAGTTCCAGCGTGCGCTCGCCGAGGCTGACGCGCTCGCCGTCGCCCGCCACCTGCACGCGCTCGCCCGCGATCGGCAGGAGCTCCCCGTACAGGCGCGCGAAGCGCGCCGCGCCGTACACCAGCTTCGAGCCCGCGATGAGCTTCGCCGGATCGATCATGTGCGGCGCGCCGCGCGGATGCAGCACCGCACGGGCCCGCGGCAGCTCGCGCATCAGGAGCCCCGCGCCGCCGGCGTGATCCAGGTGCACGTGGGTGAGGAAGACATAATCGACCGCCGCGCGCGCGATGCCGAGCTCGCCGAGCGCGGCGAGCAGGTACGGCACCGAGAAGTTGGTGCCGACGTCGACGAACGCCGCCCGGCCGTGGTCCTCGATCAGGTGCGAGGCGGCGTGCCCCGGGTAGAGATACTCGGCGTCCACCGCGGTGATGCCGTGCGGATGGCGATACAGCGTCGGCTTCACGGGAACCTCCGGCATGTACACATCGTAACTCGTGCGCTAGCTTAGACACATGAGCCTCGTTGATCTTGCGGGCGCGACGCTCGCCGCCTTGCTGCTCGCCGCCGCGGCCTCGGCCCAGGCGCCCGGCGCGCCGACCGTGCCGCTCGCGCATCGCGAGCGCGGGAGCCTGGTGTTCGACAACATCCCGGCGGAGGATGCGCTGCTGGCCGCGCGGCTCGCGCGCTACCGCCAGTCGCGCGAGGCGACCTTTCTTGACTGGTTGCCCGACGGTGCCATGCTGATCGCGACCCGCTTCGGCGACAGCGAGCAGGTGCACGAGGTCGCAGCGCCGCTCGCGCGCGCGCGAGCAGCTCACCTTCTACGACGATCCGGTGAGTAAGGCGCGCGCGGCCCCGAGCGGCGGCGGTTTCGTGTTCCTCAAGGATGAGCGGGGCGATGAGAACGCGCAGCTCTACTACCGGGCACCCGGCGGCACGGTACGCGAGCTCACCCATGGGAAATTCATCCACGGGAGCCCGGTGTGGTCGCACGACGGCAAGCGCATCGCCTTCTACGGCAACGATCGCGACGGGGTGAGCTACGACGTGTACGTCGCGGACGTCGGCTCGGGTGCGGCGCCGCAGCTGGTGGTCGGCGGCAAAGCCGACACCTGGTACCCGCTCGACTGGTCGGCGGACGACGCGAAACTTCTGGTATGGCGCTACCTCTCGGTCAGCGAGAGCTACCTGTACGTGGCCGATGTCGCAAGCGGCGCGCTGACCCCGGTCGACCCGAGCGGCCACAAGCACGGGATCCGCGCTGCGAAGTTCGCGCCCGATGGCCGCTCCATCTACGAGCTCACCGACGAGGACAGCGAGTTCAGCTACGTGAAATACGTCGATCCGGTCACGCGCCAGGCGCACCGGGTCACCCCCGACATCCCCTGGGACGTCGAGGACTTCGACGTCAGTCCCGACGCTCGCTACGTCGCCTACGTCGAGAACCAGGACGGCCGCAGCCACCTCGCCATCCTCGATACGCAGACGCAGAGCCGGGCAACCCCTGCGGGTATGCCCGAGGGCCGCATCTCGCATCTGCGTTTTGATCACACCGGCAGGCTCCTCGCCCTGTCGGCCGAATCCGCGGTGTCCCCGCGCGATGTCTACGCCTACGATGTGGAGCAGCAGCGCCTTACGCGCTGGACGAACAGCGAGACGGGACCGCTCCCGGCAGGCAGCTTCGCGGTGCCGGAGCTCGATTCACTACCCGACCTGGGACAAGGTGGCCGGGCATCAGCGGCTGCTGTCGGCCTGGGTGTACCGGCCGAGGAGCGCCGGCCCAACCCCGGTCGTCATCAGCATCCATGGCGGGCCCGAGTCGCAGTACCGCCCGGGATGGGATCCGTTCGTGCAGTTCCTGGTGACCGAGCTCGGCTACGCGGTGGTGGCGCCCAACGTGCGCGGCTCCTCGGGTTACGGCAAGAGTTTCCTCGCTCTCGACAACGGCGAGCTGCGCGAGGACGCCGTGCGCGACATCGGCTCGCTCCTGGTGTGGATCGGGGTACAGCCGGCGTTCGATCGCGACAAGGTCGCGGTCATGGGCGGCTCCTACGGCGGCTACATGGCGCTCGCCTCGCTCGTGACCTACGGCGACCGGCTGCGCGGCGGCATCGACGTCGTCGGCATCAGCAACTTCGTGACCTTCCTCGAGCATACCTCGCCCTACCGGCGCGACCTCAGGCGCGCCGAGTACGGCGACGAGCGCGATCCGCGCATGCGCGTGTTCCTCGATCGCATCTCACCGCTCACCAACGCGAGCCGCATCAAGAAGCCGCTCCTGGTGGTGGAGGGTCTGAACGATCCGCGCGTACCGGCCTCCGAGTCCGAGCAGCTGGTGTGGCGCGTGCGCTCGGGGGGCGGAGAGGTGTGGTACCTGGTGGCGAAGGATGAAGGGCACGGGTTCAGGAAGAAGGCCAACCGCGACGCCTATCTGCTGACCGCCGCCATGTTCCTGCAGAAGCTGATTCACTAGCCCGGCGGAAACAGCACGCTGACCTTGAGCCCGCGCCCCTCGGGACCCGCATCGAGTGCCAGCGCCGCACCGTGCGCCTCGGCGATCGCCTTGACGATCGCCAGCCCGAGCCCGCTGCCTGGCGGGGTGGTGCCGGCACGGCGATAGAAGCGGTCGAACACGCGCGCGCGCTCCTCGGGCGGCACGCCCGGCCCGGTGTCGGTCACGGTGATGAGCGCGCGCGGTGCGGCCGCGGTGCCGGCATCCTCGACCGCCACATCCACCCGGCCGCCGTCTTGCGTGTAGCGCACCGCGTTGTCGATGAGGTTGCGCAGCAGCGTGCGCAAGCCCTCCGGGTCGCCGGGCACCGTCAGCGGCCGCGCGGCCGTCAGCCCGAGATCGATGTGGCGCGCGTCGGCGAACGGTACGAGCTCCGCGACGAGCTCGCGCGCGAGCGGCTCGAGCGCCACCGGCACGCGCGCCGGGGCCGTGCGCGGCTCCTGCCGGGCGAGCGCCAGCATCTGCTCCACCAGGCGGATGGCGCGCTGCACGCCCTGCGAGAGCTGCCCCATGGCAGCCCCGCGCTCGCTCTCCCCGCTCGCCCGCGCCAGCATGTCCATCTGCAGATGCAGCGCCGTCAGCGGCGTGCGCAGCTCGTGGGCCGCATCCGCCATGAAGGCGCGCTCGCGCTCGAGCGCCGCGTTGAGCCGTCCGAGCAGCTCATTCAGCGCGCCCACCAGCGGCTGCACCTCGTCCGGCAGGTGCTCATCCGGCAGTGGCTCGAGCGCATCGACGCGCCGCGCCTTCACCAGCCTGGTGAGCGACTGCAGGGGCTCGAGCGCATGGCCGACCGCGAGCCAGATGAGCAGCGCGAGCACCGGCAAGAGCAGCGCGAAGGGCTTGAGGGTCTGCAGCGCCAGATCCGCGGCGCGTTGCTCGCGCACGCTCATCGGCTGCGCCACCTGGATCACCCGGGTGAGTGCCTGCACCCCGAACACGCGCCAGCGCCCCTCGGTGGTCGTCACGGTGGAGAAGCCGAGCGTCGTGATCTGCGGCAGCACCGCGTGCGGGCGCGAGAGGTAGACGCGCATGCCGTCGAGCGTCCACACCTGCACCACGAAGTCATAGGCCGCATCGGCCGGGGCGATCTGCGGCAGCAGCAGGTACTGCACCGGCTGGTCGCGCAGAATGAGCGCGGTCTGGCGCAGGTGGTAGTCGAAGAAGGCGTCGGCTTCGGCGAGCGCGTTGCGGTACACCATCCAGCCGCCGCCGGCCCCCACCAGCACCACTCCGGCGAGCAGCCACGCCAGCAGTCGCGCGCGCAGCGAGCTCATGCGCGCGGCCGCACCCGGTAGCCGACGCCACGCACCGTGAGAATGAACTGCGCGCCGAGCTTGCGCCGCAGGCCGTGGACGTGCACCTCCACCGCGTTGCTCTCCACCTCCTCGCCCCAGCCGTAGACGCGCTCCTCGATCTGGGCGCGCGACAGGATCGCCCCGGGGCGCTCCAGCAGGAGCTGCAGCACCGCGAACTCGCGGGGCGACAGGGCCACTTCCGCGCCGTCGCGTGTCACGCGATGCGCGGCCGGATCGAGCGCGACGCCCAGGTGCTCGATGAGCGGCTCGCTGCGCCCGGATTTGCGCCTCAGCAGCGCGCGGATGCGCGCCGCGAGCTCGTCCAGGTCGAAGGGCTTCACCAGGTAGTCGTCCGCGCCCGCATCCAGCCCCGCGACCCGGTCCGCGACCGCATCGCGCGCCGTGATGATGAGCACCGGCAGGCCCGAGGCCCGGGCGCGCAGCGACTTCAGGAGCGTCAGGCCGTCGGCGCCCGGCAGGCCGAGATCGAGCAGCACGAGCTCGTAGGGCTCGCTCGCGAGCGCCTGCGCGGCGGTCGGTGCGTCGCGCACCCAGTCGACGGTGAAGCCATCGCGCTTCAGCCCCGCGCGAATGGCGTCGCCGATCATGGGATCGTCTTCTACCAGCAGCAGTCTCATCGCGGTGGGCACACGGTGCTGCGAGTATGATGAGCAGGGGCGCGAAATGTGCAAGGAGCTCCCGTGAGCCCGATCGAGCGTCTGGTGCGCGATGCCGCCACCCTCGGGGTCCCGCTCACGGGGCTCGACGCAGGCCGCCTGCTCAATCTCCTCGACGAGGTGGCGCACTGGAATGAGGCCTACAACCTCACCGCCATCACCGCGCGAGCCGAGATGGTCACCCATCACCTTCTCGACAGCCTCGCCATCCACCCCGATCTTGCGGGCGAGCGCATCGCGGATGTGGGCACGGGAGCGGGGTTCCCCGGCCTGCCCCTCGCGCTGGTGAATCCCGCGCGGCACTTTACCCTCATCGACTCGAGCGGCAAGAAGGTGCGCTTCGTGACCCACGCCGCGCGCACGCTCGAGCTGCCCAACGTCACCCCGCTCCAGGCGCGCATCGAGAGCCTGCGACCCGCGGCACCGTTCGACACCGTGACCGCGCGCGCCTTCGCGCCGCTCGCGACGCTCCTCGCCCAGGTGACGCCGCTGTGCGGCCCCAACAGCCGCGTACTCGCCATGAAGGGACATTGGCCCGAGGCTGAGCTCGCCTCACTGCCGGCACCCTGGCGCCTCACGAGCTCGCGGCGTCTGGAGATTCCCGGCCTCGGCGCGGAGCGCTGCGTGCTCGTGCTGACGCGTTGACAGGCGGAAAACGCCTGCGGCGTTTTGCAGCTTGCGTTCACGTGTGCAGCGGCAGGGCGGTCGTCTCCTTGATGACCGCGAGCGCGATCGAGGAGTTGACCGACTGCACGCCCGGAAAGCGCGACAGGTGATCGAGGAAGAACGCCTCGTAGGCCTTGATGTCGCGACACACGATGCGCAGCAGGAAGTCAGTCTCGCCCATCAGCGTATAGCACTCGAGGATCTCCGGGTGCGCGCGCACCGCCTGTTCGAACTTCAAGAGCGCATCGCGCCCGTGGCCGGCGACCTTCACGTGCGAGAACACCATCACGGTGAGTCCGACCTTCTCGCGCTCGAGCAGCGCGACGCGCCGGCGGATGACGCCGAGCTCGGTCAGGCGGCTGACCCGCCGCCAGCAGGTGGAAGCGCTCATCCCTAAGCGCTCGGCCACGTCCGCGGCCGAGAGGTCCCCGTGCTCCTGCAGCACGTCGAGGATCCGGAGGTCGGCGCGATCCAGCTCACACTGCATGCATCACCTCATACTGGGAGTTAATATGAAATGAACAATTCACCAAATAGTCATTATGAGCCACTTCTGTGACATGTGGTGCAGCGAAAGCCGGTTAGGCTCCGCCGATGGAAATCTTCGACATGTGCGAATTCGACGGCCACGAGATGGTGCTCTTCGGTCACGACCCGGCGAGCGGCCTGCGCGCCATCATCGCGATCCACTCGACCGTGCTGGGGCCTGCGGCCGGGGGTTGCCGCATGTGGCCGTACGCCAGCACGGCGGAGGCCGTCGCGGACGTGCTGCGCCTGTCGCGCGGCATGAGCTACAAGAACGCGATGGCGGGGCTGCCGTTCGGCGGCGGCAAGGCGGTCATCATCGGCGACGCACGTCACGCCAAGACGCCCGAGCTGTTCGCCGCCTTCGGCCGCCTGGTCGATTCGCTGCGCGGCCGCTACGTCACCGCCGAGGACGTCGGCACGACGGTGGCCGACATGGCGCACGTGGCCCGCGTCACCCAGTACGTCTCGGGCCTCGGACGCTCGGGCGGTGAGGCGGGCGGGGATCCGGCCCCGAAGACCGCGCTCGGCGTGTACCTCGGCATCAAGGCGGCCGCGAAGTTCAAGCTCGGCCGCGACGACCTGGAGGGCCTCTCGGTCGCCGTGCAGGGTGTCGGCGGGGTCGGCTACCACCTGTGCGCGCGGCTGGCGGCCGAGGGCGCACGGCTCGCCGTCGCCGACGTTCGGGCGGGGGCCCTCGAGCGGGCCGTGGATGAATTTCGGGCCGTACCGCTTGGCGTCGGCGAAGTCCTGGCAGCGCCGGTCGACATTCTCGCGCCGTGCGCGCTCGGCGCCGTCCTCGATACCGCCTCGATCGCCCGGCTGCGCGCGCGCGTGGTGGCGGGCGCGGCCAACAATCAGCTGGCGCAGGGGCAGGACGGCGAGGCGCTGCGGGCCGCGGACGTGCTGTATGCGCCCGATTACGTCATCAACGCCGGGGGCATCATCAGCGTGGCGCGCGAGTACTACGGCGGCACCGAGCAGCAGGTACTGGAAGACATCCAGGGGATCCCGGCGCGCCTCACCGAGATCTTCGAGCGCTCGCGGCGCGAGGACCGCACCACCAACGAAATCGCCGACCAGATGGCGCGCGGGCGGCTGGGGCGCGAGGTCTCGCGCATGGTGGCCTGAGGCGCCGGCGGCGCTCGCCCGGGCGCCGGGGCGGCGGTGAAGTACACTGTCGCCCATGAAGCGGGTCATCGCCATCGCGAACCAGAAAGGCGGCGTCGGCAAGACCACCACGGCCGTGAACCTCGCCGCATCCCTCGCGGCCACCCGGCGCCGCGTGCTGCTCATGGACCTCGACCCGCAAGGCAACGCCACGATGGGCAGCGGCGTCGACAAGTCGCAGGTCGAGCGCAGCGCCTGCGAAGTGCTGCTCGGGGAGTCGACCCTCGCCGAGGCGCTGGTGCGGGTCGAGGAGGCCGGCTACACACTCCTGCCGGCGAACCAGGATCTCACCGCCGCTGAGGTGCGCCTGCTCACGCTGCCGATCGGGCGCGAGACGAAGTTGCGCCAGGCGCTTGCGCCGCAACGCGACGCCTTCGACATCATCCTGATCGACTGTCCGCCGGCCCTCAACATGCTCACCGTGAACGCACTGGTCGCCGCCGACAGCGTGCTCATCCCGATGCAATGCGAGTACTACGCCCTCGAGGGACTGTCGGCGCTGCTCGCGACCGTCGAGCAGATTCGCGACGCGGCGAATTCCAACCTCGTCGTCGAGGGCGTGCTGCGCACCATGTACGACCCACGCAACAACCTCGCGACCGAGGTGAGCAGCCAGCTCATCACCCACTTTGGCGAGAAGGTGTTCCGCACCGTCATCCCGCGCAATATCCGCCTCGCGGAGGCGCCCTCCTTCGGCAAGCCGGCGCTGTTTCACGACAAGGAATCGCGCGGCGCGCTCGCCTACCTGGCGCTCGTCGGGGAGATGCTGCGGCGCGAGGAGGAAGCGGGCACGAGATCGGCGGCCGCAGCGGCCGGCAGCGTCCCGAATGCGGTCCCGGAGCCTACCGCGGCGGACGCGCAAGCCACGGCCGCAGCGCACGCGGGCGCGGCGCGCGGGGCCAACGGCGCCGAGGCAGAGGCTGACGGCAGGATCGGGGAGGGGAAACACGCATGAGAAAACCCACCCTCGGCAGGGGGCTGGCGGATCTGCTCGGACAGGCAGTGACGCGGCCACCGGCGAGCAGCCTAAGCCCGCCCGGTGAGGAGCTCGCCAGGCTGCCACTCGATCTGCTGCAGCGCGGCCGCTATCAGCCGCGCGTCGACATGCGCACCGAGACGCTCACGGAGCTTGCCGATTCCATCAAGGCCCAGGGCGTCGTGCAGCCGATCGTGGTGCGGCCGCTGGAGGCGCCGCTGCCGGGGAGCGGGGAGTCCCAGCGCTACGAGATCATCGCCGGCGAGCGTCGCTGGCGCGCCGCGCAGATGGCGGGCCTCACGCAGATCCCGGCAGTGGTGCGCCGTATTCCCGATGAGGCGGCGATCGCGATCGCGCTCATCGAGAACATCCAGCGCGAGAACCTCAATCCCCTGGAGGAGGCGCGCGCGCTCACCCGGCTGATCAGCGAGTTCGGCCTCACGCACCAGCAGGCGGCCGATGCCGTCGGACGCTCACGCGCGGGCGTCAGTAACCTGTTGCGCCTGCTGGAACTGCCCACCGAGGTCTGCGAGCTCGTCGAGAAGCGCTCGCTCGAGATGGGCCACGCCCGGGCGCTCCTGGCGCTGTCCAGCCGCCGCCAGCAAAGCGAGGTGGGCCTCCTGGTCGCGAAGAAGGGTCTGTCGGTACGCGAGACCGAGGCGCTGGTGCGGCGGCTGCAGAGCCCGGCGGGGGCGAGTGCGAGCGCACGCCGCGGGTGCGCGCGACCCCAACGTCGAGCGGCTCGAGCAGGAGCTCGCCGAGAAGCTCGGCGCCCAGGTGCAGATCCAGCATTCCGCCCGCGGGGGCGGCAAGCTCGTGGTGAGCTACCACAGCCTCGACGAGCTCGACGGAATCCTCGCGCACATCCGCTAGGCGCGTGGCACCGGGCTCGCGCGCGGCCGCCCGCGCGCCTGTGGTCGCGCGCGATCCCATCTGATAAAGTAATACTCTCAGAACACGAGGTATTACTTTCATGCCGACGACAGTTACGAGCAAGGGCCAGGTGACCGTGCCGAAGAGCGTGCGGGAGTATCTCGGTCTGAAGGCCGGGAGCGCCGTCGCTTTCGAACGTCTCGCCAGCGGCGAAATCGTCCTGCGACCGGTCAAGCGGCGCGCCAAATCCCGCAGCAGTGTCTTTGCCCGGCTGCGGGGACGCGCGAGCGTGCGGATGAGGACCGAGGAAATCCTGGCTCTAACGCGCGGCGGGTGAGCGTGGTCCTGGTCGACACGAACGTCCTCCTCGACGTTCTCGAGGACGATCCGCAATGGGCCGAGTGGTCGCAACAGCAGCTGGAAACGGTCAGTCTCGCCGATTCGCTCGCGATCAACGCCGTGATCTACTCCGAGCTGTCGATGGCGTTCGAGCGCATCGAAGACCTCGAGGCGGTGATGGCCGAAGCGTCCCTGACTCTGGAGCCGATCCCGCGGGAGGCGCTGTTTCTGGCGGGCAAGGCTTTTCTCGACTATCGGCGACGGCAGGGCACGAAGCAGGGCCTACTGCCTGACTTCTACATAGGCGCCCAGGCGGCGGTCAACGATTGGCCTATTCTGACCCGCGACGTGAGGCGCTATCACAGCTACTTTCCGACCGTGCGGCTCATCGCGCCGGCGACTGTGGACTGAAAACCGGCCGGTCTCTATAATCCCGGCGCTTTTTTCGCCGTCGTCTAAGTGACTGAACGGCCGAAGTAATGTTAAGCCGCTTGCGTCCGCTCAAGGCGCGAGCGATACGGCTCTTTTGAGCCCCTCGAGCGGGACATATATAAGGTGCTGGCGATCGATCTTCCCAAGGCGCGGCGGCTGGCCTTCGGTGTCGTGCTGGGTCAGGCCGCTGTGACCGTGATCATGGCGCTCGCGGTTTGGGCGTGGGCCGGCCGCCTGGCGGGAATTTCCGCGCTGATCGGCGGGGGCGTCAGCACAGCCGGCAGTCTGGCGATGGCGGTGGTTGGCGTTTCGCGACGCCGGAGCAAGCCGGCGGGGTGCGCGCTGCTCGTGGGTCTGTCGTGGGCGAAGCCGCGAAGTTCGCCGTGATCATGGTGCTGTTCGTGCTGGTGCTGACGTTGATGAAGACCTCGGCCGTCGCAATGCTCGTGACGTACGTGGCGACTTTCTCTAGTGTACTGGATAGTACTGGCCAGCTGGCTGCCGGGGATGGGCGGCTGGGCAAGACCGTGGACGGTAGAGATATGTTCTGGCGAGAAATGATCAGCAGAAGCTCCGAGCTCGAACGAGTACATCGTCCACCACCTGACGTTTCTGACGAACAGGAAGCCGCAACGGCATCCTCGACTTTTCCGTCATCAATCTCGACAGCGTGTTCTTCTCGGTGCTGCTCGCCGTGGTGTTCGGCGGGTTGTTCTACGCGGCGGCGCGCCGTGCCAGCACCGGTGTGCCGGGCAAGCTTCCAGAATTTCGTGGAGTGGCTCGTCGAGCTGCGTCGACACGCAGGTGAAGGACATCTTCCACGCCAGGAGCCAGCCTCATCGCCCCGCTCGCGCTCACTATCTTCTGCTGGGTGTTCCTTTTCAACGTCGCTGGACGTCGTGCCGCTCGACCTGCTGCCGGGCGCCGCCGGTGCCGCCGGCATCGGCCACCTGCGCATCGTGCCCAGCACCGATCTCAATGTCGTCTTC
The DNA here is from genome assembly GCA_963713175.1 of uncultured Gammaproteobacteria bacterium. Classification (GTDB taxonomy): domain Bacteria; phylum Pseudomonadota; class Gammaproteobacteria; order Steroidobacterales; family Steroidobacteraceae; genus 13-2-20CM-66-19. The sequence continues at coordinate 62,365 of CAVQKW010000003.1, read as the reverse complement.
GGCCTTGTCGCTGACGGTATTCGTGCTGATCATCTTCTACAGCATCAAGATGAAGGGCCTGGTCGGTTTCCTCGGCGAGTTCGACGCTGCATCCGCTGCGCGTCAAGAACCGGCATGCGTGCAGGCGCTGGTCTGCACCCTTCAACCTCGTCGTGGAGTTCGCTTCGTTCCTCGCGCGCCCGGTGTCGCTGGCACTGCGGCTTTACGGCAACATGTTCGCCGGCGAGATGGTCTTCATCCTGATCGCGCTGCATGACGCTGTCGCGCGGATTCGCAGCGCTCGCGATCGCGTCGGCGGCTGGGTAGGAACGTCGGCTCGCTGCTCCTCGGGCGTCGTCTGGTCGTCTGTTCGACCTGTTCATCGGCTTCCTGCAGGCCTTCATCTTCATGATCCTGACGGTCGTCTACCTGGCGCAGGCATCCGAGCACCATTGACTGATCGCTATATTCGCCAACGGTTTCGTATCTAGGAGAGTTTGAATGGAAAACATTGCACACATCGAGGCCATGACCGTGCTGGCCGTCGGCATCATCTTCGGCCTGGGCGCGTTCGGCACGGCCATCGGCTTCGGCATGCTCGGCGGCCGCTTCCTCGAAGGCATGGCCCGCCAGCCGGAGCTGGCGCCGGCGCTGCTGCGGCCGCAGATGTTCATCTTTGTGGCGCTGCTGGACGCCGTGGCGTTCATCGGCATCGGCTTCGCTCTGTTCTTCACCTTCGCCAATCCGTTCGTATCTGCCGTGCAGGCGTTGCAGTCGGCGGCGCACTGAAGCGGCCGGTGCGGCGCGCACGACCTGACGCTGCAGTAGGAGACGGAGTGAACATCAACCTGACGCTCGTCATCCAGATGATCGTGTTCGCGATCCTCGTCTGGTTCATGATGAGATTTGTGTGGCCGATGATCCTCGGCCCGATGGAAGAGCGCTCGCGCAGGATCGCGCAGGGGCTCGCGGCCGCCGAGAAGGGCGAACAGGAGCTCACCGAGGCGCGCGGCAAGGCGGAAGCGATCGTGCGCGAGGCGCGCGAGCGCGCCAACCAGATCATCGATCATGCGCAGCACGCGGCCCACGACCTGGTCGAGCACGCCAAGAGCGCCGCGAGCAGCGAGAGCGCGCGCATCGTGAGCGCCGCGCAGCAGCAGATCGAGCTCGACACCACGCGCGCCCGCGAGAGCCTGCGCCGCGAGGTGGCGCAGATCGCGGTCGGCGCCGCCGCGAAGCTGCTGGGCCGCGAGATCGATGCCCGCAAGCACGCGGATCTGCTCGACCAGCTGGCGGCGGAGGTCTGAAGCAAGACCCATGGCGGACAAGCTCACCATCGCCCGACCCTACGCGCGCGCGGCTTTCGAGGAAGCGCGCGCCGACCAGCAGCTCGAGCCCTGGTCCGAGGCGCTCGCGGTCGCGGCAGCCGTGGTGCGCGATGCGCGCGTCGCGGCACTGCTCGGCAATCCGCACGTGACGCCTGCAGGAGCTCGCGGACTTCGTGATCGGCATCGCGGCTCCGAAGCTCGGCGAGCACGGCGCCAACTTCGTGCGTACGCTCGCCGCCAACCGTCGCCTGCGCTATCTGCCGCAGATCGCCGCACTGTTCGACGCGCTGAAGGATGCCGAGCAGGGCGTCGCCGACGTCACGGTGACCTCCGCATCGCCGCTGGATGCCGCCCAGGTGAAGCGGCTGTCCGCCGCGCTCGAGCGGCGCCTTGCGCGTCGCGTGCGCATGCACATCGCCACCGACCCGGCACTCATCGGCGGCGCGATCCTCAAGACCGGAGACCTGGTGATCGACGGCTCATTGCGCGCCCGGCTCGAGCGCATCACTTACGAACTGACCGCTTAAGACCGCGACGACCTCAAGAGGACCTGACGACATGGCCATCAAGGCATCCGAGATCTCCGCTCTCATCAAGCAGCGCATCGAGAGCTTCAAGTCCGTCACCGAGGCGCGCAACGTCGGCACCATCATCTCGGTCACCGACGGCATCACGCGCCTTCACGGCCTTGCGGACGCGCGCTACGGCGAGATGCTCGAGTTCCCGGGCAACACCTTCGGCCTCGCGCTGAATCTCGAGCAGGACTCGGTCGGCGCCGTGGTGCTCGGGGAATACCAGCACCTGAAGGAAGGCGACACGGTCAAGACCACGGGGCGCATTCTCGAGGTGCCGGTGGGGCCGGAGCTCCTCGGGCGCGTGGTCGATGCACTCGGTGCACCGATCGACGGCAAGGGCCCGGTGAAGGCGAGCCGCACCTCGCCGATCGAGCGCGTGGCCCCGGGGGTGATCTACCGCAAGTCGGTGAGCCAGCCCGTGCAGACCGGCTACAAGGCGATCGACTCGATGGTGCCGATCGGCCGCGGTCAGCGCGAGCTGATCATCGGCGACCGCCAGACCGGCAAAACCGCACTTGCGGTCGACACCATCATCAACCAGAAGTCCTCGGGGATTAAGTGCATCTATGTCGCGATCGGCCAGAAGCAGTCGACGATCGCCAACGTGGTGAGAAAGCTCGAAGAGCACGGCGCCATGGCCCACACCATCGTGGTGGCGGCCTCCGCATCCACCCCCGCCGCGCTGCAGTACATCGCCGCCTACTCGGGCGTGACCATGGGCGAGTACTTCATGGACAACGGCGAGGACGCACTCATCATCTATGACGACCTGTCCAAGCAGGCGGTCGCCTACCGGCAGATCTCGCTCCTGCTGCGCCGTCCGCCGGGTCGCGAGGCGTTCCCCGGGGATGTGTTCTATCTGCACTCGCGCCTGCTCGAGCGCAGCGCACGGGTGAACGAAGAATACGTGGAGAAGGTGAGCAACGGCCGCGTCAAGGGCAAGACCGGCTCGCTCACCGGACTGCCGATCATCGAGACACAGGCCGGGGATGTGACCGCGTTCGTGCCGACCAACGTCATCTCGATCACCGACGGACAGATCTTTCTCGAGACCGACCTGTTCAACGCCGGCATCCGCCCGGCGATGAACGCCGGCATCTCCGTGTCGCGCGTCGGAGGAGCTGCGCAGACCGACATCATCAAGAAGCTCGGCGGCGGCATCCGCCTGGCACTCGCCCAGTTCCGCGAGCTCGCCGCGTTCTCGCAGTTCGCGTCCGATCTGGATGAGGCCACCCGCCGCCAGATCGAGCGCGGCCAGCGGGTGACCGAGGTCATGAAGCAGAAACAGTACGCGCCGATGTCGGTGGCGGAGATGGCACTGTCGATTTACGCGGTCAACAACGGCTACATGGACAAGGTGGAGCTGAAGAAGCTGGTGGCCTTCGAGGCGGCGCTGCAGGCGTTCGCCCACACCGACCACCAGTCGGTGCTCGATGCCATCAACGCCGAGCCGAAACTCTCCAAGCAGAACGAGGCGGCGCTGAAGAAGTGCATCGAGGATTTCGTCGCCACCGGGACCTATTGAGACCTGAGGCATGCCGGGCACCAAGGAAATCCGCTCCAAGATCGCGAGTGTCAAGAGCACTCAGAAGATCACCAAGGCCATGCAGATGGTGGCCACGAGCAAGATGCGCCGCGCGCAGGAGCGCATGAAGCTGGCACGCCCGTATGCCCAGCGCATGCGCGAGGTCATCGGCCGCCTCACCGAGGCCAACCCCGATTATCGCCACCCGTTCCTGGTGACGCGCGAGCCGAAAGCGGTCGGCATCATCGTGGTGTCCACCGACCGCGGACTCGCCGGCGCGCTCAATGCCAACGTCTTCAAGCAGACGCTGGCGATGGTGCGCGAGTGGCAGGGCAAGGGCTCGCAGGTGAGCCTGTGCATGATCGGCAGCAAGGGCATGACGTTCTTCCGTCGCCTGGGGTTACCGATCCTCGCCAACGTCTCGGGGCTCGGCGACAAGCCGCACGTCAAGGACCTCATCGGCACGGTGAAGGTCATGCTGGACGGCTACCGCAAAGGCGATATCGATCGCCTGTTCCTGGTGAGCGCGCAGTTCGTCAACACCATGACGCAGAGGCCCGCGGTGGAGCAGCTGCTGCCGATCGAGGCGCTCGACACGGAAGGACTGCAGGAGCATTGGGACTACATCTACGAGCCCGACGCCGCGGGCATCCTCGACGGGCTCTTGATGCGTTACATCGAATCGCAGGTGTACCGCGCCGCGGTCGAAAACGTCGCCTCCGAGATGGCGGCGCGCATGGTGGCCATGAAGTCGGCCTCCGACAACGCCGGCAAGCTCATCAACGAATTGCAACTGATCTACAACAAGGCACGCCAGGCCGCGATCACGAAGGAGCTTTCGGAGATCGTGGGCGGCGCCGCTGCGGTTTGAGGAACGACACATGCCCGAGGGAAAGATTACCCAGATCATCGGCGCCGTCATCGACGTCGAGTTTCCGCGCGAGTCCATCCCGCGCATCTACGAGGCGCTCAAGCTCAAGGACGCGGACCTGACGCTCGAGGTGCAGCAGCAGCTCGGCGACGGCGTGGTGCGCACCATCGCCATGGGCTCGTCCGAGGGCCTGAAGCGCGGGCTCGCGGTGGAGGCCACCGGTGCGCCGATCTCGGTGCCGGTGGGCAAGGGCACACTCGGACGCATCATGGACGTGCTGGGGCATCCGCAGGACAACCGCGGGCCGGTGCAGGCGAGCGAGTACCTGCCGATCCACCGTCCGCCGCCCTCGTTCGAGGAGCAGGCCGGCGGGCGCGACCTGCTGGTCACGGGCATCAAGGTCATTGACCTCTTGGTGCCGTTCGCCAAGGGGGGCAAGGTCGGCCTGTTCGGCGGCGCGGGCGTCGGCAAGACCGTGAACATGCTCGAGCTCATCAACAACATCGCCAAGCAGTACTCGGGACTGTCGGTGTTTGCCGGCGTCGGCGAGCGCACCCGCGAAGGCAACGACTTCTATCACGAGATGATCGAGTCGGGTGTCATCGACAAGGAGAACCTCTCCAACTCCAAGGTGGCGATGGTCTACGGACAGATGAACGAGCCGCCGGGCAACCGCCTGCGGGTGGGGCTCACCGGGCTCACCATGGCAGAGTACTTCCGCGACGAGACCGGTGAGGGGGGCGGCAAGGGCCGCGACGTGCTGTTTTTCGTCGACAACATCTACCGCTATACCCTGGCCGGGACGGAAGTGTCGGCGCTCCTCGGGCGCATGCCTTCCGCGGTGGGCTACCAGCCGACGCTTGCCGAGGAGATGGGCGTGCTGCAGGAGCGCATCACCTCCACCAAGACCGGCTCCATCACCTCGATCCAGGCAGTCTACGTGCCCGCGGACGATCTCACCGACCCCTCGCCGGCGACGACCTTCGCGCACCTTGATGCGACGGTGGTGCTGTCGCGCCAGATTGCATCCCTTGGCATCTACCCCGCGGTCGACCCGCTCGACTCCACCAGCCGCCAGCTCGACCCGCTGGTGGTGGGCGAGGAGCACTACAACACCGCGCGCGGCGTGCAGGCGGTGCTGCAGCGCTACAAGGAGCTGCAGGACATCATCGCGATCCTGGGGATGGACGAGCTCTCCGAGGAGGACAAGCTCGCCGTATACCGCGCGCGCAAGGTGATGCGCTTCCTGTCGCAGCCCTTCAACGTCGCCAAGGTATTCACCGGCCAGGACGGCAAGATCGTGGCGCTCAAGGACACCATCCGCGGCTTCAAGGGCATCATCAGCGGCGAGTTCGACGCCCTCCCCGAGCAGGCGTTCTACATGGTGGGCGCCATCGAGGAAGCGGTCGCCAAGGCGAAGACGCTGCAGTAGCCATGGCCGCACCACTCACCATTCACGTCGACATCGTCAGCGCCGAGGGCGAGCTGTTCTCGGGGGATGCCGCGATGGTGTTCGCCTCCGCATCCGAGGGCGATGTCGGGATCGCGCCGCGGCACGCGCCGCTCCTGACGCTGCTCAAGCCCGGCGAGGTGCGCGTGCAGACCCCCGATGGCCAGGAGCACCATTTCTTCGTCGGCGGCGGGGCGCTCGAGGTGCAGCCGACGCGCGTGACGGTGCTGGCCGACACGGCGCTGCGGGCCAAGGACATCGACGAAGCGGCGGCGCTCGCCGCCCAGCAGCGCGCCGAAGAGGCCCTCAGGGACAAGGCGGGACACATCTCGATCGCCGAGGCGCAGGCCGAGCTGGCCCGTGCCGCGGCGCAACTCAAACTCCTCGAGCGGCTGCGCAAGCTGCGAGGCTGATCGCTGGACCCCTCACCGGAGCTGACTCCCGCACCGGCGGCCGCGGACGCGGCGCCGCCGCGGCTGCTCGCCGGACTGGTACGTAATCTCACCGGCGGTGTGGCGCTGCTCCTGCTCAGGAGGCGCTGGCCGCCGCGCTTCGTGGTCAGCTTCGACCAGCTGGCCGTGCTCCTCATCGTGAACCTTGCCGTGTGGGTGGGCCTCGATGCGCTGCACGCGGAGGCGCACGCCGTGTTTCTGGCCGACGGACTGTTCGGCTGGGCGTGTTACCTCTTGCTCGGCTTCCTCGGTTGCGCGCTGACGGCGCGCGCCCAGAGCGGCGCCGCGCCCACGCGCCGGCTCCTCCTCACCGCGCTCGCCGTCGCGCCGTTCGCGCTGGCGCTGCTGTGGCTCGCGGGCGATATCGGCGCTCTCCAGAGCCATCCGCTCACCGCGACGCTCGCCGCCGTCGTGTACCTGTCGTTGCTCGCCGTGCGCGTGCTCGGGGCCGCCTTCGGTCCGGTGCACGTGCGGCCGGCGCTCCTGGCGATCCTCCTGATCGTGGTCTCCCCCTGGGTGCTCAGTGCGCTCAATCTCGACACCCGCCTGTGGGTCGCGCCGGACGCGGAACAAGCGCAGGACGACGAAGACCCCGGTGCCACCGAGGCGCTGCTCTACGAACAACCGGCGCGCATCGCGGCCGCCGTGGCACGCGTCGCGCGCACGCAGCCCGACGCTCCACATGCCTACTTCGTAGGCTTCGCCGGGGATGGTGAGCCGGCGCTCTTCGGCCGCGAGGCGCGGTTCGCCCGACAGGTATTCGCCGATCGCTACGGCTCGGCCGACCGCTCGGTGCTCCTTATTAATGACCTCGAGGACCGCGACTCCTTCCCGCTGGCGAGTCTTTCCGGGTTGTCGCAGGCGCTGAAGCTCCTGGCGGCGCGCATGAACCCGAACCAGGACGTACTGGTGCTGTTTCTCACCTCGCACGGCTCGCAGGACGGCCTCGAGGTGCGCAACGGCTCACTGCCGCTCGCGCAGCTCGCACCCGTTGACCTGCGGCAGGCGCTGGATGAGTCCGGCATCCGCTGGCGGGTCGTGATCGTCTCGGCCTGCTACGCCGGGGTGTTCATCGATGCATTGAAGAGCGACACCACGGCCGTGGTGACCGCCGCCGACTCCTCCCACAGCTCCTTCGGCTGTGAGGACGACCGCGAGCTCACCTGGTTCGGAGAGGCCTTTCTCAAGGATTCGCTGCCGAGCACCGCGACCCTCGAGGAGGCGTTTGCCAAGGCGAGCCGGCTCATCTCGGAGCGCGAGGCCGCCGGGCACGAGGTGCATTCCAACCCGCAGCTGTACGTGGGCGCCCTGATGCGCCGGAAGCTGCACGAGCTGGAGGCGGCGAAGCCCGCGAGCGAGCGCCGCTCCTACACCGTCCGGCGCTGAGTCAGATCGGCAACAACCTTTAACGAAGGCACGCGCGGTGGCTCGCGTACAATCGACCGCCTATATGCGTAACAGCAGGTCCGGCACGAGTCAGGCCGTCACCCAACGTGGCCGCGCGCGGGCGCACACGCAGTCCCCGGTCGCGCCGCCCCTGGCGGTGGTGATCCTCGCCGCCGGCGAGGGCAAGCGCATGAAGTCGGCGCTACCGAAGGTGTTGCAGCCGCTCGCGGGCCGAGCGCTCCTCAGGCACGTCATCGACACGGCGCGCACGCTCGCGCCGGCGGCCATTCACGTGGTCTATGGGCACGGTGGCGAGCAGGTGCGAGACGGCACTTGGCGACGAGCCGGTCTCCTGGGTCTTGCAGGCCCAGCGACTCGGCACCGGGCACGCGCTGCTGCAGGCCATGCCCGCGATCGCGGACGATCAGATAGTGCTGGTGCTGTACGGCGACGTGCCCCTCATCGGCCGCGCGACACTCACGGGGCTGCTCACGAGCGGCGGGGGAAACAAGGTGCGCCTCCTCACCATGATCACCGCTGAGCCGGATGGGTACGGCCGGGTGGTGCGCGCGCGCGGCGGCGCGGTGCGCAGCATCGTGGAGCAGAAGGACGCCACCCGCCGCCAGCTCGCGATCCGCGAATGCAACACCGGAGTGCTGGCGGCCCCTGCGCGGCTGCTGCGCCGCTGGCTGGCGCAGTTGAAGAGCGACAACTCGCAGGGCGAGTATTACCTGACCGACGTCATCGCCATGGCAGTGAAGGAGCGCATCCCCGTCGAGCCGGTGATCGCGCCGCGGGCGCTCGAGGTCCTCGGGGTCAACGACAAGGCGCAGCTGGCGGAGCTCGAGGCCGCCTGGCGGCTCAGGACGGCCCGCGAGCTGATGCTGGCCGGCGTCAGCGTCGCGGATCCCGCGCGGCTCGACGTACGCGGCACCGTGACCCACGGGAGCGACGTCTTCCTCGACGTGAACGTGGTGCTCGAAGGCCGCGTGGTGCTGGGCGATCGCGTGCGGGTCGGCCCGGGCTGTCTCATCCGCGACAGCGAGCTGGGCGCGGGCACCCAGGTGTTCGCGCATTGCGTCATCGACGGCGCCTTCATCGGCACGGATTGCAACATCGGACCCTTCGCCCGCCTGCGGCCGAGCGCGACGCTGGCGCGCGAGGTGCACATCGGCAACTTCGTCGAGGTCAAGAATTCGCAGCTTGGCGCGGCCTCCAAGGCCAACCACCTGGCCTACGTGGGAGATGCGCGGCTCGGCGCGCGGGTGAACATCGGCGCCGGCACCATCATCGCCAACTACGACGGGGCCAACAAGAATCGCACCGTGATCGAGGACGACGTGCACACCGGCAGCAACAGCGTGCTGGTGGCGCCGATCACCGTGGGCGCCGGCGCCACGATCGGTGCGGGCTCGACGGTCACTCAGGCGGTCCCCGCCGGCAAGCTGACCGTCGCGCGCGCACGGCAACAGACCATCGAAGGCTGGCAGCGCCCCGTCAAGCCGAAGAAGTAGCCGGCTGCAACGTCTTTGTAGCACTCCTTCGCTACCGTTCCGAGCGCTTCCGAGAAGAACGCGCCAGAGGTGAGGGTGCATGAGTGCATCGGAACCAGAGCGGGCCGAATGGAGCGATGCTGTTTTTGGGAGCGGCTGGGCCGCCTCGAGGTGCGCCACCGGCGTGTCCAAAGCGAGCACGATGACGCGCGCCGCGGCCTCGAGCGGCTCTCTGCCTGCGAAGCAGAAGAGTTGCGCCACGCCTGGCGGCACTACTGCGAAGTGATCGCCGAGCTCGACCGCACGACGGCCGAATTCGAAGTGCTGCGCACGTGCGCGCCCTGCCCCGGCCGCCGCCCAACGTAAAGCTCTTCCCGCGCCGGGCTCTCGGGAGCTCGGTACCCTGCAGACGAGCGTGCAGGAGCTCGCTGGCCAGCGCGGTGCGGCGCTGCGCATGTTTCTCGCCAGCCGCAATGCCACGACGCTCCTGGCGCAGCGGGACTTCTGGCTCCAGTTCGCCGTTTTGCGCCGACCATTGGGGCCAAACCCCCTAAGCGGAGGCCTTTCCGGACCTCGATCACGCCCGCCTGGGGCGGATCGGCGCGTCCTGCCGGTTTCAGGCAAACTTAGCGACCCGACACACCATCCTGGTGCGGGTCTGATCCGAGGCACGAAGCCGATGTGTGGAATCGTTGGAGCGGTCGCGGAGCGCGATATCGTCCCGGTGCTGATGGAGGGGCTGCGGCGGCTGGAATATCGCGGCTACGACTCGGCCGGGATCGCGGTGCTGAACGGCTCGAAGCACCTCACGCGGCTGCGCACCGTCGGCAAGGTGCGCATGCTCGATGAGGCCCTCGAGCAGCATCCCACCAACGGCAATATCGGCATCGCGCATACCCGCTGGGCGACCCACGGGGTGCCGAGCGAGCGCAACGCCCATCCGCACATCTCGCGCGACGGGATCGCGATCGTGCACAACGGCATCATCGAGAACCATGAGGAGCTGCGCGCCGATCTCGAGAAGCGCGGCTATCGTTTCTCCTCGGAGACCGACACCGAGGTGATCGCGCACCGCATGCACTATCACCTGCAGACGGTCAAAGACCTGTTCAAGGCGGTGCGTGCCACGGTGGCCGAGCTCGAGGGCGCCTACGCGCTGGTGGTGGTGAGCGAGCACGACCCGGAGCGGCTCATCCTCGCCCGCGAGGGGTGCCCGGTAGTGATCGGTCTCGGGGTCGAGGAGAACTTCGTCGCCTCGGACGTCGCGGCGCTGCTGCCGGTGACGCGCCGCTTCATGTTTCTCGAGGAGGGCGACGTCGCCGAGGTGCGCCGCAAGGCCGTGCGGATCATCGACCGCAACGGCGACACCGTGGAGCGTCCGATCCGCGAGAGCGAGCTGTCGGCGGAGGCTGCCGAGAAGGGCCCCTACCGCCACTACATGCTGAAGGAGATCCACGAGCAGCCGCGCGCGGTCGCCGACACGCTCCAGGAGCGCGTCGCCAACGGGCGGCTACTGGAAGCGGCCTTCGGGCCGGCGGCCACCGAGGTGTTCAAACGCACCCGCTGCGTGCACATCGTCGCCTGCGGCACGAGCTACCACGCGGCCTGCGTCGCCCGCTACTTCATCGAGCAGATCTGCAAGCTTCCCTGCGCGGTCGACATCGCGAGCGAGTACCGCTACCGCGAGCCCCTTGGTGCCGCCTGACTCGCTGTTCGTCACCATCTCGCAGTCGGGCGAGACGGCCGACACGCTCGCGGCGCTGCGCCTCGCGCGCCAGTCCGGGTATCTGTCGCAGCTCGCCATCTGCAACGTGCCGGAGAGCTCGCTGGTGCGCGAGTCGGAGCTCGTCATGCTGACGCGCGCGGGGCCGGAGATCGGCGTGGCCTCCACCAAAGCATTCACCACGCAGCTCGCCGCGCTCGGCATGCTGGTGGTGGCGCTCGCCCGCCACTGCGGCTCGGACGCGGAGCGCGAGCGCGGACTGGTCACGCGTCTCATCGAGCTGCCCTCGCTCATCGAGAAGACCCTGCAGCTCGATCCGGTGATCCAGCGCCTGGCGGAGCGTTTCGCCGACAAGCACCACGCGCTGTTCCTCGGGCGCGGCGCGCTCTATCCGATCGCGATGGAGGGGGCGCTCAAGCTCAAGGAGATCTCCTACATCCACGCCGAGGCGTATCCCGCCGGCGAGCTCAAGCACGGCCCGCTCGCGCTGGTGGACGCCGACATGCCGGTGATCGCGGTCGCCCCCAACAACGACCTGCTCGAGAAGCTGAAGTCCAATCTCATGGAAGTGCGCGCGCGCGGCGGCGAGCTGATCGTGTTCGCCGACTCCGGAGTCCGGCATCGCGCCGAGCGACGGCGTCACGGTCATCGAGATGCCGCGGCACGTGACCTACTTCCAGGCGCCGGTGGTCTACACCATCCCGCTGCAGCTGCTCGCCTACCACGCCGCGATCCTGCGCGGCACGGACGTCGATCAGCCGCGCAACCTCGCCAAGAGCGTCACGGTCGAATAGCGGCGCACGATGAGCTCTCCTCCCTAGGAGAAGAGCGCGTCAATGCGAGCAGCGATGCGCCTGCGATCGTCGTCGGAACAGGTCACAAGTTCGAGCCGGTCAGTGAGCGTATCGCGCCGTACCAGACCGAGCCTGGCTACGCTCCGCGCGAAGGCCAGGTCCTTCTCGCGACCTGCGCCGAGCTTGCTCAGCACCAAGTCATGCGGGGCTATGCACCGACCCGTTATTTCCGCCACGGGCACCGGAATCGTGCGTGACTTCCAATCGCGCGGTGCATAAGTCGGCGTTCTTGAGGTTACCCCTTGTGCGTAGTAGCCGTATTCGGCATCGAAGTCGCTCGCTTCGCCAATCACAAAAGAGATTCGATCAGCCAAACGCTCTTCGTCGTGAGGCGGAATTACGTCGACGTCGCGCGTTGCCGTGAGCTCTCCCTCTGGTGGGTTCGGGAGCACCGCCAGGATCGCAGCGGAACCGATGATGAATACTTCCGTCAGTCCGAAGCGACGACTGATCTCGAGTATTACGTGCTGGAGCTGGTGTCGGTACACGCTGCCTAAGCCGCACGGATTGACTCAAAGATTCGCCTGCGTTCGCCGGCCGGCACAAGAACCGTGAACGGAGACTCCTGGCGTAGCGTAGCGGCCTGTTCGGACGGCTCTGTCATTGTGCGCAGTAGAGAGGGAAGCGAGCCGTCAAGTAGCACCGCCCATCGATCGTGGTAAACATCGCCATGCGGGTTTACTTGACGCAGTCGGTTCAAACGCTCGCGAGCGGTCTCTAGGAGCGAGGGATCGCGGACTAGGCGCTGCGCCGCCGCCTCGTGTAGACGCAGGCTACGCAGGCCTGACAAGTCGTCCCGATCGGTCGCGTGGTAGCGGGTTGCTCTAGCAGAACCATTCATGACGACTCGACCTTCTGATCGCAATTTGTTGAGAGCCCGCCAAAGGGTTGGCTGGCTGATACGTGGTTTGAGACGCCTCATAAGTTCCGGCGCAGCAAGGCCCTGTGGCGCGGTAAGAAGCACCTGAACTACCTGGTCTGGCTCAATTCGCTGCACGTGAGTCTGGTTAGCTATGAATTGATAGTGAATAGATATTAGCGGTTAGTATGGACTTCATCAAGTGCCTGTTTTCAGGTACGATGGATCGACATAAGCTGATGATTTAGAACATAAAATATGGAAGCAAAATGTTCTTAACCGAAGACTCGCCCCTTCCGGTAGCGATTTTGCAGTCCAACGACGCCGCCGCCGCCCGCGAGCAAGCAACCGACGAACAGTTCCGCCGTAAATCTCGATATTCAGACGCGACTTGCTGAAGTCACTGAGAAACAAGCCGCTGCCGCGCTGATAGACGGCTGAACGCAGCTACCGAGCGTTTTTACAAGCCAGGATCGGTGTGCCGTACCACGAGTCACATTGCAGGTAACTCGCGCTCGGTTGAAGACACTATTGGGTCTCTGAGGCTGCCCGACCCGCCTTGTTGGTGCGCAGCAGGCCGCCGCCGAGCAGCGCGCCCGCGGCCGTGAACGTCGCACCGATCAGGAACGCGAGGCGAAAGCCGGCCGCGAGCGCCGCGGAATGCAGGGCGCCGCCGGCGAGCTGCGCCGACTGAGTGCGGGTTGCGGCGAGACTGGCCAGCGTCGCGAGCCCGAGCGCCCCGCCGAGGAGGAAGGAGGTGTTGACGATCCCCGAGGCCAGGCCCGACTCGTGCTCGTCCACCTCGTCCATGGCGGCGAGCAGCACCGGGTTGAATCCGAGTCCCGCGCCGACGCCGAGCAGCACCATCCCCGGCAGCACGTCGCTGAGGAACGTGCCGGCGAGCGGCGCGCGTGCGAACAGGGCGAGCCCGGCCGCCGCGAGCGAGAGGCCCACGGCGATCGGGCGCTTCAGCCCGAAACGCAGCACCACGCGCGCCGACAGTCCCAGCGAGAACGCCGCCATGATGAGGTTGGCGGGCAGGAACGCGAGCCCCACCTCGAGCGCGTCGTAACCGAGCACCAGCTGCATGTAGAGCGCCGACATGAAGAACCAGGCGAACATGCCCGCGGCCCACAGCACGGCGACGAGATTGGCGATCGCAAGATTGCGCAGGCGCAGCAGCCGCAGCGGCACGAGCGGTGCGGCGCTGCGCATCTCGATCGCGACGAACGAGGCCAGCAACGCCGCGGCACAGGCGAGCAGCGTGAGCGTGCCGGGCGAAGTCCAGCCGGCGGTGTTGGTATTGACGATCGCGTACACCGCGAGCATCAGCGCCGCGGTCACCGTGAGCGCCCCGCCGACGTCGAGCCGCGGGTGCGCAGGCGCGCTGCGCTCGCCCGGCACCAGCCGGCGGCACAGCACGAGCACCACGGCCCCCACCGGCAGGTTGACGAGGAACACCCAGTGCCAGTTGAGCTCGCTGGTCAGCAGCCCGCCGAGCAGCACGCCGATGCTGCCGCCGCCCGCACACACGAAGCCGTAGATCGCCAGCGCCCGGGCGCGGTCCTGCGGCGTGCTGAAGAGACTGACGATCAGCGACAGCGCCACGGCCGTCATGACCGCACCGCCCAGCCCCTGCGCAGCGCGCGCCGCCACCAGCACATGCTGGCTGGTCGCGAGTCCGCAGCCGAGCGAGGTTAGCGTGAAGAACACCGTGCCGATGAGGAACACGCGACGGTGGCCGAACAGGTCGCCGAGGCGCCCGCCGAGCAACAGGAACCCGCCGAAGGTGAGCATGTAGGCGTTCACCACCCAGCTCAAGCGAGCGGCGCTGAAGCCGAGGTCGGCGCGGATGGAGGGCAGCGCGACGTTCACGATGGTCGTGTCGAGCACGATCATCAGCACGCCCAGGCAGAGGACATAGAGCGCGAGCCAGCGCTGGCGCTCGGGTGCGGTGTGGCTCATCGGCGCAAGTTTACCGGTCGGGTGTTCCAACCTGACGACGAACCGGGTACCCGGCATTCGACAGCGCACGGTAGGATGGGTCGATGAGCGCCACCCGGGCCGCGTCCGTCGCGGATCTGCTTGCGGGCCTTTCGATCGCCGGGCTCCTGCTGCCCGAGGCGGTCGCCTACTCGGGGCTCGCGGGCCTGCCGCCGCAGGCGGGTGTGATTGCCTTGTTTGCGGGTCTCATCTGCTATGGACTCCTCGGCCGCAGCCGCTTCGCGGTCGTCTCCGCGACCTCCTCCTCGGCCGCCGTACTGGCCTCGGCGACGCTCGCTCTCGGGGCCGTCACGGTCGGTGAACGCGCCGCGTTCGCGACGCTCCTGGTGGCGGGGGCCGGGGTGGCGTTCACCGCTGCGGGCGTACTGCGGCTCGGTGCGATGTCGAGCCTGATCGCGCGTCCGGTGCTGCGCGGCTACGCCTTCGGGCTCGCGCTGGTGATCGCGGTCAAGCAATGGCCGACGCTGGTCGAGGTGCCTGCCGGCAGCGGCGGCTTCTTCGCGCTCATGGCGCAAGTGGCGCGCGCTTACGCCCACTGGCATCTGCCGAGCCTCGCCTGCGGGCTCATCGCGCTCGCGGCCCTGTTCCTGCTCGAGCGCATCCCGCGGGTGCCGGGCGCCCTGGTGGTCATCGTCGCGGGGATCCTCGCCGCGCCGTCGCTCCACATCCACGGCGTGGTGCTGACCGGGCCGATCAAGCTCGCACTCGGCATGCCCTCGTTCGCGCTGCCGCAGCAGCAGCAGTGGCTGCCGCTCATCGAGTTCTCGCTCGCGCTGATGTTCATCCTGTACGCGGAGTCCTACGGTTCGATCCGCACCTACGCCCTGAAGCACGACGACCAAGTGCAGCCGAACCGCGATCTCGTGGCCTTGGGTGTCGCCAACCTCGTGGCCGGGCTTCTGCAGGGCACCCCGGTGGGCGCCGGCTACTCCGCGACTTCCGCCAACGATGCCGCCGGCGCGCAGTCGCGCTTCGCCGGGTTGTACGCCGCGGCGGTGGTGCTGCTGCTGGTGCTGGCCTTCCTCAGCTGGATCGAGCGCATACCCGAGCCGGTGCTGGCTGCGATCGTGATCCACGCCGTGAGCAAGTCACTGCGCTTGGCCGTGTTCGCCAACTACGTGCGCTGGCATCGCGACCGGCTGATTGCCGGCGCCGCAGTGCTGGCGGTGATGGTGTTCGGTGTGCTGGATGGGCTGCTGGTGGCGATCGCCTTCAGCCTGGCGATGCTGCTGCACTCGCTGGCGCGCCCGCGGCTATCGGTGCTCGGCCGCATGGGCGGGCACGACTATGTGAGCGTGGCGCGTTTCCCGCAGGCGGTCGTCGTGCCCGGCATGCTGGTGCTGCGGCCCGAGGAGCCGCTGTTCTTCGGCAACGCCGAGCCGCTGTTCGCGCAGGTGCGAAGGCAGACGCTGGCGCAGGCCGGCGTGCGGCTCGTGGTGCTGAACCTGGAGGAGTCCCCCGACCTCGACAGCACCGCGCTCGAGGTGCTCGCCGAGTTTGGCGCCTGGTTCGCCGCGCGCGGGGGCGAGCTGCGCGTGGCGCGGCTCGCAGAGAGCGCGCGCGAAGTGCTGCTGCGCGCCAACCTGCCGCAGCTGCCGGCCCGAGCGCTCGACTACTCGAGCGTCGATGATGCGGTGCGGGAGGAGTGCGTGACGCCTTAGACGGGCCGTGCCTGCGGTGCATGTTCGTCGCGTCCAATCAACAACTTACGGTACGGCGCGTCTGAGGGCCGGTTGAGGCCCGCGTGGCTTGTAAGGTAGTTCGTGTTACGATTTATCTTTGGCCGAGACAGGCGCGGTTCGGTCGCGCGGAGGATTGCAACAATGAAGAAACAGGCAGTCTGGCTGCTGGCCTCGCTGGCAGTCGTGATCATGTTGGGTTGTTCGACTCAGAAAGGACCGGCGGAGCAGTCCGTCGCGAGCGCCGAACAGGCGCTGGCCGCAGTCCAGGACGACGCCCAGAAATACGCTCCGGACCAGCTCGCAGCCGTGCAGACGCAGCTGCAGAACGCCAAGGATAGTCTCGCCAAGGGCGACTACCAGGCGGTCCTGACGGGAGCTCCGGCCCTGACCGCCGCCATCAGCAGCATGAAGGATGCCGCGGCCGCCAAGAAGACCGAGGCCGAGGCCGCCCTCGCCAAGGCGAAGACCGATTGGGGTCCACTCAGCACCGACGTCCCGAAGATGGTCGACGAGCTGCAGAAGCGCGTCGACGAGCTCTCCAAGGCGCACCACCTGCCCAAGGGTGTGACCAAGGAGAACGTCGAGTCGGCCAAGTCGGGGATGGACGCCCTGAAGAGCAGCTGGGGTGATGCCGTCAGCGCCTCAACCGCCGGGGATTTCACGACCGCCATGACCAAGGGTCAGGCCGTGAAGGACAAGGTGGTCGAGACGATGAAGTCACTCGGGATGAAGACCCCGAGCTGACCGGTTCGCCGTCAGCCTTGGCTGACCTCGAGCTCGGATACCGGCCGCCTCAGGCGAGGCGGCCGGTGAGATCGTAGGCATCCGAAGCCTCGATCCGCACGTCGGCGAAATCCCCGGCGCGCAGCGGCGCTCCTCCCGCAATACGCACCACGCCGTCGATCTGCGGCGCATCCGCCTCGCTGCGCGCGATCGCCTCGGCGCCCGAGACGCAGTCGATGAGCACCCGCATCGTGGTACCGACGCGCGCGGCGAGCCTGCGCGTACTGATCGCGGCGGCACGCTCCATGAAGCGCCGGTAGCGCTCCTCCTGCACCTCCGCCGCGACATGACCGGCGAGTGAGTTGGCCGCCGCTCCCTCGACCGGGGAGTACTTGAAGCAGCCGATGCGGTCGAGCTGCGCCTCCTCGAGCCAGGCGAGCAGCTCCTCGAACTCGGCTTCGGTCTCCCCGGGGAAACCGACGATGAAGGTGCTGCGCAGCGTGAGCTGCGGGCAGCGCTCGCGCCAGGCGCGGATGCGCTCGAGCGTGTTCTCGGCATGCGCCGGACGACGCATGCGTTTGAGCACCGCGGGACTGCCGTGCTGGAACGGCACGTCGAGATACGGCAACACGCGCCGCTCGGCCATGAGCGCAATCACCTCATCGACGTGCGGATAGGGGTAGACGTAGTGCAACCGCACCCAGACACCCAGCTCGCCCAGGGCGCGCGCCAGGTCGATGAAGCGCGTCTCGTACCGGGTGCCGCGCCAGGCCGCAGCGGCGTAGCGCAGGTCGGCGCCGTAGGCGCTGGTGTCCTGCGAGATCACCAGCAGCTCCCTCACCCCGGCGGCGACCAGCCGCTCCGCCTCGGTGAGTACCTCGTCGATGCGCCGGCTCGCGAGCCGGCCGCGCATGCTCGGAATGATGCAGAAGCTGCAGCGGTTGTTACACCCTTCCGAGATCTTGAGATAGGCGTAGTGGCGCGGCGTCAGCCGCACTCCCTGCGGCGGCACGAGATCCACGAACGGATCGTGCTGCGGCGGCAGGTGTTTGTGCACCGCCCCCATGACCTGCTCATAGGCGGCGGGACCGGTGACCTCGAGCACCCGCGGGTGGCGCTCGAGAATGCGCGCGGGATTCGCGCCGAGGCACCCGGTCACGATCACGCGGCCGTTGTGCTCGAGAGCCTCCCCGATCGCCTCCAGCGACTCATCCACGGCGGCGTCGATGAAGCCGCAGGTGTTGACCAGGACGAGATCGGCGGACTCGTAGCTCGGCGCCACCTCGTAGCCTTCGGCGCGCAGCCGCGTGAGGATGCGCTCCGAATCCACCAGCGCCTTGGGACAGCCGAGGCTGACGAAGCCGACGCGCGGGCTGCGCTCAGGCGCGCGAGAGCTGCGGCGCGCGCCCGCGCGTGCGCGCGGTCTCGGTGTCGTCTCGGCCATGGTGAGCTATTGGCCTGCGGGCGTACTGTCGTCGCTCGCCCCGGGGTGCAGCCAGACGCCTGTCCAGGAGCTCCCGGGCCGGTGGTGCACCCGCGCCAGGGCACAGAACACCGCCAGCACGATCGCCGGCATCACGAGCCACGGCCAGATCGCCGTGCGGCGCTCGCGCGCGCTGCGTCGCTCAGCGGCCATACACTCCCATGAGCTCGGCCCGGGCGATCGACTGTGCGTTCACGTTGAAGCCGATGAACGCCGCGGTCGCATCCGCCGGCGCATCCAGCTTCGCGACCTTGAGCGCGTACAGCCGGAAATAATAGTGGTGCGGCTTGCCGGGAGGCGGGCATGGACCGCCGTAGCCCGGGGTGCCGAAGTCGGTGCGGCCCTGCACCACGCCCGCGGGCATGAGGTTCTTCTGCGGGTCGCCCGCCCCGGCGGGGAGCGAAGTCGTGTTTGCCGGGATGTTGTATACGACCCAGTGCCACCAGCCGCTGCCGGTGGGTGCATCCGGGTCGTGCACCAGGAGCGCGAAGCTCTTGGTGCCGGCCGGCGCATGGCTCCACGAGAGCGCGGGGGAGATGTTGGCGCCCTTGCAGCCGAAGCCGTCGAATACCTGGCGCTCGGCGAGCGGCTTGCCGGGGGAAATGTCCGGGCTCGTGAGCGTGAACCTCGCGGCCGTGCTCTTCGAGTGCGGCTTGTCGGCGGGCGTCTGTGCGGTTGCCACCACGACGGTCATCGTGGCCGCGAGCCAGGCGCCCGCAATCGATCGTCTGCTCATGAACGCGCTCCTCGTTGCCGGGCCCAGACTTGAGCCGCGAAGTGTGCGGCCGCCGGCACGGGGAGTGCAAATAGGCCTGCCCGCCCCCGGGTCAGGCCCGGGGGCAAGGCCAAAGCGTGGGTACGGTCAGCGGTGGACCCAGTGGCCGGGGGCCTCGCGCCAGCCGCGACCGCCCCGCACCCAGCGGTGGGCCTCCCAGCGGTAGCCGGCTCGCGGTCTCTCCCAGTAGCCGCGGTGCCATGCGTAGCGCCCGCCTTCCCAGAACCAGCCGCCACCGATCCAGAAGGCGCCGGGGTATGGAGCGACGCCCACCGCCTCGTATTGCAGCGCCGGTGGCTCTGCGGTGACGACCGCACCGTACCCGGGTGCCGGGGCCACGACGCAGGCCGACAGGGCCGCCGAGAACAGGGCGGCCGCGATGGCGACTCTTGCGGAAGTGAGTTTCATCGAAGTGTCTCCTTTCGTTCGCGGCCCGTATGCCGGAACATATCAGCACCAACGCGCGGGACCGCCTTAAGCATACAACCGGACACGGCGCCATGAGCTTCATCACCAGCGAACTGCGGCATGCGTCCGCGTCTGCCGACAGCGGCGCGCGGTTCAGCGTCCATTCAGCGCAGCGCGTCGCACTTCCAACCTGACACGTGCCTCGACCGCCAGCGCAGTTCGGAGCTGACTACTACCGACGCTACTACTACGACGCGCGTACCGCGGTCGCGAGCGGCGCGGAAACCGCGGCGCGCGCGCGCCTGATCGCCGCGATGGTTGCGCACCTCGGCCTGCCGGTGAAGCGCATCCTCGAGGCCGGCTGCGGCACCGGGATGCTGCGTCGCGCGCTGTTGAAGCACCTGCCCGACGCACACTACAGGGCACTCGAGGCGAGTGGGTACCTGTGCCGGCGCTACGGCTGGACGCACGGGCGCATCGAGGACTATCGCGCCAGCGCACCGTACGATCTGCTCATCTGCTATGACGTACTGCAGTACCTTGCGCCGCGCAGCGCCGAACGCGCCCTCGCCAGCTTCGCACGGCTCACTCGCGGGGCACTGTACTTCAGCGCGCTGACGCGCCTCGATCTGGCGCGCAACTGCGATCGCAGGCGCACCGACGCCGATGTCTATCTGCGCAGCGCCCGCTGGTATCGCACGCGCCTCGCGCGAAATTTTCGTGAGGCGGGACTCGGCTTGTGGCTGCGGCGCGGCGCGCCGCTCACGCTGTGGGAGCTCGAGTCCGATTGACGGCGGCGGCGCGCCGCCGGAACAGCGGGTAGAGAGGCAGCCCGAGCGCGATCAGCACCAGCGTCGCGATCGACTCCTTCGGCGCCGTGAGCAGCGCGCTGATGACGATCCACACCATCACTACCGCAAACAGCAGCGGCACCAGCGGGTAGGCGGGAACGCGGAACGGTCGCGGCTGCTGCGGCAGTTTCCTGCGCAGCACGATGACCGACAGCGACACGGGTATCCAGAACGTCGCGTACGACATCACCGCCATGTTGGTCAGTTGATCGAAGCTCCCGGAAGCGGCGAGCAGCGCCCCCCAGACCGACAGCAGCACGAGCGCGATGACCGGCACGCGGCTCCTGTGGTGCAGGCGGCCGAAGGGCGCAAAGAACAGCCCGTCGCGTGCCGCGGCGTACGGCACGCGCGCGGCGCTGAGGATCACGCCGTTCAGCGAGCCGATGGTGGAGATGAGAAACAGCAGCGCCGCGAGCGGTGCGGCGTGGCCGCCCGCGAAGCTCTGCACGGCGCGCGCCGCCACCGAGGGTGCCTGCGGGTAGGCGGTGGAGTTGGCGCTTGCCACCTGCCAGAAGGGCAGCGCGTACAGATACGAGGCGTTGATGGCGAGATACAGCACCAGCACCAGGAGGGTTCCGCCGATGATCGCGCGCGGCAGGTTGCGCTGCGGCTCGCGCACCTCCCCGGCTGCCATGGGCAGGAACTGCCAGCCGCTGTAGGCCCACAGCGCCGCAAACATGGCGCCGCCGAAACCGGCCAGTCCTGCACCGCCACTCCTGAGCGGTGCGTGCAGGTTCGACCAGCTGCCGCTCTCGCCGAAGAAGAATACTCCGGCAGCCACCGCCACGATCGCCGCCACCTTGATCACGGTGAGTATCGTCTGCACGCGGCCGCCGAGCATGACGCCCAGGCAGTTGACGACCGCGAATACGGCGATCACCCCGACGGCGATCAGCTGCTGCATGCCGAACTCGAAGCGGTAGCTGACGCCGAACAGCTGCAGCGTGTGCTCGTACCAGTGCGCGTCGAAGCGGTGGATGTCGGACACGAAGATCGCCACCGCCGCCCCGTAGGCTGCCACCGCGGCTCCGCCCAGCACGAAGGCGTTGCAGGCGAACAGGAATCCCGGGATCTCGCCGTACGCGGCGCGCAGGTACACATACTCCCCGCCGGCGTGCGGCAGAAGTCCCCCGAGCTCGGCGAAGCACAACGCACCGAGCATCGCCACCACTCCGGCGGCCACCCACGCGGCGAGTACCAGGCCCGGCGTGCCTACCGCCTGCGCCATGCTCGCCGCCTTGAGGAAGATGCCGGTGCCGATGATGATGCCGACCACGAGCGAGGTGGCGTGAGTCAGCGTCAGGTCGCGGCGCGGCGTAAGCTCGGGGCTGTTCACTCCCCGTATCGTACAATTACGCCCCGCAGCGCGGGGGGGAAAACCATGGCCGAGCACTCTTACCAGGCACGCATTCACTGGGAGCGCGGCGGCGCGGCGTTCACCGACAACCGCTACAGCCGCAAGCACAGCTGGTATTTCGACGGCGGCCTCGAGGTGCCCGCCTCCTCTTCACCGCACGTGGTACGCCCGCCGCTGTCCGCCACCGACGCGGTGGATCCGGAGGAGGCGCTGGTGGCGTCCCTCTCGAGCTGCCACATGCTGTGGTTCCTGTCGCTGGCGGCGGGGCGCGGATTTCGCATCGACGAGTACAGCGACGAGGCCGCCGGGGTCATGGGCCGCAACGCCGCCGGCCGCACCGCCATGGTGAGCTGTACGCTGCATCCGCGGGTCGCGTTCTCCGGCGAGCGCCTGCCGACGCACGCCGAAATCGAGGCGCTGCACCATCAGGCGCACGAGGAGTGCTTCATCGCCAACTCCGTGACCACCGAGGTGCGGTGCGAGCCGGTGCTATGAACGCGGTCGGACGCGGCGCACCGTGCAGCGCATAGCGGCCTTTCGTGGCGCGGTGAGCTGTCGGCCCGCGCCGTGCGGGCCGCCGGCGCTCACGCTCGCGGGCGAGACCGCCGAGCATCCCGGCGAGAGGCTCGCGGTGACGCTGACCCTCAGCGCCGCGGCACCCGCGCAGCTGCCCGCGACGCTCAGCGACGCGCTGCTCGAGCGCATCGCCCCGGGCGAGTACCGCCTCGGCAGCGGCGCGCGCAGCTGGCCGATCGCCGCCCGCGCGCTGCACCTGCACCGCGACGTCGCGACCGCCTTCTATCGGGCGATCCCGCCGCGACCCGCACCGCGACTGCGGCGTTTGTACTTCACGGTGGTGCTCGGCATGGCCGCGAGCCGCGCGGGTCTCGCGCTGCTGCGCGCGCTGCGCCGCTGACCACACCTCCGCTCAAGATTGCGAGGCCCGCACATGCAGCCGACCCTCTACGCACTGGCGCTCGCCGCAGGCGCGGTGCTCATCATCCAGGTGGGCGTTAACTCGGCGCTGCGCAGTGCGCTCGGGAGCCCGGTGGTCGCGGCGTTCGCCAGCTTCCTCGTGGGCAGCCTCGCGCTGGCGTGTTTCCTGCTGCTGGCGCGCACGCCCTGGCCGGTGCGAGCGCAGCTCTCCGCGGTGCCGGCCTGGGCTTGGCTCGGGGGATTGCTCGGGGCGTTCTATGTGGTCACGACCATCGTCGTCGGCCCGCGGCTCGGGGCCGCGGCGCTATTGGCGCTGGTGGTGCTCGGGCAGCTGTCGGCCTCGCTCCTGGTCGATCATTTCGGCTGGCTCGGCTTCCCGCAGCATCCCTTGACGGCAGTGCGTCTCGCGGGCGCGGCGCTGCTCTTCAGCGGGGTGCTGCTGATCGTGCGCTGAGCGCGCTTCAGGGGCTCGGCGAGCCCAGTCCGAACTGCGCCGCGGGCGCGAGCGCCTCGCGGCGGTGCGCGCCCATCAGAGCGGCATATACGCTGGTCTGTGCACGGAAGGTGCGTTCCCAGGTGAAGTGCGTCAGCACGCGCTCACGCGCCGCCGCCCCGAGGGCCCCGAGATCGCGCTGGTAGAGCGCCGCAATCGCCTCCGCCATCCCGGCGGCGCTGTGCGGCTCGGCCAGCACGCCCACGCTCGCGTCGACGAGTTCGGGGAATGCGCCGGCACGCGCCGCGACCACCGGCCGGGCGCAGGCCATCGCCTCGAGGATCACCAGCCCGAAGGTCTCGCGCGTTCCGGCATGCACCAGCGCATCGGCGGATGCGAGCCAGGCAGCGAGCTCCAGGCTTTCACGCCGGTAGGGGAGCATGGTGATGTTGTGCGCCGGGCGCGCCGCGCGGTGGCCGCCAATCAGCAGCAGGTGATACGGGCGCCCGAGGCGCGCGAACGCCTGCAGCAGCACCGGCAGGTTCTTCTCCTCGGCGAAGCGTCCCGCATACACCAGCAGGCGCGCCGCGGCCGGCAGGCCGAGATGCTCGCGCAGCGGCAGCGTGCGCCGCCGCGGGTGAAACACCTCGGCGTCGACGCCGAGGGGCTGATGCTGGGTGTGGTACACGCCCAGATCGTTGAGGTAGGCGCACATCACCCGGCTCGGGGCGAACACCAGGTCGAATCGCTGGTAAAGCGCACGCATGTAGCGGCGCAGCGCGGGCTCGGTCAGCGTGCCGAGGAAACGCCGCCCCATGATCTGCGGCAGGTTCGAGTGATAGAAGCCCGCCAGCGCAATTCCGCGCCGCTGCGCGACCGCGCAGGCGCACCAGCCCGGATGGAAGGCATCTCCCGATTCGATCACGGACGGCTCGAGCTCATCGAGCAGGCGCGTCCAGCGGCGCGCATTGAGCGGCAGCCGGTAGTTGAACGTTCCCGGCACCGGGTAACCCGCGAGCGTGCACAAGCCGCCGCGCTCCACGCGGGTCTCGCATCCGGGGACCACGATCGTGTGTTGCCAGGAGGTGTTGGCGGCGAGCCAGGCGTGTTTGGCGTTCAGGTAGCGTTTCACGCCGCCGCTGGTGGGCGAATAAAACAGGGTCGTATCAACGAGATGCACCGGTTTCATCTGCAGGGCATTGCACCCTCATGACGATGGAGTGTCAAGCCGGGCGCGCGGCTGGCGGTGCGGTCGGCGGTGTCCGACAGGCCCCTCACCTTGTGTTACAGGAGGAGGTGTCGCGGGACTATTGCGGTGTGTGCGCAGGTGCACAACGTTTGGCACACTAGCCGCATGAAGCAGCTCCTGCGGCGGCTGGTCGTCCTGCAACCCGGCGAGGGTCCGACACTGCTCGCGTCGTTCGCGACGCTGCTGTGCACGTTCTCGAGCTACGCCATTCTGCGCCCGGTGCGCGACGCGCTCGGTGTCACTTCAGGGCTGGAGACCATTCCGGCCCTTTTCTGGGGCGTGTTCGTCGTCATGCTGCTGCTGCAGCCGCTGTATGGCTGGCTGACTTCACGCGTGCCGCGTTCGGTGTTCCTGCCGTGGGTGTACATATTCTTCGCCGCGAACCTCGTTGGCTTCTGGTTGTGGTTCCAGCTGCAGACGGATCACACCTGGATCGCCCGCTGCTACTTCGTGTGGGTGAGCGTATTCAATCTGTTCATCCTGGCAGCGTTCTGGGGCCTGATGGCGGACGTGTTCACTCGTGAGCAGGCCGGGCGATTGTTCGGTTTCATCTGGGCCGGCGCGAGCCTGGGGGGGGTGATCGGCCCGTACATCGACAAGACGCTGGCGGTGCCGCTGGGCACCGCCAACCTGCTGCTGCTTTCGGCCGGACTGTTGCTCATCGCGCTCATATTCATGCGTCTGATCATTCGCTGGCAGCACCGCCAGGCTGCGCTGTTGCCGCTTCCCGCGAGCGCAACATCCGACAGCGGTATGCGCGCAGCCGCGCATGGGATGCGGGGGGTAGGTGGCGGCGTACTGGCCGCCTTCTCGCAGGTCGCACGCTCGCCGTATCTGCTCGGCATCGCGGCCTTCGTGGTGCTCATGACATGGGTGAACACATTCTTCTACCTCGAGCAGCAGGCGTTCGTCGCCAAGGCATTCGCCAACGCCAATCAGCGCACCCACTTCTTTGCCAGCATCGATCTGTACGTGCAGATCGCTTCCCTCGCGATGCAATTCCTGCTGTTCAGCCGCCTGTACCGGTGGTTCGGCGTGCGGGCGCTCCTGGCCTTCGTACCCGTGATGATGACCGCCGGATATGCGCTCTACGCGCTCGCACCCGCGTTCGGGCTGCTGGTGGTCGTTTACGCGGTGCGGCGTGTCGCGGACTACGCCATCACGCGCCCCTGCCGCGACTCGCTGTTCACGGTGGTGTCGCGAGAGGAAAAGTACCAGGCGAAGAGCCTGATCGACACTTTCGCCTATCGCGGCGGGGATGCGACCAGCGGATCGCTCCACAAACTGCTCGTCGGCGCGGGCGCCAGCCACTCCGCAGTGGGCTGGATCGGCGCGGCGATCTCGGCGCTGTGGACGGTGCTGGCGCTCGCGCTCGGCCGGGCCCAGGAGCACCGAGGGCACCTCGGCAGTGCGGCCCCGGGGGCTGCGGTGACCGATGCCGCGGCGCGCGACGCCGCAGCCGCGCGTTAGGCCGCGCTCGACTGCGCCTCGGAGGCAGCCCCGGCGGTGAGCTCCGCGGCGGCCGCCATGATCTCGGCGGCGCTCGCGAAGCGCTCCCCGCGCGCCTTCGCGAGCAGCTTCGACAGCAGCGGCTCGTAGCGCGCCATGGCCTGCGGCAGGCGCGGCGTCGGGCTGCTCACATGCTGTTGCAGCACATCGAGCGCAGTGCCGCCGGTGTAGGGCTTCTGTCCGGTCAGCATCTCGTAGAGGATCACGCCCAGACTGTAGAAGTCCGAGCGCGCGTCGAGCTGCTCGCCGAGCGCCTGCTCGGGACTCATGTAGTAGGGCGAGCCGAGCAGCACGCCGGTCTGCCCGGTTTGCAAACTGGTGGTGCCGCCGTCGAGCGCGCGCGCGAGTCCAAAGTCGATGAGCGCCACCGCGTCGTTCTCGCGCAGCATCACGTTGGGCGGCTTCAGGTCGCGATGCACGAGCCCGGCCTGATGTACCACCTCCAGCGCCGCGGCGATCTGCTGCAGGTGCTGCAGCGCCTCGCGCTCGGTGACGCCGCGCTGGATGCGCGCCTTCAGATCCCCGCGCGGCAGGTACTCCATCGCCAGGTACTCGTAGCCGGCGTGCACGCCGTAGTCGTAGATCTCCACCACCAGCGGGCTCTTGATGGCGAGCACCGCGGTGTATTCACGCTCGAGGAACTGACGTCCCGCGGCCTCGTCGCGCAGCGTCTTGGAGACCTTGAGTGCCACGTTGTGGCCGCGTGCGGCGCTCGCGGCCAGATACACCACCGACTTCTCCGACTCGCCGATCTTGAGGCGCAGGGTGTAGCCGGGGATGAAATCCTCCGCGGGCGCGCCGGTGAGGAGGGCCATCACGCCGGGCGCCGGCAGTGCTCCGAACTCACCTGCGGCGACATCAACGGCCCCGGCGTCCTCGCTCGCGCCGGCGGCGGCGGGAGCCGCCGCGGTCGCCGTCGCATCGCCCGCTGCGGCGGGCAGTTCGGTCTGGACGGGGGTCACTGCGCGGTCCTGCGCGAGATTCGCGAGGCTCGCCAGGCGGCGCGCCACGCGCCGCTCGACCCGGCGCAGCGCGATACGCACCGACGTATTGAGGCGCTCCGGGCTCAACAGCCGCTTGGGCAGGTAGTCGATCGCACCGAGCTGCAGCGCGCGCACGGCGGTGAGCTCATTGCCGTCCTCGGCAACCGCGATGACCGCCGGGGCGGCCGGCTGGTCACGCAGGCGGCGCAGCAGCGTGAGCCCGGGGGACTGCGGATCCTCGGGACTGACGCCGAAACTGCAGCCGAGAATCAAGAGATCGCAGTCGCGGCCGGAGAAGGTCGTGCACCAGCGCTCGAACTCGGCGAGGTTGAGCATGCTGACGCTGGCTCGCGGCACGAGCACGTCGAGGTGATGACGCAGCCATTCGGCATAGCGAACGTCGTCGTCGACGATCAGCATGCGGGCCGGAGCGGTGTCGCGTCGGGCGCTCATCGGCGCACGATGACTCAGGCGCCGGTCGCTGGCGACAGTGGCCGGCAGATTCTGTGAAGCTCATTCTGTGAACTGCGTCAAGCTGTGAAGCGGTTCCGGGGCGGCGGTTCCCGGAACGGGGCGCAGGCGGACTCAATCGCGGGGCAGGAGGAACTGCTGTCCCTGATAGCTCAGCACCACGCCCTCGGGAGTGATGTGCTCGACGTGCGGCCCCTCGGGCAGTGAGTCGCCTTCGTGAACCTTGTGCATGTTGATCATCGCCCAGCGATCCTCGGACTTTTCCGCGTAGGCGTGCAGGTCCAGGCGCAACTGCGGCAACTGTGCGGCGGCGGCACTTTGCTGGTAGAGCGGCACGCCGGCGCCGGTGCCGCGCGTCACGTGGCCGAAGGGATCGGGCGCGGCTTCCGCTGCCGGCGCGTAGTCGTCGGGGTTCGCCCGCTCGGGCGCAGCGGACGGTGTTTGGGCGATGGACTGTGCGGCCGGTACCGCGCTCGGGGTTGGCGCAGGTGTTGCGGCGGGTGCTGTGAGCGGTGCCGGGCCAGGCGCCGCGGGCTGGGCCGTGGCCTGGGTCACGGCGGGCGCGGAAACGGCAGCCGGCGGCTGCCGCAGCGCACTCGCCGGCGCGGCGCTCGCGTCCCGATGCGTGACCGAGGCGGCGGAGCCCTGCGCGCTCGATGACGGCGCCGGATGGCGCGTCAGCATCCAGATGACGACACTCAGGTTCACCGCGAACAGCACCGCGATCGCGATCGCCCACGGGGGCAACGCGCTGCGCGGCGCGGCGACCCGTACCTCGAACAGCGCCGGCCCGCTCTGGCGCTGGCGATCGCTCTCGGATTTCTTCAGCGCATCGAGGATGAACGACATCGCATCACCCGCCGTTGGAGTCGGCCAGCAGCGGCACGCCGGGACCTGCCACCGCGCTGGCGAGTGCGATCTGAGTCTGCAGCCCGGCGATGCCGTCGACCGACAACTGGTGCTGGCGCTGAAAGTCGCGCACCAGGCCGGTGAGCTCGGCATCGAAGACATCGCTCACCGGCGCATCGGCGTGCACGTGCGCGAGGCTGTCGAGACTCTGGCGCAGCCACCGCACGCCGGCGCCGCGCATCCCCGCCGAGAGCGGCTTCACCGGGGAATTCGCCGGCCGCCACAGCATGACGAAATCACCGAGCCAGAAATGCGACAGCTCGCCGATGCCGACCGTCCGCCCGCCGCCGATGTCCACGCGCGCGTGCTCGTCGTCGAGGCCGGTGAGGACCACCTGGTGGCTCGCGCCGGAGCCATCGCTCAGCAGCAGGATAGCCGGGTGGTTGTACAGGCGCAGCTGGCCGAATGAGCCGCGCTCGGCCACGCACTCCAGGTGCTGCTGCGAAGCCTGGGTGCACGGATCGGTGCCATCCGCCTGGTACTTCGCGCCCCACAGCCCGAAGAGCTTGCCGAAGGCACTGTCGGTGTCGGTCTCGGCGGCATGTGCGGTGAGCAGCGCCGAGAGCGTCGGGCTCGCCGCTGGGGGGGGCTTGTCGAGGGGAGTGGCGGTTGCGAGCTTCGGCACGGACTTCGCAGCGGGCGCGCCGCGGGACATGAAGCTCCAGGGGTGCAGACTCCACAGCGCCGTCGTCGCCCCCGCGAGCACCACGGCGAGCGCCGCGGTCGCCGCCCACGGCAGCCAGTGCGGCGCGAAGCGCCGTCCGAACACCTCGGAAGCTGCCTGTCGCACCAGCGATCCGGTGACCCGGTGCCGGTCGAGCGAGTAGGCCCCGAGGAGCGCGCGGTCGCAGATGACGTTGATGACGCGCGGCACGCCGCGCGACAGACGATAAACCTCCGCGAGCGCCCGCGGGCTCACGATCTCGCTGGTGGAGCCCGCCACCCCCAGGCGGTGGCGCACGTAGGCGGTGGTTTCCTCGCGTGACAGCGGGGCGAGGTGATAGCGCCCGGTGATGCGCTGCGCGAGCTGCCGCAGCTCGGTGCGCGAGAGCAGCTCGCGCAGCTCCGGCTGACCGATGAGGATGATCTGCAGCAGCTTCTGGGTGTTGGTTTCGAGGTTGGTGAGCAGGCGCACCTGCTCGAGCACCTCGGGGGAGAGGTTCTGCGCCTCGTCCACCACCAGCACCACGCGCTTGCCCTGCGCGTGGGCGCGCAGCAGATAGTTGGAGAGAACGTCGACCAGGTCCTTCAGGCTCTGGGCCGAGCTGTCCGGTACCCCGATGCCGAGCTCCTCGCAGATCGTCAGCAGGAACTCCGGCGCCGTCATCTTGGGATTGAGGATCAGGGCGATCTCGGCGTTCTTGGGAGTCTGCGCGAGCAGCGAGCGCACGATGGTGGTCTTGCCGGTGCCGACCTCCCCGGTGAGCTGCACGAAGCCGCCGGCCTCGTTGATGCCGTACAGCAGATGCGCGAGCGCCTCGGCGTGGCGCTCGCTCAGGTACAGGTAGCGCGGGTCCGGGGTGATCGCGAACGGCTTCTCGTTCAGGCCGAAGAAAGACAGGTACATGGGCGGATGCTACTCGATCGTGTTGCCCCGCCGCAGCGCCTGCTCCCCGAAGCGCGAGCGCGCCTCGTCCAGGGTGGCATCCAGGCGGCCCGCGCGGCGGTCGTCCTCGAACAGGCCCAGCTGGGCGGCGGGTTTCAGATCTGTGAGGACCACTCCCAGCAGCCGAAGTTTCGCCCCCGGATGGCCGGCGAGCCAGCGGCCGAGCAGCTCCGCGGCGACCCCGGCGATGACCCTTCCGGCACCGGTGGCGGGGGCTACCGCACGCTGGCGCGTGAAGGTACGAAAGTCATGGCGGCGGATCTTCACGCCGATGCAGCCGGCCACGAGCTCGCGCGCGCGCAGGCGCGCGCAGGCCAGATCCGCGAGCCGCGCCAGCTGACCCTGCAGGGTGCGCGGATCGCCGATGTCCTCCTCGAAGGTGTCCTCCGCGCTCAGCGATTTCTCCTCGAGGTCCGGCAGCACCGGCCGGTCGTCGACCCCGGAGGCGCGCTCGCGCACCCAGGCGGTGTAGCGTCCGAACAGCGGCCACAGCACCGCATCCGGCGCGCTGCGCAGCTCGGCGAAGGTGTGGATCCCGGCCTCCTCGACTCGCGCCCCGGTCTTGCGCCCGAGACCGGGGAGGCGGCGCACCGAGAGCGGGTCGAGCACCGCGCTCACCCGCCCGGGTTCCACCACCGTGAGCCCGTCGGGCTTGTGCAGATCGGAGGCGATCTTCGCGACCAGTTTGTTGGCTGCGACGCCCACCGAGGAAGTAAGTCCGGTGAGCTCGCGGATGCGCACCTTGATGCGCCGCGCGATCTCCACCGCGCCGCCGAGGAGCGCCTGGCTGGCGGTCACGTCGAGGAATGCCTCATCGAGCGACAGCCCCTGCACCAGCGGGGTGATCTCGTGGAACACCCCGAACACCGCCCGCGAGACTTCCTGATAGCGCTGCATGCGCGGTCGCACGCACACGGCCTGCGGGCACAGCTTCAACGCCGTGCGCATCGGCATGGCCGAGTGCACCCCGTAGCGGCGCACCGCGTAGCTCGCGGCCGCCACCACGCCGCGCCCGCCGGCCCAGCCGACGATCACCGGCAGGCCCGCGATCGCCGGATTGTCGCGCTCTTCCACGGACGCGTAGAACGCGTCCATGTCGACGTGCAGCACGGCGCGGCTCATGTGCAGTCCCCGGACCCCCGGTGGCGCGCTCTGCGCACCGCTCACTTCACGACGGTGATCGTAATCTTCTTCGAGATCACCGGCGGGTCGTGCGGGATGTGGTTCTGATCCCCGAGCAGCAGCTGCAGGGTATGCTTGCCGGGAGTGACGAGCGTCTCGCTCGCCGCGAGGGGCGCGCCCAGGTTGGCCGGCGGGTCGCTGTCGATGAGCAGGTGATGGTGCCCGGTATTCTCGAACTTCACCCCGGCGGGGGCCACACCCATGCCCTTGAGTCCGAACTGCACGTGCACCGGACTTGTCACCGTGGCGCCGTTCTTCGGGCTGATGATGTAAGCCTCGGCGCCGAGCGGGGAGGGGGTGCGCTCCTGCGCCTGGGCGACGGACGCCGCAAACAGCGCGAGCATGAGGGCGAGCAGACGCATGTGCGAGTCTCCTTAGAGCGTCACGAAGGCATAGAGGGCCGTGGCCGCGAGCGTGAGCGAGCCGGCCACGAGATACACGAATGCAAGCACCCCAAGCTTGGCGACCGTGCGCAGCCGCCCCTGCCGGTACATCACGCGCATGGAGCGGAACAGGTACCAGGCGACGTACAGCGCGGTGGCCCAGCCGATCAGCGAGGCGGCGAACGGCAGCAAGGCGCTCAGGATCCCTGCGAGCAGCACCACCAGGAAGCCGAACGCATGGTTGTGCAGGCAGAACAGCAGATGCTCCACGTAGTAGTGTCGCGGGTGCCAGTAGAGCAGCATCATGACCGCCGCGAGAAGCGGCAGGAACAGGAACATGGCGCGCGGCAGGTTGTGCAGGAACGACTGCGACAGCGAGCGGCCCTGGTCCTGGGAGGTCTGCAGACAGCTGCGATAGAAGAGCGGCTGCAGAGTTGCCCGCCAGGGACCGTTGTAGTGGATCAGCTTGCAGTGCTCCTGATCGACGGTGCTGCTGCGGTTGGAGGCCCGCGGCGCGGCCGTCGCCGGGCGGGCGCCGGTGGTGGCGCCCGCAGGGGTGTCCGCTCCGGCTGCACCGTTGACGATGACTACCGCGCCGTGCTGCCGTGCCTCGGCGATCGCGGCGCGGGCCCCGGGACTCAGCGGCGTATTCTCGCCCGTGTGCGCGGTCGCGGCGAACCACACGAAGAACACCACCGAGAGCACCAGGTACAGCCGCACCGGCGGCAGATAGCGCGCCCGGCGGCCGTCGAGAAACTCGCGGGTGAGGAAGCCGGGCCTGAAGATGAGCGCCCAGAGCGTGCGCCACAGCCGCGAGTCGGCGTGCGTCACGTCCTCGGCTGCGACCTGGCTGAAATGCCACACCGAGTGGATCGGGGGCTCGACCCGCTGGCCGCAGTTGCCGCAGAAGCGGCCCGGCACGCTCGCACCGCAGTTCTCGCAGTGCGCCGCCGGCACGACGGCCGCGGGCGTCGCCGCGGGGACTGCCGGCGCCCCGGCCGCAGTTGACACCTCGCAGCTCATGCAACGTGCGGCTCGCGCCGCGCGGTCACCGGCTCGCTGCGCGTGCCGAGCTCGTGTGCCTCGAAGTCATCGACGTCGATCAAGTGCATCACCTTGCGATCGTAGTCGCGCAGCGCCGCCGCTTCGGTCTCGGAGATGAGGCCCGCGGCCTGCGTCTCACGGATCTGGCCCGGCAGATCGAGCGCCGTCACCTTGCCGGTCTTGACTCCCTCGACGCGGATGCGCTTCAGGAGCGGGTCGAGCTCTCCGGCGAGCAGCATCGCCTCCTGCAGGAGCCCGAGCGGATTGCCGGGCTCGAGCCGCCAGTAGATGTAGTGGCAGAGTCGCTCGCGCGCCTCGGTCGGGCTGGTGACCAGGCCCGCCACCGCATGGCCCAGGCGGTCCCCGGGCGCCGAATAGATGCGCCCGCGCGGGAAGATCAGCGCGCGCATCAGGCCCGCGAGCAAGCGGTTGGGGAAATTACGCAGGAAGCCATGCAGCTGCTCCTGCGCGTGGTAGAGGAGATTGCGGCACGCCCATTCCACGATCGGCAGATCCTCGGCCGGCGCGCCCTGGTTCTCGTGGTGCTTGAGCACCATCGAGGCGAGATACATGCACGACAGCACGTCTCCGAGCCGCGCCGACAGGCTCTCCTTCTTCTTCAGATAGCCGCCGAGCGACAGCATCGCGACATCCACGGCGAAGGCGAACGAAGCCGAAAAGCGCACGATGTGCTGGTAGTAGCGCGCCGTGGGACCTGCCACCGGCGCGCGGGTGAAGCGCGCGTGGGTGAGGGCCATGAGAAACGAGCGCACGGCGTTGGAAATGGTGAAGCCGATGTGCCCGAAGAGCGCGCGGTCGTACGCATCGACGCCTCTGGTGCGGTCCGGGTTGCGCGCCGCGGTCATCTCGCGCAGCACGTACGGATGGCAGCGGATCGCGCCCTGGCCGAAGATGATCAGGTTGCGGGTGAGCAGGTTCGCGCCCTCGACGGTGATCGCCACGGGGGTGATCTCGTAGCTGCGCGCCAGGTAGTTGCCGGGCCCGAGCATGATGCCTTTGCCGCCGTGCACGTCCATGGCGTCGTTGGCGACCTGGCGGCCCATCTCGGTCACGTGGTACTTGAGCATCGCCGAGGGGACCGAGGGCTTCTCGCCGCCGTCGATCGCACCGGCGGTCACCGAGCGCGCCGCGTCCATGGTGTAGGTGAGGCCGACCATGCGCGCGATCACCGCCTCGACGCCCTCGAAGCGTCCGACCGGCATGTTGAATTGAGTGCGGATGCGGGCGTAGGCCCCGGTGGCCCACACGCCCGCCTTGGCCGCCCCGGTGGCGTTCGACGGCAGCGAGATGCAGCGGCCCACCGACAGCTGTTCCACCAGCATGCGCCAGCCACTGCCGGCCATCGCCGGGCCCCCGATGATGAAGTCGAGCGGCACGAACACGTCCTTGCCCTGCACCGGCCCGTTCTGGAACGGGATGTTGAGCGGAAAATGCCGCCGCCCGATGCTCACCCCGGGTGTGTTGCGCGGGATCAGCGCGCAGGTGATGCCGATGTCGCTGCGCTCGCCGAGGAGGTGTTCGGGATCGAACATGCGGAACGCGAGCCCGATGACGGTCGCGACCGGGGCGAGCGTGATGTAGCGCTTGGAGAAGTTGAGCTTGAGTCCCAGCGTCTCGCTCCCCTGCCAGGTCCCGCGACACACGACCCCGGTGTCGGGAATGGAGGCCGCATCCGAACCGGCGCGCGGGCCGGTGAGCGCGAAGCACGGCACTTCCTCGCCGCGCGCCAGCCGCGGCAGGTAGTAGCTCTTCTGCTGCTCGGTGCCGTAGTGATTGAGGAGCTCCCCGGGTCCGAGCGAGTTCGGGACCGCGACCGTGGAGGATGCGGTGGCGCTGCGGCTCGCGATCTTGGCGAGCACGCACGAGTGCGCGTAGGCGGAGAACTCGAGTCCGCCGTACTTCCTCGGGATGATCATCGCGAAGAATCCGCGGCTCTTCAGGAACTCCCACACCTCGGGCGGCAGGTCACCGCGCTCATGCGTGATATTCCAGTCGTCGAGCATGCCGCACAGCTCTTCGCACGGCCCATCGAGGAACGCCTGCTCGGGCGCTGACAGCTGCGGAGCCTTCGCCGCCAGGAGCTTCGTCCAGTCCGGCGCGCCGGTGAACAGCTCCCCGTCCCACCACACCGTGCCCGCCTCGAGCGCTTCCTTCTCGGTCTGCGACATCCGTGGCAGCAGCTTCAGATACGCCGCCATGAACGGGCGCGTGATGAGCGCCTTGCGCAGGGCGCGCAGGTTGAGCAGCCACAGGCCCGCGAGCAGCACCCACAGGAACCCCTTCCAGATGCCGGCCGGGGCGCTGGCGGCGCCGAGCACGGTGTAGGCAGCGAGCAGCGCGGTGAAGGTCACCGTGAAGGCGAGCAGCGACAGCCGCCGGTACGCGAGGAACAGCACCGCGGCGAGGAACAGCAGCGTGATCAGGCCCCCGACCTGCGTCAGTGCGTAGGCGGCCGCGACCACCAGGACCAGGGAGAGGATTGCGCCCAGCATCTGAACTCCTCGCGGGTGGCGGGCGTGGAAGGCCCCGCCTAAGCCTGTTTGATGAGGTCCTTGACGCCCGCGCGCTCCTCGTGCAGCTCGGCGAGGGTGGCGTCCATGCGTTGGCGGCTGAAATCGTCGATGGCGAGGCCCGGCACGATCTGGTACTCCCCGGCCGCCACCGTCACCGGATAAGAGTAGGTGACGCCCTCGGGGATTGCGTAGCTGCCGTCGGAAGGCACCGCCATGCTCACCCAGTCCCCGGGGGCCGTGCCGTGCACCCAGGTGCGCACGTGATCGATCGCGGCCGAGGCCGCGGAGGCCGCCGATGATGCGCCGCGCGCCTTGATGACCGCGGCGCCGCGCTGCTGCACGACCGGGATGAAGGTCTCCTCGATCCACTGCCGCGAGAGGAGTGAGCTCGCCGGCTCCCCGCGCACCGTGGCGTGCGAGAGATCCGGGTACTGCGTCGGGGAGTGATTTCCCCAGATGATCATGCGGCGGATATCGCTCACGTGCGCGCCGGTCTTCTGCGCCAGCTGCGACAGCGCGCGGTTGTGATCGAGCCTCGTCATGGCGGTGAAGTTACGCGGGTTCAGATCGCGCGCGTTGGACCGTGCGATGAGCGCGTTGGTGTTGGCAGGGTTACCGACCACCAGCACGCGCACCTTGCGATCGGCGACCGCGTTCAGCGCCTTGCCCTGCGCCGAAAAGATCTGCGCATTGGCGAGCAGCAGATCCTTGCGCTCCATGCCCGGGCCACGTGGCCGCGCCCCGACCAGGAGCGCGATGTGGCAGTCGCGGAATGCGATTTGCGCATCATCGCTCGCACTCACCTTGTTGAGTGTTGGAAACGCGCAGTCGTTGAGCTCCATGAGCACGCCCTGCAGGGCGGCCTGCGCCGCGCTGATCTCGAGCAGATTCAGGTTCACGGGCGTGTCGGGACCGAGGAGGTTGCCGGCGGCCACCCGGAAGGCGAGCGCATAGCCGATCTGCCCGGCGGCGCCCGTGATTGCAACGTTCACAGCGGGTTTCATGGTGGATCTCCCGGGCCAAAACGACCCGAAATTCTAGCGCACGGCGGTGGCGTCCCTGCCGCTGACGGGTGCGGCTTTAAACCAGGGGCTCCCCGGGTGCCTCCAATGGGGGCCCGGAGAGCCCTCACGGCCTTGAGCCGGGGCCCTGAGCCCACCCGCCGATCCCCCGAAACTAGTTTAGTGAAGTAGCTTGACACTCAAGTAGTGTTCTACTAGAGTACAACACCAAGGAGACCTGCATAGGGCAGGTCACCGGGAAGAGACCGAAAGAGGAGATGACCATGAACGCATTCGTATCCAGCCTGTACCGTGATGTCACCTGTGCCGCCGCCGCGATCCTGATCGTGGCCGTGTCGAGCGCCGCCTTCGTGCAGTCGACCGACGTTCCGTACGGTGCGCGCAACCCCGCCCACACCCTGACGATCGCCGCGGCACACGCCACGGTGCCGTCCTGGTTCGGGCAGCCCCAGCCGGCCGTTTTGGTAGATTAGTCCGCTAATCACCCGCCACACACTCAAGGCGTGACAGCCATCATGGACCCGCAGTGGGATGACAGCCTGCCGATCTACCGGCAACTGCGCGACCGGGTGGTCGCCATGATCCTCGAAGGGGTGCTCAAGGAAGGCGACGCGCTGCCCTCGGTCCGCAATGTCGCGGCGGACTTTCGTCTCAACCCGCTCACGGTGCTCAAGGGCTACCAGCAGCTGGTGGACGAGCAGCTGGTCGAGAAACGCCGGGGCCGCGGCATGTTCGTGAGCACCGGCGCGCGCAAGGCGCTGATGAAGGATGAGCGCCAGCGCTTCCTCGAGGACGAGTGGCCCAAGGTCTACCAGACCATACAGCGACTGGGATTGTCGACCGCGGAACTGCTGCGCACCGGCGCCGCCGCCCCGGCGACTCCCTTCCCTCCGACCGGCCAGAAAGGTGAGAACGATGACCGCGGTAATTGAAGCGCGCGGGCTGACCAAGTCCTACGGTGCCACCCATGCGCTGGAGGCCGTGAGCTTCACGGTCGAGCCGGGACGCATCGTCGGCCTCATCGGCCCGAACGGCGCCGGCAAGACGACCGCCCTCAAGGCGATCCTGGGTCTCACGCCGTTTTCCGGAGATCTGCGCGTGCTCGGGCTCGATCCGCGCTCGCAGCGCGATGCACTGATGCGCGAGGTGTGCTTCATGGCCGACGTCGCGGTACTGCCGCGCTGGCTGAAGGCCGGCCAGGCACTCGACTTCGTCGCCGGCGTGCACCCGCGCTTCAACCGGCATGTGGCCGAGGAGTTCCTCGCCAAGACCGACATCCGCATGTCGAGCCGCGTGGGCCAGCTCTCCAAGGGTATGGTCACGCAGCTGCACCTCGCGCTGATCCTGGCGATCGACGCGCGGCTGCTGGTGCTCGATGAGCCGACGCTCGGCCTCGACCTTCTTTACCGGCGTGCGTTCTACGACACGCTGCTGAACGACTACTTCGACAAGGACCGCACCATCCTCCTCACCACCCACCAGGTGGAGGAGGTGGAGCAGCTGTTCACCGACGTCATCTTCATCAACCACGGACACGTGGCGCTCGCGAGCACCGTCGAGGATCTCGGCGGACGCTACGTGCAGCTCATCGTCAGCGCCGAGCAGGCCCCGCGTGCGCGCGAGCTGCATCCGTTTTACGAGCGCGAGGTGTTCGGGCGCGTCGCCATGTTCTTCGAAGGCCGCAAGGCCGAGGAGCTGGGCCAGTTCGGTGAGCTGCGCAGGCCGTCGATCGCCGACCTGTTCGTGGCCAAGATGCAAGGGTCAGCCACGTGATCCGCAGCACCCAACGCGCGCGCGGTCCGGCACCGGTTGCCGTCACGCTGGCGCTGAGCGCTCACCGAGCGCACTGGGAGCGCTACGCGCTGTGGGTCGCACCGCTCGTGACGGCGGGCCTGCTGGTGCTGTCGACCCTCGTCATGTTCGTAAGCCACGGGAACGTGGCGCTCTACTAGGCGCACCCTTCATGAGCAGCAACGCCGCCGACCTCGCCGCGCCCGTCCCCGCGCTACCCGCCCGCGCCCGTATGCTGGGCACACTCGTGACGCTCGCGCGCCGCGAGCTGTGGGAGCACCGCGGCCTGTGGATGGCGCCGGCCGTGACCGCGGGGCTTCTGGTGTTGTGCGCGTTCAGCGTCTTTCGTGGCGAGATGAATCTCGCCTTCGAGCAGGTCAACCCGAGCTGGCTCGATGCGCAGCAAAAAGCCGCGGCGCTCGCCTGGGGCTACATGGGAATCTCGGCGCTGCTGTACCTCGTCACGGCGTTCGTCGTGAGCTTCTACCTGCTCGACTGCCTGTACGCCGAGCGCAAGGACCGCAGCATCCTCTTCTGGAAATCGCTGCCGGTATCGGACGGGCTGACCGTCACGGCCAAATTCCTGGTCGCCGCGCTGCTCGTGCCGCTCGCCGTGTATGTCCTGATCATGGTGAGCGGCATCCTCATCACGGCGATCTACGATGCCCGCGTCGCGCTCGGGCATGCGCCGGCGCTGCTCGTGTGGGACCCGCTCGCGTGGCTGAAGATCCAGGGAGCGCTGCTTCTCAGTGTGATCTTTGCCGCGCTGTGGTATGCGCCGCTCGCCGCGTGTCTGATGCTGGTGTCCGCCTGGGCGCGCCGCAGTCCCTTCGTCTGGGCGACCGTGCCGCCGGTGCTTGCGCCGCTCCTCGAGCGCATCGCCTTCGGCACTCACTACCTCTGGAGCTTCATCTCCTGGCGTCTGAACGGGGTCTTCTGGCTGCTCGGCATGCATCAGCTGCAGGCGCTCGAGTCTCACGGGCACCACTCGCACATGCCCATGGCCACCATGCCCGACTTTGGCGCGGCCTTCGGTTCTCCCGACCTGTGGCTTGGCGTCGTGGCCGCGATCGGGCTCCTGTACGCAGCCACCCGCATTCGCCGCTACCGCGACGACACCTGAGCCCCCGCCATGAGCAGCAGCGCCGCCGATCTTGCCCCCACCCCCGCGCGTGCCGCCGGCGCCGCCCGCAGCGACGGGGTGGCGACCCTGGCGATGCTCGCGCGCCGCGAGCTGTGGGAGCACCGCGGGCTGTGGCTCGCGCCGCTCGTGGTGGCGGGGCTCCTGGTGCTGTGCTCATTCGGGGTGTGGCGCGGGGACGTGACCGTTCTGCTGCTGCTCCCCAGGATGCAGTGGCTGCCGCTCGCCGCCGCCTACGGCGGGGTGTCGGCGCTGCTCTACCTGGTCATGGGCATCGTGGTGAGCGTCTACCTCATCGACTGTCTGTACGCCGAGCGCAAGGACCGCAGCATTCTCTTCTGGAAGTCGATGCCGGTCTCCGACGGGCTTACCGTGACCTCCAAGTTCCTGGTCGCCGGTGTCCTGGTGCCGCTCGCGGTGTACCTGCTCGCAGTGCTGACGGGGCTGCTGATCACCGGCATCTATGAGCTGCGCATCGCCGCCTCCCAGCTCACCACGGCGCCCACCTGGGACTTGCTCACCTGGGTCCGCATCCAGGTGGTGATGCTCCTGACCCTGATCGCCTCGTTGCTGTGGTACGCGCCCGTTAGTGCGTATCTGATGCTGGTGTCGGCCTGGGCGCGGCGCAGCGTGTACCTGTGGGCGCTGCTGCCGCCGGTGCTGGCGCCGATCTTCGAGCGCATCGTGTTCGGCACGCACTACATCTACGGTTTCCTTGTCTACCGCGTCGCCGGCATCGGGCGCCTGCTCGACATCCGGCACGCGGACGTGATCGGCGGGCACGTGCACATGCGGCCGATCACCTGGACGGGGGAACGCAGCTTCGGCGCGGTGTTTACTTCATCAACGCGCCCACCGCCAGACTGTAGCGGGACCCCACGCGGCGGGGGCACTACCGGCCTGCCGCGAGTCGCACGCCGCCAGCCGTGGAGTCGGAAGTAGACTTCACGGCTGGGCGCGCGCCTGCGCTTCCTCGGTCCAGTCGGACTCGGTGTGAACCGGCTAGGCGCCGAGCGGGGTAGACACGCCGTCGCGGAAAGCCCATTCGCCGCGCTCGCTGTCGCCGGCGCGAGGTAAGGCGCATCGCGCCGCAGGCGCTCGAGATACGGGCTGATCCATGCCGTCCAGTGCGCCTGTAGCACCACCCGGCGCCGCGCCTGCGGGTCCTCGAGCACTTCGAACAGCAGGTTCCGGTCCCGGTAGGTGCCGTGGTGCTTCAGACCCTCCTGGTACATGTGCGCAGCGGCGCTGATGTCATCCGGCGCGAAGAAACCGCGCACGATCGCGTAGCCCTCGCGGTGCAGCTGCTCGAGGAGGCTCGTCATGAACGTGAATTCTACCTGCGGATGGCTCGCCGCCGGCGATAGATCGCGCTTATCATCCCGATGCGGGCAGGCGATTGGCCGCGGCCGCAGAGGCGATGCTTAAATGCGCACAGCAATGGAGGTTCCCATGTTTGATACCAGGAACGATCTGCCGGCCAACGCTCGCACCAAGCTGATCGAGCTGCTCAACGCACGCCTCGCCGACGCCATTGATCTCGGCGCACAGAGTAAACACGCGCACTGGAACGTGAAGGGACCGAATTTCATCGCCCTGCACGAGCTGTTCGACAAGGTGGCCGAGAGCGTCGAGGAGCACATCGACACCATCGCCGAGCGGGTCACCGCGCTCGGCGGCAGCGCGCACGGAACCATCGCCCGGGTGGCGCGCGCCACCACGCTCAAGGCCTACCCCGAGGACATCAGCGAGGGGCTGGCGCACGTGGACGCATTGTCCGCAGCGCTCGCGGACTTCGGCGCGAAGGTGCGCACCGCGATCGACGAATCGGCGCGGCTCGGAGACGCCGATACCGCGGACCTCTTCACCGGCGTCTCGCGCGAAAACGACAAGTACCTGTGGTTCCTGGAGGCGCACCTGCACGCCAAGCGCTGAAGCGCCCCGCGAACGCGTCATGGGGGGAGTCGAGGTCCGCCGCACCGATCGGGGCCTGACGCTCGATCTGACGGGGGAGTGGACCGCGGCCGGGCTCGCTGGCATCGAGACGGCGCTGTCGGCCATCGATCTTGCTGCGGCGCGTCATATTGAAATCGACGCGCAGCGGGTGGGCACGCTCGACCTCTCGGGCGCCTGGGCGCTGCGCGCCTTCGTGCGAAGGGCAGAGCGCGCCGGAACCGAGGTCTCCTTCCGCGGCGCGCCGCCGGATCAGCTGCGCCTCATCGAGGAGACTCTCAAGGACCGGGCGATCGACGGCCCCGCC
Source organism: uncultured Gammaproteobacteria bacterium (assembly GCA_963713175.1). Classification (GTDB taxonomy): domain Bacteria; phylum Pseudomonadota; class Gammaproteobacteria; order Steroidobacterales; family Steroidobacteraceae; genus 13-2-20CM-66-19. The sequence continues at coordinate 21,134 of CAVQKW010000003.1, read as the reverse complement.
GCTCCCGCAGCGCCGGCGCTCGAGGAGCCCCCGGCCGAGCGGGCGCTGGCCGAGATCGGACGGCGGGCCATAGCCACCGGTGCCGACCTCCTGGACGGTCTCGCGTTCCTCGGGCACGTCGGCGTCACCTTCGCGTCCGCTCTTGCCCATCCGCGCCGGCTGCGGCCAATCTCCGTCGCGCGGCACGTGTACGACACCGGCATCACCGCCATGCCGATCGTCGCGCTCATCGCCTTCCTGATCAGCGTCATCATCGCCTACATGAGCGCGCAACAGCTGCGCGGTCTGGGTGCGGACATCTACGTGGTGGACCTGGTCACGATCGGCGTGCTGCGCGAGCTCGGCGTGCTGCTCACCTCAGTGATCGTCGCCGGGCGCTCCGGCAGTGCCTTCGCCGCGGAGCTCGGCTCGATGCGCCTCAACGAGGAGATCGACGCGCTCACCGCGACCGCCGCCGACCCGTTCGAGCTCCTGGTGCTGCCGCGGATCCTGGGTTTGGTGATCGCGCTGCCGCTGCTCACCATCATCGCGGACCTCATCGGGCTCACGGGCGGCGCGCTCCTGTGCCGCTACCTGCTCGACATGCCGCTCACCCAGTACGTCAACCGCGTCAACGAGGCGCTCTCGCCCAGCACCTTCTGGGTAGGCCTCTTCAAGGCGCCGGTGTTTGCGCTCCTGATCGCGCTCGCCGGCTGCTATCGCGGCATGCAGGTGCGCGGCTCGGCGCGCGAGCTCGGCCGCCTCACCACGGTCGCGGTGGTGCAGGCGATCTTCTTCGTCATCCTGGCGGACGCGCTGTTCGCCGTCCTGTTCATGGAGATGAACATCTGATGCCGCCGGTACTGCAGGTGCAGGGACTCGTGAACCGTTTCGGCACGCAGCTGGTGCACGACGGGCTGGACATGGAGGTGCATGCGGACGAGGTATTCGGCATCGTCGGCGGCTCCGGCTCGGGCAAGTCGGTGCTGCTGCGCACGATACTCGGGCTGCAGCGGCCCGAGGCAGGCGTCGTGCGCATCGACGGCAGTGACATCACCCACATGAGCGCGGCGCAGCTGCGTCCGATCAAGGTACGCTACGGCGTCGCCTTCCAGCAGGGCGCCCTGTATTCGGGGCTGACGGTGCTGCAGAACGTGCAGCTGCCCATGATCGAGCACCTGAGCCTCCGGGCGGACGCGCTCGAGGAGCTCGCGCTCCTCAAGATCCGCCTGGTGGGCCTGCCGGCGGATGCCGCGCAGAAGTACCCGGCCGAGCTCTCCGGGGGCATGGTGAAGCGCGTGGCGATTGCCCGGGCGCTGGCGCTCGACCCCGGGCTGTTGTTTCTCGATGAGCCCACCTCGGGGCTCGACCCGGTGAGCGCCGCAGCATTCGACGACCTGGTGCTGTACCTGCAGCAGCACCTGCGGCTTACCATCGTCATGATCACCCACGATCTGGACAGTATCTTCCGTACCTGTAATCGTGTCGGGGTGATCGTGGAGCGGCGCATGGAATCTGACACCCTGGAGGGCATCGTCGCGCACCCGAACCCGTGGATCCAGGCGTATTTCCACGGTGAGCGGGCGCGGGCACGACGCGGAGCGGCGCATGGAGCGTGAGGCCAACTACGCCGCGGTCGGCGCGTTCGTGCTGATCGTCGCGCTGGTGGGCGCGCTGTTCGTCTACTGGTATTCCGACAGTCGCGAGCACCGCGACTACCACCGCTACGAGATCTACTTCACCGGCAGCGTCAGCGGGCTCGACAAGGGCGCCGCGGTCCGCTACCTCGGCGTCGGCGTGGGCCGCGTGGTCGACCTGCGCATCGATCCGCGCGACCCGGCGCGCGTCGAGGTGATCGTCGACATCGACTCCACCACGCCGATTTCGGCGCACACCGTCGCCGAGCTGCAGCTGCAGGGCGTGACCGGGCTCTTGTACATCGACCTGAGCGAGGACCGCAGCAGCCGGCCCGCGACCCCGGCGGTGGCGAGCCTGCGCTATCCGGTGATCCGCTCGGGGCCGTCGCGATTCGATGTGTTCCTTGCCGGGCTTCCGGAGCTCGTGGCTGCGGCGGGGGATCTGGTCAACCGCGCCAGCAAGCTCCTGAGCGATGACAACCTGGCGGCGGTGTCGGCCGCGGTCGCGCACCTTGACCAGGCGAGCGGGGACCTGCCGCAGACGGTGCATAACCTCAACGCGCTGATCGGCGAGCTGCGCAGCGCCAGCGCCGAGCTGTCCGCCACCGCACGCAGCGCGCACTCGATGCTCAATGACGTGCAGCCGGACGTGCGCGCCAGCGCGCAGCGCATGCGCACCATCGCCGACAGCCTCGCCGACGCCAGCAGCCAGCTCGACAAAGCAATCGCCGAGAACCGCCAGGACCTGCGCTCCTTTACCCACGAGGGCCTGCCGGCGATCGAACGCTTCGTGCGCGAAGGCGAGGCGGCGGCGCACGACATCCGCGAGCTGTCCAACAGCCTGCGCGAGAACCCCGCTCAGCTCCTGTACCAGCCGCCGCAGCGCGGCGTGGAGATTCCCCGGTGAGATGGCATCCGTTGGAGTTGCGCTGGCTGGCGGCCGCGCTGCTGCTGGCCGCGGCTGGCTGCGCCGGCCTGCTGCACAGCGACACCAAGCCCGAGCAGATCTACGTGCTGCGTGCCCCCGCGGCCGCGAGCCCTACCCCCGGTGCGCCGCAGCTGGCCGCGATCCGTGTCGCGCACCCGCTCATGGGGCCGGGGCTCGACGTCGCGCATATCCTCCTGGTGCAGGCCGACCAGCGCATGAACTTCTACACCGGCAGCCGCTGGCCGGCACCGCTCTCGGACGTAGTCGAGGAGCTCGCGGTGCAGACGCTGCGCAGCTCCGGGGAGTGGCAGTCGGTGCAGGACTCGGCGAGTCCCTTCCCGTCCGAATACCTGCTGCAGATCGCGGTGCGGCGCTTCGAGGCCGACTACACCGGCGGCGGCGCCGGGCCACAGGTGCAGGTGGTGCTCGACTGCACCCTCGGACGGCGCGCGGGCCGCGAGGTGTTCGCGACCTTCGTGGCGCAGGGCAGCGCCACGGCCGGTGGCAACCGCATGAGCGAGGTGGTGGCGGCCTTCGAGCAGGCGAGCGGCAGCGCGCTCGGCTCGCTGGCGCAGCAGACCGCGGCCGCGGCGCGTGCGGCCACAGTACCCGAGCCCGCCGCGGCGCAATGATCGTGCGTGCAGTATCCATCAGCGCGCTGATACTGGTACTGGGCATTCCGCCTGCCGCCCAGGCGACGGTCTACGAACTGGCCGACGACGGCACGACCCAGATAGTCGGCGCGGACACGCAGCTCAGGACCCGTTACCAGGACACGCTCTACGATCTGGCCCGCCAATATGGGGTGGGCTCGGAGGAGATCACACGAGCCAATCCGGGTGTCGATCCCTGGCTGCCCGGGGAAGGCACTCAGATCGTGATTCCGGGGCGCCTCATCCTGCCGCCGGGTCCCCGCGACGGCATTGTGGTGAACATCGCGGAGCACCGCCTTTTCTACTATCCGAAGCGCAAGCAGCACGGCCATCAATTGGTAGTGACCTATCCGATCAGCATCGGCAGGATGGACTGGAAGACCCCACTCGGTGAGACGAGCGTCATCCAGAAGGTAAGAAATCCGAACTGGTATCCGCCCAGGTCGATCCGCAAGGAACACATCGCCAACGGGGACCCTCTGCCCCCGGTCGTGCGGCCGGGGCCCGCGAATCCCCTGGGTGAATTCAAAATGCGCCTGGCGGTGAGACCGGGTGACTACCTCATCCACGGAACGAATAACCCACTCGCGGTCGGCATGCCGGTGACGCACGGCTGTATTCGCATGTATCCGGAGGACATCGCGGCTCTGTTCCCGACGGTGCCGTTGGGCACCCGGGTCTACCTCATGAACCAGCCGGTGAAGGTCGCCTACACCGCCGGGCAGCTGTTCCTCGAGGTGCACCCGCCGGTTGACGCTCAGGGGCAAACGACCCAGCCCGAGCTCGCCCAGTTCGAGCAGCTGCTCGATCGCGCGCTGGGGAAGACGACCGCCGCGATCGACTGGGACTATGCGAACGCTGCACTGAGGCTGGCTGATGGCATTCCGGTCATGGTCGGCCTCGAGGCGGACCGTGACTCAGAGCCGGCTACTGCAAGCGCGCGTTAGCCGGCCCTGGCCGGCGCCTTCAGGCCGAGCGCGGCGCGATGGCCTCGGTGACCGCGGGACGCAGCAGGTGCGCAAAGGGAAGCGTCCCGGAGGCCTGGCGCCGCAGGAGGACCAGCAGGTCCGCGGCGGTGCACGGGTCGCCGAACAGCCGCCCCTGCGCGTACAGGCAGGCGCTGCGGCGCAGGAACTCCAGCTGAGCGCGTGACTCCACGCCCTCGGCGATCACTTCCATGCCGAGGCTGCGGCCCATCTCGATGATGGTGCGCACGATGGTGGCATCGCCTGCGTCCTCACTCGCATCGCGCACGAAGGACTGATCGATCTTGAGCGTGCCGATCGGGAACTGCTGCAGCGCCGAGAGCGAGGAATAGCCGGTGCCGAAGTCGTCGATCGACAGATGCAGCCCCATCGCGTAGAGCTCATCGAGCAGTCGCACGGTGCGCTTTGGTCCGCCATCAGCGTGGTCTCGGTGATCTCCAGCTCGAAGGCGGTCGGCGACACGCCGTGGCGGCGGAACACCGAGCGGCAGCGCAGGATGAAGCTCGCCTGGCGCAGCTGCTTCAGCGACAGGTTGAGCGAGACGCGGCCCGGGTCGCCGCCCTCGCTCTGCATCTGCCGGTAGTCCATGCACACGCGGTTCAGCACCCACTCGCCGATGTCGAGGATCAGGTTGGTCTCCTCGGCCAGCGGAATGAACTGCGACGGCGGAATGTCGCCATGACCCGGCAGGCGCCAGCGCAGCAGCGCCTCGGCGCCGATGATGCGGCCGTTGCGCAGGTCGACCTTGGGCTGGTAGCGGATCACGAGCTCGTCGCGCTCCAGCGCGCGGCGCAGCTTGCTCTTGAGCATCAGCCGCTCGACCGCCGCGGCGTTCATCTCCGGCGAGTAGAACGCGAAGGTGTTGCCGCCGTTCTGCTTGGAGTAGTACATCGCCGCATCGGCGTTGCGGATCAGGTCGATGACGTTCTCGGCATCGCGCGGGCAGAAGGCGATGCCGATGCTCGCGGTGAGAAACACCTCGTGCTGGTTCAGCTGGAACGGCGCGGCTCACCTCGGTGAGGATCGAGCGCGCCAGGTGCGCGATCGGGCCGCGGTTGTCGGCGTCCGCGGGCAGGCCGTCGACGAACAGCGCGAACTCATCGCCGGCGAGCCGTCCGAGCACCGTGTCCTTGGGCAGCGAGCGCGTCAGCCGCTCGGCGAGCACTTCCAGCACCCGGTCGCCGGCGCCGTGGCCGAAGGTGTCGTTGACCTCCTTGAAGCGGTCCATATCCAGGTACAGCAGCGCCACCACCTGGCCGCTGCGCAGCCCGCGCGCGATGGTCTGCTGCAGCAGGTGGTGGAACTGCATGCGGTTCGGGATCTTGGTGAGCGCGTCGTAGCGCGCCAGGTAGCGGATGCGGCGCTCGGCGCGCTTGCGGTCGGTGATGTTGCGCGCGACGAAGATGTTGCCCTGGAACTGCGGGTCGTCGCTGTCGATGCGCGAGCCGGTCAACGATACCGGGATCGTCTGCCCGCTGCGGGTGCGCACCACGGTCTCGCGCGTCTCCTGCGCGGCCTGCAGCAGATCGAAACTCGGCGCGCTCGCGCTCCTCGAGGATGCGAGGATGCTGCGTGCCGAGGATCTCCTCCTCGCCGTAGCCGAGGAGCTTGCAGGCGGCGGAGTTGGCCAGCTTGATCACGCCGTCGGGGGAGGTGACGAACACCGCATCCGTCATGCTGTTGAGCACGCTGTGCAGGTAGTTCTTGTTGATGGTCGACTGGCGCAGCCGGCCGCGCATGCGCTCGAGCGCCTGCTGCAGCTCGCCGAGCTCATCCCGGCTGCGCACCTCCACCGGGCGCGTGTAGTCGCCCTGGCCGATGCGCTCGGCGCTGCGGATCAGCGAGTCGATCGGGCGCTCGACCTCGTGCACCGCACGCCAGGCGATGATCGCAGCCCCGAGCCCCCGCCGAGCGCCAGCGCCAGCGCCAGCCACCAGGTGAAGCGCGTGTGCTCCTCGCTCGCGGCGCGAGGCGGCCGCTGAGCGGCGACCGTGGAGACAGGGGCTGCCTGCTCCAGCACCACGTCACGGTGGCGAGCGTGCTGCGGGGTCGCAGCCCCGGGGATGCTCTCTACCAGGAGCCGCACCGGCATGGACGCCCGGGTGCTCGAGCGCGCCGGGGTCGCCGCCGGCGGCGCGCTGCCAGGCTGAAGAGCGTCGCACCCGCGGGACGTGACCGAGATGCCGGCCACCGTCGGATCGTCGATGAAGCGCTGCAGGCGGCCGCGCGATACCGGCGATGTCCTGCGGCGCGAACCGCGCCGGCGATCGAGTCGGCGGCGTGCGCGGCCACGCTCGAGGCGCGGGCACGCAGCTCCGGGTCGATACGCTTCGCGGGAGCTCTGCTCGGCGATCGCGCTCAGGGCGCGCGTGTCGGCGTCGTGGCGGTAGACGAACAGCGCCGCCACCGCCGCCACCGCCAGGAGCGCGACCAGGAAGGCGGCGCCCGCATAACGGAATTTGAACCTGGCGGCGGTCACGTAGCATGGCTCTGCCGCGGGCATGCCCGATCCCGGGCGCAGGATCCCCGTATTCTCATAACGGGATTCATCGTACGCGCCGCTGCCGGGGGCGCCACGCCGCGGGGGGACCCTAGCCGTTCGCCCAGACCCTCTTGATATACCCGAGCATCAGCCCGCGCATGGTGGACATGGGGTCGGCGGTCGCGGCGAAGATCGGCGGGCTGCGGCGCAGCAGCCGCCAGTTCTCGCTGCGCAGCACCTGTCGCAGGTAGTCGACGTTGCGGTCGATCGCCTCCATGTAGGGATTGCGGCCGCCGTAGAGCGATTCGAGGTAGCGGTAGGCGGCGCCGAACTCGCCGTCCAGGCGCTTGGCGCGCACCTCCGCGACGAACTCCGGGGTCTGGCGCAGCAGATCCAGGCCCGAGGCGTACTTCACCTGGCGGCCGCCGTCGGCTGATCGGCAGCGCCACGCCGCCCAGCACGAACTCGGCGTACAGGCGGTCGCGGCATTTCTCCAGATAACAGCGGTCGGCCATCTGGCGCGATCATGTCGGCGGTGCCGATCAGGTGCCCGAGCTTGATGTCGCGCGGGTCGGCACGCGGCCTCGATCTGCGCGAACGGCACCTCGTAGCCGGTGAAATGGATGATCTCGCGCGCCACCGGCACCCAGGCGCCGAGCCCGAGCACGCGGCAGATACTCCTCGAGAAAGCGCGCGCCGCGCGACACATGCGTGCGGGTGAACTCGGCGCCGTTGCGCGATTCGCGCTCATCGACGCGGCGCAGATAGCCGACGTCGTGGAACAGCCCGATGATGAGGCCGACGACGCGCGCGCTCGCCGCCCAGCCGCGTCGCTTCGGGCTGCCTGGCGCTCGTAACCGACGATCAGGCGCGCCAGCGCCAGGGTCATGTCCAGCGTGTGCTGGCGGTCGTGATAGACCGTGTCGACGCCGTAGTAGCCCGGGCACCTCGCCGGCGAACAGCCGCTCGAAATGCTCGAACGCGCGCCGCAGCGGCTCGAGGGAGTGCTCCGGCCACGTCGGACGGTACAGCGCCTCGACCGCGGCCAGCACCGCCTGCGGCGAGCTCACCTGCACGGTGTTGGTGACGTCGAAATCGCTGCGCCGGGTGTTGGTCATTCTGGTCTTAGTTATCGGCTCTGCGGACGTAGCCCGATCAGTCTAGGGAGTGTTGGCTCACGGCGGCAGCGACGCGGCGCACATTTTTTGACTGTGTCTGGCAGGGCTTGCGGCGCTGGTGTGCAGCAGGGGCCGACGGACTCGCCTTGTACGGCGCCCGCGGGCACATGCCCAGGTGGGTACCTGGCGTGGGCGAGCCTGCGCGGTCAATAGATGCGCAGGCCGCCGTACTTGCGGCGGATGCGGCGGTCGAGCACCCGCCAGCCCACAAGGAAGCCCGGCCACCCGAGCAGATGGCCCACAGCCAGACGCGAGCCCGCCGTGCGCGCCATGAGGCGAAGGGGCGACGTCCGTGGCGCGGGCCGGGCAGCTGCTGCGGGCTGCGCGGCGAGGTCCAGATGGGGCGCCCGGCGGGCCGGCGCGTCGGGATTGCCGGTGAGCCGCCGGACCCGCCGGCGGAGCGGCGCGTGTGCGGAGGCGAGCTCGGCTTTTGAAGCCGTGTTACTTCCTGTCGAGCCTGTCGAGTTCCGCGTCTGATCCTGCAGTCGGCGCTGCAGGGGCAGCTCGGCGGACAGGTAGGTGGCCTTGCACCCACCTTCCTGCCCGCTCGGCAAGCTGCACCTGCACCTCCTCGCCCTGGCGCTCGAGCACCTCGACCGCATCGCCGCTCTTGATCTGTGCGACGCGCTCGCCGGCGCCATCCGGTGAGCTGTTGACGCCGACGACCAGTTGCTCGATGACGTACATGGCGTCTGCGCCCCGGCGGTCGCACGTCGAGGGCGCGACAGGCAGCAGCATCGCTGCGAACCAGGCGCCGCCGTCATGCGCCGAGCTCACCCGCGGCCAGGATGCCGTGTTGGCGCAGCAGTGCGCGCACGTCCGGCCGGCGGCCACGGAACTCGATGAACGCCTCGAGCGCATCGCGGCTGCCGCCGCGGCTGAGGATGGAGTCCAGGAAACGCTGCGCCGTGGCCCGATCGAACACCCCGCTTTCCTCGAATGCCGCGAAGGCGTCCGCCGCCAGCACCTCGGCCCACTTGTAGCTGTAGTAGCCGGCGGCGTAGCCGCCGGCGAAGATGTGCCCGAAGCTGTTGCGGAAAGCGGTTCCATTCCGGCACCGGCACGACCGCGACCTCCCTGCGCACCTCGCGCAGCATCTCCAGCACCCGCCCGCCGCGCTGCGGGGAGTACTCGGCGTGCAGCCGGAAATCGAACAGCGCGAACTCGAGCTGGCGCATCATCTGCAGGCCCTGCGTGGAAGCTGCGCGTGGCGATCAGCCGCGACTGCGTGTCCGTCGGGCAGCGGTGCGCCGGTCTGAAGTGGCTCGGAGATGCGTCGCAGCACCTCGCGGGTGCCACGCGTAGTTCTCGAGGAACTGGCTCGGCAGCTCCACCGCATCCCAGGCCACGCCGTTGATGCCGGCGATGCTCGGGTAGTCGACGCGGGTCAGCAGATGATGCAGGCCGTGGCCGAACTCGTGGAAGAGCGTGAGCACGTCATCGTGTGTGAGCAGCGCCGGCCGGTCCTCGCTCGGCGGGCAGGAAGTTGCACACCAGGTAGGCGACCGGGAGCGCCGGAGCCCGGAGGCCAGGCGCTTGCGGCCGACGCACTCGTCCATCCACGCGCCGCTGCGCTTGTTGGGCCGGGCGTACGGCATCCAGGTAGAAGCTGCCGACCGGCTGCCCGCGGCGCTCTCGATCTCGAAGAAGCGCACATCCGGATGCCACACCGGCGCGCCCGGCGCGCTCGCGGATACGCACGCCGAACAGCCGCTCGGCGACTTCGAACAGACCCGCAAGCACCCGCGGCAGCGGGAAGTAGGGCCGCAGCTCCTCCTGCGAGACCGCGATAGCGCGCGCGCTGCAGCCGCTCGGCGTAGAAGCCCACGTCCCAGGCCGCGAAGCTTGCGCCCGGCGAACGCCTCGCAGCTCGGCGAACTCCTGCTGCGCCGCCGCGCGCGTCGCGCGACAGCTCGTGCAGGAACTGCAGCACTTCCTCGACGCGTGTGCGCCATGCGGGTGGCGAGCGCGTATTCCGCGTAGTTGCTGAAGTCGAGCAGGCGCGCGGCTTCGTGACGCTTGCGCAGGATGTCCTCCATGACGGCGGAGTTGTCCCAGCGTCCGGCGTTGGGGCCCTGGTCGGATGCGCGCGTGGTCCACGCTTCGTAGAAGGCGCGCCGCAGCCGCTCCGACTCCGCATCGGTCACCACCGCTACGTACGTGGGCTGGTCGAGGGTGAGGACCCAGCCTTCGACGTCGCGCTCGCGCGGCGCGGCGTGCGCGCCTGCTCGATGAGCATCTCATTCAGGCCGCGCAGCTCGTCCGCATCGGTGACGCTGACAGGTCCAGCCGTTGGTCGCATCCAGCACGTTCTCCTCGAACTTCGCCTGCAGCTGCGTGAGCTCGAGCATCACGGTCTTGAAGCGCTCCTTGCGCTCGGCCGGCAGGCCCACGCCGGCGAGGCGGAAGTCGCGCAGCGCGTGCTCGATCACCCGGCGCTGCACCGGCTCGAGCGTGCGCCTTCCTGTTCGGCGATGGCGCTGTACGCCCGATACAGCGGCTCGCTCTGCGCGAGGTCGGTCTGGTAGGCGGACAAGCAGCGGCAGGCAGGCGTTGTAGCCATTGCGCAGCGCATCGGAATTCAGCACCGCGTTCAGATGGCTCACCGGGCGACCAGGTGCGCGACACCCGGTGCTGCAGCTCCTCGAGCGGCTCGACGAGCGTGGCGAACGTCGGCTCGGGGAGCGCCGCCATCTCCCCGATGCGCGCCCGGTTGCGCGCCAGCAGCTCCCGCACCGCCGGCTCGACGTGCTCGGGCCGTATCTGCGTGAACGGCGGCAGCGGGTCCTGACCAAGCAGCGGATTGTCCATGGGCTTAGGTCGTCTACGTGGCCTTGCAGCCGCCATTGTAGCGGGGCGGCCAGCCGCTCATATAACATGGCAGCCATGGAGGAGCGATTTGACCTGGTCGTGATCGGCGGCGGCAGCGGCGGGCTCGCGGCGGCGCAGCGCGCGGCCGAGTACGGCGCCCGTACCGCGCTGGTGGAATCCGGGCGCCTCGGGGGCACCTGCGTCAACGTCGGCTGCGTGCCGAAGAAGATCATGTGGAATGCGGCCGAGCTGGCCGGCGCGCTGCACGAGGCCGGCGATTACGGCTTTCGGCTCGCGTCCCGCGGGCCACGACTGGCCGGCCCTCAAGCACAAGCGCGACGTCTACGTCGAGCGCCTGAACGGCATCTACGCCGCCAACCTCGCCAAGCGCAACGTCGAGCTGCTGCGGGCGCGCGCGAGCTTCCTCGACGCGCACACCGTGAGCGCCGGCGGCCGGACGCTCTGCGCCGGCCACGTCATCGTCGCGACCGGCGGCCGGCCGCGGGTGCCGGCGATTCCGGGGGCGGAGCTCGGCATCACCTCGGACGGCTTCTTCGAGCTCGGCGAGCGCCCGCGGCGCGTCGCGGTCGTCGGCAGCGGCTACATCGCCCTCGAGCTCGCCGGGATCTTCGCCGGCCTCGGCCCAGAGACGTCGCTGATCCTGCGCGGGGACACGGTCCTCAAGAGCTTCGATGACCTGCTCGGTGAGGTCGCGCTCGCGATGCTGCGCGAGGCAGGCGTCACGGTCGTGACGCACGCCGTGCCGCTCTCGCTCGGCGCGCGCCACGGGGCTCGAGCTCATGGTGAGCGACGGCCGAACGCTCGGCCCGTTCGAGTGCGTGCTGTGGGCGGTGGGACGTGCGGCGGTCGTCGAGGAGCTGCACCTGGAGCGGGCGGGCGTCGCGCTGGATGTCCAGGGCTTCATCCGCAACGACGCCTACCAGGCGAGCAACGTGCCCGGAATCTACGCCATCGGGGATGTTGCAGGACGCGTGCAGCTCACGCCGGTTGCGATCGCGGCGGGGCGACGCCTGGCCGACCGGCTGTTCGGCGGACAGAAGGATCGGCGGCTCGACTACGAGAACATCCCGACGGTGATCTTCGGGCATCCGCCGATGGGCACCGTGGGTCTGTCCGAGCAGGCGGCGCGTGAGCGCTTCGGGATCGATGGAATCCAGGTGTTCCGCGCCAGCTTCGTGCCGATGTACAACGCGGTCACGACGGCAAAGCCGCGCAGGAGATGAAACTGGTCACCGCCGGGCCCGAGCAGCGCATCGTCGGGCGTGCACGTCGCAGGTCCTGGCGCGGACGAGATGATGCAGGGTTTCGCGGTGGCAATGCGCATGGGCGCGACCAAGAAGGACTTCGACGACACCGTGGCGATCCACCCGACGTCGCGGAAGAACTGGTCACGATGCGCTAGGGTAGTCAGACGATCGTGCCGCGCTCCTTGAGGGCGGCCAGCACCCCGGTGGTGGAGGGACGCACGCCGCGCCACAGGCGGAACGATTCCGCCGCCTGCTCCACCAGCATTCCCCAGCCCTGCAGCGCGTGCGCGCAGCCGCGCTCGCGCGCCCAGTCCACGAAAGCCGTCGCCGATTTGCCGTAGGCGAGGTCGTAGCACACCGTCTCAGGTCCGATCGCCGCCGTGGGCAACGGCGGGATCTCGCCCGAAAAGCTGGCCGAGGTCGCGTTGATGACGACGTCGAAGGGCTCCCCACCGACGTCCTCGAAGCCGACCCCCTGGGTGGCGCCGAGGTCGGCGAACGCCGCCGCGAGGGCTGCGGCCCGTTCCGGCGTGCGATTGGCGATGACCACCAGGGATGGCTCCAGACCCAGAAGCGGCGCGAGCACTCCGCGGGTCGCCCCGCCGGCGCCGAGGATCAGTACGCGCCGATGAGTGATGACCAGCCCCAGGTTGCTGCACAGATCGCGCACCAGGCCCGCTCCATCGGTGTTGTCGCCGAGGATGGTCCCGTCGCCGCCTGCGGCGAGCGTATTGACCGCGGCCGCGTGGGTCGCGCGGGTGGTGAGCTCGTGCGCCACCTCGCCGGCCGCGACCTTGTGCGGCATGGTGACGTTCAGGCCGCGGATGCCCTGCGCGAAGAGCTCGCGCACCCGCGCGGGGAACTCCTCCGGCGTCACGTCGAACAGCCGGTAGCTCATCACCTGGCCCGTCTCGCGGGCGAACAGGCCGTGTATGAAGGGCGACAGGCTGTGCCCGACCGGGTGCCCCACCACCCCGTATTGATCGGGCTGCGCGCTCATGCAACCGATTGTGACAGCATCCGCACCGACGTGCCTCCCGCGGAGCCCGTGGCGAGGCACCGCTGCAGCTCCGGCAGCCATTCGCTCATGCGCTCCTCTACCTGCCAGGTCGGGTTGACGATGAGAAGTCCCGAGCCGTTGAGCGCCACACGCGCGTCGCGCGGATACAGCCACAGCTCGCTCACCAGCGTCGGGGCCGCGATCGCCTGCCCCCAGGCCGCGTGTCGGGCGAGCGTCGTGCGCTCGTCCTTGATCGGGTACCAGACGGTGAAGAGGCCGGTCGGGAAGCGGCGCAGACCCTCGGCCACCGCCGCGGTGACCCGCTCGAACTCAAGGCGCGTCTCCTCGTAAGGCGGATCGAGAAAGGCGAGCCCGCGCCGCTCGGCCGGTGGCAGGTGCGCGCGCAGCCGCTCGAGGCCGTCACCGCGCTCGATACGCGCGGTCACCGGCCCGGCGTGCGGCCTGAGCGCTCTCTCCAGCGCATTCGCCTCCGCAGCCTGCAGCTCGATGAACACGGCGCGGTCCTGGCCGCGCAGCTCGCTCGCGGCGATGAGCGGGGAGCCCGGGTAGGCGTGCGGCTCACGCTGCCTGGTGCGAAACGCGGCAATCAACGCCGCGTAGTCGCGCAGCTCCTGCGCGCGGTGCGTGCCGGCGAGGAAGCGCCCGATGCCCCCCGCCGCCTCGGCGGAGCCGCCGGACAGGTCGTAGCGACCGCGCCCCGCGTGCGTGTCGAGATAGAGGAACCCCTTGTCCTTCCTCTTCAGCGCGGCGAGCAGCGCGATGAGCGTCACGTGCTTGTGCACGTCGGCGAAATTGCCGGCGTGGTAGCTGTGGCGGTACTTCATGGCGCGATGCTCACCAGCTGGCGCAGCAGCCGTGGGTCCGCGAACCCGCGGCGCGGCGCTGCTCCCGTACCAGGAAATACAGATAGAAAATTCTGCCGGGCAGTCGTGGCATCGAAACCAACTCCGGCCATTCGACGGGTAAAATACCCGGCTGACGGCTGAGGTTTCGAGGCTGAAGGCGACCGCTTTCGGGGGACCAGTTCTGCAGGTCGGAGGACACGCGAAGCATCACCTCCTTCCTGGTTGCCACCTGGCAGCACAGCACAACAGCGCTTCAAGTAAGTGTCGTAGAGAATGGCCGGAGTGTTGACGTGCTCGCCGGGCACGAACAGGATCGGCGTCGACCGGCGCCCGATTCCCGGCTCACTGAAGTGCGCTGCATCGAACGACACCAGGGCACCCGGGTTCGCAGTTACTTGCGGAAGGCGGGCGCGTGGCCGGCGCCGACCGTCGCTGAGCAGCTCGTGCCTGTTCGGTATCCGGCGACCGACTAGGCCGGTGAAGTGCTCGTCGCCACGCCGTTGTGGTCGGTGAAGAGCACTGGTAAGCTAGAAGTCAATACCGCCGCCGAGTGGCGCACGAGCCGCCGTCCGGCGCCCGCCCGCTTCCGTGGGCCTCGACGCATCGCGCCATCGGCCCACGAGGCCCCCGCGTCGCCGCTCGCGGCGAGACTCCCTCCGCGGAGATGCGGCGCAGAGAATCGCGGCCGGAAGCTTCGCGAAGTGCGCGCTCACCTGTCGGACGAGACGGCCATCCAGAGCCGCCATAGGCCTGCAGGCCTGCGCCGGCCCGAGGCGGGAATTCGCCGTGGTAGATCTGCAGCAGCAACGGCGGTGCGACCTGACCGGTGACACGCGCCGCGCATCCGGGCGCGCAGACGCGGCCTCGCAGCGCCCGGCGGCCTGCCTCACATCGGCGAGGGGGCCGCCCTCGGCGTAGTCCCGGTCAAAGTCGGACCCGTCGGGCGAGGGCTCGCGGGTGCCTGCGTACACGCTGGCGGCGGGACCGTGGCGGTCGCGCACCTCCGGGCCGAGACGCCCCGAGGGTGCCGCTGAACGCGTACGAGCCCGCGGGCGGTCTGGCGCGCGCGCTGACCCCGCCAAGGCCTCCGCCGGCGCCCACAGGTCATAGCGGTCGGTCCCCGGCTCGCGCGTGAAGCCCAGGGTGCCGTCGGGAAACAGGAGTCCGTTGCGGTCCATATCCCGCGTGGACAGCACCACGGTCGGCGCGCCGAACCGAAGGTGACGCCGATGCTCCTCAACCAGTGCAGCGCAGCAGGCAGAGCTCGGCACGAGGGCCGGCGTAACGCGGAGCTCGGCAGCAGGGCGCGCAGGGGCTCATGCTCACCAATCACTTGGAAGAAGGAGCGCGGAGCGCGGTGCGCGAGGTCCGCGAACCGCATGAGTCTCCTCCCACGGGCGCGCAGCGCGCGGACCTCGGCGGCTGTCGGCCAGCCCTGGTAGCTTCCGCGGGAGGTCTGAGCCTCGCCACGCTCGCGCCGCACAGATTGCCCCAGCCCAGCGACCAGGAGCTCCGCGCCCGTGGCGAACAGCAGCGCGGTCGCCGCGAACACGCTGGCGCGTTCGGGCACCGCTACGGCCCGCTGCGCCAGCATCGGGCCTTCATCGAGTTTCGCGGTCATGCGGTGGACCGTCACCCGACCGCCGCGCCGCGCAGGCGCGCCTGCAGGACGGGGTCGACCCGCGCAGCGGTGGCAGCATCGCGGGATGGATGTTGATGCAGCCGAGTCGCGGCAACGTCCAGCGCAGCCTCGTGCAGGGCTGGTCGAAGAAGGCGCTCACCAGCAGGTCCGGCGCGCACAGCCGGCGAGGAAGCCCGAGCCCGTCCGGTGTGTTGATGTCGCGGTCGTGTGCATCGCCAGGGCGCGCCGGCTGCGCCCGGGAACGCGTCCGACGGGGCCAAGATCCGCACAGCAGATCCGCTAGCGAAGTCGCGCACCAGCAAGTAGAGCGTATAGGCCACTCCGCAGCGGCGCAGCAATGCGAGCGCGCCGCGCAGCGGCCCGAATCGGCTGCAGATGCGCGCGGACCGCACGATCGCGCACACCTCGATCTTCTCGCAGGCGCGCAGCCGCCGCAGCACCAGCGCGCCGAACAGTCCGCCGCGGGTGCACAGCACGATGCGCAGCCGCTGCGCCGGCACGCGGCGGCACGCTCAAAGGCGCTGCAACTCCTCGGCGAGCACCTCGACGGTCGAGCGGATCTGCTCCTCCGTGTGCTCGCTGCTGACGAAGAACCGCAGCCGCGCCGGCGCTCCTGCACCGCCGGATAGACGATCGGCTGCACGTTGATGCCGCGGCGGAACAGCGCCTGCGGAGAGCCGCGCGGCCTTCAGCGAGCTTTGGGTGATCGCCGGCATCACCGACGAGCCCGGCGCTCAGGCCGGTGTCGATGCCGTAGCGCGCGCGCGCAGCTCGAGGAATTTGCGGCCGCGCTCGCGCAGCATCTGGGCGCGCTGCGGCTCGGCGCGCAGGATCCGCAGCGCCGCGAGCGCCGCCGCGGCGAGCGGCGGCGGCATGCCGACGCTGTAAACGAAGCCCGGAGCGGCGCACTTCAGGTGCTCGACCAGGGCGCGCTCGCCGGCGATGTAGCCGCCGCAGCTCGCGAGCGCCTTGCTGAGCGTGCCCATCCAGATGTCGACGTTCGCCACCGGCGAGACCGAAATGCTCCTGGATGCCGAGTCCGCTGCGGCCCATGACGCCGAGCGAATGCGCCTCGTCGACCATGAGGAAGCGCCCGATGGCGGCGCTTGATCTCGACGAACCGCGGCAGGTCGGGGAAGTCCCCGTCCATGCTGTAGATGCCCTCGACCGACGATCAGCACGCGCTCGTACTGCAGGCGGCACTGGCGCGAGCAGCCGGTCGAGCGCCTCCCAGTCGTTGTGGGCGAACGGCATGCGGCGCGCGCCCGACAGCTCGGTACCCATGCAGCACGCTGTTGTGGACCAGCGCATCGTGCACTACCGAGGTCCTTGGCGCCGAACAGCTGGCCGATGGTCGAGACGTTGGTGGCGTGGCCGCTGACGAACACGACGCAGTCGTCGACGCCGTGCAGCGCCGCGAGCTCGCGCTCGAGCTCGGCGTGGATCGGCCGCTCGCCGGACACCAGGCGGCTCGCCGAGGCCGAGGTGCCGTAGCGGTCGATGGCCGCCTTGGCGGCCGCGCTGACGTCCGGATGGCCGACGAGCCCCAGGTAGTTGTAGCTCGAGTAATTGTCGAAGGCGCGCCCGCCGATCACGGTAGTGGCGCCGGCGACTCCCTCGTGCGGACGGAAGTAGGGATTCTCGGACGCCGAGTTTCGCCGCTCCCTCGTTAAGAACACGCAGCTGCTGGTAGCCGGGATGCTGGTCAAAGCGGCACCAGGCCTCCGGCACCGGATCGTCCGCGGACGCGAATCCGCCATCCGAGCCACGCGCGGCGGGCTGGGAGCGCTCTTCATCGACCCGCCGCAGCCGCCGCTGCACCGATTCCTGGATCAGCCGATCCTTGAGCGATGCCGCGAGGCCGCGCGGGTCCTTGCGCGTGCCGCTCACCGCTCGCCTCCGGCCGATATCGCCGCCGGCTCGCTGGTGCGCATCTCCTCACTGAACTCGCGGACTTCGGTTTCGCTCATGGTGCTGGCGTGCCGCGCGGCCACGAAGCGCACCTGATCGATGAGGCCGTAGTTGCCCGGGGCCGCCTCCCCGCCGTCATTGGCCGGGCGCAGCTGCCGCGCGATGCGTGCGGCGATCCGCTCTATGGTGGGACCGTCGCTGAGCGACATCGCCGAAAGCTGCACGCCGAGGCGCACCTCGATCGAGGTCGCGAGTTCCACCGCCATCAGCGAGTCCATGCCGATCTCGACCAGCGATACGCCCGCGTCAAGCCGCTCGGGCGGTGTGCGCAGGATCTGTGCGATCTCGCCACGGACGACTTCGGTGAGCGCGGCAACGAGCTCTGCGGCGGGCAATTCCTCGAGCCAGCGCTTGAGGTCCTGCGGTTGTGCGGCCCCGCCCGGGTCGCGCTCGTCGCGGCGCGCCAGCTCGGAGAACTTCGGTGCGGCGGCGCCGGGTAGGACGCGCCCGAGCACGCTCCAGTCGAGCTCCAGCAGGCCCACCGGCGGTGCGTCCGCCGTGAGCAGAGCGCCGAGAGCATCGAGCGCGGTTTGCGCGCTGAGGGCGCGGCCGCCGATGCGGCCGAGCAGCGCGTCGCGGATCTTCTCGTTGCGCGCGAGGTAACCGGCGTCCCCGATCGGCCCGAAGCCGACGCAGGTCGCTGGCAAACCCAGCGCACGACGCTCGGCCGTCAGCGCTTCGAGCGCCATGTTGGCCGCGACATAGGCCCCCTGCCCGGGGTTGCCGAACAGGGTGGTGGCCGAAGAGTAGAGCACGAAAAAATCCAGCACCCGATGGCGCGTCGCCTCGTGCAGGCACCAGGCGCCCCCGGACTTGGGTGCCAGCACGCGCCGCAGCTGCTCGCGGTCCAGGTCGCGGATCAGTGCATCCTCGATGACCGCGGCTGCGTGCACCACGCCGCGCAGCGGTGGCATGTGTGCATCGACTTCCGCGAGCATCGCTTGTAGGGCGGCTGGGTCAGCGACATCGCAGGCGAGCGGGTGCACCGTGACCCCTGCCGCCGCGAGGCGCGCCAGCGCTTGCGCGGTCTCGGGCGAACCGTTCGCCCGCCGGCCGACGAGCGCCAGGTGTCGCGCACCAAGAGCCGCGAGCCACTGTGCTGTGCGCAGCCCGAAACCCGACAGCCCCCCGGTGACCAGGTAGGTCGCATCAGCGCGCAGCTGCGGCGCTGGCACGGCTCGCGGCGCCGGCCCCACGGGCGCGAAGTCCCGCGGGAAGGTGACGACGACCTTGCCGATATGCCGCGAGGGCTGCATGAGGCGGAATGCGGCCTCCACGTCGGCTCGCACAGAAAGACTGATGCGGTAGCGGGCGCAGCACGCCAGAGGCGAACAGCGAACGCAACTCCGCGAAGCAACGCTGCACGGTCTGCGGCCGCGCGGCGAGCAGTTGCTCGGCGTCGATGCCGAAGTAGGCTATGTTGTTGCGGAACGGGCGCAACCCGAGCCGCGAGTTCTCGTAGAAGTCTCGCTTACCCAGTTCGAGCATGCGACCGAATGGCCGCAGCAGACGCACCGAGCGCCGCATCGCTTCGCCGGCCAGCGAGTTGAGCACGACGTCGACGCCCTCGCCGCCGGTTGCCGCGCAGGATCTCGTCGGCAAAGGCCAGCGAGCGCGAATCGAACACGTGGTCCGCCCCGAGAGCCGCGCGAAGTCGCGCTTGAGGGTCTGCCCGCGGTGGCGAACACCTCCGCGCCAATATGACTGGCGATCTGCATCGCGGCGATGCCGACGCCGCCGGCGGCGCCGTGCACCAGCACCCGCTCGCCCTCGCGCAGCCGCGCGAGCTCCACCAGCGCGTAGTACGCGGTGAAGAACGCCGCGGGCACCGTTGCCGCCGCGGCAAACGACCAGCCCGCGGGCTTGGGTACCGCGGCCCACGCCGCGGTGCGTACCCGGGTGGCGAAGGCCCCCGGCGCAATCGCCATGACCTCGTCGCCGGCGGCGAACCCGGTCACTCCCGCAGCCACGCGCAGCACGACGCCTGCGACCTCGATCCCGAGAGCCGGACCGCAGAAGCCGTTCTCTACCGCTTCATCGGGAAGCAGTCCCATGGCGTACATGACATCGCGGAAATTGAGGCCCGCGGCATGTACACCGATCTCGATCCCCCCCGGTGCGAGCGCGGGCGCGCCACCGGCCTGCGGCTCCTCTCGCCGCCAGCGCAAGTTGCGGAACGGACCTGGAACCCGGAAATCGAGGTGGAAGCGCGGCGGCGTGCTATCCGACACTGCTGCATCAGCGGTCGCGGTGTAGTCCGGACCGATATCCAGCCGCGGCACGAAACGCCCATCGGCCGCGAGGAGCACCTCGTCCTCGGCATCGGGCTCGAGCAGTTCCTGCACCAGTTTCGCGGCGCTTGCCGCGAATGGGCCGCGCCATCGATCGACATCTGCTCGGGTTGTTCGATGAACAGGGTGAGCAGTTTGGCGATTCCGAGCATGGTCGACTGGCCGAACATGGCGATGGCCAAGGTGCCGCCCGCCAGAAGCACGAACGCCGTGACTTCGCTGGATTTGACGACGTCGCCGGATTCGCGCGCCTGTTCGAGCCGTTTGGCTGTCGGCTCTTCGGTCTGCTGGGATTTGTCCTGGTCGTCCGCCATGGCGCGATTAGAGGAAGGTCTCCATCGAATTGGTGTAGAAGCCAAGGAACAGGGGTGATGATCGAGCCCAGCATCGCCAGCATGATGACCAAGCCGCAAAGAATGTTGATCGGCACGGCGACGAAGAAGACCTGCAATTGCGGCATCAGTTTCGCCAGCACGCCCAGCGCAGGCATAAACCGCGAAGCCGAACACCAGGGAACGGCGCGGCGAGCTGAAAGCCCAAGGGCAAAGGACGACGACACCAGCCGGATCACCAGCTGCGCCATGTCGCCGGTGGGCAGATGCGCGCCCGGCGGGATCATCCGGTAGCTTCCCGCGATGGCGCCGATCGCCAGATGATGCAGGTCGGTGACAAAGATCATCACAGTGCCCAACAGCGTAGAGGAAATTGCCGACCACGGCGCCCTGGGTGTTCTGGGTCGGGCGATCCAGGGTCTGTGCATAGGCGAGGCCGATCTGGGAGGCGATCAGGAAGCCGGCGACCTGCAGCGCGCTCATGATGACGGACGCCATGGCGCCGACCAGTACGCCGGCGGTGATTTCCTGGCCGACCAGAAGCAGCCAGCAGCCATGGCCGTCCGAGGGCCCGGCGGCCGGATAGAGATTTTGCACCCGTCGGTGTCAGCGCGAAGGACACCGCCAAAGCCAGTACCAGCCGAACGCGGGACGGCACGCCCATGGTCGCCGATGCCGGGCAGCAACATCATCATCGCGCCGACGCGGGAAAACACCAGCAGATAGGTGAGGATGATGCCGGAGAGTGCGGGAAGGTGAATGTGCATATGGCGCTTTTAGCGTCTAAGTAGGCTGCGATGCGTGTGCGATGTCGGTCATCAATCCGCCCAGCGCCGCGCCCGCGAATGGCAAAAAGATCAGCAGCACGACAAAAACGGCGACGATCTTGGGTACGAACACCAGTGTCTGCTCCTGGATCTGGGTCAGAGCCTGCAGCAGGCCGATGCCTAGGCCCACCACCAGCGCGGTGATCATGGCGGGCGCGATCACCTCCAGAAGGACCAGGATGGAGGAACGGGCGAAATCGATGGCGGTGGCGGGATCCATGTTTATCTCTTTTTTTGGTCGCGCGGCCTGACGGAAAACCGGAAGTCCACTTTTCCTGGCCGT
>CAVQKW010000002.1:0-121706 GCA_963713175.1 uncultured Gammaproteobacteria bacterium | reverse complement strand
TGGGTCATCCGGACTTAGTGTGGGTAACTTTTGCTCAATTTTTGATCAGAGCTTCGGCAGCATGCAGGTGAGGACCTTGAGGCGGAGGTACTCCTCGTCGCGCAGTCCGTAGGCTCGTCGCTGGATGACGCGGATCTTGTTGTTGAGTCCCTCGACGAAGCCCGAGGGCGACCTTGTTCTCCGCGTGGCAGTACGCGGCGATGCCGTCCCAGTGTCGCTCGATCATCTCGGCGAACTTCTCGTAGGGCTTGAGGCGCTGCCACTTCAGCTGCGCCCGCCAGTTCTCGAAGAAGCGCCGCGCCCAGCCTCGCGCTGGTAGTCCCACAGCTGGCCGAACGTCTCCTTGAGCAGGTAGGCGGTGTTCAGCCGCCTGTTGGCCGCGAGCAGCAGCTTGCAGCGACCTTGCGCCCCTCCAGCGTCGAGGTTGTCGCGGTGCGACAGCAAGCGTGTACTTCTGGCCCTTGATGAAGCGCCGGTCCTTGCCGGTGAGCCGGGCGTATTCGCTGCTTGCGCACCTTGTCCAGCGCCTCGCCCAGGTGGCGCAGGATGTGGAACTTGTCGAACAGGATCGCGGCCTGCGGCGCGTTGCCCGCCTTGAGGGTGGAGTTGCGGAACGGCTTCCACATGTCCATCACGGCCAGGCGGATCTTCCTGGCTTTTCTTCGGCCCCAGCCACTCGATAGAACTCGTCCATGCTCTCCTCGGAGCGGTCCTGTGCCGCCGAACCAGATCGGCCGCCGCCGATCCAGGTCGCTGACCACGATGCGGTAGCTGTGGCCCTTGCCGATGGAGATCTCGTCGATGCCGATCACCTTCGGACCGGGCGTCGCGGCGCGTTCGAGCTGCTCTCGCATGTACTCCATCTCCAGCGCCTTGACCGTCTGCCAATCGAGATGCAGCTCCTTGGCGACGTCCTGGATCGTGCCGCTGCGGCAGCGCCGGCCGACGATAGCGGGCAAAGCGCTCGGTGTAGCAGCGGTTCTCCAGCCAGGAACTCCAGCCGCTCGCGCTTCACCTTGCCGCACTGGCGGCAGGCCACCCGCCGCACTTCCAGATCCAGGTAAATCCGGTACTGGCCGCACGGCAGATCCCGAACCCGCCGCCGCGTGCGGTCGTACCAGCCGCGGTGCACCGCGCCACACGTGCCGCAGATCGTTTTTTTCCCCGCCGAACCAGGATGACCATCCGCGCGTGCGGATCACCGAACATACCTCGCACGGTGGCTCGGGGACGAAAGCCGGGGAAAGCGTATGCATCGACCAGGCGACGCGGTTTTGGTGTCTTGGCATCGCGCATCATGCCAAATTTTCTCGTCCTCACAACGCGCACTAAACCCTATGAATATAGGCTTCGCGTCGTGACAGCGCGCCCGTTTTTACCCACACGCAAACCGGAAGACCCATATTTGTAGACCTCTCCGGCCGGTCGGGCCGGCGTGGAAATCAGGGTAACGATGTCGCAGGGCACCCTGGATGACAGCTTTTTGTGGACCTGGCCGTCGTCGATGTAGCCGCTGACTTGGCCGTCGATGTCGCGTTTGAACGGAATCCTTTCTCCGCCATTGTTGGTCACCTCGTCCTGGGCGGTGACCTTCAGCTGGTAGATAGCGTCGTCTATGACGGCAACGAGTTGTCCCTTGGCGTCGACCGCAATTTCGATTGTATGGGTTGGTCCGTCAGCATAAGTGCCGACGTAATCGGTCAGCCGCGTGTGGCCCGGCGCCTGCATCGGGCTTAACAGAAGCGCCGCCGCCATTACGATGAACTACGCACGAACCCTTCAGACGGGTAAACTCTGACTCCTTGATGCGACCGTGACTCGGTGACACGCTCGGCGAAACACAGATGCGGCTACCTTAGAAAGCTACAGTGCCACAGTGAGCGCTTTCAGGAAACCTACGCGCTGGCAGCGAATGAACGCTTCTGGCCGGAGCCGTCTGCCAGCAGGTGTCTCTGAGCGGACGTCGCGCTCAGCTCTGGAGCTGCAGCGTTGTCGCGACGGTTGCCAGTCGCTTGTCCAGCGTCCAGAAAGGAAGGCCTCCCAGCGTCACGGAGGCCAGCAAGTGGACGTCAATCCAGCCCAAACCTCGCCCCATCAGACGGTGGGCGTCTAGAAATGCGAGAACCTCGTCTTGACGGGCGACTGGCGCCTGCGGTAGCGAGGCGAGAGCACTTAGCACCATGTCCCGTTGCGCGAGATTCCCGCACGCCAGCTCTCCGATAACAATGTCATGAGTCCAGACCTGCGCTTGTTCCAGCAGCCCCACCAGCGTCGCATTGCGTCGACGTAAGTGATCGACCCATACCGATGCATCAACCAACATCGGTTGGCGGGATGGGCGTAGCCGCCGGCGCGCAATCGGTCTCAGAGCTCCTTCGCTGGCGCCGAGCGCGCCAACCTGCGTGCAGTCTCGCGCGAGATAAGTGCCTGCAGCCCGGCGTGCAGCACGGCGGTCTTTTCCCGCAGACCGCTTAACTCTTGCGCGGTCGACCGCCTTTTCGTCCATCCCCGGCGGCCACCCAACTTCCCCCACCCGTGGCGACCTCAAACTCCTCCACCTGATCTGTCTGAAGCGCGCGGTCGCGCCGGCGGCCGAAGCGACGGGACGTTACGCTGATCCCTCGGCATCGCAGGGAGGCAGGAGTGAACGTCTTGAAGCCCCATTTGCGGATTACGATCGCCACGCTGCTGGCGAACGGGGCCAGTCAGCGGGAGATCGAGCGGGGCACGGGGGTGGATCGCAAGACGATCCGCCGGTACGCGGCAAACTCCCCCGGGGTGGCCACCGGCTCTGAGGGGCCGGTCGGGCAAATTCCCCCACCCCGGCCACCGGCTCGGTGAACCAGACGCCCTCGGCGTGCGAGGCGCACCGCGAGTGGATCGAGGAGCAGGTGCAGCTCGGGCGCAATGCCCAGAGCATTTACCAGGACCTGGTCGAGCGATATGGGTTCGCGCACCGCTACAACTCGGTCAAGCGCTTCGTGCGAACACTGAAGGCGCGCGAGCCGGAGCGCTTCGACGTGCTCGAGTTCCCGCCCGGGGAGGAAGCCCAGGTCGATTACGGCCAAGGGGCCCTGACGCGCACCGCGAACGGCAAGTACCGGCGGCCGTACCTGTTCGTGATGACGCTGAAGTACTCGGGCAAGAGCTTCCGCAAGGTGGTGTGGAAGACGAACCAGGAGATCTGGGCGCGGCTGCACGAGCAGGCCTTCCGGGCACTCGGTGGCGTCACCCAGTACGTCGTCCTCGATAATCTGCGCGAGGGCGTGATCAAGCCCGACCTGTACGAGCCGGAGCTGAATCCGGTGTATGCGGCGATGCTCGCGCATTACGGCGTCGTCGCCGATGTCTGCCGCGTCCGGGACCCGAACCGCAAGGGCACCGTGGAGTCGGCGATCCAGCACACGCAGTCCACGGCGCTCAAGGGCCGCCGGTTCGAGTCGATTGAGGAACAGAACGCGTGGCTGGCGCACTGGGAGGAGCGCTGGGCGGCCCCGCGCATCCACGGCCGCAAGAAGCGCCAGGTGCTGGCGATGTATCTGGAAGAACAGCCGCATCTGCGCCCGCTGCCGATCGAAGGCTTGCGCTACTTCCGACCCGTGCGCCGCACCGTCGATGACGGCGGCTGTGTCGTCGTCGATGGGCGCTATTACCCGGCCGCGCCCGCGCGGCTGTACTCCGAAGTCACCGTGCGCGTGTACGCCGAGGAGGTGGAGATCCTGCACGCCGACGGGACGGTGCTGCGGCGGCATCCGAAGTCGGCGCACCCCGGGTACGCAGCGCTCAAACCCGAGGACCGGATCTTCAACCCCTCGCGCGAGACCGGCCGGCTCCTCACCCGTGCCGCCAAGATCGGCCCTCACACGGAACGGCTCGGGGAGCTGCTGTTCAAAACGCTCGGCCGCACGGGCCAGAAAGCGCTCTACGGGCTGACCAATCTGCCGAAGAAGCACCTGCGCGACGACATCGAGGCGGTCTGTGCCGCCGCGCTCGCCGCGCACTGTTGCTCGTATCGTGCCGTGCAGCGCGCGCTCGAGCGGCGTACCGCGGCACGGCTCGCCCGGCCGAACCCGACACTCGCACAAGCCGCTCCCGAGATCGCCCCGATCAGCGATTACCAGCGCTTCTTTGATGAGCACTCCCAGCAGGGCGGGTAACCGATGACACCGCACTGCACAGCGGCTTTTGGCCACTCGCGTCAAAAACGTGCCGCCTATAACGCTCCAGGAGCGGCGATCACGAGGTACCCGCTACCTCACCATCCCCTGAAATCGACCCTCACACAGGAGACTCCCGATGCCGATGTCGACCACCGAACTGCACAAAGCTCTGCGTGGCCTGCGCCTCTCGGGCATGAGCGCCACGCTCGAGACGCGCGCGCTTCAGATCACCACTGAGCACCGCGACTTCCTCGATGGTCTCTCCTGGCTCGTGCAGGATGAGCTCGATCGGCGCCGCAGCCGGCTGCTCGAACGCCGCTTCACCCACTCCGGGCTCCCGGAACGCAAGTCCCTGCAGGACCTCGACTGGTCTTACAACCCCAAGCTCCCCAAGCGCGAGATCTTCGAGCTCACCACGCTCAAGTTCCTCGACGCCAGGGAGAATGCGCTGCTCATCGGCAAGCCCGGCACCGGCAAGAGCCATGTCGCCAAGGCGTTCGCTCTCATCGCCATCGAGCATGGCTACCGCGTCTTCTATCGCGAAGCGCATGTGCTGATCGACGAAATCCACCAAGCCCGAGAGCTTGGTGAGCTCGCCAAGTACCGCCAGCAGCTCGCCGCTGCAAGCCTGCTCGTCGTCGATGACCTGTTCCTGCGCCGACTGCCACCGCACGCCGGCGACGAACTCGCCGATGTGCTCATGAGTCGCTACGAAAAATCCGCCACCGTGGTCACCTCCAACCGACCCGTGGAGGACTGGCCGGCGCTGCTCGGCGATGTTGTCGTCGTGGCCCCGCTCCTCGATCGCCTGATGCATCACGGCCATCTGCTGAAGTTCGAAGGCCGCAGTTGGCGACTCAAAGAGGCCGCCGCTCGGGTTGCCAAGGAAGCTGCGAACGCGTAAACATCATGCGTCCCCTCGCATCACCTGGAGGAGTTTGACCCGATCACAGGTGGAGGAAGTTGCCCCGGCCGCCCGGGGTCCATTCCTCCGGGCTGCAGCCGCCGCTGGCCTCGTCCCAGCCTGGCGCTATTGGTGCCCTTGAGGACCGCCTGATTCCGCGGCCGGCGGGTTTGACGCTAAAGGCCCGGGATTCGCAATGGCAGGCGCCGCTGGGGGCGCTGTCGCCGCGTTGCTCGAAGGTGCCGCGGCGTTCGCCGCAGGCGGCGGGTTGACAGCTGCCTGAGCACTCGATGCAGCTGCGGCTGGAGCATTGTGAGCAGCCTGGTTTTGCGTCCCTTGCTCCATGATGATCGTAACACCGACGCCGAAGACGACCGCAAGACCAACACCAATGACAATTCTACTGGCGGCTCGTGAGCTCATGTGAGGCCTCTCTCGTCTGCTGATGGATAAGGGGCACAGTCTCACTTGCCGGACAGGGTCATGACGTAAGGGAAACGGACCACGGGGCGTCGAACGAACCCGCCTTTGATGGTCGGCAATGTCTGAAAATGTTGCTGCATTCGGAGCAAGTAGCCAGATGCCCATTCCCGTTAAGGCGGGATTCAGAGTGAGTCGTGAAAGCCGTGACGGCAGTTCACAGTTGATTCAGCAAACTGAGTGTCGGCAAACACCAGCTACGCGTTCTTACGCTCCCGCAGTTCAGCCAGCCAGTTCGCGGCGGAGCTATAGGACAACCGCACGGCCATTGGATCGAGGGCGCCAGCCGGATGCGGTCACACCGATAGCGGCATAGCTACGCTATTGCCACACAGCCGAGGAGTGCTGGAGCGTCCAGATTGTGAGCGGATTCGGGTTGACAGGCGGAATCTGGCGGACGGCGTTCGTCCGGATATTCAGGTTGAGCTCTCTGATGGCGAGCCCGCGCAGGCGAGAGCCCGTCGGCTAATGCGATCGTGCAGGCGACGGATCAGATGAGCCAGCGCAACGCTTGAGCGTGTCGACGGTCGCTTGCACAGGCCCCGCTGTCGGTGAGTAGAAGGTCCGTAGCTGGAATGTCCGCAAGCCGGAAAATCTGGCGGTGGGTTCAACCGCCGCTGGCCGATTGGTGCCATTGAATGTTGGTAATGGGTACACTTTGTAACATCCGCTGGCATCAACGCAATGGATGGAACGGACCGAATGGGCGGCATGGCCGGCACCGATGGCACTCCGGCCACGACCGATCCGGTCACCGGCCTGATCACCCCGCAGGGTACGGGCGGCAACGGCACCGACGGGAGCAATGGCGGCGACGGAAGCAACGGCGATGATGGCAGCCCCGGATAGGGTGCTTACAAATCAACGATATGCGAGTCGGGTTCCTAATTGCAACAAGGACTTGTTGTCATTTGATGTCACTTGATATCGCGCGGTGTCACGAGCGCACTCTCCCAAAACTGTCCCAGACGATTGTTCAGGCGACCGAGTAACAGCCCACATTCGGTTCCGAGCACGCACTCAAGGAGTCCGCAACGGAGAAGGAGCGAGAGATGATCGAAGCCCGGAGGCGGTCGTCCCACGGCTGAAACTCTGCCATACCGATGCCTACTCGAGATCCTCGTCCAGCCCGTGCCCCTTCTCGTGGGACGCCTGGCGACCCAATCCCAGATCTCCGAGCATCCTCTCAAGCAGTGCAGACACACTCGTTCCAAATCGCAACCCAAGATTCCTGACCAACTCCACATTGAGCGACTTTGGATGCGCTGCGATGGCGTTTTCGGCATCCAGTAGATCGATCGGGCCTCCGGCTGCGACCTTCATCGCTATGAAATCCTCCAGCCCGACAAAGCGCAGCCGGGTCCCTTCGAGCGGCACCTCTACCGTGCGCGAGAAAGCCTTGGGATCGAGACCGCGAATGCCGAGGAGAACATCCACCTGGTTTCCGAAAGAATCGCTGACTCGCACGAGCCCGGGAATCGCGTCCTCGAGATCTCCGCGCCGAATCTCGGTTGTAAGCCCCGCCTGCTTCAGGGCCTCATTGATTCGCGTCCCCTCCATGACGCTCGACGAGACAACGAGATCGGCGTCGAGACTCGCACGCCCGGCACCGTAAAGAGACGCGGCGAGCGCACCGATCACTGCATACTCAATCGAGCGGGCCGCGAGCACTTCGACAACATCCAGAAGGAGCTTGGCCGACTCGCCGGGGCCGCTCGCTCTCATCTGGTGCGCCGAAGCCTGCGACCCGCCTCCTGAAGGTGGGCGATCACCCGGCTCTGCGCTACAGAGGCCTGGACACGCTGCTCCGGCCTCAGGCGTTGATTCGCCTCGAGCAGCGCTTTCCTCGACTCCAGCCTCAGTTTCGACTTCATAAGTTGTCCTTGCCCTTAGCAAGTGGCGCGCTTTCGCGTTTCACGGGTCGCAACACTGGGCAGACGTTCCGACAGAAAACCCATGAGGATCGCTTCACTTGAATCTTCTTAAGCGACTCAGAGCAGGATTAGCTCCCTGCAATCTCCTTCATCGCCTCCTGCAGCACCCTGTCCGCAACGCCGCGACGCTTCAGAGCCTCCGCCAGTCGGCGCGCTGTGTGTTGATCGAACTGAGCCTCATCGCGGCGCAGTCCTTCACTGATATAGCTCTTCAGAAGTGCCTGATAAGCAGTAAATCCACGCATTGGAGCGACGTTCTTCAGTGACTCGACGACGTCAGCCGGAATCCGCATGGTAATCGTGGTGCTGGGTCGATCCTTCTTCAGCCGCTTCTTCAATCGTTCATTGATCATCAAGAGCTCCACTCGTCCCAGCAGCTGGCGTCTCCTGCCTCGAAGACGCGGTCCATTCGATAAGTTTATCAGAGTGTATTGACAGTGTGAATACAAGGCGGACTACCGCATCCGCGGGCGGCCGCCTTTCCGCCCGTTTCTGCGCGCTGCCGCTGCTTTCGCGGCAGAGGATTTTCGCCCGCCGATGCGGCCCAGCTCCGCTAGCCACTCTGATCCGGCAAACATGGAGGATAGAAGACCGGGAACACTCAGGTCGAGGTCCAGTCTTTCCCAGTGCAAGCCGCCACCTCGACCGAGGATCTCGACGGTGCGGACATCGTGACGCGCCGCCCGCCTAAGCTCCGGTATCAGTTTCACCGGCAAAGTGATCGTTGCCCCGTTCGTAAGCCCTATCCGCAATGCATGTTCACGGCCGCTGTACCGAGCGTGGGCAGCCCGCGGCTCAGATCCTGCCGCACGTCTCCCGGCGCGGGAGGCACGAGCGAGGTTCGTACGCAGCTCCTTCTCTACCCAGCCAGGCATCACCCGAACTCTCATGAGCACACAGCAAAGGTACGGTACTAACCGAACGCGTGGGTTATGCGGTACGGAAAAAGTGTCCCAAATTCGCAGTAAGCAGTCTCAAGGAATTGCTCTAAGTTCTTGTTCTGGTTGGTGGGCGGTACTGGAATCGAACCAGTGACTTCTGCCGTGTGAAAGCAGCGCTCTACCGCTGAGCTAACCGCCCGCTCTTCCAACGGGACCGGCAGTCTATCGGCGCTTTCCTGTCAAGGCAAACGAGCACATTTGGGCTACCATGCGCGCCCGCTGCATCGGTGGCACTCTCTGATCTCTTATGACTGTCGTTACGCGCTTCGCTCCAAGCCCCACCGGCATGCTGCACGTCGGCGGTGCACGTACGGCGCTCTTTTGCTGGCTGTACGCACGGCGCATGGGCGGGAAATTCATCCTGCGTGTCGAGGACACCGACCGCGAGCGCTCCACCGCGGAGGCGGTGCGGGTGATTCTTGACGGCATGGCATGGCTCGCGCTCGATGCGGACGAGGGGCCGTACTACCAGACGCAGCGCTTCGATCGTTACCGCGAAGTCATCCGCGGGATGCTCGAGGCCGGCACCGCGTACCACTGCTACTGCACTAAGCAGGAACTCGACGCGTTGCGCGAGCAGCAGATCGCACGCAAGGAGAAGCCGCGCTACGCCGGTCTCTGCCGCGAGCGCACCGAGCCTCGCCCGGGGGTGACGCCGGTCGTGCGCTTTCGCAATCCGCTCGACGGCGCCGTGGTCGTCGAGGACGTGGTGCACGGAGCGGTGACGTTCCAGAACACCGAGCTCGATGATCTCATCATCGCGCGCTCCGACGGCACTCCGACCTACAACTTCTGCGTGGTGGTCGATGACATGGACATGGGCGTCACCCACGTCATCCGCGGCGACGATCACCTCAACAACACGCCGCGCCAGATGAACATGCTGCGCGCGCTCGGTATGACGCCGCCCGTTTACGCGCACGTGCCGATGATCCTCGGGGCGGACGGCGCCAAGCTCTCCAAACGTCACGGCGCGGTGAGCGTCCTGCAATACGAGGAGGACGGATACCTGCCGGACGCACTGCTTAATTATCTGGTGCGGCTCGGCTGGTCGCATGGCGACCAGGAGGTGTTCACGCGTGAGGAGATGACCGCGGCGTTCGACATCCACGATGTCAACAAGGCGGCGTCGGCCTTCAACCCGGAGAAGCTCCTGTGGCTCAATCAGCAGCACATGATGCGTGCGCTGCCCGCCGCGCTGGTGCCGCACCTGCGCTCACAGCTGCGCCGGCTTGGAATCGATTCGGATGATCAGCGCCTGCTCGAGGGCGTGATCCTCGCGCAGCGCGAGCGCGCGAAGACCCTGAAGGAGATGGCCGCGAACAGCCGCTTCTTCTTCTCCGAGCGCATCGAGGTCGATCCGAAGGCTGCCGCCAAGCACCTGACCTCCGAGGGGCGGGCGATGCTAGCGCAGGTGCGAGCGCTGCTCTCCGGCCTTGCGCAGTGGGACGCCGTCTCGATCAACGCTGTGCTGAACGAGCTGGCTACGGAGCAGCAGGTCGGGCTCGGGAAGGTCGCGCAGCCGCTGCGAGTGGCGGTCACCGGAACAGCGGTGTCACCGCCGATCGATGCGACCCTCGAACTCCTCGGACGCGAGCGCTCGCTTGCCCGGCTGGACGCCGTGCTCGGCGGAGCGCAGTGCGGCCAAGCTTGACAAGCCCCCGGCGCCTGCGTAGGTTGCGCCGGCTTTCGGGTGGGGCTATAGCTCAGCTGGGAGAGCGCTTGCATGGCATGCAAGAGGTCGGCGGTTCGATCCCGCCTAGCTCCACCAATAGATTCCGCGCCTTTGTCCCCATCGTCTAGAGGCCCAGGACATCGCCCTTTCACGGCGGTAACAGGGGTTCGAATCCCCTTGGGGACGCCAATAAAAACAGTAACTTAGTTGTCCGACGGTCGCTCTTTTGTAATTGCCGGCCCCGCTGTGGGCGCCATCTGCTACATCTCAGCGGCTCGAGAGTCCGGGAGCCTATCCGCTCACACAGTCACTGCAGGTGACCCCCGAGGTCTATGGTGGACGCCGGGTGCTCAACTTCCTGTGGGGACTCTTGCCCGACAACGCGACAACGCGCGCACACTCGATGTGTGGGGACGGCGCTTCCAGGTCTCACCGCGCAACCCGATCGCGCTCCTTTCTCAGGTCGGTGAGGACTATGCGGGCGCCGTGCAATTCGCCACCGATGCGCGCCTCGAAGCGGTGCTCGATACGGCCAGTCCCGCTCGGAGCATCCAGTGGCTCTCCGAGCAAGAGTTCGAAGAACGCATCCGCGATGTGGTGCGGGACGGCTCAGCGGCACGAACGGCGACCGAGGGACCGTTCTCCCCTGCCGGGGCGCAGGCCAAGATTGCGCCTTATCGGGACGCGCACCGCGCGCGCTGGGGCGGTCCGGGCGGCCGAGACCTCTCGCGCCACCACCTCGCCCAGGGCCGCGAGCAGCTTTTTCTGCGTCAGACTCGAGAACGTCGTCTCGAGGTTCAGAAGCCAGTCGCCGCCGCGGGGCGCACTGAAAATGACGCGACCCGCGCGGTCGGTGATAGGCGTCTCGACCGGCTCGCTGTCGTGCTCGAGATTGGTCAGCTCCACGAGCGCACCTGGGAGCGGCAGCCCTGTGTAGAGGACATGCACGCTCATGCGGTGTGTGCGCTCGCGAAACGCAAGCGCAGGGGTGAGGCCTGCGACGCGCAGCCTAAGCTCGTCACGCGGGGCGAGCCCGCGCCGCCGCACTCAGTGCAGGAAGATCGAGCGGCGGAACTCGGTGGGCGTCCGCCCGTAAAGCGCCCGGAAGGCGGCAGTGAAATGGCTGTGACTCGAGAATCCGAGATCGAGGCCGAGCCGCGTGAGATCGTCGTATCGATTGAGAAGATGCAGTGCGCGCGCGAGCCGCAGTCGCAGCTGGTAGCGGTAGAGAGGCAGGCTCTCCACCTGCTGGAACACCTGCGTCAGATACACTGGCGAAACACCCACCTCGGCGGCGATGTCGGCGAGCGTCCAGCGTCGGCCGAGATCCGAGGACAGGACCAGCTTGGCGCGATCCACGAGCTTGCGTCGGCCCGAAGTACCGCGCGGCGCGTGCGAGGTCCGCTCGCCCAGAGCTCGCCGCACGAGCGTGAACACCAGGGTTTCCGCCTCGAGCGTCTCGACACTTCGGCTCCTCAGGGCAAGCCGCAGCAGGGCCACCAGGACCTGCGCACGCGCATCGATCCGCAGGCGCTCGCGACGAAACGACAACGCGCATCCGTGACGCAACTGCTGTGACGGTGCGAGCTCGCGCAGCCACCCCTCCCCGATCTTGAGCGACAGGCAGGCATCGCCCCCCGCGACCGGATGACTGATGCGGTAGCCTTCCGCCTCGTTGAAGAACAAGAGCTGATTGGCTTCGGCCACCGTGTCGGTGTGCCCGAGATGACGCACGAAGACGCCGCGGTAGGGAAAGACCAGGCAGGTGGTGTGCGCACATTCCTCGTCGCTGCGGTGCCGGCAGGTCCCGGCACACAGCACATCGCGCACCTCGAGTGCGGGCGTAACGAGGAGAAATTGCGGCGAGAGTTCCATCAGGGTGCTGCTCTTGCAGCTAGTTCAGGGATAGAGCCGCGGCGTGGCGAGCACCGACAAGGCACAAGCGGAAAGATGCTAAAGATCGTGACAGCAAAGTGAGGCGGCGGCGTGGTCAACTGTCGCAAGGTTTTAAGCGGATGGACCATTATGTCGGATCAAGTGCACAAGGCGCGGCAATTTCGTGAGTTGCATGTCCGAGGAGCACCTCTGGTCCTCTTCAATGTCTGGGATGCCGGCAGTGCGCAGGCCGTGATCGCCGCTGGCGCGCGGGCTCTGGCCACCAGCAGCTGGTCCGTCGCCCACGCGAACGGGTTCGCGGACGGCGAGCAGCTGCCGCTCGGCCTTGCGATCGAGAATCTGCAACGCATCGCCCGCTTCACCGATCTTCCGGTCACGGTGGATCTGGAGAGCGGCTACGGGGAAGGTCCGGACGCGATCGCCGCCTGCGTGGCTCTGGCGATCGACGCGGGGGCCGTGGGCTGCAATCTGGAGGACAGCATTCCTGCCGATGGTCGCCTGCGCAGCGCGGCCGAACAGGGACTGCGGATCCAGTGTGCGCGCCGGGCGGCCGATGCGGTGAAGCTCCCGTTCTTCATCAATGCTCGCACGGACGTATTCTTTCAGCATCCGGCCGCGCAGCATGACGAGTCCATGCTCGCCGAAGCGCTCGCGCGCGCCGCCCGCTATAAAGAGGCCGGCGCGGACGGGCTCTTTACGCCAGGACTCATCGATGTCCGTCTGATCCCGCAGCTCGCGGCTGAATCACCCTTGCCTGTCAACATCATGGTGCAGGAGCGAACGCCCGCTCTTACGACACTCGCCGGGCACGGCGTGGCGCGAGTGAGTCACGGCGCGCTCCCGTACCTCGCCGCTATGAAGACCCTCGAGCTGGCCGCTCGTGAGGCCTCAGGAGTCCTCGCGCGCGGCGGCTGAGGACTCGGCCTCCTTCAGCTTCTGCGCGCATTCGCTGCAACACACTTCGACCGCCTTGGCTCCCAGCCTGACCTTGATGGGATTCGAATCCAGCTTGCAGTCGCAAGCCGCACAAGTCCTCTCGTTCATACCACCCCTCAGCCCCTGACTGCCGTCGTTCCGGCAACGTCGAATAGAGCACGCGCGCCAAGGCGCCGCTGTCAGAATCTTTAACCATCGCAAGGGGTGCACGAGCGGCACCGTTCGTCCCATCATCTTTCGGGCGCGTTGGTCGGCCGGCGCGTGATTCTGCGTCACCTCTGAGCCTGTCGAAGGGCGACTCAGGTCGCCGCAGCGATGAAGGTAAGCAGCATGAAACTGCTTCGATCCGGAAAGGCCGTCCCGCCTCTTAGTCTAAAGACTACATCGAGGTGTTTCGCTGACCCCTTGAGACCGCCAAGAGAAACTCTTCGAAAAGGCCACGAACAGCATGTCCAGGGCATACACGAGCGCCGACGCCACCAGAGCGCGACCCGTGGTTCCAAT
Source organism: uncultured Gammaproteobacteria bacterium (assembly GCA_963713175.1). Classification (GTDB taxonomy): domain Bacteria; phylum Pseudomonadota; class Gammaproteobacteria; order Steroidobacterales; family Steroidobacteraceae; genus 13-2-20CM-66-19. The sequence goes on along the minus strand of CAVQKW010000002.1, from coordinate 108,276 downwards.
GCCGGTGCGCCAATGAGTCACCACGTCGTGCGTTGCTCAGAAGCAGGACACTGACATTCCGCCCGGCAACCTTCTGTCGAACGACGGCTTGCCGAGCTGATGAAGAACCTCCTGTTCGCCAGGGCGCAGGACGAGCACCGCGTGAGGATTGTTCTGCAGGAACCCGCTGAGATCGCGAGCTTCGACGAGGGCGGGGTGCAGGACCTTCGATGCAAGCGCAAACCCGGCGCCTAGAGGCGTACCGCTTGGCCAATTCAACCAGACGAAGGAGCGGGTAGCGAGGGATGGCTCGTAGTAGGTAATACCAAACGGTGTCCCCTCGGCGGCAATCGGCCCGCCGCAATCAGGTTGCGACGCCACCACCCGTGCTGCGCCGCGCCAGTCCTCCTTCTCATAGGAGGAGTAGTACTCGGCAAGTAAGCCGATGAATATCGCGCAAATCGCGGCAGAGTACCCAACGCGTCTCAACCTTGTCGGCTGAACCGTTGCCGCGCGAGCAAGGAGCACGCACACCGGAACGATCAGCCACACGCCGATCCGGGCCAGCATGATCGGGCGCGCCAAACTCACAACCACGACGATCAGGAAAAACGCCACGGGTGCGAGCACCAGGAGCCCGAACTGAATCCTGGTAAGTCGAAGCCTGGGAAGTGCCGAGCAGAAAATGACCACTACGGAGGCGCCAGCCAATTGCATCTTCAGGCGGCCTGGCGCCAACGATGGCGAGAGCAGCGTCAGGAAGAACCTGACAATTGACCCGCGTGTAACCGGCGGAATCCAGGAAATACTCGGGGCCGACCGCAGGCCGTTCGCGAGGACGAGGAGTCCCATGCTCAGGACACCGGCGGCGATCGCCGCCCCACACCAGAGCGATGCCTCCCGCACAGGGAATGGGCGGGTGGTCGCCAGGTAGGCGCCGATCGCGACGAAGCAGGCTGCGACGAACGTCGTCGCGGTGTAGTGCACGGAGATCGCGCCCACGGCCGCGAGCACGAACAGTCCCATCCACAGCAACCCTCGCAGACCCCCGACCAACGAGTCGCGCGCGTAACCCGCGAGCGACAGGAGTGCCAGACCCTCCAGGAGCGCGAGCAGCGCAGATTGGCGGGCTTCCCTGGCGTAATGCACCGCGCTGGGCTCGATCGCAGCCAAGAGCCCCGCAACCAACGCCGTCTTGGGGTCAAACAACATCCGCGCCAGGGCGTAGACGACCGCCACGGTTGCCACCGAAAACAGCACGGATGGCAGGCGCACGCTCAGCTCCGACGCGCCGAAGAGCTGCATCCATGCATGAATCAACAGATAGTAGCCGGGTGGGTTTGTCTCGATATGCGCGCCCTGGCCAAGGAGGAAACCGGCGTCGAGGCGCGACCAGTAGACGGTAGAGAGCTCGTCCGCCCAGAGCGATTGGCTGCCAAGGTGAGGGAAGCGAAGTACGAACGCGAACGCCAGGAGGGAAACGCAACAGAGCATTTCAAGGTTGCGCAGACTCGAACCTGCAACGCGCGTCGTCATAACCCCCGCATTCGCTCACGCGTTGCTCGGGCGCCTTCGGCGAATGGTGTGATGATCGCACACAACGGCGCGAGCAGACCAATTCGGGCTCGCAGGCGGCGGCCTGCAAAGCTGACCTCTGGAGACGGCGATCATCTCGCCGCCCCCAAGGACATCCGCATCAGCCATCGCCGCCGCCCGCCTTTCCTCCCGAGTGCTTCACGTATGGTCGTTGTGCGCCATCACCATCGGCGCAACGGCTCTTGCGGCGGTACCCTTGCCGGCTGGGCACGCGATCGGAAATCCGCGCCGCGAGACTCGCAACGTTGTCGTCCCCGAACTCCACATGCAGCCGGTAGGGGCCGGTGGCATCGCTCCCGCGGTACTCCCACGTCTCGTCCGCCTGTCCGGGCATCGCCATGCCGCAGTCGTTGAATTGCACGATCCGCCAGGGCGCGCCCAGGAGGGCGCGCACCTGCGTCTTGGTGGTGCCACCTGGTCGGATGTCCGCGAGCTTGTGCGCCTGACCGGCGCCCGGCGCAGCCTGAGTGGTAGTCGACGCCAGGTCGCCCCCATGGGCGGTAGCCGCGCCCAGGCAGAGCAGCGCCAGGGCGGTCGTGGATGAAAGTTCGCTGAGGCTCATACTCACCCTCTACTCCGGCGGGCTGGTCGTGCCCTCAAGCAGTTGGGGCCCGGCGCGGTTCCGCACGGCTGCGCGATACGTCCGCCGTCGGCTGCTGACCCACCAGGCCGAACTGACGAAATGAACCTCGGGCTGTAGGGGTTGCGGTCGTACCGTTGGCCGCTGCGTTGGGCAGCGTGCTGCCGCCGATGTGCGCGCGCTTTCGTCGGGGGGATTCCGGGGCTACAGACACACGCGCGACACGCGCGCAGGTAAGATTCCGCCTACGCATGAGCGGCAACCCCGAGCAGGCCCCCGCGCCCCGCGACCGCTGGTACGTGCTGGCGGTACTGACCGTCGTGTATGCGCTCAACATAGCGGACCGCTTCTCGGTCTCCACGCTCATCGAGCCGATCCGGCAGGAGCTGCACCTCACCGACACCGGCATCGCCTTTCTCACCGGCAGCGCGCTGGCGGCGTTCTATGTGACCATCGGGATTCCGATCGCAGCGCTCGCCGACCGTATGAACCGGCGCAACATCCTCGCCCTGGCGCTCGCGATCTGGTCGGGCGTCACGGCTCTGTCTGGTGTGGCGCAGAACTACTGGCAGCTGCTCGTGGCGCGCTTTGCTGTCGGGATCGGGGAGGCGGGCGGTACCCCGCCTTCCACCTCGATCATCGCCGACAAGTTCCCGCCGGGTCGGCGGCCGATGGCGCTCACGATCTACGCGCTGGGAGCGTGTCTCGGGGCATGGCTCGGCTCCTCCGTCGCGGGCGAAGCGGCCGAGCGCGGCGGCTGGCGGCTTGCCTTCCTGGTGCTGGGGATCCCCGGTGTTGCCGTGGCACTCATCGTGTGGCTCACGGTGAGCGAGCCGCGCCGCGGCCAGCTCGATGCGGGTGCGCGCGGTGGCGAGTCCGGCGCGCCGCCGCTGACTTTGGGCTCGCTCGTGGTGCAGCTGCCGGCGACGCTGCGCACGGTCGCCTCCCAGCTCAGACTCACGTTGCGTTTCATCGCCGGGCAACGCTCCGCGATTCACCTCATTGTGGGCGGATCGGTGGCCACCTTCTGGAGCTGGGGCCTCATGTGGTGGACGCCGGCGTTCCTGCACCGCTCGCACCATCTGACGGTGGGCGAGGCGGGCAGGCTCCTGGGTCCCATGCACCTCCTCGCGGGCACGGGCAGTACGCTGCTCGCGTTCCTGCTGATGAGCAGGCGTGCGGCACGCGATCCGCGCTATGTTGCGCGCCTCCTCGGCTGGGTTACGGCGCTCACTACGATGCCCTCGATACTGGTGTACGCGGTGCGGTCGGAGCGCGCGGTGGATGTGCTGCTGTGGATCTTCGTGCCGGCGGTGTATTTCTACCTCGGGCCGATACTGGGACTGCTGCAGAACGTCGTACCGGCGAACATGCGGGCCACCGCCTGCGCGCTGCTACTGTTCCTCGCCAACGTGGCGAACCTGATCCTCGCACCGCAGATCATCGGCGCGCTGAGCGACTGGTTCACGCACTCCTTCGGCGCCGGGGATGAGTCGCTGCGCTGGGCACTGCTGCTGCTCGCGCCTACGGGTCTGTGGGCCGCCTGGCACCTGTGGACCAGCGGCGCGACGATTCGCGAAGACGAGGCACGCGCGACCTGGACCTAGGTGGCGGTTCTGGCCCGCGTCACCGGGTACAAGCCGCGCACCTGGGCGAAGAGGCGTGTGAGCCCGAACAGGGCGTCGATCATCGGCGTTGCGACGCCGACGCGCTCACCGATCTCGCGTACCACGGCTACCAGTGCGTTGAGCTCGATCGCGCGACCAGCCTCGACGTCCTGCAGCATGGAAGTCTTGAACACGCCGAGCTTGCGGGTGACGGCGTGCCGATCCTCGGCAGATTCACTCACGTCGCAGCCGATACGCGCACCGATCGCCGCCGCCTCGCGCATCGCGGCGGAGCAGAAATGGCGCACCAGTTCGTCGTCGAGCACCCGGTCCATGGTGGCGCCGGTCAGCGCGGAAACCGGGTTCATGGTCATGTTGCCCCACAGCTTGTACCAGATGTCGTAGCGGATGCGGGGTGAGCGCGTCGACCTCGAACCCGGCGCGGGTCAGAGCATCGCCGACTCGCGTGAGGCGCGCCGAGCCAGCGCCCGCGGGTTCGCCGATGATGAGACGATGACCCGTGCGGTGGGTCGCGACCCCGGGCTCGGTGGCGGTGGCGGCGGCGTGAATCACGCATCCCAGCACCTGCCGCACGGGGATGGCGGCCGCGGTGACCCCGCCCGGGTCGATGCTCTGCAGCGGACCGTCCTTAAGCGCCGCGATCCCTTCACCGAACCACCACGGCACGCCGTTCATGGCGGGCAGCACGATCGTCTCCGCGCTCAGGAGCGGCCTGAGGCTCGGGGCGAGCCCCGGCAGTGCCTGCTGCTTGAGCGCGAGGATCACCAGGTCCTGGGGGCCGAGGTCGCGCGGATCGTCCGAGGCGAGCGCGGCAGGTGCGCGCAGCAGCGTGTCGTTTTCGTGCAGACGCCAGCCGTGATTCCGCAGCGCCACGAGCGTGGCACCGCGCGCCAACACCGACACGGCGTTCGCCGCGGACAGCGCCAGCCGCGTGCCGAGGAAGCCGCCGATGGCTCCCGCGCCGACCACGCACACCTTCACGACTTGCCTTCGGGGGACTGGGCAGGCGCTTCGCGCACCTAGCCCATGTGCAGACCGCCGTTCAGCGAGAAGTCCGCTCCGGTCGCGAACGCGGACTCATCGCTCGCCAGCCATGCCACGATCGAGGCAATCTCTTCGGGCGTGCCGAGACGCTTCACGGGGATTGCGGCCACGATCTTCTCGAGGCGCTCGGGCTTGACCGCCCGCACCATGTCGGTGCCGATGTAGCCCGGCGACACGGTATTGACGGTGACGCCGCGCGCGGCGACCTCCTGCGCCAGCGCCATGGTGAAACCATGGATGCCCGCCTTGGCGGTCGAATAGTTGGTCTGGCCGAACTGGCCGCGCTGCCCGTTCACCGAGGAGATATTGATGATCCGGCCCCAGCCGCGGTTGATCATGCCGTCGATCACCTGTTTGGTGACGTGGAACAGCGAATTGAGATTGGTCTCTATCACCGCGTGCCAGGCCTCGTTGGTCATCTTCTGAAACGTGCCGTCGCGGGTGATGCCGGCGTTGTTCACCAGCACGTCGATCTCGCCCACTTCGGCGCGGACGGCCTCGAAGGCGTGCTTGGTCGAATCCCAGTTGGACACGTTGCCCTCGGAGGCGTGGACGGCGTAGCCCTCGGCGCGCATCTCCGACAGCCAGCGGTCCTTGCGTGTCGAGCCCGGACCGCACCCGGCAATGACCGTATAGCCTTCCTTGCACAGGCGCCGGCAGATCGGGGTGCCGATCCCGCCCATGCCGCCGGTTACGTAGGCAATCCGCTTTGCTCGAGTGCTCATGGCCCCACCGTTCGATTTCGTGAGATTTGCAAATTAGTACGCCGATTTTTCCGGTGCGTCCATCGCCCTCATTCGCGCACGTAGCTCCCCGGCGCATTGCCCAAGTCGCCGCTCGCGTCGCGGCCGACGGCGACGGTGCGCGCGGGCTCCTGCCGTGCGGCGCGGTGCGCGCGCAGCCAGCCCTGCCAGGCGGGCCACCAGGAGCCCTCGTGCGCTGAAGCGTGCTTCAACCATTCGTGGGGCGTGAGCGTCGAGGTCGCGTCGGACCACGTGAGCATGCGATGGCGCCGCCGCGGATGCACGGGCCCGCTCACGATGCCGGCGTTGTGGCCGCCGCTGGTCAGCAGGAAGGTGAAGTCGGCGCTGACGGGTGAGCGCGCGCACCTTGTAGACCGACTTCCAGGGCGCGACGTGATCGGTCTCGGTGCCGACCACGAACATCGGCACGCGGATGTCCGCCAGGATCCACCGTGCTCGCCGTCGACCTTGAAGCGGCCCTGCGGCGAGCTCGTTCCTGCAGGTACAGCCGCTCGAGGTACTCGGTGTGCATCCGCCACGGCATGCGCGTGCCGTCGGCGTTCCAGGCCATCAGGTCGTTCATCCTGTCGCGCTCGCCCTTGAGGTATTGATTGACGGCCGGCTGCCACAGCAGATCGTTGCGCGCGCAGCATCGCGAACGCGCCGCCCATCTGCTCGCTGCTCGAGCACGCCCTGACTTGTCATCATGCGCCTCGAGCATCGCGATCTGGCTCGGGCTGATGAAGAGCGACAGTTCGCCCGGCTCGCTGAAATCCGTCTGCGCCGCGAGCAACGTCACTCGAGGCAAGCGCGTGTCGCCCTCGCTGCGCGAGCGCGGCGGCCGCGATCGAGAGCAGCGTGCCGCCGATGCAGTAACCGACCGCGTGGACTTTGCGGTCCGGCACGATCGGCGCCGACCGCGTCGAGCGCCGTCATAGACGCCCTTGCGCAGGTAATCGTCCATGCCGAGGTCGCGATCGGCCGCGGTCGGGTTCTTCCACGAGATCATGAAGACCGTGTGGCCCTGCTCGACCAGCTAGCGCGACCAGCGAATTCCGCGGCGACAGGTCGAGGATGTAGTACTTCATGATCCAGGCCGGCACGATCAGCATCGGCTCGGCATGGACGTTGGCGTCTGCGGCGAGTACTGGATCAGCTCGATCAGCTCGTTGCGGAACACCACCTTGCCGGGCGTCACCGCCACGTCTTTGCCGACTTCGAACTGGGACGCGCCACGCTCGCCGCTCACGGTCCGCTGCGCATCCTCGAGCCAGTTCTTGAGCCCGCGGATGAGGTTCTGGCCGGACTCGGCGGCGGTCTTCTGCAGCAGCTCAGGATTGGTGTGCAGGAAATTCGCCGGCGATGCCGCATCGAGCACGAGCTTGCCGGCAAAGCTGGCGCGCGCGAGGCCCGGGTCGGACGCCGGCGGGGGCGCGAGCGCCTGTTGCCACCACGAGGCCCAGTTGCTGTAGGTGCGCGCGTAGACATTGAACGGCCACACGTTCCAGGCATCGTCGCCGAACCCGGCTGCCGCGCCCTCGGGGGAGAGCGGCGCACCACCGGCGGCGCGGGCGGTGAATTGCCAGCTGTCGAGGAATTTCTCGTACGCGCTTTGGGCGAGCGCTGCCTGGCGCGGCGGCTGGGTAGCGAGGCTCAGATACCACTCCCACCAGGCCCGCGCGTAGTCATCGGGCGCGAGCCCGCCGGTGAGCGCCCCGAGCTGGAGGCGTAGCTGGCGCTCGATTTCGGTCTTGGCGTCAGGCTGGGATGCGCCGCTGGGCGCACCGGTCTGGTTCTTCGACTGAGCGGTCAAGGCGGTCTCCGTAAAACCAGCCCGGGGGTATCGTCACCCCCGGGCCTGGAATGCCGCCAAGATATCAGGCTGCCTTGCGGGCGGGCACTACCTTCGCTGCCATCTCGGTGCCGAACTGAGTGAGCTTGGTCTGGATCTCGCTCGTGACCGTCGCAAACTCAGAAGCACGGGCGCGCAGCTTGTCGGCGAACTGGGCGTTCAGCTCGTTCTGCCTGGTGAGCAGCTCGCTCGCAGTGCTCGCGATGAGGGAGGCATTCACGCGGGCGAGGCCCACATCCAGCATGTCGCCGGCGACGGCGTACTGCAGGCGTGCGAGGCGCTCGATGCTCTTGATGCCTTCCTGCTGCGCCTTGAGAACCGGAGCAAACGCGTCGCGGGCGGCATTGAGGAAGGTGTTGGGGTCGAAAGTCTGGTCGATCATGATTCTGAGGACTCCGTAGGGGTTTGCAGTGGGGTGCATTCTACAGGAGTTTGTATGCACTGCAAGAAGAAAGTTCATGCAGCGTAGCGTACGGTATTGAATCATGTAAGTATATGATATTCTATAATATACTACCCAATATGACTCTCGGTTTCCCACCGATTTATTGTGCAGTGCATCTCATCAGATCGATCAGATGCGCAAGCCGGCATCGACCTCCAGGCAGCGGCCCGTGAAGAGCTCGTTCTCGAAGATGAACCCCACCGCATGCGCGATCTCCTCGGGTTCCCCGAGCCGCCCGAGGGGGATCGGCGCGATCATGCGCGCGCGCGCCTCGGGCTTCATGCTCTCGACCATCGGCGTGCGCACGAACCCGGGGGCAACCGCGCCGACACGGATGCGAAAGCGCGCCAGCTCCTTGGCCCATACGACCGTCATCGCGGCGACGCCGGCCTTGGCGGCGCTGTAGTTGGTCTGGCCGGCATTGCCGGCGCGGCAGACGCTCGAGATGTTGACGATCACGCCGCCGCGGGCCCGCTCGATCATGCGCAAGGCGGCTTCGCGCGCGCACAGGAACACGCCCGTCAGGTTCACGTCGATGACCGACTGCCACTGCTCGAGCGTCATTTTGCCGACGACCTGTCCGTCCTTGACCTTGACGAGCATCGCGTCGCGCACGATGCCGGCGTTGTTGACGAGGCCGTCGAGGGCGCCGAAGTCGCCGGTCACCCGATCGAGGGCGCCCACCACGCTGTCCTCGTTCGCCGCGTTGGCGACGTAACTGCGCGCGAGGGCTCCCGCCTGCACGCACAGCGTCCGCGTCTCCTGCACGTCCTCATCGTTGGTGTCGAGGAGTGCGAGGTTGGCGCCCTTGCCGGCGAAGTGCGTCGCGAGGGACCGGCCGATGCCGCGTCCCGCGCCGGTCACGAGAATCGTCTTACCGCGTACGTCCACCTGAGAACTACTCCTTGAGACCGGGTCGTGATGAGAAAATCGCAGCGCGGGATTTCAGCCGCGGTGCTTGCCCGCGGGCGGGGCCCCAGGCTTGTCGGCAGCGGCGGGGGCGGCGGTCGGGGAGAAGGCCGATAGCATCGAGGCCTGCATCTGCGCCCACAGCTCCATGTTCTGGCGCGTCATCTCGGCGAGCGGCGCCATCGGCGTCTCGAGCACCTTGGCCATCTCTGCCTGCATGAGGTTCTGCTGCTTGAGGAGTCCGCCGATGCTGCGCTCGAGATACGCGGTCAGCATCTGCTGGATCGGATTGCCATAGAATCGAATGATCGCCTCCAGCAGCTGGGTGCTCAGCACCGGCGTACCGAACTGTTCCTGGCTGGCGATGATCTGCAGCAGGATGCTGCGGGTGAGATCCTCCCCGCTCTTGTCATCGATCACCTTGATGCGCTCGCCAGCCGCGATCAGCTTTCGCAGGTCATCGAGCGTGACGTGGCGGCTGACCTGCGCATCGTACAGACGACGGTTGGCGTATTTGCGTATCAGGCGTTCTTCGGCCATGGTGGCTACCTCGTGTTGTGCTTCGAGCGCGCAGCCGCGTTCGGCGCCGCGCGTGGACTCGAGGCCGGATACTAGCCTTAGTGTATGCAGCGCACAATGATGCTCGTCACGCCTACAACCCCCGTCGCAAACGGTAAAACAAGCGAAACTGCCGGCGGCAGGCCCGCGGCACAGTGTTGGCTTTTCGCGGCGCATACATAACATGGCAGGACCCTTCTCCGGCGGCGCGTTCGCACCCGAGGCCGCACTCTCGGGCGCGGCGGAGAGTTTCTTTGAGCTGCTCAAGAGCTTCGGGGCGCACGCGCGGCGGCGCAGCCGGCGGACTGGGCGACTCTGGCGCGCACTCTGTCCGGGCAGTTCGAGCAGTGGCTGCGCGCGTCACCTGCGGCGGGCGCGATGCATGCGGCTGCTGCGGGCTTTGGGCCTGCGGCGGGGATGGCGCCACCCGGCGTCGGCGCATTCGCGGCACAAACTGACGACGCAGCGGGTGCCTGGGAGCTCTGGGTGAGGCTCGCGCAGCTGCAGGGGCAGCTCGCCGCGCACTGGAGCGAGATCGCCGGCAGCGCGGCGCAGGAGTTCATCACGCGGCTGCGGTCGCGGCAGCCCGAGGTCGGCACGGCCGAGGGCGCGCTACGGCTCTACGAGCTGTGGGTGGAGTGTGCGGAGCAGGCGTACGGACGCACGGTGCGCAGCGCGGAGTTCTGCCGCCTGCAGGCGCAGCTCACCAACACCGGCGCGGCGCTGCTGCTGGCGCAGCGCCGCTATGCCGACACGGTGGCGCGCGCCTGCGGGCTGCCGACCCGCGAGGAGGCCGACGCGCTGCAACGGCAGATCCGCGAGCTGCGCGCTGAGCTCGAGCAGCGGCGCACCGCGGCGCCGCGAGCGCCGGCATCCCGGCCGCGGGCCAAGCCGAAGGCCGCTGCGCGCCGCCCCGGGCGACGCGGCAGGAAATCCCGCTCTTGAGCGAGCCGCACGCGGATAGTGCTGGGCTGTTCGTCGAGCTCGGCGCGCGGGTTGCGCAGACACTCGCACGGCTGCGCCAGGCGCGCGAGGTCACCGTGGGGTGCTCGACACGGCGCGCCGTCTGGAGCGGGCACAAGACCACGCTGTATGAGTACCTGCCCGCATCGGCAGCGGTGCGTGCGGCTGCAACGCGCGGCCGTGCGGCCTCACGCGCACGGCGCCCGCTCCTCATCTGCTTCGCACTCGTCAATCGTCCCTACATTCTCGACCTGCAGCCTGAAGTCTCGCTGGTGCGGCGGCTGCTCGATGCGGGATTTCGCGTCTATCTCATCGACTGGGGCGAGCCGGACGAGGGCGACCGGTTGCAGGATCTGGAGGACTACGTGGAGCGCGAGCTGGCGGGTTGTGTGCGGCACATCCTGGCTGCGCACCGCCTCAAGGCGCTCGACCTCCTGGGTGTGTGCCAGGGCGGAGTTCTGAGCCTGTGCTACAGCGCGCTGCACCCGGGGCAGATCGCGAACCTCGTGACCCTCACGACGCCGGTCGATTTCCACACTCCGGACGATCTGCTCTCGCGCTGGGTGCGCGAGGTCGACACCACGCTGATCGAGCGCGGCGGCAACATTCCCGGTGCGCTGCTCAACGCACTGTTCCTGTCGCTGATGCCGTTTCGGCTGATGCAGCACAAGTACGTGCGGCTGCTCGCCGGGCCCGGCGACCAGCGTACGGTGGAGGACTTCGTGCGCATGGAGCGCTGGATCTTCGACAGTCCGCCGCAGGCGGCGGCCGCGCTCACACAGTTCGTGCGCTGGTTCTACCAGGAGAACCGCCTGCTGCGCGGCACGCTTGAGATCGGCGGCCGCGCGGTGGATCTGCGCCGTATCCGCCAGCCGCTGCTCAATCTCTACGCGCGCGCCGATCACATCGTGCCGCCGGCGGCGTCGGCGGCCATGGGCCGGTGCGTCGGCAGCAGCGACTACACCGCCTGCGAGATCGACACCGGGCACATCGGCATGTACGTCAGCCGCAAGGCCCGCGAGGAGATCCCGCGGCGCATCATCTCCTGGCTGCGGGAGCGGCAGTAGTCGTGGCCGGCAGGCGGATCGCGCCGGCCCTCCGAGCCGTGATGCCGGTCACGCATCGCGCGGGCGCGCGTGTGTGCAATCGCTGGCTCCATGAATGAGGCAGTCAGGGAATTGCCCGCCGCCGCCGCGCTGGCGCCGGCGCGCCGGAGCTGTGCGTCGTCGTGCCAACTTTCAACGAGCGCGACAACGTGCGGCCCCTGGTGCGCGAGCTGGCCACGGTGCTGGAAGGAATCGCCTGGGAGATCATCTTCGTCGACGACGACTCCCCGGACGGCACGGCGCAGGCGGTGCGGGAGATCGATCTGCAGCGCTCGCGGGTGCGCTGCGTACAGCGCATCGGGCGCCGCGGGTTGTCGACCGCCTGCACCGAAGGCATGTTGGCGACCTCGGCGCCGTATCTCGCCGTGATGGACGGGGATCTGCAGCACGATCCGCGCATCCTGCCGGCGATGCTCGAGCTGCTGCGCAGCGGGGCCGCCGAGCTCGTCGTCGGCAGCCGCTATGCCGAGGGCGGCGGCACCGCCGGGTGGGATTCGAAGCGGGTCGCCGTGAGCCGCTTTGCCACACGGCTCGGGCACGCGCTCGTTCCCATGGAGCTGCGTGACCCGATGAGCGGCTTTTTCATGCTGCGCCGGCCGCTGCTCGATGAGGTGGTGCGCAATCTCTCCGGTCTCGGCTTCAAGATCCTGCTGGACATCTTCGCCTCCGCCGGACGGGCCATCAATTTCCGCGAGATTCCCTACGTGTTCCGCACGCGCCAGGCGGGCGAGAGCAAGCTCGACTCGCTGGTCGCGTGGGAATACCTGATGCTGCTTGCCGACAAGCTGATCGGACACTGGGTACCGGTCCGCTTCATCGCGTTCGCGGCGGTCGGCTCGGCGGGCGTGGTGGTGCACCTGTCGGTGGTCGACGTCGTCTACCGCATGCTCGGGATGCCGTTCGTGCGCGCGCAGGCGATCGCGACCGGCGTGAGCATTGTCTTCAACTACTCGGTCAACAACCTGCTCACCTACCGCGACCGGCGGCGCCGCGGCCTGCGCTGGGTCACGGGACTGCTCTCGTTCGTTGCCGCGTGCAGCATCGGCGCGGTCGCCAACGTCAGCGTCGCCGCCTACCTTGACGAGCGGCACTTTGCCTGGGTGCTGGCTGCGACCGGATGGAATACTCGCCGGTGCCGTGTGGAACTACGCGGTCAGCAGCGTGTACACATGGAACTCGCCCAAGCGATCCTAGGGCGCCGCCGGCGTGCGGCGTGCGGCGTCGGACTCGGGGCGCTCGTGCTCTCGACGGCGCTCGGCGCGGGCTGTCAGCGCGCGCCACCGCCACAGGCGCTCGCCGTCCCGGTGGCGCCGGCGGCTTTCCCGCTGCAATTTGCCGGCGGCCGCCGCTACCCGCTCGACGCGCGCGGCACGCCGTTCCTGCTCCAGGGCGACAGCGCCTGGTCGCTCGCCGTCGGCCTGACCGACACGGAGCTGGCGCACTACCTCGAGGACCGCCAGGCACGCGGCTTCAACACCCTCGAGCTCGAGTTGATCGAGCACAAGTATGCGACCCGAGCGCCCTACAACCGCGCCGGGCAGGCGCCGTTCGCCGGGCGCATCGCCAACGCCCACGGCAGCCACTGCGTGAACGCGACGATCAGCGACTGCTGGGACTTCTCCCGGCCCAACGAGGCTTACTGGTCGAGCGTCGATGCCGTGCTGCGGGCAGCGACTGCGCGCGGGTTCCTGCTCCTGGTGTACCCCGCATACCTCGGCTACCAGGGCGGGGACCAGGGGTGGTACCAGGACATGCTGGCGAACGGGCCGGAGGTGCTCGCCGCCTACGGCCGTTACGTCGCCACGCGCTATCACGGCTATGACAACCTGATCTGGGTTGAGGGCGGCGACTACATTCCGCCGCATCGGGAGCTGGTGGAAGCGGTCGCCAGCGGGATCCGCAGCGTCTCACCCGACGCGCTGCAGACCGCCCACGCCGAGAGGGGCCATTCAGCCCGCGAGGTCTGGGGCAACGAGCCGTGGTTCAACCTCGATGCGCTCTATACCGGCTATTCGGTCTACCCTCAGGCGCAAGCGGAGTATGCCGGCTCGAAGCTGCCGTTCCTGCTCCTCGAGGCGCCGTACGAGGACCTGGTGCACCTGCGGCCCGGCGGCGGGGATGCCGACGAGCAGCAGCTGCGTGCCGAGGCCTGGCAAGCCCTGCTGGGCGGCGCGTTCGGTGAGTTCATGGGCAATGATCCGGTGTGGCTGTTCCGCGCGGGCTGGGAGCAGGGACTCAACAGCCGCGGGACGCAGAGCATGACTCAGCTGCATAACGTGCTGAGCGTGCGTGCCTGGTGGTTGCTGCGGCCTGACCGGGCGTGATGCCGCCGGCCAGGGAAGCGGCGCGCGGTTCGCACCGGCGGCGCTGGCCGCCGATCGCTCCTGGGCGCTGGTGTATTACCCGCGGGCCGATGCCCTGTCCATCGACCTGGCACGGCTCGCCGGCCCGGCGGTGCGCATCCGCTGGTTCGACCCGAGCGCCGGAACCTACCTGGTGGTGAACGGCTCGCCGTTCCCCAACTCGGGAGTCCGGCCGTTGCGGCCGCCGGCGCGCAACGCTTCCGGCTACTCCGACTGGCTGCTGATGCTCGAGGCGACCTCGGCTGCGAGGAACGATGCAGGCGGCTGAGACCAATCCCCGATCGCTCTCGCGCGAGGAGCGCATCGGCCTGCTCCTGTTGCTGCTCCTGGCCGCGGCGCTGCGCCTGCTGTGGTGGCATCTCGGGCCGCGGGTCATCGAGAGCGAGGGCGTGTACTACGCGCGCGTCGCCGAGAACCTCGCGGCCGGCCGCGGCCTTATCGGACTCGACGAGCTCGGACTGCAGCTCCTGTACCCGCCCTTGTACGCGGCACTGATAGCGTCCGGCATCCGCCTGGGACTGGCGGCGGAGACTGCCGGGCGTGCGGTGTCGCTCTTGTCGGGCATCGGCCTGCCGCTGGTCAGCTTCTGGTATGCGCGGCGCTACCTTGGAGGCGCGGCGGGCTGGTTCGCGGGGCTGCTTGCGGCGCTGCATCCGCTCCTGATCGTGCTGTCCGCCGCGGTTCTCACCGAGTCGACCTACCTCACGCTGGTGCTGGCGGCGCTGTACTTCATGGTGGAGGTGCTCAGGCTCGGACGGCCGCGCGCGGCGGTGATGGCGGGCGTGTTTCTCGGGCTTGCCTACCTGCTGCGCCCGGAAGCGTTCGTGCTGACATTCCTGCTGGTGCTCGTGCTCATGACCCTGAATCTGCGCCGCTATCGGGTCGCGGCGGCGCGCGCCGGGGTGCTGTTGGCAGTTTTCGCCGTGTTCGCGCTGCCGTACATCGGCTTCCTGTGGAAGCAGACCGGCCAGCTGCGCTTCGAGGCCAAGACCGCCGAAGGCCTGCTCATGGCCGAGAAGAACATCCCCGCGGGGCAGTTCCGCTTCGGCATCGACAGCAACCTGGTCGAGACCGGCGTTTCCAACACCTCGGATCTCTCGCAGCTGCAGGGCGCTCACGCCCCGCTCGGACACACGCTGCACCTGCTGGCGCACGAGGCGGTGCGCAACGTACCGCATCTGCTGCACGGGTTGGCCGACGCGCAGCTCGGCTCGCCGCTACTCCTGGTGCTGGCCGCGCTCGGGCTCTTTGCGCTGCCGTGGGATCGGGCGCGGCTTACGAGCGAGGCGCCGCTGTGGACCGCGACCGGGCTCACGCTGCTCACCTATACGACCTGGCCCTTCAGCCACGACCGTTTCCTCTTTCCGGTGATGCCCGCGCTTCTGATCTGGGCCGGGGCGGGACTTGCGTATCTGCGCGGCTGGACGCGCGCGAGTCTCGCCGGGCTGCGCGTCGCTGCGCGGCTCGCCCCGATCCTGATGACTTGCGTGCTGGCGATCCCGATCGGCCTGACGGCCGCTTACGCCGCTCTCGGCGTGCGCTGGAGCGACGAGCTCAACCAGAGCTGGAACGATCCGCAGCTGCAGGACGACGAGGTGCTCGGTCGGTGGCTGCGCGGGCAGGGGCATCCGGTGCGGATCATGGATACCGGCCCGACGGTCGCGTTCTACGCCGGCGATGTGCTCGTGACCTATCCGTGGACGGACGCGGATACGGCGCTGCGCTACATCGCGCACAAGGACGTCACGTTCCTGATCCTGAGGGACGGCGAGGACAAGTCGCGCCCGTACTTCGAGGACTGGCTGCGCAGCCCTCCCGGGGGGAACTTCGAGCTGGTGTTGAATTTCGCGGGCGCGTCCGGCGTGTCGCACGTCTATCGCTGGCGCGCGGCACCGCCGGCAGCCGGCGGAGGTCAGTAGCCCTTGTCGATATCGACCACCGACAGCATCGGCTCGCCGGCGACATAGCGGCGCAGGTTTTCGATGACTACCGCATCGCGTGCCTGGGCCGCGACCGTGGTGTCGGAGGATATGTGTGGCGTGATGATGAGGTGCGGCGCGTGCCACAGCGGGTTGTCGGCAGGCAGCGGCTCGGGATCCACCACGTCGAGGCCCGCGCCGGCGATGGTTCCCTGGTCGAGCGCGGCGAGCAGGTCCTGGGTCACGGTGCTCGCCCCGCGGCCTACGCTGAGGAAGTAGGCGCTGGGCTTCATCGCCGCAAAGAACTCCTTGTTGAAAATGCCGGTGGTGTCTTTCGTGAGCGGCAGGCAATTGATCACGAAGTCGGCGTCGTGGGCCAGCTTCAAAAGCTCATCGGGCAGACCCACGTAGCTCACGAAGTCCGGTCCCTCGTGGCCGCTCGCGCGGGTGGCGATGACGCGCATCCCGAGCGCATGCGCGCGCCGTGCGACCTCGGTGCCGATGCCGCCCGAGTCCCGCCACCAGCACGGTCTTGCCCTCGAGGTCGGTGAGCTCGGGGGTCGCCGGGTCGGTCTTGGCCCAATGCGCCTCGAGCTGCTGGCGGTAGAAGTAGTCCAGGTGGCGGCTGAGAGCGAACATCAGGGCGAGCACGTGCTCGGACATGCTCGGCCCCATGGTGCGCTGCAGGTTGGTGAGCAATGGCGCTCGCGTGCGCAACAGCGGCTCGCGCACGCAGCGCTCAACGCCCGCACCCAGCCACTGAATCCACTGCAGATGCTGTGCCGCACCCAGGACCTCGGCCGAGCACACGCCGAGCGTCGCGTCGGCGTCGGCAATCTCGCGCGGGGTTGCCTTGCGCAGCTCGATCAGCTTCGCGCCCGGCGCCGCCTTCTGCAGCTGCGGCACAAGGTCGTGCAGGTCGTCGGCGATGAGAATGATGCGCGGCGGGCGCCACCCGGGGCGCTCACGCACCGGATGCGGCGCGACGCGCAGGCCGAGGCTCTCGCTGAGCTGCGCGGCAGAGGAGGGCGCCGCTGCCGGGGTAGCGCCGATCGCTGGCGAAGCCCCCGCTTGTGGGGCAATCAGAAGGAGAAAGACGGGCAGCGCGAGGGCAGCGCGGATTGGCATGACTCTCCCCGACGGTGAGCGACGCTGCTGCCGAGTCTACCGCACGCGTCAGCTCACCATGGGGCCGGCACAGGGTCGCGCAGCTCAGGAGCGCGACGGGACCGCATCGTCCCGCGCGAGGAGCTTCAGGATCCGGCCGAAGCCGTGTCGGCGCGCGGTGTTCTCGATGTCGCGGCGTAAGAGCAGCGCACCATCAGCGTGACGCGCGTGCAGGAGCTGCCAGGCGGCGAGCTTCGCCTCCAGCGACCAGCCCAGCCAGTGGCGGTGCTCGGCGTCCGCCGCCAGGGTGAGCAGCCGCTGCGTGGACTTCGGGTCGGTGCCTGCTGCACCGCCGATGCGCGCCATCGCGATGTCCACCATGTAAACCTCCTGACGGGAAGTCATGGACTGGCGCAACGTGCGGGCGCGCTCCAGGGCCTGGTCCCGCGCGGCGGTATCCCCGAGCAGCTGCGCGCAGAGAGCCAGCATGGCATCGGCGTCCGCTTCCCCGGTACGCTCCTCCGCGGCGGCGAAGCCGCGGCTCGCCTGCTCGAGATGCTCGCGCGCGGCGCTGCAGCGGCCCTCGTCCATGTCGAGCTGCCCGAGCATCATGAGCGAGTTGTAGCGATAGCTGGCGTCCCCACCATTGCCGACGCGGCGGATGACCTCTTCGAACCCGGTACGCGCCCCGGCCGCGTTGCCACGGTCGTACTCGATCAGCGCGCAGGTGAAACCGGCAAAGATCGCGAACTGTGGATCGGTGAGCGGCGCTGCTTGCCCCATCGCGCGTGCGCAGGTCGCGCGCGCCGCCTCGAGCTCGCCGCGCATTCGCTGTACGTCGGCGATGTTGGTGAGCGGCCAGGCTGTCTGGTGCCCGCTGCGGGCATTGAGCGCCACGACCTCGCGGTACTCGGCCAATACTTCGTCGCTCGCCGCCTCATCGGAAGCGATGGTGGCGAGCGCCTGCACCGTCCAGGACTGCAGCGCCAGGTCACCCGTTTCGCGGGCGAGCTCGAGCGAGTTGCGCGCCGCGGCCTCGGCGCCGTCGCGATCGCCCGCCAGCCACAGCATGTTGCACAGGTCCCGATAGACGGCAGCTATGCCCGCGAGATCGCCGATGCTGCGATCGAGCTCCATGGCCTGCTGGAACTCCTCGCGCGCTTCCTGGTTGCGATTGAGATTGGAGAGTGCCCGCGCCAGGGCGGCGCGCGCGGTCGCCTCGCCGCGCGGATTACGGATCGAGCGGTAGGAGGCGATGGCCGCAATGAGGCTGGCGCGCGCCTCCTCGTTCTCGTTGAGGTGGGTCTCGGCGCCGGCGAGCTCAAGCAGCGCATCGGCGATGAGACCCGCCGCGTCGTGCTGTTGCGCGAGGCGCAACGCGGCGGCGGCTTGCCGCTCGCTGCCCTGCGCATCATCGAGCGCCCCGGACAGGCGTGCCGCGGCGAGGTCGACGCGCGGATCATTGGCCGCCTCGGGCAACGTCTCCAGCTCTTTGAGCGTGGCCTGCGCACCGCGCATGGCGCCGGCTGCGATCTGTGCGTCGATTGCCTGCAGACGATACTCGATGCTCGCGGGCCGCAACCGGATCAGCGCGCGCCAGGCGGCGGCGGCCTTGCTCCATTCGGCGTGCGCGGCGTCGACGACCGCTTCGGTCTGCAGGCGTTGCTCGGGCGGCTGGTTGGCCGCGTTCTGCGCCGCCTGCTCGGCGGCCGCCAGGGCCTTGTCGCGGAACCCGAGCGCCGACCACGCCTGGGCGAGGTACAGGTAGGCGGGCGCGTAGCCAGGGGCTTCCGCGACCGCCTCGAGGAGCTCATCGCGGGCGCGCGCGGCGTCATAGTGCTGCAGGGCATCGAGCGCGAAGCCCAGCCGCCGCGCCACATCGAGGTTCGGCGGCTGGGCATTGGGGACGAGCCCGAGAGTCTGCGCATCCGGGGGGCGCGCGCCGAGCTTGCCGCGCAGCCTCGCGCCCGCCTGTGCCGCGAGCGCGATCAGGCCGGCGACCGCCGACTGATCGGAAACGGACGCCACCAGCGCGCCGCTGCGCGTGTCCTGCAGTGCGATATCGACGCGCAACGGAGCGTTGTCGGCGGAGCCTGCGACCAGATAGCTGCCGCTGACCACGTAGTCCGCGTCCAGCCGCTGGCGCAGCCGCGCGAGCGTCGGGGCCGAGTAACCGCCAGCGGCCGGCGCAGTCAGGTCCGCGCTCGCATCGCGTACCAGCTCGTCCGGGACCACCTGCAGGTTGTCGGCGACGCTCAGCTCCGAGCCGAGCATCTCACTCAGGGCAGGTGCGACCCAGGCGTCCTTGGGATTGCGGGAGAGGTTGCTGAAACCGACGAGCGCGATGGTGTGGCCGCGGTGGCCCGAGGAGGGCACGAGTTGCGGTCGCACGGCGAGCCGCCAGCTGATGCCGAGAAGCAGCAGCAGGACCCCTGCCGCAAGTGCCATCAGCCAGCGGCGCGGAAGCAGCCGGCGCGCGGGTGGTGCGGCCGCGGGACCGACGGCCGGTGCAGGGGCGGCCGTCGCCGCTGTCGCGGCGCCCGACGGTGGTGCCGTCGCGGCTGGCTGGGGCGGGACGCCCCCCGTCGCGACCGGCGCCATGAAGCGGTAGCCGAGCTTCGGCACGGTCTCGATGAACCGTGAGTCGTGCTCACCGTCGCCGAGTGCGCGACGGATGAGCCAGATGTGCTTGGTGAGATTCGACTCGTCCACGTAGCCGCGCGGCCAGAGCGCCTTCATCAGCTCGTCCTTGCTGACCACGTGACCCGCGCGCTCGACCAGCAACACCAGGGTGTCGAACACCTTGGGCGTGAGCGCGATGGGCTTACCGCCCTCGGACAGCCGCCGCTCCGCGGGCTCGAGCGTGAAGCCCGCGAATCGATAGACCGGGGTTTCCAACGCGGACATGGACTTGAGCACTTCCGTCGGCCGGCAGGAAGTTTGCCAGAAAACTGCCAGCCGGACGGCAACGACAGATCTGCCCCGGCGGCACAACCTCCCGCGCCGTCAAGCGCACGTTCGGGGACCGCGCCCGCAGCGCGGCAGGGGGTGAGAGATGTCGGCTATGCAGCATCGCGGGCTCGGGCGCCTCGGGCTCCTGTGCGTGCTGCTCGTGCCTGGTCTTCCGGCGGCCGCGCTCACGAGCGCTACCCTGGCGCCCGCCCCCGCGGTGCACGAGGTCGACTGGCGCACCAGCCCGCTCGATCTGAACCTCCGCGGCTTCAACGGCGAGCGCTTCCGCTTCCACTGTCCGCCCGGCAAGCCCGTGCCCGGACAGGTCATCGGCAGTGGCCCGTACACCGACGGCTCATCGATCTGCGCGGCTGCCGTGCATGCGGGCGTCATCCGCGCCGCGAGCGGGGGCTTCGTGACCATCGAGGTACGCCCCGGGCAGAGGCACTACGTGGGCTCGGTCAGCCACTACCTGCAGAGCGGGGACTACGAGCCGTTCTGGAGCGGCAGCTTCCTGGTGATCACACCGGAGGCCGCCGCCGTACCGCCCTGATTGGCGCGCCGGGGCTACGACAGAAGCGCGCATCGCACTACAACACTGGGAGTCATGTCATGAGAACCACTTTGATCATCTGCTCACTGCTGGCATTGCCGGGCGGTGCGGTGTGCGCCGCCGACAGTCCGTGGAACGGGACCTGGAAGGTCGATCCCCAAAAGAGCCACCTCACCGGACAGACGTTCAGCTATGCGGAACGGCCCGGCGGAATGCTGCACTACGAGGACGGCAGCACCGCGAGCTTCGACTTCGGCCTTGACGGCAAGGAATACAAGACCTGGGCCAACCGGACGACGGCATGGACCGCCGCGGGCAAGCACGCCTGGGACACGGTCACGCGCGTCGACGGCAAGGTGACCTCGAAGGGACGCATCGCACTCTCCGAGGATGGCAAGACGCTCACCATGACGTTCACCGGCACGAGACCTGACGGGCAGGACTTCCGCGAAGAGGATGTCTGCACTCGTGTGACCGGGACCGAGGGCCTGATCGGCAGCTGGCGGAGCACGAAGGTCACCGCCCCCACCGGACAGCCGCAGACGTTCGTGGTCTCCACTCCGGCCGCCGGCGTGCTGCACTTCGAGGTTCCCGACATGCAGGCCTCGGCCGAGGGCCGTGCCGACGGCAGCGATCACCCTCTCACCGGACCCACCGTGCCGCCGGGCATGACCATCAGCTGGAAGCTCCTCAGCCCGACGAAGATCAGGTACGTCATCAAGCTGAACGGCAAGCCTGATAACGGCGGCGTCCAGGCGCTCGCGGCGGACGGCGGATCCTTCACGGACACGAACTGGAATGCGGGCCGTGCGAATGAAAAGACCGTGGCCGTCTATGTGAAGCAGTAGCCGGCTTGCGCTTGAGCCGGTCGGGCCGCGTGGCCCGGCCGGTGAGCGCGGAGCGCCTGCGAAGCAGCTACCTCCACTGCCTGACGCAAGGAATTTTTGCCGCATGAATACCGTTGTGACATCTCCCGCCGCCGAGCGTCGCTTCTACCTGTCGGCGGCCGTCGGCATCACGGTCGTGGTGCTGGCCGGCTTCAGCATCGACGTCGATCTGCTGCGCGACATGAGCGCGCTGAGCGCCCTGGTGCGGCTGCACGGCCTGGTGATGCTCGGGTGGATCGTGCTGTTCATCACGCAGACCGTGCTGGTGGCGCGCCACCGCGTCGACTGGCATCGGCGCCTCGGGATCGTCGGTGCGGCGCTCGCTGCGGTCATCGTGATCGCCGGCGTCCCGACGGTGGTGGTCGCCTTTCGCCTCGGCGGCAGGCACCTGCCGCCCGGAATGCCGGCGCCGATCTTCCTGGCAGTGGCGCTGTTCGACCTGCTGAGCTTCGCGAGCCTCGCGGGCAGTGCCATCGTCCTGCGCCGGCACAGCGCCTGGCACAAGCGCCTGATGCTGCTCGCCACCCTCATCGTGCTCGACGCCGCGCTGGCGCGTTTCATAGGCGCGTACACCTCCTGGACGCTGGACGCCGCCACGCTGCGCAACCTGCTGCTGCTCGTTTGCGTGGCCATCGACACCTGGCGCTACCGGCGCCTGCACCCGGCGCTCGCCGCCGGTGGGCTGCTGCTGCTCGCAACCGATCCCGTGGCGCGTTGGGTGGCGACCACGCCACTGTGGGCGCACGTGTGCGGGTGGCTCGGCTGAGACAGCACCTCCCTTTCACGCTGGAGCTCTCATGAGACTGCACCACGTCAACGCAACAGTCCCGATGCTGCTCGCCGCGCTCGCAGGCTGCGAAGGCATGGCGACACCGGCCCCCGATCCGGTCCGGGAGGAGGCCGCGATCCGCGCCGCCGATGCACTCTGGCTCGCCGCGGCCCGGTCCCACGACCTCGAGCGCACCGTTTCTTACTGGTCGGACGATGTCTACATGATGCCGCCGGGCGGTCCACCGATCGTGGGCAAGGAGGCGCTGCGACGCTACCTCGCCGGGGCCTTCGCGATCCCCGACTTCTCGATCACCTGGGTCACGGATCACGTATGGGTGGCCAAGTCGGGCGACCTCGCCTATGCCGTCGGCACCGACACGATCCGCATGTCCTCGCCGGAGGGCAAGCCGCTGGTCGAGCGCAACAAGGCGGTGGCGGTGTGGAGGAAGGAGCCGGATGGCTCGTGGAAGTGCGCCGTCGACATCTGGAATACGGCGGATGAGGACCCAGCCGGCGCGGCCGCCTCGCGGTAGTTGAGACCAGCAGCCGCAGAAGCTCACCTGGGAGGAACCATGCATTTACTCACCCGGCGAGATGCCGTGAAAAGCCTGCCCGCGCTGGCGTGTGCCCTGGCGGTGCCGACGTGGGCGTTGGAAAGACAGGCGGCGATGTCCGCCGCAGCTTTTGACGACGCCGATCTGCGGACCGGCTTCACCGGGGACCTCATCGGGCGTGGTAGCGCGACTTATGATGCCGCGCGCCGTACGGACAACCTGGCCTTCGATCGGCGTCCACTGGTCGTGGCGCGCTGCGCGAACCCCGAGGACGCCGCCCGCGCGCTCGAGTTTGCTCGGCGCCGCTCTCTGCCCCTCGCGGTGCGTGGGGGTGCGCACTGCCAGGCGGGTCGCTCGAGCTGCGATGACGGCGTGGTGATCGATCTCGGCAAGCTGGATGGAGTGTCAGTGGACCCCAGGGCGGGGTCCGTTGACTGTGGCGCCGGGTCGCGCGTCTGGCAGGCCAACGAGGCAGCCGCTGCGCACGGTCTGTCGCTGCCCCTCGGTACGTGCGGTGACGTGGGTGTGTCGGGCCTCACGCTCGGGGGCGGTGTGGGCTATTTGATGGGCGTGGCAGGCGCCGCGTGCGATGCCTTGATTGGCGCCGACGTGATCCTCGCCGACGGCCGGCATGTGCAAGTGACGGATGACAGCGATCCGGACCTCATGTGGGCGCTGCGCGGCGCGGGAGCGAACTTCGGCATCGTGACCCGGCTGAGGTTCCGAGCCGAGCGGCTGCCGGGTGTACTCGCCGGCGAGCTGTTGTTTCCTGCGTCGGCCGCGCGCGACGTGCTGGCGCTCGCCGACTCACTGCGCGCCACACTGCCGGACGAGCTGAGCGTCTTTACCGGCGTGTTCGTGCCGCCCGCGGGCGAGATGCGAGTGCGCATGGGCGTCTGCTGGGCCGGGGACGGCGCCCGCGGACGCGAAGTGATCAGGCGGCTGTTGACGCGCGGCGTGACACCGCTCGAGCAGTCGCTGCGCGAAACGACGCTGGCGCAGTTCGTGGGGCGGGACGGCCCAGGTGCCAGCATGACCTGCGCCCGCTATGGGATTGCCCGGCAGACCCTGCCCGGGCGGGCGCTCGATGTGCTGCTGGCGAGCGAGGGTCCGTCCGGGGCCCTGCGCCTTCTGTTCCTGGATCCGGTGCATGGCGCACTGTCGCGTATCCCCTCGGACGCGACCGCCTTTCCGCGCCCTCCGCAGAGCGCCGGAGTGGGGTTCATCCTCGGCTGGCACGACGCCGCCGAGACCAGGGCGATACGACGATGGGCCGATCGGGCCTGGGGCGCGCTTGAACCTGTGATGAGCGGCGCGTACGTCAACATGCTCGATGACGAAGGCGAGGCGCGGGTGCGGGAGGCGTACGGCGCCAACTACCGCCGCCTGCAGCGCCTGAAGTTGCGCTATGACCCGGACAACGTGTTTCGCTCGAACCAGAACATCGTTCCGGCGTCCGTGCCAGCGGCCTGAGTGGAGGGCGCGCGCATCGTGGATGCAGACACCGCCAGGCTGAATCCGCCGAACCACCTGTACGCATACGCGGCGCTGGTAGTCGCGGCCCTGGTGTTCGCGGGCTTCGCGCGCAGCTACTACCTGCGTGTCTTCTTCCACGTGCGCGCGATCACGCCCCTGGTGCACGTTCACGGGATTCTGATGAGCGCCTGGATCACGCTGTTTGTGACCCAGGCGCTGCTCATCGCCCGACACCGGCCGGATCTTCACCGCCGACTCGGAGTCGCGGGAGCGGTGCTCGCTCCCCTCATCGTCGTCATCGGCTCGCTCACGGTGGCCGCGGCCATCCAGCGGCGTTTCCCGCAGGCTGGCCCGCTGCGGTTCGGGCGCATATTCGTCGAGTTCGATGGACTCAGTCTCTGCTTGTTCGGTGCCCTGGCTCTGGCCGCAATACTGTGGCGATCGCGCCCGGACGTTCACAAGAGGCTGATGCTCTGCGCAACGGTGGCGCTGCTGCCTCCCGCGGTCGGTCGGATCTCCGAGCACCTGCTGGCGGCGGGCGACTGGAATCTGGTGATCGCCGCCGTGACCACCAGTGTGGTTGCCGTCGTTTGCGCCTGTGCGGATACGCTGCGACACCGGCGGCTGCATCCCGCGATGGTCTGGGGAACTGCCAGCGTGCTCGCGACCAACCTTCTGACACAGCTGTCGCAGGCCGGTGACTGAGGGCGCCGCCCGCGGGCGTTGCGCCGTGCGAGCTAAGCCATGCCGCCGCTCACCGAGATGATCTGGCCGGTCACGTAGGCGGCGTCCTCGGAGGCGAGGAAAGACACGACGCCCGCCACGTCCCGTGGGGTGCCGGGCCGGTTCATGGGCACCAGTCGCTCGATGGCCTTGGCGTCGAACAGGCCCTCGCTCATCGGGGTGGCGATGATCCCCGGGGCGACCGCGTTCACGGTCACGCCGCGGGTTGCGAGCTCGAGCGCGAGCGCGCGGGTGGCGGCGTTCAGTGCCCCCTTGGCGGCGGCGTAGTTGACCTGCCCCCGGTTGCCGATCAGCGCCGCCACCGAGGACACGCTCACGATGCGGCCCCAGCGGGCGCGGATCATGGGCATGAGCAGCGGCTGGGTGGCGTTGTAAAAGCCGTTCACTGATACGTCGATGACCCGGTGCCATTGCGCGGGGCTCATTCCGGGGAGCACCGCGTCGTCGTGCACCCCGGCGTTGTTGACCAGCACCTGGATGGGACCCGAGGCGAGGGCCCCCTCGAGAGCCGCGCGTGCCGCGTCGGTATCGGTGATGTCGAAGCAGATCGGCGCAGCGCTCCCGCCGGCCGCGACGATCTCCTGCACGAGCTGCGCGGCGACGGCGACGCCGCGATGGCAGTGGACGTAGACATGATGGCCATCGAGCGCCAGGCGACGGCAAATGGCGCTGCCGATGCCGCCGCTGCCGCCCGTGATCAGCGCGCGCTTGCCGCTGCTGCTCATGCGTGTGTACCCGCACCGGTGGCGTGCGTGCCGAAGGCGGCGTCGAACACGATGCTGGCGCGGCCGGTGAGCAGCACGCGCGCCTGCGTCGACACCTCGAACTCGTACAGGACCGTGTGTCCGTCGCCGGTGATGCGCTGCGCGGCGGCTATCAGCTCGCAGGCCAGGTCGTCGAGCCGTGTTACCTGCAGCGCGACGTTGCGCACGCTGGCGAGGTAACCCACCGCGGCGCCGATGCTGGCGGGCAGGCGGTTCGAGACGCTGCTGGCCAGTGGCGCACTGGCCGCCACCAGCGCGCCGTGCACCGCCATCGCCTGCGCCGCATACTCGATGCCGCAGGCGGCGCCGAGGCGCCCGTGGGCGCGCAGCGGGTTGTCGGCCGAGCGGTGCGTGTTGCTGCGGCAGCGGATGCGCGTGGCGTCCCACGACAGCACCTCCTCGAGCAGGCACATGCGTCCCTTGTGCGGGATGTGCTGCTCGATCCACTGATGATCTAACGGCACTCACTCACCTCCAGGCCGAGGGGCCGATCCAGGTACTCGATCGTCACCGCGCCGGCTTCGCGGCGCGCGAGCCGGCGCAGCAGCGGCAGGGCGCGCGCGGCCGGTACGCTCGCCCGCAGCGCCTCGAGTCGCTCATCGGCAAGGCGCTCGGCGGGTGCGGGGCCCGGTGCGGCCTCGAGCCGCGCGAGCGAGCGGGCGCAATGCCCCGGCGTGAGCAGCAGCGCCACCGCGAACGCATCCGGAATCGGGCGCGTGCTGCGTAGCGGCTCCGGGTAGCTCGCATCATAGGCAACCAGCAGGAGCGCTGTCTCTTCGGTCGCAACCTGGGTGAGCGCCTCGAGGAGCCCCGCGGCGAAGCTCGCATCGTAGGCGCACAGCGCGTTCGAGGCGGCGACGGCACCGGTGGCGATTCCCCAGTAGCCGGCGGCGGCGTTGTGCACCGAGTTGTGAAAGCGCGTGGGCGAGATCTGCCGCTCGGCGCCAGCGAGCACCTGGCAGATCTCGTGACAGTTCTGACCGTCGCCGCCGGAAGAGGAGAACACCGCGGGAAGCGCCGCCGCCTCGGCGCCGGAGCGCCCGAGGGCCTCGAGTCCCGCCGCGAGCGCGAGTCTCACGACGGTGCCGGTGCGGCGCCGCTCGGCGGCAGGCAGGCACTCGAGCGCGGGCAACACCGTCGGGTGCGGCCGATAGGGCTCGTCCCCGGCGAGCACGCGCGCTGCCGCGGGCCAGTCCGGCAAGCCCGGACCGAGGAGGCCCACGGCATCGATCCAGGCGGCAAGCCGGGCGCTCATGCCCCGCGCCCCAGGATCAGGCTGCAGTTGGAGCCGCCGAATCCAAAGGAGTTGCTCATCACGCGCGTGATCGGCGCGCTGCGGTTGTCGCGCAGGTAGTTGACGCCGAGCGCGGGATCGATCTCGCGGGTGTTGACGCCCGCCGGCAGCAATCCATGGCGCAGAGCCAGGGCGCAGATGATCGCCTCGAGCGCCCCTGCCGCGCCGAGCGTGTGACCGGTCGCGCCCTTGGTCGAGCTGCCCGGGACCGCGGTGCCGAGAGCCGCGCACACGGCGCGCGCTTCGGCCGCATCGTTTCCCGCCGTGCCGGTGCCATGAAAGTTGATGTAGTCGATCGCCTCCGGGGGTAGCTGCGCCGCGGCCAGCGCCTGCAGCATCGCATCACGCGCGCCGCGTCCCTGCGGGTGGGGCGAGGACATGTGATAGGCATCGCTCGACTCGCCGGTGCCGAGCAGCAACACGGTACCGGCGCGGAGGTGCGCGCCCGCCGGCTCGAGGAGTGCGAACGCGCCCGCCTCGCCGATCGAGATGCCGTCGCGTGCCACATCGAAGGGCCGACAGGGCGTGCGCGCCACGAGCTGCAGCGAGTGGAAGCCGTAGAGCGTCGTGAGACACAGCGTATCGACCCCGCCGACGAGGGCGGCGTCGACCACTCCCGCCGCGATGGCACGGGCCGCGGACGCGAACACCTTGGCGCTCGAGGAGCACGCCGAGGAGATGACGGCCGCAGGACCTTCCAGGCCGAGCGCGCGGCGCACGCATGCGGCCACTGAGAAGGTGTTGTGCGCGCCACGGTAACGAAAGTCCGCGGGCAGCGCACCGCTCGCCGGGTCACGGTGCCGGTAGGCGATCTCGGTCTCGAGAATCCCGGAGGTGCTGGTGCCGAGCCAGACGCCGACGCGCGCGGCGCCGACGCGGGCGGCGCAGCCGCGCACGGCGTCGCCGAAGCCGTCCTGCTCGAGGGCGAGCAACGCGAGGCGGTTGTTGCGGCACTCGAACTCGGCGAGCGGTGCGGGCAGCGGTGCGTCGTCGACTCCCGGCACCTCACCGACACAGGTGTCGAGCGTCACGGTCTCGAACGTACAGGGTCTCAGGCCGGTGCCGCGGCTCTCGAGCGTGGCGAGCGTCGCGGCCAGCCCGCGGCCGATGCAGCTCGTGGCGGTGAAGGCGGTGAGGGCGAGGGCTCTCACGGGAGCCTGCGCAGGCCGGTATCGCCCTTCATGCGCACGCCGCTCGCAAGGTGACCGGCGTCAGGCCGTGTTGACGCAGCATCGCAAGCAGGCGGGGCAGCACCTCGAGGATCACCGGCACGCCGCCGGCGGTGCGCGCTGCGTGGCCGTCGTGCAGCAGCAGGATATCGCCCGCGCCGAGCCCGTGGGCGAGCCGCGCGAGCACCGGCGCAGGGTCACGGCTCACCGTATCGAAGCCGCGCCGCGTCCAGCTCACCAGCGTAAGGCCGGCACGCGCCAGTACCGGCTCGAGGAAGGGATTACGCAGGCCGGCAGGTGCACGGAAGAAATGCGCCGCTTCGCCGGTTGCCGCGGCGATCGAGGCCTGCGCACACCCGATCTCCTCGCGCAGGCCGCGCGGACCGAGCAGCGAGAAGTGGTGCAGATGCCGCTGACTGTGGTTCTCGATGTCGTGGCCGCGCGCGATGATCTCGCGCGCGAGCGCAGGATGACTCTCGATTCGCTCGCCGACGCAGAAGAAGCTCGCCTTCACGCCGTGCTCATCGAGCAGCTCCAGCACGGCAGGGGTGACGGCGGGGTCGGGGCCGTCGTCGAAGGTGAGGGCGACGCTGTGCCGCTGGGTTGCCGCGGGCGGCAGGCGCGTCCAATTCGGTCCGAGCAGGCGCGCCTTCGGCCATAGCCCCGCCGCGGTGAGCAACAGGTGGTCCGCGAGCACCACGGACAGCGCCCACGGCCACAGCGGCGGCCGCAGGAGTAACGCGGCGGCGGCGCCGACATGCAGCCCTACCGAGGCGCGGATCAGCGCCGAGGGCCGGAAGCGGCGTGCCACCGGCGGCTCACTCCCGCGGGGTTGCGAACCGGACATCCAGGAACCTCTCCCATAAGCTTCGCCAGGCCGGCCAGTCGTGGCCGCCGGGTACGATGTCGACGTCCCGCGGCGCGAGTGCCGCAGCCATCAGGCGGTGACGCGCGCCGAAGCGATCCTCGCGTGCCAATCCCAAGTGTATGGTCAGCTTGCGCTCGCCGTGAGTCTTGATGAAGTGCCAGATGCGCCGCTCCTCGTCCTCGGCTCCGATCGCGCCCGGCTCCCATTGCTGCACGCCCCCGGCGCGCTCGATCTCGCCCGTCACGATGTGGCTGCCGAGGTACGGGGCGAACAGGCACAGCCCGTCGAGCTCCTGCGGGTAGCACGCGGCGCACGCCAGCGCGGCGTAGGCGCCGAGCGATATCCCTCCCAGCCACAGCGCACCGCAGCCGGCGGCGCGTGCCGGCACAAGCAGCTCCTCGCGCAGCCGTGGTACGAAGCTTCGGTCGGTGACCGATTGCAGTCCCGGCTCGATGAGCACCAGGTCGACATCCAGCCCGCGCGCGCGCACCGCGCCGGCGAAGCCCTCGCGCAGGAACTCCTCGGGTGTGCTGTACGCCGGCGGCATCAAGAGCATCCGCCGCGGGGCGATCCGGCCCGGGCGCGCCGGCTCTGAGAGGGTACGCATCACGGCGCGGCGGGCGGCGCAGCGCGCGCCCCGTGCGGGGCGAGGGAATGCGCCAGCAGCGCGGAAAAGACCAGCGCCAGCAACGCGCCGGGGGCGACCGTGCGGCCGAGCGCGGCGAGCACCGGCACGCTGGAACAGGCGAGCACACCGAAGCCCATCACCGTGCACAGGTTCGCGATCAGGAGCGAGGCCAGGGTGCGCGGCACGGAAGTTGCCTCGCCGTGCGCGCTGCGGTCGAAGAACAACGCATAGTTCGAGCCTACCGCGACGGTCAGCAGCATTCCCACCACGTGCAGGATGGTGAGCTGCGCGCCGAGGGCGATGAGGGCGCCGGCAACCCCGAGAACCGCGAGTACCAGCGGCGCCACGACGCGCGTGACGCGCAGCGGCGTCAGGCCCGACAGGAGCAGCAGCAGCACGATGGCTGCGAACCCTGCGAGCGACAGCGAGACCGCCTGGTGCAGGTAGCCGGTGTAGAGCTCGTCGGCCTCTCCCTTCAGATCCAGCAGCAGCACCTGCGCCGGCGCGGCACCGGCGAGCGCAGAGCGCACCCGCGCGATCGCCGGCGGCGCGAGCTCACCGCCCGCGGCCGGTGTGAGCGGCAGGAACGCCAGGCTGCGCCCGTGGCCTTCAGTCAAGAGCGCGTCGAGGCCGGCCGCGAGTGCCGTGCCGGTGAGGTCGGCGCGGGTGATCGGCGCGGCGCGCCGCGCCGCGTCGACGTCCTCAACGAAAGGCGCGAGCCGTGCGGCACTCACGGGCAGTCCCGCGAGCGCTTCGCGCAGGCGCGCCGTGAGCTCCGCGGGCTGCGGCAGGCTGGCCTGACGCCCTCGCTGGGTGGCGAGACTCGGCAGGTAGCGGGAAGGGGAGTCGAACCCGCCGATCACGCCCGCAGCCACGAGTCCGGTAAGCCGCTGGGCCACCGCCTGTGCGGCCACGAGAGCCGACTCGCGGTCGGGAGCCGACACCGCCACCACGTAGCGTGCATCGGGTGCACCCAGATCCTCGCGCAACTGCCCGTTGAGCGCCTGATCCGCGGCCGTGACCGGACTGAGCGAGGACAGCTCGAGACTCCACAGCGCACCGCGATGCAGGTACAGGGCGGCGAGGGCGAACAGCGGCACGAGGATGAGCAGCACGCGCGCGCGCCGCGCGCCGCGCAACCCGCGCTCGAGCATCCGTCCCAGGCCCGAGAGGTCCCGCACGCGCACGCCCGCCGGCCGCCAGGCGGGCAGCACGAAGCGCGTCACCAGGGCAGCGGCGGTGAGTCCCGCGATGGAGTAGAGCCCGAGCTGACCGAGCCCCTGGAACCCGGACGGCACGAGCGCTGCGAACCCGCATATCGAGGTCAGCATCCCTAAGCGGATCGTCGGCCACACCGTGCGGCGCCAGGCGCCGTGCGCATCCCCCTGGATAAACAGATATATGGAGTAGTCGACCGCCTCCCCGATGAGCGTCACACCAAAGCCGAGCGTGATGCCGTGCACGGCGCCGAACCCGGTGGCCACCGCTGCAACCCCGGCGAGCGCGCCCGAGGCGACGGGCACGAAGCCGAGCAGCAGCGCCGCCACGGAACGATAGACCACGAGCAGCAGCGCCGCGATGAGTGCCGCGCTCAGCAACGACAGGCGGATCACCTGGCTCTTGATCGTGGCGCGGGCCGCGACCGCCAGCACTCCCGAGCCACTCATGCGCAGCACCGCCCCCGTTGTCCCGGGAATGACGCGCGCCGCCGCCGCGAAAGCGCTCTTGATCGCGGTACAGGCGCGCTCCTGGCCGTCGGTATCGGAGCCCGCGGCGCGCGTCTGCGCGAGCAGCAAGGTGCGCCGGCCGTCGCGCGAGCTCCACACCCCGTCCTGGGTGCGGATCCGTTGTGGCCCGAACGACTCGACCACGTTGACGGTC
Organism: uncultured Gammaproteobacteria bacterium; assembly: GCA_963713175.1. Lineage (GTDB taxonomy): Bacteria > Pseudomonadota > Gammaproteobacteria > Steroidobacterales > Steroidobacteraceae > 13-2-20CM-66-19. The sequence continues at coordinate 76,943 of CAVQKW010000002.1, read as the reverse complement.
TCGGCGGTCGGATCGCGCACGAACAGCGGCTTTAGCAGCAGGCCCTCCGGGGATGCGAGCAGGTCCAGGGTGTCGCCGATCGCCTCGTGCAGGCCCGCCGGCGTGAAGCGTTGCGGCGTGACCGCCTCGCTCAGGAGGTAGCGATGCCCGAACACAAAGGCCTGGGTGGCCGCGGCGTCGAAGCCGTCGCCGTCTTCGACCAGCACGAACTGCGGGTCCGCGCGCAAGCGCCGTGCGAGCTCGGTTGCGAGGCGGGCGCGCACGGCGGGCTCTGTGCCCTCGATCCCCATCATGACCAGCCGCGCCGCGAGCCCCTCGCGCAACTGCTCGACCAGCAGGCGCTGGCTCGCGGTCGGGGTGCGCGGCAGGAAGGCGGACAGGTCCGTCGTATAGGTTGCGCGCACGGCCAGCACCGCGGCGATCACTACCAGCAGCCCCCAGACGAGCGTGGCCGCGAGACCGAAGCGGGTCATCGCGGCAGTTCGGGACCTAAGGTGAGGTCCGAGCGATCCCCGTCGGGCTGCAGGATCGCGACGCTCTTGAGCGCATCACGCTCGCCGGTGATGCGCACCTCCCGCACGGTGCGCGCGGCCGCGGCGTCGCGCGGCGCGAGCACCAGGCTCCAGTGCCCGAGGTCGCCCTCGAAGCGCACGCTGAAGATGCGCTCCAGCGCCGTACGGTCTCCGGCGAGCGTCGCGCGCAGGCTCTCGATGAGCGGCGCGATCTGCGGGTAGGAGCTCAGCTCGAGGCGATGGGTGTGGTGGCCGCGGGTCGCAATCAAAGTGCCGTGCGTGAGGAGCAGTGTTTGCGGCTTCGGCGTCAGGACGCGCTTCTCGAGTCGGTCAGGGGCGTCGTAGAACAGCTCGCCGGAGGACTCGAGCGGCCGCTTGAGCACGCCCAGATGCTGCACCTCGGTGTAGGCCACATGCCCGTGGCGGCGCGCGGCGAGCAGCTGCATCAGCCGCTCGAGATCATTCGTCGCCGCGGGCGCCGCCGCGGCCATGAGCGGCAGGATGAGGGCGACGACGGTCGCGGATCGCGACCTCACGGCAAGGGCTCCGGCGCCTGCGTTCCGTGCCAGAAGTCGTAGAAGTTGAACCAGTTGTAGGGATCGCTGCGGCAGTATTGTTCCAGCACCGCCGCATAGTGTGCGATCGCGATGCGCACCGCCGCCGCGCGCTCGCCGCGCGGCGTGTGGCTGAAGTCCGCGATCCGTCGGAACACCACGCGGTAGCGATTGCCGCCGCGGTAGAGCCCGGTCATGAAGAACACCGGGCGCCGCAGCGCCGCCGCGGCGCGCATGGGACCTGAGGGGAAGAGCGCGGTGTGTCCGAGGAAGCTCACGCGCTCCGCGGGCGCCTCCCTGAGCGTGCGGTCGGCGAGCATACCCACGAAGCCGCCCGCTTCCAGGCAGTCGCGGATCCGCAGCATGGCCTCGAGGTGGCCGAGCGGGATGATCTGCGGCGCGGTCGCGGGATTGCCGGCCCGGAACATGGTGGTGAACTTGCTGAGGTTCTCCGCATACATCGCCATCGCCACCTTCAGACCAGGCTGACGCTGGCCTATGGCGCTGATGAGCTGAAAGCTCCCGAGGTGAGCGCCGAAGAGAAACGCACCGTGGCCGTCGGCGAGCACGGCGCGCATCAGCTCCTCGCCCTCCACCGAGACCTCCAACAGGTCGTAGCGTTCCTTTACCAGGTAGAGCCGGTCGAGGATCGTCGCGGCGAAGGCGAACAGCTGGCGGAAGCGATCGCGCGCGGTAGGCTCGCGCCCGAGCGCGCGGCGCAGGTAAACGCGGGCGTGTTGGCGCGCGGCGGGCGCGAACAGGAAGAAGTACGCGGCGATGCCATAGAGCAGGCCGCTCGCCACCGTACGTCCGAGCCCGAGCGACAGCGCGATCATCACGCGCAGCGCCAGGGCGCTGCCGCGCTCCGGTTCGGTCACCCACTTTGACGCGCTTGCGCGCGGTGCGGCCGTCGCGGGCCTCTCGGCGGCGGGCGGCGCCTCGAGCGGGCGCAGCACGCCGCGCGCCACCGGCCGGCCGGCGCTCGAGACCGCAAAACGGATCGAGCCGTCCGGCAGCGGCTCGTGTTCGAAAGTCAGCGTCTCTCCCGGGCTCACGGGCTTGAGGAACTTCGCGGCGCCGATCCGCCAGCGCCGCGGCGCGGCCGGCCGGCGCGCTCCACGGCGCGCAGCGCCTCATCGAGCAGCAGCACGCCGGGGACGATCGGCGTGCCGGGAAAGTGACCGGCGAGCGCGGGATGGGCGGCGTCGACGGTGAAGGAAGTGACGACGCCCACGGGTGCTTCAGACCGCCGGAGCGGATCTCGCCTGTTCCGGCAGCCAGCGAGCGCAGTGCTTCCTGCGGGAGCTTGCCGGTGCCGGTGCGCGGCAGGTGCGCGACCAGCAGCAGCGGGCGTGGCAGGAACACCGGGTCGATTCGGCGGCGCAGCTCCGTGGCGATGCGCGCGGCATCGAGCCCCGGGGCGACCACGCAGGCGCCGACCCGCGTCACTCCCGAGTCGATGCGTTTCCCCGCCGTGAAAGAAGGCCCCGTCGAGAACCCCGGGGATGGAGTTGAGCTGATGGTTGAGGTAGGCGAGGGAGCTGCGCTTGCCGGCGATGTTCACGAGGTCGGCGATCCGGCCGTGCAGCAGGAAGCGATCGGCATGCCGGTAACCTCCAGCACGTCCATCATGCGGGTCGGCTGCTCGATGTGCCCGCCCTGGGCCCAGGTCTCCGGCCCGCGTGTCTGGAGGCTCACGCCCGGCCAGAGCCGCCACTCGGCGGTCGCGGTCGGGCGGCGCACCGCGATCTGGCCGGTCTCGGTCGAGCCGTAGATCTCCAGCAGCCGCGTCGCGAAGCGCTCCTCCACCTCGCTGGCGAGCTGCTGCGCGAGCGGCGCGGTGGACGCAGACGATGAGGTCCGCCGCCGGCAGCTCGAGCCCCGAGGCCAGCAGCGCCCGCAGGTGAATGGGAGTCGAGATGAGCACCCGCGGCCGCGGCACCGCGTCGAGCGTCGTGCAGATGTCCGCCGGGTAAAACGGCTGCTCGGCGCACAGGGCGCTGCCGCTCTGCGAGCGCCATCAGCACGCTGGATTCGAAACCGTACATGTGCTGCGGGGGCACGGTCGCGACGATGGCGTGGGAGCGTCCATCGGACAAGCCCAGTTGCTGCGCTTCGATCCGCACGCAATCGATGAGCCGGCCGAAGGTCTTGCGATGCGGCACCGGGACGCCGGTCGACCCGGACGTGAACACCCAGGCGGCCGTCTGTGCGGCGTCGATCGAGGGGCACGGTGGCAGCGTCGGTGTTGGCGGCCGCGCCGCCGGCGCGCGGGTAGCGCACCTGCGGCAGCTCGAGGTCGCACTGCGCCTCGTCGGTGAGGCAGACGACGTCGGGCGCGAAGGCGACGAGCTGCGCGATGACCTCGCGGCGTGCGCGTCGAGGGCAGCAGGCTCACCTTGCCGGATGCAAGGCTCGCCGCGAGTCCCACGGCGAAGTGGTAGCGGTCGGCGCAGGCGTTGAGCACGTGGGCGCCGCCGCCCAGGGCTGCCGCGACGCGGGCTACGTCGGCGAGGAACGTTTCGACAAGGAGCGGCGTGCCGGCGCGGTAGGCGATCACCGCGTCGGGCGATGCAGCGGCTAGCAGCGGCAGCCTGGCCAGGTGATTACTTCGTCCTGTGTGCGTTGACGTATTCGGCGAGCTGACGCAGCGAGCCGAAGATGCGCTCGTTCTCCTCGCTGTCGGCGCGCAATTGCACGCCGTATTGCTTGGAGACCACGAGAGCGATCTCCAGGATGTCGATCGAATCGAGCCCCAGGCCCTCGCCGTAGAGCGGCACTGTCGGCGTCGAGGTCGCCGGCCGGCATGTCGAGGTTCAGCGCCTCGACGATCAGGCCTGCGAGCTCGCGGATGAGGGCGGGAACGCCGCCAGGGCCGGCCGGCTGCCTCAAGGGGGACACGTTGTCGGACATTGGAGCCCTAAGGAGGTGTGCTGGTTGCGCAGGTGCGCATTATACAAGGCCTGGTTGCGGCGCAAACCCGTCGGCTGCGGGTGCGGGCCGGCGGCGCTTTAGCGCGCCCGGCGGCGCGCAATCAACAGCGGCAGCCGCACCAGGAAGCCGGCGAACAGCCGCGTGTACATCCAGGTGAGCAGGACGTTGTCGCGCCAGTAATTGAAGTGCGAGACCCCGCCTTCGCCGGGCGTGAAGTAGCGGCATGGGGCCGGCAGGTTGACGGACCGGCACGCCGCGCCACGACAGGCGCACCACCGCCTCGGCATCGAAATCGAAGCGCCGCATCCAGCGGGTGCGCGTGCATCACCGCCACCAGCGGCTGCGATCGGATAGACGCGGAAGCCGAACAGCGAGTCGCTGATGCCGGCCCACAGGGTCTCGAGGTTGGTCCACCAGTTCGCGATGCGGCGCCCGCGCAGGCGGATGCGCGGGGCGCTCGCGTCGAATACCGGCGCCCCGAGGATCATCGCGCCGGGAGCGAGCGGCCGATGCCGCCATGAACGCGGCGATGCGACTCCGCCGGATGCTGACCGTCGGAATCCATGGCCAGCACGTGGCGTGAAGCCGGCGCGCAGCGCCGCGTGCAGGCCGTCGAGGAGCGCCGCGCCCTTGCCGCCGTTCTGGGCGCGCACCAGCACGCGCAGTCCCGGGTCGGCGCGCGCCAGCTCCTCGAGGACCGCGGCCGATGCCGTCGGTGCTGCCGTCGACCACCACCCACACCGGCTCCCAGTGCGCGCGCGCCGCGCGCACGGTCTCGATGAGCCAGCGTCCCGGGTTGTAGCTCGGGATCAGCACCAGGTGCGTCGCCGAGCGCGTCAATCCTCGGCCTCCACCAGGTGCGAGGACTTGCCGATCAGCCACGAGATGCCGATGCCGCCGGTCCAGTAGCTGGCGCTCTTCACCAGCGGGCTCGCTTCGAAGCTGGCCCCGGCGAGTGAGTCATGGCGCAGATAAAGACCCGACCCAGTACGACGGAAAGCGCCGCGAGAGCGACACCAGCGCCTGGGTTCCCGCGTAGCCGCCCGGAGCCTCGTAGGCTGGCCGGCCGGGTACGGCATACTGGGGCGCGACGCTGTAGAAATAGTCGTTGTAGCGGCGCTGTGCGTAGAGCGGACCCGCCAGCAGCCCCAGCTTCCAGCCGTGAGGACCCGCATACTGGGCGACGTCGAGGCTCAGGTGCGGTGCGTAGAACCAGCCGATGCCCCGCGGGGACGCCTCGAGGGTGAACGCGGCGCGTGCCGGCAAACGCAGGTCGAGCAGCAGGCGCCGGTCGGCTGAGCGCCACAGGTGCGCATTCAGCGACGGTCCGATCTCGAGCGTCGGGCGCAGGTCCGGCATGCCGGCGCGCGCGGAGTTGTTGCGCACCGGGGTGGTGGCATTGACGCTGAGGGTGAGCTCGATGCGGTCCTGGTGGAACAGCTTGCCGCGCACTCCGTCGTGATCGGACTCGAGGAACTTGCCGCGGTAGACGAAGTACGGGACCGGCACCGGATAGGCGTGTGTGGTGTTGGCGCCGCGGTAGTCGTTGAAGACCAGGGCACCGGCGCCCATGCCGACCTCCCACAGCGGCAGCGGGTCGGCGCGTGCCGGCAACGCGCCGGCCGCGGCGATCGCGAGCGCGCCGAGCGCCGCGGAGCGCAGGCGGCGCAGCGCGCCGCGCTCGTGCCTCACGCGTCGGCCTTCAGCGGAGCACATGCCGGTCGCCTCGATCTCGACCAGCAGATCCTGGCGGCAGATGTCCGCCTGCAGGTAGATGACCCGGGTCGCGGTGCCCAGCGCCGGGGCGAGCTGGGCGCGGATCACCGCCAGGTCCGCCGGCCGCCGCACGTACACCTTGTAGGCGAGCGAGCTCAGCGCGAAGCGCGCGCCGCGCTCGACCCGGTTGGCCTCCTCGAGCAGCGCCTGGATATTGGTCAGGCTCTCGCGGGTCTGCGCGGCGGTATCGCCGACGTGGATCGAGCGGTGGCCGACGATGCTCGCCGTGCCGGAGATGAACAGGGTGAGGCTGTCGCGCTGGCGCAGCAGCGTCGGCGCGCGAGAACGCCGGGGTGTGGCTGCCGTACTGGTGCGGGTAGCGGTAGGCGCTGACCTGGCGCGGGTTCTCGATGAAGGTCGGAGCGGAGCGGGCCGCCAGGAAATACACCACCAGGGGGCTGCCGCTGGTCGCACCCAGCGCCGAGGCTGCGGGCACGCTGCCTGCGAGCGCGCGCCCGCTGGCGCGCAGGGCGTCCTGGCGCGCGCGGTTGAACTCGCGGTAGCGCTCGATGCCGTGACTGTCGCGGTTGATGTCGGGCAGGTAGTTCCACACCCGCAGCAGGTGCTGGTAGCCGACCGCATCAAGCGTCGCGCACATCTCGCGATAGGCCTGCTCGGTCGCGGCGTGCAGGGTGGAGCGGGCCTGCGCGCCGCCAGCCTCCCGGTCCTGCTCCCCGCAGAGCTCCGACTCCGCCACGGCGATACAGCCGAACAGCAGGTTCTCGCTACGGCGGAAGCGTACCCGGTTACGGTGTCCGGACTCGGCGGGTTGTCCGCTACGCCACACCTCGTATATGTCCGCGGTGCCGAGCAGCACCGGGATGTTGACCTGGGCGACCGGGATCTCGCCGCTTGCGGCGGGGCCGGCAGGCTCGCGGTTGAAGGTCGCCACTCCGAGGACGTCCGCCCACCGCGCCGCCTCGTACTCGGCCAGCGAGACGTAGTCCAGGTGCAGACCGGTGGGCGCGCGCATCAAACGCACGTTCGGTTCGTCAATCGCTGGGCTTTGAATCGTCGCTCTTGTGCGTCACGGTGGCCTTGGCCTTCTCGGCTCCGTGCGCGATCGCGTGCCCGGCTTTCTTCGAGTCGTCGCGGATGGTGTCGCGCGCCGGCTTGGTCTTTTCGGCGACCTCGTGACCGACCTTGCGCGAGGTGTCGGCGACGGCGTGACCGACCGTCCTGGCGCCGTCGGCCACCGCGTGACCGACCGTCCGGGCGTCGTCCTTGATGGCTTGCTTGGTGCCGGTGGTCTGGGAGTCCTGCGCGAGCGCCGGGACGGCGAGCGTCACGCCGATGGTGGCGGCGAGGGCGGCAAGAAATATGGCTGCTTTCATAGCCAAGTATCGTACGACAGTCGCGGGTTGCGGTGCCAATCGGCGCCTCGTTCGGGCACACTTCGCCGGATGCGCATCGACCGGCTGCCGATCTCGGTTCTGACGACCCGCTTCGTGCCGGGCGCCTGGGACGTGCTCGCCTTCGCTCTGGTGTTTGCACTCTTCATCTACGCGGCCGAGGCGGCGCGCGGGCTGACGGGCTCGCTGGCGCACCTGCAGTCGACGCCGATCTCGCTTGCGCCGTCGGCGCTCATCGGCTACTCGGCCCGCACGGCGCTGCGCATGCTGATTGCGATGGTGGCCTCTCTCGTGTTCACCTTCAGCTACGCGACGCTCGCGGCCAAGAGCCGCCGGGCGGAAGTGATCCTGGTGCCGCTCCTGGATTTCCTGCAGTCGGTGCCGATCCTCGGCTTCCTCGTTCACGGTCGTCTTCTTCCTGCAGCTCACGCCCGGGCGCGTGGCGGGTGCCGAGATGGCCGCCATCTTCCTCATCTTCACCAGCCAGGCGTGGAACATGGCCTTCAGTTTCTATCACTCGCTGCGCAGCATTCCCGACGAGCTCGTCGAGGTGGCGGGCAACTTCCAGCTCGGACCCTGGATGCGCTTCTGGCGGCTGGAGGTGCCGTTCGCCATGCCGGCGCTCATCTGGAACATGATGATGTCGATGTCGGGCGGCTGGTTCTTCGTCGTGTTCTCCGAGGCCATCACCGTAGGCCATACGACCGTGGCCTTGCCGGGGGTAGGCTCCTACATCGCCCTCGCCATCGAGCAGCGCAGCCTCGTCGCCATCGGCTGGGCCATTGCCGCCATGTTCGTCGTGATCCTGGTGTTCGATCAGCTGCTGTTCCGGCCGCTGACCACGAGCGCCGACTGGTTTCGGCTGGAGCAGGAGGCGGGGCTCACCGCGAACCACTCCTGGGCGCTCACCATGATGCGGCGCTCGCGGCTGTTCGGGCTCGGCGGCCGGATATTCGCCTCCATGCTGCGCGTGGGCGCGCGGCCGGGAGCCGCGCGCGCAGCACCGAAGCCGCGGCGCACCGCCCGGGCCTCCCCCTGGGTCGACTACGCCTGGTACGGCGTGCTGGTCCTCATCGGCCTCGGGGCGATGTGGAAGATCTCGCTCTTCGTGCTGGGCGAGGTGACGCTCGCCGAGATCGGGCGCGTGCTGCTCTTCGGGCTGATCACGCTGCTGCGCGTGGCGGTGCTGATCGCGCTCGCGAGCGTCGTCTGGGTGCCGATCGGGGTGTGGATCGGGCTGCGGCCGCGGGTCGCGAGCATGGTGCAACCGATCGCGCAGTTCCTGGCCGCCTTCCCGGCCAACCTGTTCTTCCCGATCGTCGTGTCCGCCATCGTGCTGTACCGGCTGACGCCGGACATCTGGCTGAGCCCGCTCATGATCCTCGGCACCCAGTGGTACATCCTGTTCAACGTGATCGTGGGCGCCTCGGCCATCGCCGCCCGAGCTGCGCTATGCGGGACAGAACCTCGGGGTGCGCGGCTGGCTGTGGTGGCGCCGGGTGGCGCTGCCGGCGGTGTTCCCGTTCTACGTGACCGGAGCGATCACCGCCTCGGGCGGCTCCTGGAACGCGAGCATCGTCGCCGAGGTGGCCAGCTGGGGCACGCAGACGCTGCGCGGCGCACGGCCTGGGCGCATATATCGCGGATGCAACCGCCGCCGGGGATTTCCACCGCATCGTGCTCGGCATCGCGGTGATGAGCCTGCTGTGGTGATCCTGAACCGCTTCTTCTGGCGGCCGCTGTACGCGCGCGCCGAGCGCAAGTTCCGCTCAGCTGAACGAGCGGACGCGCAAGGAGATCTACCGTGAACGCCATCGCGACGGCCCTGAACCTCGCCCCGCTGCTCGATGTGCAGGGCGTGTGCCAGTCGTTCCGCAAGCCCGACGGCGATCGAGCTCGTCGTGCTGGACGAACGTCAACCTGCAGCTTCGACCGACGGGGAGATCGTCGGCCTGCTCGGCCGCTCCGGCTCGGGGAAGTCGACGCTCCTGCGGCTGATCGCCGGGCTCGACGCGCCCGCCGGCGGGCGCGTGCAGCTATCTCGGACAGCCGGTGACGGCACCCGCCGCAGGGGATCGCCATGGTGTTCCAGAGCTTCGCGCTGTTTCCCTGGCTCACCGTGCTCGAGAACGTGCAGCTCGGGCTCGAGGCGCTGGGCCTCGCCGAGGCCGAGATGCGCAAGCGCTCGCTGCAGGCCATCGACCTCATCGGCCTCGACGGATTCGAGTCGGCGTACCCGCGCGAGCTCTCGGGCGGCATGCGCCAGCGGGTCGGCTTCGCGCGCGCGCTCGTCGTGCATCCCAACATCCTCTCATGGATGAGCCGTTCTCCGCGCTCGATGTGCTCACGGCCGAGACGCTGCGCAGCGACTTTCTCGACCTGTGGGGCGAGGGGCAGCTGCCCATCAAGGCGGTGCTGCTGGTCACGCACAACATCGAGGAGGCGGTGCTGATGTGCGACCGCCTGCTGATCTTCTCCACCAACCCGGGGCGCGTCGTCGAGCGAGATCCCGGTCGATCTGCCGCAGCCGCGTCACACGCCTGGACCCGCGCTTCCGTGCGCTCGTCGAGCGCGTCTACGTGGAGATGACCGCGCGGCCGCGCGGGGAGCCGCGCGGCGCGGTCGCGAAGACCGAGCGCTTCGCCGGGCACCGGCATCGGCACCGCCCTGACCCACGTGTCCACGAACCTGCTGCCGGGGCTGATCGAGGCGGTGAGCGAGCCGCCCTACAGCGGCAAGGCCGACCTGCCGGTGATCGCGAGGCGCTGCACATGGAGGTCGACGAGCTGTTTCCCGCTGGCGGAAGCGCTGCAGATGCTGCGCTTCGCGGAGGTCGAAGGCGGCGACATCCGGCTCACCGAGGCCGGCCAGCACGTTCGCGCGCGGCGAGTCGGACGAGCGCAAGAAGCTGTTCGCCGCGCCACCTCTCACCTACGTGCCGCTGGCCGCGCACATCCGCCGGGTGCTCGATGAGCGCGCGAGCCACACCGCGCCGCAAGAGCCGCTTCCTCGACGAGCTCGAGGACCACATGGCGGAGGAGGCGGCGGAGCAGACCCTGCGCACCATCATCAGCTGGGGACGCTACGCGGAAGTGTTTGCCTATGACGACGCGCGCCAGGCCTTTACGCTGGAAAATCCCTCGTAGGCAGGCGCGCCGTGAGCCCTCAGAAGCGCAGCGTCAGCGTGTCGAAGAAGGTGAGCCTCGGGCCGTAGGCGGACTGGAAGATGCCGATCCCTTCGGCCGGCCGGATCAGGTTGACGCGGTCGAGGGCGTTGAGGACGCTCACACGGTTGCTCAGCACGCCGAGCCCGGGCACGCCCAAGTCGCGTTCCGCGCTGAGGTTCATCTGCAGCACGTTCGGCAGCGCCTCGAGATCGGCGAATCCGGAGCGCAGGCCGCTGCTGTAGATACCGTCGGCGGCGAGGGACCAGCGACCGATGCGCCAGGCGGCGCCCGCTGCGGCCCCGTACAGTGGCTGATGATCGAGCACGATCGAATGACTATCGATGTAGGCGAGCTCGTCGGCGTCGAAGTTGAACTGCCCGGTCGCCACGCCGCGCTGCCAGTTGCGCCCGACCGTGAGGCTGGCGTACGCCGACAGGGCGCGATTCTGGTAGCGGGCGGCGAGCTCTGCGCCCCAGATGTGGCCGCGGTCGTAGTTGAACGGCGCGAAGATCGGCACGACGCCGAACTGGCCGGTATCCAGATAGTGAGCGGTCCATTCGTAGTACGCGTCGGCGGAGAGGGTGAGGTTGCCCGTCACCCGACGCACCACTCCGGCGTCCCACTCGCGGTCGTCCTCGGTCAGCGGCGTCGGGGTGCCCGCGGGACCCGCGGCCGTGGTGCCGGCGAACGCGGCCTGCGCGGTGGGGGAGATGCCAAGGAGGGAGGGAACCTGGAAGTAGCGCGCGAAGCCCATGTGGAAGGTCGTGGCGGTGTCGGGGCGGAACAGCAGGCTCGCGCTCGGGTCGAGCTGGGTGTTGTTGGTGAAGCCGCTGAGCGTGTCCCAGCGGATCCCAGGCCGAAGCCTGCCAGCGCGGCGAGATGCGCCACAGGTCGCTCAGGTACACGCCGGCGATGAGGTTGTTGGCGTGATCGTTATTTGTCACGGTGAGCGGCACGTCGCGCAGCTGCGCGCCGGAACCCTCGACCGGGAACACCAGCGATGAATCGTTGGCGGTGACCCGGTACTGACTCGCATAGAAGCCGGCGCCGAGCGTGTGAGAGCTCTGCACGTAGCTGAGATCCCCTTCCAGCCCGTAGTCGTGATCCACGTGGCTCGCGCTCGAGGCGACTCCCTGGTAGATCAGCTCGCCCACGGGATCGGGCTCGAAGCGCTGCGAAATCACGTGCTCGGTATAGGTTAGCTGATAGGAGAGGCTCGCCGAGGGCGAGCCGCTGAAGGACAGCACCGCGAGCGCATCGCTGAAGTTGAGAGAGGAGTTGATGGCGGCCGAGGGCGGCGCGGTTGTAATGCCCGCCAGTGCGTATTGCGGCGAGAGGCCGGAAACATTCGGCAGCTGGTTGCTGCTGCGTGCGCCGGACACCAGCAGGCTCAGCGTATCGGTCGGGGTGAGCGGATAGGAGAAGTAGCCGAGCAGCTGTCCCTGTTGGGTGAAGTCATGAATCGGCGTCGGGCCGGGGGTGGCGGAGCTGAACGCGGTGTTGCTTTGCTGGTAGACCCCGCTCACGTAGCTGCCCAACTGGTCGTGACACCCTGAGTATTCGAAGCTCGGCTCCGAGGTGTCGCGCTGCCCGGCACGCAGCGCGAGGTCGCCGAACTGCTGCTCGCAGCCATCCTTGGTCTGGATGCTGACGACCCCGCCGGTGGCATAGCTGTAGCGGGAGGGCAGGATGCCGTCGAGCAGGTCCAGCCGCTCGATGAACATCGGGTTGATCAGCGACAGGAACGGCGGGTTGGTGTTGATGTCGAGCGGGATCAGCACGCCGTTGACCTGGTACTGGAACTGCGGCCCCTCGGTATTGCGGATGTGGATCTGCTGGTTCTGGTCGATGGCAACCCCGGGCATCCGTGCCAGGACGTCGGAGAGCGGCGCGGTTGGGCCGCCGGGGCTCGCCGCGATGTCCTGGCTGCCGGCCGTGTATTGGTTGGCGCCGCTCGGGGAGACCGCGGGGCCGGCGAGGGAGCTCGCCTCGACCACTACGGTACTCAGTTCGCTCCCGGGAGCCCCCGTATCGGCGCGAGCCCCGGGGGCCGACAGGCACGCGGCGAGCACGGCCGCATAGGCCGCCGCGGCCGGCGCGCGGGTGAGCAGGGGTGCCACGATTGTAATCCTTAATACGAATCATTCGCATTCGCATCATAAGGAACCGGCAACCGTGGGTCAATCCAGGCGGCGCGACGGCCTCAGCGATTCTGCCCGGCGTCCTTCGCAGCGAGCGTCGCTGCGGTGCCCCGCGAGGTGCCGAGCGAGGCGGCGTCCCAGCCACCGCCGAGTGCCTCGATGAGGGTCACGCTCGCGACCAGGCGAGTCTGACGGATGTTGAGCAGCGTCTCCCGATCCCCGAGAGCGATCGTCTGCGCGGTGACCACCGAGGTGTAGGCGACCGTCCCGGCGCGGTACTGATTGAGCGTCAGCTGCACGGCGAGGTTGGCAGACTTCACGGTCTCCTCCTGGATCTGCACTTGCTGCTCGAGTATACGAAGCGTCGCGAGCTGGTCCTCGACCTGCTGGAAGGCGCTCAGCACCGTCTGGCGGTAGTTGGCGACCGCCGCATCGTAGGCGGCGCGCGCCTGGCGCACTTGCGCCGGCCGCGCGCCAAAGTCCAGCAGCGTGTCGCTCGCGGCGCCACCGAACGACCACAGGTTGTTCGGCGCCGTCAGCAGCCGCGGGACCACGTTGCTGGCGAAGCCGTAGGTGCCCGACAGCGTCAGATCCGGGAAGTAGGCGGAGATCGCCACGCCGATCTGGGCATTCGCGGCCGCCATGCGGCGCTCCGCCCCGGCGATGTCCGGGCGTCGCTCGAGGAGCGCCGAGGGCACGCCGCCCGGCACCACGGGCACGAGGGTGCCGAATTTCGCCGGCGCGATCGAGAACTCTGCCGGCGGCTTGCCGACCAGCACCGCGATGGCGTGCTCGAGGAGGGCACGTGTGACGCCGACCGCGATCTGCTGCGACTGGGCGCCTTCCAGCTGAGTTTCCGCAGTGATGACGTCCGCCTTGGCGACGACGCCCACGTTGTACTGGTTCTGCGTGATGTCGAGCGAGCGCTTGTATGCCCCGACGGTGTCGTCGAGGAGCTGGCGCTGCTCGTCCGCGATGCGCAGCTCGATGTAGTCGCTCGCCAGCGTCGCTTGCGCCGACAGCCGCGCCGCCGCCAGGTCCGCCTCACTCGCGCGGGCGTTGGCGACATCGCTCTCGAGGGTGCGGCGGATCTTGCCCCAGATGTCGATGTCCCACGAGGCGTTGGCGCCGGCGTCGAACTGGTTCACCGGGTGCGCCGTGGGGGCCGCGGCGATCCCTGCGCCGACGTTGCCGCGGGAGCCGGGGCCGCCCGAGCGCGTGCCGCTGGCGCTCAGGCCGATGGTGGGCAGGAGTGCCGCGCGTTCCTGGCTCACCAGCGCGACCGCCTCGCGCCAGGCCGCCTCGGAGGCCTTGAGCGTCTGGTTGGACACGTCGATCTGCTTCTCCAGCCCGTCGAGCGTCGCATCCTCGTACACCGACCACCAAGCCGTGCCGCTGGCCGCCTCGCGCGGTTCGGCCGGCTTCCAGCCTTGCGACTCCTTGAAGGTCTGCGGCACGGGCGCCGTGGGCCGATGATAGTTGGGGCCGACGGCACAGCCGGCCACGAGGGCGGCGGTGGCGAGGCAGCAGATTGCGCGGGTGCTCATGCCGTTCCCGGGGCCGGTGAGGCGGGCTCGGCAACCCGCCCGTAGGGGTAGAAGCGGGTCCAGAGCCGGGTGCACCAGCGGCCGAAGCGGTCCAGGTACAGGTACATGACCGGTGTGGTGTAGAGCGTCAATACCTGGCTGACGAGCAGCCCCCCGACGATGGAGATGCCGAGCGGCTGGCGCAGCTCCGCGCCGTCGCCCGTGCCGAAGGCGAGCGGCATGGCGCCGAGCATCGCCGCCATGGTGGTCATCATGATCGGGCGGAATCGCAGAATGGAGGCGGTGTAGATCGCGTCGCGCGGGCGCGCGTCCCTCACGCTGCGCCGCGAGCGCGAAGTCGATCATCATGATCGCGTTCTTCTTGACGATGCCAATCAGGAGGATCAGGCCGATGAGCGCGATGATGCTGAACTCCTGTTGAAGAGCATGAGCGCCAGCACCGCGCCGACGCTCGCCGAGGGCATCGTGGAGAGAATCGTGATCGGGTGGATGTAGCTCTCGTAGAGGATCCCGAGCACGATGTACACCGCGCACAGCGCCGCAAGGATCAGCATCGGCTCGTCGCTGAGCGACTGCTGAAAGGAGCGCGCCGTGCCCTGGAAGCTGCCGTGGATGCTCGAGGGCATGCCGATGCTGTTGGCCGCGTTCTTGATCGCCACGGTCGCCTGCTCAAGGAGACGCCCGGCGCGAGGTTGAAGGAGATCGTGGTCGCGACGAAGGTTCCCTGGTGGTTGACGGCCAGCGGGGTGTTGCCCGGGCCGTAGTGGCTGAAGGCCGCGAGCGGCACCATGGTCTCGACGGCGGTGCTGACGGCGGCGCCCGTCGATGCCGCTCCCCGGCCGGTGTTGGCGAGCGCGTTGGTCGCCTGGTTGCGCGCGGTGTCGGCCGCGAGCGCCGCCGCCGAGTGGCTCGAGGCGGTCTGCGTCGAGGTCACGGTGCCCGCGACCGCGTTGGTCGACTGCGTCCGCTCACCGTGCCGCCGGCGGTGCTGACACAGAGGCTCTTGAGCGTGTCCGGGCTCTGCCAGTACTGCGGCGCCACCTCCATGACGACGTGGTACTGGTTCAGCGCGACGTAGATGGTCGATACCTGGCGCTGGCCGAAGGCGTCGTACAGCGTGTTGTCGATGGCGCCGGGTTCAGCCCCAGACGCGAAGCGGTGTCGCGGTCGACGACCAGCTCGGTCTCGAGTCCGTTCTGCTGCTGGTCGGAGTTGACTTCGGTGATCTGCGGTACGCTCTGCAGCGCCTCGGTGAGCCGCGGCGCCCACGTCGTAGATCTGCGACACGCTGTCGGCCTGCAGGGTGTACTGGTACTGGGCGTTGGATTGCCGGCCGCCGACGCGGATGTCCTGGCTCGCCTGCAGGAACAGCCGCGCCCCCGCCACCTGGCCGAGCTTCGGCCGCAAGCGCGCGATCACCTGGTCGGCGGACAGCTTGCGCTCGGACTCGGGCTTCAGCGACACGAAGATGAAGCCGCCGTTGGTCTGGTCCCGCCGCCGGTGAAGCCGACCACGTGTCGACCGCCGGGTCCGACTGCACGATCTGCATGAACTGCCTGAGCTTCTTCTCCATCGCCTGGAAGGAGATGCTCTGGTCGGCCTGCAGGCCGCCGATCAGGCGCCCGGTGTCCTGCTGCGGGAAGAAGCCCTTGGGGATGATCCACGAGCAGGTACACGTTGAAGCACGATGGTGCCGGCGAGCAGCAGCATGACGAGGCCGCCGGTGGCGCAGCGCCCAGCTCGAGGCTGCGCCCGTAGCCGTCGAGCACCGCCTGGAATGCCCGTTCGCTGTGCGCGGAACAGCGCGTCCCTGCTTTTCGGCGATCGGCATGGCGGATGAAGCGCGAGCACATCATCGGCGTGGTGGTGAGCGACACCACCAGCGAGATCAGCACCGCCACCGAGAGCGTGAGCGCGAACTCGCGGAACATGCGCCCGACGATGCCGCCCATGAGCAGGATCGGGATGAACACCGCGACCAGCGACAGGCTCATCGACAGCACGGTGAAGCCGACCTCGCGCGCGCCTGGCAGCGCGGCCTGGAAGCGCGGCATGCCCGCTTCCATGTGGCGGGTGATGTTCTCCAGCACCACGATGGCGTCGTCGACCACGAAGCCGGTCGCGATGGTCAGCGCCATGAGCGACAGGTTGTCGAGGCTGTAGCCGAGCAGGTACATCGCGCCGAAGGTGCCGAGCAGCGAGATCGGCACCGCCACGCCGGGATCAGCGTCGCCCGGCCGTTGCGCAGGAATACGAACACCACGAGGATGACGAGCGTGATGGCGACCACGAGCGTGAGCTCGCACGGTCGTGCAGCGAGGCGCGGATCGTGACCGTGCGGTCCATCGCGAGCGTGATGTCGATGTCGGTCGGGATGGAGGCCTTGCAGCACCGGCAGCAGCGCCTTCACCCGGTCGACCGTGTCGATGATGTTGGCGCCCGGCTGGCGGTAGAGAATGACCAGCACCGCCGGCTTGCCGTTCGACATGCCGAGATTGCGCACGTTCTCGACCGAGTCGAGCACCTCGGCGACGTCCGACAGGCGCACCGGCGCGCCGTTGCGGTAGGCGACCACGAGGTTGCGGTACTCGGCGGCCGCTGTCGCCTGGTCGTTGGTGTAGATCTGGTAGTGCCGGCCGCCCACGTCGATCGACGCCCTTGGGCGTGTTGGCATTGGCCGCGGCGAGCGCCGCGCGCACGTCCTCGAGGCCGATGCCGTACTTGAACAGCGTGCTCGGGTTGAGCTCGACACGCACCGCGGGCAGGGAGCTGCCGCCGATGGTGACCTGGCCGATGCCTTTTACCTGGGAGAGCTTCTGCGCCAGGATCGTGTCGGCGGCGTCGTACAGCTGCCCGGGCGTCAGTGTGTCGGAGGTCAGAGTGAGGATCAGGATCGGCGCGTCGGCGGGATTGACCTTGCGGTAGGTCGGGTTGCTGCGCAGCGCCGTCGGCAGGTCGGCGCGCGCCGCGTTGATGGCCGCCTGACGTCGCGCGCCGCGCCGTCGATGTCGCGGTTGAGCCCGAACTGCAGGGTGATGCGTGTCGAGCCCGAGGAGCTTGCCGAGGTCATCTCGGTCACGTCGGCGATCTGCCCCAGGTGCCGCTCGAGCGGCGTCGCCACGGTCGCCGCCATGACGTCGGGGCTCGCGCCGGCCATGGTCGCCTGCACCGAGATGGTGGGGAAGTCCACCTGCGGGAGCGGCGATACGGGCAACTTGAAATAGGCGATCGCCCCGGCGAGCGCGATGCCGAGCGTGATCAGCGTGGTCGCCACGGGGCGGCGTATGAAGGGCTCGGAGACGCTCATGGCGCGACCGGGCCTGCGGCGGGCGGAGACGGTGCACCGCGCCAGGCCAGGATGCGCTGCTCCAGGCGGTCGAAGTAGAGGTAGATCACCGGGGTCGTGAACAAGGTCAGCAGCTGCGACAGGATGAGCCCGCCGACGATGGTGATGCCGAGCGGGCGGCGCAGCTCCGAGCCCGTGCCGGTGCCGAGCATGAGGGGCAGCGCGCCGAGCAGCGCCGCCATCGTGGTCATGAGGATCGGGCGGAAGCGCAGCAGCGATGCGTGGTAGATCGCATCGCGCGGGCTCATGCCCTGCTCACGCTCGGCCTCCAGCGCGAAGTCGATCATCATGATCGCGTTCTTCTTCACGATGCCGATCAGCAGGATGATGCCGATGATGCCGATCACGCCCAGGTCGCTGCGCGCGAACAGCAGCGCCAGCAGCGCGCCGACGCCGGCCGAGGGCAGGGTCGAGAGGATCGTGATCGGATGGATGAAGCTCTCGTACAGCACCCCGAGGACGATGTAGACCGTAACGATGGCCGCCAGGATCAGGAACAGCTCGTTACCGAGGGTCGCCTGGAAGGCGAGCGCGGCACCCTCGAAGGTCGTCATCACACTGGCCGGCAGGTTGATCTGCTGCTCGACCTTCTTGATGGCATCGACCGCGTCCCCGAGCGCGGCGCCGCGCGCCAGGTTGAAGGAGATGGTGGTCGAGGGGAACTGCCCGAGGTGATCGATCGACAGCGGCGCGGTGCGGGTCGACACCTTCACCAGCGCCGACAGCGGCACCTGGCCGCCGGCCGCGGTCGCGGAGGGCAGGTACAGCGTACCGAGCGAGTCGAGCGAGGCCATGAGGGAGCTGTCGGCCTGCAGGATGACGCGGTACTGGTTCGACTGGGTGAAGATCGTCGAGACGATGCGCTGGCCGAAGGCGTCGTAGAGCGCGTTATCGACGGTCGCGGGGGTTATGCCGAAGCGGCCGGCGGTATCGCGGTCGATCGTGAGGTAGGCCGACAGTCCCTGATTCTCCTGGTCGCTCGCGACATCCTCGACCTGCGGCAGCTGCTGCAGTTGCGACACGAGCTTCGGCACCCAGGTGTCGAACTCGGTGGGATTGGCGTCCTCGAGCACGAACTGGTACTGGGTGCGGCTCACCGTGTCATCGAGCGACAGGTCCTGGACCGGCTGCATGTAGATCGACATGCCGGTGACCCCGGCGGTCTGCGTCTGCAGGCGCCGGATGACCTCGCTCGCTGACAGCGAGCGGTCGTCGACCGATTTCAGGTTGATGAGCATGCGGCCGCTGTTCAGGGTGATGTTGCTGCCGTCCACGCCTATGAAAGAGGAGAGGCTCACCACGGCCGGGTCCTTGAGGACCGCCGCGGCCATGGCCTGCTGGCGCTGCGCCATGTCGGCGTAGGACACCGACTGCGGTGCCTCGGTGATCGCCTGGATGACACCGGTGTCCTGCACCGGGAAGAACCCCTTCGGTATGAACACGTAAAGAAGAATCGTGACGACGAGGGTCGCGATGGCGATCGCGAGCGTCATCGGCTGGCGGTCGAGCACCCACCTGAGCGCCTGCCCGTAACGGTCGATCAGCGCCTGGAATTTGTCATTGGCCCAGCGCGTGATGCCCTGCTCCTCCTCGCGGGCGTGATGCACCAGGAGCTTGGAGCACATCATCGGCACGAGCGTCAGCGACACCACCGCGGAGATCACGATGGTCACGGCCAGCGTGATGGCGAACTCGTGGAACAGTCTGCCGACGACGTCGCCCATGAACAGCAGCGGTATCAGCACCGCGATCAGCGACACGGTGAGGGACACGATGGTGAAGCCGATCTCGCCCGCGCCCCTGAGCGCTGCCTCGAGCGGCGGCATGCCCTGCTCGATGTAGCGGGAGATGTTCTCGATCATCACGATCGCGTCGTCGACCACGAAGCCGGTCGCGATGGTGAGCGCCATGAGCGACAGGTTGTTGAGGCTGAACCCGAGCAGGTACATCGCTCCGAGCGTGCCGACGAGGGACACCGGCACCGACAGGCTCGGGATGATGGTGGCCGGGACGCTGCGCAGAAACAGGAAGATCACCAGCACGACCAGCACCACCGCGAGCGACAGCTCGAATTCGACGTCATGCACCGAGGCGCGGATAGTGATGGTGCGGTCGGTGAGGATGGACACGATGGCCGCCTCGGGCAGCGAGTCCGAGAGCTGCGGCAGCAGCGCCTTCACCCGGTCGACGACCTGGATCACGTTCGCGCCCGGCTGGCGCTGGACGTTGAGGATGATGCCCGGCTTGTCGTTGACCCAGCCGCCGAGGTAGTCGTTCTGCGCGCCGTTCACCACCTGGGCGACGTCGGAGAGGCGGATCGGATTGCCGCTCTTGTAGGCGATCACGATGCCTTCATAGTCGCTCGGTTCCTGGATCTGGTCGTTGGCGTTGATGGTCCAGGAACGTGCCGGCCCGTCGAGGGTGCCCTTGGGCGAGTTGACGTTGGCGTTGGCGATCGTGGTGCGCAGGTCGTCGATGCTGAGCCCATAGGCGGCGAGCGCGCGCGCGTTGGCGATGATGCGCACCGCCGGCCGCTGGCCGCCGCTCACCGTGACCAGTCCCACACCCTGCAGCTCCGAGATCTTCTGCGCGAGGCGCGTGTCGGCCAGATCCTCGAGCTGCGTGAGCGGCAGCGTCCTGGAGGTGATGCCGAGCGTGAGGATCGGGGCATCGGCGGGGTTGACCTTGGCGTAGATGGGCGGCGCCGGCAGGTCCGAGGGCAGCAGGTTCCCCGCGGCGTTGATCGCCGCCTGGACTTCCTGCTCGGCGATATCGAGGTTCAGGTCCAGGCTGAACTGCAGCGTGATGACCGATGCGCCCCCGGAGCTGGTCGAGGACATCTGGTTGAGGCCCGGCATCTGCCCGAACTGCACTTCCAGCGGCGCGGTCACCGAGGAGGTCATGACCTCCGGGCTCGCCCCGGGGTAGAAGGTCTGAACCTGGATGGTCGGGTAGTCGACTTCCGGGAGCGCCGATAGCGGCAGGAAGCCGTAGGCCACCATCCCGGCCAGCATGATCGCCACCATCAGAAGCGACGTTCCGACCGGCCGCAGTATGAAGATGCGGGACGGGCTCATCGGTCAGCGCACCGTCAGCCCTGCGGCGTGGACGAGTTGGACGGCTGACTGGTGCCCGGCGAGCCCGGCGCGCTACGGCGGCGGTGCTTGCCCTGGCCCTGGCCCGGTACCTGGGGCGGCTTGGTGCCCGGGCTGGCCGAGCCGGCAGCCGCGCCTGTTGCCGTGGCTCCCGAGCCGGCGGCGCGCAACAGGATCTTCGCGCCGTCCTTGAGCTTGTCTGCACCGTCGACCACGACCATCTCGCCGGGCTTCAGTCCCTGCGTGATGGACACGTCGGTCGCATCGCCCGGCCCGAGCGTGATCGTGCGCACGCTCACGGTCTGGTCGGCGGAGTCCACCAGGTAAACATAGGTGCCGGGCTCGCCGCGCTGCACGCCCGCCTGCGGGATGAGCGTCGCTCCGTGCACCGTGTCGAGCAGCAGGTCGACGTTGACGAACTGCTGCGGAAAGAGGCTCTCGTCGGTGTTGGGAAAGATCGCCTTGAGCTTCAAGGTTCCGGTGGTCGTGTCGATCTGGCTGTCGATCGACTGCAGCGTACCGGTGGCGAGCTTCACCGTGTGGGTGCGGTCGTAGGCCGTCACCGGGAGCGTGCGCCCGGCGTGCAGCTGCGCAAGCAGCGGCGGGATCTCATCCTCGGGCAGCGTGAACACGACCGTGATGGGCCTGAGCTGGGTGAGCACGACCAGGCCGGTCGGTTCGGCCGGAGTCACGTAGTTCCCGACGGTCACCTGCTGCAGGCCCGCACGCCCGGCGATGGGCGCGGTGATGTGACAGTAGACGAGGTTGAGCTTCGCGGCATCGACCTGGCCCTGGTCGGTCTTCACGGTGCCCTCGTCCTGCGTGACGAGCGCCTGCTGGGTGGCGACCTGCTGTTGGGAGATCGAGTCCTGGGAAAACAGAGTCTGGTAACGCTCGAGGTCGACCCGCGCGTTGGCCAGCAGCGCCTTGTCGCGGATCAACGCACCCTGCGCCTGCTCGAGCGCCACGTCGTAGGGACGCGGGTCGATCTGGATCAGCGGGTCGCCCTTCTTGACTGTCTGCCCTTCCTTGAACGCGATCTTCATGATCTGGCCGCTGATCTGGCTCTGCACGGTGACGGTGGCGAGCGGCGTGACGGTTCCGAGCCCGATCAGTGTGATCGGCATATCGCCGGTGCGGGCCGTGGCGGCCACGATCGGCATGGGCATTCCGCCCCCGGAGAAGCGTCCCTGCTGGGGCGGGCGTGCCTTGGGCGTCAGAAGCCACGCCGCGAGCGCGAAGGCGAGCAGCACCGCCACGACCACGAGCACCCGGCGTGGCGCGGACTTGAGGCGCTGCCAGGCGGGATGGCTGCCCGCATCCGTCGCAGCGGCGAGGGGGGAGTCGTCGCGGTTGAAGTCGTTCATTGAGTGAATTCTACCGCCACACGGCCCGTGCAAAAAAATGGGGTGGCGCGGACTACCCGCCCACCCCTTCAGGAGGATGGCTCAAGGCTCGCATAACCCAGGTGGGCGCTGCTGTAGCACTGCGGCAAAGAAGTGCAAAGAAATCTGTGGTTGGCGCCCGGCCCGCGGGCCGTCTCGCGGATGGGAGTATCTTGCGCGCAAATGAGCGACATGCCCGAATTCCCGGCAGGCGACGCCCGGCCGAAGCTGCTGATCGTCGACGATGATCGCGAGCTGTGCGGGATGCTGGCCGAGTACCTCGGCCCCGAGGGCTTCGTCACGGCCACCGCCGGCACCGGCACCGAGGGTCTGGAGCGGCTGGCGCGCGAGCCCGCGGACCTGGTGGTGCTCGACGTGATGCTGCCGGAGCTGTCTGGATTTGAGGTGCTGCGGCGCATCCGAACCATGAGCCGGATACCCGTCATCATGCTCACCGCGCGCGGCGAGGAGGTCGATCGCGTGGTGGGCCTGGAGCTCGGGGCCGACGACTATCTCGGCAAGCCCTTCAGCCCGCGCGAGCTGGTCGCGCGCATCCGCGCCGTGCTGCGGCGCATTCCGGCCGAGATGCCGCCCGGTGGGGGTGTGCTGGTGTGGGGACCCCTGCAGCTCGACCTGCGGGCGCGGCGCGCCGGCATCGGCGAGCACGACCTGGAGCTGACCTCGGCGGAGCTGCGCATTCTCGAGCTGCTGGTGCGCGCTAATACCCGCACCGTCAGCCGCGATGAGCTCATGACACAGGCACTCGGGCGGCGGCTGCTGCCTACCGATCGCAGCCTCGATACGCACGTGAGTAACCTGCGCAAGAAGCTGATGCGTTACACCGAGCGCGTCGCGGTGCAGAGCGTGCGCGGCGCGGGCTATGCCCTGACGCTGAGTGCCGAGCGCGCCGGGAATTAAGCGATGCACTCGCTCTACTGGCGGATCTTCCTGGCCTTCTGGGTGGCGCTCACGCTGATCCTGGTCGGCACCGTCACGGTAGCGGTGAACGCCACCGCGCATCGCACCGACCGTCCGTGGGTGCAGCGCGGTCAGATGTACGCCCAGGCGGCGCGGGCCTTCGAGACCGGCGGCCCCGAGGCCTTGAGAACGTGGCTCGAGTCCCTCGGCGGGGAGCCCTTCAGCCGTACCTTCGTCGTCGGACCTTCGGGCAAAGAGATGCTGGGCCGGCCCCTGCCGCAGTTCCTGAGTGGTACGCCCGAGGGGCCGGCCCTGCACAGCGCCGGCACGGCGGGGGCGATCGCCCCGATCGGCGGCGCGCTCGTGCTGGTCGGGGCGGATGGCAGCAGCTGGCACGTGGTGGTCGGGCCGGTGCGCGACAGCCCGCGCCTTTTCGGGGAGCTCGAGCTGCCGGGCGTGCCGTCGTCGATCCTCGTGATTGCGCTTGGGGTGAGTGCCGCGCTGTGCTTCTTCCTTGCCCGTTACCTCGCAGCTCCGGTCGATCGGCTGCGCCTCGCGACACGGTTGATGGCGGGCGGGGATCTCAACGTTCGCGTCCTGCCGCAGCTCAAGGGCCGGCTGGATGACCTGGGGCTCCTGGCCGCGGACCTCGATGCGATGGCGGAGCGGCTGAGCCACCTGCTCGAGACCAAGGAGCGGCTGCTGCGTGACGTGTCTCACGAGCTTCGCTCGCCGCTCGCACGGTTGCAGCTGGCGCTGTCGCTGGCGCGGCGCGAGGAGGGGGACGCGGAGCGGCACCTGGCACGGATCGGCTGCGAGGCTGACCGCCTCGAGCAGCTCATCGCGCGGACACTGAGGCTGGTGCGCCTGGAGCGCCCCGTGAACACCCTCGAGCACGACCCGATCGAGACCGGGGAGCTCCTCAAGAGCATCGTCGCGGACGTGACGATCGAGGCGGACGCGCAGGGGTGCATCCTGAGCGTGCAGGCGGACGTCGGCCTCACCGTCTCGGGAGACGCGGAGCTCTTGCGCAGCGCGTTCGAGAACGTGATCCGCAATGCCGTGCGCTACAGCCCGGCGGGAGCACTGGTCGCGGTGACGGCGCACCGCGTGGCGGCGCACCGCGTGGCGGCGCCGGGTGCAGGAGCGCCGCCGGCGATCGAGATCATCGTGCGCGATCACGGGCCGGGTGTGCCCGAGAAGGACCTGCAGCTGATCTTCGAGCCTTTCTATCGGGTCGAAGCGGCGCGCGAGCATCGCCGCGGCGGCGGCGAGGGCCTGGGACTTGCGATCGCGCGGCGCGCCGTGACGCTGCACGGCGGTGCGATCGAGGCGCGCAACCTGAAAGAGGGCGGGCTCGCCGTCTCGATCAGCTTGCCTACGGAGCTGCGCGCGGCCGGCGCGGAGCCGCGCGCCTCGCAGGACGCCGCCGCGTAGGTTAGGCGGCCAGCAGGCCCCGAAGCCGCAGCGCCTCGCGCATCGAGGTGAACTCGAAGTCCTCGAGTACTCGGCGCAGCCGCTCCTCGCAGCGCGCGAGGTTGGTGTAGTGGCGAAAGCGCGAGAACGCGCCCACCCTGAACCGCGGTTGCGCCGGATCGACCTCCCAGGGGTGCAGATAGAAGGTGAACGGCAGCCCGCGTCGCTGATTGATCTGCTTCAGTCCCGCACGCGTTAGCCAGTAAGGAAGGATGCGGAAGTAACCGCCGCCGGAGACCGGCACCTGGACGCCGAAAAAACGCGCCGCGGACATCGGGAACTCGACCAGCGTTCGCCCGGAAGGGGCGCGCAGCACGTGGGGCTCGGGAGTCGCATCCGGCAGGCCGTAGCGGTCGTGGCGGATGGGAAAGATCGAAGAGTCGTAGCGAAAGCCGGCGTCGATGAGGGTATCCAGCGCCCAGAGCGACTCGCGGGTGATGGAGAAGCTCGCGGCCCGGTAGCCGAGCACCGGGGCGCCGATCAGATCCTCCAGCAGCCCCTTGGCCCGCTGGGTTTCCTCGCGGAACTCCTCCGGCGCCTGCCGGTAGATGAGCTGGTGAGAGTAGCCGTGGCAGGCGATCTCATGTCCAGCCTGCGCGATGCGGCGCACCAGGGCGGGAGAGCGGTCGGCGACCCAGCCGAGCACGAAGAACGTGCCACGCACGCCGCGCTCGGCCAGGAGGGTGAGCAGCCGTTCGGTGTTGCGCTCGACCCGGGATTCGCGCTGCGGCCAGCTGTCGCGGCTGATCACGCTCGCCAGCGCCGCGACGTGAAAGTAGTCCTCCACGTCGATGGTGAACGCGTTGACCGGGCGTTCCCGCTGCTGCGCGCCGGGGTTGATGACCTTGGAGTCCATGGCGGCTTAAGGGACTATAGCGAAGCCTGGAACAGGCACCGCTGTAAAGAATACCGACAAATGAAAGGGCAGCCGCGGCCCTGGCAGCCGCGGGTGGTCTCGCCGGGGACTCTCAGGCGCGGGCTGTGGGCGCGCTGGCCTTTCGCCGACGGGTCAATGCCGAGACCCCGAATCCCAGAAGTGCCACCGCGATCAGCCCCAGGGTGTCGGGCTCGGGCACCTTGTGACGCCCGACGTACAGCCCACCGCTCGAGGCGGTGGCAATCCAGCTGGGCGAGCGCAGCGTTCCGGTGTTGAGGAACCCGGTGATCACGGTGCCGGGGTCGAGCGTGCCAATGGTGAGCAGTGGACCCTTCAACTCGTTGCTGTTCGGCTGCAGCGTCGTCTGGCCGAGATTCGCCTGGAACACGTAGTAGCCCGTGGCACCCGGATCGTCGTTCGCCTGGGTGTAGTCGAGCCAGTTCGAGATCGGGTTGGTGGGCGAGGCGCCAATTCCCAGGTATTTGCCGAGGGTCCCGCTCGTCCACGCCGTCGAGCTGACCTCAGTTGCACTCCTGCTGATCGACTGATTGTCGAGAACGCCGCCCTGGGTGCCGGTGATCGAGTAGCTCCCGGGCAGCGTCTCGTTGTCCGGCACGAGAACGTCGATGATGTAGTCCCCGGTCTGCGGACCCGGGCTGATGCTGAAGCCGAACTTTGGCGGATTCGCGGTGGTCGGGGTGACCGTGCCGTTATCGGAACACGCGGACGTTCCGTAGCAGAAGGCATGCAGCGGATCGTTCAGATCCACGGTCTGCGCGACGGCGGAAGTGCATCCGAGCACGGCGGCCGCCGTCAGCGCCAGACAGGCCGTCGTCGAGTTAATCCTTGGAATCATCCATGCTCTCCATGCCCACGCAACGCGCGGGCGTGCCTGAACAATGCAAGCCTCATGCCCTGTACGGATTCCTCTCGTTGCGTCAACGGGTTGCGAGTTACCTGCCCCGACCCGGAGCCCCGCCGACACCCCGCCCGTAAACTCCCTCGACGTGACGCAGGCCGCGGCCGGAAACGCGATCGTCGGAAGTCTCGTTATTGTAAAATCACGCTCCCGCCGGGGCATCGGACGGGCACCTACAGGGCTGTCAGGGATCCACGTCTTTTGCGCGAGGCGGTAAAGCCTGTCGGGCAGACTCCGATTGGGTGTAAAGTTTTCCGACATCGACCGGCCGACAGCGTCAACCCTTTGTCTTTGCGTCGAGGTTCGCCAGGAGCGCGCGTGCCTGCTCGGCGGCCGGACTGCGGTCCGCACTGTCGGCCACGGCCTTGAGCTGCGCACGGCCCTCCTGCAAGGCGCCGCTCTTCACCAGCGCCGTGCCGAGGTGGTAGCGCACTTCGGTGTTGCCCGGCATTTTTCCGTACGCGTCGCGCAGCACGGGCACCGCGTCCTCGGCATGGCCGCTCTGGACGAGCGCCCAGCCGTAGGTATCGGCGACCGACGGCTGGCCATTGTTGCTGGTGTAAGCGCGGTGTGCGAGGTCGAGGGCGCCCTGAGTGTCGCCACTCGCCAGCTTGAGCCACGCCAGGTTGTTGAGGGCGACGAGCTGCTGGGCGTCCTGACTGAGCACCTGCTCGTACTCGCGGGTAGCGGCAGGGCTCTGGCCGTCGAACTGCAGCATCTGGGCGAGCGTGAGGCGTGCGGCCAGATCCTTCGGATCGCGCTGCAGCCACTCGCGCAGCGGTCCTTCGGGGTCAGCCGCGTGCAGCGCGCGCCGCGCCGTGGCCATCTGGACAGCGAGCCGGCCGTTCGGCGCGAGTGCGTAGGCCGCGGTGAACGCCTGCAGCGCATCGTTGATCTTGCCGGCCGCCACGGCGATATCGCCGCGGAGCGCCAGGGTCGTCGCCTTCGGCGCGCTGGTGCGGCCGAGCCGCTCGAGCGCGGCGCTGGCGCCCGGGGTGTCGTGCTGCCCGAGCGCCAGTGCGACCTCCGTGACCAGAGCGGGCCAGCAGTCGGGGTCGAGCTTCAGGGCCGTCTCCGCCGCACCCCGCGCCTCGGTGGTGCGCCCTGACAGCAGGTACGCGCGCCCCAGGTCTGCCTGCAGGCGCGCCGCCTTGGGAAACTGCTGCGCCAGCTCCTGCAGGGTGCCAACCGCCTCGGGGCCGTGCCCCTGGGCGAGCGCCAGCAACGCGCCGAGGAGGCGCACATCGGGGTTCTTCGGTGCCAGCCCCTGGGCCTCGCCGAGCACCGCGGTTGCCTGCGACAGGCGGCCACCCGAGAGGTACAGCCGTGCCAGCGCGAGGCGCGGCGGCAGCGCGCGCGGTGCCTGGGCGCGCACCTGCTCGAGTCTCACGATCGCCGTGTCGAGATGTCCGGCGTGCAATTCGGACTGTGCCTTGCCGAGCAGCGCCGCGTCGTCCTTCGGGGCGAGCTGCAGCGCCTGCGCGAAGTCCGAATCGGCGGCTGGATAGTTGTGCCGCGACCACTCGAGCCAGCCGAGCTGCACCCAGGGCTGCGGCGCCCGCGCATCCAGGGCGCTCGCCTGGGAGATGAGCGCGCGTGCGCCCGCGTCGTCGTGCGCGGTGGCGAGCGCCTGGGCGGCGAGCAGCAGGGCCGGCAGATCGCGCGAGCGGGCCTGGGCGAAGCGCTGCGCTTCGGCGGGTACTTCGGCCGTGCGACCGGCACGCTCCAGCGCCACGAGCAGCAGCCACTCGCGCCGGTCGGCGAGCGCGTCCGGCACGTCGAGCTTCTGCAGCAGTGCGAGCGCATCGGCGCTGCGGTTGGTCGCGAGGTAGGCCTCGGCGACCTCGAGCGCGCGGCGCTTGTCGGCGGGTGCAGCCTGCTCGCCGCGCTCCAGATAGGCGAGCCCGCCCGCGACGTCGCCCTGCAGGAGACTGGCGCGTCCGGCGAGCGACAGCAGTCCCGCGTCCGCGCCGCCGGCGGCCGGATCGGTCGCGGTACGCAGGGCCTGCTCGGGCTGATGCTCGCGCAGCTGGACCTCCGCCAGGAGCTTGCGCACGGCGAGGTTGCCCGGCTGCTGGTTGAGGACGGTGGAGAAATAGGCCTCGGCGGCTTGCGGATGGTCGCTGTCGGCCGCAACGATTCCTGCCAGCGTGTTGCCCGGCTCGCTGTTGGGATCCTTCGCGAGCAGCTCGCGCAGCGTCGCCTCGGCGGCCGGCAGCTGACGGCTCTGCATTTCCAGTCGCGCCTGAAGCAGCAGCGCGCCCTCGCTCTTCGGCGCGAGCTTCTGCAGCTGCGCGAGGTGCTCGCCGCAGGCCTTGAGATCCGCAGCGCCGCAGTCCGCCTCGCCCAGTGCGGCGAGAGCCGCGATCTGGTTGGCCCGCGTACCGTCGTGCCGGGCGATCTCGAGCGCGTGGGCGAACTCGGCGCGCGCCGCCGGCGCCTGCCGGCTCAGCCAGTACCAGCGTCCGAGGCTCAGGTGGACGTCGAAGTTCTCGGGCGCCACCGCGTTGGCGGCATCGAGCTCATTCTTCGCGCCGTTGGCATCTGCCTGCCGGGCGAGTGTCTGTGCCAGGCCCAGGTGCGCTGCGGGGTCGCGCGGTGCCTTGCTCACCGCGGCCTCCCACACCGCGCGCGCATCCTGGTCGCGGTGCAGCCCGAGCAGCGCCCGTCCGCGCAGCTCGAGGAGAGCCACGTCGCCGGCAGCGGCGGCACCCGGCTGTTCGAGACGCAGGAGCGCGGCCTGATAGTCGCCCGCGCCGATCTCGGCTTCCGCCAAGCCGGCGAGCACGGCTGCGGGTGTGGCTCCGAGACTCACCGCCTTGGCGTACTGGGCCTCCGCGCCGGGGAAGTCCCCGGTGCGCAGCAGGCTCTGGGCGAACTTCAGGCGCAGATCCCGATTGTTCGGGTCCTGCGGCACGAGGTTGCGCAGGTCGACGAGCGCGGCGCGGTAATTCGCGGCCGCAAAGTTCTTCTGCATGCGCGCGAGAACCGCCTCGCGGCTCATACAGCCGCCAAGCAACGCCGCAGCGAGCAGTGCCACCACCAGCGCAAATGAGTGCGAGCGACGCATGTTCTTGTTATGAGTCCGGGCCTTTCTGCCCGGCGGGACTATAGCGGAGGAGCCCGACCGACGCGCGGGCCGGACTCACAAAACAAAACGGCTGCCGAAGCAGCCGTTCTGCACGAGGGCACAAGTCCCTCGGATCACGCCGGCCGGGCTATTTGCGGCGTCGGCGCCCGAAACCCAGACCCGCCAACCCGAGGCCCAGCAGACCCAGCGTCGCCGGCTCCGGCACCGGCGTCGGCGATGGATCCGTGGAAGTGGCCGGGAGAGTCGTTACGGGAAGTGTCGTTGTCGCAGGACTCCCGTCCTGGTCGCCGTCGTGATCCCCGAAGCTCGTGCCGCTGCCTTGCTGCCCCTGGGGGTTGCCGCGATCCTGGCTGATGCGGCCGAAGTCGCTCCGGCCGGGCCATTTGTCGTGAAACTGCGCGCGACAATCCGTCACGCCGCAGTCATCTGCCGCGGCCGGCAAACTCCACAAGGCGGCGAGTGCGGTGAGCCCCGCGAGTGCTGCGATCGAAGAGTTCCTTTTCATCGGCTGATCCTCCAATGACCATTTCGTGCCATCGTCGCCCGGCCCGATCCGTGCCGTGCGCCCATCCTTCGGGTTATGCCAGTCTCCTGCAACCTGACTGCAACTTGCGACGGATGGTTCATACACCAAACCGTAAAGCGCATCGACATCCGCTCGGTAACCATAATATCAAAGTCACGGCGGTCGCGTGTTGCAATGCGACATAATTTACATAAGAAGATCCGAGCCCGCCGCCGACCAGAAATCCGCAAGCTCCCGCTCCGCACCCTCGCAGGAGGCGCCGCAGGGTGCGGCGACCGCAAGCAACCGGGAAGGCAGGGCACCGGTCCAGGAGAGCGTCCCGTAGGCAAGCTGAGCGACGACGGGGCTCGCCGTCACGACGCCCGCGACCTGGTACAGATAGCTCACGACCCAGACCTGATTGCGGGGGGTGAGCAGCCGCAGGGTGGCCGCCCGACGCACGGGCGGCGCGTTGGACGAGGACTCGAGCGCTCCCGATCGAAGCAGCACCCACTCGCGGCTGTGCAACTGGTTGTCGAAGCTGATGAGCTTGGCGCCCTCGCGCTGCGCGGCGTACTGAGCGACGTACAGCTGCACCTCGGCGCCGCCGGCCGTGCGATAGGCGGCCCGACTCCAGGACGAAGCGCCGGGGTACGTGGGCATCCAGCGCGGGTCGGGGGCGAGGGGGCCGCGCCATTCGCCGGCGGCTACCGGCAAACGCATGGCGGGCGCAGCCGAGGCGGGCACCGGAAAGTACCGGGTGTACAGCTGTCCGGCGAACGGGACGCACAGCAGCAGCAGGGTCGCGAGCAGCGGGTGCAGGCGCGGAGTCGCAATCCCCGGCGCCGCATTCCCGGCGGGCGGCGCCGGGGCGGGCAGCACATCGTCGGTCAGTCGCCGGCCGAGCAGGCACACGATCACTACGAGCACCGCGAACATCGCCCAGCCGAGACTGATGTGCTCGTGGGCGACGAAATAGGACTGCATGTTGCTCACGTGGCCCGAGTAAATAACGATCACCACACGCAGCCAGTTGGTCAAGAGCGCCAGCGCCGCGGTGAAAGCAATGAACGCGGCGGCACGCCGGGGCGGCATGCGTGAAGTGCCGGCGAAGAGGCCGGCGACCGCCAGTGAGACGATCAGGAAGCGCTTGCCGGCGCACCCCTCGGCGACCTCGAACGTGCCTTCGGGGATGGTCACGAACACCCCATTGATGCTGACCGGCACACCGAACCAGCCGAGCACGGTCTCGGAGACGGCGACCGTCATATGCTGCAGCACCGGCAGCAGCATCTCCCACACCGGGATCGCGAAATACAGGCACGCGAGGGGCGCCGCGACCCGCCGCGCGGTGGGCAGCCCGCAGCACAGCCACACCGTGAGCCACAGGATCGGTGGAATCATGATCTGCTGGCCGATGCTGCTCAGGGCGCGCAAGGCGATGAGCCAGGCCAGCAGCGCGCCGAGGAGCAGTACTGCGGCGACCGCGGAGAAGCGCTCCTGGGGCGCAGGCAGGCTCGGTCCGAGCCGGACCAACCAGACGAGGACGAAGGCTGCGAGCAGGGTCCCGTGGTGGTAATCGGCCATCCCGACCCAGGTCCCGACGAGTGCCGGCCAGCTCGCCCAGGTGGCGACGACGGCCGCGAGCAGCGCGACCAACACCGGCAGCACGCGCAGGTGCTCGTTCAGTAATCGATTCTCACGCGCGGCCATCAGCACGATGCGAGGATACCAAGTCGGCGAGGGCCCGCCCGCGCCGGCAAGGCGATCTACCCCTTAGTTCGCTCGCAAGGGCCGTGGGCGCCCCCGCGAGGTGCACTCACATGCCCCCTCTTTCCCTACAAGATATTGTAAAATCACGTATTGTGAGAACCAGCGCAATGCGCGGTACGTCACATACCGGCATCCTGCGCCTCGCGATGTCCAGGGGAACCTCGACGCGACGGCGGTGTCCCTGAAACGCAACTCCGATCCTAGCGAGGGCTGCGATCGCTAAGGACTCAACAAACAGAACGAAGCGTCGGCGCTGCGCGACGTTTGGGGATGACGGCGCGCGCGTGACTTGACACCGCGCTGCGGCGCCGTCAATAAGCAAGGCGAATCACGGACGGCTATGGGAAGCAACAGGACCAGGGTGAGCCCAGCGCTTCGCTGGGGATGGGTGACGGCGCTCCTCGCGTGCGCCGCGCTCGCGGCCGGCTGTGGCGGGGGAGCCCCCGTGAAACCGCAGGTCACCGGCCAGCCCGCCGCCGAATACAAGATCGGCCCCGGCGATCAGCTCAACGTCTTTGTCTTCAACCAACCCGACCTGAGCGTCAACGTGCAGGTGCGCCCCGACGGACGAATCTCCACTCCGCTGGTTGAAAACATGATGGCGGTCGGGAAGACTCCGAGCGAACTGGGCCGCGACATGGAAAAGGTCCTTGCCGAATACATCCGCACGCCGCAGGTCAACATCATTGTCACGGGCTTCGTCGGCACCTATGCCGACCAGATCCGGGTGGTGGGCGAGGGCGTGGTACAGCCGCGCGCGCTGCCGTATCGCAACGGAATGCACCTCATGGACGTCATGATCCAGGTCGGTACCCCGGGCCAGTTCGCGGCGCTCAACCGCGCCCGCATCCAGCGCACCGAGAACGGCAAGCAGACCGAGATCAAGGTCCGCATCGGCGACCTGATCAACAAGGGCGACGACCGGCAGAACATCGCGATGGAGCCCGGCGACGTGCTCGTCATTCCGCAGTCGCGCTTCTGAGGGCGTTATGAGAGACACGATCGCACAGCTCATAGGACAGGTGCGTGGCGCATGGCGCTACCGCTGGTATGCCCTGGGCGTCGCCTGGGTCGTTGCGCTGATCGGCTGGGCGGTGACCATGACCTTGCCGCCGATCTACGAGGCGCGCGCGCGTGTCTACGTCGACACCGAGTCGGTGCTCAAGCCGCTGCTCAACGGGCTGGCGGTCAACCCTGACACCGAGAACCGCGTCAACATGATGGCGCGGATGATCATGGGGCGCGCCAACCTCGAGCGCGTGGCGCGCGAGACGGATCTGTCGCTGCGGGCGCACAGCCCCGAGCAGTTCGATGAGCTGATCAACTCACTGGCCCGCCGCGTGACCCTCGAGGGCGGCAACGGTGGCAGCACCAACGTCCTCGGGTTGAACGCCAGCAATGTCTACTCGCTGCGCTACACCGACTCCGATCCGGCGATGGCGCAGCGCGTCGTGCAGCGCCTGCTGGATGCCTTCGTCGAGGACACCCTCGGTATCAAGCGCGCCGACACGGACAAGGCGCAGCAGTTCCTCGAGGCGCAGATCAAGGAATACGAGACGCGGCTGCAGGCCGCCGAGGATCACCTGGCGCAGTTCAAGCAGCGCAACGTCGGCCTCCTGCCGGGACAGGCCGGCGACTACTACACGCGCCTGCAGGCCGAACAGAATAAGCTCCAGGACCTGCAGGCCCGCTACCGCCTGGCGCAGCAGGCGCGCGCCGAGATCTCCAAGCAGCTCGAGGGCGAGGAGCCGACCTTCGGTCTGTTCAACGGCAGCGGGGACGAGGCCGGCGCGGCGGCCGACCCGCAGCTCGCCGACCTGCAGCGCCAGCTCGATCAGCTGCTGCTGGTGTACACGGACAAGCACCCGAAGGTGATTGCCATCAAGGCGACGATGGCGCAGCTTCAGGCGCAGAAGGCGGCCGCCAGCAAGGCGCAGGCACAGCACGCCGCCGCGGGCGTGCCGCAGAGCCGCTCGCAGGCCGCAGCGATGGCGCTCGACGTCAACCCGGTGTACCAGAACCTGCGGCTCGAGCAGAGCCGCACCGACGTGGCGATTGTCGAGTTGCGCGAGCAGGTCGCCGAGGAGGAGCACGCGGTCGCCGATCTCAAGGCGCGCGTCAACACCATCCCGCAGACCGAGGCGCAGCTCACCCAGCTGACCCGCGACTACGAGGTCACCAAGGCCGAGCACACGGCGCTGGTGCAGCGGCTCGAGTCCGCGCGGTTGTCCGACCAGGCCGATATCACCAACAACCCGGTCAAATTCCGCATCATCGAGCCGCCGCAGCGGCCGCTTGCCCCGGTCGGCCCGAAGCGGATCCTGCTGATGACGGGGCGCTGCTCGGCGGGCTCGCCGCGGGCGCCGCGCTTGCACTGCTGCTCAACCAGCTGAAGCCCGTGTTTCTCTCGCGCGGCATGCTGGCCGCGGTGACCGGCCTGCCGGTGCTCGGCTCCATCACCTTCGTGCAGCACCGCGCGGATCGCAGCGAGCCGATGCTGCTCGGAATCGCATGCGGGGCGCTGCTGGTGATCTACGCACTCGGGCTGCTGATGGCCGACGCCGTGAGCTCGGCCATCCACGTCCTGGTCGGGTGAGCGCACGATGAGCATCATCGAACGGGCCCTCGAGAAGCAGCGCGGCGAGAGCGAGGACCCCGCCCGCCAGGGTCAGCGCATGCCGGGCCGCGCGCGCGACCCGGTCGTGCCGGTGGCGCTGCCAGCCCCTGAGCGCCGCACGCCGAGCGAGA
Source organism: uncultured Gammaproteobacteria bacterium (assembly GCA_963713175.1). Classification (GTDB taxonomy): domain Bacteria; phylum Pseudomonadota; class Gammaproteobacteria; order Steroidobacterales; family Steroidobacteraceae; genus 13-2-20CM-66-19. The sequence continues at coordinate 42,827 of CAVQKW010000002.1, read as the reverse complement.
CGGTGCACGTCGACCTCGAAGCGATGCGTACCGCCGGAATCGTCCCCCCGGCGGCTTTCGCCGACCGGCTCACCGAGCAGTTCCGCCGCATCAAGTGGCCGCTGCTGGAAGCGGCGCTCGGCCGGGGCCAAGCCGGCGCCCCGGCGGCGAACGCCGTGATGATCACCAGCTCCGTGGCCGGGGAGGGCAAGACTTTCTGCTCCTTCAATCTCGCGCTCAGCATCGCTCGCGAGAAGGACCTGGACGTGCTGCTGATCGACGCGGACGTCGCCAAGCGACACCTCACGCGGCTCCTGGGCACCGATGCGCGTCCCGGGTTGACCGACGCCGCAGCCGACGCGCAGGTCGACCCGGAGCAGCTGGTGCTCGGCACCGGCATCCCCGGGCTTACCTTCCTGCCGTCCGGGCAGCGTACCCCCATCGCCTCGGAGCTGTTCGCGAGCCGTCGCATGGCGGATGTGGTCGCGGGCCTGCGGCGCAGCGATCCGCAGCGCGTCGTGCTGTTCGACTGCTCGCCGCTCCTCGCGACCAACGAAACCCAGGTGCTCGCCAGTCTCGTGGACCAGATCGTGCTCGTGGTGTGCGCCGAATCCACGCCGCAGCCGGTGGTGCTCGAGGCCGTCAGCCTGCTGGACCGCAGCAAGCAGATCCGCTGCCTCCTCAACCAGACGCGCGTGAGCCACCTGAATGAGTACTACTACTACGGGTACGGCTACCCGGCGAATGACCAGCCGCGGCTTTCATAGTCCGGCCGGCGGCCGCGCGCGCGCGGTGCTCGCGGGTGCGTCGCTCCTGGGCGCCTGGGCAGGACCGGCGCTCGCCGATCCGCCGGACGCAGGCACTGTCACCTACGGCACGACCTTTGTGCCGCACCTGGGCGCCGGCGCCTCCTGGACCGACAACATCCTGCTGGCGCCGCCCGGGAACACGGCCGATGCGGAGATCTGGCAGCTGCTGCCCGGTATTTACCTCAAGCACGACAGCCAGAACCTGCACGTCACGCTCGACTACGAAGCCCAAGGGTACTTCTACGACGGCGGGGAGCACGGGCACCAGATCTTTCAGAACGGCAACCTGTTTGCCGACGCTCAGCTGCTGCCCGACTGGTTCTACGTGGACGTGGGGGGCAACAAGGCGCAGGGCACCGTCGATCCGAACGTGAGCCCGGCCGTCAGCGCACTGTTTCCCACCGGGAACCTCGCCAACGAGACCTCGGCGTCGGGGACGCCGATCATCCGCCACAAGTTCCAATATCTGCAGGTCGACGCGCGCTACAGCTGGGGCTTCACGCGCTACCAGAACATCGGAGCGGTCCCCTACTCGCTGCCGGACACCGACAACCAGGATGGCAGCTTCACGCTCAGCAGTGTCGACAAGAATGCGCGCGTCACCTGGGATGCGAGCTACCTGCGCCAGGAGAGCACGTATACCAACGTGGTCGAACCGCGCTGGCTGTACGAGGACGCCAATGCCGACCTGGGAGTGCTGGTAGCCTCGAGTCTGCGTCTGCTCGGCCAGTACGGCCGCGAGAGCGACCTCATCACCAGCGTGTCGGCGGGCGGATTCGGCTCCACGTCCTGGTCGGGGGGCTTCGACTGGTCGCCCGATGAGCTCAATGAAGTGAAGGCGATGGCGGGACGCCGGTTCTTCGGCAACACCTACACCGCGCTGGTGAGGCACCAGAGCCGGCTGCTGACGCTGCAGGTGAACTACACCGAGGCGCCGCAGACCTTCTCCAATCGCTTCCTGCCCCAGGGGCCGGGCAACGACCTGGTGGTGATCCCCGGCGTGCCGCAGTTTCAGCGCCTGACGAGCGATGCGTACCTGCTGAAGGCGCTCGATGCGCGCGCGGCGCTCACCGGCCGCCTCACGGAGCTGGGACTTGACGCGTTCTCGACCGAGCAGAACTACTTCACCGTCAACGGCATCCAGGCGGCCGCGCCGGTGTCTGACCAGACGCGCGGAGCGACTCTCTATATGACGCGCCGTATGGGCGCGCAGCTGCAGGCCATGCTGTCCGCGACCTACGATCATACCGATCTGCGCGAGGGCGGGGCTTCGACCTACAACGATCAGCACTACACCGCACATCTCACCGACCAGGTGGGCCTGCGCACCACGGTGACACTCGCGGTCGATCACTGGGAGCGCACCGGGGGGCAGGTGTTCACCGTCAACATGGTGTCACTGACCGGCAACATGTACTTCGGCAACGGGCCGACCGGGTTGCCGGGTAATTCGATCGTCCCGAATCCGGTCACCCCGGGCACGACCCTGCCGGTCGCGGTTGCGCCACCGTTTCTCATGCACGGCCCGTTGTCGCCGGCCGCCATCGCCATGGCGACCAGCGCCTCCGCGACGGCCGCCGTTCCGGCCGCTCCATAACCGGTTCCGCGGCCGCCATGGTCGAACCAGCCAGCTTGCGCGGCGCCAGTGAGCCGCGGATGGACTTATATACCCCGGCGGGTTCGCCTGCGCCCACGGCCGCATGCGTGACGCGCGCCTTCGCGGCTTCCGACCGGCCGGCGTGGAACGCGTTCGTGGAAGCACATCCCGAGGGCAGCTTCTTTCACCTCGCGGAGTGGTCGACCGTTCTGCAGCGGGCCTTCGGGCATCGCAGCCACTACCTGTGCGCGGAGCGCGGCGGCGCCCTTGTCGGCGTGCTGCCGCTCGCGGAGGTGAAGAGCCTGCTGTTCGGGCACGCGCTGGTGTCGACCCCGTTCTGCGTATACGGCGGCGTGCTCGCCGCCGACGAGGAAGCCGCGGGCGCGCTGCTGCGCGCCGCCTGTGAGCTCGGTGCGCGGCTCGGCGTCGGCTATGTCGAGATGCGCAACCGCAAAGCGCGCCCGGGCGGCGACTGGCTCACCAAGGATCTCTACGTCACGTTCCGCCGTGCCATCGACGCGGATTCCGAGCACAACATGCGCGCCATACCGCGCAAGCAGCGCGCCATGGTCCGCAAGGGAATACAGAACGGGCTGCGTTCCGAGCTCGACGCCGACTGCGCGCGCATGTACGACATCTATTCGCGGAGCCTGCACAATCTCGGCACGCCGGTGTTCGCACACAGCTACCCCGCGATCCTGCGCGAGACCTTCGGGGAGCGCTGCGAGGTGCTCACCGTGATGAACGGGGCGGACGCCGTCGCGAGCGTCATGAGCTTCTACTTCCGTGATGAGGTGCTGCCTTACTACGGCGGCAGCACTCCCGCGGCGCGCGCCGCGGCGGCCAACGATTTCATGTACTGGCAGGTGATGGAGCGGGCGCGCGAGCGGGGCGCGCGGCTCTTTGATTTCGGGCGCAGCAAGCAAGGCACGGGCTCCTTCGACTTCAAGAGTCACTGGGGCTTCGAGCCCGAGAGCCTTGCGTATCAGTACTTCCTGGTGCGCGCCAAGGCCATGCCCAACCTGAGCCCGACCAACGCCCGGTACGAGCGCATGATCCGCGCCTGGCGCCGCCTGCCGCTGCCCCTCACCCGGCTGCTCGGGCCGCCGATCGCGCGCCATCTCGGCTGAGGCGACCAGACTCCCATGTGCGGTATCTACGGAATTCTGAGTCTCGCCGGCCCCCGGCGTGCCGATCCCGCGCTGCTCGCGCAAATGGGTCGCGCGCTGGTGCATCGCGGCCCGGACGACGAGGGCAGCTTCGTCGACGAGCAACTGCTGCTCGGAATGCGGCGCCTGTCGATCATCGACGTAGCCGGCGGACACCAGCCGATTGCCAGCGAGGACGGGCAGGTAGTGGCCGTGTGCAACGGCGAGATTTACAACTTCCAGGCGCTGCGCACGCGGCTCGAGCGCAGCGGACACCGCTTCGCCACCCACAGCGACAGCGAGGTCATCGTGCACCTCTATGAGGAGCTGGGCGAGGGGTTCCTCGCAGAGCTCGAGGGGATGTTCGGGCTGGCGCTCTGGGACCGGCGGCGGCGGCGCCTGGTCGTGGCCCGCGATGCACTCGGCATCAAGCCGCTGTATTACACTGAGCTTCCGGGCCAGTTCGCCTTTGCCTCCGAGGCGAAGGCGCTCCTCGTGCTGCCGCAGCTGCGCGTGCGCCTCGACCCCGGGGCGCTGGCGCAGTACTTCGGCGTCGGCTACGTCTGCGCGCCCGCCTCACTCTTCGAGGGCGTGCGTAAGCTCCTGCCGGGCGAGGCGCTCGTCGTAGAGAACGGCGTGGCTCGCGCCACGCGTTTCTGGCGGCTCGCGCCCGAGGTCGACACCTCGATGAGCCCTGACGACTGGGTCGCGACCATACGCGTCGAGCTCGAGCGGGCGGTGCGCGACCAGATGGTGAGCGACGTGCCGCTGGGTGCGTTTCTCTCTGGTGGCATCGATTCCAGCGCGGTCGTTGCGCTGATGTCGCGCTCCTCCGACCAGCCGGTACGCAGCTACTCGATCGGCTTCCGCGGCTCTTCCGGCGCGGAGCTGTACAACGAGCTGCCATTCGCGCGCCAGGTGGCCCGGGCCTTCCGCACCGAGCATCACGAGATCATCGTGCAGCCGGACGTCGCCGCGCTGCTGCCACATCTCATCTGGCATCTCGACGAGCCGATCGCGGATGCCGCTTTCATCACCACCTACCTGGTTGCGAAGTTTGCCCGCCAGGATGTCACCGTGATTCTCTCGGGCGTCGGCGGGGATGAGCTGTTCGGGGGCTACAACCGCTACGTCGACGAGTATTACCGCGCACGCTACCGGTTGATCCCTGCGCCGCTGCGGCGCGGGCTCATCGAGCCGCTGGCCCGCCGTCTGCCGAGTGACCGCCACTCGGCGTTCCTCAACAAGCTGCGTCTAGCCCGCGCCTTCGTTCTCGCGGATGCCCTAGGGTTCGAGGACCGGTATCGGAGCTACATGGAGGTGTTCGGCGCCGCCGAGCGTCAGGGACTCCTGCGCGGAGCGGGTGCGACCGGGGAGGACTGCATCGCGCGGGCGTTCGCGGCGGCCGACGCGAGCGATCCGCTGCGGCGTCTGATGGACGTTGACCTCGCCACGCAGCTACCCGAGGATCTGCTGATGCTCACCGACAAGATGAGCATGGCGGTCTCGCTCGAATGCCGCGTGCCGCTGCTCGATCAGCGCTTGGTGCGTCTCGCCGCACGTCTTCCGGGAAAGCTGCGCATCCGTGGCGGCGAGCTCAAGCACACGCTCAAGAAGGCGCTGCAGGGGATCCTACCGGCGCAGATACTCGGTCGCAGCAAGCGCGGCTTCGGCGCGCCGATCGGCGCGTGGTTCAAGGCGGAGCTCGCACCTCTCTTGCGCGAGGTCCTGTCCGAAACCGCGCTCGCGCGGCGGGGACTGCTGGATCCGGCGGCGGTGGCGCGGGTGGTACGCGAGCACGAGACGCGCGTCGCGGATCGCACCGACCACCTGCTCGCACTGGTGGCGCTAGAGATCTGGTGCCGGCTGTACCTCGACGGCGAGACGCCCGCAGCGCTCACCGACGAGCTGCGCGCGAGCATGGCGGCGTGAAAGTCCTCATTGCCTGCCACCGTGTGCCGTACCCGCCGCAGCGCGGCGGCAAGATCCGCCCATTTAACATCATCCGCCACCTGAGCGAACAGGGACACCGCGTTACCGTTGCTTCGCTCGCCCGTACCGCAGAGGAGGCGGAAGAGGCGCGGGGGCTCACCGCGCATTGCGAACGCGCGCTGGTCGAGGTGATTCCCGAAGGGCTTGCCTGGGCGCGCATGATCAGCCGCCTGCCGACGTCGGCGCCTTCGACTTTCGGGTATTTCTGGTCGCCGAACCTCAAGCGGCGTGTGGACGCGGAACTCGCAGCGGGCGACTGCGAGCTGGTACTGGCGCATTGCTCCTCGGCGGCCGACTACGTCGCTCGCGAGAGACGCGCGCTGCGGATTATCGATTTCGGTGACATGGACTCGCAGAAGTGGCGCGAGTACGTGCACTACAAGCCCTTTCCGCTGTCGCTGGGCTTCCGGCTCGAGGCGGCGAAGCTGGAGCGTGCCGAGGCGCGCCTTGCCGGAGCGTTCGACCTCTGCACCTGCACCACGCGGGCCGAGCTCGCCTCGCTGCGCTCGCTCGGGGCCGCGACACCTAGCGACTGGTTTCCAAACGGAGTGGATGGCTCATCGTTCGCGCCGGCACCTGACTACGACCCCGGACTGATCGCCTTCGTCGGTCGCATGGACTACTACCCGAACCAGCAGGCAGTCCTCACCTTCTGCGGCGACGTCCTCCCACGCCTGCAGGAGCGGCGCCCGGAGCTGCGCTTCACGATCGTAGGCGCCGAGCCGCCGCAGCCGATCCGCGATCTCGCCTCCCTCCCGGGAGTGAGTGTTACGGGCACCGTACCCGACGTGCGCCCGTTGGTAGCGCGGGCGGCTCTTACTGTCGCGCCGCTCGACCATCGCGCGCGGTACACAGAACAAGATCCTGGAATCCATGGCAATGGGTGTACCGGTGGTGTGCAGTGTGGCGGCTTCGCGCGGCGTCGACGCCGTAGCGGGCGAGCACCTCCTCACGGGCTCCGCTCCTGCCGAGTACGTCGCCGCGATCGAGCGCATTCTCGACTCCCCGCCGCTGCGCGCGCAGCTTGCGCGCGCCGGCCGCGAGCGCGTCCTGTCGCACCACGCCTGGAAGAGTTCTATGGCGCAGCTGGATGCGCTGATCGCCGCGGCCTTCGAGCGGCGCGCCGGGGCCCCTGCGGGTCAGGGCGCGGTGCGCGCGCCGACCCATCCGGTCGCGCCCGCGCAGTCCGGCACCACCACTCACCATTACTGAAAGCAGGTAAGCGCGTGCGCATCAGCATCTTTGGTCTCGGCTACGTCGGCGCGGTCTCACTCGCCTGCCTGGCGCGCGATGGACACGAGGTAGTGGGCGTCGATCTCGACCCTCACAAGCTCGACATGATCCGCGCCGGGCGCTCGCCGATCGTCGAGCAGGGGATCCAGGAGCTGATGCGCTTGGTGGTGGCCTCCGGGCGGGTGCAGGTCAGCGATGATTCCGCGGCGGCAGTACGGGACACCGACCTGACGTTCGTGTGCGTCGGGACGCCCTCCAGCCCGAACGGGGGCCAGGACCTTGCGGCCGTACGCAGGGTGATGAGCGCGATCGGCGCGGCGCTGGCTGCGAAGAGCAGCCACCACACAGTGGTGCTGCGCTCCACGGTACAGCCCGGGACTCTTGACGAGGTCGTGCGACCGATTCTCGAGGAGCACAGCGGGCGTCGTTCGGACGCCGACTTCGCGCTGTGCTTCCAGCCGGAGTTCCTGCGCGAAGGTACCTCCATTAATGACTACGATCACCCGCCGATAACCATCGTCGGGACCCGCGTGCCGGCTTCCGCGGCGCGCCTGCAGGAGATCTTCGGCCATCTGCCGTGCGAGTTCGCGGTGACCTCGGTTGGCGTCGCGGAGCTCATGAAATACGCCTGCAACGCCTTTCACGCAGTCAAGATCACCTTCGCCAACGAGATCGGTCGCGCTGCCCAGGCGGTCGGCGTCGATGCGCGCGAGGTGATGGATCTGGTGTGCCGCGACAAGCGGCTCAACATATCACCCGCGTACCTGCGGCCGGGCTTCGCCTTCGGCGGCTCGTGCTTGCCGAAGGATCTGCGCGCGCTGAACTACCTCGCCAAGACGCACGACCTGACGCTCCCCATGCTGAGTGGTGTACTGGGCAGCAACCGCGCACACATCGATCACGCGCTCGCCATGGTGCTCACTCCGGGCGTACGCCGGGTGGCGCTGCTCGGGCTGTCCTTCAAGCCCGGGACCGACGACCTGCGCGAGAGTCCGCTCGTGAGTGTGGCAGAGCGCCTCCTCGGCAAGGGGCTACAGCTGAAGATCTACGATCCGGAGGTGAACCTGTCACGGCTCCTGGGAGCCAACAAGCGCTTCATTGAGGAGACCATTCCGCACCTCGAGAGCGTCATGGTGCGCGACCCGGCCGCAGCTCTCGCCGACGCGCAGGTGGCGCTGGTGAGCCTCGCGAGTCCGGAGATCGTGAGCGCCCTCGGTGCGCACGGTCAGGCGAGCCTCACGGTAGTGGATCTCGTTGGCCTGCCGCCCGAGGCGATCCGCCGCGCGCAGTACCGCGGCATCTGCTGGTGAGGGCAGCTGGGGGCGCCGACAGCATGAGCCTGCGCATCCTGCACGTCCTGGATCACTCGCTGCCGTTGCAGAGCGGTTACGCGTTTCGCACGCTCGCGCTGCTGCGCGAACAGCGTGCGCTAGGGTGGGAGACCTTCCAGCTAACGAGCCCCAAGCACCACGCAGCCGGACCCGCCGAAGAGGAAGTCGCAGGGCTGCGATTCTTCCGCACTGCGTACCGGCCCAAGGCACTCTCGCGCGTGCCGATCCTGAACAACGCCGTGGTCGTATCTTCGACCGCCGCACGCCTCGGCGAGCTGGCCAGCCGGCTGCGACCGGACGTCATCCATGCGCACTCGCCCTGCCTCAATGGTCTGGCCGCGCTCAAGGTAGGCCGGGCATACGGGATCCCGGTTGTCTACGAGATGCGAGCGTCGTGGGAGGACGCGGCAGTGGATCACGGTACGGCGCGCGCCGGGGGACTGCGCTACCGGCTGTCGCGCGCGCTTGAGAGCCGCGTGCTGCTCAGAGCCGATGCGGTAACCACGATCTGCCAGGGACTCGCGCAGGACATCGGCATCCGCGGCGTGGCGCGAGAACGCATTACCGTCGTCCCCAACGGCGTCGACATCGCGGACTTCTCGCCGATTGAAGCGCCCGACGCGACGCTCGGCCAGCGACTGGCCCTCGGGCCCGGTCCCGTGGTGGGCTTCGTGGGCTCTTTCTACGGCTACGAGGGCCTGGATCTTCTTATCCGCGCACTGCCCGCAATTGCGCAACAGCACCCGGGCGTTCGCGCGGTGCTGGTGGGCGGCGGTCCGACGGAAGCGCAGCTGCGGCGGCTGACGCAGGAGCTGGGCGTAGCCGGACGCGTGCACTTCGCCGGCCGGGTGCCCCACGAGGACGTGCGGCGCTACTACTCGGTGAGCGATCTGCTGGTCTACCCGCGCATCTCGAGCCGGCTTACCGAGCTGGTGACACCGCTCAAACCCCTGGAAGCGATGGCGCTGGGGCGATTGTTCGTGGCTTCCGATGTCGGCGGTCATCGCGAGCTCATTCCGGCCCACCTGCGTGCGAATGTGTTCACACCCGGTGATGCGCACGATCTCGCGCGTGTCGCCAGTGAGGTCTTAAGCGCGCGCGACTCCTGGCCGGCGCTCATCGCGGCCGGGCGGCGCTACGTGAGCGAGAGTTGCACCTGGAAGCAGTCGGCTGCGCGCTACGCACCGGTGTACGAGGCGCTCATGCGCCGCTCCGCCGGAAGGGCCCGTGGTGCACGCGCGGGTTGACCCGGCGGGCGCGGAGGCGGTTGCGCCCGAGCTCGGGCCAGCGGCCGCTGCGCTCTCGATCGTGGGCGTGTGCCGTACGCTGCCGACTCCCGAGGATCCGGTCGCCGGCACCTTCGTGCTGCATCGCCTGGCGGCGCTGGCGCGGCTCGCTGACGTGCGCGTCGTGCAGCCGGTGCCGTACTTTCCGCTGGCGAAGCCGCTGCCGGCCTGGAGCGGCGCGCCGCACACGGCGCAGGGCCTGTCGATCGAGCCCGCTCCGATGTTCTATCTGCCCGGCGTGCTCAAGTCGCTCGACGGCCGCTGGCTCGCGCGCAGCACGCAGCGCGCCCTCGCGCGCCTTGCGCGCGCACGCCGCATCGACCTGATCGATGCGCACTTCGGCTACCCCGAAGGCGCGGGCTGCGTGCGCGCGGGCCGTGCGCTCGGCCTGCCGGTGTTCGTCACCATCCGCGGCTCCGAGACCGACCTGCTCGCGCTGCCCGGGATCGGGGCGCAACTGGTGCAGGCGCTGAATGCGGCCGCGGGCTGCATCAGCGTGAGTCACACGCTCGCGCGCCTGGCCGTGCGGCATGGAGTCGACGAGCGGCGCCTGCGGGTCATCCCGAATGCCATCGACCGCTCGCTCTTCCGTCCCGGGTCGCGCGAGGCAGCGCGCCGCGAGCTCGGCATCGATGCGCGCGCACCGCTCATCGTTGCGGTGGGACACCTCGTGGCCGGCAAGCGCCACCACGTGCTGGTGCGTGCGCTCGCGGGCCTGCGCCGACGATACCCGCGAGCCCAGCTCGCCATCGTCGGCGGGGCGGCATACGAGCGCTCCTACCCGCAGGAGCTCGAGCGCCTAACCCGCGAAGCGGGTGTCGCAGAGCAGGTGCGCATGCTCGGACGCATCGCGCAGCTCGAGGTCAACACCTGGCTGCAGGCCGCCGACGTGTTCGCGCTCGCGACCCACCGCGAGGGCTGCTGCAACGCGGTGCTCGAGGCGCTCGCTGCGGGGCGTCCGGTAGTCACGACACCCGTTGGCGACAACCCGCAGTTCGTGCATGAGGGCGTGAACGGGGCGCTGGTGCCGGTGGACGACGTCGTCGCGTTCGAGCGTGCACTCGAGAGTGCGCTGGGGCGCAGCTGGGACGCGCAGGCGATCGCCCGCGGTCTGGAAGTCGGCGACTGGGAGGATGTGGCCCGGCGCGTGCTGGGGTTCTTCCGGGAGCGCCTGGCCGAGGCCCGCGTGACACGCGGTGCGGCCCGTGTCTGACGCGCGCGCCAACGCCGGGGAGCCAGCCGACCCGCGGCCGCTGATCGCGCACGTGCTGTTCCGCTTCGACTACGGCGGCCTCGAGAACGGCGTGGTGAACCTGATCAACGGGCTGCCCGCGGAAGCATTCCGCCATGCGGTCATCGCGCTGACCGAGGCGACCGCGTTCGCGAGCCGCATCGCCCGCGCGGACGTCAGCGTGCATGCGCTCAACAAGCGCGCCGGGAACGATCCCGCCATGCTGCTGCGTCTCTACCGGCTGCTGCGTACGCTGCGGCCGGCGATCGTGCACACGCGCAATCTCCCGACCATCGAAGGGGCCTTCGTGGCGCGCCTCGCGGGGGTAGGGCGGCGCATTCACGGCGAACATGGCTGGGATGTCTACGACCCCGATGGCAGCAGCCGCAAGTACCGGGCACTGCGCCGGCTCATGAACCCGGCGATTCACCGTTTCGTGGCCCTCTCATCCGAGCTCGAGGAGTGGCTGGTGCGCACGGTCGGCATTGCACCCGGCAAGGTGGTGCGCATCTGCAACGGGGTCGATACCGAGCACTTCGCGCCGGCGCCGGGGGCACGGAACGCATCGCTGCACGGCGGGCGCTTCCCGTCGGCCAGTGTCATCGTCGGCAGCGTCACGCGCTTCGGTGCCATCAAGGACCCGCTGAATCTGGTGCGTGCCTTCGTAGCCGCTCGTCGTGAGCCGCTGGGGTCGCCGCTGCGTCTGGTGATGCTCGGTGACGGCGTGCTCAAGGCGGACGCGGAGCGGATGCTGGCGGATGCGGGCCTCACCGCAGATGCCTGGCTTCCCGGCAGCCGCGACGACGTCGCACCCATGCTGCGCGAATTCGACATTTTCGCCCTGGGATCGGCCCGCGAGGGCATCTCCAACACGGTACTCGAAGCGATGGCATCGGGGCTGCCCGTCATCGCGTCTGCGACCGGGGGGAACCTGGAGCTCATCGAGGACGGAGTCAGCGGCCGGCTGGTGCCGCCGCGCGATGCGGCCGCGCTCACGCGCGCGCTGCTCGAGTACGCTTCGAACCCCAACCTGCGGGCGGCACACGGCGCGGCGGCGCGTGCCCGTGCACGCGGCAGCTATTCCCTGCGGCAGATGCTCGCGGCTTACCAGGAGCTGTATAACTGCCAGTGCGCTCACCGAAGAGAGGCTGCCTGATGTGCGGGATTACCGGAATCGTCGACCTGAAGGCCGAGCGGGGGGTCGATGAGCGCCTGCTGCGCCACATGAACGCGCTGCTCACGCATCGCGGCCCGGACGGTGACGGCTTCCACTTCGAGCCCGGCTGCGGGCTCGGCCATCGGCGACTTTCCATCATCGACCTCGCCGGCGGCAAGCAACCGCTCTACAACGAGGACCATAGCGTCGTCGTGACCTTCAACGGCGAGATCTTCAACTTCATGGAGATCGAGGCAGAGCTCAAGCGACGCGGGCACACCTTCCGCACACGCTCTGATACCGAGGTGATCGTGCACGCCTGGGAGGAATGGGGTGTCGACTGCCTCGCGCGCTTCAACGGCATGTTCGCGTTCGCTCTGTGGGACCGGCGGCAGAAGACGCTCTTCCTGGTGCGCGATCGGCTCGGCGTCAAGCCGCTCTTCTACGCGCTGCTGGAGGACGGACGAGTGGTGTTCGGCTCGGAGCTCAAAGCCGTGCTGGCGTGCCCGGACGTGCCGCGACGCATCGACCCGGTTGCGATCGAGGAGTACTTCGCCTTCGGCTACGTCCCCGATCCCAAGACCATCTACCGCGACGTGCGCAAGCTCGAGCCCGGAGCCTATCTGTGCGTGCGCCGCGGCGCGCCCACGCCGCTCCCGGTGCGCTACTGGGACGTGCCGCTTGCGGGGGAGCGGACACCGGCCGAGCCCGCCGCGCGCTGGGAAGAGGAGCTGCGGGCACGCCTCAAGGAGGCGGTACGCAAGCGCCTCGTGTCGGACGTGCCGCTCGGCTCGTTCCTTTCCGGAGGCATCGATTCGAGCGCGGTGGTGGCGATGATGCGCGAGATCGGGACCGAGCGGATCCTGACCTGCTCGATCGGTTTTCGCGAGCCGCGCTACGACGAGTCGATGTACGCGCGCATGGTCGCCGAAGCCAAGCACACCGATCACCGCGCCGAGACCGTCGAGGCGTCCGACTACGGGCTCCTCGAGCGCCTGGTCGGGATCTACGACGAGCCCTACGCCGACAGCTCCGCGATCCCGACCTACCGCGTTTGCCAGCTGGCGCGGCGCCACGTCACGGTGGCGCTGTCGGGCGACGGCGGGGACGAGGACTTCATCGGTTACCGGCGCTACCGGCTGTTTGCCGCCGAGGAGCGCATCCGCGCGCGCGTGCCCGCGGGGCTGCGCCGCGCGCTGTTCGGTCCGCTCGGGCGTCTGTATCCGAAGCTCGACTGGGCGCCGCGAGTGCTGCGCGGCAAGACCACCTTCCAGGGGCTCGCCCGCGACACGGTCGGAGCCTACCTGCACGGCGTCTCCATCTGTGCCGAGGAGACGCGCGCACGCATCTACAGCGAGGACTTCCGCCGTGAGCTCGGGGGCCGCAGCGCCGCCGACGTGTTCCGTGCACACGTCGCGGGCAAGACCTTCGCCGACCCGATGGCGCTCGTGCAATACCTCGACTACAAGACCTACCTGCCCGGCGACATCCTCACCAAGGTCGACCGCGCCAGCATGGCGCACAGCCTGGAAGTGCGTACCCCGTTCCTCGACTATGAGTTCGTGGAATGGGCCGCGCGGCTGCCCTCCAGCGTCAAGCTGCGGGGCGGGGAGGGCAAGTACCTGCTGAAGAAGTCGCTCGAGCCGCTGCTGCCGCGCGCGGTGCTGTATCGCGCGAAAATGGGCTTCGCGGTGCCACTCGACGTCTGGTTTCGTGGCTCGCTGCGCGAGCACATCGCCGACGCGGTACGCGGCCCGCGGCTGGCTTCCTCGGGCGTCTTCGACCCGCGCGCGCTCAACACCGTGGTCGAAGAGCACGTCGCCGGACGGCGCGATCACAGCGCGGTGCTGTGGTCGCTTTTGATGTTCGACGGGTTCCTCGGCAGTCAGGAGCAGCCGGCGGCGCCGCCGCACGAGGCTCCGGCGGTCCTGAGCGCCGCGGGCTGAGGCGCACGCGGGCGCGCTCGGAAACTCATGAAAGGACTGTCGCCATTGTCGGCCGCGGCGCTCCGGGGCTGCGGCACGCTGCTCGCGCCCGGCGGCCGCCGCGGCTCGCTCCTGGTGCTGATCTTCCACCGCGTGCTGGCGCAGCCGGACCCGCTGCTGCCGGGGGAGCCCGACGTGACGCGCTTCGCCGCGCAGATGGACCTGGTGCGTTCGGTCTGCCGCGTGCTGCCGCTCGCCGAAGCCGTGGAGCGGCTGTACGCGCACAGCCTGCCCGCGCGGGCGGCCTGCATCACCTTCGACGACGGCTACGCCAACAACCTGACACATGCGGCTCCGATACTCAGCGAGCGCGGGCTTCCGGCGACGGTATTCGTCGCCAGCGGGTACCTGGGAGGCGGCCGGATGTGGAACGACACGGTGATCGAGGCCGTGCGGCGTGCCGGCGCGGAGCTCGACCTGTCGGGGCTCGGACTCGGACGCTTCACGCTCAGCGACACCGCGGCACGGCGCGGCGCGATCGACGCCCTGCTGGATGCGCTCAAGTACCGCCCGCAGGCGGCGCGTGCGCAGGCGGCGGTCGCGATCGCCGAGCGCGTGGGGGCGGAGCTGCCCTCGGACCTCATGCTGAGCCAGGCGCAGCTGGCCGCGCTGGCGCGCTTTGGGCTCGACGTGGGGGCACACACCGTGACGCATCCGATCCTGACGCGTCTGGATGCCGCCAGCGCCCGGCGCGAGATCGCCTCGAGCCGCGCCGTGCTGCAGGAGCTCACGGGGACCAGCGTCCCGCTGTTCGCATTTCCCAACGGTCGGCCCGAGCGCGACTACCAGCGTGAGCATGTCGCGATGGTGCGCGAGGCGGGCTTCAGCGCCGCGGTCTCGACCGCAGCCGGTGCCTGCCGGGCGAGCTCCGACCGCTTTCAGCTGCCGCGCGTGTCGCCGTGGGACCGCACGGCCGGCCGCTATGCCGCGCGACTGGTGCGCACCTACGGCGCCCCGCAGGCGGCGCAAGTCGTCTAGAGGCTACGCGGGCGACACGCCATGCTCGCGCATCCACAGCTCGAGCGACGCGAGCGTCCACACGAATACGCCGTAGTAGCTGGCGTCGCTCTGGCCGTGCAGCCGACGCAGCTGATCGATGAACTCCGGCCGCACGATGCGCCGCTCGCGCAGACCGGCGAGACAGCCGTCGATCAGCTGCGCGAGCGGCGCGGAGCGCTCGAGCCAGAGGCCGAACGGCAGCCCGAAGCCGTGCTTCTTCTTGTGGATGATCTCATCGGGCAGGAAGCCGCTCACGGCGCGCTTGTAGAAGGTGCGCAGATCCCCGCCCTGCATCTTGAGGGCGGCGGGCACGCGCAGGGACAGCTCGACGACGTCCGGGTGCAGCATCGGGTAGGAGACCCGCACGCCGGCCAGCTCGCACATGCTCCCGACCTTGCGCAGATCGTTGTCCGCGAGCGTGAAACGCCAGTCGTAGTACAGCATGAGGTTGAGCACCGCGGCGGGCGGTGCCGAGGTGTACACGGCGCGCATGTGCGCGAGCGGCGCCTGCGGATCGATCGTCCGCAGGAACTCCGGATGCAGCACCGCAGCGAATCCCAGGCGCGGCAGAAAATTCCAGGTCTCGAGCCGCTCGGGCAGCGGCACGTTCGCCTGCGCGACGTAGCTGCGTCCCTTGCGCAGCAGAGTGCCGCCGAGCACGGTGGGAAACAGCTTCAGCACCGGCTCGAGCAGCCCGGCCCGCAGGGCGCGCGGGATGCGCTGGTAGTGCTCGAATACGCGCTGCTCGGCGTAGCGCTTGTTGCCGGCAAAGATCTCATCGCCGCCATCGCCCGCCAGCAGATGATCCACGCCGTGCTGGCGCGCCAGGCGCGCGCAGCACAGGGTCGGCAGTGCCGAGGCGTTGCCGAAGGGCTCATCAAAGGCGCGCGCGATCACCGGCAGGAGCTCGACGATGTCCTCGGGCCGGACCTGGTATTCCCGCGCATCGAAGCCGAAACGCGCACCGGCGATGCGCGCATAACGCAGCTCGTCGTAGTCCTCGACGCCGAAGCCGATCGAGAAGGTGCGGGCCGGACGCCCGCGCACCTCACCGAGCACCGCGGCGACCGTGGAGCTGTCGAGCCCGCCGGAGAGGAACGCCCCGGTCGCGTCGTCGGGCTGCGCCGCACGCACCGCGATTTCAAGGGCGGGGCGCAGCTCGCTGGACAGGGTCCTGATGCTCGCCGCAGCGCCCGCCGCGGCGAACGCGGGCTTCCAGTAGAGCGATTCGCGCAGCCGCCCGTCCTGTGCGATGAGGAGGGTGGCCGGCGGGAGCTTGCTCACGGCCGCGAACACCGTCCGCGGCGAGGGCACCATGTGGAAGAAGAGATAGTCGAGGAGCGCCGCACTGTGCAGGCGATGCGCGCACCAGGGGGCTTGCGCCACCTCTTGCGCCGATGTCCCGAACCACAGCTCCCCTGCCTGGTGCGTGTAGCAGAGTCGCTCGATGCCGAAGCGATCGACGGCGAGGAGCGTCGCGCGCGTACGACTGTCGAAGATCGCCACGGCGAAGCCGCCGTGGAGCCACTGCAGGAAATCCCCGCCCCACAGGCGGTAGGCTTCCAGCACCGCGCGCGCCCCATTCGCAGCGCGGCTGACGCGCAGTTCCTGGGTGCGCCACAGCGGTGGTCCGCGCAGCGCCACCGCGATGCCATCGGCGGCGCACACCTCAGGACCAACACACAGCCATCCGTCGCCGGCGGTGGTGCTCACACAGTCGCCGCCGGCGCGCGGCTGCTTTGCGGCAAGCGGCGCGCGCAGCGCTTCGGGCGGCGCCGCACCAGGCGCCATACTCGTCCAGCCGATGAGCTTCATCATGCGAGGTTCAATCGTAGGTGGCCCGTGGCGCGAGGGGTCGGCCGGATAGGTTATTCTATGAGATATTTCGCCGCGCCGACTGGCGCGATGTGACTCCTGCGACGGGTTTTGACACCATGACCGACCTCGACCGCATCCGCGGTATTCTGCGCGACACTCTGCAGCTCGGCCCGCGGGCCGCCAGCCTTAACGCCCACAGCCGCCTGCTGGGGGCGATTCCCGAGTTCGACTCGATGGCGGTGGTCAGCGTCATGACGATGATAGAGGACGAATTCGGCATCACGATCCACGACGACGAGGTTTCCGCGGAGGTGTTCGAGACCCTGGGCACGCTCGCGGACTTCGTGGCGAGCAAGGCGACTCGTTGAGTGATTCCGCGATCACCGCGCGCTTCATCGAGAGCGGGTCGCAGCGTATCTTCGTGTTGGCGCGCCGGCCGGCGGCGCCGTCCGGCCGCGCGGTGCTGATCTGTGCGCCGTTCGCCGAGGAGATGAACAAGTCGCGGCGGATGCTGAGCGAGACCGGGCGCGAGCTCGCCTCGCGTGGCCTCGCGACCGTGCTGCCCGACCTGCGAGGGACCGGCGACAGCAGCGGCGAATTCGGCGACGCCGACTGGGACTCGTGGCGCGCCGATCTCAAGGCGGCGGCCGAATGGTCCGCGGTGGAAGGGTGGCCGATCACGGCGCTCCTGGGCATACGCGCCGGTTGCATCCTGGGCGCACAGCTTGCACGCGATCTGCCGCGGGCGCTGGCGCGAACCGTGTTCTGGCAGCCGGTCACCGACGGAGAGCGCCACCTGATGCAGTTCCTGAGGCTACGGGTGGCCGCCTCGATGATGGGTGGCAAGGGCGAGTCCGCCGCGGCGCTGCGCGCCCGGCTGGCCGGCGGGGAGCCCCTGGAAGTATCCGGCTATCTTCTGTCGCCACGGCTGGCGGAGCAGGTCGCAGCCCTGAGGCTGACCGACGTCGCGGGCATCGCGCTCGGCCACGTGCACTGGATGGAAGTCGTGCGCGCCGCCGGGAGCGCGATCGGCGCGGACTCGCAGCGGGCGGTGGATTCGTTGCGTGCCGGCGGGCTGTCGGTCGACACCTGCACCGTGCAGTCCGAGCCGTTCTGGTCTTCGACCGAGATCGTCACGGTCCCGGAGCTGATCTCCCGGACGGTGAACGCGCTCGTGGCCGCGCCATGAGTGCGCGCGAAGGGGCGCTCGTCTTGCGCTGCGGCGGGAGCGAGCTCGTGGGGATCGAGCATCGCGCCGCGGCGCCGCATGCCGTCGGTGTCCTGATCGTGGTCGGCGGCCCGCAGTACCGGGTCGGCAGCCACCGACAATTCGTCCTGATGGCGCGCCGCTTCGCCGCCGCCGGCTATCCGGCGCTACGCTTCGACTACCGCGGAATGGGCGATAGCGGGGGCGCCGCGCGCACGTTCGACTCGGTCGAGGCGGACATCCGCGCAGCCATCGACACGCTTCTGGAGCGGCAACCGACGACGCACGCGGTGGTCGTCCTCGGTCTGTGCGATGCGGCCTGCGCGGCATTGATGTACGGCGCGCAGGACGCACGCGTCGCCGGACTGGTCCTGATCAATCCCTGGGTACGCACCGAGGCCGGCGCCGCGCGTGCGGTGGTGCGCCATTACTACTGGCGCAGACTCCTGCAGCGCGGGCTGTGGGTGAAGCTGGTGAGGGGAGACTTTCGCTTGCGGGATTCGCTGCGCGACTTCGGCGCGCTGCTGCGCCGCTCGCGCCAGCCCCGCGACCCGGGTGCGGGCGAGTCTCGGCCGCCGTTCCTCGAACGCATGGAGGCGGCCGCCCGGTCCTTCGTCCGGCCGGTGCTCGTGGTGCTGAGCGGCCGCGATTTGACCGCCCGGGAGTTCGACGATCTGTGCTCGAGCTCACCGTTCTGGCGCCACTGGATCTCTAGCACTCCTCCCCGGCGAAGGGTGCGACTCGAAGACGCGGATCACACCTTTTCGTCGCGGGAAGCACTCGTGGCGGCCTCGTCCTGCATAGTGGACTGGCTCCGCGGCCTCGAGGCGGGCATCGCTCGCGCTGCCCGCAGCGGTTCATGAGCACCCACACCGTCCTGCTCGTGGCTTTTCACTTTCCGCCCGTGAAGGGCAGCAGCGGCGTGCAGCGGACTCTGAGGTTTGCCGAGCATCTGCCGCGATACGGTTGGCGGCCCATCGTCCTCACCATCAATCCGCGCGCCTACGAGGCCACATCCACTTCGCAGGGCAATGAGGTACCGCCCGGTCTGGAGGTGCATCGCGCGTTCGGCCTCGACGCTGCGAAGAGTCTGAGCTTGTTCGGACGCTATGCCCGCTCGCTGGCGTTACCCGATCGCTGGGCCAGCTGGCGCCACTGGGCGGTGCGCCGCGCCTTGCGGATCGTGCGTACGATGCGAATCGATGCCCTGTGGTCGACCTTTCCGATTGCCACCGCGCACACGATCGGGCTGGAGGTGGCGCGGCGCACCGGGCTGCCGTGGATCGCCGAGTTTCGCGACCCCATGTGGCAGGGGGACTACCCGCCGGACCCGGAGGTGAATCGGGTGTGGCGCTCGCTCGAGGAGCGGATCTTCGCGCACGCCGCGCAGGTGGTCGTCACGACGCCGGGTGCGGCGGCCGTTTACGGGGAGCGCTTCCCGGGCTTCGGCGCGGGAAGACGCATCGCGCTCATCGAGAACGGCTACGACGAGGACACGTTCCGGCGCGCGCGCGGCGTGGCTGCGCCGCACGGGACGCCGTTCCGGATCCTGCACAGTGGCCTGGTGTATCCAAGCGAGCGCGATCCGACGGCGCTGTTCACGGCGCTGGCGGCGCTCAAGCGCGCCGGCAGGATCTCGGCGGCCGGTCTGCAGCTCACTCTGCGTGGCAGCGGTTTCGATAGCCACTACCGGCCGCAGCTCGAGGCGCTCGGCATCGCCGACATCGTCCGGCTCGAACCGCAGATCGACTACCTGGCGGCGCTCGAGGAGATGCTGAGCGCGCACGGTCTGCTGATCCTGCAGGCTGCGAACTGCAACACCCAGGTGCCGGCGAAGCTCTACGAGTACCTGCGCAGCGGTCGCCCGATCCTGGCGCTCACCGATCCCGCCGGCGACACGGCGCGCACGCTGGCGGCCGCCGGTACCGGCCTGATCGCGCCGCTCGACTCTGCCGTGGCGATCGAGACGGCTCTGCTGTGCTTTCTCGAGGAGACTGGCCGTGACGAGTGGCGCCGGCCGGCACCCGGGGTGATCGCCCGTTATTCACGTGCGGCGCAGACCGCGGAGCTCGCCGCGCGGCTCGAGCAGGTCGTCGGGCACGGACGGCGGTCCGATGCCTAAGGCTTGCGAGTTCGGGAGCTTCACCGCCGGGCTGCCGCCCGAGTGGCAGGAACTGGTGGCGCAGACAGCGCCCCGACCTTCGATCAGACGCTGCCCTGGTTCATCGCGTTCGAGCGCCACCTGCTGCACCCGGGCGAGCGGCTGCACCTGCTCGGGGTCACCGACGATGCCGGCGCACCGCTGGCGCTGCTGCCGCTGCGGCGTGACCTCGTGCCGCTCGCCGGGCGCGTGCGCGCCGCGGGAGTCACGGCGCTCTCCAACTACTACACCGCGCTGTTCGCGCCGCTCGGAACGCCCGCAGGTGCCGAACGCGCCCTGCCGGCGCTGGCACGCGCGGCGATCGCGGCGGAGGCGGGCGCCGCGGTGATCGACCTGAACCCCGTAGCCGCCGATGACGCGGTGAGCCGCGCGCTGGCCGCCGAGTGGGAACGGCAGGGTTACCGCGTCGAACGCTACTTCCGTTTCGGGAACTGGTACCTCGAGGTCGGCGGCCGCTCGAGCGAGGCGTACCTCGCGAGCCTCCCGGGGCAACTGCGCTCCACGCTGCAGCGCAAGGGCAAGAAGCTTCACGCCCGCCCCGACGTCAGCGTGCGCATCGTGACCGAGCCCGCCGAGGTGCCGGCTGCGCTCGATGCGTATATGACGGTGTACCGCAGCAGCTGGAAGAGCGACGAGCCCGGCTGGGAATTCATCCGCGCGGTGGCGGGCGAGTTCGCGCGCCGCGGCTGGCTGCGACTCGGGCTCGTCGCGCTCGGCGCCCGCCCGGTCGCCGCGCAGATCTGGTTCGTCTATCGCGGCACCGCCTCGATCTTCAAGCTGGCCTACGACGAGGAATTCGCGCAGCTCTCGGTCGGCAGCGCGCTCACCCTGGCGCTGATGCGTCACGCGCTCGATGTCGATCGGGTCGCGGTCGTCGACTATCTGTGCGGCGACGACGCCTACAAGCGTGATTGGATGTCGGCGCGTCGCGAGCGCATCGGTATCCGCGCCGTACGGCGCGCCTCCTGGCCGGGCGCGTTGACCGCGCTCATTGCGGTCGCCAGACGGATGCGGCGGTCCCGCACGTCCGCCAGCGCTTGAGACAAATACGCCGTAGTAACCGGTCCCCGCCGCCGTAAGATGCGGGGACCGCACTAAGGGAGAACGCTCCATGCTGATCAACAGGCGCTGCCCCGGGCCCGGTTTGCTGTCCGTTCTGGTCTGCGCCCTGTGCGTCTGGGCGAGCGCGCCGGGTTCCGATCGCTCCGGTTCCGCTGCCGACGAGATCAGAATCAGGAATAGCACGCATGCGACGCAGCAGAACCGGCCCATCTCCATTGCGCGACCGTTCGCGCAGGGAGAGATTGCGAACTTCGCTCAGGCATCGATCAACGGCATTGCGCTCCCCACGCAATGTGACGTGAAGAACCGCTGGCCCGATGGCTCCCTGAAATTCGCCGTCGTGAGTTTTGTAGTGCCGGAGGCCAAGGCCGGTGCAACCGTCACGGTGACCTTCTCGAACCAGGCTTCCGGCGGCGGCACGGAGGGGCTGAGCAAGTCCGACATGCTGTCGGCGGACTACAATTTCGATGGGCAGATTCAGCTGAGCGGTACGGTAACCCGGCAGGTCAGCGCGCGATCGATGCTGGAAGCGGCAGACGCCTGCCACGAACCGGGTAATCGACGTCGATTCGGGGCGTTATCTGTGTACCTACTGGCTCAAGGGGCCGATTGTGACCGCCGTGCTGCTGGAAGATCGCACGCCGGCCCGAAAATTTGATTCGAACACCGACGGTCTCCCCGGAAATCCGCTCCACCCGATCTTCGAGGCCTGGTTTTATCCGCAAAACAAATCAGTGCAGCTCGGCTACACGCTCGAGAACGACTGGGCGTCCTCGATCCGCAACAATCAGCGCGCGATCAAACCTATGCGCTGGTTCTGAGCGGCGGGGACAGGAATCCGGTTGTCGAGTACCGCAACGCCCCGTTCACTCAGATCACCAGGTCGCGATGGCACAAGACGTTCTGGCTCAATGAGCCGGATGCCGCCACGCAGGTGGCGGTCAACGATAATTGGCCGTACCTGGCAACGACGCGGTTCTTCCCCCACTGGGATCCGGATCTCAGGATTGCGGACTCCCTGATTGCTGGCAAGGCGGAGGCGTTCGAGCGATCGAGCAGGGTTCTGGAGGGCTGTGCGCACTGCTATTACGGGGATGCGGGGATCGGGAATTATCCAAAGAGCACTGAACGCGGGCGGCGCCGCGGACTGGCACGGGCCGCTAACCACCTGGGACATCATTTACCTGATAAGTCAGGATGCGCGCCTGTTGCGCGTCATGCTGGAAATGCGGATCTGGCGGGCCGAATTCCCTACTTTTACCGCGAGGCCGATACCAACGCGGGCCACGGCCGGCATTTCGATGCGGAGTCGGGCGGTTCGATTCAGACGTTCGGCCGGGTAATTTCAGTGAACGCAAGGACCCAGGTGAGTCTGCAGGACGCGACCACGCAAGGTTGCAACAAGAATTATCCGGAAGATTGGATCAACTTCGGAGGCGCCGGCCAGGATACCCAAGGCTGGGATCTCGACACCTCGCATTGGCCGAATCTGGCGTACGCCAGCTACCTGTCCACGGGACAGTATGCCTACTACGAAGAGCAGATGATGCAGTCTGCCTACGCCATCGCGGACAGCCCGGGCACGAGAGCGTGCGTTCAACCTGACAGGGGCTCGCTGCGCCAGGGATCTCTCGGTTACTGGTACATCGATCAGGAACGCGGAACGGATTGGATGGCACGAGAAAACGCGATCGGGGCGTTCATCGCCCTGGACGGCTCGCCTGAACAGGCCTATTTCAAAGACAAGCTGTTCGCGAATCTGGCGGTCTGGGAGGGTTGCCACAACATCAAGGACGACATTCCGGGCGACTACGCGGCCGCGTGGAAATACGGCAACACGGTTCGCGGCCCGAATTATCCACTCTGCGGAGGCACGACACTGGGTTCGTGGACCCGGGGACTGGGCGGAGACGGAGGCTACCAGACGGACAAGAAAATGAATCAGAGTGGTCCGAATGCGCCGACGGCAGCCAATGCGACGTTTCAGAATAACTACTCCACCGTGATCCTGGGGTGGATCGACGATTTCGGCTTCTGTCCGCATACCGACGGAAGCTGCCGGATGCTCGCGTTCGTGGCCGACCGCTATCTGAATATGGCCCTGAACCCCGCAGCAAACATCTACAACCTCTCCGACTACGTCTACCCAACGATGGGCCCGGACGGCAAGCAGATCGAGACGTGGCAGGAGAATCAGTCCCTGTACGCCACTCCCACGAAAGGCTGGCCGGTGTGTGGCAGTCAGAATCCGGATGAGGGATACGCGGTGGAGAGCGCGGCGGCGATGTCGTACTTCTATCGAACGAAGAGTCTTCACGGGGGATATGACGGGGCGACCGCTTACAACAAGGTTCGCTCGACGCTGGGCTGCACCAGCGGTGCGCCGAATTTCGACTTCGCTTCCGGAAGTCCCAAGTGGGACATCACGCCGAGGTAGATTCGCCGGACAGGAAGGTAGGCTCGGGCGCCTCGGCCGCATTCGCGGACTGTCGCAGGATGGCTACGGTCCAAGCCGCTGCGCGTGATTAAGTCCAAACTGCGACGCTAAGCACAGCGCAGCTCTCGCTGGCCGTCAAGACTTCTGCGCACATTTCGCACATCCCGCGGCGATGTCGCCGTGTGCGGACAGCCGTTGGGCACGCAAATCGTGATTCAATGCGCGTCGCTTCGCGGAACCGTTCATCCGTGCGCGATCTGCAGTGTACCAACGAGGAGACTTTAAAGATGGTCCTAAGTCGATGCATGCCCTTCACTAACAGGATAGCCGGTGCAGCTGCGATTACTGTGCTGGCCATGGTGAATGCGGGTTGCGGCGGTGGCGGATCCAGCTCGTCCCCACGACGCCACCGCCTCTCATCGACAGTCTCCGTCTCGATCAATTCGCCGGCGAACAACGCGAGCATCTCCGGGACGGTGACGGTCAGCGCGACGGCATCCGCTACGGCCGGCGTGGCATCGGTGCAGTTCCTCCTCGACGGAGGGAAGTTGGGCGACGGCGTTACGACCTCGCCCTATTCGGTGCCATGGGATACGGCAATTGTCGCCAACGGGTCACACACTCTGAGCGCAACGGCGACCGACAAGAGCGGGAAGAGCGCGACTTCGAGCAGCGTCACCGTGGTGGTGTCGCAGCCGGGCGGCTCTCCTCCGCCTCCGGCCGGCGACAACGTGACTGTCACGGATTCATCCGGCGCCGGCCAGACGAACCGCCCCATCTCGATCTCGCGGGCGTTCGCGCAGGGCGAGATCGCCAACTTCGCGCAGGCCTCCATCGACGGGTCCGCACTGTCGACGCAGTGCGATGTGAAAAACCGGTGGCCGGATGGGTCATTGAAGTTTGCGGTGGTGAGCTTCGTGATTCCGAGCATTCCGGCCAACGGCTCCGTGGTGGTGTCGTTCGCGAACCAGGCGACAGGGAACAACACGGGATTCCTGGCGCAATCGGACATGGTGGCCGCCGGCTACGACTTCGACGGCCAAATCCAGCTGAGCGGCACGGCGAGCCACAACATCAGCGCGCGCGCTATTCTGAGCGCCGCGGGTTCCTGCTCTGATCCCGGCTCCGACCCGGATGGCGGGCGATTCAAGTGCACGTACTGGCTGAAGGGACCGGTAGTGACCGCGGTCATTCTCGAGGATCGCTCCGGCCGCAGCTTCGACGTGAATACGGACGGCGGGGTTGGTAACCCACTGCATCCGATATTCGAGGCCTGGTTCTATCCGCAGGGCAACCTGGTCATGCTTGGGTACACTCTTGAGAACTCCTGGGCTTCGACGACTGCCTCCGACTCAGCGCGCGATCAGACGTACAGCGTGGTTCTCACGGCGGGCAGCTCGAGCCCGGTAACCGTGTTCACCAACAGCTCGTTCACGCAGATCACCCGGTCACGCTGGCACCGTTCCTTCTGCGTCAACGGCGCGGGTAAGGGAGATCCGTACGTCTGCGGTCCGGCAATATCGGTGAACCAGAGCTGGGCGTATCTCGCGACGACGAAGTTCACGCCGCACTGGGATCCAAACCTGACGATTGCCGCCAGCAAGATCTCCGGCGAAGTATCGGCATTCGCTGCTACCAACCAGACGCTCGTTGGGAACGGCGATGGCGCCGGTTTCTACCCGGGCCCGAACCAAGGCGGGATGAACGCGACCGGGTCTGCGGAGTACCATGGACCGCTCACAACCTGGGACATCATCACCCTCATGTCGCAGGACCCGAGTATGCTCGCCGTGACGCTCGGCAATGCGGACCTCGGCAACTCTCTTCCTTACTTTTATCGCGAAGCCGATACCAAGGCTGGGCACGGGCAGACCTTCGACAACTCGGGGATTGCGGGCAACGTCCAGACACAGGGGCGCGTGGTGTCGATCAATGCGCGCACGCAGGAAGCGCTCGACGGCAACGCGCAGAGCTGCAACACGAATTTTGCCGCGGACCAGATCACCTTTGGTGGCTCGGGGCAGGACACCGGGGAGTGGCCCGTCGATGAGCTGGACACCTCCCATTGGCCGAACCTCGCCTACGCCTCCTATCTCCTGACCGGCCAATACGCCTACTACGAAGAACAGCTCATGCAGTCGGCGTATGCCGTGGGCTTTGGCCCAGGCAACCGCGCCTGCACGCAGCCGACGCAGAACACCTCTCTGCGGATGGGATCGGCCGGCTACTGGTACATCGACCAGGAGCGTGGTACCGACTGGCAGGCGCGCGAGAACATGTTGGGCGCCTTCATCGCGGTCGATGGCTCGCCTGAGCAGACGTACTTCCTGGACAAGCTCAAGCCAACATCGCAGTCTGGGAGGGCCTGCACGGCATCACGAACGATGTGGGAGCTGCCTACAGCAACGCCTGGACCTACGGCAACACGTCGCGAGCGACGAACCCTGCGGCTTCGGGGACGACACTCGGCGCCTGGACTCACGGTCCCACGGTGGGCCCGGGTGGTTATGCCTCGAATTATCCTCTTTGCCTTGGAAACACCTCGGCTCCCTGCCCGGCGACACCGTTCTCCAACTCACCCATGGATGGAAACTCGAATTTCCAAACCGCGTACTCCGCTGTAGTCATCGGCTGGATCAATGATCTCGGCTACTGTCCAGGCAATTGTGCGATGTTGGGGTATGTCGCAAACCATTTCATCAACGAAGCGCTCAACCCGGCGTCGAACATCTACCACCTGTCGGACTACGTGTTTCCAACCATGAACGCCAGTGGCGGCGAAATCACGTCCTGGGCAGAGGATCAGACGCTCTATGTTCCAGGGGGGCAAGCCACATCATGGCCTGCCTGTGGAGCGCAGAATCCCGACGAGTGGTACACCGGCGAGAACATGGCGGCCATGTCCTACTTTTACACCATGAGCAGCTCGCAGGGTGGCTACAGCGGAGCAACCGCCTACAACACCCTGCGCTCCGCGCAGGATACCCTGGGGTGCGTAAAAAACTCCCCGGGAAGCGACTTCCCCACGGCCAGCCCGAAGTGGGATATTACGCCGCGGGCGACGAGCCCGACTCCGGCGCCCTGAGGCGGCCGGAAGCCTCGTGAACGGGACTGCCCGCATCGGCGCGCAGTCTTTCCTTGTTTTTCGCGGAGGAGCGGTGGACTGCAAGCCGGGGACTCGTCAAGGGCTCAAGGTCGTGTTCGCGAGTGCGCTGGCGATGCTCGCAGCAGGGCAGCCGGGGTCCCGCGCGGCGTATGCGGGCACGCAGGTGCCGGGCGGAACCGACACCAATACGGCGCCTGGCTGGCACCGGATTGCCGGTTCAGCGCTGGAATCCGTGTGCCCGAAAGACCCTGCGATTCAGGCTGTGAGCGGCTGCCGCGGAGTAATCGACGCCTGGAGCGGTGGGATTGCCGACACCAAACGCAATCGGCTTGTCATCTGGGGCGGCGGACACAGCGACTACTTCGGAAATGAGGTGTACGCGCTGGATCTCAGCGCCGGCAGGATGGAGAGGCTGAACGAGCCAAGCCCCGTCACTAACGTCGGCACCTGTCCCGAAGCCTATGTGGACGGGCTGCCAAGCTCGCGACACACCTACGCAGGATTGGCCTACATAGCCCACGCGGACACGATGTTCGCGTTCGGCGGCTCCAAAGCGAATTGCGGATTCTTCAGCGGCGGCACCTGGACTCTGGATCTCGCCACCATGAAATGGCGCGCGATGGACCCGCTCGGCACAAAGCCGACGCCTGGACCCGGACAGGTGTCGGACTACGATCCGAACTCGAAGCTGGTCTACCTGCACGACTACGTGAGCGGTTTCTATGCGTACAACTTCGATGCCAATGCGTGGAAGCAGGTGATGTCCGATCCTTATGGGATCGACTACCACATGAACGGAGCAATTGACCCAAAGAGAAAATTGTTCGTGATAGTAGGAGGGCTCGGAAACCACGGCGGGGGGCTGGACGTCTTCACCGTGGGAGGCACGTCGTCGCGGAAAGTGACGCCACGGGTGGATGCGAGCTGCCAGGACCCATTCAGCGCGCCCAGCCCGGGCGTGGCATACGACTCCGCACTCGAAAAGATCGTGATTTGGCCGAATTACGGGAGCGCGGTGTACCTGCTTGATGAGGGCACCTGGACGTGTCAACGGGTCCAATACCCCGGAGGACCGGCTGAGAAGGGCCAGGAAGGTGCGCCGTCCGCAACCACCGGCACTTTTGGCCGCTTTCGTTACTTCCCGGAGAAGGACATTTTCGTGCTGGTAAATCAGGCCGGGAGTGACGCGTACACACTGAGTCTGGGTCCGGCCGGCGCGGCTGCGACGACCGAAAAGAAGAGAGACTGAGGGCCCGCCGCCAGGCACAACCCGCGCTGGCCGAGACACTCATCAGGGCGATGCCAAGCCTTCGCCGCGGCTCGCCGACGCGGCTGCGGCGAGTTGCGGCGGCTCAAATTGCGACGGGCATCGCGGGGTGGGCCGCGGTTCTGTGAGGACGCACACAGCCTGCCCCGCCAGAGCCGCGCCTCAGGTCACCCTGTCGTCATCTCCCGACGCGTCTTCAGTCGAAAAAAATAAATAAAATCATTTAGTTATAAGTCTCCCGGGCTTTTGCTCGCGCTCGGCTGTCGGCCGCGCGCGACGTTCCGGAGCTCCGGCGGCCCCCCTAGGTGAGGCTCGGGTGTTTCCCTGAGTCGCCAGGCCATTGATTTTAAAAAGACCAGACGCCTTCGGCTTGGATTTTGCACATATCCCCCCGTGTGCCTGGCAGCCCGCGCCGCCAGGGAGTGAGCGCCCAGCAATTGACAAATACGGGATCTGAATATGAGGCAGAAGCTTCCCTCCCATACCCCGCTTGCGTCCCTCGGCGCGGTGCACGAGCGCTTTCTGGTCCGCAAGCTGGGCTTAATCGCCCTGGCAAGCATATTTCTCGCCAGTTGTGGCGGTGGCGGAAGTGGCAGCGGAGAAGCGCCGGTTTCGAATCCCGCGTCGGTTTCCGATCCCGCGCCCCCACCGGTTTCGGGTTCGGTAACCATCACGACGAGTCTTTTACCGAACGGACAAGCAGCGGCTCGGTATGGCACGGTCCTGGGGGCCAGTGGCGGCACGACGCCCTACAACTGGACAATCAGTGAAGGCGCGCTGCCCGCCGGGCTGAGTCTGAATGCTTCAACCGGGCAGATCACCGGCACGCCCATGGCAGCGGGCAAATCCACTTTCACGGCCAAGGCGACCGACGCAACCTCGCAAAACGCGACGCTCGCGCTGGGCATCACCGTGGGGCCGGCCTCCACGGGCTCTTCCTCGCTCAGTTCTGCGCCTGGCTGGCACAAGATTCCTGCGACGGCCCTCTGCGGCAGGGGATCGGAAAACAACGCCCCCTATACGGATCCAGACAACTTCCCCAACAACCTGAACTCCTCTTACGCCAGCTACGGCTTGGGATTTACGACGCAGTGCTACAGCCTCATGGAGGACTCGAACAGTGGCGCCTACGACACTGCCCGGCACCGTCTGATTCTTTTCGGCGGAGGACACGAGCACTACTGGGGCAACGACGTATTCTCGCTCGAGCTTACGCTGGTCAACACGTCTGCTCCGACGGTCATGTTCCACCTGGACCACTCCGCCGATCCGAACGGCTGCCCGTCCTCAGGCAGCGGCTCGGTCACGGAGTCCAGCGGCGCGATCTGCAGCTTCAACAGCGCAGGTGCCCTTTCGACGGTCCAGGGGTTCCCCGGCTGTTCCTACGCGCCGGGTTGCACGCCGTCGCAGACGACGACGCCAGGCTCCGTCCACACGTACGACTCGCTGGTGTATATCCCCGGCTACGACGAGATGACCGTGTTCGGCGGTGCAACCGCCCCTTTCGGCAACGGCAACAATAATGTGTGGCTGCTGTCGTTGAGTTCGGTCCTGCCGAGCTGCGCGCCCAACACAACGACGAACCAGCAGGGATGCAACCCCAACTGGACCCCGATCTACAACGCGTATACCAACAATGGAAACGTCGGGACCGTGGCCGCCTACGATCCCAACACGCAGGGTGTGTGGGTAGAGAACCAAAACAACTTTCAGTGGTTCAACCCGGCGAACAACACGATGACTGTGAAATCGACCACCGGGATCGGAGGGTACCACTCAAGCGGAGTCTCGACCCGATCGACAAGTACCTCATCACGATCGGGCTGACGGATGGTATCCAGTACGTCAACATTGCGTGCAGTGGCGCGCCGACTTGTGCCGGAAGCAACTTCACGGTCAACAAGCCGACGACTATGGGCTGCACTAATCTGATCGGCGGCAACAAACGCTAACCCGCAGTACATGGGCGCCGTCTGGGATCCGATCGGTAAGCGCGTAGTGATCTATCCGAATGCCGGCAACGTCATCTGGTACCTTGACCCGACGACCTGGACCTGCACTTCGGAAGTCTACGGAGCAACGCAGGGCACCGACTTTCCGCAGGACACGCCGTTACCGAGCGGTGACGCGGGAACCTTCGGACACTTTGCTTACGACCCCGCATTCGACGTGTTCGTTCTTTGCAATGACCCGTACAACGACTGCTGGTATCTGCGCCCCAGTCGCTGAAACGCGGCAGCAGGCGTTGCGGCCAGAGTAAATCCCGGGAAGACGGCTCGAAGCCGTCTTCCCGGGCCCTCATTCAGGGCGGGTTCCGAGTCTCAGGGGCACCCCACATTGAGCGTCACATTGGCTTTCTCCACGAGAGAGCCGCTGGTGGCGCTGATGGTCAAGGTCGAGCTGGTCGGGGGACTCCCCGCGGGAACGTTGACCGTCAACGTGGAGCTTCCCGAGGTGGAGATGGTAGGTGGCGAGAACACGTCCGTCGCTCCCGACGGCAAACCGCTCACCGACAGATTCACCGTGCCGCCGAACGAGCCTATCGCACCGACACTAATCGCATAGGAGGCACTGTCGCCGGGACAGGCGGAGAGCGTGAAACCACCGCCGCCTCGCAAACGCAGAATGTAAGGGGGGATGTTCCAGTCGTTCACCAGGACGAAAGCATCGTATGCGGGAAAGTATGCGAAACGCCCGAATGTTCCAAAGCTCGTGTTCGGCTGATTGTTCGCATGCGAGGAGTTGGGCGGTCCGTTCGGAAAGGTCAGGGCCTGACAGGTCATCCTCTTGTTGACCGTGTCCGGAGTCATGATGTAGACGGTGTTGCCCTGGTTCGGCCAGCCGACAAAGTCGCCGGCGACCGGGTCGTAAACGAAGCCCGGGTTCGCGGAATTGATCGAGTTGGTACCGCCGGCCAGGAACTGTGCGCAATTGGGATCCGCCAGCGTCGCTGCCGTCCAGTTCTGCTCCACGGTGTGGGCGGGGTTGCTGATGTCGGCAACGTAAACACCATCCCCTGGGTTACAGGAACCTACGCCACAGCCGCCGACTTCAACGAATAGCTTGCGGACCGGATCTATCGCACCGCTGAGATAAATGTTGGTAAGAAAACCCTCGATCGCAGTAATACGAGTAGTGGTGTTCGTCTGGTAGTTGTAGGTGAAAAGCGCCGAGGTATCACTGACGAAAACCAGGCCGCTGTTCGGATCGTACACCTCGATGTTTCCGTAGGCATCGCCTCCGAGGCCCGGGAACACGCCTGGTTGCGGTCCGGTCATCGTCGGGTTCTCGTAGGCCCACGACGTGGAGTTGGAAAGGTTGTTCAGCGGGATGGTCCAGGTGGCGTTGCTGCCGTAGCCTTCCCCGCACGCCAGCGAACCGTTCATCACGTACATCACGTCGGCGCTGGGGATGAACGCGATGCCTTCATAACTTTCGCGGGAATTCGGCGCGAAGCCCGTGGTACCGGGGGGAATGCTCTCGATGCAGTTGCTGTTATTGGCCCAGTTCGTCGGAATGGTCGGGTCCTTTACCCGGGTAAGCGTAATCGGACTGGCGGCGAGATTGAGGGAATAGATCTCGTTGCCGTAGTAGTTGACGTGCCCACCTCCCCAGATGAGCAGCCGATTCGCTTTGGTGTCCGCGGCGGCCCCGCCCCACGCGCGGATGACGTTCTTGCAGTTCTCCGCGAACTGATAAGGGTCGCCCCCGAAGTTATTGGGAGGGCACGCACCACTGCCTGCCAGCGACGTCGATGCCGGCAGAGCGGTCCAGCCAATCGTCGCTGGAATTTGCGCCTGGGCTGGACGCAAGACACTGACAGCCATGAATCCACACGCAATCGCCAGCGAGAATCCGACACGCGCAGCATGGCGTGCCACGGAGAAATGCGCCCATGGTCTGAGTACAAACATATCGATTCGCTCCCCTATCCCCTTTGATTTGACTTCAGATGATATCCTAATGCCCGTCGACATCTGGCGCGCCGCTTCGATTTCGGACGGCGGTTATGTAAAATCGGGCCTCGCTTACTCGCTGTGCGCTAGCTGGCGTGACGGTTACGACCATGCTCATGATCAGGGTGCTCGCTCTCACAGCCTGCGTTGCGGTGTGCGCTCCGGCAGCGTGGGCTCAATCGGTGCCGGGCTGCGGCACGCTCACGAATGCCTACGGGCCGTTCGACTACCGCGATCCGACGGCGCGCGAGAAGTCCCTGCCCATCGTCGAGGAGTTCCATTTCACGCCGGACGTCGAGATGCTGATCCGCGGTAGTACGGGTCGAATCATCGGTGACCTCGACTACACCCTGCGCGCGTTCCCGAACCACCCTCGCGCCCTGCAGGCGATCTCGCGCTACGCGCTCGGCGGGGGGCAGTTCAACGCCCAGAGCGGGATCCCCTCGGCCGACTGCTATTTCCAGCGGGCGATCGCCTTCGCGCCCACCGATGCAACGGTGCACGAGATCTATGGCAACTATCTGGCGAAGCGTGGCGACAAGGAGGGTGCTCGCAGCCAGTATGAGGATGCGCTGCGCCTCGCTCCGGACTCCGCTGAAATCAACTACAACGCCGGGCTGTTCTTCATGCAGCAGGGCGATCTGACGCGCGCCAAGGCGCTCGCCAAGGTTGCATACGATCAAGGCTATCCGCTTCCGGGTTTGCGCCACATGATCGCTGAGGCCGAAGCCGGCGGGCACGCGCCCGCGCACAAGTAGCGGACGGCGACGCGCCTTGAGTCTCACCGGAGTAGGCTTCTGCCTGGTCTTCCTCGCGGGCTGCGTGCTGGCATTCGCACGCCATCCGATCTGGGGCGCGGCGCTCTACGTGTCCACGTTCTTCATCGGCCCCCAGCAGCACTGGTGGGGGCAGGGCGTGCTGGCGGAGGTGCGCTGGGCCTACATCGCAGCGGTGGTGACGCTGCTCGCGCTCCTGTTCACGCGCAAGGCGAAGCCGCCGGCGATTCCCCTCACGCGACACGCTCCCTTCTGGCTGATGGTGCTCTTCACCTGCTGGCTCGCCATCCAGTACCTGTGGGCGCTGGATCCGAAGGAGCACTTCGTCCTGCTGGACTACTACTTCAAGTTCACGATCGCGATGGCGCTGATCTATCGCTGCGTGGATTCCGAAGAGAGCCTCAGGGTCCTCCTGTGGACGCATTTCGGCTGCTGCTTCTACCTGGGCTGGCTCGCATATTCTTCCCACGAGGGCGGGCGTTTCGAGGATTTCGGGGGCGCGGGCCTGAGCGAGGCCAACGCCGCTGCGCTGGCGCTCGGGAGCGGGGTCCTGGTCGGCGCGTCGCTGTTTCTCGCCGGCAAGATGCGTCAGAAGCTCGCGGTGCTGGGGGGCATGCCGTTCATCATCGACGGTATCGTCGCCACCGTCAGCCGCAGTGGCTCGCTGGCGCTGGTGGTGGGAGGCCTCGTATTCAATCTGTTTGCTCCACGCAAGTACTCCCGGCTGGTGAAGCTGCTGTCGGTGCCGGCGGTGCTGCTGTTCATGATGCTGGCGGGCAGCGCGTACTGGAACCGAATGTCAACGCTCGAGCAGGCTGGAGAGACGGTGCAGGGAGAGGACACCGGGGTCGACCGGCTCGAGATCATCAAGGCCCAGTTTCGCATGTTCAAGGCGTATCCAATGGGCTGCGGCTCCTCCTGCACCGCGGTGCTGAGTCCTCAGTACCTGAGCGCCCAGTACCTGGCATGGGCTCCCGTGGGCGTGCAGCGCGAGCGGGCTTCCCACAACACGTTCATGACCATGCTGGTGGAGCACGGGGTCCCGGGCGCCGTGTTCTATGTGGCGATGCTGCTGTGGACGCTGAAGGCGGTGTGGAAGCTGGCACGCGGGTACCGGACAGATACCGGGTTCATGGCGGCAGTGTTTCCCGGTGTCGCGGCCGTGCTGGGCGGCATCCTGATCGGCGACATGTTCGTCAGCTATGCGCGCTTCGAGATCCGTTTCTGGTTCCTCGCGCTGCTGATGGCGATGCTGTCCATGCAGGTGCGCCGGGTGTCCGAGCCGGTGCCCGAGCCGGTACGGGGGGCGACCAGCCCGCTGCCCGCCTTCCCGGGTGCGAGCCCGGTCAGACCAGCAGCTCCACGGGCGGCGGGTGGCCCAGAAATGCGGTCGGGCTCGCGGTAAGCCCGTAGGCTCCGCTCTGCAGTACCGCCACCAGGTCCCCGGGCTGCGCCGCGGCCAGTTCGGCTCGATCGGCGAGCAGATCGAGCGGCGTACACAGGGGCCCGACCACGGAAGCCACTTCGCGCGCCGTGCCGTGCACCCGATTGGCAATCAGCACCGGGTAGTTCTTCCGCAACACCTGGCCGAAGTTTCCGGAAGCCGCGAGGTGATGGTGCAACCCGCCGTCGGTCACCAGGAACACCTGGCCGCGCGAGACCTTGCGGTCGAGCACGCGGCAGATATAAACGCCGGCCTCGCCGACCAGATACCGTCCCAGCTCGATCACCAGCCGCGCCTCGGGCAGCGACCCGCGCAGCTCGCTCTGGAGCGCGCGCAGATTCTCGCCGATGGGCGCGAGCTCCAGCGGACGTTCGCCGGGGAAGTAGGGGATGCCGAAGCCTCCGCCGATGTTGAGGATCCGTACCGGCGCCGGTGCCGCGGCGGCGAGCCTCACGGCAAGTGCCAGGGATTTCTGCTGCGCCTCGATGATCGCGCCGGCGCTGAGGTTCTGCGAGCCGCTGAAGATGTGGAAGCCGGCGAACTCGAGAGCGAGCCCCGACATCCCTTCGAGCAGCTGCGGCACGACCTCCGCGTCGATCCCGAACTGCTTGGGTCCCCCGCCCATCTTCATGCCGGAGGTCTTGAGCTCGAAGTCGGGGTTGACCCGCACGGCAATCCGCGGCGCGCGTGCGCTCGATTTGCCGATCGCGGCCAGGATCCGCACCTCGCGCTCCGACTCGATGTTGATGACGATGCCGGCTGAGGCGGCCTGGTGCAGCTCGGCTTCGGTCTTGCCCGGTCCGGCGAAGCTGATCCGCGTCGGGTCCATGCCAGCGGCGAGCGCAGTGCGCAGCTCGAGTCCGGAGGCCACGTCCAATCCGTCGACCAGGCCCGCCATGTGTTGCACCACGGCCGGCATGGGGTTGGCCTTGATGGCGTAGTGCAGGTGCAGCTCACGGGGCAGGACCGCGCGCAGCTGCGCGACGCGGTCCGTGAGGTGCTCGCGCGCATAGACATAGAAAGGAGTGCGCCCCGCTTCGGCGGCGATCTGCGTCACCGGCTGCCCGGAGATCGTGAGGCAGTCCTCGTGCACGCCGAAGAACGGGTGCGGGGCATGGCGGCCCAGATCGGTGAGGCTCACGTTGGCGTCGGCGTCGCGGCGAACAGCTCGCGCAATTCGAGCGCCAGGGCCGGACGGTCGTACTTGCCGTTCGGGTTGCGCGGCAAGGCGTCGCGCCACTCGATGCGGTGCGGCACCATGAAGAGGGGCAGCTGCTGCTTGCAGGCCGCGAGCAGCCGCTCGCCGTCGGGCTGCGCACCCGGGGCGGGGGTCGCGACGATCACGATCGCCTGGCCGAGCTTCGGGTGCGCGACACCGACTGCGGCGGCATCCGCCACGAGTCCCGTGGCGAACACGACTTCCTCGACTTCGGTGGGACTCACGCGGTAGCCGGACGTCTTGATCATCTCGTCGCGACGGCCGACGAAGTACAGAAACCCGTCCTCATCCACTCTCACGGTGTCGCCGGACCAGACCGCGATCTCCGGCAACACCAGCGCCGGATCCTGGCTCGGCAGCGGCCGGAAGCGCTCCGCGGTCTTCACCGGGTCGTTCCAGTAGCCGAGCGACACCAACGCGCCGCGATGCACCAGCTCGCCCGGCTCGTTCGGTGCGCACGCGGTTCCGTCGGGACGCACCACGAGGATCTCGGCGTTGGGAATCGCCTTGCCCATCGATTCCGGCCGCCGGTCCAGCTCCGCCGGCGGGAGATAAGTGGAGCGAAACGCTTCGGTGAGGCCGTACATGAGAAACGGCTGCGTGCCGGGCAGCGCCGTGCGCAGCTTGCGCAGCGTGGCGAGCGGCATCGCCCCGCCGGAGTTGGTGATGTAACGCAACGACTCGCGCACCGCTGCGGGCCATTCGAGGTCGGCGAGCTGCGCCCACAGGGGCGGGACGCCGGCGAGCCCCGTGGCGCGCTCGCGCGCTGCCTGCGAGATCACATCGCGCGGCAGCAGATAGTCCATGAGGATGACGCTGGCGCCGGCGTGAAATGCGGTGGAGAGCTGACTGAAGCCGTAGTCGAAGCTGAAAGGGAGCACCGCGAGGAGACGATCGTCCGCGACGTTCTGCAGGTATTGCGTCACGCTATGGGCGCCGGCGACCATGTTCCGGTGCGACAGCACCACACCCTTGGGCTTTCCGGTGCTGCCGGAGGTGTAGAAGATCGACACCACGTCGGTATCGATCACCCGGTGCAGGCGCGCGGCGCTCGCGGACTGCAGCGCATCGTTCCAGCCGAGCGAGGCGATGCGGACCTCCGGCGCCGGCGCGGCATCCGCGCCGACGAGCAACAGCTGCCGCAGATCGGGACACTCTGCGAGTACCTCTGCGAGCGCCACCACACGCTCGGCCGAGGTCACGAGCACACGCACGCTGCAGTCGCGCAGGATGTGGGCGACCTGGGCGGGCTTCAGCAGCGGATTGACCGGCACGAACACGCAGCCGGCGCGTGCCGCGCCGAACATCGCCACCACGGCTTCCGGCTGCTTGGGAAGGTAGACGGCGACGCGCTCGAGCCGCCCGAGGCCCAGGCCCACCACCGCTCGCGCAAAGCGCTCGATGCTGTCCGCGAGCCAGGCGTAGTCGAGCCGCGCGCCCTTGAACGACAGGCTGGGCGCAGCCGGCGTTCGCGCCGCCGAGCGCAGCGCGAGCTGCGATAGCAACTCACTCATATGCGCGCAAGGATATCAGGGCCGGACTGGGCGCGGGTGCCGGCCCCACCGTGGCATAATTCCCTCGGGGGTCACCGTGACGGACAACGCCGCGACAGCATTGCAAACGCCGCCGGGCTCGGCCGCCCGCTGCCGCTTCTGTGGCGCGCCGCTCACCCACTCACTGGTGGATCTCGGCGTGTCGCCGCTGTGCCAGACGCACATCAGCGAGGCGCAGCTCAACGTGATGGAGCCTTTCTATCCGCTGCACGCGCTGGTGTGCGAGCGCTGCTGGCTGGTGCAGCTGCAGGAATATGTCGCCCCCGGGGACATCTTCTCGGAATACGCCTACTTCTCGTCCTACTCCGACAGCTGGGTGGCGCATGCGCGCCGCTACACCGATCTCATGTGCGAGCGTTTCGGCCTCTCGGGCTCGAGTCTCGCGATGGAGATTGCGAGCAACGACGGCTATCTGCTGCAGCATTTCCTCGCGCGCGGCGTGCCGGTGCTCGGCATCGAGCCGGCGGCGAACATCGCCGAAGTGGCGCGTGGCAAGGGTATACGCACCGAGGTGAAGTTCTTCGGGCGCAAGACGGCGCGCGAGATCGCGGCCGCCTACGGCCCGCCGGACCTGCTGCTGGGGAACAACGTCCTGGCGCACGTTCCGGATCTCAACGACTTCGTCGCCGGAATGAAGCTGCTGCTCAAGCCCGGCGGCGTCATCACCATGGAGTTTCCCCACCTCGAGCGGCTGATCGACGAGAACCAGTTCGACACGATCTATCACGAGCACTTCAGCTACTTCTCGTTCGGCACCGCGCGAGCGGGTGTTCGCGGCGCACGGGCTGACCCTCTTCGACGTGGAGGAGCTGCCCACCCACGGCGGGTGCCTGCGCATCTACGGGTGTCATGCCGATGATGGCTCGAAACCCGAGACGCGAGCGCGCCGGCGCGCTCCTCGAGCGCGAGCGGGCGCGCGGCTTCGAGACGCTCGAGGTCTACCGCGGCTTCGGTGAGCGGGTGAGGGCGACCAAGCGGGCGCTGCTCGCGTTCCTGATCGCCGCCAAGGCAGACGGGCAAGTCGATCGTCGGCTACGGCGCGCCGGGCAAGGGCAACACGCTGCTCAACTACTGCGGCATCCGCACGGACTTCCTCGACTACACCGTGGACCGCAATCCCTACAAGCAGGGCAAGTACACGCCCGGAACGCACATTCCCATCTGCGATCCGCAGCGCATCCGGGTGACGCGCCCGGATTACATTCTCATCCTGCCCTGGAACCTGAGCGCCGAGATCACCGCGCAGATGGCGTTCGTGCGGGAATGGGGCTGCAGGTTCGTAGTGCCCATTCCGCGGGTGACCGTCCTGGAGTGAGCGCTTATCGCCCGGATGTCGACGGGCTGCGCGCGATCGCCGTCGTTGCGGTGGTCGCATTTCACGTCGGGGTGCCGGGGTTCGGCGGCGGATTCGCCGGCGTCGATGTCTTCTATGTCATCTCCGGGTATCTGATCACCGGGCTCCTCGCCGATGAGCTGACGGGCACCGGCTCGATCGACATCGCATCGTTCTATGCGCGGCGCGTGCGGCGACTGCTGCCGGCCCTGTGCGTGGTTGTGGTGACGACGCTGCTGCTGGGCGCCGTCTTCCTGCACCCCTTCGGCGAGCGCCAGGAGCTGGCGCGCTCGGCGGTCTGGACCGCGCTGTTCTCCTCCAACTTCTTCTTCTGGCGCAACACCGGCGGCTACTTCGACCACGACGTGAGCCTGCGGCCGCTCTTGCATACCTGGTCGCTCGCGGTCGAAGAGCAGTTCTACATCCTCTGGCCACTGCTGCTCCTGCTGCTGCAGCGCCTGTCGCGGCGGGCGCAGCTGCCGCTGCGGGCAGTGGCGACGCCGACCATCGCCGCGATCCTCGTGGGCTCGCTCCTCCTCACGGGCGTGCTGAGCGCCCAGGGGGCGTTCTACCTCCTGCCGGCGCGCGCCTGGGAGCTGGCGATCGGCGCGCTGCTCGCCCTGAGCCTGCCGCAGACGAGTGCCCCACGCGCGGCTGCGGCCGCCGCGCTCGGCTACGCGGCGCTCGCGGGCGTAGCAGCGACGCTGCTCCTCTTCGATGAGGCATCGCCGTGGCCCGGTGTGCGAACGCTCCTGCCGACCGTGTCCACGGCGATGTTGATCGTCGCCGGCAGGAACGTCGCCTCGACGTCCCGACGCGGCTCCTCAGCCTCACACCCTTGGTGTACCTCGGCCGGCTGTCCTACTCGTGGTATCTGTGGCACTGGCCGTTGCTCGCGATGCTGCGCGCGGACAG
Source organism: uncultured Gammaproteobacteria bacterium (assembly GCA_963713175.1). Classification (GTDB taxonomy): domain Bacteria; phylum Pseudomonadota; class Gammaproteobacteria; order Steroidobacterales; family Steroidobacteraceae; genus 13-2-20CM-66-19. The sequence continues at coordinate 3,827 of CAVQKW010000002.1, read as the reverse complement.
CCTGGGAACCGAGCGCCCGATGGCGGCGGCCGCCGTGGCGGTGGCATCCCTCGGCCTCGCGGCGGTCACCTACCACGCCGTGGAGAAGCCGGTGCGGCTGCGGCGGGTGCGACTGTTCGCCGCCAGGGGCTCGGCGCTCGCCGCGGGCGCGGGACTGCTCGCGGTGATGGTGTTCTTCGCGGGTGCGCTGGGGCTGCAGGCGCGCGCAGCGGCGGCAGCGCGTCCCGCCGAGTTCCGCGAATACTGGACGGCGCGTGGCGAGTTCCCGCCGCTCACGCGACACTGTGCCCAGGACGTGCCGTTCTCGCAGCTGCCGGCCGAAGCCGCCTGCACGGTGGGGGAGGCCGACCATCCGATCGGGCTCGTCCTCTGGGGGGACTCACACGCGGACCAGCTCGGGACGACCCTCGCGGTCTACGCGCAGCACGAGCACGCGCGCGTACTGCAGCGGGTGCTGCGCCTGTGCCCGCCGCTCGCCGGCTACGCACCGCCGATCCTCGGCCCGCAGGGCGATTCATGCGTCCGGTTCAATGCGGCGGTATTGCGCGAGCTGGCGCAGCTGAAGGCACGAGGTCTCGCCGGAGTGATCCTGAGCGCCCGCTGGCTGCTGTACGACGGCGGCCCGGTGCTCAGCGTTCGACGCGTCACGCGCCCCGGCGCGCGCTCCGCAGTCGGTGAGGCGGGCGCCGTGCGCCGCAGTCTTCTCGATACGATCGGCCAGCTCCGCTTCCTGGGACTTCGCGTGGTCATCGTCGCGCCGCTCCCGGAGATGCGTTACGACATACCCGACTGTCTGGCGCGCAATGCGACGCGACCGGCATTCTGCGACGTGCCGCGCGCGCTCGTGGACGCGGACCGAGGCGATTTCACGCGCACCCTCGCCGCGATCGCGGCGGCCAACCCCGGCGTGCGGGTGTGGGATCCGATCGATGAGTTCTGCGACGCGCGCGAGTGCTACGCGAGCCGCGGTGCAGAGCTCCTGTTCCACGACGACAACCACATCTCCGCGGCCGCCGCGCGGGACGCCTACCCCTTGGCCTCCGCGGTGCTGCGCTGGGCGGCCGGCGGCGAGTGAGCGCTCACGCCGCCTTGCGGCGTCCGAGCAGAGCGATAGTGCGCCACAGCGCGAGCTCCGGCCCCACCGGCCTGCCGGACAGCCTCCACAGCAGACTCACGACCCCGATGTAAACGGCCGCGCCCGCCACCACCTCGACGGCGAGCGCGGCCGCCTCGGCCGGCAGCTGGTGCGAAGGTGCGAGGAGCGCGTGCAGTGCCCTGACCGCGGCGAACATGAGGGCCGCGCCCACACCCGGGCGCCACACCGCCGACACGACGTCGGCCCAGCGGATGGGGGTGACGCGCAGTACGATGGTATAGACGATCACGAAGCCGAGCAGCAACGAGTGCAGCGCCAGCGCCCACGCGGCGCCCGGCAGCCCCGCGAGCCACATGCCAAGGGCGATCACCGGCAGGAGCGAGCCGACCTGCAGCGCTCCGACCCAGACGATGACGTGCGGCTTGCCCAGCGCGTTGAGCAACGCCCCGGTGTTGCTCGTCAGGACCAGGAAGATGCCGGCGAGGGCCAGCGGAGTCATGAGCGGAATGGCCTCGGTCCACTTCGCACCGAGGAGGATCAGCACCGCGGGCTCTGCGACCGCGGCGATACCGACGCACGCGGGCAGGATGATCAGGCCCATCCATGCCAGGAGCCGCGCGTACTCGTGGCGCAGCGCCGCCGGATCGTGCGCGAGGCGCGCGTAGACCGGCAGCACCACGCGATTCACCGGCGCCACCAGCTCGGTGCTCGGCAGGCTCGAGACCTCGAAAGCGAGGTTGAACACCCCGAGCGCGTAGGCGCCCAGCCACTTGCCGATCAGGAACTCGAAGCCGCGGGTGCGCAGGAACACGATGAAGTTGTTGCACAGGAGCCAGATCGAGAAGCCGAACAGCTCGCGCGCGGAGTGCAGGGTGAAACGCGGCCGGTGCGGGCGCGCAATGTAGCTCACCGCGACCCCGGCGATCGCGCCGAACACCTGGCCGGCGACCAGCGCGCGGTAGTCTTTCAGCCACAGCGCGCACGGGATCGTGACCACGACGCTGAGCAGCTTCTGCACCACCATGAGCGCCGAGTCCTTGAGAAAAGCGAGCTCCTTGCGGAAGCCCACGGTCGCGGTGTTCTGGAACCCGCTGACGAAAAACGCCAGCGCCAGCCAGGCAAAAATCCCGCGCAGGCGTGGCTCGTGGTAGAAGGCCGCCACCCAGGGCGCGCTGGCCAGCACCACGACGGCGACCCCGCTGTAGAGCAGCACGTTGAGCGTCCACACCGTGTTGAAATGCACCTCGCGCGCCTCGGGGTGCTGGATGAGCGCGACATCGAAGCTGAAGGAGGTCGCGAGGTCGAGCAACGCGACGAAGGAAGTGGCGAGCGCCACGAGTCCGTAGTCGGCCGGCGTCAGGATGCGCGCCACCACCAGGGTGCTGATGAGCCCGAGCGCGCGCACCGCCATCCTGGCTCCCGCGGTCCAGCCGATGCCGGTGTTGACGGCGCGGCTCAGGTCGGCCATTTCACAGTAGATCCGGCGGAAATGCGCATGAGCGAGAGGCCGCTCGTAGTTCGTGCGCGGACAGCGCAGATACGTATGATAGGCGATCGGGGGATAAGAGATCGGGGTTCGGCGCCTTATGTCAGGCCGCTTCAGATCGCGCTATCGCGCCGGCGACTGGGTGCGCGTGCGCTCGAAAGAGGAAATCCTGCGCACGCTCGATGCGCGCGGCGAGCTCGATCAGTTGCCCTTCATGCCGGAGATGCTGGCGTTCTGCGGCCAGCGGCTGCAGGTCGCGGCCAGCGCACACAAGACCTGCGACACCGTGAACTACACCGGCGGACGGCGCATGCGCGGCGCGGTGCACCTCGAGAACCTGCGCTGCGACGGCGCCGCGCACGAGGGCTGCCAGGCGCGCTGCCTCGTTTTCTGGAAGGAGGCGTGGCTCGAGCCGGCGCAGGAGAGCACGCGGCGCGCGAGCGGACCACATGCCGCGGAGACGCCGGCGGCCCGGCGCGCGCTGGCTGCGATGAGGCCGCGCTGCAGCGCGCGACCTGTGACCGCAGCGGCGATCGCGCCTCACCCACTTACTCGTGTCAGGCCACCCGGCTGTTCGCGGCCACCAGCCCGCTTGCCCCGTGGAGTCCGGGGCAGTACATCGACGACGTGCGCAGCGGCAACGAATCGTGGCGCGAGGCGTTGCGGGTGCTGTGGCTCGCGCTGCTGTTCAACGCGCGGCGTGCGCCCGTCGGGTATCGCTTCTGGAGTGCCCTTTACCAGCGAGCGCATCGCGCGCTGCTCGGCACCGCGGGTCCGCTACCTGCGCGGCACGATTCCGCGCCGGCGGCACGACTCCCAGCGCCGAGCTCGGACTGCAGCCGGGCGAGTACGTGGAAGTGCGCGCCGTGGAGGAGATCGTCGCCACGCTCAACGAGCGCAATCGCAACCGCGGCATGAGCTTCGACAAGGAGATGGTCAGGTACTGCGGCCAGCGCTTCCGCGTCACCGATCGCGTGCGGCGCATCGTCAACGAGACGACCGGCAAGATGCTCGAGTTGCCCGGTCCGGCGGTGATCCTCGAAGGGACCTACTGCACCAGCCGCTACAGTGAGCGGCGTCTGCTGTGCCCGCGGCGCATCATTCCTTACTGGCGAGAGATCTGGCTGCGGCGCACGGACGGCCCGGCGGGGGGAAGCGGTGGGGATGCTTAGTGCGCTGCTGCGATTCTGCAGCTGTCCGTACTGCCACTCGCGCTTCGAGTTCCAGCAGCTGCCGACTCCGGCT
>CAVQKW010000001.1:0-252399 GCA_963713175.1 uncultured Gammaproteobacteria bacterium | reverse complement strand
AGTTCCGCATCACCGGCGGGCACTGGCATCACGCCGAGCTGGCGCTCGACCAGTTCTACATGCTGCGCCCCGTCCCGGGTGCCGCGCAGTACCGCGCGCCGCTGGGCGGGCTCTACCTGTGCGGTGCCGGCTGCCATCCCGGCGGCGGGGTCATGGGGATCGCGGGCCGCAATGCCGCGCGGCAGGTCGTGAAGGAAGCAGCCTGATGCTCACCGAGAGCGAGCCGCACTACGCGCCAACCGCTGCTGCGCACGCCGTTCCACGAGCGCGCGCGCAGCCTGAGCCAGGTCGACAGCTTCATTGCCGTGGTCCGGCTACACCACCGTCGACGTGTTCACCAGCGTCGAGCAGGAGTACTTCGCGATCCGCAACGCGGCCTCGCTCTACGACCTGACGCCGATGGTGAAGTACCGGATCGCAGGCGCCGACGCGCTGCGCTTCCTCAACCGGCTGATGACCCGCGACCTCGGCAAGCTCAAGCCCGGGCGCGTCGCCTACAGCGTCTGGTGCAACGACGACGGCCACCTGATCGATGACGGCACGGTGTTCTGTCTCGGGCGAGCGCGAGTACCGGCTGTGCACCGCCGAGCGCCAGCTCGACTGGCTGCTCGCATCTCCGCGATCGGTTTCGACGTGGAGATCGCCGAGGTGACCGAGGAGGTGGCGGCGCTCGCGCTGCAGGGTCCGACCTCCTGCTCGGTGCTGCAGAAGGCCGGGCTCGCGGGCGTCGAGCGCCTCAAGCCCTTCGAGCTCGGGTCTTTCGCGTGCCCGCGGCCGGGCGCGGCGCGACTCATGGTGTCGCGCACCGGATTCACCGGGGACCTCGGCTACGAGCTGTGGATGTCGCCCACCGAAGCCGAGCGGGTATGGGACGCGCTGATGGAGGCGGGGCGCACCCGCGGGATCCGCGCCGTCGGCTCGCGCGCGCTCAATATCGCGCGCATCGAGGCCGGCTTCCTGCTGCCGAACGTCGACTTCATCCCCGCCGAGCGCACGCTGCGCATCGGCACCGAGCGCTCGCCGCTCGAGCTCGGACTCGCGTGGCTGGTCGATTTCGGCAAGGGTCATTTCACCGGGCCGCCGCGCGCTCCTCGCCGAGCGCGACGCGGTCCGCACCGGCTGCTCGTGGGGCTCGATGTCGAGGGTACGAAGCCGGCGCACAACGCGCTGCTCTACAGCGAGCGCGCCGCCCGCCGCCAGGTGGGCAGCGTCACCTCCGCCGCCTGGTCGCCGACCACCAAGCGTAACCTTGCGCTGGCCATGGTCGATGCGCCCGCATTTCGCCGCCGGGAGCGAGCTGTGGGCCGACATCTATCTCAACCGCGAGCTGGTGTGGGAGCGGCGCATGGTGCGCGCGCGCATCGTCGAGCGGCCGTTCTTCGCCCCGCAGCGCCGCCGCGCGACGCCCCCGGCAGACTTCTGAGCAGCGCCATGATCGCCAGCCAGCACAAGCAGAACGCCGACCGCCCCTGGCTCGACCCCAGCGCCACGCCGCAGATCATCATCGAGGGGGTCAGCAAGAGCTACGGCGCCTTCACCGCGGTGGATAACGTCAACCTCAGCATCTACAAGGGCGAGATGTTCGCCCTGGTGGGCGCTTCCGGCTGCGGCAAGACGACGCTGCTGCGCATGCTGGCCGGGTTCGCCGAGCCGAGCAGCGGCCGCATCCTCATCGACGGCGTGCCGATGGGCGGCGTGCCGCCGTACGAGCGGCCCGTGAACATGATGTTCCAGTCGTACGCGCTGTTTCCGCACATGACCGTGGAGCGCAACGTCGGCTACGGCATCAGCCGCGACAAGCTCGATCGCCGCCGCCCGCAAGCAGCGCATCCAGGAGGCACTCGAGATGGTGCAGCTCGCGCACGTGGCGGGACGCAAGCCGCACCAGCTCTCCGGCGGCCAGCGCCAGCGCGTGGCGCTGGCGCGCGCGCTGATCCGCCGCCCCAAGGTGCTGCTGCTCGATGAGCCGCTGTCGGCGCTCGACAAGAAGCTGCGCGAGCAGACTCAGTTCGAGCTGATGGACCTGCAGTACAAGGTCGGGCATCACCTTCATCGTGGTCACCCACGACCAGGACGAGGCCATGGCGCTCGCCACCCGCATCGCGGTCATGGACCGCGGCAAGGTGGTGCAGGTCGGCACCCCTCGGAGATCTACGAGTTCCCGCCAGCCGCTTCGTCGCCGACTTCGTCGGCACGACCAACCTGTTCGAGGGCACCGTGACCGCGTGCGAGCCCGGCCTCATCACGCGTGCACTGCACCGAGACCGGCTGCGACCTGCTGGTCGACGATGACGGGCGCTTCACGCCCGGGCAGCGGATCTGGGTGGCGCTGCGCCCGGAGAAGATCCGCCTCGGCAAGCAGCCCTCGAGCGGCGGCGCGGGTCAATCAGCTGCGCGGCACCGTGTGGGAGCTCGGCTACCTCGGCAACCGCTCCACCTACCGCATCAAGACGACGAGCGGCAAAGTGATCACCGCCTTTTCGCAGAACGAGCGGCGCACCTCGCGAGATGGCGATCGACTGGAGCGACGAGGTGTTCGTGAGCTGGGGCGCGGATGCCGCCGTGCTGCTGCATTCATAGACCGAATACGACAGGGGAGGGGAAGCATATGGCCAGGACTCGACGCGCATGGCGCTCGCTGGGCACGCTGTGGATGCTGGGGTTGCTTGCGTTGCCGCTGCAGGCGGTGCGCGCCGAGGATGGCGCGTCGGCGAGCGGCGCGGCCACCGTCACGGGAGCGGACGCGGGCGCCGCAACCACCACCGCGCACCGGCCGAGCGCGGACGGGGGCTGCAGGAAGTGTCGTGACGGCCACCCGCCGCGAGGAGTCTCTCAGCAAGGTGCCGATCAGCGTCACGGCGATGACCCAGGAGGACATGGACGAGAAGGGCATCAAGGACTTCCTCGACATCGCCAAGTTCACCCCCGGCGTCTCGATCGACAACTCCGCCGACCAATGCGATCTCGATCCGCGGCATATCCTCCTCGGGCGGCGCTGGCACGACCGGTATCTACATCGACGACACGCCGATTCAGATGCGCTCCGTGGGGTTCAACCCCGACGACACGCTGCCCAAGACTTTCGACCTGCAGCGGGTCGAGATCCTGCGCGGCCCGCAGGGCACGCTGTTCGGCGCCGGCTCCGAGGGCGGCGCGGTGCGCTACATCCTGACGCAGCCGAGCACCACCAGCGCCAGCACCTACGTGCGCAGCGAGCTCTCCTACACGGAGTATGGCGAGCCGAACTACGAGTTCGGCATCGCACACGGTCAACCGATCGTGGACGGCACCTTCGGCATCCGCGCCAGCGTCTGGTTTCGCGAGGACGGCGGCTGGATCAACCGCGTGGACCCGACCAGCGGTGAAGTTGTCGATCGCAACGTCAACCGCAGCGGCACCTTCGTCGGGCGGCTGGCGGCGCTGTGGCAGCCGGCCGCCTCCCTCAGCGTCACGCCGAGCATCCTCTACCAGCATCAGAAGAAGGACGACGACTCGACTTACTGGCCGGCGTACTCCAATCCCGGCGAAGGCGCGTTCAACACCGCGACCCCGGAACGGATCCCGGACGACGATGAGTACTACCTGCCGGCGCTGAAGCTGCAGTGGGAGCTCGCCAAGAGCCAGCTCATCGCCACCAGCTCGTATTTTCATCGCAAGCAGATCACCGCCTACCAGGGCACGGTCTACGACCTGGGCTACTACCAGACCGCCGGCGCCTATTTCGGCGTGGGCTGCGAGGCGAGCGGCGCGCCGGTCGGCTGCCCGTGGTTCCCGCTCATCGACGGCAGCGGCATTCACCTGCCGCCGGGCTTCAGCGACTACCAGACGCCGAACGTCATGACCAACACCCAGGACAGCTATACGCAGGAGGTTCGCTGGCAGTCGACCGACGATCAGCTCGAAGCTGCGCTGGACGGTCGGGGCCTTCTGGCAGCTCGCCAAGGAGGGCAGCATCGAGGAGCTCAAGGACACGCAGATCGTCCCATTCTTCAACTACCTCTACGGCATCAACCCGAGCGACCCGGCCTACTACGGCCCGTACTATTCCTGTCCCACCAACGCCGGTTACACGGCCATACCGGCCTGCGACATCTACTACAACGCCAACACCACCTTCGACCGGCAGATCGCCGGTTACGGGGAGTTGAGCTACGCCTTCACCGACTGGTTCCGCGTGACTCTCGGGGAGCGCGTCGCGCACACCGAGTTCTCGCTGAATCACTACGCCGACGGACTCGAGAACTTTGGTCCGGGCCCTGCCAATGCCAGCGAGAAGGAGACTCCCAACACGCCCAAGGTCACCTTCTCGTTCCAGGTCGACCCGAACGATCTCTATTACCTAACCTACGCCAAGGGGTTCCGCGTCGGCGGGGGCAATGCACCGCTGCCCCCGTACTGCGACGCTGATCTGGCGGCCGCGGGCTACCCGAACGGTGCACCGCTCACCTACAAGTCCGACTCGACCCAGAACTACGAGATCGGGTCCAAGAACCTCATCGGCCAGTCGCTGCGAATCGCGACCAGCATCTATTACATCAAGTGGAACGGCATCCAGCAGAGCGTGTATGTCGCGGGCGCCTGCGGTCTGCAGTTCACCGACAACCTGGGCGCGGCGGTCGCCTGGGGGGGCGATCTGCAGGCGGAGCTGGCTCTCGGCCCGGTGAACGTCGAATTCGCGAGCGGCTACACCAGTGCGCGCTACACCAAGAGCTCCCCGCTCGGCTGCGGGCTGGCGCCCCTGTTCGTGCCCTGCAAGTCCAGTGACGGCGACGCCATTTCCGGGCAGGCAGCCATCGACTACGCGCCCGGTCTCAACTCGCCGTTCACCGCCGCACTCGGGCTGGAGTACACGTTCAAGCTGGGTGAACGGGATGCGTTCGTGCGTGGCGACTGGGAGTACGAAAGCCGCAACCCCTGGCCCTCGACGCTGCAGAATCCCAACGACACGGCGCAGTACAACCCGTTCACCTATACGCTCGGGGCAACGAGCACCACCTCGCTCCGTGCGGGCGTGAACCTGACCGACGGCTGGCAGGTCGCGGCGTTCGTCGACAACCTGTTCGATTCCCGCACCGTGACCAACTACGCGCTCGGGCAGCCAGGTGCGACGCCGACCGTGCAGGAGAACGACTACACCTATCGGCCGCGGACCATCGGCATCACGGCGACCTGGCGCATCGGGCACTGACACACCGGCGGCAGTCACACACCGGCGTGCGCGGCGCGCCGACCGTGGTACCGTGATGCCCGCATGCCAGCAGGCGAAACACCCGCGTCCGCCGCGGTCGCGCCGGATGCGCGCACCGAAAAGCTGAACACCAGGGCCGCCGGGGTCGTCGGCCTGGCGGTGCTGTGCAGCCGCGTGCTGGGGCTGGCGCGCGAGCAGATCTTCGCCGCGCTGTTCGGCGGCGGCCGCATCATGGACGCGTTCACCATCGCGTTTCGCATCCCCAACCTGCTGCGCGACCTGTTCGCCGAAGGGGCGCTGTCCACCGCCTTCGTCACCACCTTCAGCAAGACGGTCGCGCTCGAGGGCGATGGCGCCGCCTGGCGCCTCGCCAACAAGGTGGCGACGCTCACGACCGATCTCGCTGAGCGCCATCACGCGTGCTCGGCATCGTCTTCGCCCCGTGGCTGGTGGCGGTGCTGGCGCCCGGCTTCGACCGGCGACAAGGCGCTGCTCACCGTCACCCTGACGCGCATCATGTATCCGTTCATCCTGCTGGTGTCGCTCGCGGCGCTGGTGATGGGCATGCTGAACGCGCGCAACGTGTTCGGCATCCCGGCGATGGCCTCGAGCTTCTTCAACCTCGGCTCGATCGTCGCCGGCGTGCTGCTCGGCTGGTGGCTCGATCCGCATTTCGGCGAGCGCGCGATACTCGGGCTCGCGATCGGCACGCTGATCGGCGGCGCGCTGCAGCTGCTCGTGCAGCTGCCGGCGCTGCGGCGCGCTCGGCTACCGCGTTTCATCGCCGACTTTCGCTGGCGCGACCCGGGCGTGCGGCGCGATCCTGCGCCTGATGGGGCCGTCGGTGATCGCCGCCAGCACCACCCAGGTCAACGTGCTGGTCAACTCGGTGTTCGCCTCGAAGCTCGGCGACGGCCCGACCTTCTGGCTGACGCGTCGCCTTCCGCGCTGATGCAGCTGCCGCTCGGGATCTTCGGCGTCGCGCTCGGCACGGTGGCGCTGCCGCTGCTGGCGCGCATGGCGGCGGCGGGCAATCAGTCGGGGCTTCCGCAGCGAGCTGGCGCGCGGCATGCGGCTGGCGTTTCTCATGACGATCCCGGCGAGCATCGGCCTCATGGTGCTCGCCGAGCCGATCATCTCGGTGCTGTACCAGCACGGTCGCTTCGGCGCGTACGAGACCGCGGAGTCTGCCGGTGCGCTGCGCTTCTACGCCATCGGCCTGTGCGGCTACGCCGCACTCAAGGTGCTGGTGAACGCCTTCTACGCCATCGACCGGCGCAAGACGCCGATGGTGGTGAGCTTCGTGGCGGTGGGCTCAAACTGCTGCTCAACTGGATTTTCACCGTGCACCTGGGCTGGGGCCACCGCGGGCTCGCGTTCTCGACCGCCTGCGTCGCCACCAGCAACTTTCTCATCCTCTACTTGCTCATGCGCTCGCATCTCGGGCGGCTCGAGTCGCGCGCCATGGCGGTCTCCTGGCGCGGATCGCGGTCGCATCGCTTGCACTGCTCGTGATCGCCTGGGGAGGCGGGCATCTGTTGCTCGCCGACTGGGCGCAACAGCGCTTCTGGCCCGAAGCTCGGCAGCCTCACTCTTGTCATCGGCTGCGCTGCTGCCGCGTTCTTCGTGGTGGCGAGCGCGCTGGGTGTCAGCGAGGTTCGCGGATCTTCGCGGCCGCCGTGCGCCGCAGGCTCCGCCGCACGAAACCGCGCGGCTGAGGTCCAATCCCGCATTCGTTTCGGCACGGCGCGCGTGCCGCGGATGTGTTCAGTCAAGATTCAGCCAAAGGACGGGATGATGGACACTATGAAACCCTATATTGCGGATCCTTGCGCCCCTGATGCTGCTGTCAGGTTTCGCCGCGCCCGCGTTTTGCGCAGGCCTACTCGGGCTACCAATACTCGGCCGCGCGCCCGGTGCAGTGGTTCATCGACGGCGGCGCGAGCATCACCTCGAGGGAGACATCGAGCTGATTTCAACAATGGCTGGACCCTCGGGCACGGGACTGATCTTCCGCCCGACCCGACATCGCCGCTCGCCTGCGGCTCGATCTGAACTACGCGCGCTCGGACGCCACCGGCTCTTTCATCAGCGCCAACGAGGCTGCGACCGGTACCCCGATAGACAACGGCTCGATGCAGACCTTCACCGGCTTCATCGACGGGCAGTGCTGCAAGCCCCGCTCAACCCGTGGGTGCGCTTCTACGCGCTGGGCGGCGTCGGCATCGGCTACCGCCGGCTCGAGCTGACGCAGAACGGCTTCTTCTGCGACGCGTTCTTCTGCGGCTCGGGTTTCGGGCGCGACACGCTGGTCGCGAGCGACGACAGCACGCACTTCGCGTGGAACGCGGGCGCCGGCCTGGACTTCCCGCTGCCCGGCGGCCAGTCATGGTTCGTCGAGGCCCGCTACGAGCGCATCGAGACGCTCGGTCCGACCGAGCTCATTCCGATCCGCTTCGGTTTCCGTTTCTAGCTCGCGCTTCGGACGCAAACCCGACGCACGCGGCGAGGATCCGCTCCAGCACGGCGCGCATCGGGGCGGCGAACGGCCGCCTCGTACGCGCACGGCCAGTTGCGTGGCGTCCACCGGCCCCGAGCGGCTCGCGCAGATAGCCACGGCAGGCAAGTTCCATCTGCACGGCGTGCACTCCCTGCTGCGGATGGCCGTAGTGGCGCGTGGTATAGCCGCCCGTGAAGCGGCCGTTGGTCACCCGCGAGAAATCCGTCGCGTCGCACAGCGCCTCGATACGCGCGGTGAGCGCCGGCGCGCAGCTGGCTGCCCGAGTTGGTGCCGATGTTGAAGTTGCGGCAGCAGGCCGGCGAACAGCCGCGGAATCTGCGAGCGGATCGAGTGGCAGTCGTAGAGCACTACCACGGGATGCGCGCGACGCAGGCGCGCGAGCTCGGCGCTGACCGCGTGGTGATAAGGGCTCGAAGTACTGCGCGCGGCGCGCGGCGATCTCCTCGGCCTCGGTGCGGCGCTCCCCTGGTAGAGCGGCTCGCCGTCGAAGGTCGTGGTCGGGCACAGCTCGGTGCTCGCCTGACCGGGGTAGAGCGAGGCGCCGGACGGGTCCCGGTTCGGGTCGATGACCGTACGCGACATGGCGCTACGGACCACGGTGGCGCCGAGCGCGCGGCGGCGAACTCGTACAGCGCGCTCGATCCACCAGTCGGTGTCCTTGCGCGCCCGCCACACCGAGGCCAGCTGCGGCACCAGCGCGGCGCTCAGCTCGGTGCCGGTGTGCGGCATGCAGACCAGCAGCGGCGCTGCGCCGCGCACGACCTCCAGCCAGGGTGGTGTAGTGCCATTGCCCACGATCATCAATAATGTACTCCATGGGGAGTCTATGGTTTGAGTCGGCGCTGTTACCGCAGGGCTGGGCCCGGCAGGTGCGCATCACGGCGATCGAGGGGCGCATCGAGCGCGTAGCCAGCGGGGTAGCGCCCACCGCCGCCGACGAGCGCCACCGCATCGGGCTGCCCGGGCTGCCCAACGTACACAGTCACGCGTTTCAGCGCGGCCTTGCCGGTCTCACCGAGCGCCGCGGCGCCCAGGGCGCGGACAGCTTCTGGACCTGGCGCGAGCTCATGTACCACTTCGTGGAGCGCATCGACCCGGATGATCTCGAGGCGCTCGCGAGCCTGTGCTTCGCCGAGATGCTCGAGGCCGGGTTCACCCAGGTCGGTGAGTTCCACTATCTGCACCACGATCGTGACGGCACGCCGTTCGCCGATCCGGGTGAGCTCGCCGGCAGAGTGGCCGCAGCCGCGGCCCACACCGGCATCGGGCTCACGCTGTTGCCGGTGATGTACGCGCACGGCGGCTTCGGCGGCGCACCACCCGGCGCGCGGCAGCGACGCTTCATCACCGACTGCGAGGGCTTCGGGCGCATCCTGGAAGCGAGCCGCACGGCGGTGCAGCCGCTCGCCGGCGGAAGCGTCGGGGTTGCGCCCGCACAGTCTGCGCGCGGTGACACCCGCGGAGCTCGCCGCGCTCGTGCAGCTCGCGCGTGGCAGCGTGCTGCACATCCATATCGCTGAGCAGACCCGCGAGGTTGAGGACTGCATCCAGTGGAGCGGCCGCCGCCCGCTCGAGTGGCTGCTCGAGAACTGCCCGGTCGACGAGAGCTGGTGCCTGGTGCACGCGACCCACGCCGACCCGCAGGAGCTCGCGGGCATCGCGGCACGCTGCGCAGTCGTAGGTCTTTGCCCGCTGACCGAGGCGAGCCTCGGCGACGGCATCTTTCCCGCCGCCGCTTTTCTCGCCGCCGGCGGCCGCACCGCGGTGGGCAGCGATTCCAACATTCAGCTGGACGCCGCGGCCGAGCTGCGCGCCCTGGAGTATTCGCAGCGCCTCGCGCTTCGCGCCCGCGCTGTACTGGCGCTCGCGCCGGGTGCCTCCACCGGACGCAGCCTCTATGCGGCGGCGCTCGCGGGCGGCCGCCAGGCCCTGCTTCCCGGCCCGGCCGGCGGCGGCGGACTTGCCCGCGGCGAGTGGCTCGACGTCGTGAGCCTCGCGGGAGAGGCCCCGGAGCTGCTGGGGCGGCACGAGGACGAGATCCTCGACAGCTGGATCTTCGTCGGCGGCCGTGCGCTCGTCGACTGCGTGTGGCGCGCGGGCGTCAAGCTCGTGAGCGGCGGGCGGCACCGCGAGCGCACGGCGATCGTGGCGCGCTATGCGCGCGCGCTGGAGAAGCTCCTCGCGTAGCGGGCCGGGAGAGGCGGAAAGTGCTAACATTGCCCGCTTTATTGCGCGCCGGTCGCGCTGCGCGGGGATGGTCATGGCACTGAAGATCATGATTCTCGGGGCGAACGGCTTCATCGGCAGCGCGCTCACCAACGCGATCCTGCGCAACCGCGCCTGGGAGGTCTACGGCATCGACCTGGCGGACAACAAGCTGGGAGAGGTGCCAAAGAACGAGCGCTTTCACTTCATCGAAGGCGACATCACCATCAACAAGGAATGGGTCGAGTACCACGTCAAGAAGTGCGACGTGGTGGTGCCGCTGGTCGCGATCGCGAATCCCGCGCAGTACGTGACTCATCCGCTCGAGGTGTTCGAGCTCGACTTCGAAGCCAACCTGGAGGTGGTGCGCCACTGCGTCAAGTACGGCAAGCGGCTGGTGTTTCCCTCGACCTCGGAGATCTACGGCATGTCTCCGGATCCGCTGCTGGATGAGGAGACGAGCCCGCTGGTGTATGGGCCGATCAACAAGCAGCGCTGGATCTACGCCGCCTCCAAGCAGATGCTCGACCGGGTGATCTACGCTTACGGCGTACGCGACAACCTCGACTACACCCTGTTCCGCCCGTTCAACTTCATCGGCCCGAACCTGGATAACGTCGAGGAGCCGAAGGAGGGCAGCTCGCGCGTGTTCACGCAGTTCCTCTCCAACGTGCTGTACAAGCGGCCGATCAAGCTGGTCGACGGCGGCAGCCAGAAGCGCTCATTCACCTACATCGACGACGCCATCGAGTGCCTGCTGACGATCCTGGAGAACAACGGCGGCCGCGCGACGCGCCGCATCTTCAACATCGGTAACCCCGCCAACTGCATCTCGATCCGCGAGCTCGCCGAGCGCACCATCCGCATCGCGCAGGAGTTCCCGGTGCTGCGCGATGCGGCCCGTGCCACCGAGATCGTCGACATCTCGGCCGGTGAGTACTACGGCAAGTATTACCAGGACATCCAGGTCCGCGTACCCAACATCGAAGCGGCCAGGCGCGACCTTGGCTGGAAGCCCAGCACCGACATGGATACCTCCATCCGGCGCACCATCGAGTTCTACGTGAAGCAGGAAGGCTTCGGCACGCGCGCGGCGGCGATGGCGGGAATCTAGCGGCGCTGCGACCAGCACCCAAAGCCATGTCCATCGGTGCGGAGCAGGGGCTGCGGGTGCGCGGGCCCGGCTGGCGGTTGTGGGTCGTGCTCGGGCTCGCCTGGGTCGCGACGCTGCAGGTGCGCCCGATGTTCGATCCGGACGAGGGCCGCTACGCCGAGATTCCGCGCGAGATGCTCGCGAGCGGTGACTGGGTAACGCCGCGCTTTGACGGACTGAAGTACTTCGAGAAGCCGCCGCTGCAGTACTGGGCGACCGCGGCGGTCTATGCGGCGGCCGGGTTGCATGAATGGAGCTCGCGCCTGTGGAGTGTGGGGCTCGCCTTCGGCTGCCTCGCGCTCGTGTTCGCCTGGACGCAGCGCCTTTACGGGGATGGTGCCGCGCTCGCCGCGCTCACCGCGCTCGCGGTGAGCCCGTACTTCCTGATCGTCGGTCACCTGAACCTGCTCGATGCGGGGTTCACCTTCTGGCTGACGGGGGCGGTGTTGTGCTTCGCGCTGGCGCAGTGCGCGGCTCCAGGGGACCCGGCGGAGCGTAACTGGATGCTCACCGCGTGGGCGGCCGCGGCGCTCGCGGTACTGTCGAAGGGCATCGTGGTCGGGGTGCTGGCCGGCGGGGCACTCATTATCTACACGCTGCTGGAGCGCGACCCCCGGCCCTGGCGGCGGCTGCACTGGCGCGCGGGGCTGGCGCTGTTCCTCATCATCGGCGCGCCGTGGTTCATCCTCGTGTCGCTGCGCAATCCGGACTTTGCCAGATTCTTTTTCGTGCACGAGCATTTCACGCGCTTCCTGACGACGGTGCACCAGCGGGTCGAGCCGTGGTGGTATTTCCTGCCGTTGCTCCTGCTCGGGTCGCTGCCGTGGATCGTGCCGCTGGTGCGCGGCACGGCGCTCGCCTGGCGCGATCCCGGTGTCGCCGGCTTCAAGCCGCGCAAGTTCCTGCTGATCTACGCCCTTTTCACGCTGCTGTTCTTTTCCGCCTCGGGCTCCAAGCTTGCGCCCTACATTCTGCCGATGTTCCCGCCGCTCGCGGCGATCGCCGGTGTGCAGGCGGCCGAGCGGGCGCGGCTCGCGCCGCACGCATCGCGCATCGGCGCCGCACTGATGGTGCTCGTGGCGGTGGGGCTCCTCATCTACAGCGCGCGGCGCAATAACTTCGTGCCACACGCGGCGCTGTGGTGGGCGCTCGCCGCGGGCGTACTCGCGCTCGCGGCGGTCGCGGTCACGCTGCCACGCGCGACCGCGCGGACGGCCGGGGGCGCGGTGGCGAGCGCCGCCGCGGCGATCCTCGCCTGGCAGTGCCTGCTGTGCGAATACGGCGTCATTCCGCCCTCGCGCTCGGCGCGTGACCTGGTGGCGGCCGTGCGTCCTTACGTCGGGCCGCGCACCAGCCTGTACAGTATCGGCCAGTACCGCGAGACCGTCTCCCCCTATCTGGGCAGAACCCTGACACTGGTCGCCTACGAGGGGGAGCTGAAGTTCGGGCTTGAAGCCGAGCCGGGCCGCCAGACGGCGACGCCCGAGGAGTTTGCCGGACGCTGGAGCGCCGGTCACGACGCCGTGGCATTCTTCGACCCCGGCGTATGGGATTCGTGGCGGCGCCGGGGCTTGCCCGGGCACGTGATCGCCGCCGACAGTTATACCGTGGCAGTGAGTCGTTAGGTGAAGCTTTCCGATTTTGCGGTGTTGTCCTGCGGGGTGCTGCTCAACGCGCTGGCGCAGCTTGGACTGAAGTCTGCGACCCGGGTATCCGGGCCGCTGCTGGTCGGGGATAGCGGCGTCCTCCGGCGCGGCCTCGAGCTGCTCGCCGTGCCCTCCCTGTGGGGCGCCGTGTGCTGCTACGGACTGAGTCTCGTCGTGTGGATCGTGGGCCTGTCGCGCGTACCCGTCAGCCAGGCATACCCGTTGCTGTCGATGGGGTATGTGATCAACATCGGGCTCGCCTGGTGGCTGCTCGGGGAGGTACCGAACGTGCAGCGTGTGCTGGGAATCGCGGTCATCGTGCTGGGTGTCGTGCTGGTGTCGCGCTCATGAACGATTCGCTAAGACAACTCGGGAGCTTCCTCCCGTTCACTCGTCCGACGATCGACGAGGAGACGATTGCGGCCGTCGCCGCGGTGCTGCGCTCGGGGTGGCTGGCGACGGGACCGAAGGTAGCGGAGCTCGAGGCGGCGCTGTCGCGCTATCTGGGCGGGCGGCCGATTCGCAGCCAGACCTCCGCGACTGCCGGCATGGAGATGGCACTGCTCGCCTGCGGGATCGGGCCGGGCGATGAGGTCATCACGCCGGCCCTGAGCTTCGTCGCCACCGCCAACGTCATCATGCGGGTCGGGGCGCGCCCGGTATTCGTCGACGTGGGCCTCGACTCACGCAACATCGATCTTGACCAGGCGGAAGCGGCCATCACGCCCCGCACCCGCGCCATCATGCCGGTGCACTTCGCGGGGCTGCCGGTCGACATGGAGCGGCTGTACGCGATCGCCGCGCGCCACCGGCTGCGGGTCATCGAGGACGCGGCGCACGCCATCGGCTCGGCATGGGCCGGTAAGCGCATCGGCAGCTTCGGCGACCTGGTTTGCTTCAGCTTCCACCCCAACAAGAACATCACCACCATCGAGGGCGGCGCGATTTCCGGTGGCTCACCCGAGGAGCTCAAGGCGATCGAGCTGCACCGCTGGCACGGGCAGGTGAAGAGCGGCCCGGACTCCTTCGACACCCTGCTCGCGGGCGGCAAGTGCAACCTGTCGGACGTGGCTGCCGCCGTCGGGCTCGGGCAGCTGCGCCATCTCGAGGAATTCAACGTGCGCCGTCGCGAGCTCGTGGCGCGCTACTTCGAGCTGTGGAGCGGGGAGGCGCCGCTGCGGCTGCCGGAGCGGGGCGATGCGGGTCACAGCTGGCATGTGTTCACGCCGCTCCTGCCGCTGCCCGGGCTCTCGATCACGCGAGCGCAGTTCATCGAGGCGATGAAGGCGCGCGGCATCGGCGTCGGCGTGCACTACCCGGCGATTCACCTGTTCAGCGTCTATCGCGCGCTCGGCTACCGCGAAGGTCAGTTTCCCAACGCCGAGCGCATCGGCCGCGAGACGGTCACACTGCCGCTGTTCCCGGCGATGCGGCTCGCGGATGTCGAGCGGGTGGTCGCGGCCACCACCGACATCGTGCGCGGAGCACGCACGTGAGCGCCTCCCTGTCGGTCGTGATCCCGGTGTTCAACGAGGAACAGGGACTGCCCTTGCTGTTCGAGCGTCTCTATCCCGCGCTCGATGCGCTCGGACGTCCCTATGAGGTCGTGTTCGTCGACGACGGCAGCCGCGACCGCTCGGTCGCGGTGCTGCGCGAGCAGTTCGAACGCCGCCCGGAGGTCACCCGTGTGGTGGTGCTGGCACGTAACGCCGGGCAGCACCGCGCGATCATCGCCGCCTTCAGCTACACGCGCGGCGACTACGTCATCACGCTCGATGCGGATCTGCAGAACCCGCCGGAGGAGATCGGCAAGCTCGTGGCGGCGATGGACGCGGGTGCCGATTACGTCGGTACGATCCGCATCCGTCGCCAGGACGTGCTGTGGCGCAAGGCGGCCTCGCGGCTCATGAACCGGCTGCGTGAAGGCACCACCTCGATTCGTATCACCGACCAGGGGTGCATGCTGCGCGGCTATCACCGCAGCATCATCGACGCGGTCAACCGTTGCAGCGAGGCCAGTACCTACGTGCCGGCACTCGCCTATACCTTCGCGCGCCACCCGGTGGAGATCGAGGTCGCGCACGCGGAGCGCACCGTGGGTGAATCGAAGTACTCACTGTTCCGCCTGGTGCGCCTCAACTTCGATCTGATGACCGGGTTCTCGGTCGCGCCGCTGCAGTTCTTTTCCATGACCGGCATCGTGATCGCGCTGCTGTCGATCGCATTCGTCGTCTACCTCGCGATTCGCCGCCTGGTGTATGGTCCGGAGGCGGAAGGCGTGTTCACCCTGTTCGGCATCGCATTCTTTCTGATCGGCGTGGCGCTCATCGGGCTGGGCGTGGTCGGGGAGTACGTGGGGCGCATCTACGAGCAGGTGCGGCAGCGACCGCGTTATACGGTGGCCGCGGTGCTGGGCGAGGGAGGCCCGGACATGGCGCGGTTGCCGCAGCCGGTGGTCCAGAGCGTCCCCGCGCCGCTCACCTCGCCCGAGCGTGCGCCGGGAGCGCGTGAGTGAGCGCGGCGCGAGCGGTCGTTTTCGCCTACCACGATGTCGGAGTGCGCTGCCTCAAGGCGCTGATCTCCGCCGGTCTGGACATCGCGCTGGTGGTCACGGTTCGTGACGACCCGGGCGAGCAGCAGTGGTATGCGAGCGTGGCAGAGACCTGCGCCGACTACGGGCTGACCGTGATCACCCCGGAGGCCGCCAACACCCCGGAGCTCGAGAGCCGAGTGCGCGCGCTCGAGCCCGATCTGCTGTTCTCCTTCTATTACCGCTCGTTGCTCAGCACACCGCTTCTCAGCACGGCGCGGCGCGGCGCTCTCAACATGCACGGCTCGCTCCTGCCGAAGTATCGCGGCCGAGCGCCGGTGAACTGGGCGATCCTCAAGGGTGAGCGCGAGACCGGCGCCACGCTGCACTACATGGTCGAGCAGGCCGATGCCGGCGACATCGTCGACCAGATGAGCGTCCCGATCCTGGAGGACGACGAGGCGCGCGAGGTGTTCAGCAAGGTCACGGTCGCCGCGGAGACCATCCTGGCGCGCTCGCTCCCCGGCCTCATCGCCGGCACCGCGCCACGCCGGGCGCAGCGCATCGAACCGGGGCAGTACTTCGGCCGGCGCACACCCGAGGACGGCCGCATCGACTGGACGCGTTCCGCGCGCGAGATCCACGACCTGGTGCGCGCGGTCGCGCCGCCGTTTCCGGGCGCCTTCGCCGCGGTCGGGGGGGAGCGCTGGGACATCCATCGCACGCGGTTGAGCGAGCTGCGCGCGCCGCGCGTGGGCGCGTGGCTGTTCGGCGCCGAGGGGGGTCTGTATGCGGCCTGCGGTGGCGGGGGCGTCCTGCGGCTGATCGGCGTCGCGAACGCGTGCGGGCCGATCGACTTTGCGCGCCTGTCGAAGGCGCTCGCGCGGCGGCCCGCAGCGCTCAGCTGATCGTCGCGGTGATTGCCCTCAAGATCGACGTCGATACCTATCGCGGCACGCGCGAAGGTGCGCCGCGGCTCGCGCAGCTGCTGGAGCGGCTGCAGCTGCGGGCAACGTTTCTCTTCAGCCTCGGGCCCGACCACACCGGGCGTGCCATCAAGCGCGCGCTGCGCAGCGGCTTCCTGCGCAAGGTGCAGCGCACCTCCGTGCTGCAGCACTACGGGGTGAAGACCCTCCTGTATGGGGTGCTGCTGCCGGGACCACGTATCGGACGGCGCTGCCGCGAGTTCATGCAGGGGATCGCGCGGCGCGGATTCGAGGTGGGGGTACACACCTGGGATCACGTGCGCTGGCAGGACGGGGTGGCGCGGGCGACGGAGCCGTGGACCCGCCGCGAGCTGACGCTCGCCACGCGCGAATTCGCGGAAGTTTTCGGGCGCGAGCCGCGGGTGCACGGCGCGGCCGGGTGGCAGATGAACCGCTACGTGCCGGCACTCGAGGCCGAGCTCGGATATCACTACGCTTCCGACACGCGCGGCAGCGGCCCGTTCCTGCCGATGACCGAGGGCACCGCCCGGGCGGTGCCGCAGCTGCCGACGACGCTGCCCACGCTCGATGAGCTTATCGGGCGCACCGACCTCCTCGCACCTGATCCGGTCGATCACCTGCTCGCCCTCACGGGCGATGAGCCGGCGCGTGATCAGGTGTTCACCCTGCACGCGGAGCTGGAGGGCGGGGCTTACCTGGACTCGTTCGAGCGCCTGTTGCGTGGCTGGCGCTCGCGCGGCACGCAGCTGACGGATCTCGCAAGTTACGCGGCGCAACTCGATGTGGCGCGCCTGCCGCGCTGCGGCGTGGGCAGCGGCGCCGTTGCGGGACGCTCCGGCACGCTCGCGGTGCAGACTCCCGGTGGCACGGTATGAGCGCGCGCGCGGCACGTGCGCTGGCCGTTGCGGGGATACTCCTCGGCCTGCCCGCGGCCTGTGTGCACTATGCGCCCCGCCCGCGCCCGGTGGAGAACGTGGCGACGCAGTTTGCGGCGCGGACGCTGGATGATCCGCGCCTGCGGGCCGCGCTCGATGGGCAGCTGCCGGCGCGTCGCGCGGCATGGCCGCGGCAACAGTGGGACCGCGCGGACCTGCTGGTGGCGATGCTGTACTTCAATGACGAGGTCGCCCAGGCGCGCGCCGCCGCCGCCGTCGCCACGGCGGGGCGCGCCACGGCGCGCGAGCGACCCAATCCCACGATCCAGCTCGAGACCGAGTACGCCAATCAGCACGACGGCTCGCCGCTGTGGCTGTGGGCGATCCTGCCGCAATGGCCGCTCGACGTCGGCACGCGGCGCAGCGCGCGCATCGCGCTCGCGGACCTCAGCGCGCAGCGCGCGCTGTACGATTTCGCGGAAGCCACCTGGAAGGCACGCAGCACGCTGCGCAAGGCGCTCGCGGATCTGCTCATCACCGAGCGCGAGGTGACACTGCTGGAAGCAGTGCACCGCGAGCGCGAGGCGCAGCTTCAGATGGCACAGCGGCGCCTCGCCGTCGGGGAGGCGAGCCGCGGCGATCTCGACCGGCTGGTGGCCGATGCGCTGCAGGATCAGCAGCAGCTGCAGGACGCCCGCCGTCGCGCGAGCCTGGCGCGCAGCGCGCTCGCCGAGGCAATCGGCGTCCCGGTGGCGGCGCTCGAGGGACGCAAGTTCGCCTGGGACGGCCTGGATGACCCGCCCGAAGTGGACGCCTCGCTCCTGCAGGCCTGGCGTGCCGATGCGCTGCTCGCCCGCGCCGACGTGCACAGCGCGGTGGTCGACTACGGCTCGGCCGAGCAGTCGCTGCGGCTCGAGGTGGCGAAGCAGTACCCGGACTGGCAGATCGGCCCTTCGTACACCTGGGATCACGGCGTGCACCGCCCGGAGATGTTCTTCTACTTCACCCTACCGGTCATGAACCGCAACCGCGGCGCGATTGGCGAGGCCGAAGCGCGCCGCGAGCAGGCGGGGGTGAAGCTCGAAGCCACCGTCGCCGACGCCTACCGTGAGATCGACGAGGCTATCCGCCAGTGGCATCTCGCGCAGGCGCATCTGACCGAGGCGCGCGGCCCGATATACGAGGCTGCGCAGAGCATCTACGGCCAGACGCAACGCGGCTTTGCCGCCGGCGCGAACGATCGTACCGAGATGGCCGCGGCGAGCGTGGCGCGCACGCTCGCGCAGCTGCAGGTCGAGGAGGCGGTGCGCAGCGCGCAGGAATCGCTCGGTGCGCTCGAGGACGCCATGCGCCGGCCTCTGGAGGGTCCGGAGCTGCAGGTGGCGGCGACGCTCGCAACCGCGCCCGATGCACACGTGGAGGTCACGCGATGAACAGGCAGGAGAGCAGGCGCCGCCGTGCCGGCTTGTGGCTGGTGCTGGCCGCCGCGGCGGTGACACAGGCGGGCGCGGCCGAGGGCGGCGCCCACCCGGCGTTCACGGTCGAGGTGAGCGCCGACGAGCAGGCGCGCCTCGGTGTGACGAGCCAGGTGCTGAGGGCGGCGAGCGCGCCATCGGGTACCACGACCACCGCGCGGGTGCTGGATCCGGCGCCGCTCATCCAGCTCGACGGCGAGCTCGCCGCCGCCGCCGCGAGCGCGGCAGCCTCGCACGCCGAGGCCGAGCGCACCCGCAAGCTCTATGCCGAGGATCGTACGGCCTCGGCGCGCGCACTCGAGACCGCGCAGGCCCAGGCGGCCGCCGATCGCCAGCGCCGCGACAGCGCGCAGCGGCATCTGCTCATCGAGTGGGGCGCGGGCATCGCTGACCTCTCCGATACGCGCCGCGCGGAGCTCCTCAACGAGCTCGCGCGGGTGCACGCCGAGCTGGTGCGGGTCGAGTTGCCGCCGGAACTTGCACCCCCGGCGCGCGGCAGCACGGTGCAGCTGTATGCGGGCGGCGGCAACACGGCGCGCCCGGCCGGCGTGCTCGGGCTCCTGCCGGGGGCGGATCCGCGCCTGCAGACGCGCGGCGTACTCGTGGAGCTGAAGGGGCCCGAGGCGACGCTCGCGGTCGGGGAGATGCTGCGCGCGCTCTTGCCCGTGTCGGCGCGTGCCGCGCAGGGCGTGCTCGTGCCGCGCGCCGCGCTGCTGCGCAAGGATGCCCGTGTGTGGGTGTATGTGCAAAGCGCGCCTACCACCTTCGTACGCCGCGAGATCAACGACTACCAGCCGCTCGCGGCCGGCTGGTTCGTCGGTGCCGGGCTCAAGGCGGGGGAACGGGTAGTGACCTCGGGCGCCGAGGTGCTGCTCGGCATCGAGACGCCACCGGCCGACACGGGCGAGGACTAAGGTGCTGGCGGGAATCATCCGCTGGTCGCTGCGCTTTCCGCTGGTGGTATGCGCGCTGGCGGCGCTGCTGCTGGCCTACGGGGTATTCGCGCTGTTACACGCCAAGTACGACGTGTTCCCCGAGTTCGTCCCCCCGCAGGCCGTGGTGCAGACCGAGGCGCCGGGCCTGGTCGCCGAGCAGGTGGAGCTGCTGGTGACGCTGCCGATCGAGCAGGCGATCTCGGCGGCGAGCGGCGTGACCGCGGTGCGCTCGGAGAGCATTTCGGGACTGTCGATCGTGACCGTGGTGTTCCGCGACGACATGGACCCTTACCGCGCGCGGCAGATCGTCGCGGATGCGCTGCGGGAGGCGACCGAGCGGCTGCCGGACGGGGTCAAGGCTCCGAAGCTCGAGCCGCTCACCTCCTCGACCATGGATCTGGCGAAGATCGGGTTCGTGAGCGATACGCTCTCGCCCATGGGGCTGTACGACCTGCTGCAGTGGACCGTGCGTCCGCGGCTCCTCGCGGTCCCGGGCGTGGCTCGCGCCACGCTCTACGGAGGCGAGCAGCGCGAGCTCGCGGTGCAAGTCGATCCGCGCGCGCTCAATGCGCGCGACCTGTCCTTCGCCGACGTCGTGGCGGCGGTACGCGCCGCAACCGGGGTGCGCGGCGGCGGGTTCATCGAGACGCCGAACCAGCGCGTGCTGATCGAGACCCGCGGCCAGGCGCTCGACGCCGCAGACCCTCGGCGCCGCCGTGGTGCCGACCGCGGCGGGCAGTGCGCCGCTGCACCTGCGCGACTTCGCCACCGTGACCGAGGCGCCGGCACCGAAGTTCGGCGATGCGATCATCATGGGCCGGCCCGGCGCGCTGTTCAACCTCTCGAGCCAGTACGGAGCCAACACGCTCGAGGTGACGCGCGCCGTCGAGGCGGCGCTCGCGTCGATGCGGCCGATGCTGGCGGCGCGCGGCGTCACCGTGTATCCGGCGCCTGCACCGGCCGGCGACCTTCATCGAGAACGCGCTGCGCGGCATCCGGCTCGACGTGCTGATCGGCGCGCTGCTGATCACGCTGGTGCTGTTCGCTGTTCCTGCGCGACCTGAAGACCGTCGTGGTGGCATTCGTCTCGATCCCGCTGGCGCTGCTCGCCGCGGTGATCGTCGTCGGAGCGCTCGGCTGGACCATCAACACCATGACGCTCGGCGGGCTTGCCGTGGCGCTCGGGGTGGTGGTCGACGACGCCATCATCGGCGTCGAGAACGTCATCGCGGCGCCTGCGCGGCGTGCACGCCGACGCGCAGGCGACCCGCGAGATCATAGCCAACGCTTCGATCGAGGTGCGCGCGCCGGTCGTGTACGCGACCTTCGTGGTGGTGCTGGTGCTTGCGCCGATGCTGCTGCTGTCGGGCCTGCAGGGCAGCTTCTTCGCGCCGCTCGCCGCGTCCTTCATCTTCGCGACGCTCGCCTCTCTCGTGGTGGCACTCACCGTGACTCCCGCGGCGGCGCTGCTGCTGCTGACGCGCACCGAGCCACACGCCGAACCGCACTGGCTGACGCGCCTGAAGGGCGCGCACGAACGCCTGCTGAGGAAGTGGAGCGCGTTTCCGCGCCGCATCATCGCTGCTTCCGCCGTGGTGACGCTGCTGGCGGCGGCGGTGCTGCCCCTGTTCGGGAGCGAGCTCATGCCGCCGTTTCGCGAGGGTCACTTCGTAGTGCAGGTGTTCGCCACCCCGGGCATCTCGCTGGCGGCGATGAGGTCGCTCGGCGAGCGCGTGGCGCACGAGTTGCTGGCGATTCCGGGGATCCTGACGGTCGAGCAGACCATGGGCCGGGCGGAGTCGAGCGAGGACACCTGGGAGCCGAGCCGCAGCGAGTTCCACATCGAGCTCAAACCCATGTCCGGACGCGGGCAGGAGGCCGCCCAGGAGGCGATCCGCACCGCGCTGTCGCATTACCCGAGCCTGCGCACCGAGGTCGTGACCTTTCTGGGGGATCGGCTCAGCGAGTCGCTGTCGGGTGAGAGCGCGCCGGTGGCCATCAACATCTTTGGTCCCGACCTGGACGAGCTCGACCGCGCTGCGGGTCAGATCGCGGCCGTGGTGCACGCGCTGCCGGGCGCGGCCGACGTTCAGGTGCAGTCCCCGCCCGGGGCGCCGTTCCTGCGGGTGGATCTGCAGCGCGAGCGGCTCGACCAGTACGGCTTCACCGCCGCCGACGTGCTCGATACGGTGCAGACCGCCTATCAGGGCACCACGGCCGCACAGATGTACGACCAGAACAAGGTCACGGATCTCGTGGTACGCCTGCCGCCCGCCGAGCGTCTGGACCCCGAGGCGGTTGGCTCGCTCCTGGTGCGCTCGGCCTCGGGCGTGACCGTGCCGCTCGCCGAGCTGGCCCGGATTACTTTGACCGAGGGGCGCACCAGCATCATGCACGAGGGCGCGCGGCGGCGGCAGGTCGTCACCGTCAATCCCACGACCTCCGACCTGCGCGGCTTCGTCGCGGGCGCGCAGCGCGCCATCGCACGGCAGGTGAAGCTGCCGCAGGGGGTGTACGTCGAATTCACCGGCGCCGCCGCCGAGGAGACCCAGGCACGGCATGAGCTGCTGCTGCACTCGTGCTTTGCCGGGATCGGGATCGTGCTCCTGCTCGCGATCGCGTTCCGCGACGCACGCAGCGTGATCCTGATACTGGCCATGACGCCGTTCGCGCTGGTAGGCGGCGTGCTGGCGGTAGCGCTCACCGGCGCGACGCTCTCGATCGGCTCGCTGGTCGGGTTCGTGACACTGTTCGGCATCGTGGCCCGCAACGCGATCCTGCTGGTGGCGCACGTCGAACACCTGGTCACGGTGGAGGGTGCGGACTGGTCGCTGCCGACCGTACTGCGGGGCGCTCGCGAGCGGCTGGTGCCGATTCTCATGACAGCCCTGGTCACGGCGCTCGGACTGCTGCCGCTGGCGGCCGGGAGCGGGGAGGCGGGACGGGAGGTACAGGGCCCGATGGCGAGCGTCATCCTGGGCGGACTCGCCACCTCCACGCTGCTGACGCTCCTGGTGTTGCCGGTGTTGATCCATCGGTTCGGACCCCTCGGCGCGGCCGCCCGGCAGCCGCCAGGCCCGGGAGCCGCCTGAAGTCCCCGCCCGCTCCGGGCGCACAATATTTCCCGCTGCCGACCGTCTGACTGTTGCAGATGGCTGCCGAGCTCACCGACCCCTTGAGCCAGGACCACCAGATCGCCGCGGCGGTGCAAGGCGAGCGCGGCCGGCTGCTGGCCTACATCCGGCGGCGCATCGACGATGCGGCCGAGGCCGAGGACATCCTGCAGGACGCCTTCTACGAGCTGGTGAGCGCTGCGCGCCTGGCGCAGCCGGTCGAGCAGGTCGGTGCGTGGCTGACCCGCGTGGTGCGCAATCGCATCATCGACCGCTTCCGCCGCAAGCGCCCGGAGCGCCTGGCGGGCAGGTCCGAGGTGGGGGGCGAGGAGCCGGGCACCGCGCTCGAGGAGCTCCTGCCCTCGCCCGACGGGACGCCGGAGATGGCCGCCATGCGCGCGCTCCTGGCGCAGGAGATCGAACGCGCGATCGCGGCGCTGCCACGCGAGCAGCGCGCGGTGTTCGTCGCGCACGAGCTCGACGGGCGCAGCTTCCGTGAGCTGTCGCAGGAGTGGGGTGTCAGTGTCAACACGCTCCTGTCACGCAAGCGCTACGCGGTGCTGCGGCTGCGCGAGCATCTGCGCAGTGCCTATGAGGACTGGCTGGCAGATTAGTGGAGACTTCAAGAGGTGGACCGTGAATAGGGTTGCGAGAAAAGTTGCCAAGGGTGTTGTCATTGCGATCGCCGTGGTCGCGTTCCTGGTGGCCTTCGGCTGGGTGGTGATGTTGCTGTGGAACTCGCTCGTGCCGGAGCTGTTTCACGGGCCGACGCTGCGCTACTGGCAGGCGCTCGGGCTGCTGGTGCTGAGCCGCATCCTGTTCGGCGGGATCCGCGGCCATGGCGGACACGGACGCTGGCGCCGGCACCTGCATGAGCGCATGCACGAGAACTGGGAGGCGATGACTCCCGAGGAGCGTGCGCGGCTGCGCGAGCGGGTCTTCGAGCAGCGCTGCGGGCGGGGTGCGCGGTCCCCGGAGGGCGCGCCGCCGGCGTAGTTGACGGACGCGCGCGCGCAACCGCAACATCGGCGGATGATCCCGCCGAAGATGACCGCGATCGAGATCCGCGAGCCCGGGCCGCCGCAGGTGTTGCGCGCGGTCGAGCGGGCCGTGCCGGCGCCCCAGGCTGGCGAGGTGTTGATCCAGGTGGCGGGCGCGGGTGTGAACCGCCCCGACGTCCTGCAGCGCAAGGGCGTGTATCCGCCGCCCGCCGGGGTCACCGACATCCCCGGACTCGAGGTTGCCGGCACGGTGGTCGCGGTGGGCGCGGGGGTGCGCGAGCCTGCGGTCGGCGCGCGGGTGTGTGCGCTGCTTGCCGGCGGCGGTTATGCCCAGTATGCGAGCGCTCCCGCGGTGCAGTGTCTGCCGCTGCCCGCGCCGCTGACGCTGGAGGAGGGGGCGGTGCTGCCCGAGACCTTCTTCACGGTATGGTTCAACGTGTTCGAGCGGGCGCGGCTGCGCGCCGGGGAGACGCTCCTGGTGCACGGCGGGGCAAGCGGGATCGGCACTACGGCGATCCTGCTCGGCAAGGCGTTCGGCGCCCACGTGATCGTCACCGCCGGCAGCGCGCAAAAGTGCGCCGCGTGCCGCGAGCTCGGCGCGGATCACGCCATCAACTACCACGAGGGTGACTTCGTCGCGGCGACGCTCAAGGCGACCGAGGGGCGCGGTGCCGACGTCATCCTCGACATGGTCGGCGGAGACTACGTGGCGCGCAACGTCGCGGCCGCCGCCACGGACGGCAGGATCGCGCTGATCGCCGTGCAAGGCGGCACCAAGGCCGAGCTCGACCTGCGTCCGCTGATGCAAAAGCGCCTGACGCTCACCGCCTCGACGCTGCGCGCGCAGCCGGTCGAGAACAAGGGGCGCCTCGCCGGGGCGCTGCGCCAGCACGTGTGGCCGCTGTTCGCCTCGAAGCAACTGAAACCCCTCATCCATGCCCGCTTCCCGCTCGCCGAGGCGGCCGCTGCCCACAAGCTGATGGAGTCCGGCGCGCACATCGGCAAGATCGTGCTGCTGGCCTGAAACGGCCCGGGCGGCACGCGAAATGTGAGTTTCAGCCGGCCCGGCATGTGAAAAGTCGCCAGAGGGTCACGGAATTGCCGTACCCTACCGCGCCAAACTCAAAGGCGAGCGAAGAGCTGCCGCTTGCGACGGCACTCGCGGTGTCCGCCGAGGGGCCGCAGGCACGCTGGGCCCTTGAACTAAGGGGAACGTCCTCATGGGTCTCTCTCCCTACGGCCTGTTTCATCTGCCCCTCTGGGGCTACGTGCTGGTGACCTTCCTCACCATCGAAACGATGTTCCTGGGCGTGACCTTGTACCTGCACCGGGACCAGTCGCACGGCGGGCTGATCCTGCATCCGGCGCTGCGGCATCTGTTCCGCTTCTGGCTGTGGTTCAGCTCCGGCGCGGTCACCCGGGAGTGGGTGGCGGTGCACCGCCGCCATCACGCGCATGCCGACACGGCGGCCGATCCCCACAGCCCGGTGGTCTTCGGGCTGCGGCGCGTGGTGTTCGAGGGCTTCGAGCTCTACCGGGCGGCCGCCGATGACCCGCAGACGCTGCGCACCTACGGGCGCGGCACGCCCGATGACTGGCTCGAGCGCAACGTCTACGCGGCCCACCCCTATGTCGGCCTGGTCGTGTTCTCGGCGTTGCACCTGGTGCTGTTCGGCGTGCCGGCGATCGTCATGCTCGCGGTGCACCTGGCCGCGCAGCCGTTTTTCGCCGGCGGGGTGATCAACGGGCTCGGTCATGCGGTCGGCTACCGCAGCTTCGAGATGCCTTCGACCGCCACCAACCTCGTGCCCTGGGCGCTGCTGCTCGGCGGCGAGGAACTGCACAACAACCATCATGCGTTCCCACGCTCGGCGCGCTTCGCGGCCCAGCGCTGGGAAGTGGACATCGGCTGGCTGTGGATTCGCCTGTTCAGCGCCCTGGGGCTCGCCAGGGTGCGCTGGGTCGCACCGCGCCCGCATCTCGAGCGACTGCGGCGTGAGCTTGACGATGACACCGTGCGCGCACTCTTCACCAACCGCATGCACGTGCTGCGCTCCTATGCACGGCGCGTGGTGCTGCCCGTGTGCCGCGAGCTGGCGCGCCGCGAGCCGCACGGCGCACTGCCGGCGAGCGCACCCAAGCTCCTGATCCGCCACCCGGCGCTGCTCGCCGAGGAAGCGCGCCGCGGCCTGCGTGAGCTCCTGGAGAAGTACGAGGTGCTGCGGCGGGTAGTCGAGCACCGCGACGGCCTGCAGCAGCTGTGGAACGACGCCAATTCCTCGCGGGCTCTGGTGCAGCTGCGCGAATGGTGCGGCCGCGCCGAGGCGAGCGGCATCGGCGCACTGCGCGAGTTCGCGCAGGGCCTGCCGGCGTACGCCCGCGCGCGCGGTTAACTGGTCTGCCGCGCAGGGAGGCTGCGCGAGCGGGTGATGGTGCGCAGTGCGAAGCTCGACTGCACGCGTGCCACGCTCGGCAGCCGCGTCAGGTGCTGGTTGTGGACGCGCTCGAAGTCCGCAAGATCGCTCACGACGAGGCGCAGCAGGTAGTCGTGCTCGCCGGTCATGAGATAACACTCCATCACCTCCGGCACCTTGCGCACCCCGCTCTCGAAGGCCTCCAGTCCCGACTGGCTCTGGCGGTCGAGCGTAATGCTGACGAACACATTCATGGGAAAGCCGGCGCGCTGCTGATCGATGAGCGCGGTGTAGCCCTCGATCAGCCCCGACTCCTCGAGCGCGCGCACGCGGCGCAGGCAGGCGGACTCTGACAGGCTGACGCGTGTTGCGAGCAGCGTGTTGGTGATGCGCGCGTCCTGCTGCAGCAGCTTCAGGATCGCGCGGTCATAGCGGTCGAGCTCCATGGGCGCAAGAATCCTTCTGTTAGAGCGTCATTAGCCGCAGATTCTGCCACAGGAGCCGCCTTGCAGGCCGGAAATACGCAAGCCCGCGCCACGGCGCTGAGCTTTAATCTCGCGCGCAGCGTTCTTAAGGGGTCAGGAGAATTCCTATGCGATCGGTGTGCCACGTGAAATCAAGGTTCACGAGTACCGTGTCGGGCTGGTGCCGGCGGGCGTGCGCGAGCTCGTCGCCGCCGGACACGAGGTGCTGGTCGAGACCGGTGCGGGCAACGGGATCGGCGTCGATGACGCGCAGTTCCGCGCCGCGGGAGCCTCGATCGCGGCGCGCGCCGCGGAGGTGTTCGCACGCTCGGACCTGGTCGTGAAGGTCAAGGAGCCGCAGCCGGCCGAGTGCGCCATGTTGCGGTCCGGGCAGGTGCTGTTCACCTACCTGCACCTGGCGGCCGATCCCGAGCAGGCCAAGGCACTGATGAAGTCCGGCGCCACCGCCATCGCCTACGAGACCGTGACCGCGCCCAACGGCTCGCTGCCGCTGCTCACGCCGATGAGCGAAGTGGCCGGACGCATGTCGATCCAGGTCGGCGCCGCGAGCCTGCAGAAGGCCAGCGGTGGCTTCGGCATACTGCTCGGCGGCGTGCCGGGCGTGCCGCCCGCCAAGGTGGTGATCCTCGGGGGCGGGGTCTCCGGGACGCACGCGGCCGAGATGGCGGTTGGTCTGCGTGCCGATGTGACCGTGGTGGACCGCTCGGTGGAGCGCCTGCGCGAGCTGTCCGCGATCTTCGGCTCCCGCGCTGCGCACTGCCTACTCCACGACCGAGACCATCGAGCGCCTGGTGAAGGATGCGGATCTGGTGATCGGCGCGGTGCTGGTGGCGGGGGCTGCGGCGCCGAAGCTCGTCACGCGCGCCATGCTCGGCACGATGAAGCACGGGCGCGGTGCTGGTCGACATCTGCCATCGATCAGGGCGGCTGCTTCGAGACCAGCCGGCCGACCACCCACGCCGACCCGACCTTCGTGGTGGACGGCGTCATCCATTACTGCGTCGCCAACATGCCGGGCGCCGTGCCGCGCACCTCGACGCTTCGCCCTGACCAATGCGACGCTGCCGTACGTGCGCGCACTCGCCGGATCTCGGCTGGCAGGCGGCCTTCAGGCGCGATCCGGGACTCGCGGCCGGACTGAACGTACACGCCGGGGAGATTACCCACGAGGTGGTCGCGCGGGCGCTGGGCCTCAAGGCCCCGGCCGCGGGAACGGCCTATATAAGAGGGTAGCCGTTGCGCCGGGGTGACGTTAGGCTAGGCGACCTTTAAGTGGAGGGCTTCCGTGATGAAGATTGCGCTGCCGGCCGCCATGCTGGGTCTCGCCGCGGGCTCGGTGCTCGCCGCCCCTGTCACCTATCAGGTCGACCCGTCCCACACCTACCCGAGCTTTGCGGCCGACCACTTCGGCGGCCTGTCCGTGTGGCGCGGGAAATTCGACAGCTCCTCCGGCACCATCGTGCTCGACAAGGAGGCCCAGCACCGGGACCGTCGACATCACCATCGACACGAGCTCGATCGACTTCGGCCACGCGAAGCTCAACGAGCACGTGAAGTCCGCCGAGATGTTCGACGTCAGAAGTACCCGACGGCGACCTACAAGGGCACGCTCACCAACTTCAAGAACGGCGCCCCGACGGAAGTGCAGGGCGAGCTGACCCTGCATGGTGTGACACGCCCGCTCAACCTCACCATCAACTCCTTCATGTGCAAGATGACGCCGATGGCGAAAAAGGAGCGTTGCGGGGCGGACGCCTCCGCGACCTTCGAACGCAGCGACTTCGGCATCAATTACGGCGACAAGTACGGCTTCAACATGGACGTGAAGCTCGCCATCCAGGTCGAGGCGACCCCGACCGGCTGATCCTTCTTGGCGCACCGCGGGTGCGGCGCGCTCGCGCTAGGCGAGCAGCGCCGCGACCTGCTGCGCGATGGCGAGCGAGGAGGTCAGGCCGGGCGACTCGATTCCGAACAGCTGCACCAGCCCCGGCACGCCGTGCACCGCCTCCCCGTCGATGCGGAAGTCCGCCGCCGGCTGTCCGGGTCCTGCGATCTTGGGTCGGATTCCGGCGTAACCGGGCTGCAGCGCGCCATCCGCGAGCGACGGCCAGTACGCGCGGACAGCGGTGTAGAAGCTCGGCGCACGCCGCGGGTCCACGGCGTAGTCGCACTCCGTGACCCACTCGACGTCCGGGCCGAAGCGCGCCCGCCCGGCAAGATCCAGCGTCAGATGCACCCCCGCCCCCCCGGGCTCGGGCAGCGGGTAGATGAGGCGCGTGAACGGCGCGCGGGTGCTCAGGGTGAAATAGCTGCCCTTGGCGTAATACGCGGTGGGCAGTTGGGCGGTGGGAAATTCGCGCATCAGGGCCGCGACCTGAGGCGCATGGAGGCCGGCGCTGTTGACCAGGGCGCGCGCTGCGAGCGTCGGCGGTCCGCCGTTCACCGCCACCCGGAAGGCGTCGGCCGCGTGCGCGAGCCCGGTGACCGCGCTCGAGCACACCAGGAGCGCGCCGTGCTCCTCCGCCTCCCCGAGGAGCGCGAGCATGTAGCTGTGTGAGTCGACGATGCCGGTCGTGGGCGAGTGCAGCGCGCCCGCGCACAGCAGCTGCGGCTCGAGCGCCAGGGCCTCGGCACGGCTGAGCGCGGTGAGCTCGATTCCGTTGGCGAGCGCAGCGGCGCGAATCTTCGCCAGCGCCGACAGCTGCCCAGCGGTTGCGGCCACGATGAGCTTGCCACAGCGCCGGTGCCCGATACCGTGCTCGCGGCAGTAGGCATACAGCAGCTCCCGGCCGCTGAGGCACAGTCGGGCCTTGAGCGAGCCCTGCCGGTAGTAGATGCCGGCGTGAATCACCTCGCTGCTGCGCGAGCTGACGCCGCCGCCGAAGGCCGCTGCGGCCTCGAGAATCAGCACTTCGCGTCCCCGCAGCGCGAGCGCGCGCGCGACGGCGAGCCCGACCACGCCCGCACCGATCACCACCACGTCCACCGTGTCCATGCGCCCTAGTGTAAGCCGTACAATGAGCGGCCTCGAAGGCGCCGCGGCGCGGCCAACCGAAAAGGTACCGACAGTGTCCGCAGTCAACTACCGCACCGAGGACGGGGTCGCCTTCCTGGAGATCGCCAACCCGCCGGTGAACGCGCTCGCCTTCGCGGTGCGCGAGGCATTCGCCGCCTCGCTGGCGCGCGCCGCGGCGGACGCGGCAATCGTCGCCGTGGTCGTGAGCGGCGCGAGCCACACCTTTCCCGCGGGCGCCGACATCAATGAGATCGCCTCGGGGCTCGCGCTCAAGCCCCCGACGCTGCGTGACCTGCAGGCCCGCATGGAGGCCTTCGCCAAGCCCCTGGTCGCGGCGCTGCAGGGAGCGGCCCTGGGCGGTGGGTTCGAGCTGGCGCTGACGTGTCACTGGCGCGTGGCAGACCCGGCGGCGAAGGTCGGTCAGCCCGAGGTGAAATTGGGCCTCATTCCCGGCGCCGGCGGCACCCAGCGCTTCACGCGCCTTGCTGGACCGCAAGCCGCACTCGAGGCGCTCACCTCCGGGGCGCCGCTCACCGCGGCGCGCGCGCTCGAGCTCGGGCTCGTGGATGCGATCGCGGACGATACGCTCGCCGCGGCCGCGCAGCTCGGCCGCCGGGCGGCACGCGAGCGCTGGCCGCTCAGGCTCGCGAGCGAGGCGGGTGAGCGCATCGCCGCCGTGGATCCGGAGGTCTTCGCGGCGTTCCGCCGCAAGATCGCCGCCCGCGCGCGCGGCCAGCTGGCGCCCTGGCGCATCATCGATGCGATCGAGGCAGCCTGCACGCGTCCCAAAGAGGAGGCCTTGCGCCTCGAGCGCGAATGCTTCGAGCGAGTGCCGCGACAGCCCGCAGCGCCGCGCGCTCACCCATGTGTTCTTTGCCGAGCGCGAGGCGCGCAGGATCCCCGGCGTCGGTGCCGACGTGAAGCCGACGCCGATCCGCCGCGCGGCGGTGATCGGCGCGGGCACCATGGGCGGGTGGCATCGCCATGAGCTTCGCCAACGCCGGCATCCCGGTGCAGCTGCTGGAAGTCTCCGCCGGGGCGCTGGCAGCGCGGGCTCGGCGCTGATCCGCAGCAACTACGCGGCCTCGGTCGCGCGCGGCAGCCTGACGCGGCAGCGGGCGGACGCAGCGCTGGCGCTCATCGCAGGTGTCACGCACTACGCGCGAGCTCGCCGCCGCCGATCATCATCGTCGAGGCGGTGTTCGAGGACCTCACGGTCAAGCGCGAGGTGTTCGCGCGGCTCGACGCGGTGGCGGCGCCCGCGGGCGATCCTCGCGACCAACACCTCCACGCTCGACATCGATGCGATCGCCGCCGCACCGCGCGGCCGCAGCAGGTCGTCGGCACGCACTTCTTCAGCCCCGCCAACGTCATGAAGCTGCTGGAGAACGTGCGCGGCCGACGCAGCTCCGCCGCAGACGCTCGCCACCGTGATGGCGCTCGGGCAAGCACGCTCGGCAAGGTGGCCGTGCTGGCCGGCAACTGCGACGGCTTCATCGGCAACCGCATGCTCATGTACTACGGCGCGGAGGCGGAGTTCCTGCTCGAGGAGGGCGCGACGCCCGAGCAGATCGATCGCGTCATGGAGGAGTTCGGTTTCGCGATGGGGCCGCTGGCGGTGCGCGATCTCGCCGGCAACGACGTCGGCTTCATCATCCGCAAGGGCCGCAGGCTCCCGGCCGACGAGCGCTGGTCGCCGATCCTCGAGCGCCTGGTGGCGGCCGGGCGCCTCGGCCAGAAGAGCGGCAAGGGCTTCTACCGCTACGAGGGGCGCACGCGCATTCCCGACCCCGAGGTGCAGGCGCTCATCGAAGGGGTATCGCGCGAGCTGGGCATCCGGCGCCGCGCAGATCCCGGATGACGGAGATCCTCGACCGGCTGCTGCACCCGCTGGTCAACGAGGGCGCGCAGCATCGTGGAGGAGGGCATCGCGCTGCGCGCCGGCGACATCGACGTCGTCTACGTCAACGGCTACGGATTCCCCGCCTAGCAAGGGCGGCCCGATGTTCTGGGCGCGAGCAGGAGGGCCTCGCACGGGTGGTCGAGACGATGCGCCGCCTCGCGCCTACCCACGGCGCGCGCTGGCGCCCGGCACCGCTTCTTACGCGCCTGGCGGCATCGGGCGAGGGTTGGTGAAGTGCTCGCCGCAGCGGCTGACCTCTGCCGGCGCTCGCGCTGGCGGCACCTGCGGCGCTGGCCCGCCGCTGCGCGTGGCACCAGCGGCGGCGCAGATGCGCGCGTATGCCGCCGCCATGCAGGGACGCAAGGCCGACACGCTGGCCGCCGTGCAGGGGGCGGGAGCGGGCGCCGCTGGCGAGGCGCGGCGGGCCGTCGGGGACTCGCGGGAGCCCACGCCAGCAGTACCGCCCTGGTGCGCTTTGGACTTTGGGACGAGTTGATCGCGATGCGGACCGCCGGATCCGCGCGCGCCGGGGCTCACCGCAGGCTACCTTTACGGGCGCGGAGTGGCGCTCGCCGCGCGCGGCCGCCTCGCGGAGGCGCGTGCCACCCTCGATGAGCTCAGCGACTCGCCGCGACTACCCCGCCGGAGCTCGGGCGGGCGCCAACACGCTGCGCGCGGTCCCCGACGTCGCGCTGCCGGTGGTCGCGGCGCGCGCATCGCCGCACCCGAGCTGCGCAGCGCCGATGCCGTCACGCTGCTCGAGCGCGGTGGCGGCCGAGGACCAGCTCGCGCCCGCGACCCCTGCGGACTGGTTCTTCCCGGTGCGGCAGCTGCTGGGTGCACAGCTGCTCACGCGCGAGCGCCCGGCGCAGGCCGAGCGCGTCTATCGCGTGGACCTGAGGCACCACCCGGGAACGGCTGGTCGCTCTATGGACTGGAGCGCGCGCTGCGGGCCGAGCGTCAGGTCGGCGCGGCGCGCAGTGCGCGCCGCGAGTTCGAGTCCGCCTGGAAGACGGCGGATGTGCGACTGGTGGCGTCCGCCTTCTGGTTTGCGGGCCCCGACACGACCCGCTGCGAGTGTCAGCGCGAGGCTTCAGCCGACCGGTAACCGGGTGGTGAACTTCTTGGTGCGCAGCACGAAGCTGGTGTTGACCGAGCGCACCGCCTGAAGCTGCAGCAGGCGGGTCGAAAGGAACTGCTCGTAGGCCTCCATGCTGGCCGCGACGATCCGCAGCAGATAATCGTTCGGGCCGCTCATCGAGTGGCACTCGAGCACCTCGGGGCGCTCCTTGACGAGCTGATCGAACTGTCGCACCGATTCGGGGTGATGATTCTCGAGCGACACGACGGCGTAGGCGAGGATCGGCAGCCCGATCGCCGCCGCACGCAGCAGCGTCGCATAGCCTGCGATGTAGCCGGCCTCCTCGAGGCGCCGCAAGCGTCGCCAGCATGGCGCGGGCGAGAGGCCGACGCGTTTGGCCAGTTCCTGGTTGGAGATGCGCGCGTCCGCCTGCAGCTCTTCGAGGATGCGACGGTCCAGCCGGTCAAGAGAGCGGGCCAAGGTGCCTCCCGGGGGCGCGCTGCCTGGCGCGCACGTTGCGCAATAATATTGCCAAAATATAGGCAGGCTGCGCAATTACAGCAAGATAATTGCACACGGTGAGGCATAAGCTGCGCCATCCGCCCCTGCCCGGAAGATGCCCATGGCCGTATCGGCCCGCGCGATCGAGAAAGTCCCCGCTGCCCGAGCCACCCCGGGTGGGGAGCCGGACTGGCGACGCGTCACCTGGCTCCTGCACGCCTCGCGCGCGCTCGATGACATCGAGGAGACGCGGCTCCTGCCCGAGCGCAAGGTGCTCTACCAGTTTTCCGCGCGCGGACATGACCTCGCCCAGATCCTGCTCGGCGCGCAGCTCACCGACCCGCACGACGGGGTGACGGTGTACTACCGCTCGCGGCCGTTGATGCTCGCTCTGGGCGTGAGCCTCGAGGATGCCGCGGCGGGTCCGCTCGCGCGCAGCGGCTCCTTCAGCGGTGGGCGCGACATCGGCGTGGTATTCAACCGCCCCGGGCGCGGCGCGCCGACGGTGCTGCCGGCCTGCGGCGGCGTCGGGGCGCAATTCACGCCTGCGGCAGGCTGGGCGCAGGCCATCCGTTTCCGGCATGACACGCTCGCAGATGCCGCCTACGCGCGCAGCATCGCGGTGGTGCTGGGCGGGGATGCCTCCGCCGCCACCAACGGGTTCTGGTCGGCGCTCACCATGGCCACTACGCTCGCGCTGCCGCTGCTCTTCTACATCGAAGACAACGCCTTCGGTATCTCGGTCCCCTCGACGTTGCAGACTCCCGGGGGCAACATCGCCGCCAACCTGCGTGCCTTCGCGGGGCTCGCGATCCTCGAGGGCGACGGCAGCGCCCCGCGCGCGGCGGCCGAGCTCACGCGGCGCGCGGTGGCGCAGGTGCGCGAGCAACGCACTCCGCTCCTGCTGCGCCTCACGGTGCCGCGCCTCTCGGGGCATTCCGGCCAGGATACCCAGGCCTACAAGCCGCCCGAAACGCTGCGGCAGGAGCGCGCGCGGGATCCGCTCGCGCAGCTGCACGAGTTCCTGGTCCCGGCGGCCATGACCGAGGCGGAGTGGAGCGGGCTGGCGAGTGAGGCGCGGCGCACCGCCGAGGAAGCGGTCACGCAGGCGCTCGCGCGCAGCCCGCCGGACCCACGGGATCTGACCCGGCATGTCTTCTGGCAGTCAGCCGACGGAAAGCGCGAGCTGCAGCAGCAGGGCGGGCTCGCGCCCGAAGGGCACCAGTTTCCGCCTTCGGGCACGAGCGCGCACCCGGAGGCGACCCGGATCAACATGCTGACCGCGATCCGGCGCACGCTCGATGCGGAGCTGGCCGTCAACCCGCGCATGCTGGTGTTCGGCGAGGACGTGGGCCCGAAGGGCGGGGTGCACGGGGCGACCCTCGGGCTGCAGGACAAGTACGGCGTGGGCCGCGTGTTCGACACGAGCCTCTCGGAGGAGGGCATCGTCGGACGCGCGGTCGGGATGGCCCTGGCGGGACTCTTGCCGGTGGCGGAGATCCAGTTCCGCAAGTACGCGGACTCCGCCGCCGAGCAGCTGAACGACTGTGGCACGCTGCGCTGGCGCACCCGCAACCGCTTCGCCGCCCCGCTCGTGGTGCGCATGCCGGGCGGGTTCTTCAAGTGCGGCGACCCCTGGCACAGCCAGACCAACGAGGTCGCCTGGGTGCACGGCATCGGCTGGCAGGTCGCGGTGCCCTCGAACGCCGAGGATGCCGTCGGGCTGTTGCGGGCGGCGTTGCGCGGCAACGATCCGGTCATCTTCTTCGAGCACCGCGCGATGCTGGACGGCGCCTGGGCGCGCCGCCCGTACCCGGGGAACGACTACGTCGTGCCCTTCGGCAGCGCGCGGGTGGTGCGTACCGGCAGCGAGGTCACGGTGGTCACCTGGGGGGCGATGGTGGAGCGCTGCGAGCTCGCCGCGGCGCAATCGCACGTTGACGCAGAGGTACTGGATCTGCGTACTCTGTCGCCGTGGGACTCGCAGGCGGTACTGGCATCAGTCGAGAAGACGCACCGGTGCCTCATCGTGCACGAGGACAATCTCACCGCCGGATTCGGCGCGGAGATTGCGGCAACTCTCGCCCGCGACCGCTTCTACAGCCTCGCAGCACCGATAGAGCGTCTCGCCATGCCCGACATCCCCAGTCCGCATGCGCCGGTGCTGCTCGAGGCGGCCGTACCGGACGTCGCGCGCATAACGCGTGCCATTCAGCAGCTCGCGAGCGCCTGAGCCGATGAGCACCGCGATCGAGATCCGCGCACCTGCGGAGCAGACCGAGGGCACCCGTTCGCAGCTGCTGCGCTGGTTGAAGCAGGTCGGCGAGCCGGTGGTACACAACGAGCCGCTGATCGAGCTCGAGACCGACAAGGTGACGGTGGAAGTGGCTGCCCCCGGCTCGGGCGTGCTGCGCGAGATCCTCAAGCACGAGCAGGATGAAATCGCCCCGGGAGAGCTCCTCGGGCGGATCGAGGCCGGCGCGCAGCCCGCCGCGGATGCCCCGCGCGTCGCCGCGGACGCCGGCACCTCCGGGGCGCGCGCCGCGGCGGCTGCCGGGAGCGCCCCTGCGCCTCGCGTGAGCTCGCCAGGAGTCGAGCCGCGGAGCGCCGCGCAGCTGAGCCCCGCGGTGCGGCGTCTGCTCACCGAGCGCGGTTTGACCCCTGAGTCCGTGCGCGGCACGGGCGCCGAAGGGCGCATCACGGTCGAGGACGTATTGCGCTCGGGCGAGTCCCGTGCCACGACGGGTGCGCAGGCGGCGCCGCCCGCGGCGGCGCCCAGCGAGGCCGCGCCGGGCGAGGGCGCCCCGCGCAGCCATCGCGTGCCGCACACGGCGGTCCGCAGGCGCATCGCCGAGCACATGGTGCACAGTCTTCTGCACACCGCGCCGCATGTGACCACGGTATTCGAGGCCAACCTCGCCGCGGTGCTCAGGGCGCGCGCCGCGCGGCGGGAGGACTTCGCGCGCCGCGGCGCGCCGTTGACTCTGACGGCGTACTTCGTCGCCGCCGCCGTGGCGGCAATCCGCGCGGTGCCTGAGGCCAACAGCCGCTGGACCGATACGGCGCTCGAGGTCTACGACGACATCCACGTCGGCATCGCAACCGCCGTCGAGGGCACGGGGCTGGTGGTGCCGGTGCTGCGCGACGCGGGGACCCGCGACCTGTTCGGCATCGCCGCCGGGCTCGACGATCTGGTGAAACGCGCACGCAGCGGCAAACTGGCGCCGCCCGACATGCGCGGTGGCACCTTCTCCATCTCCAACCATGGCGTCAGCGGCAGCCTGATCGCAGCGCCCATCATCATCAATCAGCCGCAGTCGGCGATCCTCGGCATCGGCAAGCTCGAGAAGCGCGCCGTGGTGGTGGAGGATGGCGATGAGGAGAAGGTCACAGTGCAGCCGCGCTGTTTTGTGAGCCTGACGCTCGATCACCGCGCCATGGATGGCCACCAGGCGAACCGCTTCATGCAGGTGTTCGTCGAGCAACTCGAGCAGGTGAGCGGCTAGCGGACCTTCGAACGCGCCGCCCGGTCGACCGGGCGAGGGGCACGGGTCGTTACAAACTCTTGCAATCCCAGCTATTGTCGGGGACCGGCGACAGCTTGTGCTGCGAGCCCGGCGGGTTTACTAACACCCTCGGGTAATTGCGCCTCGCGAACGATCAACCGCGGGAACGCAGCCAGGTCTGACCCGAGGGAGCTGCCATGAACACATCTCACGTCGCCCGCGGCTGGTGGCCGGCGGTGGCCCGTTTCTCATCGCCTCTGCTGGCGCTCGCCGCGCTCGGCGGTGCGCTCACGCTCGCCGCCTGCGGCGGAGGCGCGGGGAACTCGATGACGGGCTCAATGAACCCCATGCCGCCCGCCAACACCAACGGCGTCGCGATGGTCACGCTGACGGACATGCCGGGGGACTTCCTCAGCTACAAGGTCAACGTGGTGTCGTTGCAGCTGACGCGCGCCGATGGCACGACGGTCGAGACCGTGCCGTCCGGCCTCCAGGTCGATTTCGCGCAGCTGGTCAATCTGTCGGAGATCGTCAGCGCCGAGCAGGTACCCGCGGGCACCTACACCGGCGTTGCTCTGACGCTCGACTACAGCGGCGCCACCATCGTCATCGACAACGGGGCGGGCGGTATCACCGTGCCGGCCGCCAACATCATCAACGGCAGCACGATGGCGCCGCTGGTCACGCCCAACAGCCAGGTCACCCTGGCGGTGCAGCTGGCCTCCGAGCAGCCGCTGGTCATCACCCAGGGGACGGTCGCGAACCTCGCGCTCGACTTCAACCTCAGCGCTTCCAACACGCTGGCTCCGTCGACGATCAGTTCTTCGACCGCCGCCGGCGCCCTCACGGTGAGCGTCAGCCCCATGCTGTCGGCCAGCATCACCCCCGATACCAGCAAGCAGATCCGGGTGCGCGGACCGCTGGTGAGCGTGAGCAATACCTCGGGCAACACCTCGTACACCGTCCAGATACGGCCTTTCTTCAGCGCCGATGCCGACGACGGCCAGGTGGTCGTCTACACGACCGCCACGACCAGCTTCACCATCAACGGCACCTCCTACGCAGGGGCCGCGGGGCTGACCGCGCTCGCGGCAGTCTCTGCAGGCACCATGACCTCGGCCACCGGGGTCTTCGACACCGGCACACGGACCTTTACCGCATCGGCCGTGTACGCGGGCACGAGTGTGCCGGGCGCCGGGCTCGATAGCGTCGAGGGTACGGTGATCGCGCGCGCCGGCAATGTGCTCACCGTGAGCAACGGCTTCCTCGAGCCGCGCGCGCAGAGTGACGCTGCAGCGTCGGGCAGCATGATGAGCCGCAACATGGGCGACACGAGCACTACGGGCAACATGAACACCATGGGCAACATGGGCACATGGCAACATGAACACCATGGGCGGCAGCACCACGAGCGGCAGCGGCATGCCGCCGGGCAGCTACTTCGACCGCCAGATCGCCGTCACGATCGCCGCGACGACCACCGTGACCGAGGCCGGCCAGAGCGGCAGCTTCGGGCCGCAGGACATCTCGGTCGGTCAGCATCTGCAGGTGTTCGGAACTTTCGGCATGGACGCGAGCGGCAGCGCCACGCTCGATGCCAGCATGGGCAGCGCCCAGCTGATGGTGACTCCGGTGTGGGGAACCTACAACTCGAGCTCCGCGGGTGTGACGACGCTCAACCTGCTCGCGCTCGATGACCGGCCGGCGGCGCTGTTCAACTTCGCCGGCACCGGCAGCAGCAGCGCCAACGATGCCACGGCGAGCGCCTATACGGTCAGCGTTCCCGCCGCACTGCAGCTGCCAACCCTGACCTCGGGGTTCCCGGTGCAGTTCTTCGGCTTCGTGACGCCCTTCGGCTCGGCGCCGCCGGACTTCTCGGCGGTGAGCCTGGTCAACTACTCGACCATGAACGCGCGGCTGCGGGTCGACTGGGCGCCGCCCGGCGTGACCGCGCCGTTCACCGCGCCGCTCAGCGCCACCAACGTCCTGATGACCCAGGCGATGCTGCAGAGTGCGGCGGTGCACGTGATCCAGCTCGGCCCCGTGCAGCTCGATCCCTCGACGCTGACGAGCGGACTTGCGTTCGTGCCCAACACCTCATCGTCGTTCACGGTGTTTGCGATCGGGCATCGCATGAGCTGGAAGATCGAGGTGTTCAGCACCTTCAGCGACTTCATCACGGCACTCAACACCGACCTCGACGGGACGACCGCGCTCCTGAAGGTGGAGGCCGAAGGTCCGTACGACCAGACCACCGGAGTGCTGTCGGTGAACCAGATGGCGGTCGAGCTCAGCCAGTGAGGCGCGCGGGCTGAGGAGGAGCGGGCGGGGCAGGCTCGGCCTGCCGCCCAGTCCCGAAGGCGCTGCCGCGCCTGGCGGCCGGCAGCGGCCGATGCAGCCGGCGCGCAGCGCCCGACAAGAACGACTCGGCCTCCTCATATACGCGGGCATACAGGCGCCGGCACAGTCCGTACGCGTCTGCGCCCACCCAGCCGGCCGGCAACAAAGCGGGGGGCAGCAGCGGGTCGCGCAGGTGGATCCTGCGGTATTGATGAATCAAGAGCGTGCGCACCAGGAACGCGGTCTCGGCCCCGACGTCCGCGGCGTTGAGCGACGCCTCGACGGGGCTGAAGCGCGCGAGGAAGCGCCGGTAGTGGCGCGCCAGCTCCCCGAGGTCCCAGCCGCCCGCGGCGAGCCGGCGGTCGAGTGCCAGGTCCCCGGTGCGGCTTTGCAGCACCACCGCATCGCGCTGGCCGCCCAGGCCGCGCAGCCAGGCGCGGGCCTGGGCGGGGGTGCAGGCCGGGTGTGCCAGGAGTGACCGGGCGAGCAGCCCGAACCCGAGCCAGTTCAACTCCTCGCGCAACACACCCGCGCGGCCGCCCGGCGGCAGGATGACGAGGGTCCACTGTCCGTCCCAGAGGCGCGGATTCTCCGCGTAGATGCGTCGCGTGGCCTCGGCGAAGCGCCGCGCCCCGCCGGTCGTGAGGCGATATTCACTGCGCCGTCCGGAGCGACGTGCCACGAGCCACCCCTCGCTCGCCAGCCGCGCCACCGAGGTGCGGACCAGGCGCTCGGTGAGGCCGAAGGGTGCCGCCAGGCGGATGAGGCTGCCGAGGGTGACCGCCCCGCCCCGCGGGGCGATGGCGTCCCCGAACACGGTGATGAGGAGCGAGCCCCCGCGCAGCGGCCGCTGCGTACGGAAGTGCCGCAACAGCGCCCGGACGGGGGCGGGGACGGGCGAGCGGACCCCGGGTTTCATGGTTCGAAAATTGTGACACAAGAATCTTGATCCATGTGATAATCTTGTGTCACTTCTCACGCAGCCCGCGCGGCGCACCCTGGGGGCGAAGATGTATACGCAGGCGCTCGACAGCCACGGCAGGGAGCCCGTGGCGGCCGCGGGTGAGGGTCTCGAGCCGCACGCAGTGCGCTTCCAGCAGCGCGTCGACGCCGACGAGAAAATCGAGCCCAAGGACTGGATGCCGGATGCCTACCGCCAGACCCTCATCCGGCAGATTTCCCAGCACGCGCACTCGGAAATCGTCGGCATGCTGCCCGAGGGCAACTGGATCACGCGTGCCCCGACGCTGCGCCGCAAGGCGGTGCTGATCGCCAAGGTGCAGGATGAGGGCGGCCACGGGATGTACCTGTACAGCGCGGCGGAGACGCTCGGGGTCTCCCGCGTGGAGCTCTTCGGACAGCTGCTGTCGGGCGCCGCCAAGTACTCGAGCATCTTCAACTACCCGACCCTCACCTGGGCCGACGTGGGCGCGATCGGCTGGCTGGTCGACGGCGCGGCGATCATGAATCAGATACCCATCTGCCGCTGCTCCTACGGCCCCTATGCACGCGCCATGGTGCGCATCTGCCGCGAGGAGAGTTTCCACCAGCGCCAGGGGTTCGAGATCATGCTGACGCTGGCGCGCGGCAGCGCGGCGCAGCGCGCCATGGCGCAGGACGCTCTTGACCGCTGGTGGTGGCCGTCGATCATGATGTTCGGGCCGAGCGACGCGGACTCCAGGCACACCGCGCAGTCGATGCGCTGGAAGATCAAACGCTTCAGCAACGAC
Organism: uncultured Gammaproteobacteria bacterium; assembly: GCA_963713175.1. GTDB lineage: Bacteria > Pseudomonadota > Gammaproteobacteria > Steroidobacterales > Steroidobacteraceae > 13-2-20CM-66-19. Next base: position 211,834 of record CAVQKW010000001.1, on the reverse strand, counting down.
GAGCTGCGGCAGAAGTTCATCGACATCACGGTCCCGCAGGCGCAGTTTCTCGGCCTCGCGGTGCCCGACCGCGAGCTGCGCTGGGACGAGGCGACGCAGCACTACCGCACCGGGCCGATCGACTGGAGCGAGTTCCACGCGGTGCTCAAGGGCAACGGGCCCTGCAACCGCGAGCGGCTGCAGGCACGCCGCGACGCCTACCAGGCGGGCGCGTGGGTCAGGCAGGCCGCGGCGGCACACGCGGCCAAACAGGCGGCGCGCACGCCGCAGGCGAGGCAGGCATGAGCGATGCGACAGGCGCGGCGGCGGACTGGCCGCTGTTCGAGGTATTCATCCGCTCGCGCTCCGGGCTCGAGCACAAGCACGTCGGGAGCCTGCATGCCGCCGATGCCCGCATGGCGATCGAGCACGCGCGCGATGTCTATACCCGCCGCCAGGAGGGGATCAGCGTGTGGGTGATCCGCGCCGCGGATATCGTCGCCTCGGACCCCGAGGAGGCTGACGCGCTGTTCGAGCCGGCGCGCGACAAGATCTATCGCCATCCGACCTTCTACGTCATTCCGGAGGAGGTCAAGAACCTGTGAGCCCGTCCAACGAAACGCTGCTGCGCTATGTGCTGCGGCTCGGGGACACGAGCCTCGTGCTCGGGCAGCGGCTCGGGGAGTGGGTGGGCCATGCACCGGAGCTCGAGGAGGACCTGGGACTGGCGAACCTCGCCCTGGATCTCATCGGGCAGGCGCGGCTCTTGCTCAGCTACGCGGGCGAGGTCGAAGCGCGCGGGCGCGATGAGGATGCGCTGGCGTTCCTGCGGGATGCCCCCGAGTTCGCCAACCTCACCCTCGCCGAGCAGCCGAACGGGGACTTCGCCCAGACGGTGGTCCGCCAGTGGCTGATCGACGCCTGGCAGCTGGAGATCTACCAGGGGCTCAGCGCGTCCACCGATACGCGTCTCGCCGCCATCGCTGCCAAGGCGCTCAAGGAGACGCGCTATCACTACCGCTTCAGCAGCGGCTGGCTGGTGCGGCTCGGGGACGGCACGGTGGAGAGCCGCGAGCGCACCCAGCGCGCGCTCGATTCCCTGTGGCGGTTCACCGACGAGCTGTTCGCCGCCGACGAAGTCGACGACCAGATGGCCGCCGCAGCCGTCGCGCCTGCCCTCGGTGAGCAGGCGCCGAGGTGGGCGGCGCGGGTTGCGCAGGATGCGCACACCGCGACCCTGGTGCTGCCCGCCGCGCAGCCCCATCCGTGGCACGGCAAGCGCGGAGTGCACACCGAACATCTGGGACACCTCCTCGGTGAGATGCAGCACCTGCAGCGCACCTATCCGGGGGCACGCTGGTGAGCCCTCGGTCCATTGCCGCAGCGACGCAGGAGGTCGACGGCGGCACGGGTGAGGTGTGGCGCGCCCTTGCCGGGGTGCACGATCCGGAAATCCCGGTGCTCAGCATCGTGGACCTCGGCGTGGTGCGCTACGTGCGGCGCGGGGAGGACGGCCGGCTGCACGTCGGGCTCACGCCCACGTACTCGGGATGCCCGGCGACCGAGGTGATCCGTGCCGGGGCACGGGCGGCGCTCGATGCGCACGGCCATCCGGATGCACTGCTCGAGGAGGTGCTGTCCCCACCCTGGAGCAGCGACTGGCTGAGCGCCGCGGCACACGCGAAGCTCACCGCCTACGGGATCGCGCCTCCCGCGCACGCCGTATCAAGTCCGCGCCACCTGTGGCATTCCTTCGTGGTGAGCTGCCCGCGCTGCGCCAGTCACGCCACCGAGCGCATCAGCGAGTTCGGCTCCACCCCCTGCAAGGCGCACTACCGGTGCACCGCCTGCCGCGAGCCGTTCGACAGCTTCAAGTGCATCTAAGACATGCTGCGCTTTCACCCGCTGCGAGTCGTGCAGGTCACTCCCGATGCCGAGGACGCGGTAGCCATCGCGCTGGATGCACCTGCGGAGCTGCGCGAGGAGTACCGCGGCAGCCCCGGGCAGCACGTGGTGCTGCGCGCGAGCATCGCAGGCGAGGAGGTGCGGCGCACCTATTCGCTGGTGACTGCTCCCGGAGAGTGGCCGCTGCGCATCGTGCCGCGCGTGCACGCGCACGGGCGCATGTCGCGCTACCTCGCCGAGCAGCTGCGCGCGGGGGACATGCTCGAGGTGCTGCCACCGAATGGCAGCTTCACGCCGCGCCAGCCCTCCCCCCAGGCTGGCACCTACGTCGCATTTGCCGCCGGCTGCGGGGTCACCCCGGTTCTGTCGGTGATGCGCTCGCTGCTCGCGCAGCCGCACAACCGGGTGATCCTCTTCTACGGCAACAGCGGCGGCAGCCGCGCCATGTGCCTCGAGGACCTGCTGGCACTCAAGGACCGCTACCTCGCGCGCCTGTCGCTGCACTTCGTGATGAGCCGCGAGCCGCAGGAGGTGGAGCTGTACAACGGGCGCATCGATGCGGCGCGTGTGCGGCGCTTTGCCGGCGCTCTCTTCCGGCCCGGGGACGTCGCGGAGTACTTCGTGTGCGGCCCGGGCGACATGATCGAGCAGGTGGCAGCCACGCTGCGCGACCTGCAGGTGCCTGCAGCGCGCATCCACGCCGAGCACTTCAGCGTGGCGAGCGCGGCCGAGGGCGCGGCGGAGGCTGCCGCTGGGACCAAGGCCCACGAGGCACCTCCGGCCGGCGCCGCGGAGGTGACGATCCTCATGGACGGCAGGCGGCGCTCGTTTACCATGAAGATGGACGATGAGACCGTGCTCGATGCCGCCGCGCGCGCCGGAGTCGAGCTGCCGTTCTCGTGTCGGGCCGGCGTGTGCTCCACCTGCCGCACCAAGGTCGTGCGCGGCGCGGTGCAGATGGCACAGAACTATGCGCTCGAGGACTGGGAGCTCGAGCAGGGCTATGTGCTGGCGTGCCAGTCGCGCGTCAAGACCCCGACTCTCGAGCTGGATTACGACGAGAAGTAAGCCGGGTATCCACGTGAGCTATCACCACATCATCTTCACGGTTGCCGAGGGAGTTGCGCGCCTCACCCTCAACCGTCCCGAGCGTCTCAACGCCTTCACCACCGACATGCACGCCGAGGTGCGCGCGGCACTCGCGAGTCTCCCCGGCTCCGCGCGCGTGCTGGTCATCACCGGGGCGGGGCGCGGGTTCTGCGCCGGCCAGGATCTCGGCGACCGGGCGGTGGCGCCCGGGGACGCGCCACCTGATCTCGGCGCATCGATCGAGCGTGACTACAAGCCGCTGGTGCTGGCACTGCGTGCGCTGCCGATGCCGGTCATCGCGGCGGTGAACGGTGTCGCGGCTGGCGCCGGCGCCAACATTGCGCTCGCCTGCGACCTGGTGATCGCCGCGCGCTCCGCGAGCTTTGTGCAGGCCTTCGCGCGGCTCGGGCTGGTACCCGACTCGGGTGGTACCTGGTTCCTGCCGCGGCTCGCAGGCACGGCACGGGCTCTGGGGCTCGCGCTGCTCGGGGAGAAGCTCCCGGCCGAGCAGGCGGCCGCCTGGGGCCTCATCTGGCGCTGCGTCGAGGATGCGGAGCTTGCTTCGGTCGTGGACGCTCTCGCGCGCGGCTTCGCCGCGGCCCCGACGCTGGGCCTGGCGCGCACCAAGCAGGCCATTTACGAAGGCTGGGGCCGCACGCTGCCCGAGCAGCTCGACATCGAGCGCGACTACCAGGCACAGCTTGGCCGGACCGCCGACTATGCCGAAGGGGTCGCGGCGTTCAGCGAGAAGCGCGCGCCGGGCTTCGTCGGCCGCTGAAGGACCGTGCACCCATGAATGATGCCAGCGGCGCGGATGAGGCCCAGCGAATCGCCGAGCAGTCGGCCCGGACGCTCTATCAGCGCGACCGCGCATCGCAGAGTCTCGGCATGCGCCTGGACGCGGTCCGGCCCGGGTGGGCGCGGGTGGTGATGACGGTGCGGCCCGACATGGTGAACGGCCACCGCATCTGCCACGGGGGGCTGGTGTTCGCGCTCGCCGACAGCGCCTTCGCGTTCGCGTGCAACTCCTACAACGACAGCACCGTGGCGGCCTCGGCCTGCATCGATTTCCTCGCCGCGGCGCGCGAGGGCGACGAGCTGGCCGCGGAGGCCACCGAGCTGTGGCGCACCCGACGCAACGGCATCTACGAGATCGTGGTGTCCAACCAGCGCGGCGAGCGCGTGGCGCTGTTCCGCGGCCGCTCGTACCGCGTGGATGGACAGGTCGTAAGCTAAGTAAGGAGTGAGCATGCAGCTGCAGAGCTTTGCGGCGGGCAGGTGGTGGGCCGGGGCCGGCGAGGGCGCCGCGCTGCGCGACGCCACGACCGGGGAAGTGATCGCCCACGCGAGTACCGACGGCCTGGATGCGGCGGGCATGCTCGCCTTCGCGCGCAAGGTCGGAGGAGCAAACCTGCGGCGGCTCACTTTTCACGAGCGCGCCGCGCTCCTCAAGGCGCTCGCCAGGCACTTGAGCGAGCACAAGGATGAGTTTTACCCCGTCTCCTTCTCGACCGGGGCGACGCGTGCGGATGCGTGGATCGATATCGACGGTGGCATCAGCACGCTGTTCGTTTACGCGAGCAAGGGCACGCGCGAGCTGCCCAACAGCCGGATATTCGTGGACGGCGGCGTGGAGGGGCTGTCCAAGACCGGCACCTTCGTCGGGCAGCACATCTGCGTGCCACTAGAGGGCGCGGCGGTCCACATCAATGCCTTCAACTTCCCGGTGTGGGGCATGCTGGAGAAGCTGGCGCCGACGCTGCTCGCCGGGGTGCCCTCGATCGTGAAGCCCGCCACGCAGACTTCCTATCTCACCGAGCGCGTGTTCCGCAGCATCATCGGGTCCGGGATCCTGCCCGAAGGCGCCGTGCAGCTGATCTGTGGCGGGGTGGGGGATCTCTTCGAGCATCTCACCTGCCAGGACGTGGTGTCGTTCACCGGCTCGGCAGCCACCGCGCTCAAGCTGCGTCAGCATCCGGCGGTGAGCGCTCACTCGGTGCGCTTCACCGCCGAGACCGACTCGCTCAACTCCTCGATCCTCGGGCCGGAGGCGGGCCCCGGCACGGCCGAGTTCGATCTGTTCGTGCGCGAGGTGGTGCGCGAGATGACGGTCAAGGCCGGGCAGAAGTGCACGGCCATCCGCAAGGCGCTGGTGCCGGCGGCGCACGCCGCGCAGGTGCTGGGACGCTCTGCAGGCGGCGCTCGGCAAGGTGGTCGTGGGCGATCCGCGCCTCGAGCAGGTGCGCATGGGCCCGGTGGCCTCCCTCGCCCAGCGGCGCGAGGTGAGCGAGCGGCTCGCGACCGCTTCGAGCGCGAGACGGAGCTGGTGTGTGGCGGGGAGCGTGCAGCCGCTGGGAGCGGATGCGGAGCGCGGGGCGTTCATGGCGCCGACGCTGCTGTACTGCCGCGACGCCAGCCGGCGCGCGGGCAGTCCACTCGGTGGAGGCCTTCGGCCCGGTGTGCACGCTGGTGCCCTACGACGGACCTCGATCGAGGCGATCGCGCTGGCGCGCCGCGGCGACGGCAGCCTCGCGGGCTCCGTGTTCACGGCCGATGAGGTCGCGGCCGCGCGCCTGGTGCTCGGGCTTGCGCCGTATCACGGGCGCATCGTGGTGGTGAACCGCCACTGCGCGAAGGAATCGACCGGTCACGGCTCGCCGCTGCCGCACCTGGTGCACGGCGGTCCCGGACGCGCGGGCGGGGGCGAGGAGATGGGCGGCATCCGCGGCGTGCATGCACTACCTGCAGCGCACCGCGGTGCAGGGCACGCCCGGACGTCATCACCGCGGTCACCGGCCGCTGGACGCGCGGCGCGCGCGAGCTCGACCCGGGCGCGCATCCGTTCCGCAAGCCCTTCGGCGAGCTTGCCATCGGCGACACCTTCAACTCGAGCGAGCGCGACAGTCACCGTCGAGGACATCGAGCGCTTTGCGGCGCTCTCGGGCGACCGCTTCTACGCGCACATGGACGAGGCGCAGGCGGCACGCAACCCGCTGTTCGGCGGGCGCGTCGCGCACGGCTACTTCCTGGTCTCGGCCGCCGCGGGCCTGTTCGTCGATCCCCCCTACGGGCCGGTGCTCGCCAACTACGGCATCGACGGCCTGCGATTCGTGAAGCCGGTGAAGCCCGGGGACCGCATCCAGGTACGCCTCACCTGCAAGGAGAAGTCGCTGCGCTGCGGGCGCCGGCTACGGCGAGGTGCGCTGGGACACCGCCATCACCAACCAGGACGGCGAGCCGGTAGCGAACTACGACGTGCTCACGATGGTGAGCGAGAAGGCGGTCCCGGATTCGTAGCCGCGCGTGGAACGCGTGCCCGCGCGTTGAAACCGCCTTGGCGAGCGCCCAGACGGCATCTCCGGTGCGCAGGCGCAGCGCCTGACGCGCGCTCTCGGTGATCCGCGCCAGCACGACCGCGCCGCCGACGTCCACCCGCACCAGCACCGCCGCGGGCTCCTCGGGACTGATCTCGGTCACTGTGCCAAGGAGTGCGTTGCGCACCGACAGGCCCTGGATCGGCTGCAGTCGCCAGGATGATGTCACGCGCCAGCAGCTGCACCCGCACCCGCTGGCCGGGCACGGCATCCGCGAGAGCTCACGCGCAGCGTGCCGTTGCCGATGGCGAGGTCCGCGGTGCCCTCCGGAGGGCTCGACGGAGCACGACCAGGCCGTCGATGCACCGCACCGACGAGATCCGGACCCACGATCCCGCGCAGCTCCGGCCGCAGGCTGATCTCGTTCACCGGGCCGGCGCCACCACACTGCCCGCCTCCAGCAGCACGATGTGAGTGGCGAGCCGCAGCACCTCGTCGAACTGGTGGCTCACGTACACCATGGGGATCGACAGCCGGTCGCGCAGCGCTCTCCAGGTACGGCAGCACCTCCTCGCGCCGCGCGACGTCGAGCGAGGCGAGCGGCTCATCGAGCAGCAGCAGCGCGGCTGCGACGAGCAGCGCCCGTCCCAGCGCCACGCGCTGGCGCTCGCCTCCGGAGAGCTGATGCGGGCGCCGCTGCAGCAGTCCGCTCGAGTGCCGAGCAGCGCCACCACCTCGTCGAAGCGGATGTCACTGCGGTGCTGCGCGGGCGCGTCGCTCCCCGTAGCGCAGGTTGCCCCGCGACCGTCAGGTGCGGAAACAGGCGCGCGTCCTGGAAGACGTAGCCGATGCGGCGCCGCTCAACCGGCACGGCGACACCGCGGCGCGTGTCGGTCAGCACGGTGCCCGTCGAGCTCGCACGTTCGCCCTCGTCCGGGCGCAAGCAGTCCCGCGAGACATGTTCGACCAGCGTGGTCTTGCCGCTGCCGGAGCGGCCCGAAGAGCGCGATCACTCCCGGGCGTCGGGGCGGTGAAGCGGGCGGTGAGCGTGAAGCCGTCTGCGGCGCTTGAGAAGCGAGACACGCAGCATGTCAGCGCCCGATGAAGCGCCGCACCCGGCGCACCAGGAGCTCGGTGACCAGCAGCCCCGCGATACCGAGCGCGAATGACAGCAATCGCGAGGCGCAGCGCGAGCGCATCGCCGCTCGGGGATTGCATCGCGGTGTAGAGCGCCAGGGGCAGGGTGCGGGTGACCCCCGGGACGTTGGAGGCGAAGGTGATGACCGCGCCGAACTCGCCGAGCCCGGCGGCGAAGGCGGTCACCGCCCCGGCGAGGATTCCCGGCAGCATCAAGCGGCAGCGTGATCGCTAAGAAGCGATCGAGGGCCCGGCGCCCAGAGTACGTGCGGCCGCTTCCAGCCCGCGATCGACGTTCTCGAGCGACAGGCGGATGGCCCGCACCATGAGCGGGAAGGTCATGACCGCCGTGGCGAGCGCGGCACCGGCGGTGGTGAAGGCGAGCTGGATACCGAAGTGCCCGCGCAGCCACCCGCCGATCGGGCCGTGCGAGCCGAACAGGATGCAGCAGCAGCATAGCCCACCGCCACCGGTGGCAACACCAGCGGCAGGTGCACGAAGGCATCCAGCACCGTACGCGGCCGGGGAAGCGGGCCCGCGTCAGAAGCCACGCGGCCAGCACGGCGAGCGGCAGGCTGAGAGCGACGCTGCGGGTCGCCACCTCGAGACTCAGGCGCAGGGCCTCGAGCTCGGCGGAGCTGAGCGGGATGGTTCATGAGGTGCGGATCGCGCGCCGGTGATTGTGACTGCCCGGACTTTCGCACGGGAGGCCGCAGCGTCGCCAGCCCGGCGTACCCGCGCGCCGCTCGCCGGCCTGCGCGCACGGCATCGGCACGCCGTCCTAGGCGAGCAGCACCCGCGACAGCTGCACCGCCGGCCCGGGGGGCGGCGGCGGAACGCGTGCGGCAGGCCCTTTCTCCTCGAGCCAGGCGCGGTTGAACAGGCGCGACTGGTACTTGGCGCCGCCGTCGCACAGCACCGTGACGATGGTATGTCCGCGGCCGAGCTCGCGCGCGACGCGCACGGCGGCGGCGACGTTGATGCCGCTGGTGCTGCCGAGGAACAGTCCTTCCTCGCGCAGCAGGCGATAGACGATAGCGCACCGTGTCCCCGTCCTCGACGTGCACCGCATCGTCGATGGGCGCGTCCCTGAGGTTGGCGGTGACGCGGCCGATGCCGATGCCTTCGGTGATCGAGCCCTTCCCGGTGGCCTTGAGCGTGCCGGTGCGGACGTACTCGTACAAGCTGCTGCCCGGCGGATCGGCCAGCACGCATGCGCACGCTGCGGCGCCTGGATTTCAGGTACTCGGCGACACCCCGCCGAGCGTGCCGCCGGTGCCGGCTGGCGGCGACGAACGCATCGAGCCGCCCGCCGGTCTGCTCCCAGATCTCAGGCCCCGTGGTCGCGCGCGTGCGCCGCACGGTTGGCGGTGTTGTCGAACTGGTTGGACCAGATCGCGTTGGGCAGCGCGGCGGCGAGGCGCTGCGCGACGTTCTGGTACTGGTTCGGGTTGCTGTAGGGCACGACCGGGACCTTGTGCACCTCGGCGCCGAGCGTCTCCAGCAGTCGGTACTTCTCGGGCGACTGGTTGTCGGGCATCACGATCACGCAGCGGTAGCCGCGCGCATTGCACACGTGCGCCAGGCCGATGCCGGTGTTGCCCGCGGTGCCCTCGACCACCGTGCCGCCGGCGCGCAGCTGCGCCGCGACGCTCGGCGTCCGCCACGATGCGCCTGCGCGGCACGGTCCTTGACCGAGCCGCCGGGGTTCATGAACTCGGCCTTGCCGAGGATCTCGCAGCCGGTCTCCTCGCTGAGGCGGCGCAGCCGGATCAGCGGCGTGTTGCCCACCGTACCGATGAAGCCCTGGACAATGCTCATGCCAGCGCCCTGAGCGCCGCACGCTCGGGGACCGGGTCTGTGCGCGCCGCCGTGTCCGCCCACGCCGTGACTTCCCCGAGGATCAGCAGTGCCGGGAGCTGCGACGCCGCGCGCGCGGCGCCGCGCGGCGATGCTCACTGAGCGGTGCCGCGCAGCACGCGCTGTCCGGGCAGGGTTGCGCGCTCGACGATGGCGGCGGGAAGCGCTGCATCGACTCCCGCGGCCGCGCAGCCGCGCAAGGATGCGCGGCAGCTGCGCGACGCCCATGTAGAAGACGATCGTGTGATGCCGCCCGGCGAACGCGCGCCAGTCGAGCTGCATCGTCGAGCAATGCCTGGCCGGTGACCAGCGTCACGCTCTGCGAGAGGCGGCGGTGAGTGAGGGGCATCGCTGGCGCTCGCCGCCGCGCCCAGTGCCGCGGTGACGCCCGGCAGACCACGATGCAGGAATGCCGTGCGCGGCGAGCACCTCGAGCTCCTCGCCGCCGCGGCCGAACACGAACGGATCGCCGCCCTTCAGGCGCGCGACGCGCTTGCCCGCGCCGCGCGAGCCGCACCATCAGCTCGTGGATGCGCTCCTGCGTGCAGATGGTCTGCCCGGTTCCTTGCCGACGAAGATCCGCTCGGCATCGCGGCGTGCGCGCTCGAGGATCACGGCGTCGGTACCAGCCGGTCGTAGAGGATCACATCCGCCTGCTGCAGCAGTTGCAGGGCGCGCAGCGTCAGCAGGTCCGGATCGCCGGGACCCGCGCCGATCAGATACACCTCCCCCGGGCGTGCCGCCGCCGCTCGCGCAGGAGCTGCGCTGTGAGGTGCGCAGCTCGCCCCGGAAGGCACGCTCGGCCGCGGCCTCATCGCCCGCCAGGAGGCGGGTCGCCGTGCGACCCGACACGATCCTCTCCCAGAAGGGGCGGCGCGCGAGACGCCCGAGAGCCCGATGGACGGCGGGCCGGCGCGTGCCCATGAAACGCGCCAGGGCGCCGAGGCGCGCGGGCAGCAGCGCCTCGATCTGCTCGCGCAGCCGCCGTGCCAGGACGGGCGCGTGACCGGCCGAGCTGACTGCGATCACGATCGGCGAGCGGTCGATGATGGCGGGGAATATGAAGCTCGAGAGGTCCGGCTGATCGACGACGTTCACCGGGATGCGGCGCTCGCCGGCGGCGCGCGCCACGGCGGCGTTCACCTCAGTATCGCCGGTCGCGGCGATCGCGAGCGCCACGGCGGCGAGTTGCGCCGGCTCGAAGACGCCGGGGAGGCAGAGGAACTCACCCGCGGCCGCCCGCGCGCGCAGCTCGGCGCACCGCTGCGGCGCGACCACGGTGACGTGGGCGCCGGCTTTCAGCAGCCACTCGACCTTGCGCAGCGCGACCTGGCCTCCACCGACGACGAGGGCCGCCTGGCCGCTGACGCGCAGGAATACCGGCAGATAGTCCATGCTGGGCGAGCCGCTCAGGCGCCGGGCGCCACGGGATGAGTTCTCGGATGCGGACCGCATTCGCGCGACTCCGGGTCGTGCAGGGCATTGTACGGCAGGGCGCGCACGCGGACGAAGGAGGTCAGTTCACCCATGGTCCGGCCGACTATAGCCATGCAGTGGCCGCCGACTGAACGAAGCATTGCTTCTGTGGGGCTGCGCGCTGGTTATGGAGCGGTGACACGCCGGTCAGTCACGGGTTAGCCTTGCGGGCCCTGATCCCGGAGGGTTATGAAACTGCACCAGTTGCGCTACCTGGCCGCCGTGGCCCAGAGCGGTCTGAACATCACGGCGGCGGCCCAGAAGCTGCACACCTCGCAGCCGGGCGTAAGCAAGCAGATCAAGCTGCTCGAGGACGAGCTCGGCTTCCAGATCTTCGTGCGCGAGGGCCGCAATCTCACGCGCATCACGCCCGCGGGCCAGCAGGTCATCGAGCGCGCGCTGCACATCCTGCAGGAGGCGCAGAGCATCCGGGACCTCTCGACGAGCTGCGCGACGAGGGCAAGGGGAGCCTGTCGATCGGCACCACCCACACCCAGGCGCGCTACGTCCTGCCGGACGTGATCCGCCAGTTTCGCAGCCGCTACCCCCAGGTGCGTCTCAACCTGCACCAGGGAACCTCGGAGCAGATCGCCGAGATGGTGGCGCAGCGACCGCATCGACTGCGCGATCGCGACCGGCTCGGAGGCAGCGTTCGCGGAGCTGACGCTCCTGCCCTGCTATCGCTGGCATCGCACCGTGATCGTTCCGCAGGGGCATCCGCTCGCCGGCGGCGGCAAGCCTGACGCTGCAGGCGCTGTCCGCCTATCCGCTCATCAGCTACACGTTCAGCTTCACGGGGCCCTCCTCGCTGCACGAGGCCTTTGCCAAGGCGGGGCTCACCCCGAACGTCGCGATCACGGCGCGCGACGCGGACGTGATCCAGACCTATGTACGGCTGGGTCTGGGAGTTGGTATCGTCGCCCACATGGCGATCGATCCGAGCCGACCCCGACCTCGTCGCGATCGATGCTTCGCACCTGTTCGCCGCCCACACGACGTGGATCGGGTTCCGGCGAGGCACGCTGCTGCGCAAGTACATGTACGAGTTCGCGCAGCTGCTGGCGCCGCATCTGGATCGGCGCCTGGTCGAGCGCGCCCACCGGGCGGCGATCTGCCGAGGAGGTCGCGCAGATGTTTGCCGGCCTCGCGCTGCCGGAACGCTGACTCGTCCTTCAGGTGAAGAAGCGCTGGCCGCGCAGTGCGACCGCGGCCGCGCCCGGCTGGTAGGCGACGTCGTAGCGCGCGAGGGCACGCCGCGCAGCGTCCGGATCCTCCCCGGGCGCGAGCTCGAAAGAGTCGAACCCGCTGCGCGCCATGAGGAACAGCAGGTCCTGGCGTACCCCGGCGCCGACGGCGCGCAGCTCGCCGCCGAAGGCGAGGCGCTCGCGCAGCAGCCAGCCCTGGGAGTAGCCGCGGCCGTCCCCGGGGCTGGGAAATTCCACCGCGACGAGCGAGAGCGCCGCCAGCTCAGGGGCGAGTTCCTCGACCGCGTCGGAGCCGTCGAGGCGCACCCCGAGCCGTCCGTGCCACGCGCGCCAGCGCACCGGATCGCGCCGCAGCTCGGCGAGCGGCACGATCACGGCGAGCCCGGTGGCGCCGTGCTCGCCGAGGTACGACCACTCGTCCGCGGCGACCTCACGCCGCCTGAAGATGTGCCGCATAGCGCTCTGCCGGAAGGGCTCCAGACCGAGACGCCCGATCGTGTCGATGAAGCGCTCGCCCTCGGTGCGCAGTTGAAGGTAGCGCTCCACGATCCGCTCGATGGTGGGCGCGACTTCGTCCTTGGGCACCGCGGGCCCGATCACCTCACCGAGCGCCGTGCGGCCGTTGGCCGAGCCGCCGAGGCTGATCTGGTACCACTCCTCGCCGTGCTTGTCGACGCCGAGGATGCCGATGTGGCCGACGTGATGGTGGCCGCAGGCGTTCATGCAGCCGGACATCTTGATCTCGATGTTGCCCAGATCGTAGAGATAGTCGAGGTCGTCGAAGCGCTGCTGGATCTGCCGTGCGACGCCGAGTGTGCCCGCGTTCGCCAGCGCGCAGAAATCGAGCCCCGGGCAGGCGATCAGTCGGTGAGCGTCCCGATGTTGGGCATGGCGAGCTTAAGGCGCGTGAGCTCGCGCCACACCGCATGCAGATCATCCTGCCGGACATCGGCGAGCAGCAGGTTCTGGCTGTGCGTGGTGCGTATCAGCCCGAAGCTGACCCGGTCGGCGAGCTGCGCGAGCCCCTCCATCTGCGTCGGCGGTTGCATCGCCGGGGTTGCTGCCGTGAGCCTTGAGCGAGACGAATACCACGCGGTACCCGGGCGCGCGGTGTGCGCGGGTGTTGTAGCGATACCAGGCGTGCGAACGCGGCCCGCGCGGCCGGCTGTCGGGTCGATGTTCGCAGACTCTGGTAGGGCTGCGGGCTGAAGAAGCCGCGCACGTGCGCGACCTGGGCTTCGGTGAGCCGTGGGGCCGCGTCGCGGCCGGCCATGCCACTCGGTCTGCACCTCGGTCGCGAAACGCTCGATGCCGAGCGACTTCACCAGCACCTTGATGCGTGCCTTGTGGATGTTGTCGCGGCGGCCGTGGCGGTTGTAGACGCGCAGGATCGCCTCGAGGTAGGAAAAGCAGCTGTGCGCAGCGGCAGGAACTCGCGGATCACGTGGCCGATCATGGGCGTGCGCCCGAGTCCGCCGCCGACCAGCACCGCGAAACCGATGTCGCCCGCGGCATCGCGCTTCAGCTGCAGGCCGATGTCGTGCACCTCGGTGGCGGCACGGTCCTCGGGCGAGCCGCTCATCGCGATCTTGAACTTGCGCGGCAGGTAGGTGAATTCCGGGTGGAGCGTGGACCACTGGCGTACGCAGCTCGCAGTACGGCCGCGGATCGTCGATCTCCTCGGGCGCGATGCCGGCGAGGTGATCCGCGGTCACGTTGCGTACGCAGTTGCCGCTGGTCTGGATGGCGTGCATCTGGACCGTCGCGAGCTCGGCCAGGATGTCGGGCACGGCCTCGAGCGCGGGCCAGTTGAGCTGCAGGTTCTGCCGGGTGGTGAAGTGGCCGTAACCGCGGTCGTAGCGGCGCGTGAGGTCAGCGAGCTTGCGCAGCTGGCGTGCGTGCAGCAGTCCCGTAGGGGATCGCGATACGCAGCATCGGTGCGTGGCGCTGGATGTACAGCCCGTTGCGCAGGCGCAGCGGCCTGAACTGCTCCTCGGTGAGCTCCCCGGCGAGGTAGCGCCGCGTCTGATCGCGGAACTCCGCGACCCGCTGCTCGAGGAACGCCTGGTCGAGCTCATCGTAGCGATACATGCGTCAGGGACTATAGGCGTGCGCCGTTTGGCCACTAAATACCGTGTGGTTGGGTGCGCCTCTTTCTGGGGTTATGAGCGTGTGCAACACTACCCGCGCGGGGAGCGAGGAGGGGAACGTGGGCGGACTCTACTTCGAGCAGTTCGAGATCGGACAGCGCTTCGAGCATCTGGTGCGGCGCACGGTGACCGAGACCGACAACCTGCTGTTCAGCGCACTGACCATGAACCCCGCCGCGATCCACCTGGATGCGGAGTACTGCAAGGGAACCCAGTTCGGCGAGCGCCTCGTCAACAGCGTGTTCACGCTCGGGTTGCTGGTGGGACTGTCGGTGTACGACACCACCTACGGCACGACCATCGGCAATCTCGGCTGGGAGGACGTGCGCTTCCCGCGTCCGGTGTTGATCGGGGACACGCTGCACGCGGCGACCACGGTCGTGTCCAAGCGCGAGAGCCAGTCGCGCAAGGACACCGGCATCGTGGTGTTCGAGCATCGCGCCTGGAATCAACGCGACGAGGAAGTGGTCTCCTGCCGGCGCGCGGCGCTCATGATGAAACGGCCCGCCGCGTGAGCGAGGAACCGGCCTCGCCAGCGCCGGCGATCCGCTCCTGGCTGTTCGTGCCGGGGGACAGCGAGCGCAAGCAGGCGAAGGCGCTCGACACCGACGCGGATGCCCTGATCCTCGATCTCGAGGACTCGGTCGCGCCCGAGCAGCTGCCTGCCGCGCGGACACGCGTCCACGATCTCCTGCGCGCGCGGCCCCCGGGTTCGCGCCCCGAGCTGTGGGTGCGGGTGAATTCCCCTTCGGGCGCGCTGTGGCGCAAGGATCTGGAGGCGGTGTTCGGGGGCGAACGCGCGCCGGATGGCGTCGTGTTGCCGAAGGTCTCGGCCCCGGCCGAGATCGCGAGCGTCGCCGGGCACCTGGCGATACTCGAGGCTCGCCACGAGGCGCGCACCGGGGTCACCCGGATCCTGGTCATCGCGACCGAGACCCCCGCGGGGCTGCTGTCGTTGCCACAATACCCTGCCGTGCTCGGGGCCTCGCGCGTGACCATGACGCGACTCGCGGGCCTCACCTGGGGCATGGAGGATCTGGGTGCCGCGCTCGGGAGCCTCGGCCGGCGCGATGCGGCGGGAGGCCTGACACCCACCTTCCAGCTGGCGCGCACGATGTGTCTGCTCAGCGCGGCAGCGCTCGGGGTGCAGGCGATCGACGGAGTGCACGTCGATTTCCGCGACGCGCCGGGCCTGGCGCGCGAGCTCGTGCAGGCGCGCCGCGACGGCTTCTCGGGCAAGCTCGCGATCCACCCCGATCAGCTAGCGGCGATCAACGCCGCCTTCACCCCCACCGCGGCCGAGCGCGAGCACGCCCGGCGGGTGGTGGCGGCGTTCGCGGCCGCCGGCGGCGCCGGAGTGGCGAGTCTCGACGGACAGATGATCGATCGGCCGCACCTGGTGCAGGCGCAGCGCGTGCTGTCCCAGGCGGCCGTGCCGCCGCGGACCAAGTCAGGCCCGTGAGCCCGATTTGTCCGCATCGCCCTTCACCGGGTCGAGCGTCAGCAGATCCTCGGGTGTATTGAGATCGAACGCGGCGGCGGGCATCGGCACGCGCAGCACTCGATCGGCGTGGCGGCGCAACAGCGACTGCGCGCCGCTGTCACCGCGCAGCCCGGCGAGATCGGCGAATGCGCTGCGCGGAAAGATCGCGGGCGCGCCGGTGGTGCCGGCATAGAGCGCCGCGGCGATATGCTGCGGCTGCTTGCGCCACGTGCCGGCGAGGCGCTTCAGGTCATCCGCGGTGACGCAAGCCTGATCGGCCAGAAGCAGGAGCGCACCGGTGCAACTGCCCGGCAGCCGGCCCACGGCCGCGCGGATGGAGCTGGCGATGCCCTCGCGCCAGTGCTGGTTGATCACTACCGAGCCGGGAGAGTGTCTGAGGAGCGGCGCGAGCTGGTCAGCTCCCGAGCCGAGCACGACGATCAGGGCGTTGCCCGTGATCTCGGCGGCCCGGGTGACGACGGCAGTGCAGCAACGGGCGGCCGGCGATCCGCACCAGCTGCTTGGGCGAGCCGAAGCGGCTCGAGGCACCGGCGGCGAGCACGATGGCGTGCAGCCCGTCGCCCGCCTTGCCGCCGCCTGCGCCGCGCGCCATTAGCCCTCCGCTTCCGCGAGCTCAACCCCCGGTGGCAGCGCGGCGCACACCCGCGCGTAGAGATCGCGCTCCTCGAGGATCGAGTCGGCATCGATACCCGCCAGCGCGCGCCAGTCGGCGACGCGGGTATTCGGGGCGAGAAGCGCCTCGATGACATTGCGCCGCACGCTCCAGACCGCCGCGAAATAGCGGGCAAACTCGCGCCAGCGGGTGGCCGCGCCCGCAGCATCCGCCGCCGGCTCGCCACCGAGTGCGCTGTGGAGTCTCTGCACGGCGCCGGTCGCTGCGGGCGCCTCCCGCAGCGCACGCAGCAGCGGATCCTCATCGGGCCGTTGTGCGCACAGCGCCGTGAGGCGCCGGTCGCGTTCCTCGAACGACGCCAGCACCCGCGCCAGGTAGTCCGTACACGCCCGGCGCAATGCAGGGGCCTCCCTCGAGAGCGACTGGCCACAGGCGGCTACCACCGCGGTGGCGTGCGTACGTTCGGCGGCGAGCTGGTTTCGGATGAGCAGGATTTCGTTCACATCAAGCGTTCAATACATTGATTTATATCAGATCGTACGATGCAGAAACCCCTGAATCTCGGCGACAATGGCGAGCGCGATCGCCTCGGGGCTGCGCCCCCCAGGGGTAGCCCGACCGGGGCATGCAGCCGCGGGCGCAGCGCCTCGGCGTCCGCGCCGAGCTCGGCGAGGAGCTTCTCGCGCCGCGCCACCGGACCGAGGAGCCCGACGTAGGGAATGCGCGTCGCGGCCAGCACGCGCAGGTAGGCAAGGTCCGAAGGGAGGTGATGGCTCATCACCACCACGGCGTCGAACAGGCCGGGGTCGATGGCGCCTGCCAGCTGCGCGGCCGACGAGGCGAGCACAACACGCGCGGCGGCGGGGAACCGGGCGGGCACCGCGTAGGCAGGGCGGTGGTCGACGAGCGTCACCCTCCAGTCGAGGCGCGCGGCGAAATCCACCAGTGGCGCCACGTCCGGTCCGGCGCCGAGCACGAGCAGGCGCGGCGGCAGCGCGAGCGGCAGGACGAACAATCGCCAGGAGCCCCGTTCGCCCTCGATCCAGGTGGCGCTCGCGCGGTGGGCCGCCTCGCGCAGGGCCGCCTGCACGGCCGTGATGCGCAGCGGCGGGGGTGCGGGGGGTGCGCCGGCGGCATCCGGCAGCACGAAGCTGCCGAGCGGAACGGCAGGCTCGGCGCTCTCGGGCACCACGCCGATCGCGGTGGCGGAGTGGCTCGCCAGCCCCTGCAGCAGGTGGGCGAGTGGTTGCCAGTGCTCCTCGGGCCCGACGCGCAGCAACAGGATCTGCATGGCGCCTTCGCAGCCGAGGCCCAGTCCCCACAGCAGGTCGTCGGGTCCACGCGTGTCGTAGCGCACGACGCGCGCGGCGCCGGTGTCGATGACCGCGCGGGCGTGTTGGCCAAGGTCTGCCTCCAGGCACCCGCCGGACAGGAGGCCCGCGAACTCCCCGTCCGAGGCGATCAGCATGCAGGCGCCGGCCTTGCGGTAGGTCGAGCCGGCGGTATCCACGAGCACGCCGAGCGCGAGCGCATGGCCGGCGGCGCGTTCGCGCTCGTAGAGGGGCAGCAGAGGTCCGAGAGATGCGTCCACGCGCTTGCGATTATGCCAGCCCCTTGCCGATGGCGAGCCGCGCGATCCTCCCGCTCGCCTTTTTGATAAAGGCCATGGCCTTCAGTAGAGTCGCTACGCCTCTTTCTTCCAAGAATCCCAAGTAGATGACCAAGGCCGATCCCTGGGTGGTGCACAAGTTCGGGGGGTCGAGCGTCGCCGACGCCGACTGCTTCGGCAAAGTAGCGGCCATCCTCGAATCCCTGCCCGCGCCGCGGCTCGCGGTGGTGTTGTCGGCATGCCGCGGCGTGACCGATGCGCTGTTGCGCCTGGTGGCGCTCGCCGAGCGCCAGGACGACAGCTACCGCGGCGAGCTCGCGCAGCTGCGCGCCCGCCACGCGCAGATCGCGCAGGAGCTGCTCACCGCGGAGTCCGCACGACTGTATGTCGCCGGCTTCGATCGCGATTGCCGCGATCTCGAGGGTGTGCTGCAGGCGGTGCGCCCGACGCGCCCGGCGGCCCGCAACCTCACCGATCTCGTCGCCGGTTACGGCGAGCTGCTGGTCGACGCGACTCTTCGAACGCTTTCTCGTGGAGCGTGCGCGGCGCGCGGGACCGGTGCTGTGGGTCGATGCCCGGCGGGTCGTGATCGTGGAGTGGGGGCCGCTCGGCCCGGGCATCCAGTGGGCCGAATCGCGCGCCAACCTCGCGACGCTCGTGCCCGCACAGTTCACCGGCACGCTCGTCATTACCGGCTTTGTCGCCTCCGACCGGCGCGGCGTGCAGACCACCCTGGGGCGCAATGGCAGCGACTTCTCGGCGTCGATTTTCGGCGCGCTGCTGGCCGCGTCCGAGATCCACATCTGGACCGATGTCGACGGGGTGCTGTCCGCGGACCCGCGTCGCGTACCGGACGCCACTTTGATCGATTCGCTCTCCTACAACGAGGCGATGGAGCTGGCGTACTTCGGCGCCAAGGTGATCCATCCGCAGACCATGGCACCGGCGGTGGGCGATGCGATCCCGATCTGGATCCGCAACACCTTTGCGCCGCACAAGGTGGGCACGCTGATCTGTGCGCAACCTGCCTCGCTCCTGCCGGTCAAGGGCATCGCCAGCATCGAGCGCATCGCCCTCATCAACCTGGAGGGCACCGGCATGATCGGCGTGCCGGGAACCGCACACCGGCTGTTCGGGGCGCTGCGCGAGGAGGGGATCTCGGTCATCCTGATCTCGCAGGGCAGCTCCGAGCACTCGATCTGTTGCGCGATCCCGCAGGAGCAGGCCGAGCGTGCCGCGGCCGTGACGCGCCGTGCCTTCGAGCGCGAGCTTGCCGAGGGACAGATCCAGAACGTCGACCTGGATCCGGACCTGGCGATCCTCGCGGTGGTCGGCGACGGCATGGCGGGCACCCCGGGCATCGCCGCCAAGGTGTTCAGCGCGCTCGGCACCTCCGGCGTCAACATCCGCGCCATCGCGCAGGGCGCCTCGGAGCGCAACATCTCCGCGGTGGTGGAGGGCCGCAGCGCGACCCGCGCGCTGCGCGCGGTGCACGCCGGGCTGTATCTCTCGCCCGCATACCCTGTCGATCGGCGTGATCGGGCCCGGCACCGTCGGTCGGGTGTTCCTCGACCAGCTCGCCTCCCAGAGCGAGCGGCTGCGCGCGGACGTGCGGCTCGACCTGAGACTGCGGGGCATACTCGGCTCGCAGCGTATGCTGCTCGGGGACCCGAGCATCGCCCCGGCGCACTGGCGCAGGCACTACGACGAGCGCGCCGCGGCGGCCGACATCGACGCGCTTCCTCGAGCACGTGCGCGTGGATTACCTGCCGCACACCGTGCTGGTGGACTGCAGCGCGAGCGCCGACGATCGCCGGCCGCTACGCCGACTGGCTGGCCCGCGGAATCCACATCGTCACCCCCAACAAGAAGGCCAACAGCGGCGCACTGGCCTACTACCGGCGGCTGCGCGAGGCGCGCCGCAGCGGGGCTTCGCATTATCTCTACGAGGCCACGGTCGGCGCGGGGCTGCCCGTGGTGCACACGCTGCGCGACCTGCGCGAGACGGGCGATGAGGTGACGAGCATCGAGGGGATCCTGTCCGGCACGCTCGCGTATCTGTTCAACGTGTACGACGGCAGCCGCAGCTTCTCGGAAATCGTGCGCGAGGCGCGCGAGCGCGGCTACACGGAGCCTGATCCGCGCGATGACCTGTCCGGCACCGACGTGGCGCGCAAGCTGATCATCCTCGGGCGCGAGATTGGCCTCGACCTGGAGCTCGCCGACGTCGCGGTCGAGAGCCTGGTGCCGGCGGATCTCGAGCACGGCTCGATCGAGGAATTCATGGCGCGGCTGCCGCGTTACGATGCGCCCATGCGCGAGCGGCTCCGGGGCGCCCGGGAGCGTGGCAAAGTGCTGCGCTACATCGGGCGGCTGACCGCGGCCGGTGAGGCACGCGTCGGACTGGCGGAGCTCGACGTGCGACATGCGTTCGCCAACATTGCACTCACCGACAACGTGGTGCGCTTCGCGACGCGGCGCTACTGCGCCAACCCGCTCATCGTGCAGGGGCCGGGCGCCGGGCCCGAGGTGACCGCGGGCGCGGTGTTCGCCGATCTGCTGCGCCTCGCGGCCTACCTGGGAGCACGGCTGTGAGTGCGCCACGCGAGCGCGCGACCGCCTTTGCGCCCGCCTCGGTCGGCAACGTGGCGATCGGTTTCGATATCCTGGGATTTTCCATGGACGCGCTCGGCGACCGCATCAGCGTCGCGCGCCGCGCCGCGCCCGGGGTGGAGATCGGGGCGGTGCGTGGTAGCGCGGGCGAGCTGCCGCGCGATCCGCGCGACAACACCGCCGGGCGCGCGCTGCTGGCGATGCAGGAGGCGCTGCAGCCGCAGTTCGGTTTCACGCTCGAGATCGACAAGGGGATCCCGCTCGGCTCGGGCCTCGGCGGCTCGGCGGCCTCCGCGGTGGCTGCGGTGGTGGCGGCGAATGCGCTCCTGCCCCGCCCGTGCGCGCCGGCGGAGCTGCTGAAGTTCGCCATGGCGGGTGAGGCGGTGGCGAGCGGCTCCCGGCACGCAGACAACATCGCACCCTCACTCTATGGGGGCCTCGTGCTCACGGTAGGGATCGACGAGCCGCGGGTAAAGCAGATCCCGGTGCCGCCGGGGGTACGCGCCGTGGTCGTCCACCCGCACATGTTCCTCGCGACCGCGCGGGCGCGCGCGATCCTCAAGGGCAGCGTCGAGCTGTCGGATTTCGTGTGGCAGACCGCGAACCTCGCCGGCTTCATCTCCGGCTGCTACACCGGGGACCTGGACATGATCCGCGCCTCGTTCGAGGACGTGGTGATCGAGCCGCAGCGCCAGGCGCTGATTCCCGGCTTCCGCGAGGTGCGCGCCGCGGCCATGCAGGCCGGTGCACTCGGCTGCTCGATCTCCGGGGCAGGGCCGTCGATGTTCGCCTGGACGCTCGAGGCCAATGCCCGCGAGGTGCAGGGCGCGATGCGCGGGCAGTTCACCCGCCACGGACTGGCGAGCGATGGCTGGATCGTCGAAATGAGCGGCGCGGGCGCACGGGTGATCGCATGAGCGCCGCCGGCCCCTCACCGGCGGTGTTCGTAAGCTCGCGCGATGCGGCCGTCACCGCCGGATTCAGCGCCGCGCTTCTTCAGGGACTGGCGCCCGACGGCGGGCTCTTCGTGCCGTCCTACTGGCCGCAGCTCGCCGCGGCAGATTTCGACGGCGCGACGACCCTCCCCGAGGTCGCACGGCGGCTGCTCGCACCGTTCGTCGGTGCATGATCCGCTCGCGCCGGCACTCGCCGAGCTCGCGCGCGAGGCCTGCAACTTCCCCGCGCCGCTTGTGCCTCTCGGTCGCGAGGGGCGGCTCGCGGTGCTCGAGCTGTTCCACGGTCCGACCGCGGCCTTCAAGGATTTCGGCGCGCGGTTTCTCGCCGCCTGCTTCGCACGGTTGCGCGCCGGTGAGGCGCGCCCGCTCACCATCCTGGTGGCGACCTCCGGGGACACGGGCGGGGCGGTCGCCGCCGCCTTTCACGAGCGTGCCGGGATCGAAGTGGCGGTGCTTTTCCCCAAGGGCCTGGTGTCCCCGACGCAGCAGCGCCAGCTCACCTGCTGGGGCGGGAACGTGCACTCGTTCGCGGTGCGCGGCACGTTCGATGACTGCCAGCGCCTGGTGAAGCAGGCGTTCCTCGATCCCGGGCTGGGCGCGCGCGGCGCGCTGTCCTCCGCCAACAGCATCAACCTCGGGCAGGCTACTGCCCCAGGCGGTCTACTACGCGGCGGCGAGCCTTGCGGTCTGGCGCCGCACGGGCGAGCGCGCCTCGTTCGTCGTGCCGAGCGGCAACCTCGGCAACGTCGCTCGCCTGCCTGTGGGCGCGGCAGATCGGGCTGCCGATCGCCGAGGTGGTGCTGGCACACAACGCCAACCGCGACGGTGCCCGACTACCTCGACGAGCGGGCAGTGGCGGCCGCGCGCGAGCATCGCCACGCTCGCCTCGGCGATGGACGTGGGCGACCCGAGCAACATGGAGCGCCTGCGCTCGCTGTATCCCGCAGCTCGCAGAGTCTGCGCGCGGCGGTGAGCGCCGTGACTCGTGACCGATGCCGAGATCCGCGCGCGCATCCGCGCGGGCTACCGCGAGCTTCGGCCAGATCTGGTGCCCGCATACCGCCACCGCGGCGGAGGTCTGGGCGCGCATGCCGCAGGAGCGGCGTCGCAGCGCGCGCTGGGTGCTGGTCGCGACCGCGCATCCGGCCAAGTTCCGCGAGATCGTCGAGCCGCTGATCGGGCGGGCGGTGCCGGTGCCGGAGAGCCTCGCGAGGCTGTTTGCGCGCCAGGTCGCAGTGTACTGAAATCGACGCCAGCCTGGCCGCGCTGCGGCGGCGCTCTGGCAGGGAGGGAAGTCTAACGTGGACGAGCTGAGCAAGCTGACGCCGACCGCCTGGGCGCTGATCGGCGCTCGCGGCGGTCGCTCGGCTTCGGGCTCTCCTGGGCGTGGCGCTGGTACCGGCACTACCGGGCCCGCAAGGCGCTGCGCGCGGCGGTGATCGGCGGGGCGGCCGACCATCTGGCCGACATGCTGGTGCCCGATGGCATGGGCGGAGGCTTCCACGTGGACTTCCTGCTGCTGACGATGCGCGGGGTGGTGGTGATCGACCTGCGGGACGTGCAGGGCAACATCTTCGGCGGCGACCAGATGGCCGAGTGGACCGTCATGGACGGCCCGCGGCGCTTCACCTTCACCAACCCGCAGAGCGCGCTCTACGACCGCATCGCGGCCGTCAAGGCGGTGGCCGGCGACGTCCCGGTGGAGGGACGCATCGTGTTCACCCGGCGCGGCAAGTTCCCCAAGGGGCTGCCCAAGTGGACGCTGATGCTGGACGCACTGAAGGCGGAGTTCGCCGTCGCCGAGTTCGAATCGCCCGCCGAGAGCGCGGCGCGCTACCGCGAGGGCTGGCAGCGCCTCAAGGACACCCGTGAAGCCGAGCTACATGGTCGACATGCGCTAGAGCCCCTTCGGACACGGTGCGCGCGTGGTCGGCGAGCACCAGCGACACGCAGGCGGTGAGCTTCTTCGCGTAGTCCAGGTGCAGGAACTCGTTCGGGCCGTGCGCATTGGCGTGCGGACCGAGCACCCCGGTGATGAAGAACTGGGTGCTGCGGGAACTGCTCGCCCGAGCATGCCCATGAACGGGATGGTGCCGCCGCAGCCGATGTTGCACCGCCTCCGTGCCGTAGACCGCCTGCGAGGCGCGCGTGATCGACTGCTCGAGCCAGGGCGCGAACGGCGGGGCGTTCCAGCCGCCGGTGCCGGCGTCGGTCTCGAACCTCACCTGCGCGCCGTAGGGCGGATCGCGCTCGAGCGCCTGCGCGCACCGCCTGTGTGGCGCGCGCGGCATCGCAGGTCGGCGGCAGGCGCAGCGACAGCTTGCAGGCCAGCTTCCGGCAGCAGCACGTTGCCGGCCGAGCCGATCGGCGGCAGCCCGTCCGCGCCGGTGACCGCGAGCGTAGCGCGCCAGGTGCTGTTGATGATGAGCTCCGTCGGGTCGTTGCGCAGACCGGCTGCACGCCCTGGGCCCAGGGGATCTTGCCGGCGACCGAGTCGCCGAGCACGCGCGCGGCGGCCATCGCCTGCAGCGCGCCGGTCGCTCGGGCAGCTTCACCTGCAGCTCATCGAGCAGCATGTCGCCGGTGACCGGATTCTCGATGCGCGCGAGCAGCTGCTCGAGGATGCGGAACGGCGTGGGTGCGATGCCGGTGGCCATCCCCGAGTGCACCCCCTCGGTGAGCACCCGCACGCGCAGCGTGCCGGTGAGGTTGCCGCGCAGCGAGGTGGTGCACCAGACCTGGTCGTAGTTGCCGCACTCGGCATCCAGGCACACCACCAGCGAGGGCTCGCCGAGCGCGTCCCCGAGCGCTGCCAGGTGCGCGCGGCAGGTCGACGCTGCCGCTTTCCTCGCAGGCCTCGATCAGCACCACGCAGCGCGGCAGCTTCACCTTCTGTTCCTTGAGCGCCGCGATGGCGGTGAGCGAGCTGAACACCGCATAGCCGTCGTCCGCCGCGCCGCGCCCGTAGAGCTTGCCGTCGCGGATCACCGGCTCCCACGGACCCAGGCCCGGCAGCCAGCCGGTGAACTCCGGCTGCTTGTCGAGGTGGCCGTAGAGCAGCACGCAGTCCGGGAGCTCGCCCGGGATCTCCACGCAGCAGCAGCGGCGTGCGTCCCGGGAGGCGCGCGCACCTCGACCTTCATGCCCGGGACGCGGCTGCGCGCGGCACCAAGTCCGCCATCAGCTGTCACCGCCTTCTCCATGTGGCCGTGTGTCCTCCCACTGCGGATCAAAGTGCGGGGACTTGTTGGGGATGCGCACGTAGGCGGTGAGCTGCTCGAGGATCGATTCGTCCCAGGTCTTGCCGATCGAGCCGGCGAGCCGCTTGAGATCCATGTTCAAGCCTCCTATTTAGTCATGAAAACAAATAAATTAGAAACATATTGCTAGTAGTTTCTCGCTCAGGCGGCGGGCTCGGGAAGGCGAAACAGCGCGCGCGCCGCGACGCTCGAGGAGCGTGCGAGCACAGGCAAGACTCTCCCGCGCGCGCGCGCCACCGCGGCCGCCACGTGCGGCAGATAGGCGGGCTCGTTGCGGCGGATGCCGGCCGGGGCCTGATGTCGCGCGGCAGAAGATACGGCCCGTCGGTCTCGAGCAGCAGCCGTTCTGCCGGGATGTCGCCCACCAGGCCGATGAGGTGCGCGCCGCGCCGCTCGTCGCAGATCCAGCCGGTGATGCCGATGGCCAGTCCGAGCCCAGATAACACGCAAGCTCCGCCGGGGCCGCCGGTGAAGCAATGCGCCACGCCCAGGTGCTGCGCGCCGTGCTCGCGCAGAATCGCGACGAAGTCCGCGTGCGCATCCCGCTGGTGCAGGAACACGGGCTTGCCAAGCTGCGCGGCGAGCTCGAGCTGCCGGTGAAACGCCTGCCGCTGCACCTCGCGCGGGGAGAAATCCCGGAAGTAGTCCAGTCCGCATTCACCGACCGCCACCACCTCGCTGTGGCGCGCGAACTCGGCGAGCTCGCCGTCGCGCGCCGCTGTCAGCTCGGCGGCATGATGCGGGTGAACGCCCGCGGTGGCAAACAAGCGCCATGGGTGCGCGCGGGCGAGCGCGAGCGCCGCGGCGCTGCTGGCGAGCGAGGACCCCGTGACCAGCATCTGCACGACGCCCGCGGCGCGGGCGCGCGACAGCACCGCATCGCGATCGGCGTCGTAGCTGTCGTGGGCCAGGTTGATGCCGATGTCGATGAGCGCGGCCGGTGCGGTGGCGGCCGTCATCATTGGGGTACTATGGTCAGGCATGCGTGCCAGCATTCTACTGCCCGGCGTCGCGCTGCTCAGTATCGGCCTGGGGTCGGCGCAAGGTGCCGCACACCTCGTGGCGCGATCTCGAGAGCCGCATCCAGTACGGCTACTACACCGAGGACAGCCGCGCCCTGAGGAGCCTCGTGGCGGCGGTCGCCGCCGATGAGTCGCACGACAGGCTGCACGGCTACTACGCGGCACTGCTCGACTGGCGTCTGGCGCAGCTCGCGGCGGCCTCTGGCGCGGGTGCGCCCGCGTCCTCGTCGGACCAGATCGCGCAACGCTGCGTGCAGGAAGCGGACGCTGCGCTGGCTGCCCAGGCGGACTTCGCCGGTGCGCTGGCGCTGCGCTCGGCGTGCGAGGCGGCGCCGCTCGCGGACAGCGCCGGACACGCGCTGTTCGGCGCTCACCGGCTGCGCAAGGATCTCGAGCGCGCACTGCAGCTTGCGCCGCACGATCCGCGCGTGCTCCTGATCGATGCGATGAACGACTACCAGCTGTCCGCCGCCGCAGGCGGCAACAAGGAGCGCGCGCTGCCGAAGCTGCGCCAGGCGGTCGCGGCCTTCGAGTCCGAGCGCGCCGGCGTCGAGCCGCTTCCGGGCTGGGGCGCAGCGGAGGCCTATCTGTATCTCGGCAGCGACCTGCTGGATCACAATGACCCGGTCGCGGCCCGGGACGCAATCGAGCATGCACTGCTCCTGGCGCCGGAGTTTGCGCAGGCGCGGCGGCTGATGGCGAAGATCACCTCGGGCTGACGGACTGCGCCTGACATTTGTCACGCCTGATTGATGGCAGCCGACACAGGTGCGCGTCGGGCGCACTCCTGTACAAGGTCAGGCGTGAAACAACACGCCGCGGCTGTGTTATCGTTGCCCGCCTTCGGGGGCCAATGCATGAATCCGGAGACCGACCAGAAACAGCTGTTGGAACAGCTCCGGATCGAGCGCAAGGGCGACGACGCACCGCTCTCCCGGCGCAGCTGGTGGATCGCGGGCATCGTGGTCGCCGCGCTGGTGCTGCTCGGCGCCGGGGCGTTCGTGATGTTGCCGCTCGGGCAGCGTTTCGAGGTCCAGGCGGCGACCGCCGAGCCGCCGGCGAGCGCCGGCGGTGCGACCGCCGTTCTGCAGGCCACCGGTTATGTGACCGCGCGCCGTCAGGCCACCGTTTCGACACAGATCACCGGAACCCTCACGCAGGTGCTGATCGAGGAGGGTGATCACGTCAAGGAAGGACAGATCCTGGCACGCATCGATGACACCGCGCAGAAGGCCGCGCTCGCGCAGGCGCAGGCGCAACTGCAGGTCTCGCAGGCCGTGCTGGTGCAATACGAGGCGCAGCTCGGCCAGTCGCGCCGCGACCTGGTACGCAACGAGGACCTCGTGGGGCGCCACCTGGTGTCCGAGCAGGCGCTCGAGACGGCGCGCACGCTGGTGGAGACCGACGCCGCCCAGCTGCAGTCGCAGCGCAAGCAGGTGCAGCTGGCGCGCGCCGGCGTCGAGGGTGCGCAGGTGCAGCTCGACTACACCACGGTGCGTGCGCCGTTTACCGGCGTGATCATCGCCAAGGCGGCGCAGCCCGGTGAGATCGTGTCGCCGATCTCGGCGGGCGGCGGCTTCACGCGCACCGGCGTCGGCACGATCGTCGACATGGATTCCCTCGAGATCGAAGTCGACGTCAACGAGGCGTACATCAACCGGGTGCAACCGAACCAGCGCGCCACGGCGGTCCTGGATGCCTACCCGGACTGGAACATCCCGGCGCACGTGATCGCCATCATCCCGACGGCGGATCGCAGCAAGGCTACGGTCAAGGTGCGCGTGGCGCTCGAGCAGAAGGACCCGCGCATCCTGCCCGACATGGGCGTGCGCGTCTCGTTCCTCGAAGAGCAGAGTCCGGGCAGTGCCGCGAGCGCCGCGGCCGCCGCACCCAAGGGCGTGCTGGTGCCGGGTTCGGCGCTCGTCGAGCGCGGCGGCAGGACGGTGGTGTTCGCCATCGAGGGCGAGCGCGCTGTGGAGCGACCGGTTGCGGCCGGGCAGACCTATGGTGACCTGCGGATGGTCGAGGGCCTTACGAGCGGCACGCGCGTGGTGCGCACACCGCCGGCCGACATGGGCGACGGGGCGCGCGTCGCCATTGCCAAACAGTGAGAGGACTCGTCGTGGAAACACTGGTCGAAACGCGAAACTTGAGCAAGGTATACGAGCGCGGCCGCGAGCGGCTCGAGGTACTGCATCACGTCGATCTGGACATCGCCAGGGGCGACTTCCTCGCCCTGATGGGTCCCTCGGGCTCGGGCAAGACGACGCTGCTGAACCTCATCGGCGGTCTTGACTCCCCGACCGAAGGCACCATCGCCGTGGGCGGCAAGCGCATCGATGAGCTCGGCGAGGGCGCGCTCGCCCGCTGGCGCTCCTCGAACGTCGGCTTCGTGTTCCAGTTCTACAACCTGCTGCCCATGTTGACGGCGCGCCGCAACGTAGAGCTGCCGCTGCTGCTCACCCGGCTGTCCTCGGCGGAGCGGCGCCGCAATGCCGCCATCGCACTCGAGCTCGTGGGGCTGAAGGATCGCGCCACGCACAAGCCCGGTGAGCTCTCGGGAGGACAGCAGCAGCGCGTCGCGATCGCACGCGCCATCGTGTCGGACCCGACGCTGCTGGTGTGCGATGAGCCGACCGGCGATCTCGATCGGCAGTCGGCCGCCGAAATCCTCACCCTGCTGCAGCAGCTCAATCGCGAGCACGGCAAGACCGTCATCATGGTGACCCACGACCCGAAGGCGGCCGAATACGCGCGCCATACGCTGCACCTGGACAAGGGCACCCTGGTCGAAGGGGCACAGCACCTCGCCACCGGCGCGCCGGCATGAAGTATCTGCACCTGGTGTGGGCGGCACTATTGCGGCGCAAGGCGCGCACGCTGTTCACGCTGCTGTCGGTGCTGGCGGCGTTCCTGCTCTTCGGGCTCCTCGACTCGGTGCATAGCGCCTTCGGCGCCGCGGGCCGCAGCGTCGCGGGAGTGGACCGCCTGCTCACCGTGTCGAAGGTCAGCTTCACGCTCTCGCTGCCGAAGAGCCTGTACGAGCGCATCCAGGCGGTACCCGGGGTGAGGGCGGTGAGCTACGCCAACTGGTTCGGCGGCATCTATCAGGATCCGAAGAACTTCTTCGCCAACGAGGCAATCGCGCCAGACTTCCTGGCGCTATACCCGGAATGGCAACTGCCGGAAGACGAGCGCCAGGCGTTCCAGAACACGCGCACCGGGGCCATCGTCGGCGCGAGCCTCGCGAAGCGTTTTCACTGGAAGCTGGGCGACAAAATTCCCCTGCAGGCGACCATCTTCCCGCAGAAGGGTGGATCCAACACCTGGACCTTCGACCTGGTGGGGATCTACCACGTCACGGACCCGAAGCTCGTCGCCGAAGAGGACGCCCTGTTCTTCAACTGGGATTACTTCGATGAGGCGCGGCAGTTTGGCACCGGCAACGTCGGCTGGTATATCAGCCGGGTGGCCAACCCCGCTGATGCGGACCGCGTTGCGCGTGCGATCGATGCGCTGTCGGAGAACTCTGACCACGAGACCAAGACCGAGAGCGAGAAGGCGTTTCAGGTCGCCTTCGTGAGCCAGATCGCCGACATCGGGCTCATCGTCGGGGCGATCATGGGCGCGGTGTTCTTCACGCTGATCCTGCTCACCGGCAACACCATGGCGCAAGCGGTGCGCGAGCGCATCCCGGAGATCGCGGTGCTCAAGACCATTGGTTTCTCCAACAAGAGCGTGCTCGGCCTGGTGCTGAGCGAGGCGATCGCGCTGCTGCTAGCCGGCGGTGCGATCGGATTGCTGCTCGCGGGAACGGTCGTCAGCATCGTGCGGCTGAAGATGGGTGCTTCCATTCCCATGGATCCGGTCGGGGAGGCAAGCTGGCTGCGCGGCCTCGGGCTCGCGGTCCTCATCGGGCTGATCGTCGGGGCGCTGCCGGCGCTGCGCGGCATGCGGCTGCGCATCGTGGACGCGCTTTCGGGCCGCTGAAGGAGCTTTGAGGCGATGCGCAAGCTGTTCATGACGCTTCTGAGGCTCACGGCGATGGCGGTAGTGATCTTCGTCGCCCTGGCGCTACTGGTGATGTCGCGATGGTGGGTCCTGCCGGGTTTCATAGTGCTGCTCGCGCTGTGGATGGCGGTGACGCGCGCCGGGCGGCAAACCTGGTCGGTGACGCAGGTGGGGTTGTCGACGATACCGCGACGACTCGGCTCCTCGTCGGTGGTCATCGTCGGCATTGCCGGTGTAGTCGGTGTGCTGGTGGCGCTGCTCGCGATGGCGGTCGGATTCGAGAAGACCCTCAGGCAGACCGGCAATGACGATACCGCGATCGTGCTGCGCGCCGGCGCCCAGACTGAGCTCAATTCGGTGGTGGGTCACGACACCGCAGTGGTCGTCGCGCAGCAGCCGCAGGTGCTGAAGAACGCGCGCGGTGAGCCGCTTGCCTCTCCGGAGCTGGTGGTCGCCGCGTCGCTGACCAAAAAGAGCACGGGCCTGCCCGCCAACGTCGAGATCCGCGGCGTGGGCGGGCACGCGTGGGAGATGCATCCCAACGTCCACATCGTCGCCGGGCGACGCTTTGCGCCGGGACTGCGCGAGCTGATCGTCGGCGAGGGCGCGCGCGAGCAATTCACGGGGCTCGACCCCGGCGCGACGCTGAAGCTCAACGGGCAGCAGTGGACCGTGGTCGGCGCGTTCGAGTCGGGCGACTCGCACGACTCGGAAGTCTGGGGCGACACCGACGTGGTCGGCTCGACCTACCGGCGGGGCAGCAGCACGACCTCGGTCACCGTGCGGCTCACGAATCCCGCAGCCTTCGAGGCCTATAGGGCGGCGCTGGCGAGCGACCCGCGCCTCACGGTGGACGTCAAGACGACGCGTGATTACTACAACGCACAGTCGGAGCGGCTCACCAAGGCGATCCGAGTTCTCGGAACGGTGGTCGCGGTCATCATGGCGGTGGGCGCGGTGTTCGGCGCGCTCAACACCATGTACGCGGCCGTGGCGACACGCGCACGCGAGATCGCGACGCTGCGCGCCATCGGCTTCCGCGGCGTCCCGGTCGTCGTGTCGGTACTGATCGAGACGATGCTGCTGGCATTGCTCGGCGGGGTCATCGGTGCGGCGGTCGCCTGGGCGGTATTCGATAACTACACCGCCTCCACGCTCGGGGACAACTTCAGCCAGGTGGTGTTTGCCTTCAACGTCTCCCCTGCGCTGATGTGGAGCGGGCTCAAGTGGGCGCTCGCCATCGGCTTCATCGGCGGCCTGTTTCCGGCAGTGCGCGCCGCCAGCATTCCGGTGACCGCCGGCCTGCGCGAGCTCTAGCGCCGCTGCGGCGCCGGGGTGGTCACCCCGCGCGCAGCGCCTCGCACAGCACCGCGATGTCCCGCTCGGGCTGATCCCAGGAGACGACGAAGCGTGCCTCCCCCGAGCCCTCCGGCCCCCAGTCGTAGAATTCGAAGCCCGCGGTGCGCAGCGCCGCGCAGCGCTCGGCGCCCAGGCTGACGAAGACCTCGTTGGCCTCCACCGGGTGCAGCAGGGCCGCCCCGGCCGCCTGGCCGAGGCGCTGCGCGAGGTGGTTGGTGCGCTCGGCGTTGCGCCGCCAGACACCGCTCTCGAGGTAGGCGAGGAGCTGCGCGGCGATGAAGCGGAACTTGGACAGCAGCTGGCCGGCGCGCTTGCGGCGCAGCTCGAAGTCGCGCACCAGCGCCGGGTCGAAGAACACCACGGCCTCGGCTGCGAGCGCGCCGTTCTTGGTGGCGCCGAAGGACAGCACGTCGACGCCCGCGCGCCAGGTGAGATCGCCGGGGTGGCAGCCGAGGAACGCCACCGCGTTGGCAAAACGCGCCCCGTCCATGTGCACCTTGAGCCCGTGACGATGCGCGAGTGCGGCGAGGCCGGCGACCTCGGCCGGACGGTACACCGTGCCGAGCTCGGTCGCCTGGGTGAGCGTGAGCACCGCGGGTTGCACCACGTGGATGTGGTGCGGATGGCCGGCGAGCGCTCTCGCCACCGTGTCCTGCGCGAGCCGGGCGTGCTCACCGGGCAACAGGGCGAGCTGTGCGCCGCCGGAGAAAAAGCCCGGCGCGCCGCACTCGTCGGTGACGATGTGCGCCTCCTGGTGCGCAAAGATCGCCCCGTAGGGCGGGCTGAGGGTCGCAGAGCGCGAGGCATTGGCGGCGGTGCCGGTGGTCACGGCGAAGGCGCGTACCGGCGTGCCGAACCAGGCGCCGAGGACGCTGTCCAGACGCTGCGGTCCACTCGTCCTCGCCGTAGGGCGTGGCGAGGCCATGGTTTGCCGCGTGGATCGCCTCCAGGATCTCCGGGCAGACGGTCGCGGTGTTGTCGCTGAAGAATCGCACGTGGGTGCTCCTGGTGTGCCTGCCGGACTACTCGATGCGCCAGCGAAACGACCAGGCGCCGAAGGCGAGGAAGACCAGCGCGGTGGCGGCAAGATACACGAGGTGCGGGGCGATCTGCGCGAGGCCCGCGCCGTCGAGCATCACCGCGCGCGCGGCATCCAGCAGATGGGTGAGCGGAAAGACGTGCGCCACCCACTGCACCCAGCGCGGCGAGCCCTCGAGCGAGAACCAGATTCCCGACAGCAGCATCATCGGCCAGGTGAGCAGGTTCAGCAGGCCCTCCGACCAGTTCCTCGCTCGAGAAGCGAGCGGCGATGGTGAGCCCGAGGGCGATCATCGACAGGGCGCCGAGCACCGCCAGCAGCGCGAGCAGCGCGAGGCTCCCGGCCGAGTGGAAGCCGATGATCGCGCCGATGCCCGCGTACAGGACCAGCGTGACGAACAGGATCAGGCACAGGCGCGAGAGCACCTGGGCGCTCGAGGAACTCGAAGGCCGTCAGCGGCGTGGCGTGCAGGCGCTTGAGGAAGCCGCTCTTGCGGTAGCGCAGCACCACGTAGCCGACGCCGAACAGGCAGCTGAACATCATGTTCATGCCGAGGATGCCGGGAAACAGCCAGTCGACGTAGCGCAGCGCGGCGCCCGTGACCGGCTGGCGGCGTGCGCCGGGCTCGGCCGCCAGCAGCAGCTTCTCCGACGATGTAGCCCTTGGGCGAGTCGGTGTTGACCCAGTAGCGCGTCGCCGCCCTCGAAGTCGACCAGCAGGTCGATCTGCTGGTGGGTGACCTTGTGCACGGCGGAGTCCTGCCCCTCGAGCGGGACGAACTGCACGTAGCGCTCCGCGAGGAAGGGATGCGCGGCGCGCGTCGGTTGCGGTGCGCCGAGCACGCCGACCTTGAACAGCGGCCGCTCCGGGCCGCCGAACACGAAGCCCATGCCGATCACGAGCATCACCGGCAGCAGCAGCGTGAAGATCAGCGTGCTGCGGTCGCGCACGAACTCGAGATTGCGCGCGTGCCAGCACCGACGAGCAGCCGGCTGCATCACGGGCGCAGCTCCTTGCCGGTGAGCTCCAGGAACAGGTCCTCGAGGTTCGGCGGGCGGATGCGCAGGTTGCGCGAGCGGCACCTGCGCCTCCATCAGCGTGCGCAGCGTGCCCTCCAGGTCGTGCGTCGTGATCTCGACGCGGTCGCTGGCGTCGATGAGCTTCAGCGGCAGGCGCCGCGCCGCCTCGGGAAACTCCTGGCGCGGCAGCTCCAGCAGCACTTCCGCGAAGTGCTCGCTCAGCAGCCGCCGCGGCGGCCCCTGGGCGATGATGCGGCCGCGGTCCATGATGGCGATCTCATCGCACAGCAGCTCCGCCTCCTCCATGTAGTGGGTGGTGAGGATGATGGTCTTGCGCCGCGCCTTGATCGACTGCACCAGCTCCCAGAAGTTGCGCCGCGCCTGCGGATCGAGCCCGGTGGTCGGCTCATCGAGGAACAGCATCGCCGGATCGTTCACCAGCGCGATCGCCAGCAGCAGGCGCTGCTGCTGGCCGCCGGAGAGCTTGCGGTTGTCGCGCTCGGCGAGCTTCTCCAGCGCGCACAGGCGGATCACCTCCTCGACCGTCGAGCCCGTGGGCGTACAGGCCGCGGAACAGCGCGATGCACTGGCGCACGCGTGAGGAAATCCTGCAGCGCGGTCTTCTGGAAGAGGATGCCGGCCTCCTCGCGGAAGCGCGCGCCGAGCGGCTCGCCGCGGTAGCGCACCTGGCCGGAGGTCGGCGGCAGGATGCCCTCCATGATCTCGATGGTGGTGGTCTTGCCGGCGCCGTTGGGCCCCAGCAGGCCGAAGCAGATGCCCTCGGGCACGCTGAAGGACACCCCGTCCACCGCGGTGATGGACGGGTACTGCTTGACGAGATTGCGGACTTCGAGGAGGGGCGTGCTCACGGTGGCGGGACGCTTAAGACTGGCGCGCGATCCTAACGGATCACGGTGGTGACTCGTCTGCCTTAAGGCGGGGACCGAGGTTGCCGTAGGGCACACGCCGTGTACCATCGGCAGCATGACCGAGCGTCACTATGATAAATCCGAGCGCGTCGAGCTCGCCGACGAGGCGGTG
The DNA here is from genome assembly GCA_963713175.1 of uncultured Gammaproteobacteria bacterium. GTDB lineage: Bacteria > Pseudomonadota > Gammaproteobacteria > Steroidobacterales > Steroidobacteraceae > 13-2-20CM-66-19. The sequence continues at coordinate 177,673 of CAVQKW010000001.1, read as the reverse complement.
CACTGGGACCTCGGCTCGCTCGCTCTCCTACGGGCGAGTATCTGCACCTCGACAAGCTGCTCGACGCACAGCGGCCGCTGACGCGCGAGCACAACGAGATGCTGTTCGTCATCGTGCACCAGGTGTCGGAGCTGTGGATGCGGCTGATGCTGCACGAGCTGACAGCCGCACTGGCGTGCATCCAGCGTGACGATCTGGACCCGGCCACTGAAGATGCTGGCGCGCATCTCGCGCATCGCAGACGCAGCTCATCTCGGTCTGGGACGTGCTCTCGACGATGACGCCGTTCGAGTACTCGGCGTTCCGCAACGCGCTCGGACGCTCCTCGGGATTCCAGTCGTTCCAGTACCGCATGCTGGAGTTCCTGTTCGGCAACAAGAACGCCGAGATGGTCGCCGTGCACAAGCGCGACCCGCAGGCGCACGCGGCGCTCGAGCGGGCGCTCGCTGCGCCGTCGCTCTACGACGAGGTGCTGCGCCTGCTGAGCCGCCGCGGCTACGGTATTCCGGAGGACTACCTGTCACGGGACTTCAGCGAGCCGTACGTGCGCGAGCAAGCAGGTCGCGGGGGCGTGGCTCGGCGTGTACCACAACGCCGAGCAGGACTGGGACCTGTACGAGCTGGCCGAGCGGCTGGTGGATCTCGACCACAACTTCCAGCTGTGGCGCTGCCATCACCTGAAGACGGTGGAGCGCATCATCGGCTACAAGCCCGGCACGGGCGGCACCGGCGGGGTGTCGTACCTGGCCAAGGCGCTGGAGCTGAAGTTCTTCCCGGAGCTGTGGCAGATCCGCACGTCGATGTAGCGGGGCGCGCGGCGCGTGCGCGCGCGCGCCTAACGGGCGCCGACCGTGACGGGAGTGTCCTGGTAGTCCGCGGGGAACAGCCGCTGGAGATTGCGGATCTTCGGCAGGTCGTTGTACGACGATGTACGGTTGCGTCGGGGTTCTTCAGATAGATAATCCTGGTGGTAGTCCTCGGCCGCGATAGAACCCCTTGAGCGGCATCGACGCGCGTGACGATCGGCCGTGCAAACACCTTGTCCTTGTCGAGCTGCGCGATGTAAGCCTCGGCGATGCGCTTCTGCGTCTCGTCGGCGTAGAAGATCGACGAGCGGTACTGCGTACCGATGTCCGGGCCCTGGCGGTTGAGCTCGGTCGGATCGTGGGCCACCGAGAAATACGATCTGCAGCAGCTCGCCGTAGGACTCACCTGCCGGGATCGAAGGTGATCTGCACCGATTCGGCATGTCCGGTGGTTCCGGTGCTCACGTCCTCGTAGTCGCGCGGTGCGCCTTCGCGCCGCCGGAATAGCCGGCGAGCACGCTCGCGCACGCCGCTCACGTGCTCGAACACGCCCTGCACGCCCCAGAAGCAGCCGCCGGCAAGCACCGCCGTCTGCAGCCGGCCGGCGGCTCTCGGGTTGTCGACGAGCGGGGGCGGGATGTGACGAGCGCGCTCGGCGCGAGCAGCAGGCGATGCCAAGAATCAGTCGCCGCGACGGCGCGACGAGGCGGCAATGCGCAGCAGCGTGCAGAGTCGACATGGCGATGTCCTCCGTCATGCCTCAGGCGCGGGCGTGAAGTTCAGCGCGACCGAGTTCATGCAGTAGCGCAGACCGGTCGGCTGCGGACCGTCGTCGAACACGTGCCCGAGATGCGCATCGCAGCGCCGGCAGGAGACCGCGGTGCGCTGCATGCCGAAGCTGTTGTCGACGCTCTCGACCACGTTCAGCCGGGAGATCGGCCTCCAGAAGCTCGGCCAGCCGGTGCCGGAGTCGAACTTGGTGCGCGAATCGAACAGCGCCGTGTCGCAGCAGATGCAGTGATAGATCCCGTCGGCATGGTTGCTCGTCATACTCGCCGGTGAAAGCGCGCTCGGTTTCCGCGTGCCGCGTCACCTCGATAGCGCAGCTGGCGACAGCTGCTGCTGCCACTCGGCATCGGTCTTGACGACCCGCGCGCACGCTCGCCGTTCCCTAGCTCGCGCCCGCGGGCGAGAAATTCTCGATCGTCACCGTGGCCGCTCGGCTTCGGCGCCGACAGCGTCGCGCCGCGCGACGCCGGCGCCAGCCATCCACGCGACAGCCGCCACACTGCAGACCAGGATGCCTCGCGAGCAGCGCATGACGCGCGATACTCGACGGTCTCCATGGCTTTCATGACGCAGTCTCCGTCAGCCGAAGGTAAATGAATACGCCTGCACGCCGGGATCCAGGAATTCGATCGCGAACGTGTGCTCGCCGACATCGCCGGACTGCCGGATGAGTTGATACAGCGTCTGCTCGTCGCACGGTTCCCGCACCGTCGAGCATCGCATGTCGGCGCCGTGATCGGCGCCCGGCGCGTGGCCGTCGATGGTCACGCGGAAACGCACCGGCTTGCCGTCCGCGCCCGGCCCCAGCACCAGGTGCAGGTCGCGCGCATGAAACCGGAACACGATCTTGCCGCGCGCAGCCGCCGAGCACGGCGCGTCTCGGCCTGCACGCGTCCAGTGGCCCGGCCAAGCGCCCATTGGTTCAGCCGCAAGCTCGCCGGCGCGGCGTAGACGTGCGGCTCGATCGCGTGCGAACGCCGCCCGGTGAGGCGAAGTTCTCGGCGCGCTCGATAACCGACATAGGTCTCCGGCGAACCGACGTCCGCCTCATCGGCGGCGGCCTCGATGCCCGTACGCCGACGCGCTCATCTCCCGGCACGGCCGGCAAGCGCTTTGCGCCCGCCTCGGTGAGCAGCTGTCGCGGCATGAGCTGCTCGGACTCGTCGTAGTCGCCCTCGCCGAAGTGATGGCCGCGGATGCGCCCCTGTGCGTCGATGAAGTAGTGCGCCGGCCAGTACTGGTTGTTGAAGGCCTGCCAGATGGCGTAGTCGTTGTCGAGCGCCACCGGATAGCTGATTCCCAGATCCGCGCACCGCGCGGCGCGACATTGCCGGTCCTTCTCGAACGCGAACTCCGGCGCGTGCACGCCGATCACCACGAGCCCGTGATCCCGTAGCGCTCGCACCAGCTCTTCACGTACGGCAGGGCGCGCAGGCAGTTGATGCAGGAGTAGGTCCAGAAATCGACCAGCACGACCTTGCCGCGCAACGCCCTCGGGCGTGAGCGGCGGGCGAATTCAGCCAGGCGACCGCGCCGGCGAGCGGGGGCAGCTCGCCCTCGACCGGCAGCTCCGCCGGCGGGCTTCTGCGCCGGACATCGCGCCGGTCATGGCCGCCGGCACGCTCATCGCGCCGGCCATGGCGGGTGGCTCGTGGCCGTCATCGCCCTGCATCGCCATCGCAGCGCCGCGCCCGGCGCGCGGCGCGATGCGATCGAGCAGTTCCTGCTCGAAGCGGTTGGTGCCGCGCGACCGACAGCCGTGTCAGGATTCCGGTGTCCCAGCCGAGGCCGATCGCCGCCACGGCGAGGAGCACCGCGACGCCCAGGCCGCGCCGCACCCACTCGCCGGCCCCGAACGAGCGCTTAAGCGCCGCGATGACACGGTACCGGCCGGCGGCAACGATCGCCAGCGAGGCCGCGGCGCCGAGCGCATAGGCCAGCAGCAGCACCGTGGTGGCGGTGCTCGGGCCGCGGAACGCGGCCCCGGTGAGGATGAGGCCGAGGATCGGCCCGGCGCACGGCGCCCAGAGAAACCCCGTCGCGACCCCGAGCAACAGGGACGGCACGATCGCCCGCGCGCGCCTGGCGCTCGGTCAGGCGGCGCCGAGCGCCACCAACGGTCGTGTGATCCAGTCGGCGACGCGACGCGACAACAGCGCGAGCGCGCACAGGGCGAGCAGCAGCAGCGCGGCGATGCGGCCGTAGTCGTTGAAGTGCACGGCCCAGGCGCCGCCGACCGCCGCGAGCGTCGCGATCGCGGCGAATGTCGCGGCCATGCCGATCAGCAGCGGCAGCGTGCTGCGGGTGAAGGGCTGCTCGGTGCGCGCGAGCACGAAGGGCACCACCGGCAGAATGCACGGGCTCAGGATGGTCAGTGCACCACCGAGGAACGCCAGTACGGCGAGGGTCATTCAAGCTCCGCTGTCAGGTCGGCACCGGACTAGACCCGGTGAGCGGAGCCTTTATTGCAGCGCTCCAGCTCAACGCCAGGTGACGGGCGCGACGCCCAGGAGCTGTGCCGCGCGCCGGGCGGCGGTGCTGCCATTCACCAGCACGCCGCGGTCGGCGAGACCCAGGTGCCCGAGATCACTGACGGCGTTCCCGTAGCCGATGACGACCAGTCCCGGGTGGCGGTCACGCAGCTGCGCGAGGCAGCGCGCCTTCTCCGTGCCGCGGCGGTTGGCGCTGGCGAGTGTGCCCTCGAGCCGCTCGCCGTTCCAGCGCAGCGCGGTGCATACCACCTCGCTGAAGCCGAGCGCACGAGCGATCGCCGGGACATACAGATCGACGCTGGCACTCATCAGCACCAGGGTATCGCCGGCGGCGCGGTGTCGCTCGAGCTGTGCACGTGCATCGGCCCACAGGCCGTGCGCCAGTAGCTGCGGCACGAAGGCGCCCGTCCAGGCTTCGATCTCGGTGCGGCTGCAGCCGCCGAGCGCTGCGCGAATGAAGGCTGACTTGAGCGCGCCGTGATCGGCGCGCCGCACGGCGAAGCGCGCCAGCACCGGCAACACGCCGAGGAGCGCCGGGTAGCGCGCCGGATGACGTCGCAGGAATCCCAGTACGTAGGGCAGGAGCGTGTCGTGGCGGGTGAGGGTGCCGTCGAGGTCGAACACCGCCAGTGCGCGCCGCTCGATGGCACGTGCCTCGCTCGCGCCCGCCTCGGCCGTCAGGACTGCGCCACCCGCCCGGCGGCCAGCTGCCGCAGCACGTACTGCAGGATCCCTCCGTGGCGGTAATACTCACGCTCCTTGGGCGTGTCGATGCGCACCCGTGCGGTGAACTGCAGGGGCTTGCCCTGCGCCGGGGTGGCGGTGACCGCGACCTCGCGCGCGTCGCCCTGCGAGAGACCGACGATGTCGATCAGCTCGCGCCCGGTAAGTCCGAGCGAGCCGGCGTTCTGCCCGGGCATGAACTGCAGCGGCGTCACTCCCATGCCGATGAGGTTGGAGCGGTGGATGCGCTCGAAGCTGTCGGCGATCACGGCCTTTACGCCGAGCAGCATGGTGCCTTTGGCGGCCCAGTCGCGCGAGGAGCCGGTACCGTATTCGCGGCCCGCGATCACCACCAGCGGCGTGCCTTCCTTCTTGTAGCGCATGGCGATGTCGTAGATCGATCCCTGCTCACCGTCGGGCAGGTGCACGCTGACACCGCCTTCGACGCCGGGCACCAGGAGATTGCGCAGTCGGATGTTGGCAAACGTGCCGCGCATCATGACTTCGTGATTGCCGCGGCGCGCGCCGTAGGAATTGAAGTCCTTGGGCTCGACTCCCTGCTCGATGAGGTAACGCGCCGCCGGGCTGCTGCGCGCGATATTGCCGGCGGGTGAGATGTGATCGGTCGTGACCGAATCGCCGAGCAGCGCCAGCGCACGCGCGCCGTGCACGTCGGTGAGCGCCGGCGGCGTCATGCTCATGCCGTCGAAATAGGGCGGGTTCTTGACGTAGGTGGATTTCTCGTCCCACGTGTAGAGCTTGCCCGAGGGGACGTGGATCCCGGCCCAGTTCTCGTCTCCCTGGAAGACACTCGCATAGCTGTGACGGAACATTTCGGAGTCGATCGAGCGCGCGAGCGCCGCCTGCACTTCCGCTTCGCTCGGCCAGATGTCGGCGAGATGCACCGGCTTGCCGTCCTTGCCGGTGCCGAGCGGCTCGCGGGTGAGATCCACGTCGAGAGTGCCGGCGAGCGCATAGGCGACCACGAGCGGCGGGGAGGCGAGGAAATTCATGCGCGTTTCCGGATGCACGCGCCCCTCGAAGTTGCGGTTGCCGGAGAGCACTGCGCAGGCGGTGAGGTCGCCCGCTTTCACCGCAGCGGAAATTTCGGGTTTCAAGGGGCCGCTGTTTCCTATGCAGTTATGCACTGCGATACCGCCGGCAATGAACGCGTGCAGCTTGCTGACCGTCAGATCGAATACCGGGCGACGGCCCGCCGGACGGCGATCGACTACGGTGAGAGCGAACGCCGGCAGCTCGAGCGATTCTTTCTCGACGCAGTAGCGCTTGGACTGGCTGGTCGCATCGTGGGGCTGGAGCGCCGCGAACCAGCCGCGCACGCCGAGCTGCTCGAACAGGCGCGTGGGGGAGGGGAAGTCGCAACTCTCGCGGTGCAGGGGCTGGAAGCGGCGCGCCGCCGCGCTGCGGTAGCCGCGAGAAGCGGTCGTGACCTTCGAGCAGCGAGTAGTGCGCGAACACCGGTGTCTCGAGCTTGGCGAGCTCGGCGGCGGCGAGCGTGCGCGTCTTCGAGAACGATAGCCCGAACGGCTGCAACTCCTCGAGCCGGTCCGCCATCCACAGGCGCTGCCGGTTGATGGTGTCGACCGTGCGCCAGTACACCGCGGCGGCGCTGGCGCGTAGCGACTTGTCGATGCAGTAGCGGAACCCGACCCGCTCGACGAACGACAGGCCTTCCGGCAGCTCGAGCCTGATCTCGCTCGCGCGCTACGCCGTCGCGCGCGGCCGGATAGGACGAAGCGGACCGGCGCGTCGGATATTCGCGGATGGCGGCTCCCCGGGCCTTGACGCCGCAGCGCACCAGCAGTGGATGATCTGCTCCATCATACGGCGGGTCGCCAGCGACGAACTCGGGCCTGCGCTCTGCGAATACGCGGGTGGCCCGAGGCTGGCCTGGTGTTCTCCCTGCCCCAGCGCTGCAGGGTCGGCCCATGGCCGTCCGCGCCGAAGAGTCCGCCGAGAAACTCGCGAACGACCGCTACCGGGCAGTTTTCCTCCAGCACGAAAGCGGGCAGAGCCGGCGCCTGCTCGATGCGCTTGCCCGTCCGGACGCCCCGCAGCGCAGGATGGCCTCGGGTGAGCTCCTTTGGCAGGACGATCGACCACTTGCGATCGTCATAAGCGCGCGCGACCGGGCGCTTGCCGGTCAGCAGTTCGACGTCATTGAGGACTGCCTCCCGGTCGAACGCCTGACCGACGTTCATGCGCGCTTGCCCGAGGCGGCTGATCGATCCATCGCTGAGCAGGTGCCCGAGGAGCCTCGCGAACGCGAGCGTGCATGAGCGCCCATGCTCGGTGTCCGTGGAGAAGTACGCGCTCCCCCGCCGACAAGCGGTAGCCCTTCTCGTCCGCACCCGGCTCGTCCACCGGAGCCTCCAGACCCATGAGCACGCGATCCTGACCCGGAACGAGGCGGTCTGCGCGCACCCAGCGTCGGTCGGCACAGAGAATCTCGTGATCCGGTGTGCAGACGAGCGTACGCCCATCCTGCAGTACGAGCGTCACGCACTCGCGCTCGCCCTGGACCATCATCTCGGTCTGGTCCGCCGCGACAAGGCGGCTTGCGCCGTTCGGTCCGATGAGACGGGCGCCGCCGGAGCGCGGCAGCGCTTCGATGCGGCGCGCGGTCCCGTCAGCAAGCAGCACCGGCGTACCCTCGGCGATGCAGGTGGTACACCCGTAGCCCACCAGATCGAAGCCCAGCGCCTCGAGGTCCTCCAGCACGCCCGCCTTCTTGAAGTAATCGGTCACCACGCGCGAGCCGGGTGCGAGGCTGGTCTTCACCCAGGGCTTGGACGTTGAGTCCGCGCTTGCGCGCGCTTGCGGGCGAGCAGCCCCGCTGCCGAGCATCACGGTAGGGATTGGAGGTGTTGGTGCAGCTGGTGATCGCGGCGATCAGCACCGCGCCGTCCTTGAGCTCGACGTCGTGCCCGTTCAGACGCGCGGGGGCCGACCCCGTGCCGCGCGTTGCGCGCGGCCGCGCTCCTCGGCCGCCTTCTTTGCGTTGCTCTGGTAGACCTGCTTGGCGCTCCTCAGCGGCACGCGATCCTGCGGCCGGCGCGGTCCCGCGAGGCTCGGCTCGACCGTTGCCAGGTCGAGCTCCAGCACGTCGGTGTAATCGGCGGCTGGGCGCCGGTGTTGCGCCACAGGCCCTGCGCCTTGGCATAGGCTCGACCAGCTCGATCTGCTCGCGCGGGCGGCCGGAAAGCTCCAGGTAGCGGATGGTCTCGTCGTCGATGGGGAAGATGCCGCAGGTGCTGCCGTACTCGGGCGCCATGTTGGCGATCGTGGCGCGATCGGCGAGCGGCAGATTGCGCGAGCCCGTCGCCGAAGAACTCGACGAACTTGTCGACCACGCCTTTCTTGCGCAGCATCTCGGTGACCGTGAGCACCAGGTCGGTGGCGGTCGCCCCGGGCTGCAGCTTGCCGCTCGAGCCGAAAGCCGATCACCTGCGGGATCAGCATGGTGACCGGCTGACCGAGCATGGCGGCCTCGGCCTCGATGCCGCCGACGCCCCAGCCGAGTACTCCGAGGCCGTTGATCATCGTGGTGTGCGAGTCGGTGCCGACCAGCGTGTCGGGATAAGCGCGGCGCTTGCCGCCTGATCTCGGCGTCGAAGATCACCCGCCCGAGGTACTCGAGGTTCACCTGGTGGACGATGCCGGTGTTCGGGCGGCACGACGGCGAAATTGCGGAACGCGGTCTGGCCCCAGCGCAGGAACGCATAGCGCTCGCGGTTGCGGCTGAACTCGATGGCGGTGTTGGCGGCGAGCGCACCGGCGCCGCCGTACTCATCGACCTGCACCGAGTGGTCGATGACGAGCTCGGCCGGATTGAGTGGATTGACGCGCTCCGGGTCCCCGCCGAGGCGCACGATTGCATCGCGCATGGCGGCGAGATCGACGATGCAGGGAACCCCGGTAAAATCCTGCAGGATGACGCGTGCCGGTGCGAAGGCGATCTCGTGCGAGGGGGTGGCGGCCGGATCCCACTCGAGCAGCGCCTCGATATCCCGCCGTGTGACGCTCGATCCGTCCTCGCCGCGAACCAGGTTCTCCAGCAGGATCTTCAGCGAGTAGGGGAGCCGTGCCACCTTGTCCCGGGGCAGGGCGGTGAGACTCCAGATCTCGTACGAGCGATCGCCCGCGGTGAGGGTCGAGCGTGCCCGGAAGCTGTCGGTCATGCGCATCTCCGCTGGTTGCCGCAAGTATATCGAGCGCCGTCCGGCCGTGCCGGCACGGCCGGTCAGGCGGCAGCGGAGCAGCGCTGCGCGGGTACCACGGCCTCGATGACCGCCCCTCCGAGGCAGAGTTCGCCCTCGTAGGCCACCACGTATTGGCCGGGGGTCACTGCGCGCTGCCACTCATCGAAGCGCACGCGCGCGGTACCGTCGACCAACGGCTCGAGAAGCGCGCCCTGGTCGCTCTGGCGATAGCGCACCTTGACCGCGCAGCGCAACGAGGCCGGCCGCGCCGGCACGAGCCAATGCCAGGGACCGGTGAGGAGCGCCTCACTCGCGAGCAGCGGGTGATCGTGTCCCTGCACGACGATGAGGGCGTTGCGTGCCCCATCCTTGGCAGCGACGTACCACGGTTCCTCGGGTCTACCGTGCCGTCCGCCGACTCCGAGTCCGGCGCGCTGGCCGAGGGTGTAGAAAGCGAGGCCCGGGTGCTCGCCGAGACGCTCACCGTCGGGCGTCTCGATCGACCCGGGGAAGGACGGCAGATAGCGCCCGAGGAACTCGCGAAACGGCCGCTCGCCGATGAAACAGATGCCGGTGCTGTCGGGCTTGTCGTAGACCGGCAGCCCGGCGCGTCGTGCGCGCTCGCGCACCGCGGGCTTCACCAGCTCCCCGAGTGGCATGACAATGCGGGCGAGCTGCGCCGCCGCCACAGCGTGCAGGAAGTAGCTCTGGTCCTTGGCGGCATCGCGGGCCTTGTGCAGCTCGATGCCCTCACGGCCCTCGATGAGTCGTGCATAGTGCCCGGTGGCGAAGTGGGTGCCCCCGAGACGCCGCGCATACGCAAGCGCGACGCCGAACTTGATCTCGCGGTTGCACAGTACGTCCGGGTTAGGCGTGCGGTGGGCGCGGTGCTCGCGCAGGAACGCGGCGAATACCCGCTCGCGGTACTGGGCGGCGAAGCTCACCCGGTGCAGAGGAATGCCAAGCTCGGTCGCGACCGCGCGCGCGTCCTGCAGATCCTGCGCGGCGCTGCACCAGGCATCGTCCGCCTCGTCTTCCCAGTTGCTCATGAAGAGTCCGTGCACGTCCCAGCCGGCCTCCTTCAGCAGAAGCGCCGCGACTGCGGAGTCGACCCCGCCGGAGAGCCCGACGATGATGCGCGAGCTGGACATGGGCGGATTCTAGCGCAGGGCCTGGCCGGCCTCGCGCTGGAAGCAAACCGCGAAAAGGGGGGAGGGGCTCAGCCCCGGCGCGCAGCGCGCAGCCCGTGCTCGGCGGAGCTGGCGTTCCACACCTGGTCGAATTCCTGCAGATACGCCCGTGCCGCGGGCGGGTTGTTGATGTCCGCGACGCCGTCCCAGCTGTCGGCGCGCAGGCGATACACGATGGCGCGATCGTCGGCGATCAGGTAGGCGCGAGGCACGCTGCGGGGTCTGAGCGGCGCGTAGCGGATGTCGATGCAGCTCGAGAGGCGCCGCCCCATGGCCACGAAGCGGTTGCTGTCGCGCATGACACGGGTGGGCTCGGCGAGCAGCACGCGCACCTTGGAGAAGCTGCGCGTCAGGACGAAGTGCTTGATGATCTCGAGGAACGCCGTCTGGTCGTAGAGATCGGGCTCGAGGTCGGGCGTATAGATAGAGATGAGTCGCTGGGCGGTGGCGGCGATTTCGTTCACGGCCGCGCGAACCTCGGCGAGCGAGGTGAGCACGGTGAGGGTCTCGGCGCCCTGGCGTGCGGCGCGCTGACCGTCCCCGGAGCTCACCGATTCGGGGGCGTAGCGCGCATTGGCGAGCTGCGCCCAGGCGCTTTTCAGATCAAGTTCCCCGGATATTGCCACGAATGGCGCCCAATCCTTGCCTGCGCGGCGCGCAGGTTACGGGCGATCTTAGTAACCGACCCCGCCTGCACATTGCCGAACCGGTCACGGTTTGGGGCTGCACCGGGGGTGCAGTAAGTCAAAAGCGCGGCGCAGTTCGCACTTTTGCCCTGCGGCGGGGCCCTGCGGCGCTGGCGCTGGCGCTGGCGCGGGCGCGGGCGCGGCAGCGTGCTGCGGGTGCGATCTTCAGATCGAGCGCGCGAGGCTGCCGGCGAGGCCCAGGTAGGCCGCCGGCGTCAGCGCCTTGAGGCGCGTCTTCTCGGCGACCGGCAGCGGCAGGCGGTCAATGAGCTCAGCGAGCGCGCGCGCATCGATCTCGCGGCCGCGCGTGAAATCCTTCAGAAGCTCGTAGCCCTCGGGCGCGCCCGCGGCGCGCAGCGCCGTCTGCACCGCCTCGCCGAGCACTTCCCACGCCGTAGCGAGGTCGGCCGCCATGCGCTCCGCGTCGGCTTCGATGCGCGTCAAGCCCGCGGCCGAGTGAGCTCCAGGCGATGAGGGTGTGCCCGAGCGCGACTCCCAGGTTGCGCAGCACGGTCGAGTCGGTGAGGTCGCGCTGCCAGCGAGACAGCGGGAGCTTTTCCGCGAAGTGGCGCAGCAGTGCATTCGCGAGCCCGAGATTGCCTTCGGCGTTCTCGAAATCGATCGGATTGACCTTGTGGGGCATGGTGGAGGAGCCCACCTCGCCCGCGACCGCCCGCTGGCGCAGGTAACCGAGCGAGACGTAGCCCCACAGATCGCGGCACAGGTCGATCAGCATCACGTTGCCGGCGGCCAGCGCGTCGCAATACTCGGCGATCCAGTCATGCGGCTCGATCTGGGTCGTGTGGGGGTTGTACTCGAGCGCCGAGCGATTCGACGAAGGAGCGCGCCACCGACGGCCAGTCGACCTCCGGCAGGGCCGCCTGACTGCGCGTTGAAGTTGCCGACCGCGCCGTTCCACTTGCCGAGGATGCCACCGCGCTCCAGCGCTGCCGCGCGCGCGCGCAGCCGCGCACGACGAAGTTGGCGAGCTCCTTGCCGAGCGTCGTGGGGCTGGCCGCCTGGCCGTGAGTGCGCGACAGCATCGCGGCATCGGCGTAGCGGTGCGCGAGCTCGGTGAGCTCGCTGGTGCGCGACTCGAGGGTCGCGAGCAGCTGCTGGCGCGCCGTGGCCAGCAGCCGGGCGTAGCTGAGGTTATTGATGTCCTCGGAGGTGCAGCCGAAGTGCACCAGTTCGAGGGTCGCGGGGGCCGCGCCCGCCGCGGTGAGCTGCTCGCGCACGTAGTACTCGACCGCCTTCACGTCATGATTGATGCGCGCTTCGATGGCCTTGACGGCCGCCGCGGCGCCTTCGTCGGGCGCCGGTGCGATCGCTCGGCACGGGCCGCGCACCGCCGGGCCGAGGGTGGCTCCCGGCAACTGCGGCACGGCCGCCGCCAGGTGCAGCAACCACAGCGCCTCGATGCGCACGCGCTCGCGGATCAGTGCCGCTTTCCGACAGCAGTGCGCGCAGCGGCGCGGTGGCGCCGCGGTAGCGGCCGTCGACGGGCGAGAGTGCATCGAGGGCGGAGAGAGCGTCGCTGGAAGTCGCGGGCATTGCGTTACCGGGCGCCTCGAAGTGCTAGGATTTGCATCATAACGCAACGGCAGGTCATGCCGGGCGTTTCGGGCCTTGCGGGCCGCGGGCGATCAGCGGAGTGCACGCATGACGACTTCCTTCCGGGTGGAGCACGACAGCATGGGCGAGCTCAAGGTCCCCGCGGACGCGCTCTGGGGCGCGCAGACGCAGCGCGCGGTGGACAACTTCCCGATCAGCGGACTGACGATGCCGCGCGCCTTCATCGCGCCCTAGGGCTCGATCAAGCAGGCGGCCGCGCGGGCCAATAGCCGGCTGGGCCTGCTCGACGCAGAAGCTCGCCGAGGCGATCGAGGCGGCCGCGGCCGAGGTCGCCGAGCGGCGCGCACGACGCCCAGTTTCCGATCGACGTGTTTCAGACCGGATCGGGCACCAGCACCAACATGAACGCCAACGAGGTGATCGCCGCGCTCGCCGAGCCGGCGCCTGGGTTCACGCGGTGCACCCCAACGATCACGTCAACATGGGCCAGAGCAGCAACGACGTGATCCCGACCGCGATCCACGTGAGCGCGGCGCTCGCGGTCACGGGCGCCTCGCTCCCGCGCTGGCGCACCTGCGCGACGTGCTCGCCAGGCGCGAGCGGGAGCTCGCGGACACGGTCAAGACCGGCCGCACGCATCTCATGGACGCCATGCCGGTGACGCTGGGGCAGGAGCTGTCGGGCTGGCGCACGCAGATCGAGCACGGCATGGCGCGGCTCGCGGCGGTGGAGCCGCGGCTGCTGGCGCTCGCGCAGGGCGGCACGGCGGTCGGCACCGGCATCAATGCGCATCCGGAGTTCGGACGGCAGTTCTGCGCGCAGCTCAGCGCGCTCACCGGGCGTCGCCTTCGTGCCGGCAGTCAACTACTTCGAGGCGCTCTCGGCGCAGGACACCGCGGTGGAGCTGTCCGGGCAGCTCAAGGTGATCGCCGTGAGCCTCATGAAGATCGCCAACGACCTGCGCTGGATGAACAGCGGGCCGCTCGCGGGGCTGGGCGAGATCGCGCTGCCGGCGCTGCAGCCGGGCAGCAGCATCATGCCGGGCAAGGTCAACCCGGTGATTCCGGAGGCCATCGCCATGGTGGCCGCGCAGGTGATCGGCAACGATGCGACCATCACCATCGGCGGGCAGTCGGGCAACTTCCAGCTGAACGTGATGCTGCCGCGTGATCGCCGACAACCTGCTGCAGAGCATCGGCCTGCTCGCCAACGCGGCGCGCGCGCTCGCCGACCGGCCATCGCCGGGCTTCAAGGTGAACCGGGCGCGCATCGCGGAAGCGCTGGATCGCAACCCGATACTGGTCACGGCGCTCAACCCGGTCATCGGCTACGAGAAAGGCGCGGCGATCGCCAAGAAGGCGTACGCCGAGGGTCGTCCGATCCGCGAGGTGGCCCGCGAGATGACCGAGCTTTCGCAGGCGGAGCTCGTGCGAGCTGCTCGATCCTGCCGAGCTCGACCCGCGGGGGCATCAAGGGCGGCACGGGCGGCGGTGGCTGAGGGGGTTGCAGCACCGGGCGCGGGAGATCGTGACTGGGGGGCGCTCATCCGCGCGCGGCTCGCCGGCACCGAGCCGCGGCACGAGGTCGGCGACTGGATCGTGCCGGGCAGCTGTCAGGGCCGGATGATCCAGACCTACCGCAAGTCGCTGCCGCCGGAACCCACTCCCGCGGCGGTGCTCATCCCGATCATCGAGCGCGAGCCGCCCGACCGTGCTGCTCACGCAGCGTGCGAGCCAGCTGCGTACACCACGGCGGGCAGATCAGTTTCCCGGGCGGGCGCATCGAAGCCGGCGACGGCGCACCGCAGGCCGCAGCGCTGCGCGAGGCGCGCGAGGAGATCGGGCTCGAGGAGCGCTGCGTGTCGATCGTCGGCTACCTCCCGGACCATGTCGTGATCAGCGGCTTTCGCATCACCCCGGTGGTCGCGCTTCGTGCGGCCGGGCTTCGAGCTGACGCTCGACCAGGTGAGGTGCAGCGAGACCTTCGAGGTGCCGGTGGACTACGTCTTCGATGCCGCAACAACTTCCGTCGGCAGCGCCGCCGTCTGATCCGCAGTGGCGAGGAGGTCGAGTTCTGCGACATGCCCGTTCGGCGACCGCACGTCATCTGGGGCGCCACCGCCGGTATGCTGCTGACGCTGTACCGGGTGTGCGTCGGACCATTTGCCCGATGGCTGACGCTGCAGCGACGGCCGCGACGCAGAGCACGACTGCGCTGCCTCGCCTCATGGCGCGCCTGCGCGACCCGCAGCGGGGCTGCCCGTGGGATCGCGAGCAGACCTTCGCCACCATCGCGCCCTACACCATCGAGGAGGCCTACGAGGTGGCCGACGCCATCGAGCGCGGCGACCTGCGGCAGCTGCGCGACGAGCTCGGGCGACCTGCTGTTCCAGGTGGTGTTCCACGCGCGGATGGCCGAGGAGCGGGGCTGGTTCGACTTCGCGGATGTCGCCGCGGCGATCCACGAGAAGCTCGTGCGCCGCCATCCGCACGTGTTTGGCAGGTTCGCGCCACTCGCGCCTCGAGCAGTTGCCGCGCGAGTGGGAGGCGCAGAAGGCCGAGGAGCGCGCGCCGTGCGGGCCGGCCGCAGGTCGGTGATCCCGGGGTGCTGGCGGAGGTGCCGCAGGCGCTGCCGGCGCTGTTGCGCGCAGCGAAAACTCGGCCGCCGCGCCGCACGCGTCGGCTTCGACTGGCCGAACGCCGCGGGCGTACGCGACAAGATCGCCGAGGAGCTGGCGGAGCTGGATGCGGCATGCGCTGCCGGCCCGACCGACGGTGGCGCAGTGGCGGACGAGCTCGGTGACCTGTTGTTCGCCGTCGTGAATCTGAGCCGGCATCTGCAGCTCGACGCCGAGGCGGCGCTGCGCGGCGCCAACGCCAAGTTCGAGCGGCGCTTCCGAGCGCATGGAAGAGCTCGCGCGCGCGCGCGGCACCTGACACTCGCACAGCTGTCGGCCCGCGCAGTGGGACGAGCTCTGGCGCGTCGCGAAACTGAACGCCAGCTGAAGGGATGCGTTAGATGCGACCTGACAGCCGAATGCGCTACGCTTGCAGGCAAGATGCGATCAGACAGGTTGTTGTTACAACGATCATCCTGCTGGCGTGCGGCGGCGCCGAGCGTGTGTGCGGCGCGCGTCACGGCTGCGCTGGCGGCCGCTGCGCAAGGGACGCTGCCGCCCGCGCGCAGGCGGCGCTCACCGCAGCCTCGGATGTCGATGGACCAGGCGGTGCGGATGGCCGAGCAACGCTACCACGCGCGGGTCGTGAAGGCCGAGGCGCAGCGCGACAACGGGCACACGGTGTATGTGCTGCGACTGCTCAATGACGCGGGCCGGGTGTGGACGGTGCGCGTCGATGCGGCGAGCGGCGCCGTTCTTTAACTAGGCAGCGGGGCCCGCATGCGCGTACTGGTGGTCGAGGACGAGGCGGCGCTGCGCGAACTGCTGAAGCGCGCGCCTCACCGAGGCGGGTTTCACGGTTGATGCCGCGGTCGACGGCAACGAGGGCCTGTTCGCCGGGCTCGAATACCCGCTGGACTCGCGATCATCGATCTCGGGCTCCCGAAGCTCTCCGGGCTCGAGGTGATCCGCCGCCTGCGCGCGGCGCGCAAGACCTACCCCATCCTGATCCTCACGGCGCGCGACAACTGGCAGGACAAGGTCGAGGGTCTGCAGGCCGGAGCCGACGACTACGTCGCCAAGCCCTTTCATTTCGAGGAGGTGCTGGCGCGGGTGCAGGCGCTGCTGCGGCGCGCCGGCGGCTGGGCGAGCCCGCGCTGAAGTGCGGCCCGATCACGCTGGACACGCGCGCGCAGACGGTGAAGGTGAGCGGCGCGCCGGTCGAGCTCACGACCTTCGAGTACCGCATCCTCGAGCACCTGATGCTGCGCGCCGGGGAGGTGATCTCCAAGACCGAGCTCACCGAGCGCCTCTACGACCAGGACTTCGAGCGCGACAGCAACGTGATCGAGGTGCTGGTCGGGCGGCTGCGTCGCAAGCTCGATCCGCACGATCAGCTGCAGCCCGATCGAGACGCTGCGCGGCCGCGGCTACCGCTTCGCGCTGCCACGCGACCAGGCGTCATAGCCCGCGCCTCAAGGCCGCCGTGCATTCGCTCAGTCGGCGGCTGCTCTCTCGGTGTCGGTGCCGCTCGCGCTGTTCTTCGGCGTGATGATGTGGGTGCTCGACAGCGGCTTTCGCGCCCTTTCGGAACGCTCACTGCAGGAGCTGCTCGATTCGCAGATGGTGGCGCTGATCGCCGCGGCCGAGCCGCAGCCCAACGGCTGGCTATGCGCCCGCGCCGCAGGCGCTCGACTCGCGCCTTGCGACCCCGCGCTCGGGACTGTATGCACAGATCCGCTCGCAGCACCACGAGTGGCGTTCGCCATCGACTGCCGGCGATCGGCGGGGATTTCGGGCCGTTGCTCACGCACGGCGCGCGCAGCCTCACCTACACCACTTTCGGCGGCGGCCGGGTTGCGATCGAGAGCCGCGCCATTCAGTTCGAGGATGATCCCGCCGAGCCTCTCGGGCTCACTTTCAGCGTCGCGGTGAGCCTACCCCCTATGAGGAGCAGCTGTCGCGCTTCCGGCAGCGAGCTGATCGGCTGGTTCATCGGCCTCATGGTGGTGCTGCTCGTGACGCTGGCGGCGCTGCTGCGCTGGGTGCTCGCGCCGGTACGACGCATGGAGCACGAGATCCACGAGGTGGAGGAGGGCCGCAGCGACAGCATCGGCGCCGGCTATCCGCGCGAGATAGCCGGCGTCGCCGCCAACCTCAATGCGCTGCTCGTCGGGGAGCGCAAGCGCGTCGCGCGCTATCGGGACACGCTCGGCAACCTCGCGCACAGCCTCAAGACGCCGCTCGCGGTCATGCGCGCCAGTCTCCCCGCCGAGGCGCACGGGGGCGCTGTGGGCGCGGAGATCGACCGGATGAGGGGCATCATCGAGCATCAGTTGAAGCGCGCCGCGGCCTCCGGCGGTGCGCTGCTCGGGCAGGCTCCGGTGGATCGTCGCGCCGGTGGTCGA
Source organism: uncultured Gammaproteobacteria bacterium (assembly GCA_963713175.1). Lineage (GTDB taxonomy): Bacteria > Pseudomonadota > Gammaproteobacteria > Steroidobacterales > Steroidobacteraceae > 13-2-20CM-66-19. Next base: position 160,164 of record CAVQKW010000001.1, on the reverse strand, counting down.
CGGAGCTGCGTCGCGACCCTGCTCAAGGTGTACGCCCGCAAGGATCTCGCGATTGAGCTCGTGATCGCGGCGGGCAGTCAGTTCATCGGCGATCGCGGCGACCTCACGGAGATGCTGGGCAATCTGCTCGACAACGCCTGCAAGTGGTGCCGCAGCCGCGTGCGGATCACCGTGGCGAGCAACTCCTACGCGAGTCCGCGCGAGCGGCTGCACATTGCGGTCGAGGACGACGGTCCGGGGATTCCCGAGCAGGACCGGCCGCGGGTACTGCAGCGTGGCGTGCGGGCCGACGAGAACGTGCCGGGCCACGGGCTGGGCCTCGCCATGGTGCGCGACACCGTCGACTTGTACGGCGGGCGGCTCGAGGTGGATGCGTCGCCCTTGGGAGGCGCGCGCTTCTACCTGAGGCTGCCGGGGCGTTAGGCTCGCGCCGCCGCCTCAGCGCGGCAGGCTTGTGAGGAACTGCGTCAGGGCGTCGATCGCGCCGCGGTCGCCGTAGAGACGCGCACGGGCGGCGATCAGTCGCTCGCGAAGTGAGCCGCGCAGCTGGCGGTCGCGGGCCAGCGCCGCGGCGCGGCGCACGTACTCCGCGGTGTCGGTCGCGACCAGTTCCGGAAGGCCCAGGGTGCGCAGCACGCCGCTCGCAAACCGCCCGCGCATGAAGCGCCCCTCATAGGCGACGACCGGCAGCCCGCACTCGACGGCCAGCATGACGGTGTTGAACCCTGAGAACCCCGGCGAATCCAGATATACGTCCGCGCTGCGCATGAAGCTCATGAATCCCTCGAGAGACATCCACGGCACGAGCCGCAGGTATTCGCCGGGGTCGAGGCCGGCGGCGCGGAAACCCCCCTCGAGCCTCGCGAGCAGCCGCCGGCTCAGGCCCTCCTGGGAGGCCTGGAAGAACACGATCTGGCAGCGCTCGAGCTCCCGGGCGATCCCGATCAGGACCGAGTCGTACTCAGGGGCGTACTTGTAGGGCGTGCCCGCACACAGCAGCAAGGGTACGTCGGGCGTGAGTCCCGGCGGAACGGCGCCGGACGAGGACTCGAACCCGCGCGGCTCGCAGTAGCAGCCGAGTCCCGGCAGGCGGATCAGCCTCTCGGAGTAGTAACGGTCCGCTTCCTGCGGCTCGAACGCGGCGGCCGACAGGAAGTAGTCGATCGTCGGCAGGCCCGTCGTCTCGGGGTGACCCCAGGACACGGCCTGGTGCCGCGCCAGTCGCAGGCTCGCGAGCTCGAGTGTCCTGCCGTCCATGCCGATCTCCGGGAAGAGGAGCACGTCGATGCGACGCTCGCGAATCACACGGACGCATTCGCCGAGCGAGTGGCCGGCGCAGTCGATGACTTCGGCGTAGCCGCGCGCCGCTGCCGTGGCGCCGTCCTCCTCGGCTCCGAGATGAAATAGGCTGACTTGCACGCGCCGCGGATCGAGGCCAGCGAGCCAGCCGAGTGCGCGGAACACGGAGTGGTTGAAGGCGTACGCGGTCACGATGCCGAGGCGGGTTGGCCCGTCGCGGGGCGCGTTGGACGGTTCTGCGGGCGGCTGGCGCACAGCCCAGCGTCGCATCAGATCCGCACAGATCGAGCCCCAGCGGACGAGCAGCTCCTTGTTAGAGCGCTCCTGGTAGGCGAGATAGAACGGGCGGAGCAGGCTGACGATGGCCGGTTCATCGAGCACCCGTCTCACGAGCCAGGTTTCGAACCGGGTCAATTCCGCGGCGAGCTCCTGCCGTGCCTGCTCGATCTCATGGGACGATGAGGCGATCACCGGAATCGCGGCCGCGAGCAGACCCGCGTGCGCCGCCGGGTGATCCGGCTCGATCGCGAGGGCACGGCGATAGGCGTCCCGGGCGGCCGCTCCGTCTCCCATCTCGTTGCACGCCTCACCGAGGCCGCACAGCGCTTCCACGGAGGTAGCGCGCAGCGCGAGCGCGCGCTCGTACGCCTTGCGCGCGGACTCGGGGCGATGCAGCGCCGCGAGCGCGGCGGCGCGGTTGTGGTGGCCCTCGAAGAGATCCGGCTGCAGCGCCACGGCGCGCTCGCCATACTCGAGCGCCGGCCGCGGACGCTTCAGCGCCAGGTAGACGTTGGCGGCATTGGCCTGGATACGCGCCGAATCGGGCCGCAGCACGAGCGCGCGTTGCGCGAAGGTCAGTGCTTCAGCGGCGCGACTCAGCGACAGGAGCGCGACGCTGCAGCCGCCGAGTGCCAGCGCCGAGTCCGGTTTCAACTCGAGCGCCCGCCGGTAGCTCTCGAGCGCTTGCGCGGGGGCGTCGAGCGCCAACAGCAGATCGCCACGCAGCACAAAGACGGTGGAGTTGCGCGGCTCGAGTGCGATCACCCGGTCGTAGGTAGCGAGGGCTTCCGGGTGGCGGGCGAGGGCGCGCAGCGCCGCGGCGCGGTTCACCTGCGCGGGCAGGAAGTTGCCGGAGAGCTCGAGCGCCCGATCCGCGCTGGCGAGTGCCGCCTCGGGGCGCCCCAGCTCGAGCAGCAGCGCGCTGAGGTTCGCGTGCGCCGGCGCCGAGTCGGGCCGCAGCGCGATGGCACGCTCGAGGCTCGCGAGCGCCTCACGCTGCCGTCCGAGGTCCTTGAGGGCGAGCGCTAAGTGTTGATGTGCGGCGGCGATCCGGTCGTTGACTGCGATGGCGCGGACCAGGAGCTCGACCGCGCGTGCGCTGCGCCCGGTCTGCGCCGCGATCATGCCGAGCCTGTGCAGCGCGCCGAAGCTCGAGGGATGGAGCTCGAGAATGCGAGCAAAGCAGCGCTCGGCTTCGGGAAGGCGGCCCTGCCGGTGCAGGGTCACGCCCCGGCGCAGCTCAGCTTCGAGGTCCACCGTGGCGGGCTGTCAGGCACGCTGTGCCGATGGGGGTCGTGCGCGTCACGCCCACCGCCAGGCCCTCAGGGCTCGACCTTGAACTCGATGCCCTGCGCCAGTGGCAGCTCGCGGCTCCAGTTCACGGTGTTGGTCTGGCGGCGCATGTAGGCCCTCCAGGCATCCGAGCCCGACTCGCGTCCGCCGCCGGTGTCCTTTTCGCCGCCGAACGCGCCGCCGATCTCCGCCCCGGAGGTGCCGAGATTCACGTTGGCGATGCCGCAGTCGCTGCCGGACGCGGACAGAAAGGCTTCTGCGTTCTGCAGCCGATCGGTGAACAACGCGGAGGAGAGGCCGTGGGCGGAAGCATTCTGCGCCTCGATGGCCGCGCCGAGGGACTCGACCGGGATCACGTACAGGATCGGCGCGAAGGTCTCGGTCTGCACGATCGGCCAGTCATTGCGCGCCCGCACGATCGCGGGCTCCACGAAGTTGCCAGGGCGCTTCAAGGCGTTGCCGCCGCACAGCAGCTCCCCGCCCGCGGCGCGCGCCGCGCCGAGCGCTGCCTGGTAGCGCTCCACGGCGCCCGGGTCGATCAGCGGACCCATGAGGGTGCCGCTCTCCAGCGGGTCGCCGATGCGTACTTGCCTGTAGGCATGCACCAGGCGCCGCTCGAGCTGGGCTGCGATGGCGCGATGGGCGAATACGCGGCGCGTCGTCGTGCAGCGCTGCCCGGCGGTGCCCACGGCGCCGAATACGATCGCCGGCACGGCCAGATCCAGGTTCGCGGTCTCATCGACGATAACGGCGTTGTTGCCGCCGAGCTCGAGCAGGCTCTTGCCGAGCCGCGCGGCGACGTGCTCGCCGACCCTGCGGCCCACCTCGGTGGAGCCGGTGAAGGAGATGAGCGCGACGCGCCGATCGTCGACGAAGCGCATCGCGAGCTCGGTGCCCGGATCGATGAACAGCTGGAAAATCGGCGGCAGCGACTGCGCCTGCATCACCCGGTTGCAGAGCCGTTGGACCGCCAGCGCGCTCAAGGGGGTCTTGGGGGAGGGCTTCCACACGCACGCGTTGCCGCAGATGGCCCCGAGCAGCGCGTTCCACGCCCACACGGCGACCGGGAAGTTGAACGCCGAGATGATGCCCACCACCCCGAGCGGATGCCAGTGCTCGGACATGCGATGCATGGGGCGTTCGGAGTGCATCGACAGCCCATAGAGCATGCGCGACTGGCCTACGGCGAAGTCGGCGATGTCGATCATTTCCTGCACCTCGCCCAGGCCCTCGGCGAGTATCTTGCCGTTCTCGAGTGATACCAGCGTGCCGAGATCGTTCTTGTGGCGGCGCAGCTCCTCGCCGAGGAGGCGCACCGCCTCGCCGCGCTTGGGAGCCGGCACTTCGCGCCAGGCTCGGGCTGCCTGCAGCGCACTCACGATGACCTGCTCGTAGTCCTCGGCCGTCGCCGGACGCACCTGCGCGATGAGAGCGCCGCTCGCCGGATTCCTGACGTTGAGGAGCGTCCCGGCGGCCTGCGCCGACCAGCCTTGCGCGCCTGACCAGGCTCCGGAGTTGACCGCCGCGAGCTCGAGACGCCCGAGAAGCGCGTTGATGTCCATCTCGCTCACCGCACCGCGAGCTTCTGGCGGCGCTGGTGGCCGGCCTTGCCCGCCACCACGACCTCGCCCGAGACGTGCTTGGTACCGCCCGGTGCGTAGTAGCGCCCGAAGCGGTTGGCGAGGATATCGGTCAGCCGGAACTGCTCCTGGGCGACGCAGCCGCGGTACTTCCCGGCGTGCTCCAGCACCAGATCCACCACGGCGGCGATCCCGGCCGCGGTCGACACCTGGATGGCCGACCACAGGCGACCGGCGATGACGTGTGGGTAGATCTTGTTGACGTAATTCTCCTCGCGCAGCTGCCCGTCCTGCTTGCCGGTCACCGCCGCGTACACGATCACCACGTCCTGGAGCGTCTGCGGAACGGCGTTTTCCAGAATGCGCTTGAGGGTGCCGCGGTCGTGATTGAGCTTCAGGTCGTTCATGAGCAGCCGTACCTGCGCGCAGTGGCCCGGGTAGCGCATCGTCTTGTAGTTCATGGTCTCGCAGCGGGCGCCGTAAGTCTCGGCGAGCGAGCCGAGCCCGCCGGAGGTGTTGAATGCCTCGTAGAGAGTACCGTCGATCTCGATCTCCTCGAGCCCCTCGAGCGGAGCCACCTCCAGCACCCGCCCCTCGCTCACCGCCTGACAGGGATTGCCGTACTCGTTGATCAGCCCTTCGGTCGACCAGGTGAGTGAGTACTTCAGGACGTTGTTGGGGTGCTGGGGCAGAGCGCCCACGCGCAGCTTCACCGCCCGCAGCTCGTCGAAATGCGTGATGAGCTCCGCCGCCGCGATGCTGATGAACCCCGGTGCGAGGCCGCACTGGGGGACAAAGGCCTGGGTGGCGCCCTGGGCGATGGCACGGACGGCGCGCGTTACCTCGACGTCCTCGGTCAGGTCGAAGTAATGCGCGCGCGCGCGACGGGCCGCCTCGGCCACGGCGACATTGCAGTAGTACGGCAGGCTCGAGATCACCGCGTCGACCGGGTGCTGGGCGAGGTGCTCCGCGAGCGCCGTCCCCTGGGCCGCATCCAGGGTGAAAGCCTCCAGATTCGTCGCGCCATGCGCCCGCACCACCGCCTCGGCCGAGGCGCCATCCACATCGCCCAGGCGGACGCGATAACTACCGGATTCGGCTAGCAATCCGGAAATGAGTGCGCCGATCTTGCCGGCGCCGAGGATCAATACGCGATGCATGAGGCCCTCGTGAAAAGGGGCGCATTCTGCCCTCGAAGCGGCCGCGGCGCCAGCTGCCCCGCCGCCCCATGCTAGGATCGATGAATCATGCGTTCCCCCGAGACTACTTCCTGGCACGCCGCCAGCTGGCAGTCAAAGCCCGCGCAGCAGCAGCCCGTCTACAGCGACGGTGAACTGCTCGAGCGCACGGTAGCGCACCTTTCGCGTCTGCCGCCCATTGTCGTGTCCTGGGAGATCGAGGCGCTGCGGGCGCGCCTGGCCGCCGCCCAGCGGGGTGAGGCGTTCCTGCTCCAGGGCGGGGACTGCGCCGAGGTATTCGCCGACTGCGAATCGGACACCATCGCGAAGAAGCTGAAGATCCTGCTGCAGATGAGCCTGGTGCTGCTGCACGGGCTCAAGAAGCCGATCATCCGCGTGGGCCGCATGGCCGGGCAGTACGCCAAGCCACGCTCCGCCGACACCGAGACCCGCAACGGGGTGACACTGCCGAGCTATCGCGGCGACCTGGTCAATCGTCCGGAGTTCACCGCCGAGGCGCGCGAGCCGGATCCGATGCAGCTGCTGCGTGGCTATGAGCGCGCCGCCCTCACGCTGAATTTCGTGCGCGCGCTGGTCGAGGGGGGGTTCGCCGACCTGCATCACCCGGAGTACTGGGACCTGGGATTCGTACACCACGCCCCGCTCAAGGACGCTTACCAGCGGATCGTGAGGGCGATCGGAGATGCGCTGGATTTCTTCGAAGGCATCAGCGGCCGGCAGGTGCACGAGGCAACGCTCGTGGATTTCTACGCCAGCCACGAGGGGTTGCACCTGCACTACGAGCAGGCGCAGACGCGCTTCATCCCGCGTCAGAACCGCTGGTACAACCTCTCGACTCACCTGCCCTGGATCGGGATGCGCACTGCGGGGCTCGAGGGCGCGCATATCGAGTACTTCCGCGGCATCTCCAATCCGATCGCCGTCAAGGTGGGTTCGGCGATGGATGCGGCGTGGCTGCAGGGGCTGGTGACGACGCTCAACCCGCAGAACCAGCCTGGGCGGCTCACTCTTATTCATCGCTTCGGAGCGCGCGACGTGTCTGCGGCGCTGCCGAAGGCCATCGAGGCGGTGCGCCAGACCGGGCAGACCGTGCTGTGGGTGTGCGACCCGATGCACGGCAATACCGAGACCACCACCGGCGGCATCAAGACGCGCCGCTTCGAGAACATCCTCAAGGAGCTCGAGCTCGCGTTCCGCATCCACGCGGACCTGGGCTCGTACCTGGGCGGTGTTCATATCGAGCTCACCGGGGAGGACGTCACCGAGTGCACCGGCGGGGCGCGCGGACTCACCGACCAGGACCTGCAACGCGCCTACCGCTCCACCGTGGACCCGCGCCTGAATCACGAGCAGGCACTCGAGCTTGCCATGGTGATCGCCGAGCGCAGCCAGAGCCGCCGCGCCGACCACAAACGCGGCTGACGATGCAGTACGAGCACATCGTCGTTCCGGAGTCGGGACGCAGGATACGCATCAACCCCGACCTGTCGCTCGATGTGCCCGGCGAGCCCATTATTCCCTTCATCGAGGGCGACGGCATCGGCGTGGACGTCACTCCGGCGATGCGGCTGGTGGTGGATGCGGCGGTGGAGAAGGCCTACCAGGGTGACCGCTGTATCCGCTGGATGGAGGTCTATTCGGGCGAGAAGGCCAGTGCCCTCTACGGGCAGTGGTTCCCCGAAGAGACGCTGCACGCGCTACGTGACTTCGTCGTGTCCATCAAGGGTCCGCTCGGCACGCCGGTGGGTGGCGGCATGCGCTCCCTGAACGTCGCGATGCGCCAGACTCTCGATCTGTACGCCTGCGTGCGGCCGATCCGCTACTTCCCCGGTGTCTCCTCGCCCATGCAGGACGCGAGCCTCACCGATATGGTGGTGTTCCGCGAGAACACCGAGGACATCTACGCCGGCATCGAATGGCCGGCCGGATCCGCCGAGGTGCACCGCCTGATCGCCTTCCTGCAGAAGGACCTCGGCGTCACCGCCATCCGCTTTCCCTCGAGCTCCGGGATCGGCATCAAGCCGGTGTCGAAGGAGGGCAGCCAGCGCCTGATCCGCAAGGCGATCCGCTACGCGATCGAGCAGGACCGCGTCTCGGTGACCCTGGTGCACAAGGGCAACATCATGAAGTTTACGGAAGGGGCCTTCCGTAACTGGGGCTATCAGCTGGCCCAGGAGGAGTTTGGGGCGCACCCGATTGGCGGCGGACCCTGGCTGGCATTCCCAAATCCGCTCACCGGCACGGACATCGTCATCAAGGACGTGATCGCCGACAATTTCCTGCAGCAGGTGCTGTTGCGGCCGGAGGAGTACGACGTCATTGCCACGCTCAACCTCAACGGCGACTACGTATCGGATGCGCTCGCCGCCCAGGTCGGGGGCATCGGCATCGCCCCCGGCGGCAACATCGGCGACGGCCTGGCGGTGTTCGAGGCTACCCACGGCACAGCCCCGGGGTTCGCCGGCAAGGACCGGGTGAATCCGGGCTCGCTGATCCTGTCGGCGGAGATGATGCTGCGCTACCTCGGGTGGCGCGAGGCGGCGGAGCTCATCATCAAGGGTGTTACCAACACCATCGCGCACAAGGAGCTCACTTACGATCTGGCGCGGCTGCGCGAGGCTATCAAGGCACCCAAGCGCGAGCTTGCCGCGCGCAAGAGCGTCGAGGAGGACCTGCAGCGCCTCATACCGGGGGCGACGCTCATGAGCACCTCGGGGTTCGCTGCGGCGGTCGTGCGGCACATGGATGACCCCGCTTAAGCGCAACGCCGCCTACGACCCGGACTGCACGCGCTGCCCGCGACTCGCCCGGTTCCTCGAGGAAACCCGCCACCGCCACCCTGACTACTGGGCGCGGCCGGTGCCGTCTTTCGGTGACGTGCGCCCGCGGCTGGTCATCGTGGGGCTGGCACCCGGGATGCACGGAGCGAACCGCACCGGTCGGCCGTTCACCGGCGATCACGCCGGCATCCTTCTCTACCAGACGCTCTACGCGCACGGCCTGGCGAGCGCGCCCGCATCCCAGTCGGCGCGTGATGCGCTGCGCCTCATCGACGCCCGGATCGTCAACTCCGTCAAGTGCGTGCCCCCCGGGAATAAGCCGCTGCCGGAGGAAATCCGCCACTGCAACGCCTGGCTGCAGGAGGAGCTCAGGCAGCTCGCCGGCGTGCGTGTGTATCTGGCGCTCGGGCGCATTGCGCACGATGCGCTGCTGCTGGCGCGTGGCCTGCCCCGCGGGCGCTACCCGTTTGCGCACGCTCGCGAGCACGCGCTCGATGCGGCAACCTGGCTCATCGACTCGTATCATTGCAGCCGCTACAACACCCAGACCCGGCGCCTGACGGCCGCCATGTTCCATGAGGTAATGGGGCGGGCGTGCGAGCTTGCGGGCCTTGAGGCTCGACAGTAACCGGCACGCCCGTGTTCGATCACAAGGAATACATCGCAGCGCTGCCGCGCCGCCCGGGGGTGTACCGCATGTTCGGGGCGGAGCACGAGCTCTTGTACGTCGGCAAGGCGCGCAGCCTCAAGGATCGCGTCGCAACCTATTTCGCCGCCAGCAACATCAGCCCCAAGGTGCAGGCGCTGGTGCAGCAGATCACCGCCATCGAAGTCACGGTGACGAACTCCGAGACCGAGGCGCTGCTGCTGGAATACAACCTCATCAAGGCGCACAAGCCGCGCTTCAACATCGTGCTGCGCGACGACAAGAGCTTTCCGTACATCCAACTGTACGTGGAGCACGACTTTCCGCGGCTCATCTTTTATCGCGGTCCGCGCTCAGCTCCAGGGCGCTACTTCGGACCCTTTCCCAATGCCGGGGCCGTGCGCGACACGCTCAACCAGCTGCAGAAGCTGTTCCGCATCCGCAACTGTCGCGACAGCTTCTTTGCCAACCGCAGCCGCCCGTGCCTGCAGCACCAGATCGGGCGCTGCTCGGCGCCATGCGTCGGACTCATCACGCGCGAGGCCTACGCCCAGGACATGGCGAGCGCCGTCAAGGTGCTCGAGGGCCGCAGCGAGGAGGTGAACGCCGAGCTGCAGTCACGCATGGAGGAGGCGGGCGCGAGGCTCGAGTTCGAGCGCGCTGCCCAGCTGCGCGACCAGCTGGGCGCGCTGAAGCGTATTCAGTCGCAGCAGTTCGTGACCGCCGAGGGCGAGCGCGACGTGGACGTGCTTGCCATCGTGGGTGAGGCGGGCGAGTACTGCGTGAGCGTCATGCTGGTGCGCGGCGGGCGTAACCTCGGCACCACCAGCTATTTCCCACGTGCCGCACTTGCCGAGCCCGAGGAGGCACTGGCCTCCTTCATCATGCAGTACTACGCGGGTACCGACCCGCCGCCGGAGGTCCTGCTCGGCAGCCGCCTCGAGGATATGGCCTCGCTCGGTGAGGCGCTCAGTACCCGCGCCGGGCACGCGGTCGCGGTGCGCAGTCCGGTGCGCGGACTCGCAGTGCGCTGGGTGGAGCTGACGCGCGATAACGCCACCCAGGCGCTGCGTATGCGCTTTGCTCAGCGCCAGGGAATGGAGGAGATGCTCGCGGATCTCGCCCGCGAGCTTGATCTCCCGGAGCCGCCCGCGCGCATGGAGTGTTTCGACATCAGTCACACCGGCGGGGAGGGGACGGTCGCGTCCTGCGTGGTGTTCGGTGCGGAAGGGCCATTGAAGAAAGAGTATCGCCGTTTCAACATCACCGGCATCACGCCGGGCGATGATTACGGCGCGTTGCGGCAGGCGCTCGAGCGGCGCTACCGGCACGTGCGCGACGGAGAGGTCCCGGCGCCCGATCTGCTGCTGATCGATGGCGGCACGGGCCAGATCGGTGAGGTGCACGCGGTGCTGGCCGAGCTTGGCTTCGCCGATCTGACTCTGGTCGGGGTTGCCAAAGGGCCCGACCGAAGGCCTGGTCAGGAGCGGCTGTTCGTATACGGCGCCGCGGGGGCCATCTCGCCCGAGGCGCACTCCCCGGCGGCGCGCCTGGTGCAGAGAATCCGCGACGAGGCTCACCGCTTTGCGATCACCGGCCACCGCCGGCGACGCGCGCGGCGTTACAACGAGTCAGTCCTGGAGACGATCCCGGGGTTAGGTCCCGCCAAGCGGCGCGCGCTGCTGAAGCACTTCGGCGGCCTGCAGGGGGTGATGCGGGCCGGTGTCGCCGACCTCACGCGGGTTGCCGGAATCGGAGCTACGCTCGCGCGAACTCTTTATGATCACCTGCACCCAGGCTCTTGAGGCATAGGGATGCCCTGGAACGTACCCAACACGCTGACGTGGCTGCGGATCGCAGCCATGCCGCTCATCGTGATCCTGTTCTACATGCCGTATCCGTGGGCGGATCCGGCAGCCGGCATCCTGTTCGCGGCGGCGGGCATCACCGATTCCCTGGACGGCTATTTTGCGCGCCGGCTGAAGCAGACTTCGCGCCTCGGAACGTTCCTCGATCCGGTCGCCGACAAGCTCATCGTAGCGGTGGCGCTGGTGTTGCTGGTGAGCAGGGACCACAGATGGCCCATCGTGATCACGGCGGCGATCATCATCGGCCGCGAGATCACGATCTCGGCGCTGCGCGAGTGGATGGCGGAGATCGGCGCGCGGCGCAAGGTGGCGGTCTCGCAGCTGGGCAAATACAAGACGATCCTGCAAATCGTCGGGCTGTCCCTGATGCTCTACCGCACCCCGCTCTTTGGGATTGCCACCTACCGCCCGGGAGTCATCTTCACCGAGATTGCGGCGCTGGCGACGCTGGTCTCGATGGTCATGTATCTGCGCGCCGCGTGGCCGGATCTCAGGCGCGAGGACTAATCCTCAGGAATCAAGCGTAACTCCTTGCAATTGCAATTTTTTTTGCTAAGGTTCGAGTAGTCCATCGCGCCCAGTTCGCCTTGACTTCCCGAGGGGTGCACATAGAATTCGCGCTCTTGCAAAAGCGGGCTTAGCTCAGTTGGTAGAGCGGTACCTTGCCAAGGTACAGGTCGACGGTTCGAACCCGTTAGCCCGCTCCATCTTCCCCTGAAGGCACCCTTGGCGCGCCACGCGCGCCCCTCGCTCAGGCGAGGCCGAAGAGCTTCGCCGCTTCCTTCAGGGTCACCAATACGCCAATGGCGATCGGCACGCCGACCGCGACCCACGCTGCGGCGACCATCCAGCCCGGTGAGGGTGTGCCGTCGGCTGCGGGCGCCGCCGCGGTAGCCGCCGCACCGCCGATGCCGCGGGCATCGAGGTCCGCCTCCTGCTGGGGAGTCATGAAGTTCTTTTCCGCCACCGCCCGCACCAGGATGTTGCAGATGAGTCCCAGCACGAGGATGCCGGCCAGGATGTACATGGTGATGCTGTATACCTGCGCGCGCGCCACGCCATGCTCGAGCTGGTACTGGCGGATGTAGCCGATCAGCACGGGCCCGAGGATGCCGGCGACCGACCACGCCGTGAGGAGGCGCCCATGGATGGCGCCGACCATGCGGGTACCGAAAAGATCGGCCAGATAGGCGGGGACCGTGGAGAAGCCTCCGCCGTACATGGAGATGATGATGCAGAAGAAGCCAACGAAGAGCGCCATGCTGCCGGCCGCCGCAGTCCACGGAATGGACGCGTACAGGACCATGCCGAGCAGGAAGAAGACCATGTAGGTCGTCTTGCGGCCGATATAGTCCGAAAAGGACGCCCAGAAGAACCGGCCGGCGATATTGAACAGGGACAGGAGTCCCGTGAAGGCTGCGGCGTAGGTCGCCGCCGAGGCATGTTCCTGCTGGGTCATCTGGTCGAACGCTGCCTTGGTGCCGACGAGGTGCCCGCCGAACACTTCCTGCAACATCGGGGAAGCCATCCCGATGATGCCGATGCCGGCCGTGACGTTCAGCGTCAGGACTGCCCAGACAAACCAGAACTGCGGGGTTCCGGTCGCGACGTTGAGATCCACGTTGCGTGTGGTCACGAGTGCCTTGGCGGCCTTCGGCTGCCAGCCCTTGGGCTTCCAGCCCTCCGCCGGCAGTCGGTAGCCGAACGACCCCGCCAGCATGTAGATGAAGTAGATCGCCGCCAGCACGAGGAAGGTCTGCCACACGCCGACCGAGGTCGGTGTCTCGAACCATTTCATCAGCCGGTCCGCGAGCGGCGCACCGATCATGGCGCCGCCGCCAAAGCCCATGATGGCCATGCCGGTGGCCATGCCGCGGCGGTCGGGGAACCACTTGATGAGGGTCGAGACCGGGGAGATGTAGCCCAGGCCGAGCCCCAGACCGCCGATGATTCCCGAGCCCACCCACAGCAGCCAGACCTGGTGGATGGTCACGCCGAATGCGGAAATGACCAGCCCTCCGCACCAGCAACAGGCGGCGGCAATGCCCGCCTTGCGGGGACCCACCCGCTCGAGCCATCCGCCCCAGATCGCTGATGCGGTTCCCAGGAAGACGAAGAACAGGGTGTACATCCACGTGAGCCAGGTGATCTTCCAGTCGCACGTGGTCGTGGTGAGGATGGCAAGGAAGCTCATGTCCTTCGGGCAATCGATCGGCTTGGTCAGTCCGAGCGCCTTGTGCAGCGGCAGCCAGAACACCGAGAAGCCGTAGGCCATGCCGATGCACAGGTGAATTGCCAGTGCACACGGTGGGACCAGCCAGCGGTTGAAACCGGGCTTGGCGATGTAGCGCCGCTTGTCGAGCAGACCGAGACCGGGAGCCGTCGTCACGTTCGCAGCAGACATTCCTCGCTCCTTGTTCTGTGCATGGTTGGCGGGAGCTGCCCTCGCGATCCGGTTCCCGATTCCGGGCGGGGGCTCAATCGACGCATTATTCGGTTTTTGCTAGGCTAGAGCTAGCGCAGCATCGAGCGCAAGCCCCGATGGCGACAGTCCTCGCGGGGCGTTCTACTATCGGGCCGCCGCGCCCGACCCGCGTTCCCGGGGCTAGGTGGCAGAGTGGTCATGCAGCGGCCTGCAAAGCCGTCTACGCCGGTTCGATTCCGACCCTAGCCTTTCTCCACGTGTTCGCCGCAGTCCCTCCGTGTCCCACGATGTCGCGTAACAGACTGTTTTTACGTCTGAAACAGTCTATTCGTGGTCACTGGCGTTAACTCGAATTCGCGCTGCCAGAGCGTCTGACCGGCCGTATAAGCTGTTTGATGAGCGCGGACTGTTCATGCTCGTGACGCCTCCGGGCGGTCGCCTGTGGCGCTTGCGCTATCGCGTGCACGGGCGGGAGAAACTCCTCTCACTCGGAGCGTATCCCGACGTCACGCTCAAGCGTGCGCGAGAGAAGCGCGACGACATGCGCAAGCTGATAGCCGATGGCATCGACCCGTCCGACAAGCGAAAGGCCGAACGGGGAGCGCAAGCCGATACGTTCGAAGCAGTGGCCACGGAGTGGCTTGCACTTCAAAGCCAGGCCCTCTCGTCGGAAACCATGTCGATTCTCGGTACTCGTCTCAGGAGCTCTCTTTACCCGTATATCGGTCACCGCCCGGTGAACGCAGTCACCGCGCAAGAACTCCTCGCTACGCTCCGTCGGATCGAGGCACGCGGCAGACACGAAACCGCCCACCGCGTGCGCGCCCTGGCGGGAAGGGTGCTGCGCTTCGCGGTCGCCACCGGGCGCGCAGCTCACGACGTCGCGGCGGATCTCAGCGACGCTCTCGCGCCCGTGAGGTCACGCAACTTCGCGTCGATAGTCGACCCGGCCGCGTAGGCGAACTCATGCTGGCGATCCACACTTACGACGGCCAGCCGGTCACTGCGCTGGCGCTCAAGCTTGCACCCCTGGTTTTTGTTCGGCCCGGCGAGCTGCGCGCCGCCGAATGGTCCGAGTTCGATCTGACCAACGCGGAATGGCGGATCACTGCTGTGCGGATGAAGATGGGGCAGCAGCACATCGTGCCGCTCGCGCGTCAGGCGATTGCCATATTGCGGGAACTCCAACCTCTTTCGCGCGGAGGTCGCTACGTGTTCCCGTCACTTCTCACCCGCGACCGCCCGATGTCGAGTAACACGATCAATCACGCTTTGCGGCGTCTGGGTTTCGCCGGCGATGAGCAGACCGGTCACGGATTTCGGAGCATGGCGAGTACGCTGCTCAACGAGCAAGGCTTCCCGCCCGACGTGATAGAGCTGCAGCTGGCGCACAGCGAGCGCAACAAGGTGAGGGCGGCCTACCACAAGGCTCAACGCCTCCCCGAGCGCCGCAAGATGATGCAGGCGTGGGCTGACTATCTCGACGGGCTGCGTGCGGGCAAGGAGGTTGCCTCGTCTGTCATAGACGCGGGGCAGACCTCGACGCCGCCAACCGTTCGAGTGCAAAAGTCCTCACGGAGAGTCGGCTGATGACGGCCGGCGATCTTCTCCGAGGCACGTTCCAGCTTCATTGGTACGCCTTCCGTCTGCCGGTATTCGTGTTCCTCGCGATCCTCGAGCCCGTCGTCCGCTTTATCCTGGCGGCGCTCGCGCTGCTCGGGGTTCTCACGGCATTGTTCTTCAAGTTCTACGGCGTGCCGCACTTTCCCTTCGCCCTCATGCTGGGCATGTCGGTAGGGTTCGGATTGATGCAGGTCGGTTACTACGCGCTGCAGCACCGCCGCGGCGCCGATGCGCTGTGGCGCTTTGCCAAAAGCTGCCGGGTGTCCAACGTCATGCGCCCGTACCTGGACGCGGCGGGTTGAAGGCGAAGGAACCCAGGGACCGCGCCGCCTCCGTCCGGGCGCGCCTGCTGAATCTTGCACGCGCGCGTGGGGAGGACTTCCAAGTCACGCTCCGGAGCTACCTCTTCGAGCGCTTCCTGTATCGGCTCAGCCGCTCGGAGATGCGCGAGCGGTTCGTACTCAAGGGGGCGATGCTGCTTCTGGCACGCGATGCCCTTAGGTGTGAGGAGGGGTCCATCCCATTGCTTTGGGGTAGGTTAATGACTATGCGTCTTGTTCCACTATGTTTGTTGACGGGTCTCATGCTCACGACGGCATCTATCTCTATTTGGCCGGAAGCGGTGTCTGCCCAATCTCCAGTTCGGGCTTCGGTAAGCGCCGAACCGTCGGCGACCCCAGATGCAGGCAGTCCGAAAGATGAGAGCGACTTAGATCGACGCATCGAGAATGAATGTCCCGGGGCGATAAAGCGTCTAGGCTGGCTTGGTAACGCAAAGTCGAAACCGGCGGTCAGTGAGCCCACCCGGCCCGCACTTAGGAGAGAGTTACTGTTCATGAAGGACCGTGACCAAGAACTCAGGAATGCGGCCGGGGCAGGCGGGAGCCCGACATCAACTACTGCTGGCGTTCAGATTGACGCGGTAAACCTAAGACGCCTTAAACACATCGTGATTCAAGATGGCTTCCCGACTCGAACGATGGTCGGCGATGACGGGGTGGATGCGGCATGGCTACTTACCCAACATGCAGACAGCGATCCCGCGTTTCAGGCGCGAATACTTCGGGTTCTGGCAGCACGGGTTCGGCAGCATGCATTCGATCCATCGGAGTTGGCGATGCTGACCGATCGCGTGCTGATTCACGAGGGCAAACCGCAACGCTATGGAACTCAATTTGGCAACGATGGTAGTGGCTTGAAACCAGGCAAGATGGAGGATCCGGCGCACGTCGATCAACGTCGCGCATCGGTTGGTCTGGGGCCGCTCGCGGACTATTCATGTGCCATGGGGGTGGTCTACGGAACGTCGGCTGTGAGTCCGGACCGTTAGAAACATCGGGGCGATCATTTCAAGAATCACAGCCGTCAAGACCGTCATGCTCTGAGCGACCGCTTAGATCAGTTTGATGCACTCCCTGACTCCTTCTGGCCGGTCAGCGACCGTCGATTGCAACCCGCTTCGTCAAGGGGTCCCGAAGACCTTGAATTCGTCCAAGACACCCGAGCGATGGGTTCAGTACCTTATGCGACCACGAGCCGCTCGATCCTCGAGAACGGACCGAGCGTGCTCTGCATTGAGCTTGACCGCACCACCTGATCAGAAGGTTCCACCGCCATGCAACGATCTCTTCATCCGGTTCTTAGGGCTGTACGGGCTGCCGCGGCGTTCGGAATCGGGCTGTCGCTGATTGCGCCATTGCAAGCTGCAACTCTCGCCCCCGGGGCGTACACCGCTTCCGGGCATAGGATATATGTTGGTGTCCGACATGAACTGCCCGGTCCAGCGTCAAACGACTTCTTCGATCCAACTTCGCAGCGCACGGGTGACCTGCCTGATACGCAGGACCTGCATCTGCGCAGCGGAATTTTGGAAGAGCGGCGCATTATCAAAGCACCGCAAGGGCGGCTAGGCGTCTCCCTTTATTATGCGGGTGAAAAGCCTCGTGCTACGGTGATCCTCATCCACGGCAACGATCCAGAAGCGCGAGAAATGGGGTTCATCATCCCCTTTTTCGCATGCAACGGAATCAACGTTATCAGCTACGATCAGCGCGGCGTCGGCGAATCGGTAGGTGACTGGTTTCTCAACGGGCCAAGCCAGAGAGCTAATGACGTCGAGGCTATCTACGACGTAATGCGCGGCGACCCCCGCGTTGATTCGCACCGGATCGGTATCTGGGCCTTTAGCAACGGAGGGTGGACAGCCCCAGTGGTAGCGGTGCACCGCCCAGTCGCTTTTATGCTCCTAACGAGCGCACCCACAGAATCCTTGACGCAGAATATTGACTATGAAGTCGAACAGACGATGCGCCGGCACAATGTTGAAGACGCCTCCGCGCAGGCAATAGCGCTTTGGCACGCGTTCGAGCAGGCACTCGACGGAACGGTCCCGTGGAGTGACACGAAACGCCTCTACGACCTCGATGCAAAGCAGCCATGGTTCCAGTACTCGCTGATGCCGGACCTCGGCATCTCCATCCCGCCACCGCCCTCAAAGATTGCCGGATTGCGCCGCTTTGTAACCTTCGACCCGACGCAGACGTTACTTAGCGTCTCATCGACCCCTGCACTGGCGCTTTACGGCACGCTGGACCGAAATGTAGATGCGGCGGACTCGGCTGCACACCTACGCGCATACCTAACACGCGCTGGAAATCGTGATGTCACGATCAAGGTGTATCCGAATGCTGGACACCAGCTCATTGTGTCGAAAAGCGGATACAACGGAGACCCCACGCCTCCCGAGCGGTTTGTTCCGCAGTACCCGCAGATCATGATCACGTGGCTAGCGCAGCGGCGGTTCACGAAGGACATACGGTGAGCTCGGTACCATCCACGACCGGGTATGACTAAGGTGCAGGGGCGGCTCACCAAGGTCATGAACCTCGCCGTGCTCGGTCCACGCCTGCTGGTCATCGATGAGCCCGGGTAACTGCCCTTCGGGCGCGCGGAGACGAACCTGTTCTTCCCCGGAATCGCCGGCGCTACGAATTGGCAGAAGTGCGAGTAGAAAGTAGCCGAGATTGCGATAGGCGCGTTCCATAACCCACGTGTGTCCGGTATGCCCCAACCTTTGCCTCGCCGATTTTACCGCCGGTTTTCCAGGGTAAGAGCGCTCGGCGATGGACTCGCGGCCAACTCTACACTATGCATTTCGTGCCGGGCGACGCCTCATGCCCCCCCGTGCTGCCGGTAGCGAGCGTGTGCGTTACGGAAACTGTGCTCTGAGTCTGCGCGATCATGACTGCATCCCGCGCGGCAAGGGTCGCACTGCAAAGGGTTGCCGCTTTAGCAGATACTTAGGTATTTACAAAAGTATCGCGCGGCTGTAGAGTCCCTCCGCAAGACCGGATAACCCGAGCGCTCGGATGGTGTCTGAGATGGTTCACGCCGCAACCACTGACGAAGTATTTCACGCTTTGTCCAACTCGACTCGGCGACAGGTCCTGGAACGGCTGTCTGTCGGACCAGCCACCGTCAGCGAACTGGCGGCACCGTTCCACATGCAACTCCCGTCGTTCGTGCAGCACCTCTCGCTGCTCGAACAGAGCCGACTGGTGAGGTCGAAAAAGCGCGGGCGAGTGCGGACGTATGAGATCCAACCCGAACGGTTCAAGGTCATTGAAGACTGGCTGACCGCGCGGCGCCAAGTGTGGGAATCTCGACTGAACCGGTTCGACCAATACGTCAAACAACTCAAGGAGAAGGAATCAGGCTCATGAGCAAGCAATTCGCCTTCAATCCGAAACTTGATTTTGCTATCGAGCGGTTCATCGACGCTCCGGCGCGGCTCGTCTGGGAAGCGTTGACGAAACCGGAGCATCTAAAGGAGTGGTACATGCCCAAGCCCTGGGGGCGCGTGTCGCGAACCGAAATGGACGTGCGACCGGGCGGCATCTTCAGCATCGACATCGCAATGGGGGACGGCCAGGAGTTCCCCAACCTCGGCTGTTACCTGGACGTTATTCCGATGCAGCGACTTGTCTGGACCTCCATGTTGTTCCCCGGCTATCGCCCGGCTGTCTTTGACGACATTCCAATCACCGCCATCATTGCGATGGAACCCGTGGGGACCGGCACTCGCTACGTCTTCACGGCGCTGCACCGGAATGAAGCGGACCTCGAGAAAAACAAAGCGTCAGGCTTTTACCAGGGCACTGAGATCGCCGTCAATCAGTTCGTGGAGCACGTGGTCGCGATGAAGTAGTGTTTGGCGAGTCACGGCGGAAGGGTAAGGCATCAGCACACAGGTCTCGCTAACAAGGGACGCGTGCTATCGCCGTCCCAGGCAATCAACGGAGCCGCTATAGTTCGAATAATCGGGACTGGAGAGTGCAATATTCTGTTTTCACGGCGAGTCTTTTCCGAGGCTTTTTAGTTCGCTCTGCGCGGGTCGCGCTCGGCTCAACTGTTGAGCGATTCTCTTGCAACAATCCTTACGAGAACCTGGAGGATAGGATGGCAGTCGGTTCCGTTCGCGCCAAGGACACACCCGAGGCCCAGCTTCGATCCCTCATCGAGAAGTTCGATCCCAAGGATCAGCGGCTCATCCGCTCGGTCCGGTCTGCTGTGCGCAAGCGATTGCCAACTGCAAACGAGCTGGTGTACGACTACGGTAACTCACTCGTCATCGGGTATTCGCCGACGGAGGGCCGGCGTCGAGTCGATAGTCGCAACAACCGCACGTGCCGACGGTGTGAGTCTGTACTTCAGTCAAGGAAAAAACTTGCCTGATCCGAAGAAGCTGCTGATGGGATCGGGTAAGCAAACCCGCTTCATCCGGGTGGAGGCTGCCAGCGAGCTGACGCATCCGGATGTGGAGGCGCTGATCGCCGCTGCGATTGACCAGGCTAGCGTTCCGTTGGCCTCCAAGGGATGTGGCACTCTCGTCATTAAGACAACTGCTGCGAAGAAGCGGCTTCGTCGGAGGCCGGCGAACTGAGACGAGGCCTAACAAAGCCATGCCCAAACCGCCGCAGCTGTGGCGTCCCGGTGCGCATCTATTCCGCCGCCAAGACTGTGGCCGACTGCTTCAAGTACCGCAAGAAGATCGGCACCGAGGTTGCCGTTGAGGCTCTGAAGGACTACCTCAAGAAGTACCGGCGAGGTGTGGAGGCGCTGTGGCGCTTTGCGAAGATCTGCCGCGTGGCGAATGTGATGCGTCCGTACCAAGAGGCAGCGGGTTGAAGGCCAAGGTACCAAGGGACCGCTCCGCCTCCGTCCGCGCGCGCCTTCTCAATCTCGCGCGAACCGAATGAATTCGGCCGCCAGCGGCTGCCGGTCCGTGGAGAGCTTGAGGCTCGAGTTGCTCAGGTTGATCACAGCCGCGGGTCGAATGAAAACGATGCAGCCACGCCGATCTTCAACTGCCTGAAGTCCGGATGCCGCGGATTGAGAATGTAATCGAACTCCCCATCGACTACGACGCTGGGTACCCGCAACACCGCTGCGCGTGCTTCCATTACCCACCGCGTGCCGAGCTCACGGGTCGACGGCGCAGCGGGCCGCTGGCGCCAATCCTCGGGTGGCTGCTTCGCGAGCTCGATGAGCTGCTCATCGATATCCACCGGAATCATCATCCACTGCACGGCCGCGAGCAGCCCCGTATCCTCCGTGTGCATGAGCACCTCGAGCGAGGCAAGCGAACGGCTCTCGGCCGTGTGGACGACGGGGACTCCTGGGAGATTCCAGCGTCCGGGATACTCGGCAGCTCCCCGCCCGTCAAAGCCGGCGGTCGCATGCGCCTTCTTGCAGATCCGCCAGGCCGTAATCAGGCAAAGATTCCATGCTCGATGCGGCCCAAAACGCGCTCGACCTCTCTCGATCCCGGTTCCGTTGCTGCGAGTTGCAGCGGCGTTTGACTCCCGAGCTCCCGCAGTGGACGCTCTAGCCACCTGCGCGCGTTGTCCTCGCTTTCGAGAGCCGAGACAGCGAGCGAGATGATCCTCATGAGACGCGCCATGCGCTCCGATTCGTCAGGCTTCAGACGCGCGCCACTCTTCAGCCGGCGGTCGAGAGTCTTTTCGCTGATCTTGACGATTGAACCGACTTTAGTGGCCCGGATGCCTAGAAACGCGCCGATGCGCCTCACGACGGAAGAGGGCAGGCCGCCCAGGACGACGGCAGCCATCTCGAGGTCGTTCTCGAGCGGATACGATTTGAAGACTGTAGACATTTGTCCAGCTATATGGACAAGTGTCTAGGGAGCAAGTCTTGCAGCAGTAACTCAGATGGCCAATCTCGTAGGGTTTTCGGATCGCCGGGATAATGCAAGTTCAAATCGGGTGCGAATCCGATACTCATAGTGCAGGTCGCCGGGTGACAGAAGGTTTTCTTTGTACCCCTGCTGCCGATGGTGTCATTATCGCAGCCAAAGAAGAACTGTAAGGTCTCACTTCTCTAGGGTCCAGTCTTGTTCTCGTCTGAGTCACGTTGCGGCGATCGCGGGTGTTCCCTAGCCAGCGCACTTGGATGCCTGCTGCTAACGCTTTCGCTGAGTCTCACGGCTTGTGGCGGAGGCGGCGGGTCGGACGGCGCCGGCTCGGGTGCGCCCGTCCTCAGTGCTTCAAGCAACAACGTTTCCACGACCGTGAGTCCAGCGGCCGCCGCACCTGGTCTGCAGGTGAATCTGAGCGTCGCCAGTCCCCCGACCGGCGCCAGCCTCTACTCCGCCACCACCTTTGTGGGCACGGCAGTCTCCTCTGCCAGCATCACTTGGTCACCGAACGTGGAAAACGGCGTGCAGTCCGGAGGACTCGAATTGATGCTGTACCTGCCGGAGTTCATGGGATCAGGCACCTTCCACGACACCGTCACCGTTTCCGTGTGCACAGACGCGAAGTGCGCGCAGCAGATCACGGGCAGTCCCCTGTCCGTGGCGGTGACGTACACCGTGACTGGCAACGCCATTTCGGATGCGAGCTATGTCATCCTGCCTACGACGCTCGCCTTTGACGCCCCATCGAATGGTCCGGCACCATCGACTACGGTGAACGTGACGGCTTACGACGTGCCACCGTACGGTGCGTACGTGTTCTACACGTCCGAAACCGGCGGGCCAGTGGCGAGCATGAGCTTTAAGCAGACCAGTGCGAACGCCGAGCCGTACGCTTATGGGACGGGCACGCTAACGGTCAACATGAAGTTGCCGGCTAGTTTGGGTCCGGGCACCTATAACGATCTGATCACACTCTCGATCTGCTACGACACCGCCTGCCTAAAGCCCGCCGCTGGGACTCCATTCAAGATTCCCGTCACTTACACGGTGACCGCCTCGGCGGGGAGGGAGTTCCAGCAGCGAATCATCCCGCGGAACCTCGATGCTCTTGCGGTGGATCCTACTGGGTCCGTGCTTTACGGGACCACCCTGCCATTATCCAGCGGTGGGAGCGTGACGCCCGGGCAGCTACTTGCGATCAATCCGACTACGGGCACCGTAACGGCTCTTGTCAACCTGCCGGGCGCCGTGAGCCAAATCGTGCCGTCTGCGGACGGTGCCTACATTTATCTTGTGACGGAAATCGTGCCCCCTTCGCAGCCGGCACCCTCAATTCAAGCTGTTCGGGTGCGAACTTCCGACATGACTATCGACCAGTCTGTTCCCTTGTCGAGCCTCACAATCGAGCCGGCACAGATCGCGGTCTCGCCTGTCGACTCCAACACCTGGACCGGTGCATTCTCAAGTCAGGGGAACGTCTGGAGCGTGGCGATCTTCGATGGAGGTGTATCCCGTCCTAACATCTGGTCCGTAATGAGCGATGTGGTTTATGGCAATCAAGCGCTGTGGAGCAGGGACGCTTCCACGGTGTACATCTTGGATGCAAATCTGAATGCCGTTCCAGTGAGCGCAAGCGGACTCGGGAGCGGTACGCTACTCCAAGCCGGAACAGGGGGCTTTAACTTTGGGGGAAATCTCCAGCTGGCAGGGGGGTTGATTTATAGCGCTAGCGGAGAAGTGCTCGACCCCGTGACGAACACTATTGTCGGAACGTACACACTCCCAACGTCTGTGCCGTATGCGCCGTTCACGATTGATCCGGCAAACAATCGCACCTTTGCCGCATACCAAGTGCAGGTCGCGACGCCGATGGGAAGCTCGCTGCAAGGTACGATTCAGTCCTTCAACCTGTCGGCATTCACGGCAATCTGGATTGCACGACTGCCCGCTGGAACTCAGCCCCTTCGGTGGGGTAGCAACGGACTGGCCTGGCTTGTGCTGGATGTAACGACGGGCACCACGCAGCTCTATCTCATCAACGGCACATTCGTGGCCCCCTGAAAAAAAAGTGCGACAGGCATCCAGACAGATGATGTACCCGATTCTTGGCCGTCGGATCCACGCAGCGTCGCTGGGCTGCTGGCTGCTAGCGGCGCTGTTCGCGCTGAACGGACCGGTGCACGCCGACTCACCGGTGCCGGTGATTCCTGACACCGCGGCCGGTCACGCGCTTGGCTCGTGGCTCGATGCCTTCAACAGCGGTGATCGCGCACGCATCGACTCGTTCGACAAGGCGCGGTTTCCGGCGCTCGACATTGAGCGGGCGATGAGATTCCGGAAGCAATCCGGTGGCCTCGACCTGCTCGGCATCGCGAAGAGCGCGCCGACGCAGATCATCTTTCACGTGCGTGAGAGGGGCGGCCCCACCGAGGAAGTGGGGGTGCTCATGCTGAGCGGCGGCGACCCGTCGGTCATTGCTGCGCTCAGATTCTTCCCGATGCCGCCGGGTGCGCAGGTCGCCGAGGTCACGCTCGATGCGGGCGCGCGCAGCCGGCATCATCGCCGCGGTCGGCAGACTCCTCGATGAGTCCTATGTGTTCCAGGACGTCGCGAAGAAGATGGGGAATGCGCTGCGAACCAGGGAGAAGCGCGGCAAATACAACGCCATCGTGGACGGTGAGGTGTTTGCGGTCCAGCTGAGCGATGACCTGCGGGATGTCAGTCACGACCCGCACCTCGCGCTGCGCTACAGCCCGGTGATACTGCCGCTGCAGCCACCCGCGAAGCACGCCGAACCCGATCCGATTCAGCGGCGGCAGATGATGGATATCAACTGCGGCTTCGAGAAGGCCGAGCATCTGCCCCCCAACGTCGGTTATGTCAAGTTCAACATGTTCGCGGACCCCGCGATCTGTGCCGGCACCGCGATCGCGGCGCTGAACTTCGTCGCCGACAGCAACGCACTCATCCTCGACTTGCGCGACAACAACGGTGGCGACGGCGACATGGTCGGCCTGATCGCCAGCTACCTGTTCGCCGCGCCCACGCACCTCATGGATAGCTACGATCGCAGTGCGAACGCGACGACGCAGGGCTGGACGTGGGCGTACGTGCCCGGGAAGCGCTTCGTAGACAAGCCGGTGTTCGTGCTCACGTCCAGGGCCACTTTCTCGGCAGCCGAGGCCCTGAGCTACGCGCTCCAGACCCTGAAGCGCGCCACGCTGATCGGAGAGGTGACCGCTGGCGGCGCTCACATGGTCAAGGAGCAACGCGTCGATGAGCACTTCACGCTCGCAGTGCCGTTCGCGCGCTCCGTCAGCCCGATTACCGGCAAGGACTGGGAGGGCACTGGGGTTGAGCCCAACATCAAGGTGCCGGCCGCGGATGCTCTGACCGAAGCGCTGCGGCGCGCCCGCGAAAAATGAAATTCCGCGCGGCATTCATGCCGCGGCTGAACGTGAGTTGAACTCCGGTTCGATTCAGTAAACGACCCCAGTCGCCAAGCACAGACAGGCCTGCGCGCCTGTCTCCCAAGCTCTCTAACGTACTGATCAGCAGGCCAAAATCGATTGCGGAACTTTGCGCCCGCCACGCGTTGTCCCATACCTAGGGCCGTCCTGTCGGCGGCCTCGGCCATGGAGGTCATATGGGCAGCAGCACACGGGGCAGGGAAGCGTTGGGCCGTCACACGGCGCTCGTGACGCTCGGGTCGATTGCGGTGCTCGTGGCGGGTTGTGCCACCAAGCACGACCTCGCGCGGGACTCCTTCAGCGCGGCGGCGCCCTTCAGCAGGACGATCACTGGTTCGGGCGACAGCGTCTGCTGGAGCGTGAAGCGCGCAATGCTCAGCCAGGGCTACATGCTGGACAGGCCGGCGGAGGCGGGCGTGCTGACCGGCACGCGTGACTTCCAGCCGAAACCGAAGCTCAACGTCGTGCTGCGCATGCAGACGACCTGCGCGGACAATCGCGACGGGACGAGCGTGGTATTCGCGACCGCGACGCGCGAGGACAGTCTGCTGCAGAAGATGAAGCAGACCACCAGCGTCGGGGTGGGGCCGGCGACCCTGACCATGCCGTCAGGATCCGCCAAGGTGCTGGGGACTGTGAGTCGCAAGACGATCCAGGATCCGGGCTTCTACAACGAGTTCTTCAAGCTGGTCGATAACTACGTCGGGCAGGAGCGCCTGTCAGAAGCCCGGCGTGCGCACTCGCAGCGCGAGACCGCGCAGGCCGGCAGTCAATCCGAACCCAGGGATCAGTCGCAGACCGTCAACGCCAATCAGTGACGGTAGGTGACCGGTGGCGCGCAGGCGGCGGATGGGCCGTCCGGCGTGAGCATGGATGCTACTTGGGAAACCAAGCAGGAGGTGTCATGAAACGCAATACACTCATAGCAGTAACGGTTGGGTCGATTCTGGGGGCCGCCCTGTCGACCGCGTATGCGGGCCAGGTAACCGGCGCGCCGAGCACCCAGCCACAGGCCATGATCGCCGGCGCGGCCGGCGTAAATGCGGGCGCAACTGCGCAGGCAGCGACGCCGCAAACCGTCGGAACGGCTCAGACGAGCGGCACGACGACGAGCGGCACGACGACGAGCGGCCAGACGGGCTCCGCCGGCCTGAGCACGAGCGGGTCATCCCAAACCACGTCGCAGCAGACGGGCGTGCTTCCCAACCGGGGCGCGCAGCCCGTGCAGGTCAACGGCGACCAGAATGGTGGTGCCAACGACCAGGCCGGTGCGCACAACCAGTCGGGCGACAAGGACCGGGACCACAACGATCAGCGCGCCGACCGGGACCACCGCCGCGACGATGCGCGCCGGGACGACCGGGATCACGGTGACCATGACGGGCGTGGCGACCGCGATTGGCGTGCCGACAACGGCGGCCATGACTTCGATCGTGACCATCGCGGTGACCATGACAACTTCCGGGACAACCGCCAGGACAACGGCTTCGGCCACGATGGCACCCGGCCGGTGTCGATGGGTAACGGCGCGCAGCCGCAGATGCCGGACCGCACCGTCAAAAGGAACAACCCGGGTGGCACGCAGACCGCGGACAACGATAAGGACAACGATACCAATGCGAACGGATTGCGCAGCGACCTGAGCAAGGACCGCGCCAACGCGCGTGCCGAGCGCAACGATATTCACAGTGATCGGGCCAATCTGCAGGCCGAGCGCGGCGACATCCGCAGCGACACGGCTAACCTGCAGGCGCAGCAGAAGGATCTGCGCGGTGATGCGGCCAACATGCAGACCGAGCGGGGCGACTTCCGCACCGCCCAGGCGAACATGACGGGCGAGCAGCAGGACCTGCGTACGGACGCCTCCAAGCTGCAGTCGCAGCGTCAGGACATCCGCAGCGATCAGGGCAGGATCCAGGCCGAGCGCAAGGACATCCAGGCCGACCGCAGGGACATCCGCAAGGACGGCGCGGACATCCGCTCGGATCAGCAGCAGCTGCGTCACGACTACGCCGAGCAGCGTAACGGCGCCAACGAGAGCAACGAGATCGCCAAGGAGAAGGCTGACATCCAGGCGGACCGCACGGACGTCGGCAAGGACCGGGCGGACCTGAGCAAGGATCAGCAGGGTGTGCAAGCCCAGGAGAAGGACCTCACGGCGGACCGTGCGAACGTGCAGACCGAGCGGCGCGACATGAGCGCCGATCACAAGGTCGTGCAGACCGACCGAACCGACATGACGACCGACCGCAACGCAATGCAGGCGGACCGGCGCGACATGACGGCCGACCGGACGACAGTGCAGGCCGATCAGCGTGACCTCGCCAAAGACCGCACGACCGTGCAGGCCGACCAGAGCGACATCAACTCGGACCGTGGCCAGCTGCGCGCCGACCGGCGTGACATCGGCTCCGACCGCCGCGATCTGCGCGCTGACCGGCACGACATGACGGCCGACCGGGACAACTGGGGCGACCGCGACAACTGGCAGGGGAAATCCGACGACTTCCGCAGTGCCAACCGCGGCGACTTCCGCAGCGACAATCGGCAGGACTTCCGTGCGCGCAAAGGCGACGTTCGGCAGGACCTGCGCCCGGTTGCCTACGCGGGCCACGGCGCGGCCGGTGTGACCGGTGCGACTGCCCAGGCGCGTGCGACAGTCAGTGCGCGCAACGAGCTCGACGCGCGCAACATGAGAGCGACGGCGAGCACGCGCGACACGGCGGACGTAGCCGCCAGGACCAAGCCGCACACCGGGCTTGAGACGCGGCAGCTCACGGCGGCAACGCTGGCGAGCAACACCGCCGCCGCGCAGCACGAGGAGAAGAGCAAGCCGAACTCGGCCGCGAGCAGCCAGAAGTGGTATCGCTGGATCTGGTAACGGCAAAGTAGAGGCCAGCAGGCCGATAGCCCGCACGGAGCCGACACTCCGTGCGGGCTCTTTATTTTGTACGGCCGGGACGCGCCTCAGCTGCGCAGCCGCAGTCCCTGCGGGTCGTACAGCGGCTCAAGGCGCACGGTGGCGGAGCGCATCTCGCCCAGAATGTCGATCTCGAAGCGCGCCCCGTCCTGTGCCAGCGCAGTGGGCACGTAGCCGGCGGCGAGGCTCTTGCCGACGCAGTGACCGTAGGCGCCTGAAGTCACGTAACCGACCGCGGCGCCGTCCTTCATGATCGACTCGTAGCCGACCACGTCGGCATCGAGCGCCGGCGACCTCCAGGATGACGAAGCGCCGCTTCGGGCCCGCGGCGCGCTCGGCGAGTGCGGCGGCGCGGCCGGTGAACTGCGCCTTGCCGAAGTCGATGAAGCGCTCGAGGCCGGTCTCCCCGGGCGTGTAGTCGGGGCGGAAGTCCTTGTTGAAGGAGCCGTAGCCCTTCTCCAGCCGCAGCGAGGAGAGCGCCCGCCCGCCGAAGTGCACTGAGGCCGAGCTCGCGGCCCGCTTCCCGCAGGTCGTCATAGAGAGTGGCGAAGTAGTCCGGCGTGGTCCAGATCTCGTAGCCGAGCTCGCCGGTGAAGCCGGCACGGGTGAGGATCGCGGGCGTGAAGCCGACCGCGGTCTCGCAGACCTGGAAGAGCTTGAACGCCGCGGGCGAGAGATCGACGCGCACCAGGCGCTGCAGCAGCTCGCGCGATCTGCGGGCCCGCGATCGAGAAGCCGGTGAGCGTCGAGGCCGCGGAGCGCACGAACACGTCCGCGGGCGGCTCGGCCGCCCAGAACCAGCGCAAGTGAAACTCCTCGGCGAAACCCGAGCCGACGATCATGAAGCGGTCTTCGCGCAGGCACGCCATCGACAGATCGCCGACGATGCGGCCGGCGGGATTCAACATCGGCGCAAGCCCGAGCCGCCCGGGCTTGGGGATCCGGTTGGCGAACACCCGCTCGAGCCAGGCGCGCGCGCCCTTGCCGCTGACCTCGTACTTGCCGTAGTTGGTGGTCTCGTAGAGGCCCACGCGACTGCGCACTGCCTGGCATTCGGCTCGCACCACGGGGAAGGCCTCGGAGCGGCGGTAGGTCGGAGTCTCCCGCGGGCTCGATCCCCGGAGGGGCGAACCACAGGGCATTCTCGAGCCCGAAGTTCGCGCCCATGACGGCACCGGCCGCGAGGAGCCTGTCGTAGATCGGCGAGCGGCGCACGGGGCGGGCCGCGGGCAGCTCCTCGTTCGGGTAGGCGAGCCGGAAGCGGCGCGAGTAGTTCTCCGGCACCTTGATCGAGGTGTACCTGGGGGTCGCGAACGCGCCGAAGCGCGCGACATCCATCGAGAGGATGTCCTGGCCCGGATCCTGGTCGCGCCATCCAGCGCGACAGCACGAGCCCGATGCCGCCGCCCTGACTGAATCCGGCCATTACCGCGCACGCCACCCAGAAGTTGCGTAATCCGCGCACCGGGCCCACCAGCGGGTTGCCATCGGGGGCGAAGGTGAAGGGCCCGTTCACGGCCTTGCGAATGCCGACCTGCCCGAGCGCGGGGAAGTGCCTGAACCCGACCTCGAAGTACGGCGCGAGACGTTCGAAGTCCTCCGGCAGCAGCTGCATCGCAAAGTCATCGGGCGTCTTCAGCGGCGACCAGGCAATCCCGTGCGGCTCATAGGTGCCGATCAGCACGCCGCGGCGCTCCTGGCGCAGATAGATCTCCCCCGCGTAGTCGGTGGTGTTGACGATCTCCTTGCCGCGGCCCTGGATCTGCGGCAGGTCTTCGGTGATGAGGTAGTGGTGCTCCATCGCGAGCACCGGCAGCTCGATGCCCACCATGTGGCCGACCTCGCGTGCCCAGAGCCCGGCGCAGTTGACCACGTGCTCGGCGTGCACCGTGCCCTTGTCCGTGACCACCTCCCACGTGCCATCGCGGCGCGGTGCGAGTGACAACACCCGGGTGAAGCGCTCGACCGAGGCGCCGAGCTGGCGTGCCGCCTTGGCGTAGGCGTTGGTCGTGCCCGAGGGGTCGCAGTGTCCGCCATCGGCGCGCCACAGGGCGCCGATGAAATGGCTCGGGTCGATCAGCGGGTTGAGCTCGCAGGCCTCATCGAGCGAGATCATCTCGGTCTCCATGCCGAGGTAGCGGGCCCGCGAGCAGATGAGCTTGAGGCTGTCGAGCTCGCCCTGGGTCGCCGCGAGCATCAGTCCGCCGTTCGGGTGCAGCCCGCACGACTGGCCCGACAGCGCCTCGATCTCACGGTAAAGGTCGATGGTGTACTTCTGCAGCCTCGAGATATTGGCTTCGCCGTTGAACGTGTGCATACCGCCGGCCGCATGCCAGGTCGAGCCCGAGGTCAGCTCGCTCTTCTCCAGCAGCAGGGTATCGGTCCAGCCGATCTTCGCCAGGTGATAGAGGACGCTCGCACCGACCACGCCGCCCCCGATGACCACGGCCCGCGCAGAAGACTTCATGAGAATGGATCTCCCCGGAGATTGGACAGAGCGACGAGCGAGGGCGGTGCCAGCCCGAAGGGCTGCGCGCTGACTGTGAGCCATTCGCGCAGGTGCCGCGCGGTGGTGGCGGGTGTCAGCAGCAGCCAACCTTCGGGCAGTGCGGCGAGCAGCACCGAGACCTGCACCATCAGGGTGGCGGCGGCACGCCCGGCGGGGAATGCCCGCGGCTCGAGATCGAGCCGGCAGCCACGCGCGAGCACCTCGCGGGCGGCTGCGCCTGCGAGGCAGAACGCATTCAGCGCGCAGGTGAGCTCGATCGCCGCCGCGGCGCCGGCGCAGGGCTGCTGCCACTGTGCCAACGTCGCGCCCGTCGCTGCCGGCGGCTCAAGGACGAGCCAGCGTCCCGGGCGCACGGCCAGGGCGAATCCCTTGCCCCAGGCCGCGAGCCGCCCCAGGGAGGGAAGCTCGAGCCCGCGGGCTGCGGCGGCCCGTGTGAGATCTGCGGTGCCGCCGCGAAGCACTGCGAGCTCGACGATGTCCATCGGACAGGCGGCGAGCCCCACGCCCGTACCACGCGCAGTCCAACCGGGGCGCTCAGGCGCGGACACGCTGGTTCTCCGGATCGAGCATGTGCGGGCTGACGATCTCGATCTCGATCGTCTCGCCATGGACGGGCGCGGTGCCGATGAGGCGCTGCCCGATCCGCCGCCGGCCACCGTCGACGAGCGCGAGTCCCACCCAGCCCGGGAGCTCGACCGAGGGGCTGCAGGATGTCACGTAGCCGAGACTCGCCCTCGGAGCCTGCGGGGCGACGAGCTGGGTGCCGTTGCGCAACCGTGCGCGGTGATCGACCGGTCGCACGCCGATGAGCTGCAGGCGATCCGGTGCGATGAGGCCCGGACGCATCGCCAGCGCGCGCCCGATGAAGTCGCCGCTCTTCTTCAGCATGCGCTGAAAGCCGAGATCGTCGGCGGTGGTATTGCCGTTGAGCTCCGCGGTGGTGACGTGCCCCTTCTCGATGCGCAGCGTGTTGAGTGCATCGAGGCCGTAGGGCGTGATGCCGAAGGGCTTGCCGGCCTCGAGCACGGCGCTCCAGGCGCGCAGCGCCGCAGCCGCCGGCACCGCGAGCTCGTAGGCGAGCTCACCGGAGAAGGAGATACGGAACACCCGGCCGGGGATGCCGGCGATAGTGGCGGGCGCAACCGCCATGAAAGGCAAGGCCGCGTTCGAGACGTCCAGATCCGTCACCACGGCCCCCAACACCTCGCGCGCGCGCGGGCCTGCGAGGGCGAACTGCGCCCACTGGTCCTGTACATCCGTCAGCACGACGTCAAGATCGGGCCAGACCGCCTGCAGGTGAAACTCCAGATGCTCGAGCGCCGCGGAGCTGTTGGCAGTGGTGGTCGTGACGAGGAAGTGCTCGGCAGCAAGACGCGAGGTCGTGCCGTCGTCGAACAGCATGCCATCCTCGCGCAGCATGATGCCGTAGCGCGCCCGGCCGATGGCGAGCGACGAAAATGTGTTTGCATACACGAGGTCGAGGAAGCGCGCGGCATCCGCGCCCTGCACGTCGAGCTTCCCGAGCGTCGAGACGTCCGTGATGCCGACCGCGGAGCGCACCGCTCGGGCCTCGCGCAGCACCGGTTCCCACCCCGACTCGCCCGAATACACCAGCGGCCGCAGCCACAGGCCGGTGTTGACGAAGGTCGCGCCCGCGGCTTCGTGCCAGTCGTGCAGCGGCAGCCGGCGTTTGGGTTTGTAGTGCTCGCGGACCTCACCTCCTGCGAGAGCGGCGAACGGCGTGGGCTGCGTGAAGGGGCGCGGTTTCATCTGGCCGACGCGGGAGAGCGGCACGCCGCGCGCCTGGGCGAGCACCGCGCTGCCGAGGAGACCGCCGATCCGGCCCTGGTCGGTCGCCATGCCGTGGGTGGTGAAGCGCTTCATGTGCTCGACGTGCTGGTACCCCTCGCGGCAGGCGAGCCGCACGTCGGCCGCGGTCACATCGTTCTGCAGGTCGACGAACGCCTTGCCCGGCGCATCCACCTCCCAGAGCGCCCCGATGGGCGTGACCTCGGGGTCGGCCGGCAGGTCGGCCAGCGCCTCGGCCGCGGCGCCCTCGGCCTCGGCACCGCGCAGCTCCCGGCCGATGTTGCGCGCGGCTGCCGCCCCGTCGCGTGCCGCCGCGGCGAGCCCGAACACACCGCGTGCGGCGCCCGCGATCTGCCCCAGTGCCGGGTCGAGATCGGCGGTGAAGGCGGCAATCGGCTCCTGCCACGTGAGGCCTGCGCCGAGCTGGCTGGCGAGGGAAGTCGCAGGCGAATACCCGCCGGACACCAGGAGAGCGTCGGCCTCGAGGTCGCGCAGCACCCGTCCGCCGGCCTCTCCGATGCGCACGCCGCGCACGCCGCGGCGTCCGAAGACGCGTTGCACGACTGCACCGCCGTACACCGGGAGCCCGAGCGAGCGCGCGCGCTCCGCGGCGCGCGAGTCCTCGCGCACATCGATCACGGCCGCACAGGGGATGCCCGCCGCACGGAGCGCGAACGCCGCCGCGTAGCCCTCGTCCGTATTCACGAAAAGTGCCGGCCGGCGACCGACCGCGACCCCGTAGCGCTTGAGATAAGCGAGCGCTGCCCCGGCGAGCATCACACCGGGTCGATCATTGCCGGGGAAGGCAATGAATCGCTCGGGTGCCCCGCTGGCGAGCACGATGCGGCGGGCACGGATGATGTGCAGCCGCTCGGGGAGGCCGGCGAAGCGTACGCGCTCCGCGGGGAGAGAGTCTCGAGTGCCCCGAAGACCCCGTGCCCATAGGCGCCGAGCACGCAGGTCCGCGCCAGGCAGCGTACGTTGGGTAACGCGGCGAGCCCGGCGCTCACCCCCTTGCGCCAGGAGTCCCAGCGCTCATCGAGCACGGCGCCAGCGCCGAGCATGACGTCCTGATCGGCGAGCAGCACCCGCAGGCCCGAGTGGCCCAGGGCGTGCGCCGCGCTCAGGCCCGCCGTGCCGGCGCCGATCACCAGTACGTCCGCGTGGTCGTGCGCGATCTCGCCCGGCACGGTGTGCCCGGGAACGACCATGTCGAGCTTGCCCAGGCCGGCAGCGCGACGGATGAACGGCTCGTACAGCTTCTCCCAGGCCCAGCCCGGTGCCATGAAGGTCTTGTAGTAGAACCCCGCGGGCAGAAAGCGGCCGAGCAGATCGTTGACCGCCAGACAATCGAACCGCAGCGACGGCCAGCGGCTCTGACTCACGGCACGCAGGCCCTCGTGGAGCATCAGCGTGGTCGCAAGGCGATTGGGCTCGCGCCCCGCCTCGCCCAGCACATCCACCAGCGCGCAAGGCTCTTCGGGACCTGCGGTTACCACCCCTCGCGGCCGGTGGTACTTGAAGCTGCGGCCGAAGAGCCGCTGACCGTTGGCGAGCAGCGCAGAAGCCAGCGTGTCCCCGAGGAGTCCGCGCATCGACCGACCGTCAAACTGGAAACCGACCGGCCGCGTGGCATCGGTGAGAGCCCCGGAGGCGATTCTTGCCGGACCGCGCATCACTCGCCCGCCGGCGGCGCATGCTCGCCGGGCGCACCGACCCAGCGAATCTCATGGCTGAGCGTATGGCGCTCGATCTTGAGGAGCCGGCGACAGCCGCCGACGTGCAGCCACCACTCGAGGTGCCAGCCGAGCGGGTTGTCGCGCTCGTAGACGTAGGCGACGAAGGCCGGCGTGCCGGCATCGGGCGCCGGGCGCGTCTTGCCGGCATCGCCACGATAACGAAACTCGGTTTCGTCGCGCTCACCGCACCAGGGGCAGGGGATTCGCAACATGGCTCTAGTGCTGCCAGGGGAAGGGACCGGCGCCGCGCTCATCCACGGTGCGGCCGGCGGCGAAGCGCGCGAGGTCGAGGTGCGCGGCCACCGGGTGCGGGATGCCGTGCGCGATCAGGTGCGCGGTGGTGAAGCCGCCGGCGGGAATCGCCTTGAAGCCCCCGTAGCACCAGCCCCCGTTCAGGATCAACCCCTCGACGGGAGTCTTCGAGATGATCGGCGAGCCGTCCATGGTCATGTCCATGACGCCGCCCCATTGCCGCAGCACCTTCACCCGTGCGAGCCCCGGCAGCAGCGTCACCGCGGCGGCCGCGACTTCCTCCACCATCGGCAGCGTGCCGCGCTGGCCGTAGGTGTTGTAGCCGTCGATGTGGCCGCCGAACACCAGCCCGCCCTTGTCGGACTGGCTGATGTAGAAGTGCCCGGCGCCGTAGGTGAGCACCACGTCGATCACGGGCTTCAGGCCCTCGCTGACGAACGCCTGCAGTACGTGCGTCTCGATCGGCAGCGTCACGCCGGCCATGTGAGCGAGGCGCGAGGAATGACCGGCCACCGCAAGGCACACCGTGTCGGCGCCGATGAAGCCGCGCGTCGTCTCGACGCCAGTCACCCGCCCGCCGTCGCGGCGGATGCCGGTGACCTCGCAGTGCTCGATGACATCGACCCCGGCCTCGGAGGCGCCGCGCGCGTAGCCCCAGGCGACCGCATCGTGGCGTACCGTCCCGCCGCGCGGCTGCAGAAAGCCGCCGAGCACCGGGAAGCGGCCGTTGTCGAGATCGACGAGCGGCACCAGTGCCCGGACGTCCTGGCGGCTGAGCGCCTCGGCATCGACTCCGAGGAGGCGCATCTGGTTGCCGCGGCGCGTGAACAGGTCGCGCTGCGCTTCGGTGTGAAACAGGTTCAAGGCGCCGCGCTGGCTCACCATCATGTTGAAGTTGAGGCGCCGTTCGAGGCCTTCCCAGAGCTTCAGCGAAAACTCGTAGAAGCGGATGTTGTCGGGGTGGAAGTAGTTCGAGCGGATGATGGTCGTATTGCGCCCGACGTTGCCGAGTCCGATCGGGCCGCGCTCGAGGACCGCCACGTCGGTAATGCCATGCTCGGTTGCGAGGTAGTAGGCGGTCGCGAGCCCGTGGCCGCCGCCGCCGACGATCGCCACCCGGTAGCGCGCCCGCGGTTCAGCTTTCCTCCAGGCGGGCGACCAGCCGCGCTGACCGTTGAGCCCCTCGCGCAGGAGGCGCCAGATGGAATAGCGCCCGCTGGATACCGCCGGGTCGGGCACGGGGGGTGCTGGCAGGGTGCTCTGCATCGGTACCCGCCATCATAAGGGGCAGCGTGCGCGGTGCGCATTGGCTCGACGCGACACGCTTGACGCGCGGCGCGACACCCGACAACGTGTCCGAGTGGCGAAGGTCGTGAAGTCGCTGTGCGTGGCCGCGGCCCTGGCACTCAGCCTGTCGTCCCCGCTGCAGGCGGCGGTGGTGGTCTCCTCCAAGCTCTCCAGCGAGTCGGCGATGATCGGCGAGATGATCCGTCTGCTGCTCAGCGCCCACGGGATTCCCACCGTCGACAGGATGACGCTCGGGGCAACCCCGGTGGTACGCAAGGCGCTGCTCGGTGGGGAGATCGACCTGTACGTGGAATACACCGGCAATGCCGGACTCTTCTTCAACGACCCGGCCGACCCGGCCTGGAAGGATCTGAAGAGGGGCTATGCGCTCGGCGCGCACCTCGACTACGCCGCGAACCATATCGTGTGGCTGACCCCGGCAAACGCCAGCAACGCCTGGGCGCTCGCCGTACGCAGCGATGTCGCCGCGGCGAGTCACCTCGTGACCATGAGCGACTTCGGCCGCTGGGTGGCGGCGGGGGGGCGGGTGATGCTGGCCTGTTCGGCCGAGTTCGCCAATGCAGGCACGCTGCGCTCGCTGGAGAAGACCTATGGGTTCAGGCTGCGTTCGGACCAGATGATCGTGCTCGCCGGAGGGGAGACCTCTGCCATGATCATGGCCGCCGCGGCGCGCACCAACGGAACCAACACCGCGATGGTCTACGGGACCGATGGCGGCATCGTGGCTGCCAACCTCGTCGTGCTGGAGGACGACCGGCACGATCAGCCGGTATACGCGCCGGTGCCCACGATCCGCGCGGCGGTGCTCAAGCAGTATCCGCAGATCGCGACACTGGTGAAGCCGCTGATGGAGAGCTTCACGCGCGCGCGGTTGCAGCAGCTCAACGCGCGAGTGCAGGTCGAGGGCGAGGCGACCCAGGTGGTCGCCGAGGATTATCTCAAGGCAGAGGGCCTCCTGAGGTGAGCCGCCGAGAGCTGCCGCGGCTCGACCCGCTCGGCGCGCTGCTCACGGTGGCAGGCAGCGCGGCGCTGTTTTTCCTGCCGTTCGTGCTCTTCAAGTCCAACCGGATCGTGCCGGGTGACCCGCGCTCGCTCGCCGCGGTGCTGCCGGCCTGGCAAGCCCTCGGCTGCGAGGCGCTGCTGGCGTGCGCCGGGGTCACGGCGCTCGCGGTCGCGAGTGCCCGCGTCCGGCTCATCGTGGCGCTCCTCGCCGTCGTCGCCGTGGCCCTGGCCGCCGCGGCGGCGGGTGATGACCTGACTCCCGCGGGCAACAGGGTGGTGCGCATCGCTCCCGGCGCGGGCGTCTGGGTGCTCCTGATCGCGCTCGGGCTGATGGCGACCGATGCCGTGACGCGGCTGCGGCCCGGTCCTGTGCTGCGGATCGTGTTCCTGGCCGGCTCGCTCGCGGTCGCGGGGTTCTCGCTCGCGCACGGCACCTTCGATCACCTCTCGATCATGCGCGAGTATGCGGTGAATTCCGTGCGCTTCGCCCGCGAGCTGCGTCAGCACGTACTGCTCGCGTTCGGTTCGCTCGCCGCGGCGGTGATCGTGGGGTTGCCGCTCGGCGTGCTCTGCCACCGCACGCCACGGCTGCGCCCCGGTGTCCTCGGGGCGCTGAACGTGATCCAGACGATCCCGGCGATCGCGCTGTTCGGGATCCTGATGGCGCCGCTCGCGGCCTTGGCCACCGCAGTACCGCTCGCGGACCGGCTCGGTATCCACGGCATCGGGGCGGCGCCGGCGGTGGTGGCGCTGTTCCTGTATTCGCTGCTGCCGATCGTCGCCAACACGGTCGCGGGCCTCACGCGCGTGTCGCGTGCCGCGGTGGAGGCGGCCTACGGCATGGGAATGACGGGCTGGCAGCTGCTCGCGGGAGTCGAGCTGCCACTGGCGCTGCCGGTCATCCTCACCGGTATTCGCGTGGTGCTGGTGCAGAACATCGGCATGGTCACGGTGGCGGCGCTCATCGGGGGCGGAGGCCTCGGGGCCTTCGTGTTTCAGGGGATCGGACAGACGGCGATCGACCTGGTGCTGCTCGGGGCCATTCCGATCGTGGCGCTGGCGTTCTCCGCAGCGCTGCTGCTCGATGCGCTGGTCGAAGTCATGGACCGGGTGAAGGCATGATCCAGCTCGAGAACCTGAGCAAGTGCTACGGCACGAGCACGGTGGTCGACGGGGTGTCGCTGCACGTCGAGCGCAACAGCATCACCGTGATCGTAGGGACCTCGGGCTCGGGGAAGTCGACGCTGCTGCGCATGATCAATCGCCTGGTCGAACCGAGCAGCGGCCGGGTGCTGATCAACGGGCGTGACACTCGCGATGAGCCCGCGCATCTCCTGCGCCGCCGCATCGGCTACGCGATCCAGGGCCACGGGCTCTTTCCTCACCGCACGGTGAGGGAGAACATCGCCACCGTGCCACGCCTGCTTGGCTGGGAGCCGGCGCGCGTACGAGCGCGCGTCGCCGAGCTGCTCGAGGTTTTCCAGCTCGATCCGGCGACCTATGCCGAGGCGTTGCCGCACCAGCTCTCCGGGGGGCAACAGCAGCGGGTCGGGGTGGCGCGCGCGCTGGCCGCCGAGCCTGCCGTGCTCCTCATGGACGAGCCATACGGTGCGCTCGATCCCATCATCCGCGCCAAGGCGCAGGAGGATCTGCTCGCCATCCAGCGTCGCTTCGGCACGACCATCGTGCTCGTCACCCACGACATGGAGGAAGCATTCCGGCTGGGGGATCACGTGGCGGTGATGAGCCAGGGCCGGCTGCTGCAGTACGACCGGCCGGCAGTGCTGCTCACCCGACCCGCGGATCCGTTCGTGTCGCGCATGACCGGGATGGCCGATCGCGCCATGCGGCTGCTGTCGCTGACCACTGCGGCTGAGGCAGCCGCTGCCGGGCAGCTCCGAGGGCCCGTCGGTGGCGGCGTCGGCGACGCTGCGCGATGTGCTCTCGGAGCTCGTGTGGAAAGGCGCGGAGTCGGCCACCGTGGTGGATGCCGACGGCACCCCGCGCGGGCGGCTCACGGTCGCCGCCATTCTCGCCCACGGAAGGCCCTGACGGTGCGCGCCGCGAACCTGCTCAGAATCGCGGCGCTCGTGTTGCTGGTGGCGTTTCTTGCGACGCCGCAGAGCTTCGCGCCGCTGTTCGCCCCGCTCACGCAGTACGGCGCCCCGCCGATCTACGACCAGGGGAACCTCATGACGCTGGCGCTCGCGCAGCTCGGCACGGTGTGCCTGGCGGCCGCGGCCAGCACCGTGGTTGCAGTCGGCCTCGGGATCTTCGTGACGCGTCCCGCGGGTGCGCAGTTCCTGCCGCTGTCGCGTACTCTGGTCAACGTCGGGCAGACCTTCCCGCCCGTGGCAGTGCTGGCGGTCGCGGTGCCGCTGGTGGGCTTCGGCGAGAAGCCGACCCTGATTGCCCTGTTTGCCTACGGACTGCTGCCGATCTTCGAGAACACGCTGGTGGGTCTGCGCACCTGTCCGCCCGCCGTGCTCGAGGCGGCGAGCGGCATGGGCATGAGCGCCCGCCAGCGGCTGTGGTCGGTGGAGCTGCCGCTCGCCATGCCGCTCATGCTCGAGGGAATACGCCTCTCCCTGGTGATCAACGTCGGCACCGCCACCATCGGCTCCACGGTCGCGGCCAAGGGCCTGGGCGAAGTGATCATCGCGGGACTGCTGTCGAGCAACACGGCGTTCATCCTGCAAGGGGGGCTGGTGACCGGCCTCATGGCCATCCTCCTCTACGACGCCATGGTGAGCCTCGAGCGGCGGTTGCTGCGCAGGGTGACGCTCGATTGATGAAAACACGACGGCGTGCTCAGGCGCGCTACGGTGTGGCGCGCTAGAATCATCGGCAAGCAAGCGGTTCCGTGACCCGCGTTTTATCCACGTGTCGAGCGTAGCCACCACCACCCAGTCCGAGGCACCACGCGCACTAGCCGCCGTCGAGATCCCGACCATGGTGCTCGCCATGGCGATCTACGGTGGCTGGCTCGCGATCACTCTTGCGTACGGCCACTGGCCGCTGTGGGTGGTGGCACCGCTCGCCGCCATGCTGATCACGCTGCACGGTTCGTTGCAACACGAGATCGTGCACGGTCACCCGACGCGCTCGGGGCGCATCAACCGGCTGATCGCGATGCTGCCGCTGTCCCTGTGGCTGCCCTTCGACTCTTATCGCGCGAGCCACCTGGCGCACCACATCGACGAGCGCCTCACGGATCCCTTCGACGACCCCGAGTCCTGGTACTGGACTCGCGAGGACTGGAGGCGACTCAATCCGCTCGCCCGTCTCCTGGTGCGCATCTCGCAGACGTTGGCCGGGCGGGTCACCGTCGGTGCGTTCTGGGCGATCGGGCACTATCTGCACGCGCAGGCGCGAGCCGTCGCCACCGACAGGAAAGGGCTGCGGGCGCTGTGGCTCGAGCACCTGTTGTGGTGCATCCCGGTGCTCGTGTGGGTGAAGGTGGTGTGCGGCATTCCGCTCTGGGTCTACGTTCTCACGATGGCGATTCCCGGCACCAGCATCACGCTGATCCGCTCGTTCGCCGAGCATCGTGCCCGGCCGCAGGTCCGTGCGCGTATCGCCCTCGTCGAGGGATCGTGGATTCTCGGCCCGCTCTTCCTCTTCAATAACCTGCACGCCCTGCACCACGAGGCCCCGTGGGTCCCCTGGTACGAGTATCCGGCGCGCTACCGGCGCCACCGCGAGCGCCTCATCGCCGAGAACGGCGGACTCGTGTACCGCACCTACTTCGACGTCGCGCGGCGCTTCCTGCTGCGCCCACACGACTCACCGCTGCATCCGACCGACCGCGTGCCTGGCGCGCGCGCCTGATCGCTGACACTTCAGGCGGGCAGCGGGTATCCCGCCGCCTTCGCCTCCCGGTCCCATTCGAGGAGCGGCGCGTAGGTGGCGGCATCCACCGGGGCAAAGCCTTCGAGGAGCAGCGGTTCGGCAAATGCTGCGAACCACGGCCGGTCCGCTGCCGTGGTGAAGGCCGCGCGCAGCCGTGCAACCGCATCCGCCGGCGTGCTCGCCGCCGCGACGAATGCCGGCATGGGTGCTGTGTCGGTGTAGGCCAGGACGCGGATGCCCCGGGTGAGCTCGGGCGCATGCCGGGCGATCAGCAGGTGCCAGTAGGCATCGAGCGGGCCCAGGTCGATTCGACCTTCGCGGACGTTGTCCAGGACCCGGCGCGCGGTGACTAGATCGCCGACCATCTCGGCGTAGAGTGTCGGACGCGCCGCGGTGCGAAACTGAAGCAGGTGATGGCGCAAGGCGTTGAAGCCAGAGTGCGAATGCGCCACGGTCCAGCCGGCGCGCGCCCCGAAGGTGTCCTCCAAAGTCCGGTAAGGCGCATCCTCGCGCACGATGAGATCGGTGCGGTAGACGGCGCGACCCGCCGCCCAGGGCGCACGCGGGATGGGCGCTGCGAGCGGCGTGACCGAGGCGAGCCCGAGCATCATCGGGTAACCGCACATGAGCACCGAGCCGAGATCATCCCGCGCCCAGAGTACCTCGAGCGGCTGTGGCGCGGGGTAGGGCACGTAGGTGAGGGGAAAGCGGGCCTCGCGCGTGACCTCATCGAGCAACGCGCGCCAGGTGGCCTCGACGCCGGGGGTCACGGCGTACATCCGCGCGTTCATGATGCGCGCGCTCCCGGACGCACTGCGCCCAGCGGGGCTCACGCGGCGGTGAGCTCGCCGGTTCGCCGCGCCACGTAGTCGGCGATCCCCTCGCGTACCGCCGGGTCGAGCGGCGGCGGTACGTACTCGGCCAGCACCTTCTTCCAGATGCCCGTGGCGCGCTCCGTGGCGGTGCGGCTGCCGGCGTCGCGCCAGTTCTCAAAGTTCGACCAATCGGATAACAGCGGCCGGTAGAAGGCGGATTCGTAGCGCTGCAGCGTGTGTGCTGCGCCGAAGAAGTGGCCCCCGGCGGCGATCTCCTTGATGGTATCCACGGCGAGGTCGTCCTCGCTGACGGTAACGGGCTTGAGGATCTCGGCCCAGTTGCGCAGCAGTTCCGCGTCCACCACGATCTTTTCGAGCGAGGCCGACAGGCCCCCCTCGAGCCAGCCGGCCGCGTGATTGACGAGATGGCTGTGACTGAGCACCGCCGCCTGCAGGGAGAAGGCGGTCTCGTACGTGGACTGCGCGTCCACCTCCGGGGAGGCGTTCACCGCGCTGGTGCGCACCGGAAGCTTCAGGCGGCGGCCGATCTGCGCGCCGGCCAGCACCGCATGCACGTACTCCGGCGTGCCGAAGGCCGGCGAGCCGGTGCGCATGTCGACGTTGGACGTGAACCCTCCCATGACACAGGGTGCGCCCGGACGTACCAGCTGACACAACGTCACGATGGCGAGCGCTTCGGCCGTCTGCTGCACCAGGGCACCGGCGAGAGTCACCGGGGCCATGGCACCCATGAGCGTGAAAGGCGTGATCACCACGCACTGACCGTGGCGCGCCATGATGATGATGTTGTCGAGGATTTCTTCGTCCACCCTGCGGGGTGAGTTGACGTTGGTCACCGTCATCAGTGTCGGCCGCACCGCCAGATCCTCGACCGCGCAGCGGTGCTCGATGGCCGACATCGCGATCGCATCCTCAGCCTGTATGCCGCCGATGCCGCGCGCCGCCCACACCGTGTCGGCACACTCGATGTGTGCCTGGTAGGTGGCGAGATGGCGTGTCGCGACCGGCACGTCCACCGGCTCGACGACGATGCCACCCTGCCAGTGCAGCACGCCGAGGGAGTGGGTGAGCTTGAGGATGTTGCGAAAGGCCTCGAGGTCTCCGTAGCGGCGCCCGCTCACGGCATCGCGGATGTGCGGCGCGCCGGTCACGGGGCCGAAGTTGACCACGTTGCCTCCGACGTGCAGATGACGCTCGGGATTGCGCGCGTAGAGGATGAAGCTCGGCGGGGCATGCGCCAGCTGCGCCTCGACGAGCTCGCGCCCCAGCCGCACCATCTGCGTCGGCTCGTCCACGAGGGCTCCGGCTCTCGCATAGACCGCGCGCGCCGCGGCGCTGCGGATCTCGAGGCCGGCTTCTTCGAGCACGCGAAAAGCTGCACCCAGGATGCGCTCGACCTGCTCGGCGCTGAAGATCTCGACCGGCGGCCACGGATTGACCAGCCGCGGCAACGGCGCGAGGGAGGGGCCGGTAGATCGCGGGCCGCGGCTGCGTTCGCGCCGGCGCGCTGTGGCGGGAGCTTCTGGCATGATTACTTTTGCTATTTCAGTAAGTTATATATAATATCTCATGTAAATAATCGCTCACCTCGAAGGCCATACCGAGGTCCTCCTGCGAAGCGAAGCTGTCGGCCGTGTCAGTGCGCAGCAGGGGTCGTTTGGGCAGGGGGCTTGGGCGCCGCACCGGGGGGCGGCGCAGGTCCCGCGTGCGACTCCCCTTCGGGCCCGCGGGGGCCAAGAGCGCCCCTCGGTGACCCATGGGCAGTGCATGCGCTCGTGCATCCCGTACATGCCCGGATGAGGACCCCGGTGCCGGCCGTGAGCGGCGGCGAAGATCGCGCCGAGCACGACCAGACCTGCGAGCGTGAACGCCCAGAATCCGAGGTAGCGGCCGAACGTGCGCAGCGACCCTTCAGCGCGCTGCGCGAGATACAGAACGAAGTAGCCGGCGATGGTGAGCGCGGTGGCCGGGATGAGCGCCAGGAAATAGAGCATGGAGACCCTTCGGCCGCTTCGATGCGGGGATCTTACTCCCCGGCGAGCGGCTCAGGCAGCCGGCGGCTCGTG
This sequence comes from uncultured Gammaproteobacteria bacterium, assembly GCA_963713175.1. Lineage (GTDB taxonomy): Bacteria > Pseudomonadota > Gammaproteobacteria > Steroidobacterales > Steroidobacteraceae > 13-2-20CM-66-19. Next base: position 117,192 of record CAVQKW010000001.1, on the reverse strand, counting down.
CTCGCGGTGGTAGCGGTGGATGGCCCAGAGATAACTCTCCATGAGCGAGTCCTTGCCGAGCTCCACGAGCACGTCGTTGCGGCGCTGGGGGCGAGTCATGCGCGCCAGCTGCGCACGGGCGCGCGAGAAGTGACTGAGCTGATTGCGGTATTGCCACAGCAGCTCGCGGGTGGCCATCTTGTCCTGATGCAGCTCCCACACGCCGAGCAGCACGGCGAAGAAGCCCATGAGGAAGGTGAGCACGTTCTTGAGCGGCACGCCGAGCCCCATGTCGATGCGGTGCAGGCTCGCCGAAGAGAAACAGCACCGAGATCACCACCAGGATGGCGACGAACAGCACGTGGCGCATGTGCTTCACGCGGCGGCTGCTTCTCTCGAGGCGCGCCACCTTGGCGGTGAAGTAGCGGTGCTGGCTCTCGATCCAGGCCTGCTCGACGCAGCGGCTCTCGCGGCACCCGTCGTCGCGATCCGCATCGGTCCAGGCGTCGGCCGCCTCGATCGCCTTCAGTACGAAGCCGATCCAGCCGAAGCCGCGGAACTTCTCGATCCCGGACAGCGCCAGTACCTCTCCCGCGTCCATGTGCTGATCGGCGCCCGCGAGGCGCAGTAGAAGCGCGCCCGCAACGTCTCGGCGAGCGCGCGATAGGTCAGGTGCTTGCCGAACCAGCGCTTGCCCTGCAGTACGTAGTACACACAGAGGCTGGTGAGCAGCGTCACCAGATAGGCAATCAACAGCATGCGCGCATCGGTCAGCTTCTCGTAGATGAGGTACGCCAGACCCATGGCGAAGGCCATGACGCCGAATAGATCGAACAGCCGGTCGGAGCGGCGCTGGTAGTAAACGGCGAGGGAATCGGCCTTGCCATATTGCGCGTCGATGTCGGTGAGCATCGAGCTCTCCGGCACGGCGATCGGCCACGGCAGGGTGGCCATCAGCGACTCGGGGATCGCGAGCCGGCCGGCGCCGGCGAGGCGCTGGTACTCGACGTTGTAGCTGTTGAGTTCGGCGAGCTGGTGCTCGAGGCGCTTCGGCATGGTGCGCAGGATCTGCAGTACATTGTCGCCCGAGCCCAGCAGGTAGCACGGCGAGCGCGCGCCGCCCGCAGCCGCGTCGCCGCTGCGGGCCGCGGGCGTCCAGTAGACGAGCCGCGTCTCGACCTCCGGTTCCTCGCTCGCCTCGAGGAACTCGATGGCGCCCCCGTCCTGGTTACTCTGGGTGCGCACGCCGAGATAGCGCAGCACCGTGTCGGCGGTGCCGCCGGGCAGATGCGAGGGACGTCCGTCCCAGAGCGCAAGCAGCAGGCTGCTGCGCCGGATCAGGGTCGAGGTGAGATTCGCGTACATCGCGTCGCGCTGCGCCTGCGAATGCGGGGCGGCGCCACCGGCGAGCTCGGCGGCCTGCAGCTCGACGCAACGCACGCCGGGGTGCTGCAGCAGCTCCTTGAGGTGCGCGAGGGTGTCCTCGTCGAAGTCGGCCGCGTAGTGGTCCAGCGCCATGGGCAGCACCGCCTCCACCGGAACCCCGAGACTGAGCGCCGTCTGCGCCACCAGCAGGTCCGCTCCCTGGGCCATCCCGACGATCATGCGCAGCTCCGTGTCCGGCAGGTGCGCCTTCAGCTGCCGCACGAAGTCGGTCACCGCCTCGCGCAGCCGCGTTATGTCGCCCGGAGTCGAGATCGCGGTGTCCGGAGACACCGACCATGAAGGGGGAATTGACCAGCGTCTTGGCGTTCGGTGAAGCCACGGTGCTACTGCGCGTGAGGCGAGGGGCGCAGATTGTGCGGGCCGCGCCGTCCGGCCACAACGGGGCCGGCAGGCCCGGGCAGTTGCGCGGGACGGTCACGATCCACTACTTTGCAGGACACAGGGGCGCTCACAGCCCATCTTGCCAGCTTTGCCAGGGGGAATAGGATGAGTCTGCTGGTTCGTATCAATCTGGCGCTGATCGTCGTGTTCGCGGTCGGCGCGACCATCACCGCGATCGTGTGCCAGGGGGCCCTCGAGGCCAACGCCGAGCGGGAGATCCGCACCGAGGCGGGCCTCATGATGGACAGCGCGCTTGCCGTGCGCGAATACACCTCCAAGCAGATTGCCCCGCTGCTGCAGGCGCAGATGCAAACTGAGTTCCTGCCCCAGAGCGTGCCGGCGTACGCGGCCACCGAAAACTTCCTGCACCTGCACGCGAGCCGTCCGGAGTATTCCTACGAGGAAGCGACCCTCAACCCCACTAACCCGCGCGATCGCGCTACCGACTGGCAGGCCGACATCATCCAGCGCTTCAGGAATGATCCCGACACGCATGAGTTCGTCGGCGAGCGCGATACGCCCATGGGTCGCACCCTCTACCTGGCGCGGCCGATTCGCGCCAAGCCCGAATGCCTCGTCTGTCACAGCACCCCGAGCGCCGCGCCGCGGACCGTGCTCGCCCGCTACGGCAGCGACAACGGCTTCGGCTGGCAGGCGGGCGATGTGATCGGTGCGCAGGTGGTCTCGGTGCCGATCACCGCCGCGGAGAAAAGCGCGCACGATGCTTTTCGCACCTTCATCCTCGCGCTCGGCACGGTGTTCGTAACGCTGCTCGTGGTCGTCGACGCGGTGCTCTACGTGCTGGTGGTCCGCCCGGTACGGCGCATGGCGCAGATCGCCGACCAGCTGAGCGTGGGTGATACCAGCGCGGCGGACTTCCCGGCGCGCGGCGGAGCGGAGATCGCCGCACTGGGGCGCGCCTTCAACCGCATGCGTAAGAGCCTGGACAAGGCGCTGAAGCTCCTGGAGACCTGAAGTTGGCCAGCCGCCCGGTATTCGTCAGCTATTCACAGGCGGATCGCGACCCGGCCTTTGGAATCGTGTCGCAGCTCGAGTCCTGCGGCATCGAGTGCTGGATTGCGCCGCGCGACGTTGCGCCGGCGTCCGACTGGGCGGCGGAGATCGTGGGCGCCATCACCGCGGCGCGCGTCATGGTGCTGGTGTTTTCCGCCAGCACGAATGACTCCCCGCAGGTGCGCCGCGAGGTAGAGCGGGCGGTGCACCACCGGGTCGCGATACTGCCGTTTCGCATCGAAGAGGTGACCCCCTCGCGCAGCCTCGAGTACTTTCTCAGCAGTCAGCACTGGCTGGACGCCTTCCCGCCGCCGCTCGAGCCGCACTATGCGCGGCTCGCGGATTACCTGCGCAAGATCCTCACGGTCGATACGCCGGTGCCGGAGCCTGCTGGCGCGAAAGCGGCGCTGGCCGTGCCACTGGCGGTTGCCGCACCGGCGCCACCAGGCGCGCCGCTCGACCCCGCGCAGCTGCGGCGCCTCGAGAGCGAGCTCGCCGGCTACATCGGGCCCCTGGCGAAGCACCTGGTGAAGCGTGCCGCCGCGCGCGCGGCGGGGCCGGATGCGCTGATCGAGCAACTGGGCGCAGAGATCGAGTCCGAAGCGGAGCGGCGCCGCTTCGTGAACGCTTGCCGGCAATTCCTGCGCCCGAGCGGCTGAGCATGTCCCGGGCCGGGATCCCGGACCGCTGCGTGTCACCCGCGGACATCGCGGCATTCCAAGCCGACGGCGCCGTGGTGCTGCGTGGGCTGCTGCGCGCGGAGGAAGTCGAGCTGCTGCGGGCCGGGATCGACGCGAATCTCGCCCACCCGAGCCCGCGCGCCAAGGTCGCGAGCAGCCGCGATGACCCAGGTTTCTTCCTCGAGGATTTCTGCTGCTGGCAGGAAAACGAGCATTACCGGCAGGTGATCTTCGCCTCGGCCATCGGCGCTGCGGGCGGACGGCTGATGCAAAGCGCCAGCGCGCGGCTCTATCACGATCACATGCTCACCAAGGAGCCGGGCACGCGGCAACGCACGCCCTGGCACCAGGACCAGCCGTACTACAACATCGAGGGTCGGCAGAACTGCAGCTTCTGGATCCCGGTTGATCCGGTCAGTCGCGAGTCGACGCTCGAGTTCGTCGCCGGGTCGCATCTTGGCCCCTGGCTGATGCCGCGATCCTTCATGGACGCGCAGGCCAAGTGGTTCCCCGAAGGGAGCCTTGCGGACCTGCCGGATATCGACGCCGACCGCGGAGGCTACCGCATCCTCGGATGGGAGCTGCAACCGGGCGACGCCGTGTGCTTCCACATGCTCACGCTGCATGCCTCGGCCGGCGTGAGCGGCCCGCGCCGCCGCCGCGTGTTCTCCGTGCGACTGATCGGAGATGACATCCGCCACGCGCCGCGTCGCTGGCAGACCTCGCCGGATTTTGCGGGCCTCGCTGCGACGCTCCCCGCCGGAGCGCCGATGGACAGTCCGCTCTTTCCGTTGCTGTGGCGAGCGTGAGAGCAGGGCGCCTCAAAGTACCATCGCGAACCTCCCGCTGGATGTTGCGTAGCCGATCCGGCGCGCCGATCGGCCACAAAGGTGGCCCCGTCGGGACCGCCTGGCGCCGAGCAGCGAGAACCTGCGGGCCGGCATGCGCCTGTATGGGCGCGTGGGGCGAGTTGATGCCGCTCGAGGACCGTTGGAAAGTCGTCACCTTTCTCAGTCATTTGCGCAGTCTCCCGCCTGAACTCGAGACGCAGTGGCGCAAGCGTTGAAGCTGCCGATCGGAGGCGGTCTGGCCGGCTTGCGGGGCCGGGCCGATGCGGCGGTGTTGTGGCCTATCGACCGGGGGGGCCGGCGTTCTGCCCGGTACGCGCCGCGCGCAAGCGCTCCTGCAGGTCCGGATGACTGGCGAGGAACCCGACTTCTTGCGACCCTTGCTTGCTGCTGAGCCGCTGCAGCAATTCCCCGAGACGCTCCGGGGGAATCTGGTGCTGTGACATCCAGCGCAATGCATAGGCATCTGCTTCGCGCTCGAAGTCCCGGGAGTAGGCGGCGTTCACCAGCACGGTCGGGGCGGTGATTGCGAGGCTCGACGCGCCGGTCACATCGCCTAACACGCCGACCACCAGCAGCGCTGCGGCCGAGCCCTGCACCAGCATGCGCATCGCATGACGGTTCACGAGATGTCCCACCTCATGGGCGAAGACCCCGCGCAGCTCATCGTCGTTCCTGGCAAGCTGTGCCAGATCGTCGGTCAGCACGACGATTCCGGACGGCAACGCGAAGGCGTTCGCACCCAGGCGGCCGCCGGCGCGCAACTCAAGGCGGTAGCGGGTGCTGTCCGGGGCGGCGCCGGTGGCTACCTCGCCAAACAGGCGGCGCAGCTGCTCCTGACGTTGCGGCGAGAGCCTGGAGGGATGAAAGGTGCCCTCGTCGAGAATGCGCAGCGTGTCCGCGCCAATCAAGGCATCAACCCCCGGGGGGATGAAGCGCACCGCGCGCACTGCGAGCGCCGGTGCGCCATAGCGAACGAAGACGATGCTTGCCAGGAGCGTTGCAACCAGAGCGGCGAGGGCGTAGCGCCAGCGGCCCTCGAGCCTGCGAAGTGGCGTCTCCGGGGTCGTCAGCGCCGCGCGCTCGAGGGCGGCATCAAACTGTGCATTGTCCAGCACCTCGATCGCGCCACCGTCCGCCAGAGCGAGGTGACGATGCGTGTCGCCGACGCGCTCGCCGAGGCTGACGGTTGAAACCCTCACCTGCAGCTCGCGCTCGCCGGCGCGGATGGTCAGCTGCGCGCTCGCTCCCGAGCCGTGCAAATCGAGGAGCGCGGAGTGCGTGGCGGAGGTTCTGCCGTCGTAGAAGAGGGCACGAATCACCGCCGGGCTCGCCTAGAAACCGAAGTCCAGGTCGAGGAAGGAGCTGAGCTCCTCGCCCGCGGCAGCGGGGATGTGCGTGGCGGCCGCGGCAGTGAACTCATCGAGTGACCCGTGCGCTTCGAGCTCGATGGCCGACAGCCGATAGCGCGCCAAACGCACCTGAGCCCAGGGCGTGTACACCCCGAGCGTCAGCAGGATGAGGGCAAGATTGCCCAGGTAGATGCCGATCAGGGTCGAGGCGTTCAGGGTGGAAATGAACCGATGGGGCCCGATCGAGGTGTGTCCGAAGACCTCGTTGAGATTGCGCGCCTGCGTGTAGCCGTGAAGCGTCGGCAGTAGCAGTGCGTAGATGAGCAGCACGGGTGCGAGGGTCAGCATACGGGCCACGACCGGGCTCGGGTGCATCCCCCTGACCGGCGCCAGGATGGCCGCGGCGATGAGGGCGGCGACCAGCCCGATGCCAAGCGCCAGCCCGAAGGCTCCGAAGGCCGTCTTGTAGAAGCGGGCCGCCCCGGGGTTGCACTCGAAGGGCGTCGCCCCGAAGCGCCCGCGGTTGACGATGAACTTATAGCGCTCGCGGATGAAAAGCGGCATCAGGATGCCGAAGGTGATCACCCCGAGCAGGAGCCAGCCGAGAAGTACCCGGTATGCGCCGGCGTAGTCGGGCAGGAAATCGAACCGCAGGCCGCGCCAGGAGGTCACGCGCATCGCGAACATGCGCGACTTCACTACCAGCCAGGGCGTCGCGACCGCGATCACGAGCAGCATGACGAGCGTGCCGATCGGCGAGATGCGCGTGGCGAGCACGTACCCCCCGAAGAGGATGGCAGCGATGATTCTCCCGCGCAGGATCTTGAGCGGATCGGCGTGGTAGCCGAAGGCGCTTCCCGCCAGCGTCGTGCTGGCATAGAAGTAGCGCAGCTTGCGTACCTTGGCCCACGCCGAGTAGATCCCGAGGGTGGCGATCGTGAGAGCCAGGTTCACGATCCAGATGCGGAAGTACTCCTTCGGATCGGCTCTGAACTCGGGCCGGTGATGGACAATTCCCTCGCGCGCTTGCGCATCTCTCACGGCAGCCGCGGCGGCGGCTTCCGCGCCGCGGCGTCGCTCGAGCTCGGCGACGAGCGCCTGGTGGTTGCGGGGATAGTGCTGCGCACGGATGCTCTGCAGCGCATCGTCAAGCTGGGCGCGTGTGTAGCGTCCGTAATCGATCTCACCGTCCGTTGCCATGCCGCCCACCCCCTGCATTCTTATATTGCCCAGGGCCGGACTCGAACCGGCACGGGGTTGCCCCCAAGGGATTTTAAGTCCCTTGCGTCTACCAATTTCGCCACCCGGGCTTAGGGAAGCCGGCGCGATTGTACAGAAGCTTACCCGCCTGACTCCGTAGATCGACACCGTAATTGTGGCGCTAACCTTATGAATTTGGGAGACTTGCTCCCGGTCCTCCATCGGTCGGGAGGGCCTGCGAACCGCGACACGCACGCGCCGCTTCCTTTGAACTTAACCTTGCTCCTTTCATACCGTGAGATCAGGCGATGTTCGCAGTGGGTCTTGAAGCCGAGAACCTGCACCTCTGGCGCGGCGAGCGCCACGTGCTCAGGGGCGTCGGCTTCTCGCTTGCGCAGGGGCAGTGTCTGCAGGTGACCGGAGCCAACGGCGCGGGCAAGACGACGCTGCTGCGCACCGCGTGTGGCTTGTTGTACCCGGAACGGGGGCGCGTTCTGTGGAACGGTACCGACGTGCGCCGCGACCTCGCGAGGTTCCACGGCGCCCTCCTATATATCGGGCACGAGCCGCCGCTGAAGGCGGACCTGAGTGCCATCGAGAATCTGCACTACTGGATCGGAATCCGGCGACGGCTGGCGCGCCCCGCGCTGCAAGGCGCATTGCAGCGCGTGGGCGCAGGCCCCTGGAGCGAGCGGCCCGCGCGCACGCTCTCGGCCGGGCAGCGGCGCCGCGTGGCGCTGGCGGCGCTCGCCCTGCTGCTCGTGCCGCTGTGGCTGCTCGATGAGCCGACCACCAATCTCGACACCGAAGGACAGGCGCTGGTGGGCTCACTGATCGAGGAGCAACTCGCGCGCGGCGGAGCGGTGCTCGCGGCAGCGCATCACGAGCTGCCCGTGGCGAGCGGCCGCCTGCATCGCCTGGAGCTCGCCGGTGAATAGCCTGCGCAGTTCCGTGATGCCCTCATCGTCCGCCGCGCACGGCGCGCCGCCCGTGGCGCAAGTCAGCGCCGAGGCGGCATCCGTGCTCGAGGTCGCGCGGCTCGTGATGAGGCGCGATCTGACGCTCGCCTTCCGCAAGCGCGGTGAGATCGTGCAGCCGCTGGCCTTCTTCGCGATCGTCACGCTGCTCTTCCCGCTCGCGATATCCCCCGAGTTGTCGCGGCTGCGCGAAGTGGCCCCGGGGGTGCTGTGGATCGCGGCACTGCTCGCTTCGCTCCTCGCGCTCGAGTTCCTGTTCCGCGACGATGCTCACGACGGCACCCTCGAGCAGTACGCACTCTCCGGGCAGTCCCTCACCTGGCTGCTGTTCGCCAAGACCGCGGCGCACTGGCTGCTGACCGGCCTGCCGCTCGCGCTGATGGCGCCGCTTGCGGCACTGTCCCTTGGCGTCCCGGCGGCATCGGTCCCCGGCATCGTCGCCGGGGTGACGATCGGCACCGTGGCGCTGAGTCTCATCGGCTCGATCGGCGCGGCCCTCACGCTCGGCATCCGCCGCAGCGGCGTGCTGCTGGCGCTCCTCACGCTGCCCCTGTCGCTGCCGGTGCTGATCTTCGGCGCACGGGCGAGCGAGCTCGCCATCCACGGCGCCCCTTATGGCGCGGAGCTGGAACTGCTGGGCGCGCTGGCGGTCCTGGGTGTCACCCTCGCGCCGCTCGCGGCCGCGGCGGCCGTGCGGATCAGCCTGGAGTGAGCGAACGCAACATGACCTGGAGCTGGTTTCATCGGCTCGGCTCACCCCCGCACGTTTACCGGCTGGCGCGGCGGCTGACGCCGTGGTTCGCGTGGCCCGCGGCGGTTCTGATCCTCGTCGCGCTCTACGACGGCCTGGTGCTGGCACCGCCCGACTACCAGCAGGGAGACGGCTACCGCATCATCTACATGCACGTGCCAAGTGCGTGGATGTCGCTCATGGTGTATACGACCATGGCGGTGGCCGCCGCGGTCGGGCTCATCTGGCGCATGAAGGTCGCGCATGCGGTGGCGGGGAGCTGCGCGCCGATCGGCGCATCCTTCACCTTCGCGGCGCTCGTGACCGGGTCGCTGTGGGGCGAGCCCATGTGGGGAACGTGGTGGGAGTGGGATCCGCGGCTGACCTCGGAACTGATCCTGCTCTTTCTGTATCTCGGGTATATGGGTTTGCACGGGGCGATCGAGGACACGCAGCGGGCGGATCGCGCGAGCGCCGTGCTGGCGGTGGTCGGCGTGGTGAACGTTCCGATCATTCACTATTCGGTGACCTGGTGGAATTCGCTGCACCAGGCGCCCTCGGTTCTGCGCCTGGGCCGCCCGACGATGCCGGCTTCCATGCTGGTGCCGCTGCTGCTCATGCTGCTGGGGTTCACTTTGTTTTTCGTAGCGGTGCTGCTGCGTCCGGCTGCGCGGGGAGATCCTTACCCGCGAGCGCTCCGCGAGCTGGATTCGCGAAGCGATCACGACATGAGTCAGTTTCTCGACATGGGCGGCTACGCCGTCTTCGTATGGCCGGCGTACGGCGATCACCCTCGCCGTGGTCGTGCTGAACGTCGTATGGGCCCGGCGCGCGCTCGCGCGGGCCCGCGCAGGGGCGCGCCGGCGGCTGGCTGGCGGGGAGCAGGGCGGATGACGCCACGACAGCGCCGCATGACGCTCGTGCTCGGAATCGTTGCCGGCGTCAGCATCGCCGGCGCGCTGGCGCTCAGCGCCTTCCGCGAGAACGTCACCTTCTTTTTCGATCCGACGCAGGTGGCAACGGGCCAGGTGCCGGCCGGGGAGCGCTTTCGTCTCGGAGGCATGGTGCAGGAAGGGAGCCTCAAGCGCGCCCCCGGAAGCCTCGAGGTGCGCTTCGTCGTGACCGATTTCGCGCACGAGGTGCCGGTCACTTACGACAAGGTGCTGCCCGATCTGTTTCGTGAGGGGGCCGGGGTGGTGGCGCACGGTCGCATGCGCGATGGTACCTTCGTCGCCGACGAGGTGCTGGCCAAGCACGATGAGAAGTACATGCCGCCCGCAGTCGCCCGGTCCCTGAAGCGTCGTCACGGCGAGTCGCGAGCGGAGCTGGCTCCCGCGCCAGTCGCACGCGCACCCTCGCCGGCAGGCAGCTGACGATGTGGCCTGAGCTCGGTCACTTTGCCCTGATTCTCGCGCTGCTGCTCGCGGGCCTGCAGGCGTTCTTCGGCATCGTGGGCCCGATGCGGGCCCGCGAGCGCTGGATGGCCGCGGTGACCCCGGCGGTCGCCGGGCAGTTCGTGATGGTGGCGACTGCCGTCGGGTGCCTCGTCGCCTCGTTCGTGACCGATGATTTCTCCGTCCGGTATGTCGCGGAGAATTCCAACTGCGCGCTGCCGCTTTTCTATCGCGTCACGGCGCTGTGGGGCGCGCACGAGGGGTCGCTCCTGCTGTGGATCCTGCTGCTCGCCGCCTGGACCGCCGCGGTCGCGGTCGGAGGCGCGCGCCTGCCGCGCCCGTTCGCGGCGCGGGTGCTCGGTGTACTCGGACTCGTGAGCTTCGGATTTCTGCTGTTCACGCTAGCGACCTCGAATCCGTTCCTGCGGCTCGACCCGCCGGCGGGCGATGGCGCGGATCTCAACCCCATCCTGCAGGACCCGGGGCTCGCGGTTCACCCGCCGATCCTCTACACCGGCTACGTGGGCTTCGCGGTCGCCTTTGCGTTCGCCTGCGCGGCGATGCTCGAGGGGCGCCTCGATCAGGACTGGGCGCGCTGGACGCGGCCGTGGACGACGAGCTGCCTGGGCGTTCCTCACCTGCGGCATCGCGCTCGGCAGCTTCTGGGCGTACTACGAGCTCGGCTGGGGCGGTTTCTGGTTCTGGGACCCGGTCGAGAATGCCTCCTTCATGCCGTGGCTGGTGGGTACGGCGCTGGTGCATTCGCTCGCCGTGACCGACAAGCGGGGACTGTTCAAGAGCTGGACTCTGCTGCTGGCGCTGCTCGCCTTCTCACTGAGTATGCTCGGCACCTTCCTGGTGCGCTCCGGGGTGCTGGTGTCCGTGCATTCCTTCGCCGCCGATCCGAGCCGCGGGATCTTCATCCTCGCCTTCCTCGTCGTGATGATCGGCGGTGCACTGACGCTGTACGCCTGGCGTGCGCCGCTGCTTAAATCCACGGCGGGCTTCGAGCTCGGCGCACGCGAATCGTTCCTGCTGTTCAACAACGTGCTGCTGATCATCGCCGCGGCGACGGTGTTTGCCGGGACACTCGCGCCGTTGATCTCCGATGCACTCGGCCTCGGCACGCTCTCGGTCGGTGCCCCCTACTTCAATCCGACGTTCATGCTGACGATGCTGCCGCTGCTGGCGCTGCTCTCGGTGGGAATCCACTCCAGCTGGAAGCGCGGTCGCCTCGGCGGCAAGCAACGCATGCTGCTCGTCACGTTCGTCGTGGCGGCGGTGCTCGGCTGCGGCCTGGTGTTCGGTATCTACACCCACGGTCGGGTCCTCACTCCCGTGGGCGCAACGCTCGGGGTGTGGATCATCCTGGCATCGCTCGTCGATCCGATCGATCGCTGGCGCCGCCGCCTGTCCCTGCCGCGCAGCGTGCTCGGCATGACCGTGGCGCACATCGGTCTCGGGCTCGCGGTGATCGCGCTCACCACGGTGCAGTCGTTCACCCTGGAGCGCGACGTGGCCCTGGCGATCGGGGGCAGCGCACAGGTGGGCGGCTACGACTTCCGGCTTCGAGGGAGTCGGACCCATCGAGGGTCCCAACTACGGCGGCGTGGGCGCCACGCTGACCGTGACGCGCGCCGGCTCGCCGGTGACGGTGCTCAAGCCCGAGAAGCGCCAGTACTGGGTGCAGCACCAGCTCACGACCGAGACCGCGATCCGTGTGAGCCGCGGCAACAATCTGCTGGTGGCTCTCGGAGATGATCTGGGCGCCGGACGCTGGAGCGTGCGCATCCAGATCCGACCGCTGGTCAGCCTGATCTGGCTGGCGGCGCTGGTCATGGCGATTGGCGGCGCGCTGGCGGCGAGCGATCCGCGCTACCGCGCGGCGCGCGTTGCCCAGCAGGCCGATCTGCCCGCCGCCGCCGAGCGGGCCTGATGAATCGCTTTCTGCTGCCGCTCGGAGCCTTCGTGCTGCTGGTCGTGGTGCTCGCGATAGGGATCGTGCATTCCCCCGACAAGGGCATCATTGCCTCGCCCCTGATCGGCAAGCCGGCGCCGCAATTCTCACTGCCCAACCTCACCGACCCGACCCACCCGGTGCGCTCCGCCGATCTGAAGGGACGCTGGTACCTGTTCAACGTCTGGGGTACCTGGTGCTTCGAGTGCCGCGCCGAGCACGACACGCTCCTCGAGGTGCGCCGGGCCGGCGTGCTGCCGCTCATCGGGCTCGACTGGAAGGACGACGACAGGCAGGCGCAGGCCTGGCTCGAGCCAGCTCGGCAATCCCTACGAGGTGGTCGCGGTCGATCACATCGGGCGCGCGGCCATCGACTGGGGCGTATATGCCGCTCCGGAGACGTTCCTCGTCAATGCGCGCGGCATCGTGGTCTACAAGGTCACCGGACCCCTGACACACGAGGCCTGGGTGCACGACATTCTGCCGCGCGTGCCGGGGCACGCGGGCGCCGGATCATGAGGTTCAGCATGCGTCGTGGGCTGCTCGGCGCGCTCGCCGCGCTCGCAGTGGCCGGCGCGGCCTGGGCGGTCGACACCACGCAGATGCCCACACCGGCCTTGCAGGCGCGCTATGAGGCGCTGACCCACGAGCTGCGCTGCATGCAGTGCCAGAACGAGGCGTTGGCGGACTCACCGGTGGAGCTGGCTGCGGACCTGCGCGCCGAGGTACGCGACATGCTGCTCGCGGGCAAATCCGACGACCAGGTGCGCGCCTTCATGGTGGCGCGCTACGGAGATTTCATCCTGTTCCGCCCGCCGTTCACCGCCCGCACGGCGTGGATCTGGCTGGCGCCGGGCGTATTACTGCTGCTCGGGCTCGCCATCTTCGTGCGGATCATCGCCCAGCGCGCGGCGCTCTGGGTGCCGACCCGGATCCCATCGACGAGGAAGTTCGCTCCTGATGCTCGCCTTCGTATTGCTGGCCGGCGGCGCTGACCGTGGCGTGCGTCGCGCTGGTTGCGGTGCCGCTGCTGCGCAAGGCGCGCAGCCAGGGTGCCCCGGCGCCGGCCGCCTGGACGGCCCTGGGGGCCGCCGGTGTGCTCGTGATCGGCTCGGTGCTGTTGTACGTGCTGTGGAGCAACTGGTCGTGGCATGCGCCGCCCCCCGATGACTCGCCCGCAGAGCATGGTGGCGCGTCTGGCGCGCGCACCTCGAGAGCGATCCCGACAACCTCGAGGGCTGGCTGATGCTCGGACGCTCCTACATCGTGCTGCAGGAGTACCCGCTCGCGTACCGCGCCTATGAGCGCGCCGATCACCTGAGCGGCGGCCGGAACGCGGAGGCGCTCACCGGCGAAGCCGAGGCACTCGCGATGAGCGACCGCTCCGAGCTCGACGGGCGCGCCGGGCGGCTGATCGAGCGGGCGCTGGTACTGGCGCCCGACTCGGGTAAGGCGCTGGTCTTCGGTGCCGCTGTTGCCGAGCGGCGCGGCGATCTGCCGCTCGCCCGGCAGCGCTTCAACAAACTCCTGCAGATGAGTCCGCCGGAGGCGCTGCGGGTGTTTCTCGAACAGCAGATCAGCGCCATCGACCGGCAGCTCGCGGCGCACAGCTCCGCGGCATCCCCGCGCCGGTGCGGGAGTCCAGGCTGCGGGCGGCGGCGGCGGGGAGCGCAGGGGTCGCGCGCGTACGGGTGAAGATCAGCCTCGCGGCATCGCTCAAGGGCTCCGCGGGCGCGTTTCCGCTTTTCGTGTTCGTGCGTGATCCGGGGCATCCCGGGCCGCCGCTCGCCGCACGGCGTTTGGCGAGTGAGTTTCCGCAGACGGTGGAACTCACCCCGCAGGACTCCATGGTCCCGGGACGCGCATTCAGCAGCGGCCAGAGCGTGCAGGTGGTGGCGCGCATCGCGCGCTCAGGCAACCCGATCGGTGCGCGCGGTGATCCCTATGGTGAGATCACCTACCAGGTGGGCAGGGATGGCCTAGTGGACGTGGTGATCGATCGCCTGACCCCCTGAAACGCCCGTCTGCTTCAGGACTCACCCAAAAGAGGCACGCTGCCGCAGTTCACCCCGGCGCGCCGTGAGGGGTATGCTCCTTGCTGTACATCGCAAGGAGAGCAGATATGGCGCATGCAACGACTCACGAAGGACGACTGTCGCATCGCGGTTTCGCGTCGATGAACGCGGACCGGCAACGGCAGATAGCCAGCATGGGCGGCAAGGCGGTGCCGGATGAGAAGCGCAGCTTCTCGCAGAACCGCCGGCTTGCAGCCGAGGCGGGCCGCAAGGGCGGCCAGAGTGTGCCCGGATCCAAGCGCAGCTTCTCGCAGAACCGCGCACTCGCTGCGGTCGCCGGCCGTAAGGGTGGCCAGAGCGTGCCGGACGAGAAACGCAGCTTCTCGCAGCACCCGGAGCTCGCCGCGGAAGCGGGCCGCAAGGGTGGCCAGGCGAGTCACGGGCGGCGGACGACCGAGTTGAAGGCTCGCAGCTAGGCTCTGAGCGTCACGAACCAGGCGCCGGCCGCGATCATCGCGATACCGAGCCAGTTGACGAGCGAGAGCCGCTCGCCGAGAAAGCCGACGCCGAACAGGGCCACGAGCACCACGCTCAGCTTGTCGAGGGGGGCGACGCGCACGGCGTCGCCCAGGTGCAGCGCGCGGAAGTAACACCACCAGGAGGCGCCGGTCGCAAGTCCGGAGAGCGCCAGGAAGGTGTAGGTGCGCGCTGACGCCTGTCCGAGTGCGTGATATTGCCGCGTGACCGCGACGATCAGCGCCAGCATCACCAGGATCACGACGGTCCGGATCAGGGTCGCCAGGTCGGGACTGATGTCCTCGACTCCGACCTTGGCAAAGATCGCCGTGAGCGCGGCGAACCCCGCGGACAGCAGCGCCCAGATTGCCAGGAGGACAGGGCCACGCGCGGCAGTGTCACACAACGATCGCCCGCGCGTCACGACGGCGGCATTGACCGCCGCCGCGACTCGTACTAATTTCCAGGCGTGAAGCTAGGGGAGCCCCGGCAGGGGGCTGAGAGGCCATCGGCGCTCGAGGAAAGCGCGGCGTGGCGACCCTCCGAACCTGATCCAGTTAATGCTGGCGTAGGAAAGTTCCCGGAAAATCCTGCTGGATCTGGCCCCGCGCACTGCGGGCGCCGTGCGGTCCTTCCGACGTCAAGCATTGGCCTGGATCTTCTGTGCCCGACATGAGCCAGGAGCTGTGCCGATGAATGCGCAAACGTTCGACGTCGTTTCCGAGTCATTGCCCGCCTCGCGCAAGGTCTACCACCGCGGTGCGACGCACGCGGACCTGCGGGTGCCGATGCGCGAGATCGAGCTGCATCCCACCAGCGGCGAGCCGCCGCTGACGGTCTACGACCCCTCGGGGCCGTACACCGACCCTGACGTGCGCATCGACATCCAGGCGGGCCTGCCGCGCCTGCGCAGCCCCTGGATCGCGGCGCGCGGGGATACCGAAGGCATACGTCGGCCGGCGGGTGCAGCCGATCGACAACGGACTCGCCTCGGGGGCGCGGGCGGCGCCGGAGTTCCCGCTGCGCGCCGGTACGCTGCGCGCTCGTGGCGGGGCCGCCGTGACGCAGCTCGCCTATGCACGCGCCGGCATCATCACCCCCGAGATGGAGTACGTCGCGATCCGCGAGAACCTCGGGCGCGAGGCCGGGGTTGCGGCGGGTGTGCGCGACGGCAATTCCTGGGGCGCGCACCTCCCCGAGCACGTGACGCCCGAGTTCGTGCGCGCGGAGATCGCCGCCGGGCGCGCGATCCTGCCGGCCAACCTCAATCATCCCGAGTCCGAGCCGATGATCATCGGGCGGAACTTCCTGGTGAAGATCAACGCCAACATCGGCAACTCGGCGGTGACTTCCTCGACGGCGGAGGAGGTGGACAAGATGGTGTGGGCGATCCGCTGGGGCGCGGATACCGTCATGGACCTGTCCACCGGGCGCAACATCCACACCATCCGCGAATGGATCCTGCGCAACTCCCCGGTGCCGATCGGCACCGTGCCGATCTACCAGGCGCTGGAGAAGGTCGGGGGAGTCAGCCGAGGAGCTCAGCTGGGAGGTGTTCCGCGACACGCTGATCGAGCAGGCCGAGCAGGGCGTTGACTACTTCACCATCCACGCCGGCGTGCGTCTGCCCTATGTGCCGCTCACGGTCTCGCGCGTCACCGGCATCGTCTCGCGTGGCGGCTCGATCATGGCCAAGTGGTGCCTGGCGCATCACCGCGAGAGCTTCCTCTACGAGCACTTCGAGGAGATCTGCGCGATCTGCCGCGCCTACGATGTGAGCTTCTCGCTCGGCGACGGCCTGCGCCCCGGCTCGATCGCCGACGCGAACGATGCGGCGCAGTTCGCCGAGCTCGAGACGCTCGGCGAGCTGACTCAGGTCGCCTGGCGCCACGACTGCCAGGTGATGGTCGAGGGCCCCGGGCACGTGCCGATGCACAAGATCAAGGAAAACATGGACAAGCAGCTCGCGACCTGCGGCGAGGCGCCGTTCTACACCCTGGGGCCACTCACCACCGACATCGCTCCGGGCTACGACCACATCACCTCCGCCATCGGCGCCGCCATGATCGGCTGGTTCGGCACCGCCATGCTGTGCTACGTCACCCCCAAGGAGCACCTCGGGCTACCGGATCGCAACGACGTCAAGACCGGTGTCATCACCTACAAGATCGCGGCGCACGCCGCGGACCTTGCCAAGGGGCACCCCGGGCGCGCGGGCGCGCGACGATGCGCTGTCGCGGGCGCGGTTCGACTTTCGCTGGCAGGACCAGTTCAACCTGTCCCTGGACCCCGACACTGCCTGTGCATTCCACGACGCGACGCTGCCGAAGGAGGGGCACAAGGTCGCGCACTTCTGCTCGATGTGCGGGCCGAAGTTCTGCTCGATGCGCATCTCGCACGAAGTGCGCGCCGAGGCACGTGCGCAGGGAATGCACGATATGGCGCAGAAGTTCCGTGCTGCGGGCGGGGAGCTGTACGTGCCGGCGGGCAAGGATGCCTGAAGTGCGACGCGACTGACGATCATCGGCGCCGGCGTCGCCGGACTCACCTGCGCGGTGGAGCTCGCCCGGCGCGGTGCCCCGGTCGAGGTGCTGGAGCGCGGCGCGCAGCTGGCGGGCGCGGGCTGCTCGTGGTACGCGGGGGGAATGCTCGCACCGTGGTGTGAGCTCGAGAGCTCCGAAGCCCTCATCGCGCAGCTTGGCATGGAGAGCATCCCCTGGTGGCGGCGGAGCTTCCCTGGCACCGTCGTGAACGGCACGCTGGTGCTGGCGCACGCGCGCGATGGGGGCGAGCTCAACCAGTTCGCCCGCCGCACCGGACACTTCCAGCGGCTCGATGCCCGCGCCGTCGGTGCGCTCGAGCCGGATCTGGCGGGGCGTTTTGCCCAGGGACTGCTGTTCGCCGACGAGGGACACCTCGATCCGCGCGCCGCACTTGCAGCACTTGCCGCGGAGGCCGCGGCGCTGGGCGTCGTGCTGCGTTTCGCCAGTGAAGCACGGGAAGCGGCGCCGGGGCGCGAGCTGATCAACTGCGCAGGTCTCGCCGCCCGCGCCGTGCTCGGCGAGCTGCGCGGGGTCAAGGGGGAGATGCTGCTGGTGCGCACCCGTGAGGTGTCCCTGTCGCGCCCGGTGCGGGTGCTGCACCCCCGCCTGCCGGTGTACGTCGTGCCCCGTCCCGAGGGTGTCTTCATGATCGGCGGCACGATGCTCGAGAGCGACGAGGCGCGGCGCGTCAGCGCGCGCTCGGTGCTGGAGCTCCTGTCGGCGGCCTATGCACTGCACCCGGCGTTCGGCGAGGCGGAAGTGCTCGAGCTGGGGAGCGGCGTGCGGGCGGCATTTCCCGACAACCTGCCGCGCCTGCGCCGCGAGGCCGGGGTGCTGTACGTCAACGGGCTGTATCGCCATGGCTTCCTCTTGGCGCCGGCGCTCGCGCGCCGGGTCGCGGAAGTCGTGCTCGAGGGGCGACATTTTCCGGAGGTGATGGATGAAGATCCTCGTCAACGGCGTCTGGCGTGAGACCACGGCGCCGCAACTGGCGGCGACGCTCGAGGAACTCGGCTACGGCGAGCACGTCATAACCACCGCGGTGAACGGCGAATTCGTGGCACTGGAGGCTCGCGCCGCCACCTGTCTTGCGGACGGCGATCGGGTCGAGGTCCTCGCGCCGATGCAGGGAGGCTGAATGCTGCGCCTGTACGAGATCGAGATCGGCTCGCGCCTGCTGCTCGGCACGGCGCGCTATCCCTCGCCGGCGGTGCTGACGCAGGCGGTGCGCGCCTCACGCGCCGAGGTGGTCACCGTGTCGCTGCGGCGCGAGTCGGGCGGCGAGCGTTCCGGCCAGGGATTCTGGTCGCTGATCCGCGAGCTCGGGGTGCGGGTACTGCCCAACACCGCCGGCTGCCACTCCGTCAAGGAGGCGGTGACGACCGCGCACATGGCGCGTGAGGTATTCGCCACGCCGTGGGTGAAGCTCGAAGTGATCGGCGAGGACGACACGCTGCAGCCGGACGTGTTCGGCCTCACCGAGGCGGCGCGCATCCTGTGCCAGGAAGGCTTCGAGGTGTTCCCCTACACGACCGAGGACCTGGTGGTGGCGGAGCGGCTGCTCGAGCGCCGGCTGTCGCGTGCTCATGCCCTGGGGCGCGCCGATCGGCTCGGGCCGCGGACTCAACAACCTGTTCGGTCTGACGGCGCTGCGCGCACATTTCCCGCAGGTGCCGCTCATCATCGATGCGGGTCTCGGCGTGCCCTCGCACGCGGCACGCGCCCTGGAGCTCGGTTTCGATGCGGTGCTGATCAACACCGCGGTCGCGCAGGCGGGCGACCCGGTAGCGATGGCGGCGGCGTTTGCGCAGGCGCTCGAGGCGGGTCGGGCGGCGTATCTGGCCGGACCCATCGAGCCACGCGATCTCGCCACACCCTCGACGCCGGTGATCGGCAAGGCCTTCCTCGGCTGAAGGCCGCTCGCCATGACCCTCGCCCGCGTCTACCCGATCGTCGACAGCGCTGCCTGGATCGCACGGCTCGCCCCGCTAGGCGTGCGTCTGGTGCAGCTGCGCATCAAGGACGCGGCCTCCGGGGTACTGCGCGCAGAGCTGCGCACCGCGCGGGCCGTCTCGCTCGCCGCCGGCGTGCAGCTGGTGGTCAACGATCACTGGGAGCTCGCGCTCGCGGAAGGCTGCGACTTCGTGCATCTCGGCCAAGGCGACCTCGCGGGTGCGGACCTCGCGGCGCTGCGGCGGGCCGGCGTGCGCCTGGGGGTGAGCACGCACGATCATGCGGAGCTCGAGCGCGCGCTCGGGTGCCGTCCGGACTACGTGGCGCTCGGCCCGATCTATCCGACGCTGCTCAAGGTCATGCCGTGGCAGCCACAGGGGCTGGCACGGATCGGCGAATGGAAGCGGCGCATCGGCATGCTGCCCCTGGTGGCGATCGGCGGGCTGACGCTCGGGCGGCTCGCGCGGCGTGTTCGCCGCGGGCGCGGACTCCGCCGCGGTCGTGACCGACATCGTCAGGGACGCGGATCCGGAAGCGCGCGCGCGGCAATGGCTCGCCGCTGCGGCGGCTGCGGCATAAGGAGAGGTGGCGACCCATGGCGGATCGGTATTCACGGCAGACGGTGCTGGCGGAGGTGGGGGAAGAGGGGCAGGGGCGGCTCGCCGCGGCCACGGTGCTGGTGGTGGGCGCCGGGGGGCTCGGCTGCGCGGTGCTGCAGTACCTCACCGCCGCCGGGGTGGGGCGGCTGGTGATCGTCGATCATGACCGGATCGAGGAGTCGAACCTGCATCGCCAGCCGCTGTATCGCATGAGCGATGTCGGGGCGGGGAAGGCGCAGGCCGCCCGCAGCGCGCTGTTGCAGCTCAACCCCGAGGTGCGCATCGACGCGCTCGTGGAGCGTCTCACGCCGGCCAACGCGCCGCGGCTGGTGGCCGCCGCCGACGTGGTGGTCGATGCCGCCGACAGCTTCGCGGTCACCTATGTGCTGAGCGATGCCTGTCAGCGCGCCGCGAGGGCGCTGGTCAGCGCCTCGGTGCTGGGACTTTCCGGCTACGTCGGCGCCTTCTGCGGTGGCGCGCCGAGCTATCGTGCGGTGTTTCCCGAGCTGCCGCGGGTGTCAGGCTCGTGCGCCGAGTCCGGGGTGCTCGGCAGCGCGGTCGGTGTCATCGGCACGCTGCAGGCGCACCTCACCCTGGCGCTGCTGCTGAAATGGCAGCCCGGAGTTCTGGGCCGGCTCGTGAGCGTCGATTTCCGTACGCTCAGGATCGGCGGCTTCTCCTTCGGTGGCGCGAGCGAGCCGCAGGACGCCGCCATCCCGTTCATCGCGCCGAGCGAGGTCGGCCTCACCGACATCGTCATCGATCTGCGCAGCGCCGCGGAGGCGCCCGTGTCGCCCTTCCCGGCGGCGATGCGCATCGACGTCGCCGCGCTCGAGAAGTCCGAGATGAGCTTCCCGCGCGACCCACGCATCGTGCTGTGCTGTCGCACCGGAGTGCGCGCCTGGCGGGCGGCGCGCGCTCTGCAGCGCCAGGGTCACCGCAACGTCGCCCTGGTCGCGCTCGGCGAGTGAACGCGGTCCTGGTTATCGCCGGAACCGATTCCAGCGGCGGGGCAGGGCTCACACGCGACGTCGCGACGCTGGCGCACTTTCATTGCGCGGCACTGTGCGCGGTGACCGCCGTCACCGCGCAGACCGACGGAGCGGTCGAAGCGGTCGAGGTCGTGCCGGCAGCGCAGGTGCGCGCGCAGATCCGCTGCGCGCTCAACTCGCAGCGTGTCCGGGCCGTCAAGATCGGCATGCTGGCGACGGCTGCGACGGTTGAGGCAGTCGCCGCGGCGCTCGGCGCCGGCGCGCATCTTCCGCTGGTCCTCGACCCGGTGCTCATCTCGAGCTCCGGCCGGGAGCTCCTCGACCGCGCGGGGCGCCGCGCGCTGCTCGCCGAGCTGCTGCCACGGGTAACGCTGCTCACTCCCAACATCCCGGAAGCCGGGGTGCTGCTGGAGGCGGCGCCGGCGTCTTGCGAGGAGGAGCTGCTCGGGCAGGCGCGCGCACTGTGCACCCGGGGCGCTGCCGCGGTGCTCCTCAAAGGCGGCCATGGCACGGGGTCGAGCTCGGTCGACTGGCTGGTGTCAACCGACGGCAGCGCGTGCGCGTTTACCGCCCCACGCAGCGCGCGCACACACCGCGGGACGGGCTGCGCCCTCGCCTCCGCGATCGCCGCGGGTCTCGCCGCCGATCTGCCGCTCGCTGCAGCGTGCGAGCGCGCCAAGTCGTACGTGACGGACCTGTTGCAGAGCGGTTGACGCCTAAAGCCACCGCACGATCCTCATCCGACTCTCTCCCCGCGTCGCGTCGCCGGCAGGCGACAGCACGGCGCGTCCCGTGCATCCGCGTCAACCAACCCGCGGCTCGCCCGCTTAGGGTTGCGACGGTCAGTCACAACTCATCACAACCGACGGAAGGGTAAGAACATGGACCGCATTATGTTGCGACGCGCGCTGGGCGCGCTGATCATCGGTCTCGCCACGGCGCTCAGTGCCTGCGGTGGCGGCTCCGGTTCCAGTTCGGACAACGGCAACCCGACGCCCCCTCCCCAGACGCAGATGACCAACATGCAGTTGCTCATCAGCGATGCGTCTTCGGACGACTGGGCCACGATCGGCGTGCGCGTGCTGAGCATTGCCCTCATCCCGCAGGGCGGCGCCACTAACGTGACGGTCTATAGCGCGCCGTCACCCGCGCCGCTGATCAACCTCGAGCAGCTCGACCAGCTCGGCGAGATCCTCGGCAACGTGAGCGTGCCGGTCGGCACCTATACGGGTGCCGTGATCACCGTAGGGGCGAATCCGGGCGATGTGCTGCTCACGGTAGCTTCCAACCCCGAGAGCGGCTTCGCCGGCACGCCCGGGCAGACCATCGCCTCGAACCTGATCCAGATCCAGGGCAAGCGGGGCACGAGCGGCAACCTCACGGTACCGCTCACGCTGAGCTTTGATTCCCCGCTATCGGTCACGAGCACCGCCAGCAACGCGCTGGATCTCGAGTTCGATCTCGCGCACCCGGCCTTCATCGTGGCACACACCCCGCCGGTCGCCATGGGCACGACGCTCTGGGCGGTGAACTTCAACGGGCCGGTGCGCCGCCACCGGGTCGGGGACCTGCGCTGGCTGGTGCTGCGTCATACCTACGGTACGGTGCAGTCGGTCTCCTCGGACAACAGCTCGATCGTGATCGACAAGGACTTCGCGGTGGAGCCCGCGACCAACCCGGAGACCGAGATCACGGGCACAGAGCAGCTCACGATCCTCGCCGATTCGACCAACGGCACCATCTTCTACGACCTGGACGGCAAGACGCACACCGTGATCAAGGATTTCTCGGCGCAGGCCAATACACTGCCGGGGGAGTACGTGCGCATCGCCGCCCGCTATCAGGAGGACGGCTCGCTCGTCGCCGTGCGGGTGTACGCCAGCCAGACCTTCAACACCGTGTGGCTGAGCCCCGAGGGCCACGTGCTGCACGTCGATGAGACCAGCGGCCTGGTGACGGTGGAGAACGAGGAGGGCGTGGGCGTGCCGGTGCAGGTCGACGCCAACACCCAGTTCTTCTTTCGTGCGCCGCAGAACCCAGCTGCGGATGCGACCGCGATCGGCCAGGGCCTGGGCTTTCTCGCGACGGATGACCTGGTACGTGGGTTCAAGGTGCACGTGACCGTGGACGATCCGCTTGCCGTGCCGATGGTGGCGACCGAGATCGACATCGAGACGGCCGGCTACTCGGGCACCGTCTCGGCTGCCAACAGCACGGGCTTCACTTATACGCACAACTACCTGCGTAGCAGCGACGACTACTCGATCAACCTGCCGTATATCCCCGCGACGCAAGCCAATGTGGATCCGAGCGGCGATGCGATCAGCGGGTTTGACTGGTGGAACTTCACCTACCCGACGCTGGCCGATACCGGCAGCAACGCCGTCAGCGACTTCGTCTCGGCCACCAACGGCGCGGTGAACTTCGGCGGCAGCGTCGGTCCGGTGGCGGCGTGGGGCTTCAGCACCGCGCGCTGGTCGAGTGCTTCGCCCGTGGGCTGGGAGGCGCCGCTGGCGATCCTGGAGCCGACTCCGCTGCCGATTGGCGCGGTGGTGAGCGGGCTCAGCAACAACGCCTTCACCATGACGGTGCTCGGGGGCGCGACTCCCGGGACCGTGGACGTGACCACCACCTCGGGCTCGGCGACGCTCGTGTACCAGATCGATCGCAGCAACGGCATCGTCAGCGTGAGCCCGATCGACATCAGCACCGACGCCGGGCTCGCCACCTTCACCAGTAATCTGACGGCGGGCACGCCGGTCAAGGTGTGGGGCGTTCCGCAGCCGGCGGGTTCGCAGACGAGCGGGGCGCTCAAGGCCTACGTGGTCGTGTACTACACCGGAATGCTGCCGCAGCTGTAAAGAGGTCCCCCGGTCGATCCGGGAGGACAATCCCGGGTCGAGCTCAAGAAGGGCGTCGCGCACACACTGGCGACGCCCTTCGTTTATCTGTGCGTCCGGTTATCATGGGGTGATGCCAGCCGCAAACGCCTCACAGGAAGATCTCGTCCGGGTCGCACGCCGTGCCATGCAGGAGCGCGGCCTGCAACCCGATTTCTCTCCCGCCGCCCTGACACAGCTCGCAGCCATCAGCGCACCCGCCGCGCTCACGGGGCCCGAGATCCACGATCTGCGGCGGCTTCTGTGGTGCTCGATCGACAACGACGACTCGCGTGATCTGGATCAGCTCTCGGTCGCCGAGCTGCTTGCGGGCGGCGCGGTGAAGGTGCTGGTCGCGGTCGCGGATGTCGATGCGACGGTCGCCCCCGGGTCGGCCCTGGATGAGCACGCCAGCGCTAACACGACGAGTGTCTACACGGCGGCCGAAATCTTCCCCATGCTGCCCGAGCGGCTGTCGACCGATCTGACTTCCCTTGCCGCAGACCAGGAGCGCCTGAGCCTCGTCATCGAGATGACGGTCGCGCCCGAGGGCACCGTCAGCGCGCCGGCTGTGTATCGCGCCGCGGTCGTCAATCGCGCCAAGCTCGCCTACAACAGTGTGGCGGCCTGGCTCGACGGCACGGGCCCCGAGCCGGAACCGCTCGCCGCGGTTGCCGGCATGGCCGAGCAGCTGCGTATCCAGGACCGCGTCGCGCAGGCGCTGAAGCGCGTGCGCAAGGCGCAAGGCGCGCTCGGTCTCACCACCCTCGAGGCGCAGGCGGTCTACGAGGGCAGCGCGCTCATGGACCTGCGGCCGGATGAGGACAATCGGGCGAAGGAGCTGATCGAGTACTTCATGATCGCAGCCAACGGGATCGTGGCCGAGTACCTCGAGGCGCAGCGTTCGCCGGCACTGCGACGTGTGTTGCGCGTTCCGGAGCGCTGGAGCCGGATCGTGGAGCTGGCGAAGGGTCTCGGGGAGGCCCTGCCGCAGGCCCCTGATGCGCGCGCGCTGAGCGCCTTCCTGGTAAAGCGCCAGCAGGCCGATCCCAAGCGCTTCCCGGACCTGTCACTCGCGGTGGTGAAGCTGCTCGGCGCCGGCGAGTACGTGCTCAAGCGCCCCGGCGAGCCCGCCGAAGGCCACTTCGGTCTCGCGGTGAACGACTACACGCACGCCACCGCACCCAACCGGCGCTTTCCGGATCTCATCGCTCAGCGCCTGGTGAAGGCCGCGCTCGCCTCGCGTCCCGCACCCTACGACGACGACACCTTGCGACGCCTCGCGCAGCACTGCACCGAGCAGGAGGGCAATGCTGCGCGGGTCGAGCGCCAGGTACGCAAGTCCGCCGCGGCGCTGCTGCTGCAGCCACGCATCGGTCAGCCGTTCGATGCGATCGTCACCGGGGCGTCCGACAAGGGTACCTGGGTGCGCATCGCACACCCGCTGGCGGAGGGGCGCCTGGTGCACGGCTTCGAGGGCCTCGACGTGGGTGATGCGGTGCGCGTGCGACTCACGCACACCGATTTCGAACGCGGCTTCGTCGATTTCGCCCGGGTGAAATAGCCGACATATAGCCAATCGCCGACAGTTTGCCCGGCGGCCGCGCTTGGGTCTTATATTAGGAGCGCTCCTGAAGCAACAACGGAGGTTGTCATGAAGCACACTATTTGCTCGTTGCTGGCCACGGCCGCCCTGGGACTCGTGCCGGTGGCTCTCGCCCAGATGACTCCGGCGCCGCAGGCGCCGGCCAGGGAAGGAGGCGGACCGAGCACACGGCTCGCGGCGCTGGTGCCGGCGGGCATGTCGTTGGAGGACGCCTGCAGCGGCTTCAAGAATCTTGGCCAGTGCTCGGCCACGCTGCACGCCGCACAGAACCTGAGCATCCCGTTCGCAGACCTGAAGGGCAAGGTAACGGGCGGGGAGTCGCTCGGCTCGGCCATTCATTCCCTGAAACCCGAGACAGATGCCAAGGGGGAGGCGGGCAAGGCGCAGAAGCAGGCGCGAGAGGACATGCGCGCTCCCCAGGGCTGAGGTCGGAGGCAGCGCAGGGCGCCAAAGCCCCTGCGCCAGCCTTGCCCCGAAGTGCTCGGCTGCTGAGGTGATCGCAATCGATGCGCATCGAGCCCCGCCTTTGGCGCCCGGCATCGAAGCTGATGTCCGAAAAATCGCCGGCAGGCGATTTTCCTAATATTCAATGTGCAGCCGCAGCGTGTAAAAGCGCACCGGTCCCCGGTCCTGGTTGAATCCCGGGTTCTGGATGTACTGGAAGTCGGGGCTCAGCTGCACACGCAGCGCTGCTGCGCCGCGTGACCAGGTCCACTGTGCCCGGTAGTAGGTTTCAAGGATCTGCTCGTGGGCGTAGTTGAGGCGCCCATCGTCCAGCAGGAAGCCGGCACCGCCGGCGGCGAGGTAGTCGCGGTGCACGTCCGATAGCCCCTCGACGACGACGGCCGCACCCACCCGGTCTTCGCTGCGCTGCCAATGCAACCCCGACAGCTGCCCACCGCAGCTCAGCACCCGGTCCACCTCGGTGAACGCGAAATCCTCCGTATGCCCGTCGTTCCATCCCACGCGGGCAAAGAGGCCCGTCTCGCCGTCATCGGCGAGCGGCTGCTCGAGGTTCACTCCGTAGCCACTCTTGTGCCGACCCTCGCGATCATCCGCCGCGATGTCGGGGAAGGCACCGGTCGCGGCCGCGAGCGCCACAGCCTCGGCATAGTCGCCCATGCGCGCCGTGTTGCGGTAGGCGAGCAGGCGCACCACCGTCGTCACACGCACAGGCGTCAGCGTCAGCTCCAGGTTCTCGCCGCGCGCCCGCGCGAGGGTTTCGAGCGTCTGCCCGTTGGCGAACAGTGGCATCCGGTAAATGCCGTACCTGAGCGACCACAGCGGGCTCACGTAGCCGGCCACCAGGCCATCGCTGTAGCCGCGGGTGTTGGCGGCATAGTCCCAGGCGGTGTTGTCCCAGAGCGACCAGTTCAGGAACTGGGTGCGAGCCGAGCCGGCGTAGCGATTCCTGTCGAAGTCGTCCGCGACCGCCAGGCGCCCGACCTTGAACTCGAGGCGTCGCGCCGGCTCGTTCCCCGGCAGCTGGTCCTGCCCGCGCGCCACCGCGGCGAGCCCCGGACCGAGCGGTAGCATGAAGCGCGCGTACAGGCGCGCGATGTAGAATTCCTTCTTCAGGCCGGGCACTCCCTGGCGCACGACGTCCCCGTTGGTGAGTCCCCCGAGCCCGGTCGCGCCGCTCACGCCGGCGCCCATGAACTTCTCGGTGTCGAGGTACAGCTGTGCCCAGGAGATGGGCGCCCAGCCGCCGTAGAAGCCGATGGTGTGGGTCGCCTGGCGATCCCCGTCCGGCAGCAGGCTCAAGCGCCCCGCGTACGGTGAGTCGAGTGCGGTCTGCTTCTGCTCGATGAAGGTGTACTGGGCGGCGAGCAGCAGCGGCCAGCTGCTTACCGGAGCGGGCAGGGCGGTAGCTGCGTCCGCAATCGCGGGCTGCTGGGCGGGCGCCGCCTGCCAGCCGAGGGCCAGCAGGGCGGCAAACGCGGCCCGTCCCCATACCGCAGACGCGCCTCTCCTGTATAGTATACCCCCCACCCTATAAGCCCTGCGGCACGAGTACCCTTTGATGGGACACACGATCCAAGACCAGACCCGCCTTCTGCAGCGCGTGCGCCGCTTGCGTGGCCAGGTAGACGCGATCGAGCGTGCACTCGAGCGCGAGGCCGACTGCGCCAAGGTGATGCAGCTTACCGTTTCGGTGCGCGGCGCGGCCAGCAGCCTGATGGCCGAACTCCTCGAGGATCATATCCGCATGCACGTTTCCGATCCCAGCCGCGACAAGGACCGCGAGCGTGCCCGCGGCGCCAAGCACCTGATCGACGTGGTGCACGCCTACCTGAGGTAGGCGGCTAGGGGGGCGGGGGATTCCAGTCGCCGCCGAGCGCCCTGACCAGGGCGACGGTGGCGGCAGCGCGGCGGATTTCGATATCGGCGGCCGCAAGCTGCGCCGCCAGCGCTGCATTCTCGGTTGCGACCACCTCGAGATAGGTGACGATCCCTCCCTTGTAGCGCAGGTTCGCCTGATCGAGCGCCCCCTGGGTCGCCGCCACGGCGGCCGCCTCGCTGAGGCTTTCCTTGTGCAACTGGCGCAGCGCCGCGAGGTTGTCCTCGACGTCCTGGAACGCCGTGAGCACCGTGCCGCGATAGTCCGCCACCTGCTCGTCGTAACCGGCGTGGGCGGCCTGCGACTGTGCGGCGTGCGCGCCGGCATCGAACACGGTCAACAGCGCCTGTGGGCCCACGGACCAGTACTGAGCCGGGGCGCTGAGGAGATTGGACGTCTGGATGCTCTGCCAGCCGGCGCCGCCGTTCAGGCTGAAGACCGGGAAGTAGGCCGCCCGTGCGACGCCGATCGCGGCGTTGGCGGCCGCCACGCGCCGCTCGGCCGCGGCTACGTCGGGGCGCCGCTCGAGTAGCTGCGAGGGGAGGCCGGCGTCCACCGGGGGCAGGCTCCAGAAGGCCTCCGCAGGGCGCGGCGCGAGCGTGAAGCTCGAGGCCTCCTCGCCCACCAGCACCGCGATCGCGTGCTCGGTCTGCGCGCGGCGCAGGTGCGTGTCCTCGGCCTGGGTCCGGGCGGTCTCGAGCTGCGCCTGTGCCTGCTGCACGTCGGAGATCGGCGAGGCGCCGCCACGGTAGAGATTCCCGGTGAGCTCGAGCGCACGGGCGTAGTCCTCGACCGTGTGGTCGAGGAAGCGCTGTTCGATATCGAGGCCGCGGAGCGTGAAGTAGTCGCTCGCGAGCTCCGCGTGCAGCGACAGATCGAGTGCCGCGGCGTCCCCGACGCTCGCCTGCTCACTGGCGCGCGCGCCCGCGACGGTGTTGCGGATGCGACCGAAGAGGTCGATCTCGTAGGACAGGTCGCCACCCAGGACAAAGACGTTGCCGGTCCGCGACTTGCCCGGCACATAGCTCGAGGAATACACGGAGCTCTCGCCGCGGGTGGCATCCGCCTGAGCGGTAATCGTCGGGAACCAGGAGGCGCGCGCCAGGCGCGTCTGGGCGCGGGCTTCTTCGAGCCGCGCCAGGGCCGCCCTGAGGCTCTGGTTCTTCACAGTGACCTGGTCCTCGAGCGCATCGAGATCCGTGTCGTCGAATATGTGCCACCAGCGGCCGCGGGCGATCGTATCGGCGGGCGTGCCCACCTTCCAGTCGCCCGCTTCCTTGTAGGCCGCGGGCGGTGCAGGCATGGCGGGCCGCTGATAGCGCGGTGCGAGCGAGCAGGCCGCGAGCGCAGCGCCCGCGAGCGCCGCTGCGGCGAGCCGCAGCTCTCTCACGAGGAGTGCTCCGCGCCGTTGCCGGAACTCTTCGGCGCTTGCTCGCCGGCCGTGCCCCGCTCGTGAACCTGCACCTGCTGGCCTTCGCTGATCGAATCGGAAGGATTGAGGATCAGCGCATCTTCGGGCCCGATGCCGGAGAGCACCTCGATCTCGGTGCCAAAGTCGCGTCCCTCGGTGATGCTCTTCAGGTGTACGACATGGTGCTCGTCGACCGTGGCGACCTGCACGTGCTCGCCACGGAACATCACGGCATTGACCGGCACCCGCAGTGTGTTGACGTTCACCGGCAGGGAGAAGCTGACCTGCGCGTAGGATCCAGGGAGCAGCTCGCCCGCGGAGTTGTCGATCTGCAGCTCGACCTGCAGGGTGCGTGAGGTTGTATCGAGGGCGTGCGCGGTGGAGGTGACGGTCGCCGCATAACGCCTGCCCGGATGGTCGGTGAACTCGAGCGCGGCGGACAGTCCCGGGCGCACCTGCGCCGCATACGGCTGTGGCACGAACACGTAGATGCGCAGGCGATGCGTATCGGCGACGCGGAACAGGGCGCTGCCTGGGCTTTGGCCGGCGTTGATCAGCGCACCCACATCGGTGTTGCGCTGGGTGACGACGCCGTCAAACGGTGCGAGCACGCGCTTGAAGGATTCGAGCTCGCGCAGCCGCGCGACGTTGGCGCTCGCGGAGACGCGCGCCGCGGCTTTGGCCGCAGCGTCCCCGGCACGCTCGTCGGCGTCCTGCTGGGAGACCGACTGGGTGGCGAGCAGGCCCTTCCAGCGCTCGTTGGTGGTGCGCGAGAGCTGGTAGTTGGCCTCGGCCGTGCCAAGATCGGCCTCGGCCTGGCGAAGCTGCTGGTCGATCTCCGGGGTCTCGATCTGCGCCAGCAGCTGGCCCTTCTTCACCGTCGCGCCTATGTCGGTATACCAGGTCTTCACGTACCCGTTGGTGCGCGCATAGATGGGCGCCTCGTAGTAGGCCTGAACGTTGCCGGGCAGCACCAGCTGGTCCGAGGACGGACCCGTGGTGGCATGGGTCGTGACCACCTCGGTGACGGCGGCATCGGCTGCTTCGCGCGCGAGCGCGGCGCGGGTGTACAGGCGGCTGACGATGCCCCACGCGGCGAGAATCAGCGCGGCTGCGACCGCGATCAGCACGATGCGGCGGGTGTGCGGATCGCGGGGCGTCGGGGCGGCTTCAGGCGTGGGATCGGGCATCGGGGCTCCGGCGTCCATGGATCAGAGTGAAGACTGCGGGCACGAAGAACAGCGTCGCGATGGTGGCGAAGATCAGCCCGCCGATGACCGCCCGCCCGAGCGGTGCGTTCTGCTCGCCGGCCTCGCCCAGGCCGAGCGCCATGGGGACCATGCCGATGATCATCGCCAGCGCGGTCATCAGCACCGGGCGGAAGCGGGTGAAGCCCGCCTGCAGGGCGGCGTGTGCCGCATCGTCGCCCGCGTTCATGCGCTCGCGTGCGAAGCTGATCACCAGCACGCTGTTGGCGGTGGCC
This sequence comes from uncultured Gammaproteobacteria bacterium, assembly GCA_963713175.1. Classification (GTDB taxonomy): domain Bacteria; phylum Pseudomonadota; class Gammaproteobacteria; order Steroidobacterales; family Steroidobacteraceae; genus 13-2-20CM-66-19. The sequence continues at coordinate 86,896 of CAVQKW010000001.1, read as the reverse complement.
ACGCCCATGCACATGATGGCGCCGGTGAGCGCCGGCACGCTCACGGGTGTGTGGGTCAAAAAGAGCATCCAGACGATGCCGGCGAGCGCGGCCGGGAGCGCCGTGATGATGATGAAGGGATCGCGCCAGGTCTGGAAATTGACCACGATCAGCAGGTACACCAGGACCACCGCCCCGGCCAGCCCGATGAGCAGCCCGGTGAAGGAGTCGGTCATGGTCTGTACCTGGCCGCGGACCGTGACGCGCGAGCCGTGCGGCAGCGAATGCTGCGTGTCGGCCACGAGGTCCCGGATCTGTGTGGCGATGAAGCCGAGGTCGATGCCGTCCACCGCGGCGTAGATGTCGATCACCGGGGTGGCGTCGTAGTGGCTCACGACCGCGGGGGAGACACCGCGCTCGAAGCTCGCGAGGTTGGCGAGCAGCTGCGGGCCGGCGGCGCCCGCGATGGGCGCAGCGGGGCCGCCGGCGCTGCCCGCAGCACCGCCGACCGTGACCGGCGTCGTGGCGAGGTCGGTGAGGGAGGCCAGGCGGAACTGGGGGGTCTGCGCGACCACCGGATACTGCGTGCCCTTGGGGTCGATCCAGAAGGAGGGCACCGTCTGCGAGCTGCCCGACAGCGATACCAGCAGGTCGGACGCCACGTCGGTCTCGGTGAGGCCGAGCAGCGCCGCCTTGTTGCGATCGACGTTGACGGTGATGGTCGGATAGTCGAACGCCTGCTGGATGTGCACATCCACCAGGCCCGGGATCTGCTGCATGCGGCCCATGAGCTCATCGGCGTACTTGCGTCCGCCGTCGAGGTCGAACCCCGACACCTGCACGTCGACCGGGGAGGGGAGTCCGAAGTTCAGGATCTGGCTGACGATATCCGCCGGCTGGAAGGCGAACATGGCCGAGGGGTAGAGCTGCTTCAGCTTGCCGCGCAGCGCGTGGATGTAGTCCTGGGTCGGGTGATGGTCGGCTTTGAGGTTCACGAAGATGTCGGCGTCTCCCGGGCCGATTGGCGCCGAAGTCGAATAGGTGAGGTTGATGCCGCTGTAGGGCACGCCGATGTTGTCGACGATGGTGTCGATCTCGGCTGCGGGAATCACGCCGCGGATCGTGGCCTCGACTCGATCGCACAGCGCCGCGGTCTCCTCGATGCGCAGCCCGGTAGCGGCGCGCAGGTGCAGCTTGATCTGCCCGGCGTCGACCGCAGGGAAGAAGTCCTGGCCGAGCCCGGGGAGGAAGCGCCCCATCGGGAAGGCCAGCAGTGCGGTCGCCGCCATCGCCCCGAGGAAGGGCAGTGTGAAGCGCGGTCCCGCGGCGAGCGCCCGCCCGAGGAGCTCGCGGTAGCGCTCGCGCGTGCGACCGAACCACTGCTCGAAGCGGCGCTGGACGCGCTGCGCCGGGTTGAGGGAGTGCAGCTGCGCGTGCGGGGCGTACTTCTGCAACCAGTACTTGGCGAGCGTCGGCACCAGGGTGCGCGACAGCACGTAGGAGGCGAGCATCGCAAACACCACCGCCTCGGCCATCGGTATGAAGAGGTAGCGGGCGATGCCGGCCAGCATGAACATCGGCACGAACACGATGCAGATCGCGAGCGTCGACACGAAGGCCGGCACGGCAATCTCGCGCGCGCCGTTCAGGATCGCCTCCTCGACCTCCTGGCCCTGCTCGAGGTGCATGTTGATGTTCTCGATCGTCACGGTGGCGTCATCGACCAGGATGCCGACCGCGAGCGCGAGTCCCCCGAGCGTCATGATGTTGATGGTCTCGCCGAGCGCGGACAGGCACATGATCGAGGTGAGGATCGACAGCGGGATTGATACCGCGATGATGATGGTGCTGCGCCAGCTGCCGAGGAACAGCAGGATCATGAGCGCCGTGAGGCAGGCGGCGATGACCGCTTCACGCACCACGCCGTCGATGGCGGCGCGCACGAACACCGACTGGTCTCCGACCAGGTCGATGTTGAACCCCGGCGGCAGCTGCTCGCGGATTCCGGGCAGGCGTTGCTTGATGCTCCTGATGATGTCGAGGGTCGAGGCGCTGCCGGTCTTGAGCACGCTCATCAACACGCCACGGTGGCCGTCGCGGCGCACGATGTTGGTCTGCGGCGGATAGCCGTCGCGGATGTGCGCCACGTCGCGCACATAGATCACGCTGCCGTTACGGTTGGTGATCGGCAGGTCGTTGAGCTCGGCGATGGTGTGCGGGTTGGCGTTTACGTTGATGAAGTATTCGCGGTCGCCGATCTTCTGCGTGCCCCCCGGCAGGATCGAGTTCTGCGAGGCGATGGCGCTGGTCACGTCGTTCCCCGACAGGCCAGTGGCGCGCAGCGCATCCGGATCGAGGTCCGCCTGCACCTGGCGCTGCAGACCGCCGTAGGGGTAGGGCATGGATGCGCCCTGGACGGTAGCGAGCCCGGTACGGATGATGTTGTTACCGAGATCGAAGAGCTGCGCTTCGCCGAGGTTGTTGCTCGAGAGCGCGAGCTGCAGGACCGGCACCGAGGAAGCGTTGTAGGCGAGCACGTAGGGCGGGGTGGTGCCGGGCGGCGCGGAGCGCAGCTGGGTCTGCGACACGGCCGTGATCTGCGCGAACGACAGCTCCTCGTCGACGCCGGGCTGGAAGAAATACTTGACGATCGACTCGCCAATGAGCGATTGCGATTCGGTGTGCTCGACGTCGTTAACGGTCGTTTGCGCGGTGCGCTCGGTCTGGATGATCAGGCGAGTCGCCATCTCCTCAGGCGACAGCCCGGCGTAACGCCACACCGTCGCGACCACGGGGATGTTGATGTTCGGGAAAATGTCGGTGGGAGTGCGCAGGATCGCGAAGCCGCCGAGCAGCAGGATCGCGATTGCGAGGACAATAAAGGTGTACGGGCGCCGCAGCGCCAGTGTGACGATCCACATCGGCCCGGCACAGTACCGCACCGCAGGTGCAGCGTGCAGCCCCCTCCCCCTAAAGAGGGGGAAATCCTCGGGGCATCCCCTCCCCGATGCTTCTCGTTACAAGTCCGGCCTGCTCACGGCGAGGTCTCGGGGAGAATCGGGAGCCGCTGCGCCTGCCTGGGGGCGATGGCGGCGCGCGGGCAGCACAGCGCCAATGCCCGACCCGGCGCCGCACCGCAGCCACCGCAGGCTTCAGGCGTGATAGTCCGCCGCGGCGGTCTCGTCGGGCACCGCGTGCCGGGCGCTCGTCGCCTTGAACGCGAGCGTCAGGAGGCCGGCGACCACCAGGTTGAGGATCACCGTGTAGAAGGCCGAATAGCCGGGGAACGACCAGCCCGCGACCTGCAGCGGGAAGGTGGGCTTCAGGCCCGCATCGATCGCCATCCAGGTGCCTGCGAAGGTCCCCACACCCCACCCGATGAGCAGCGCCCAGTCGTTGAACCAGCGGGTATAGGCCCCCAGCAGCACCGCGGGCAGAGTCTGGATGATCCAGATCCCGCCCAGCAGCTGCAGGTAGATCGAGTACTTGGTCGGCACGAACAGGATGAACACCAGCGCGCCGAACTTCACGATCAGCGACACCCACTTCGCCATCTGCGCTTCCTGCTTGTCGCTCGGATGGCGGTTGATGAACTCGCGGTGGATGTTGCGGGTGTAGAGGTTGGCTGCGGCGATCGACATGATGGCCGCCGGTACCAGGGCGCCGATGCCGATCGCGGCGAACGCGATGCCGACGAACCACGAGGGGAAACTGTGCAGGAACAGCGCCGGCACGGCGAAGTTGTTGCCGAACTGCTTGAAGCCCGCGGCGTACTCGGGGAGGTTGGCGACCCCGGCCGCGATGGCGAAGAAGCCCACCAGCGCGAGCAATCCCAGCATGAAGGAATAGCCGGGCAGGAGCGCCGCATTGCGGCGGATCGCGCGCGCCGCTGCTGGCGCTCAGTATCCCGGTCATGGAATGCGGGTAGAGCAGCAGCGCCAGCGCCGAGCCGAGCGCCAGCGTCGCGTAAGCCCCATAGGAGCCGGTGGTGTGCGGCTCCGGGCGGGGCGAGCAGCAGCTTCGCATGCGGCACCGCTGCGAAGATCTTGCCGAAGCCGCCGAGCTGGATCGGGATCACGATCACCGCCACGAACGCCGTGGCATAGATGAGCAGGTCCTTGACGATGGCGATCGAAGCCGGGGCGCGCAGCCCGCTCGAATAGGTGAACAGCGCAAGTATCACGAAGGCGATGATGAGCGGCAGATCCGCCGCGAGCCCGGTGCCCGAGATGCCGAGCCCGCCGAGCACCACCTGCAGGCCCACCAGCTGCAGGGCGATGTACGGCATGGTCGCGACGATGCCGGTGACGGCGATCGCGAGCGCCAGCCAGCGGTTGCCGAAACGGCCACGCACGAAGTCGCCGGCGGTGATGTAGCCGTGCTTGTTGCATACGTGCCAGAGGCGCGGGAACGCAAAGAACAGGATCGGCCAGACGACGATCGTGTAGGGCACCGCGAAGAACGCCACCGCCCCGGTGCCGAAGGCGAGCGCCGGCACGGCGACGAAGGTATAGGCGGTATACATGTCCCCGCCCAGCAGGAACCAGGTGACAACGGTACCGAAGCGCCGGCCCCCGAGGCCCCACTCGTGCAGCATGTCCAGGTCCCCGCGGCGCCAGCGCGCGGCGGCGAAGCCCAGCCAGGTGATGAGCGCGAACAGCAGGACGAAGATGATGAGCGCGATCCAGTTCAATTCTTGCATCGAAGCAGCTCCTTCGGTGGCGCCGGGGCGCTAGCGCGTGACCCAGTACACGAGCGCGGTGAGCGCGGCTGCGATCAGCACCCACAGGAGCTGATACCAGTAGAAGAACGGCATGCCGATCCAGGTCGGCTCGACCTTGTTGTAGAACGGCGGCCACAGCACCGCGACGAACTGCACGATGAACAGCAGATACCACCAGCTCCAGCCGCCGCGCCTGCTCTGTTCGGTCTTCATGATGTTTGCTCCCTTACTGGATCCTGCGGTCCTTGGTCTCCGGCAGGAACAAGGCGCCGACCACCACCGTCATGAGCGCGACGATGATCGGATACCACAAGCCGTAGTAGATGTTGCCGGTGAGTGCCACGAGTGCAAAGGCGACCGGGGGCAGGAAGCCGCCGAACCAGCCGTTGCCGATGTGATAGGGCAAGGACATGGAGGTGTAGCGGATGCGCGCCGGGAACAGCTCCACGAGCCAGGCGGCGATCGGCCCGTACACCATGGTGACGTACAGCACCAGGATCACCAGCAGCAGCAGCACCATCGGGTAGTTGACCTGAGCGGGATCCGCCTTGGCGGGGTAGCCGGCGTCCTTGAGCTTGCCGCCGAGCAGCTTGGTGAAGGCGCCACTGGCCTCCTTGAACTCGCCCGCTGACATGCTGGCTCCCTCGAAGGAGGGGATCTCGTCCGAGCCGATGCGCACCCGGGCGAGTGCGCCGGCGGGGGCTGCCTGATTGGAGTAGGGCACTCCGGCCTTGGCGAGCAGTCGCCTTGGCCACGTCGCAGGACTTGGTGAATTTGGTCTTGCCCACCGGGTCGAACTGGAAGCTGCAGGCGTTCGGATCTGCAATCACGGTCACCGGGGAGTTCGCCGCCGCGCGCTCGATGGCCGGATTGGCGTAGTGGGTGATGCCCTTGAAGATCGGTACGTAGGTTACCGCGGCGAGCAGGCAGCCGATGAGGATGATCTTCTTGCGGCCGATGCGGTCGGAGAGCCTCCCGAAGACGACGAAGAACGGTGTGGCGATCAGCAGCGCCGCGGCGATCAGCAGGTTCGCCGGCTGCGCGTCGACCTTCAGGATCTGCGTGAGGAAGAACAGCGCGTAGAACTGCCCCGCATACCAGACCACCCCCTCGCCGGCCGTGGCCCCCAGCAGCGCGAAGATGACGATGCGCAGGTTGCCCCAGCGCGCAAAGGACTCGGTGAGCGGGGCCTTGGAGCGCGTGCCGGCCGACTTCATCTCCAGGAACACCGGCGACTCGGCGAGCTGCATGCGGATGTACACCGAGACGATCAGCAGCACGACGGAGGCGAGGAAGGGAATGCGCCACCCCCAGCTGTCGAAGGCGCTGCCGAGCAACTGCCGCGTGAAGAGGATCACCAGCAGGCTCAGGAACAGCCCGAGCGTGGCGGTGGTCTGGATCCAGCTGGTGTACAGGCCGCGCTTGCCCTGCGGGGCGTGCTCGGCCACGTAGGTGGCTGCGCCGCCGTATTCCCCGCCGAGCGCCAGTCCCTGCAGCAGCCGCAGCGCGATCAACAGGATCGGGGCGGTCATCCCGACCTGGGCGTAGCTGGGCAGCACGCCGATGAGGGCTGTGCCGAGGCCCATGATCACGATGGTGATGAGGAAGGTGTACTTGCGTCCGACCAGGTCCCCGAGCCGCCCGAACACCAGCGCCCCGAACGGCCGCACGGCAAAGCCGGCAGCGAAGGCGAGCAGCGCGAAGATGAATCCGGTGGTTTCGTTCACGCCGGAGAAGAACTGCTTGCCCATGATCGCGGCGAGCGAGCCGTACAGGTAGAAGTCGTACCACTCGAACACCGTGCCGAGGCTCGAGGCGAAGATGACGCGCCGGTGTGCCTTGTCTATACCGGATTCGTAAACGGGCAGATTGGTCGCGGCCACTGGGTTAGCTCCTCTGTTTATCGTTCTTGAGTTCCCACCCCAAACCAGGCGACGTTGGAGTATTTCACACGGACCGCCAGCCACGGAAGCCCTGGGGGTTTTGGGCCTGCAGGAGGGATCGCGTACGTGCCGCGATGGGCCGGCGGGAGCCTGTGCGGTGGCCACCGCGCGGGCGGCCGGTGCCGGGGTCGCCCTTCAGCGGTGGGTGCGCTTCAGGCCCGAGAGCTTGCTGTGGGTACGCACGGCGTCTTCGTCGCTCAGGACGGGGTCGGTGCTGCTCGCCTGTTTCACCAGCTCGACGAACTGGTTTGGGCTCAGCGCGGGACTGAAGTAGAAGCCCTGGTACTGGTCGCAGCCGAGGTCGGCGAGGAGCGCGAGCTGCTCCGCGGTCTCCACGCCCTCGGCGATCACCTTCAGGTGCAGGCTGTGCGCGAGCGAGATGATCGCGCGCACGATGGAGGCATCCTCGGGGCGGCGGGTCATCTCTTCGACGAAGCAGCGGTCGATCTTCAGCTTGTCGATCGGAAAGCGGCGCAGGTAGCTCATGCTCGAGTAGCCGGTGCCGAAGTCGTCGACCGACACCAGCACGCCCATGCGGCTGATCGCTTCGAGGATGAGGATCGATTCCTCCGCATCGCTCATCACCGCGCTCTCGGTGAGCTCCATTTCGAGCAGCTGCGGGTCGAGCGCTGCGGCGGCGATGGCGCGCCGGATCTGGTCGACGAGGTTCACGAGCCGGAACTGCGAGGGCGCGAGATTGACCGCGACCCGCAGCGGCCGCAGCCCCGCGTTCTGCCACGCCTTGGCCTGCTTGCACGCCTCGTACAGCACCCATTCGCCGATCGCATCGAGCAGTCCGCAGTCCTCGGCGATGCCGATGAATTCGCTCGGCGGCAGCAAGCCGCGGTTCGGATGCCGCCAGCGGATCAGCGCCTCGGCGCTGTTGACCCGCCGGTGGCGGTGTCGACCTTGGGCTGGTAGTGCAGCTCGAACTGTCCGGTGCGCAGCGCCTCGTGCAGTTCGCTCTCGATGCTTGCACGCGCTCCTGAGTGACGGTGCTCATGCCCTCGGCATAGCACTGCACGTTGTTGCGGCCGCGCTCTTTGGCGCTGTACATGGCGGCATCGGCGCGTGCCAGCAGCGAATCGACCGTGGTGCCGTCGCGCGGGTAGAAGGCGATGCCGATGCTCGGGGAGACGTGCACGTCGATGCCGGCGAGCCTGATGGCGGGCTCCATGATGCGGATCGCGCGCCTGGCGACCTCGACCGCCTCGACCTGCGTCACCGGGGCGCCGAGCAGGATCACGAACTCATCTCCGCCCAGGCGAGCGGTGGTGTCGACGCCGCGCACGGTGCTCTTGAGGCGCTGCGCCACCTCGCGCAGCAGATCATCGCCGGCGCGGTGACCGAGGGAGTCGTTGATGAGCTTGAAGCGGTCGAGGTCGATGACCAGCACGAGCGAACTCGTGTGACTGGCGGTCCGCCTGGGCGATCGCCTGGGTGATGCGGTCTTCCAGCAGCAGCGCGGTTGGGGAGCCCGGTGAGGGCGTCGTGGGAGGCCAGGTGGCGCAGCTGGCGGTTGGCCGCCTCGAGCCCCTTGGTGCGATCGGTCACGACCAGCTCGAGGCTCTCGACGTGGCGCTTGAGGGCGCGGGCGTTGTGCCACTTGCGGCTGAGTGCGCTGGCGCACTGCAGGATCTCGATCGGTTCGAAGGGTTTCTTGACGACCAGCAGCTTGTCGGAATGGCCGAGCCGCGCTGAGCAGCTCGAGCCAGTCGTAGTCGGAGTAGGCCGAGCAGACGACCACCTGGATTTCCGGATCGAGCTTCCACAGATGCTCGATCGTCTCCAGCCCGTCCCAGCCCGGAGGCATGCGCATGTCGACGAAGGCGACCGAGTACGGCCGCCCCTCGGCGAGAGCCTGGCGGGCGCGCTCGACGCCGTCGCGCCCCTGCATGGCGGAGTCCATCTCGAAGGCCGGGCGCGACACGTTGGGCTTCTGCTCGCCGAACAGAGCCGCTTCAGCCTGGGACGAGCTTCAGATCGTCGACGGCGGTGAGGATCTTGCGGTAGTCCTCGTGGATGGCCGCGTTGTCATCGATCACCAGCACGCGGTGTGCGAGTCCGCTCGGTCTCATTGGCCATGGGACGACTCCGGCGCGCTGAGCGGGAGCGTCAGGGTGAAGGTCGCGCCCTTGCCGGCGCCCGGGCTCGTCGCCTGCAGCGAGCCGCCGAGTTCCGCGGCCGCGAGCGCACTGCTGTGCAGGCCGAAGCCGTGGCCGTGGAGCGGGTGGTGAAGCCGTGGCTGAAGATGCGGTTGAGATTCTCGCTTCGGAATGCCGACGCCGGTGTCGATCGACGCAGATCAGCACCGAGTCCGAGTTCGGCACGAATGCTCACCGTGACGCGCTTGTCGCTGCTGCTCGACTCCGAGCAGGCGTACTTGGCGTTGCGGATCAGGTTGACCAGGATCTGCAGCACGCGGTGCTTTCGACCTCGATCGCCGGCACTTCGGCGAAGTCGCGCACGATCGTGACGCCGTGGCGGCTGAAGGCCCCCTCGTTCATGCGCAGGCTGTCCTCGACCAGCTCGCGCACGTCGACCGTTTCGGTGACGCCGCCGCGCTTGGCGTAGCTCTGCTGCATGGCGACGATTTCCTTGATGTGCTCGATGTTGCTGCGCAGCTCGGTGAGCTCGGTAACCGCGGCGTCGCGCTCGGCGGTGAGCTCGGCGGCCAGCTGCGTGAGGTACGAGCGGCAGGTGCTTGCCCTGCGCATCCGGTCGAGAAAATCCGCGAGATCGCCCGGCGTGCTCGTCGAGCAGTGTCGCGGCGCGGCCGAGGCCGACGCACTTGCGACTTCTTGACGCGCTCGGAGACCACGCTGCGCGGAGACGTTGACGCTGTTGAGCACGTTGCCGACGTTGTGCAGCACGTTGGTGGCCACTTCCGCCATGCCCGCCTGACGCGAGGCGATCAGCAGCTGCTTGTGCACGCGCTCGAGTTCCTCCTCGGCCTGGCGTCGCTCGGTGATGTCCTCGATCACCGCGAGGGCGCCGAGTGGCTGACCTGCAGGTCCGGTGAGCCGCTGCGCGCTCGACAGCCCCACGCGTGCGCGCGCCCCGTCCGGGCGGACCATGATGTACTCGGCGTTCTTGACGGTCTCGCCGCGCAAAGTGCGCGCCAGCGGCCGGTCCTCGCGCGCCACCGGGGTCGTGCCGTCGGGAAGATAGATCTGCGAGGTGAGTGGGTAGGGATTGCGCGGCAGGCCGCACAGGCGGTCCTCGCCGGGAATTCCGAGGATCAGCTGCGCCGCGCGGTTGTAATGTGTCAGCTGGCCGCGCACGTCACAGGCCACGATGGCGAGCGGCAGCTCGCCGAACACGGTGGCGAGGAGTGTCTGGTTCTGCAGCAGCGCCGCGGACAGTCTCCTTGCGCTTGGAGATGTCGCGCACGAACTCGACGGTGCATTCGGGTGCTGCGGCACCGCCGTGCACCAGCGAGGTGGTCACCCGCACCCACAGTGCGCCGCCGTCCTTGCGGATGTAGCGCTTCTCGACGTCGAGGTGTGTCACCTCGCCGCGCCACAGCCGCGCGAGCCCGGTCCTGGTGGTTTCCAGGTCCGAACCGTGGGTGAGGCTCGTGACCGACTCGTTCTTGAGCTCCTCGGCGCTGTAGCCCAGCATGGCGCAGAAGGCGAGGTTGGCGTGGCGGAAGCCGCCGTCGGGGTTGGCGAAGGCGATGCCGATGGGAGCGTTCTCGACCGTGTTGCGAAACAGGGTCTCGATCGGTCGCAAGTCGCTCGCCGAGATGCGGAACAGCCCCGTAACGTCGGGGTTCTGGCCGTCCGCGTCGAGGCTGGCAGCGCTTACCCGCTTCATCCAGCGAATCCCGGGTGTGACGCCGTGCTCATTGGAGGGCCTGTGCGTGCCATAACGGCGCGCCTCCCGCTGCAACCAGTTGAGAAACCGGCGCGAATTCCAACACGGCCCAGTCCCGTTCACAGCGAACTATGTCGCATGTGCGTGGAGCGCTCCCCGGGCCCAGTGTGAACGCGGTCGCGCTTCCAGCGAGGGCTCGCTCAGGGCAGGTGAGGGATTGTCATGCGCGGGGTTCTGGCACCCGGCTTAGTGCATCACTCGTGGTCGATGCAACTATCGAAATATCAATTATTTAGATAGTTTATATGAGAGGTTACTGCAATGAGGGGAGGCCTACGACACCGGGCGCCTCACAGGCTGTTCAGGAAGGCGACCAGCTGGCGCTTCTGATCCTCGCCGAGGTGCATCTGAAAGCGCTGATCGTAGAAGTCGACCACTTCGCGCAGTGTCGCGGCAGCGCCGTTGTGGAAGTAGGGCGCGCGCGCCGCGAGGCCGCGCAGGATCGGTCCTTTGAGGCGATTGAAGTCACTGCAGTGCCCGCTGATCAGCGCCTTACCGGGATCGCTGGTGTAGAAGGATTCGCTCTGCCCGGATTGAAGGGATTCGGGCAACCGGAGATGAGGAATACCGGCAGATCCGGCGCGCTCAGCTGGGCGAGCGCCGCCTGAGATCAGCGGTTCGGATTCCAGCTCCGGTTTGGCGCTGTGGCTGGTGCCGATGTCGAGCGGCAATGGCAGCGAGTGATCACCGACGCTGGGGGTATCGTGGCAGGTGGTGCAGTGCCCGGTGAAGCGAGGTGGGATTGCCGAGCGCGGGATTGTCATTGAGGCCGCGCACGTTGCTGATCGTCAACGGGGCGGTGTTGAAGAGCTGCTCACCGGCGGCGATCTCGCGCGCGGGCCGCTCGCGCCCTCGTCGAACCAAGTAGGAGGCGGGTTCCTGCCCAGGCGGCATACAGCGACATCGCCACGGGTTGAAGGCCGCGCCGGTCGGGTCGGCGCCGAGCACGTCGTTGATGCCCGGGTAATAGGGCTGCCCGCCAGATAGACGTGGCCCGCCGAGCGCGCCGTCGGCCGCGAGCACGCCGGCGCGGCGGTCGACATACTGTCGCGCTGAAGAAGCCTAGCTCGAACTGACGATCGCCTGCACGGTGGCTCGCTCGGCGGCGCCGCCGCCTGCGCGTGTCCCGTGGTGGCATCCATCGCCTGGTGCGCGAGGTCGGTGCGCAGATTGGCGCCGAATGTGGCCTCTGCGGACAAGCGGCGCGACCGTCTCGCGGCCGTCGAACATGACCGTGCTGAGGAACGACAGATTGGTCGCCGGCAGCGGCCGACGATAGACCGACGCCGTCAGCACACCGGTCAGCGGACTGAGCTGCAGCGCGCACCCGTAGGGGTCGTGGACTACGGAGATCGAGTACTCGGCCCCTGCCGGAACCGCCAGCGCGATGCGGATCAGACCGTTGCCAAGAATGAGGCTGTGCCCGGCGCGGTCGCCGCGCGCAACGTTCTGGCAGTTTGCACCATCGACGCTGGCGAACAGCGGATCCGCTCCGCGGGTAGCCTCGTACACCTGCTGCGCATGCGCGGGCGTGAAGCTCATCGCCTCGCTTGCGATGTGGCAGGTCGAGCAGCTGCGTCCGTTGGTTCCCAGGCTGAGAAAGAACGGGTTGCGCAGATCGGTTGCGCCCGCGACGTTGTAGGTGGCGATCAGGCCGTGGTCATCCGGCGCTACGCTCATCCCGGAGCCGGGCGGTGCGGCCTGAATCAGAGGCGCAGCTGCGGCGAGAGTGAGGGCGGCGAGGGCGATGCGCGGCACTGCCCGCAGCGCGCCTCCCGGCCCCGGGTCGTTGGTGATCGTCATATGCGGTCCGCCCCCTGAAGTTCGTCTCTTGTGGGGAAGATCGAAATGCGGCTGCGAAAGACGACAGCGCAGCTGTCGGGGCGGAGCAGGGCTATTTGAGCCTAAATCGCAATCCGTGCGTGGAATGCGCCATCGTTCGGACCTGATTGTAAGCACCGGTTCATTTGTGCATTCTGAAGCCGCAGGGGGGTCACGACATGCTGCAGGCGCCGTTGGCGCAACTGGTGGAGTCGGCGGAGCAGGGTGACGCACGCTCGCGCCAGGATCTGTTCACGCTGCTGTACGCGGAGCTCCACCGGCTCGCGCAACGGCAGCTGCACCGCAATGCGTTCGTCACGCTGAGCCCGACCACGCTGCTGCACGAGACCTACCTCAGCATGGTGAGCCGCCCGTCGAGCGCTTTCCCCGATCGCGCGCGCTTCCTCGCCTACGCCTCACGCGCGATGCGCGGTCTCTTGATCGACTACGTGCGCGAGCGGCGCGCGCAGAAGCGCGGCGGAGCGTTCGAGATCACCTCGCTCCCGACAGAGCTTCCGGCGGGAGTTCAGCCCGACGAGCAGCTCGAGGGCATCGGCGAAGCCCTCGAATCCCTCGGCACGCTGGAGCCCCGCCTGGCGCAGGTCGTCGACCTGAAGTTCTTCTGCGGATTCTCTTTCGCCGAGATTGCGGAACTGCTTGGCACATCCGAACGCACGGCGCAGCGTGACTGGGACAAGGCACGCATGTTGTTACGCCGCTATCTGCGCGACCAGGAGGCGGGCTGAGCGCGGCAGTTGATCGGGGACCTGAATGACGTCTGACAATCAACCAGCGGACCTGAGCCGCGAGCTGTGGGCGGCGGTGTCGCCGTATCTGGACGAAGCGCTCGGGCTCGACCCGTCACGCCGGGAGGCATGGCTCGCTGCCCTCGAGAGCGTGCATCCGGAGGTGGCGGCAGAGCTGCGCATGCTGCTGTCGCTGCACGCCGCCAACCGCGCGAGCGGCTTCATGGAGCGCACGCCGCTCGAGCCCGACTTGCAGGGCCAGCGCATCGGTCCCTACACGATCGAGCGGCTGCTCGGGCGTGGCGGCATGGGAAGCGTCTGGCTCGCCCGGCGCAGCGACGGCAAGTTCGAAGGCCAGGCCGCCATCAAGCTCCTCGAGCGCCGGGGCCTGCGGCGTGACGCCGAGCAGATCCGGCACGAAGCGAGCCTGCTCGCGCGGCTCTCTCACCCGCACATCGCGCGGCTCCTCGATGCCGGCGTGCGCGAGAGCGGTCAGCCTTACCTGGTGCTCGAGTACGTCGAGGGCGAGCCCATCGACCGCTACTGCAACTCGCAGGCCCTCCCTCTGCCGGCGCGCCTGCGGCTGTTCCTGGGCGTGCTCGATGCCGTCGCACACGCTCATGCGCAACTCATCGTGCATCGTGACCTCAAGCCCTCCAACGTGCTGGTCACGGCCGACGGCACGGTCAAACTGCTCGACTTCGGGGTCGCCTCGCTCCAGGCGGGGGAGCCCTCGGCCGATGCGGGCGGGCCACAGGCGCTGACACCGGGCTACGCCGCGCCGGAGCAGCTGCGCGGGGAGCCGGTGTCCGCGGCGAACGACGTGTACGCGCTCGGGATTCTGCTGCACGTGCTGGTGACCGGCGCGCACCCTTACGCTTCCAGCGCCACGACGCACACCGAGCTGGTGCGGGCGACGCTCACCGAGGATCCACCGCCCGCGTCGGCGCGCTTCGCCGACGCCGCGTCCCGCCGCCGGGTGCGCGGCGACCTGGATGCGATCATCGCGCGTGCGCTGAATCGCGAGCCGCAGTCGCGTTACGCGACCGCCGCGGAGCTCGAGGCCGACGTGCGGCGATTCCTCGGGAATTTCCCGGTGCGGGCGCGCCCGACGACCCGTGCCTATGTGGCACAGAAGTTCACCCAACGCCATTGGGGTGGCGTGCTCACGGTCATGCTGGTGCTGATGGTGCTGATCGCTTCGAGCGTGGTCACGACGCTGCAGACGCTCGAGGCGCGCCGCCAACGGGATTTCGCGCACGCGCAGCTGGGCCGCGCCGAGGCGATCAACGATCTCAACTACTATGTCGTCAACGATGCCGGGCCCGCCGGCGCGCCGATTACGGTGCGGGGCCTCCTGGCGCGCGCCGTGCACGTGCTCGAGCGGGAGCACCTGACCGACGGCAACCGCGTCACGTTGCTCACCTCGGTTGGCTGGGAATACGAAGCACAGGGCGATCATGCGACCGGCCTCAGAATCCTGAACGAGGCCTACCGCCTGTCACGCGGCGTCGCCGATCCGGCGGCGCGCGCGCAGGCGGCCTGTACCCTGGCGGGCGCGCTGTCCAACGAAGGACCATCGCCCCGGAGCAGCGAGCTGATCGAGGACAGCCTGCGGGAATTGCCGGACAGCGCAGAATTTGCGCTCGATCGGAGCTTCTGTCTGAGCCGCGGCAAGGACGTCGCGAGCGACATGGGAAACGCACAGCTGGCCGTGCAACGCGCCCGGGCGGCAATCGAGGCCCTGAAGCAGGTGCCGTTTACCCACGACGTCGGGGAGCTGCACGCAAACGAAGAGCTTGCCTCGGCACTGGACGATGCCGGCCAGTACCGTGAAGCCATCGCGGCCTTTGCGAGCGGCTGGCCGCGTCTCGTGGTTCTCGGACGCGACGACACGGTTGGTGCAGCCACCTGGCTCAACAACTGGGCGGTAGCGCTGCTGAAGCTCGGTCGGCCCCTCGAGGCCGAGAGGTTATTCCGGCGAGCGATGGACCTCGGGCGGGTCGGTCCGAGCGACGAGGGCGTCGGGCCGCAGAAACTCACGAACTATGCCCAGGCGCTGTTCGAGCTTGCGCGCCTGGATGAGGCGGCGGACTACGCACAGCGAGCCCTCGCACGTGGCACACGGGAAGGCAACCAGAAGGTCCTCAGCCAGACGCAGCTGCGGCTCGCGCGGATCTACCGCGGGCAGCACAAGCTCGAGCAGGCCACCCGGATGCTGGACGAGGCGCAAGCGTCGATGCAGAAGCTCCTTCCTCCGGGCCATTTCGCCTTCAGCGCGCTCGCGACCGAGCGAGCGCTGACGGCGCAGGCGCAGGGGGACGTCCCGCAGGCGTTGAAGCTCATCGAGCAGGCTGTGCAGATCGATGAGCAGGCAGCGAGCCACGGCAAAGCGGGCGCCGAGCTTCTGCCGACCCTGTGGACCTACCGGGCAGGAATCGAGCTCGATGCGGGCCAGCTCCCGGCTGCGGAGACTGACAGCCGGCAGGCGCTGAAGCGGCTCCTCGCCGGCGCACAACCCGGAGACTACTCGAGCTCGGTCGGTCGCGCCGAGATGACTCTCGCGCGTGTGCTGCGCGCCGAAGGTCGTGCGGCAGATTCGCAGAGCGCAGCCCGGGTGGCTGCGGATCAGCTGGGGAGGGCGCTTGGGCCCGATCATCCGGAGACGCAGCAGGCGCAGGGGCTCGCGTCGAATCTCGGCATTCCTGGGAGTGCAACTGCCCATTAAAATGCTGCCCGAGCGTGTCGCGGACCCCGGCTGTGGGGGCGGCACGCACTGAAGCACGCTAAGGGGCGCGGGTGGCTAGCGGAAGAGCAGTGGCGTTGCGCTCCATCGTCCGGGTGGCGAGCGGCAACTTCCTCGAGATGTACGACTTCATGGTGTTCGGCTACTACGCCGCCGCCATCGGCCGGGCGTTCTTTCCGAGCGGCAATGCGTACCTGTCGCTCATGTTGTCGCTGATGCACTTTTGGCGCCGGCTTTCTGATGCGCCCGCTGGGCGCCGTCGTGCTCGGCGCCTACGCAGACCGGCACGGTCGGCGTGCAGGCCTGCTTCTGACGCTGAGCCTGATGTCCATCGGCATCCTGTCGATCGCGCTGTACGCCGGGTTACGCGACGATCGGCCTGCTCGCGCCGCTGCTCGTGCTCGCCGGCCGCCTGCTGCAGGGTTTTTCGGCCGGCATGGAGCTCGGGGGTGTGTCGGTCTACCTGGCCGAGATCGCGCCCCCCGGGGCGCAAGGGCTTCTATGTCAGCTGGCAGTCGGCGAGTCAGCAGGTCGCGGTCATGTTCGCGGCCGCGATCGGGGTTCTCCTGACGCGCCGTCTGTCGCCAGAGGCCATGACGCAGTGGGGCTGGCGCGTGCCGCTTCTGCTCGGCTGCCTGATCATTCCGCTGCTGTTCCAGCTGCGGCGCTCGCTGCCGGAGACCGAGGAATTCACCGCGCGGCGTCACCATCCGCGAACTGCCGAGATCCTCGGCTCGCTGCGCCGTCAGTGGCGCGTCGTGCTGCGTCGGGATGCTGCTGGTGGTCATGACGACGGTGTCCTTCTACATGATCACGGCCTATACGCCCACCTTCGGCAACTCGGTGCTGCACCTGTCTTCGCTCGACAGCCTGCTGGTGACGCTGTGTGTGGCGGCGTCGAATCTCCTGTGGCTGCCCGTTATGGGGGCGCTCGTCCGACCGGGTTGGTCGCAAACCTCTGCTGCTCGGCTGCACGGTCGCGATGTTGGTGAGTGCCTATCCGGTGCATGTTGTGGTTGACCGCCGCGCCGTCGTTCTCGAGGTTGCTGGTTGCCGAGCTGTGGCTGTCCTTTCTCTATGCCAGCTACAACGGCGCCATGGTGGTGTTCCTGACTGAGATCATGCCGATTGACGTGCGGACAACCGGCTTCGCGCTGGCCTACAGCCTCGCGACCGCGATATTTGGCGGCTTCACGCCCGCGATCAGCACGTATCTGATCCACGCTACTCATAATCCGGCAGTCCCGGGAGCGTGGCTTGCCGCCGCCGCCGTGTGCGGACTGGCGGCCACGCTGCTGGGGAAGTCTCAGGCAGCGCTGCGCGAGCGCGCACTAATTCCGGCAGAGTCGCCATCGCTCCCCGCGACATGAGGAGTCCCGTGTCAATGCTCAATGCAGTTCGCATGACTCGCCGCAGCTTCGGCGCCCTGGCCCTCGCTTTCGGGCTGTTCGCGCGCGCGCGAGCGGAAGAGGGGCCACTGAGGCAGCCATACGATGCCCTCCTTGAGAGCAATCACCGGGTCGCAATGCGCGACGGGGTGAGACTGGCGACCGATGTCTACCGTCCCGCCCGCCATGGCACGGCGGCAGCGGCACGCTTCCCGGTGATTCTGGAGCGCACGCCCTACGGGCGTAACGTCACCTACTTTCGCGATATCACCGCGGCCGATGCGACCCCCAGGAGCCGCGCGCGAGTCGCGGAGTTCTACGTCCGCCACGGCTACGTCGTGATTTTTCAGGACTGCCGCGGCTGCCATGACTCCGAGGGCGAGTTCGTCAAGTATCTCCACGAGGCGGTGGACGGTTTCGATACCTGCGCCTGGATCCGCGAGCAGTCCTGGAGCAACGGCCGCATCGGCACCATGGGGCTGTCATACGCCGCCCACACTCAGGTGGCGCTCGCCTGCCTGAATCCGCCCGGGCTCAATGCCATGTACATCGACTGCGGCGGCTTCTCCAACGCTTACCAGGGAGGGATCCGGCAGGGCGGCGCTTTCGAGCTGAAGCAGGTCATCTGGGCGTACCACCTGGGACTCGAGAGCCCGGAGGTGCAGAAGGATCCGCGTCTCCTGGCCGCCCTGAAGGCTGTGGATCTGAAAGCGTGGTTCGCGAGCATGCCCTGGAAACGCGGGCACACGCCGATCAGCCTCATTCCGGAATACGAGAACTATGTCTACGAGCAGTGGCAGCACGGCCGGTTCGACGACTTCTGGAAGCAGCTGGGAATTTACGCGCAGGGCTACTACGCGCAGTTCGCCGATGCCGCCATGGTGCATCTTTCAGGCTGGTACGACGCCTATGCGCGCACCGCGACCGAGAACTATGTGGGCCTGTCCAAGCGCAAGCGCGGCCCGGTACGTCTGATCATGGGACCCTGGACTCACGGCGCGCGCTCCAGTCCATATTCCGGTGATGTTGATTTCGGTGCGCAAGCGACTCTGGACGCCGACGGCGGAGATATTTTCGTGCGCCGGCTGCGGTGGTTCGATCGCTATCTGAAAGGGGTGGCGGACGGGGAGGAGCCGCAACCCCCCGTGCGGGTGTTTGTCATGGGCGGCGGCAGCGGCAGCAAGAATGCCCAGGGCCGGCTCGATCACGGCGGCCGATGGCGCAACGAGGCCGACTGGCCGATCCCCGATACGAGGCTCACCCCTTATTACCTGAGCCGCAGCGGTCAACTCTCCCGCGTCGGTCCCGCAGCGGACGGTGGTGCACTGGCCTTTTCGTTCAAACCCGAGCATCCGGTCCCGACGATGGGCGGCACGGTGACCTCTGGGGAGCCACTCATGCGTCCGGGTGGGTTCGACCAGCGCGAAGGGCCCGGCTTCTACGGGTCGCGTGAACCCTACCTGCCCGTGGCGGCACGGCCCGACGTGCTGGTGTTCGAGACTGAACCGCTGAGCACGGATCTTGAGGTGACCGGGGCCATCGAGGGCAATCTCTGGATCAGCTCGGACGGGGCAGATACGGATTTCACCATCAAGCTGATCGACGTCTATCCACCGAGCGAAGACTACCCCGAAGGGTATGCCCTGAATCTGACTGACGGAATCCTGAGGTGCCGCTACCGCGACTCCTGGTCGGAGCCCGGCTTGATGACACCGGGTGAGGTGTATCGCATCAAAGTCGCGGCGTTTCCCACATCCAATCTCTTCAAGCGCGGCCACCGAGTCCGGCTGGACGTCTCATCGAGCAACTTTCCGCATTTTGATGTGAATCCCAACACCGGCGCACCGGAGGGCACGGGACTGGTCCGCCGTGCCGCGCGCAACACCGTCTACATGGACCGCAGGCGGCCGTCGCATGTGGTTCTGCCGGTGATTCCGACGCGGCGAGGATAGGGCGCCGCACGAGCTAGGCTGCCTGGCCCATACACATGCTATTTACCATAATATACATTATGCGAAGTAAGCCATTAAGGTTCCGATGACGACCGAGTGCCCGGTGCGCTACCGGGCCACGAGGCTGCGTGTACTGGGTGCGTAATGCACCTCAACGACCGCCTTATCGCATAGGAATTTCGGGTCCTGCGGCACCGGATACGTACTGAAGCCGTGCAGGTAGCTCAAGGCCTGAGTGCGAACGTGGTACTTCGCGGCAATGCGTGCGGCGGTGTCCTCAGGGGACCGATCCCCGCGCACGATGACCCAGCCTTCCTGATTGGTGCCAGAGTTGGCTCCCACGATCCTGGCGGGGTTCGAACACATGGCCGCACGGTGCGACGCGCACCCTGAGCTCACGAGCGCAAACCCCGTCACTAGCACCAGGCGCACATAATCCATGCCGTTCATGACCGTAGTCCCGACCGCCAAAGCCGTTGTCATCATTAGTCGGGAGACGTACACCCGTCTCTAGTGCGGCTTCGTTTGTGCGGCGGCGGTCACACTCGCCTAGCGTCGTGCGGCTGCAGAACCCGCAAGATGTGTCGCTGGCTGACAGGTGTCGTCGAGTCAGGCTGACACAGTCGGGAGGTGACGCACTCCATTGTGTGGTGAGCTTGACCGATCCACGCACCTGATGACGCCATTCGCTGTCCCGAGAACACACTTCCGGCGAAGGCTCGGTTACGCCGGCGTTGCAGTCGCGCTCGCCCTCATCCTGCTGGCTCTTGCCCTGACCTTCGTGGACTGGAACATGTTCAAGGGGCCGATCGAGCGGGCCGCCAGCGCCCGGCTGGGACGAGCCGTGAAGATCTCCGGGGCCTTAGGGGTACGAATCTGGTCGCGCACTCCGACCATCATTCTTACCGGACTTTCGATCGGGAACCCTCCGTGGGAGCCGACTCCCGCGCTGGCGAAGATCGAACGCGCACAGATTCAGCTGGAGCTGCTGTCCTTACTGCGTGGCCGACCCGTCCTGCGGCACGTCGAGCTGATACACCCTGAGCTCTACCTGCACCAGGAAAAATCCGGTCGCGCCAACTGGACTTTCGAGAACAATGCGCCCGGCAAAGAGCGCGCCTCAAAGCCGACGAGATTGCCGGCCATCCGGGACCTGGTCATCGAGTCCGGCACGTTGGAGCTGCTCGATGAGCTGCGGCACCTGAAGGTCAAGGGCACCGTCGAGGCGCACGAAAGCGCTTCGCGCGAGGATCCGAGACCCTTTCATCTCGAGGGCACCGGTACCATCAATGAGAAGCCTTTCAGGCTGGAGATCGCCGGCGGTGCGCTGCGCGCCCTCTCCCCGGGGGAGCCCTACCCCTTCGCGCTGGCCATCGAGGCAGGCGATACGCATATCAAGGCGGACGGCAAGGTTCTCAAACCGTTCGACCTCGGTGCGCTCGAGCTCGACGTGGATGCCAGCGGCAAAGATCTCGCCGAGCTCTTTTATCTTACCCAGATCACCCTGCCGAACACGCCGCCCTACAAGCTGCAAGCGCGCATCTCGCGCGATGGTTCGCAGCTGCACGTCCGGCAGATCGCCGGGTCACTCGGTGGAAGCGACGTGTCCGGTAGCGTGGACATCGATGCCTCCACCAAGCGCCCGCTCGTCAGGGCGGACCTGGTTTCGCGTCACCTCTTTCTCAAGGACTTTGCTGCGCTTACCGGCAGCCAAGCGCAGTCCGGTGCGTCGCTGAGTCCCGGGGAGCCCGCCCACTCCATAAGGCCGGGAAACCCTGCCCCGCCCGTTGCGAAAAGCACGCAGCTGTTTCCGGATGCCCGTCTGCAGGTCGACCGGCTGCGCGCCGTCGATGCAGACGTGCACTTCCGTGCCACCTCGGTCGATGCAGGGATCGCGCCGGTCACGGAGGTAACTCTCCATGCGAAGCTCGATCGCGCCATCCTGACCCTGGAACCGCTGCAGTTCGATATGGCACAGGGCCATCTGGACACCCAAGTGCGGATCGATGGTCGCTCCAATGTCCCGCAGGTGCACATGGAGCTGCGTGCCAAGGACATCCAGCTCGCGCAGTTCAAGGGCAAAGGGAGCAATGCGCGTCCGCCTCTCGAAGGAACGCTCGAAGCCAGAGCGGTGCTCGATGGCAAAGGGGACTCTGTTCATGCGCTGATGTCCAACGCCGATGGACGACTCACCGCCATCATTCCCAACGGCGACATCCGCTCGGCATTCGCCCAGCTGACGGGCGTGGACGTGGCCGCTGCGATGGGCCTGCTGCTGAGGAAAGGAGACGCGCGCGACCCCATTCGCTGCGGGGTGGCTGAATTCGGTGTCCAGAACGGGACAGCCCGGACCCAGGACTTCGTGGTCGATACGCAGAACATGCTGATCACAGGACATGGAGAGATCTTCCTGGGACCGGAGCGACTCGATCTGACAATTCAGGGACAGCCCAAGCAAATCCGCCTGGTGCGCGTGCGCGCGCCGGTGCGGATCAGAGGTCAGCTGCTGCACCCGTCGTTCGGACTCGAGGTCGGGCACGCGCTCAAGCAGGGCGGGATCGCTGCGGCCCTCGGGCTGCTGACTCCGCTCGGAGCCCTCCTGGCGTTCGTGGATCCCGGTCTCGCCAAGGATCGCGACTGCGCCCAACTCCTCGCCCAGACTCAACAGCAGGCGCCTGCAGTGCCGGCCGCGGAACAGGGCAAGTGAGGACTCGCGAGAAACAGCGACCATGCAGTCACTGAGCCGGTTCCTGATCGGCGGCGTAGTCGTCTCGCTGTTTGCGATTCTCGGCGATGTGGTCCGCCCGAGAAGTCTGGCAGGTGTTTTTGGAGCGGCGCCCTCGGTCGCGCTTGGCACGCTGGCGTTAACCGTTCACTTCGAAGGCCCGGGATATGCCGCGATCGAGGCTCGCTCGATGGTCATCGGAGCTGCAGCCACGCTCGTTTACGCGTGGATCTGCGCACGCACCCTGTGGAGGGGCCGCGCCTCGGTCCTGACGGTGACCCTCACCGGGCTTGGCATCTGGCTCGCGGTGGCAGCGACGGGCTGGCTCGTGTTGCAGGGGGTTCTGCGGTGAGGCTCTCGGTCAACCTCGCTGCTCTGCAGGGCGTCCAATGGCACCAGTACGCGCTGCGCTTCGCCCTCGGCGGCCTGGTGACAGTGGCCGCGGGGCTCATCGCGCGGGCCGCCGGTCCCACCTTCGGCGGTCTGTTCCTGGCCTTCCCCGCGATTTTTCCGGCCAGCGCGACGCTCATTGCTCAGCGCGAGAGACGCAAGAAAGCGCACAGCGGCCTGGACGGAGCGCGTCGCGGGCGGCGTGCCGCCGCGCTCGACGCAGCAGGTACCGTGATCGGAGCAGTCGGCCTTGCGTGCTTTGCGGCTGCGGTGTGGCGGGAGGCTGCGCGAGGCCCCGCGATCGTCGTGCTCTGCGCTTCGGCATTGCTCTGGCTGGTGATCTCGGTATCGCTGTGGCGGCTTCGCAAGAGCTGGCAGCGCCACCGGCCGCGGCGAGTCACGAAGCCAAACTGAGGGCGCGCCGGCGAACGCCCGCGCGCTCGCGCCGACAGCGCCTTGCGGACGGCGCCGACAGACCCTCTCGTGCGTAATGGCGCACCCTCACACCGATCGACATCAACCCCACGATGAACGGAGGCACCCAATGAAGCACGGCAAGCTCGACGGACTGAAGGTCGCCATTCTCGCAACCGACGGATTCGAACAGTCGGAACTGACGGAGCCGCGCAAGGCACTGAATGAGGCGGGGGCGACCACTGAGATAGTCGCCCCCAAGGAGGGGAAACTACGCGGGTGGAACCACAAGGAGTGGGGTGATGAGGTTAGCGTCGATCAAGTACTGCAGAGCGCTGATCCGAAGAACTACGACGCTCTCGTGCTGCCCGGGGGAGTCATGAATCCGGACAACCTGCGCACCGATCCGCGCGCGGTTGCGTTCGTGAAATCGTTCTTCGATGCCGGCAAACCGGTCGCAGCTATCTGTCACGGGCCCTGGACGGTGGTGGAGACGGGTGCTGCCAAGGGTCACCGGATGACTTCCTGGCCGTCACTCAAGACTGACATCAGAAATGCCGGCGCCGAGTGGGTCGATGAGGAAGTGGTCGTCGACCGCAAGCTTGTGACGAGCCGCAAACCCGCTGATCTGCCGGCCTTCAACCGCGCCCTGATAGACCTGTTCGCGCAATCGCGCCTGTCGGGCGTCCGCATGCAGCAGTGATGTCGGGGATTGAGGTTGTGTATGAAATCTGCAGGCAAGAGCTCAGAGCAAGCCCCACGAGTGGAGTCCGGCGAGCACACCGGGCCTGACGACCCTAACCTGAAGAAGGGACCGCCGCTGAAGAAGGACATTGCTGACGCCGACAAGCGGGCCCGAACCGGAATGACAGACGAGCCGATCAGGAACACCCCACCCGCTGGCGCATGGAACGACACGTCCTCGGACTAGACCGCTAGCTGCCAGCCTAGCGCGCGCTTCGTTAGTCGCGCCGCCCCGGGTCTCGCGGCGCTTGTCTCGCGCTGCGAGAGGAGCGGTCCGCCCACCACCCAAGCGTGTCCTTGACAGTTTGGACTCCGCGGAGCTAAGAGTGATCAGTGGCGCTCTACGACCGCGCCACGCTCATACCGGTGAACAGGGGGCAACCGGCATGCTAAAAGAAGTCACCGCACTGGCCTTGGCCTGCGTCTGTGTCCCGGCACTGGCAGCCCAGTCCGACAAGTCATTCGATGCGGCAGCGGCCTTCGGTGCGCGTCCCAGTGTGCACGATCTGCAACTGTCTCCCGACGGCCTAATGGTTTCCTACCTCGTGCCGGCGCAGGGTCCGGGCACGATGTTGCACACGCTCGGTCTTGCGGAGGGTGCTAAGCCGCGCGTGGCACTCGCGTCCAGCGGCGAGCCCGAACGGATCGAGTGGTGCCGCTGGGTCTCCAACGAGCGGCTGGTGTGCATGATCTACGCCATCATCAAGGACCCGGTCGGCCTGCTGGGTTATACGCGACTGGTGGCGGTGAACGCCGACGGCAGCAATCTGAAACTGCTGAGCAGGCACGACGACCAATACGCCCACGGCGTAGCGTTTGCCGGTGGCGACATCATCGACTGGCTGCCGGGCGAGGATGGTGCGGTGCTCATGGCCCGTGAATACGTACCTAACGACCGCCAGGGCAGCCGTCTCGGCTCCGCGGACCAGGGGCTCGGTGTGGATCGCCTCGATACCCGTGACCTCTCGGTCAAGCGCGTCGAGCCACCTTCGATGAACGCGGTGGAGTACATCAGCGACGGCCGCGGGTGATTGCGGCTCGCTAAAGCGGCTGCGTGGCGGCGTAGAGCTGGCGGGCAATCGCGGCGATCAGCGCCGCGCTCTTCTTGGGGTCCGCCAGGCCGCGCGTCAGTACCACCAGCACGAAGGGGCGCGGAGCGAACACGATCGCGGCGTCGTGCTGAATGTTCGTGATCTCGCCGGTCTTGTGCGCCACACGGGTCCCGGTGGGAAGCCCGGCCGGGATCGCGTCGTTGAAAGTCTGCCGCTCGAGGATCGCGATCATCTGCCGGGAGGATTGCGGATCGACGGCGTGGCCCTGGGCGATCGCTTCCATGAGCACCAGCAGCGCGCGAGCCGTGGTGGTGTTGTTGAGTCCCTGCTGGAATGCCTTTGAATCCTCCACCCCCCGCAATACGTTCATGCCGTCCGCGCCGAGGGCGTGCACGCCGTTTCTGATGTTGCCGACGCCAAGGCGCTCGATCAGCAGGTTGGTGGCAAGGTTGCTGCTGACGGTGATCATGAGCTCGCTCAGCTCGGCAGGCGTGCGGGTGCCGCCGACGGCCTGGTAGAGGGCCTGCTCGGAATCCTCGTTCGGATCCAAAGAGTAGGAGGAGCCATCAACGATGCTCCGGAACTCATTCTTTATGGGCAGCGGCTCGCCGAGCCGCACTTTCCCCCGCTGCACCTGTCGGTAGAGCTCGATCAGCACCGGTACCTTCATGGTGCTGGCCGCGTGAAAAGGCTCATCGGCACGCAACAACCACTCCGATCGCCTATCGAGCGTGCGCAATGCGAGCGCTACATCCGCGCCGCTCGCATCGATCGCAGCCTCGATCGCGGGCAGCGCGCTTGCGAGCCGGGGATCCGCGGCGGCGTGGCATACCGGCAGGGCAAGCAGCAGGAGGAAGCAGGCCGTGCGCGCGAGGCAGCGATTCACGGCGCACCGGATCTGAAGCGTCCCCTCCCCCGCCGCACGCCGCGGGTAGGACTCACTTGCCGAAGATCGAGCGCAACCGCTGGGTGTCGCCGTTCGGCTTGCGGATCTGCACCTCGCGCCATTCTTTTTCGACGATGAGCGGCATGGCAACGATCGCCTGGCGCGCCTCGCTGAGCCGGTACTTGAGAAGCGGCCGCAGCGCCTCCTGCGGCTGGGCAAGGTGTTGTTCTTCTTCGGTCTCGGCGAGCTCCACGTCGCAGTACGCGCGGAAGTACTCGCTGTAGAACTGCTCGTAGAGTTGCAGCGGCTCCTCGAATGCCGCGTCGTGCATCAGGTGCTCGCCGAGGTAGTGCGTGCAGAGGTAGCTCGAGCTGCAGCGCACGAAGTTGCCATGCTCGGTGAGAACGGCGTTCGTGTAGTCGCGGCAGCCGTAGAAGAGCGCGAACAAGCGCCGTCGCTTGGACCCGGAGAGCCGCGTGTCACGCAGGTACTCGAACAGCGCCCGGCGGTGTACCAGGCTGAAGGCGGCCGAGCGCAGCGCGGTCACCTGGCGGGCCAGGCGCAGCTGGTCCGAGACGCTGCGCATCAGCCGGTCGTGCTCCGCTTCCCAGTGCCGATAGGTGTCCGGAGACTCGAGCAGCCGGCTGGCCACGACGTCGGCCGGTGTGCGCGAATGAGCGGACATTTCCAGGCGCAACTGGGACCCCTCCATCAGCTGCGCGTGCCTGTACGCATGAATGATCATGCGTTCCCCATCGTAGACCCCTCCCCCGAGAGTCTGCTCCTCCTTCCGATCCATCAGTCTCTGCGCGTCCTTGCCGCAGTGCAACCTGTCTTCGTGTCTTGCGCGCTTCCAGGCGGCCCAGCTCGCGGCTGTGCTTGCCCCGATGAATCGCTTTTCAGCAGCGCCCCGCGCGACTGTGTCTTGACTGCCCCGCAAGATCCCACCCTCCGGGGCCCGATTGCGCCCGGGTCCGGGGGTCGCCCGCAAGGCCCGAACGGGCTCTCCGGAAGGCTCGTTTCCGGCCTTATGTGCACTCGGCACGACCGCCCATAGGCCCCCCCGCGCCGTCCGTCGGCTCGCCGGGCGGGTGTGACGCAATACCGCATTGCCACCGGCCCCACTCGATTACATTGCCGCCGCATGAAAGCACACCGGGGGTTCACGCTTACCGAGATGATGATCGTGATCGCGATCGTCGCGATCATGTTCGCCATTGCGATTCCGTCCTACCGGTACGTGAGCATCTCGTACCGCACGTCCGCCGAGATCAATGGACTGTTGGGGGACCTCATGTACGCCCGCGAGGAAGCGGTCAAGGAAGGCCTGCCGGTCAGCGCGTGCATCTCGAACAACGGCACTAGCTGCGCCGGTGCGACTTGGGCGCAGGGCTGGATCGTGTTCACCGACGCGAATGGCGACGGAACACTGAACGGCACCGATGCCATCCTCAAGGTGCAGGCGGCGTTCACGGGTACGGACACCCTCGCCGCGAGCAACCCGGCGAACGTGAGCTCCGTGGTTTTCAATCGCGAGGGCTTTGCCACCCAGGTGGTCGCCGGCTCGGGCTACGCGCAGTTCCAGGCCACGACCTTCTCCCTGCACGACAAGACCAGCAATCCGACCTGGACACGGTGTCTCGTCATTACCGCCGTGGGCCAGATGGCAACCGAAACCCCCACCGTCACACCCTTGATGCCCTGCTCATGAGCCGCACTCACGTCCATGGCCGCCGCGCGCGGCTTCAGCCTGGTCGAGATCATGGTGGCGGTGGTCGTGATCTGCGTCGGCCTGCTCGGGGTTGCGAAGATGGAGGCGCTGTCGCTCTCCGCCACGACCGAGGCGCGCCTGCGCATCGATCGCCGCCTTCCAGGCGGCGAGCCTCGCATCCTCGATGCATGCGAATCGCGCTTACTGGGCGAGCGCACCGCCGCCGACCCTCATCAGCGTGACGGGGGGCGGTACCGTGGCGATCGCATCCGCCGATGGAGCGCTGCAGGCGGACGCGACCGCCGACTTCGGCGCCCTCACGGCCTGCTCTGGCGTTGCGGGAGCCACTCCGGGGTGCGCCCTGCCGGTCGACATGGCGGCTGTTGATCTCGCGCGCTGGGCCACGAACCTGAATGCCCTGTTGCCGAACCCGCTGGTGAACGTGAATTGCACGACCACCGACCCGGCAGCCTGCACCATCTATATGTATTGGACCGAGACGGCGGTGGCGAGCAACAACCAGGAAGTGAACGTTACCGCGCAGGCCACCCTGAACCTGAACAACCCGCAGTACGTCCTGTACGTGGAACCATGAGCATCCGACAGCAAAGAACACTGCCGCCCTCTCTGAGGGCGCAGCTCGGCTTCACGCTGGTCGAGCTGATGGTGACCGTGGCCATCGCGATGTTCCTGCTCGCCGGCGTCGTGAGCATCGTGCAGAACATCCGCACCAGCTACTTCAATCAACAGGCGCTCGCGCAGTTTCAGGACCAGCAGCGCTTCGCGATCACCATCCTGACCGACATCATCCAGTCAGGCGGTTACTTTCCCGACCCCACCCCCTGGACGCCCTCGAACTCGCTCCCCGCGATCGGTAGCTATGGACACGGGCATGCCGTTCTACGGCACCCACGTCGGCGGCGCCACTCCCGACACCGTTGGCGTGCGTTTCCGGACCGCGCTGAACGACAAGATCATCAACTGCAACGGAACCAGCAACACCGCTTTCGGCCCGACCCAGCTGTACACGAATACGTTCACAGGTGAGCCGGGGGTTTCCTGACCTGCGTGCCGATGTGAACGGCGGCGGGACCTGCAGCTCGTCGGCGGCGTGCTGAATCTCGCAGATCTGGTACGGCGTGAAGCGCGGCGGCACCCCGGACAACTACAGCGCCGACACCTACCTCACGGCGGACCAGATGGACAGCGGCAACGGCCTGGGTCAGTACGGCAACGGCGACTGGGACAACGTCAGCTCGGTGCGGATCCAGCTGACCTTCACCAATCCTCTGAAGGGCCAGGGACAGACCACCTCCCACCGATCACCGTCGAACGGGTCATCGCGGTCATGGCCCGCGGCGGGGTTCACACGTGAGCGGGGAATCGCACATGATCAGGCAACACTGCGCGAGCGCAGGCGGGCAGCGCGGTGTCGCGCTCGTGACCAGCCTCCTGCTGCTCCTGATCATTACCATCGTGGCGCTCAGCATGTTCCGCGGCCTCGGCACGCAGGAGAGGATCGCCGGCAACGTGCGCGAGAAGGAGCGCGCGCTGCACGCTGCGGTGACCGCACAGCAGTACGCGGAATGGTGGCTGACGTGCCCGCCAACCTCGCCAACGGGGCGCAGGTATGCATCCGCGGTGGCCAACACCGGGATGACCCGCTGCTGAACGCCAACGCCAACCAGACCCAGATCTGCGCCAACAGCTATACCTTTGCCACCTGGGTATCGACCCGGCCTCGGTTCCGTGGCAGACCGCCCCCGGCGCGTACTACGGCATCACCTATCGCCGACCGGCATGTGCATCGCCGGCTCCGGGTGCACCACCGGCGGCCGTCGATGATCCGCCTACTACGCCTCGGTCCCGATGTTCTACATCGCCGACATGGGCGTCGCCGCCGACGGTCAGGGCGAGGCTTATCAGATCGACGCCGCCGGCTACGGCGGCTCTCCAATGCCGTGGCAGTTGTTGAAAGCACGTTCGAGGTCCAGCAGGGCACAACGTGCAGGAGTTGTGGGCAATGAACCGCAAGAACTCTCTTGGACTTTCCTCGCGCTGTCGCTCGCCGCGATCGCGGCGCTGGCGGCCACCTGGACGGCGCAGGCGCAGACCACCATCAGCCGAGGACTTTACCGGCGCCAGCGCCGACCACGAACCCCTGGTGGTTCTTCAACGGCGCGTGCCTCACCGGCGGCGCCGCGTCGAGCCAGGCCGGCTCCGAGCCACTAGCGGCCATCGGGCCAGCATCCCCGGATGCGCCGCGATCGGTATCGGTGGCAGCGGACCGCTCTATTACAACGAGAACCTGGTCGGTGGCCAGAACGGCGTCGCGGGCAATACCCAGACGCTTCCCGACCCCTCGGGCTCGGCGCGCTGCGCTTCACCAACGGCAACCCGGGCGGCTCCAGCCAGAACGGCGCCATCGTGTCGACCACGCCCTTCTCCACCAGCCAGGGCGTCGCCATCACCTTCAAGACCGTGACCTACCGCGGCGACTCGGGCGGCGGCGGGCGGCGACGGCGCGGACGGCATCAGCTTCTACCTGCTGGACTCCAGCTAGCTCAACACCAGCCACGATCACCGGCGTCTCGAGCGGCAACGGCAACGGCCTCGGCGCCTGGGGCGGCAGCCTCGGCTACACCTGCTCGAACGCCAACCCGCCCTACAACGGCCTGATCGGCGGCTACCTCGCCTCGGCATCGACGAGTACGGCAACTTCCTCAACGGCACCACAACACCCTCGGCGAGACCGGCAGCACGACACCGGGGGCGACAACACCGCGAGCGGCGGCTTCTACCAGCCGGGCCGCATCGGTCTGCGCGGCGCCGGCAGCATCGCCTTCAATTCCCTTGCCGCCGCCTACGGCACCAATCCGGGCTCGAGCCTGCCCTACTACCCGGCCTCGCTCGCCACGTCGTGCCTCAACGCCGGCGGCACTTACAACGCGAGCACCGGGCTGTGCGATACCTGCAGCAGCGGTACCTACAACTCGGGCACCGGCCAGTGCGAGAAGTGCAGCGGCGGGGCGACGTACAACTCGACCACCAATACCTGCGACAGCTGCGCCAGCGGCACCTACGATTCGACCACCAATAGCTGTCAGACCTGCGCCAGCGGAACTTACAACGCCGCGACCAACACCTGCGATAGCTGCGCCAGCGGTACTTACGATCCGACTACCAACAACTGCCAGAGCTGCGCCAGCGGAACCTACAACGCCAGCCTCAACGAGTGCGAGACCTGCGCCGGGGGGGCCACTTACAACTCCACCACCAATACTTGCGACAGCTGCGCCTCGGGCACCTACGACCTGACGACCAACATGTGCGAGACCTGCGCCTCGGGTGCGTATGACGCCGCGGCCAACACCTGCGAGAGCTGTGCGAGCGGGACCTACTACGCCACCACCAACAAGTGCGAGACCTGCGCCAGCGGCACCTACAACGCCGCCACCAACAAGTGCGAGGTCTGTTCGGGGGGCGATGTGTGGCTCTCGGCCAGCAACGTTTGTTGCCCCATCGGCGACACCTGGAACGGGACCAAGTGCGTGACCAGCACGGGGGGCCTCGTGACCAAGGGAACGCTCACGACCCCGAATCCAACCGCCAGCAACCCGAACTCGCCGACGGCGAGCGGCCCGCAATCGCCCACCCAGGTTGCCCCGACCGCGAGTGCGCCGAACACTCCGACCTCGACCACGCCGAATTCACCGACCGGGGCCGCACCCGGTTCGGCGTATCCCGACTCGATTTACGCGGTGAAGAACACCTGCGCGACCGGTAACCTGTACAACTACAGCACCGCCAACGCGCCGACCAGCGTCGGTGCCGCAACCCTCGCCAACACGGCGAACACCGCCGGCATCCTCGACTACGGCGCGATCCCCGGTGCGTACGTGGTGCTGCCCGCGGGCGTCCAGATCGCGAACGAGAGCGCGATGAACCGCGGCACCGCGACCCCGATCTTCTACTCAGCTGAAGATCACGCCAGAACGGCCTGCTGAGCCTGTCGTACAGCCTGAACGCCGGCTCCTGTACCAGCCGGTGATCACCAACCAGAGCATCACCGCCTCCAACGGCCCGTGCCGAGCGACTTCCTGTTCGGCTTCGCCGGCTCGACCGGCGGCAGCACCAACATCCACGAGATCCTGTGCTTCAAGGCCGACCCCGCAGACCACGCTCGGCGAGCTCCGCCGGCGCGAGCCAGAAGCAGTCGGCCAAGCTCGAGACCGGAGCGCAGGCTTACTTCGCCTTCTACAACCCCGAGCACCTGGACCGGGACGGTCACCGCCAGCACGCTCGGACTGACGGCTTCGGCAACATCACCATCGCGCGCCCCGAACTGGGATGCCGGTGTGCCTGCTGACCGGTATCGCCTCAGGGGCCAGTCTGCCCCACGACCGGCGTCGACGGTCCAACCTCGGCTACGCCGGTACCGGCCAGCCGCGTGATCCTGTCGTGGAACGGCACCCAGGGCATCCCCTTCGAGTGGAACAGCATGACCACGGCCCCCTCGGGCGGGCAGCAGGCGGTACTCGATGCCGGCGACAACGCCTCGGCCGCCGGGATACACGGTGCTGGCTGCGTCTCAACTTCCTGCGCGGGGACCGCACCAACGAGGTCAATTCGAGCGGCACCGGCCTGTTCCGTGCACGCAACAGCGTGCTGGCGGACATCATCGACTCGAGTCCGACCTGGGTCGGTCCGCCCGACGCCTCCGTTCCCGACGACCTGGACAGACCGCATCAACAGCACCGCGAGCGCGCCCGAGAACGCGACCACTGCCCAGACGTACGCCAACTACGCATCCTTCAACGCCCAGCCCGGTGAGATGGGCGCCCGCCAGAACGTGGTGTACGTCGGCGCCAACGACGGCCTGCTGCACGGCTTCCGCAGCGGCTCCCTCACCACGACCGGGTCTTTCACCACCACCACCGCGACCGGGGTCAGCACTCCGAACGACGGTCAGGAGGTGCTGGCCTACATGCCCGGCGCCGTGGTTCCGACGATCCACATCGGCGACCACCGCGGATATCGACTACTCGAACGCGCAGTACGGGCACAACTTCTTCGTGGATGCCACCCCGGGCACCGGGCGACCTGTTCTACGGCAGCGCCTGGCACACCTGGCTGGTGGGCGGACTGGGCGCCGGCGGCGCAGTCCATCTTCGCCCTCGACGTGACCAACCCCGGCAACCTTCAGCGAGAGCAACGCCGCGAGCCTGGTCATGGGCGAGTGGACGCCCGCCACCATCACCTGCTCGAGCGTCGCCAACTGCGGCAACAACCTCGGCAACACCTACGGCACCCCGCAGCTGCGCCGCCTGCACGACGGCAAATGGGGCGTGATCTTCGGCAACGGCTACGGCAGCTCCACCGGGCGATGCCGGCATCTACGTCATGACCGTCGATCCCGACGCAGCGGCGCTCAGACCTTCTACTACCTGAGCACCGGCAAGGGCAGCGCCACCAACCCGAACGGCATCGCCTATGTCGCGCCCGCCGACCTCGATGGCGACCACATCACCGACTACGTGTATGCGGGCGACCTGCTCGGCAACGTCTGGCGCTTCGACCTGACCAGCGCCGACCGAGACCAACTGGAAGGTTTCGCCGGGTCCCCTGTTCACCACCCCGTCCGGGCAGCCGATCACGACCCAGGTCGTGGTCGCCTCCGGCAGCCCCGCGGGCTCGACCGCGCAGTACCTCATGGTGCTGTTCGGCACCGGGCAGAAGACCCCGGTGACGCAAACGAGCCCGGCGACGTATGCCACCGGCACCCAGACCCTGTACGGCGTGTGGGACTGGAACATGAGCACTCCGACGGCGGGGAGGCCGGCCCGGCGCGGGTAACCCGCAAGGCTGGGACGGCATCTCCGGAGCGCAATACGCGAGCCTCACGCGCGCGCAGAGCGGACTCGCCGCGCCCTTCACGCTCACCCAGGGGAACCTGGTGCAGCAGGTGGCGACGATTGCCGGCGGCTCGGCCACCAACAGGGTAACCGCGACATCACCACCAACCAAGTGGTGTGCTGGACCGGCACCACGACCTGCGCGAGCGGCGGCAACAATGAGTTCGGCTGGTTCCTGAACCTGCCGGGAACCCAGGAGCAGGTGGTCTTCAACCCGGAGCTGGTGCAGCAGGCCCTCACGGTCAACTCGCTCGTGCCGGCGAACAACAACGCCGACCTCGTGCACCATCACCGCCGACACCGGCTATACCTACGTGGTCAACGCCATGACGGGCGGCGCCTTCAACCAGGTGTTCCTGCCGCCGAACGACGCTGCCGACTCCACGCGTCAACAACAACCCGCACTACACGGACGCGAACGCGATCGGCATGCAGACCAACGCGACCGGTAGCTCGTTCATCACCGGCAACAGCGCCGGGCACCATGTACCTGGTCTACGAGACCAACCAGTGCCGAGCGGCAGTGGCAGCGATCAGCCTCGACGGCTCCCTCGGACTGAACCTGCCGCCCAACACCACCGCCAAGCCGCTCAGCTGGATCCAGCGGCGCTAGTACTGAGCAGAGAGACATCATGCACACACGCGCGACGCGCAGACGGGTTCACCCTGATCGAGCTGATGGTGGTGGTGGTCATCGCCACCATCCTGCTCGAGCATCGCCATTCCCTCCTACATGAGTCAGATCCGCGAGTCCCGGCGCACGGAGGCCAAGACTGCGCTGCTGGACCTGGCCGGCCGCGAGGAGCGCTTCTTCAGCACCAACGGCTCGACGTACTCGAGCGCCACTGCGGACCTGGGCTACACCGCCGGGGCTGGCCGGTGAACACCCAGAGCGGCTACTACCAGCTGAGCGTCTGCGTGCCGGCCACCGGCTGCCTGCGACCTGGCGCGCGACCCTGCCGCCGGCCCCTCTTACTGCCATCACGGCGACGGCCATCGGCACGCCAGGCGAAGGACACCCAGTGCCTGACGTTCGCGGTCGACTCCGCTCGGCAGCAGTTCGCCACCGGGAGCAACACCGCGCAGAAGTGCTGGGGTAATTAGTCGATTAATCAGGTCCTGCACGCGTTTTCTCAGGTAGAAACGACGCCAGGATCGCCGCGGCGCGTGCCCGCGCCGCGCGCGCCATCCAAGCCCAGGCTCCCCGATTTCGCCGCTGCTGCCCGCCCGCCTGCCACGGGAAGGACCGCCGACTTGCCATATTTTTTCCCTAGAGTCTGAGCTATATTTCCCCCGCAGCCGCTTGAGCGCGCTTGGATTCCAGACCGACCGGACAACAAGAACTAACCGACGCCGCCCGCGCAGGCTCGACCCGGAATGCCCGCTTGCGCAGGTGCGTCTCACCGAGGTAGTGATGAGCACTACATGGGAACAGCTTGAGGGCGCCGCGCTGTCGCTCGCGCGCTCCGGTCCCATCAAGGACCGCCTCGCCGAGGCCTATCGCAACCATCTTGCGCACGTGAAGCCCGAGGAGCTTCCCGAGGCGCTGCGCGAGGAATTCCGCGCCTGCCACGATGCCCTCACGCGCGAGCGCCCGCTGCGCGGCGAGGACGCGGTGCGTGCCACGGTGCGCAAGATGTCCGCTACCCAGGCCGACGAGCTCGCGTGCAGCGTGGTGCGCCTGTTCGCCGCCGTGGCACGGGAGTCGCTCACCGCGGCGGCGCACGCGGACAGCGCGCTGCACTCCGACGCGCGACCCTCAACGGAACGCTGCTCAGCGGGACGGTGCTCAACGGGTTTGCCGCGGCGACTCCGCGCCTCAAGTCGCCGAAGATCCTTCCGCCGCAGGTGATCTCGCTGTACGCCGCGGAGGCGTAGATCGCCTAATCGAGCTTGAACTCGATGGTGTCGAAGCGCGCCGTGTCCTCGTGGCGCGCCTGGCGGCGGATGGCATCGACCAGCGCACGCTCGTCCCACTCCACCACCTCGCTGGCGAGATCCAGGATCGCCTTGGGCACTTCCTTGCGGCCGCCGAATGGCTTCAGCAGGACCACCGGTTTGTGGCTCGCCTGCGCGAACAGCAGCTCGAAGGTCAGCAGCTCCTGGTTCGTGTCATACAGGCTCGAGAGCGCGATCACCGCTTCGACCGGCGCGATCTGCCGGCGCAGCTCCTCGCGCTGCGCTTCCTTGTCCGCCCCGGGTCGCTTGTCCGGCTGCTGTAGTTGCGATAGAAGAAATTGCGCGCGCTCTCCAGGTACTCGAATACCCGCAGATAGTCGTCGCTGTTCTCCCATGCATGCGTGACGAACAGACGGAGTGGGTCCGCCTGCGACATCGGAGCCCCCTTGGTGCGTGCCGCACCGGCAAGTCTCGCACAAGCACGCTCCGGCGCAAGAGTGCGCCGCGGGATAGAATGGCCGTGTCGCTCGTGAACCGAAGCTTGCCGCCCCTTTTACAGTGCGCCTGCTCGTCTACAACATCCGCTACGCCACCGGCACCGGGCCGGCCTTCCACCTGCCGCTGCCCGGGGCCGGCTACCTGCGCAGCAACCGCCAGGTGCTCGCGGCATCACCGAGTTCATCCGCGCCGAACAGCCCGGACGTGGTCGGGCTGATCGAGGTCGACACCGGCTCGATCCGCACCGGCATGCTCAACCAGGCCGAATACATCGCCCGCCAGCTCGGGCACTACTCGACCTACCAGTGCAAGTACGGCACCGGCTCGCTCAACCACTTCATGCCGATCGTGCGCAAGCAGGGCAACGCCTTCCTGTCCGCGCCGCACGGTGCACGGCGAGCGCTTCCACTACTTCGACACCGGCATCAAGCGCCTGATCATCGAGCTGGAGCTGGAGGAGGTGTGCGTGTTCCTGGTGCACCTGTCGCTGAAGTTCCGCCACCGCCAGTACCAGCTGCGCTCGCTGCACGACCTGATCGTGCAGTCGACCAAGCCGGTGATCGTCGCCGGCGACTTCAACACCTTCTGGGGCACGCACGAGATCTACCTGTTCATGCGCGCCGCGGGACTGCGCAGCGCCAATACCGCCGGACTGCCCTCCTTCCCGGCGCGCATGCCGCGCATCGAGCTGGACTTCATCCTGGTGAGCGAGGGCATCGAGGTCACCGACTTCCGCGTGCCCGACGTGCGCTTCTCCGATCATCGCCCGCTGGTCTGCGACTTCCACGTCCGCTCCCCGCCGGCGCACCACCGAGAGCGCGGCTCGACCGCCTGAGTGACTGGCGCCGTGAGCACCGACCCCGCCCGCTGCTGGAGCCTCGAGCGCGATGCCGAGGGCATCGCCTGGCTGACGCTCGACAAGCCGGCAACCTCTGCCAACGTGCTCTCGCGGCACGGTGCTCGCGCGAGCTCGACGGCGTGCTCGCGGCGCTCGAGAAGGACCGCCGCCGCGCGGCGGTCGTGGTGATCTCCGGCAAGAAGAGCGGCTTCATCGCCGGCGCCGACATCAAGGAGTTCACCGGCCTCAGTCGACAGCGAGAGCGGCTACCGGCTCATTCACCGCGGCCAGGCCGGTGCTCGATCGCCTGGAGGCGCTGCCCTGCCCGACCGTCGCGGCCATCCACGGCTTCGCGCTGGGCGGCGGCCTCGAGCTCGCCCTCGCCTGCCGCTATCGCGTCGCCGTGGGCGACGAGCGGCTGTCGCTGGGTCTGCCGGAGGTGCAGCTCGGCATCCATCCGGGCTTCGGCGGCACGGTGCGCACGGTGCGCCTCGCGGGCGTGCGCGCCGCGATGGAGATGATGCTCACCGGCAAGCCGCTGCGCGCCGAGCGTGCGCTCAAGACCGGACTGGTCGACGGCCTGGTGCCGGAGATGCAGCTGCGCAGCGCCGCGCGCGCGCTCGTGCTCCGGGCCCCGCCGCCACGGCAGCCACCGTTCTTCGAGCGGCTGCTGACGCAGCGCTCCTGCGTCCGCTCGTGAAGCGCTCGCTGACGCGTGCAGGTCGCACGCCGCGCGCCTCGCGAGCACTACCCGGCCCCCTACGCGATCATCGAGCTGTGGGCGCGCCACGGGGCGCACGGCGCGCAGGCCTTCGAGGCCGAGGCGCGCTCGATCGCGCAGCTGTTCATGACACCAACCTCGCGCAACCTGGTGCGCGTGTTCCTGCTGCAGGACCGCCTGAAGGCTCCGGGCGGCAAGGGCCGGCCGCCGAGATGCGCCACGTGCACGTCGTCGGCGCCGGCGTCATGGGCGGCGACATCGCCGCCTGGTGCGGCGCTGCGCGGCTTCACCGTGACGCTGCAGGACCGCGCCCTGCAGTACATCGAGCCGGCGCTCAAGCGCGCCGCGGAGCTGTTCGACAAGCGGCTGCGCGACCCGGCCAAGAACGCCGCGGCGCGCGGCGCGGCTGCGCGCGGACGTCGCCGGCGACGGGGTCGCCCGGCGCCGACGTCGTCATCGAGGCGATCTTCGAGAACCTGGACGCCAAGCAGGAGCTGTACGCGCGCGCTCGAGCCGCGCATGAAGCCAGGGCGCTGCTCGCCACCAACACCTCGAGCCTCATGCTCGAGCCGCTCGCGGCGAAGCTGGCGCGATCCCGAGCGCCTGGTGGGCCTGCACTTCTTCAATCCGGTGGCGCAGATGCCGCTGGTCGAGATCGTGCACTCGGCACGCACCGATCCGCGGCGCGACGCAGGCCGCCACCGCCTTCGCCCGGCGGCTCGACAAGCTGCCGGTGCCGTGCCGCAGCGCGCCCGGCTTCATGGTCAACCGCGTGCTCATGCCCTACCTGCACGAGGCCATGTATGCCGCCGCAGGAAGGCGTGTCGCTCGCGGCGATCGATCGCGCGGCGGTGCGCTTTCGGCATGCCCATGGGCCCGATCGAGCTGGCCGACGTCGTGGGCCTGGATGTCGCCGCGCACGTCGGGGAGATCATCGCGCGCGAGCTCGGCCGGCCGGCACCGCAGCTTGCCCTGCGTCTCGCGGGCTGCTCGCGGCGAAGAAGCTCGGCCGCAAGAGCGGCGCGGGCTTCTATGACTGGCGGGACGGCAAGGCGGTGAAGCCGCAGCCGCCGGGCGCCGCGCCCGCCGACCTCACCGACCGGCTGATCCTCGCACTGGTCAACGAGTGCGTGGCGTGCCTGCGCGAGGGCGTCGTCGAGGATGCCGACCTGGTCGATGCGGCGGTGATCTTCGGCACCGGCTTCGCACCCTTCCGCGGCGGCCCGCTCACCTATGCGCGCGCGCGGGGCGCAGATACCGGTCGCGTGCGGCTCGCGGAGCTCGCGCAGCGCTACGGCGCGCGCTTCGCGCCCGATGCCGGCTGGGCGCTGCTCGCACCGGTGTACGCCCGTGAGAGCCGGCGTGCGCGGACCGCGCGGCGGCCTGTGCTACCATCAAACACTCCGCGGCATGTTCCGACGAATCAAAATGGCTGAGGAGCGCGAAACCAGCGTGCAGGTGCTCAAGGCCTTCGCCCCGCTCGATGGCATGAAGCGCGAGAACCTGGCAGCGCTCGCCAAGAAAGTCACCGTGCGCACGCTGCAGCGCCGGACGCGCTGCTGTTCAAGCAGGGCGACACCGACAAGCGCACCGTCTGGCTGGTCAGCGGCATGCTCGAGATCAAGCGAAGGCGAGCGCACCGTCGCCATGATCCGCGGCGGCACGCCCGAGGCGCGCAATCCGCTCTACCCGCAGCTGCCGCGGCGGGTGACGCGCGCGGGCGATGGACGATGTGAACTACCTGTCCATCGACAGCGAGCTGCTCGACGTGATGATCACCTGGGACCAGACCGGCACCTACGAGGTCGGGGAGCTGCAGGCCCAGCTGCAGAACGCCGGCAGCGGCGACGACTGGATGACGACGCTGCTGCAGACCAAGGCGTTCCACCGCATCCCGCCGGCCAACATCCAGGCGATCTTTCATGCGCCTGCAGCGCATGCCGTGCCGCGCCGGCGACGTGGTCATCAAGCAGGGCGACGAAGGCGATTACTTCTACGTCATCGTCAACGGCAAGTGCGTGGTGACGCGCGAGACGCCGCTGCAACCACGAGGGCATCAAGCTCGCCGAGCTCGGCGTCGGCGACACCTTCGGCGAGGAGGCGCTGATCGCCGAGGCCAAGCGCAACGCCACCGTCACCATGCTCACCGACGGCGTGCTGATGCGGCTCAACAAGCAGGATTTCCGCGAGCTCATGAACGAGCCGCTGCTGCAGTGGGTCGAGCCGCGAGCAGGCGCGGCGAGATCGTCGCGCGCGGCGGCCGCTGGCTCGACGTGCGGCTGCCGAGCGAGCACCAGAACCTGGCGATCGAGGGCGTCGCTCAACATCCCGCTGTACTTCATCCGCCTGAAGCTCTCGACGCTCGACCGCAAGACGCCGTACGTCGTGTACTGCGACACCGGCCGGCGCAGCTCCGCGGCCGCCTATCATCCTGGTGGAGCGCGGCTTCGACGCCTACGTGCTGACGGGCGGCCTGACCACCGGCGACGGCTCGGACCTGCACGCAGCCCGCTACCGGCGCCGCGACGCGCCGGCGGCGCTGCGCCTTTACATCGTGTGCGTGGCCTTGTCGCCGGCAGAGCGCGCCGGCGAGATAGGTCTCGATCTTCTTCTGCGTCTGGCCGCGGTCCTGCTCGCTGAACTGCACGCCGATGCCGGCGGTGCGCTTGCCCTGCGCGCCCTTGGGCGTCACCCAGATCACGCGCCCGGCCACCGGCAGCTTCTCGTCCTCGCCCATCAGGTTCAGCAGCATGAAGACCTCGTCGCCGAGGCGGTAGTTGCTGTTGGTGGGGATGAACAGGCCGCCGTTCTTCACGAACGGCATGTAGGCCAGGTACAAGGCGCTCTTGTCCTTGATGGTCAGCGTCAGAAGACCGGGCTTGTTCCCACCTGCTCTCAAGTTCCTGTCCACTCACAGCTGTATCCGCACGTTCACTCAGCGAGCGTGACGCGGCCCCCCGAGCGCCAGCTGCCGCAACAGGCTTCGAGCGCCAGGCCGCGGTTGAGCGGCGCTCGAGCGCCGCCCGCAGCTCCCGCAGCCGGTCCAGCAGCTCGAACAGCTCGCGTATATTCAAGACCGTTCGCGGGCGTGAAAGTGGGCGCAGCCCGCATTTCTGTCAAAAAGCCCGCCGCGCCCGCGCCGCGGCGGAATCCGTTCTGTGAGCCAGTTCTCAAAGCACCGCAGCCGCAGCGCCAGCTCGCTGCGCGCCCAGCGCTCGGCCGTGGCGACGGGATCGGCGTGTCCGGCGGCGATCGCCTCGCAGGGCCCGCCGCGACGTCCGTGCGCCGATCTCGGCGACGAGCCGCGGATCGCCGCTGCCGCCGCCAGCAGCGGCGCCTCCCCCAGCACATCCAGCACCGCATCCCAGTCGCCCGCGCCGCGCGTCACCTCCGAGCCAGGCGAGCGCCTGCTCGCGGTTCGGGCGCGCGCACCCGCAGGCGCTGGCAGCGGCTGAGGATGGTCGCGGGCAGCCGCGAGGGCTGCGTCGCGACCAGGATCAGCAGAGTGCGCGCCGGCGGCTCCTCGAGAGTCTTCAGCAGGGCGTTGGCCGCGAAGCGGTTCAGCGCATCGGCCGGGGTCAGGATGCCCACCTTGTAGCCGCCCTGGTGGCTGGTGAGGGCGAGCTCGTCGGCCAGCTCGCGCACCTGCTCGATGCGGATCTGCCGCGACTCCTCGACGAGGCTCACCCGCATGAGATCCGGATGTCGCGCGGCCTGCACCCGCTGGCACGCTGCACAGGCGCCGCAGGGCGATTCCCCGGGTGCGTCGCACAACACCAGCTGCGCCGCCCAGCGCGCGAGCCACTCCCCGCCCGCCCCGGGGCCTCGTGGATCAGGAGCGCGTGCGGCAGGCGCCCGCGGCGTAAGCGCTCGCCAGCAGTCTCGCGTGCGTCGCCAGCCAGGGCGGGATCGTCCTTGCCGTCTCGGTCACCGCAGTGCTTCGAGAACCTGCCGCCACCTGCGCCTCGACCTGCGGCGAGCGGCACGGCAGCGTCGATCACGTCGAAGCGCCGCGGCTCGCGCCGCGCCAGCTCCAGATACCCCGCGCGCACGCGCTCGAAGAACGCCGCGGTCTCTGCCTCGAAGCGGTCCGTGGCCGCGCCGGCGCGGCTGCGCGCGCGCGCGAGCCCCACGGCGACCGGCAGGTCGAGCAGCAGCGTGCAGTCGGGCTGCAGGTCCGCGATGCACGGCGTGCGGCGAGCTGCTCGATGCAG
The DNA here is from genome assembly GCA_963713175.1 of uncultured Gammaproteobacteria bacterium. Taxonomy (GTDB): domain Bacteria; phylum Pseudomonadota; class Gammaproteobacteria; order Steroidobacterales; family Steroidobacteraceae; genus 13-2-20CM-66-19. The sequence goes on along the minus strand of CAVQKW010000001.1, from coordinate 45,712 downwards.
GCCGGATCGACGCCGCGCCCGCTCCCTGGTAGGCGCGCGTGGCATCGGTGAAGCGATCGCACACCACCCATTCGCCGCGCGCCAGCGCCGGCCGGATGAGGTTCTCCAGTGCATGCCGCGCGCCGCGAACATGAGCAGCGTCTCGGCGAGCGGTGGCAGCGGCTCGGCGCCCGTGCTCCAGCACCATCTGCCGCACGCCGCTCGGCGAGCGGCGTGCCGCCCGGCTCGCGCGTCAGCGCGCGCCGGCGATGCCGCGCGCTCGCGGAGCCACTCGCAGACGAACGCGCGCGACGGTGGACTTGCCGGCGCCCTCGATGCCCTCGAGGGTGATGAAGCGGCCCGCTGTCATCGATGGCTGCACGCCGAGGCGGCGCGCCGCCGCCTGCGCTCCTGCCACAGGTGCTCGAGATAGCTCTTCACCGCCGGATTGTGCTCCTCCAGCGTCTTGGAGAAATGATGCGCGCCATCGCCCAGGCCGGTGGCGACGAAGTACAGGTCGCCCGTGTCCTCGGGGTGCACGGCGGCCAGCAGCGACTCGCGCCCCGGGAGCGCGATGGGCGTCGGCGGCAGGCCCGCGCGGGTATAGGTGTTGTAGGGCGTATCGGTCGTGCAGGTCACGGGTTGGATCTCGCCGTCGTAGCGCGCCCCGAGCCCGTAGATCACCGTCGGGATCGGACTGCAGCCGCATGCCCTTGCGCAGGCGGTTCACGAACACGCCGGCGATGCGCGCGCCGCTCGCTCTTGCAGCGCCGCTCTCCTTCTCCACCATCGAGGCCAGGATCAGCGCCTGGTAGGGCGTGTCGAACGGCAGTCCGGCGCTGCGCTGCTCCCAGGCCGCCGCGAGCGCATCGCGCATGCGCGTCGTAGGCGAGCCCGAGGATCACGGTGTCGGCGGTCCTGGCCGCGAAACGGTAGGTGTCGGGGAAGAAACGGCCCTCCGGGCTCTCGCCCGGATGGCCGAGCGCCGCCATGACCTCGGCGGCGCTCTTGCCGCGTGAGCGTGTGCGTCACGTCCGGCTCGCTCGCCAGCGACGCTTCAGAAGTCCGCGAACGTCGCGCCCTCGACCACCGTGAGCTGCTCGAGCACCACCTTGCCCTCCTCGAACAGCTCGATGATCTGCGCCGGGCTGGCGCGGGCCGGCATCTCGTAGGTGCCGGCCTGGATCCGCGGGTGCTCGCTGTGCAGCCGCAGATACCAGCTCACGGCGCGCGCGTTGCGCACCGCCCCGCGGCCCTCGAGCCGCGCGAGCACGGCTCGCACGCTCGCGCCCTGCTCCACCTCGATGCGCAGCGGCGTGGACGTCGGCCCCGGGGCGCTGTACTCCTGCTGCAGCCAGTGGTAGCCGGCGACCCCCGCGGTGGCGACAGCGAGGATCAGCACCAGGCTCGCGACCAGGAGGCGCCGCAGCCACGCCCACGGCGTCGCCCCTTAGGCATCGCTCCCCCCTTCAGGAGCGACGCGAGCTGCTGCTGCAGGACCCGCGTCACCGGCCCCGGGACACACGGCGGCGCCCTCGAGCGCACGCACCGGGCGAACGCCGATGAGGGCGTTGGTCAGAAAGATCTCCTCGCGCCGCCGAGATCGGCCGCGGTGAGCTGCACCTCCGCCGCCGCGATGCCGGCATGGGGCGCCTCGCGCAACACCACCTGGCGCATGACGCCCGCGACGCCGCAGCGGTCCAGGCGCGGGGTGCAGGAGCCTTCCCTCTCGTACGATGAACACGTTGCTCATGGTGCCCGAGATCAGCGCCCCGCCTCGGTGAACATCAGCGCCTCGGCGATCTGCGGATCGCTCCACTCACCCCGCGCCAGCACCTGCTCGAGGCGGTTGCAGTGCTTGAGCCCCGCGAGCGCGGGATTCTCGCCGAGGCGCAGCGCCGCCATGCGCACCCGGACCCCCTCGCGCGCGAGGCCCGGATCTTCCGGCTCCCAGCGGTAGCGCAGTGTGATGCGCGTCGGCTTCTCGGCACCGCTCGCCCCGTAGCCGCGCACGAGCGCAGGTCCCCGGGTGAGGATGACCTTGATGATCGCCCGTGGCACCTGCGAGGCGAGCTCCAGGACCTCGCCCCGCAGCGCTGCGGTCTCACCCAGAGGCAGCCCCAGGCGCACGCAGCCGAGTGCCAGGCGGTCGAGGTGCAGCTCGAGGAAGCGCGGCCGCCCGCCGAGGCAGGCGATCGTCTCGAAGAGGCCATCGCCGTAGTGCAGCCCGCGCTCCAGGGAACGAGCACACCGTCGGCCGCGCCGTTCACGCGCACCGCCTCCGGGGCACCCCGCGTGTCAGGCGCCATGGGCTTCCCCGAGCGCGCGCAGCAGTCCGCGCGCCTTGGCGCGCGTCTCCTCGAGCTCGCGCTCCGGATCCGAGTCCGCGACGATGCCGGCGCCGGCGCGGAACTGCGACGCGCCGGCCGGCGAGCGTCATGGTGCGGATCAGGATGTTGAGATCGAGCCGTCCGTCGCGCGTCAGGTAGCCGAGGGAGCCGGTGTAGGCGCCGCGGCCCTCGCCCTCGAGCTCCGCGATGATCTGCATGCAGCGGAACTTCGGGCAGCCGGTGATCGTGCCGCCGGGAAACACCGCGCGCACCGCGCCCACGGGTGTCACGTCCGCGCGCAGCTCCCCGCTCACGTTGGAGACGATGTGGTGCACGTGCGCGTAGGACTCGATGCTCATGAGCTCGTCGACCCGCACCGTGCCGGGCTCGCACACCCGGCCGAGGTCGTTGCGCTCGAGATCGATCAGCATGACGTGCTCGGCGCGCTCCTTGGGGTGCGCCGCAAGCTCGGGCATCTCCCGGGCATCGCCGCCGGGACGGCGGCTGCGCGGGCGGGTGCCGGCGATCGGGCGTGTGTCGATGCGCCGGCCGGCGACGCGCACCAGCCGCTCCGGCGAGGAGCTGAGGAGCGCGAGCCCGCGCCACTGCGCCAGCGCGGCGAAGGGCGCCGGGTTCGCGGCGCGCAGCCGCCGGTACAGTGCCGCCGCGAGGCCGCCTCAGCGTCCGCGCCGCCCGCGAGCTCCACAGTCCACGGCCGCGACAGGTTGGCCTGGTAGATATCCCCCGCGCGCACGTACTCCTTCGCCCGGCGCACGCGCGCGAGAAAGAACTCCGGCTCCTCCTCGAGCACCGCGCGCACCTCGAGCTCATCGCCGCGCGTCCTGCGCGAGCGCCACGGCGTGCGCATCGGCTACCACCCGCTCGAAGGCCGAGGCGCTGTCTGCCTCCCCCACCGCCCAGACGCGATCGTGGCTGAGCTCGTGGACGAGTGCGCAGGGCGTGCGCAGCGCGAACGCGCTCCAGGGAAGCGGGCAGCGCGGCAGCGCAAGCCGCGGCTCGATCTCCTGCGCCAGCTCGTAGCCGAGAAACACCGCCCAGCCGCCGTCGAAGGCACTCGCGACGGGCCCTTCGGCCGGCTGGCGCTCGGCGCGCCACCAGTTCTCGAGTGCCGCGAGAAAGCCCTCGCCCCCGTGGCGTGAAACCTTCAGCCCCCAGGCGTCCGTCTGCGCGTGAGCCACAGCGCCGCGCGCGGCTCAGCCAGCAGCACGCTAGAGCGGCTCAGGGGGCCGGACGCAGCACTGTCCAGCAGCAGCGGGTAACGCCCGGGATGGCGCGCCGCGAGGCGATGCAGCACCGCGGGCGGAACGTCGAGCTCGCGAACCAGAGGTGCTTGCGTCGGCTAGCTCAGGCGGCGGAACACGAGCGAGCCGTTGGTGCCGCCGAAACCGAAGGAGTTGGACAGCGTCACGTCGATCTTCATGCGCCGCGCGGTGTTGGGCACGTAGTCGAGGTCGCAGTCGGGATCCGGGGTACGGTAGTTGATCGTGGGCGGCGCGACGCCATCGCGGATCGCCAGCACCGAGAAGATCGCCTCCACGACGCCCGCGGCGCCCAGAAGATGTCCCGTCATCGACTTGGTGGAGCTCACCGCGACACGCTTCGCGTGCTCGCCGAAGGCGCGCTTCATGGCGACCGTCTCGGCCTTGTCGCCCAGCGGGGTCGAGGTGGCGTGCGCATTGATGTATTGCACATCGGCGGGGTTGAGGGATGCATCCCTCAGCGCGTTCTGCATCGCGAGCATCGCACCCTCCCCGTCCTCGGGAGGGGCCGTGATGTGATAGGCATCTCCGCACATGCCGAAGCCGACGATCTCGGCATAGATGCGCGCGCCGCGCTGCTTCGCGTGCTCGAGCTCCTCCAGCAGCACCGCGCCACCGCCGTCGCAGAGCACGAAGCCGTCACGGTCCCTGTCCCACGGGCGGCTCGCCTCGGTGGGCGCGTCGTTGCGCGTCGAGAGCGCCTTCGCCTGGCCGAAGCTGCCGAGTCCGCAGCGGGTCGTGGCCATCTCCCCGCCGCCGGCGACGATCACATCCGCGTCGCCGTACTGGATGGTACGCATGCCGAGCCCGATCGCGTGGGTCGAGGTGGTGCACGCGGTCACGACCCCGAGGTTCGGCCCTTTGAGTCCGTAGCGGATCGAGAGATGCCCGGCGATCATGTTGATGATCGTGGCTGGGACGAAGAACGGGGAGATCCTGCGCGGGCTCTGTGCCTTCAGGTATTCGCCGTACTCGGTCTCGATCGTGCCGAGGCCGCCGATGCCGGCGCCGCACACTGCGCCGCAGCGCGTCGGAGTCCTCCTTCGAGAAATCGATGCCCGAGTCGGTGACGGCCTGCACGCCGGCGGCGACGCCGTAGTGCATGAACTCGTCCATGCGCCGCGCTTCCTTGGGCGGGATGTACTGCGCGATGTCGAAGCCGCGCACCTGGCCGCCGAAGCGCACCGGAAACGCGGAGACGTCGAAGCGGGTCATCGGGCCGATGCCGCTCTCGCCCCTGAGGATGGCTTCCCACGCCGACGGCAACGGTGCTCCCGACCGGAGACACGATGCCCAGACCCGTCACGACGACGCGGCGCTTGCTCACACGCTTACCTGTCCGGTCGCGGCGCGTGGCTTGAATCAGGACTTGGCGCGGCGCTCGTTGATGTAGTCGATGGCCTGGTGGACGGTGGTGATCTTCTCGGCGTCCTCATCCGGGATCTCGATCTCGAACTCCTCCTCGAGGGCCATCACCAGCTCGACGGTGTCGAGTGAATCGGCTCCCAGATCGTCCACGAACGAGGCATCGTTCGTGACCTGCTCCTGTTTGACGCCCAGCTGCTCGGCAACGATGGCTTTGACCTGCTGCTCAACTGTGCTCATTAGCGGTTGTCCTTTTGTAGGCTTTGAAAGACTTGTAAGCCGCCGAAGCGCGTACGTCTGCGCCGGGCGGCGGGCGCGATATTGTAGGGGAACACCCCCACGGGTGCCACTGGGCGAAGGCCTGCGGGAGTGATTGTTTTTGCTCACGAAACTTACCCGCGGCCCGACTCGCCGGCGTTCCTGCCCGACCCCGGTTGTGGCGCTGCGCCCAACGCGCGGGTCACGGCATGTACATGCCGCCGTTGACGTGCAGCGTCTCCCCGGTGATGTAGCCGGAGTGCGGGGACACGAGGAAGAGGACCGCGGCGGCGATCTCCTGCGGCGGTGCCCAGGCGCGCCGAGCGGTATCGCGCTGCAGCAGCGCCGCCCGCTGCTCCTCGCTCAGGGCGCGCGTCATGTCGGTATCGATGAACCCCGGTGCCACGGCGTTGACGGTGATGCCGCGCGAAGCGACTTCCTGGGCGAGGGACTTGGTGAAGCCGAGGAGCCCCGCCTTTGCCGCGGCGTAGTTCGCCTGGCCCGGGTTGCCGGTCACCCCGACGATGGAGGTGAGATTGACGATGCGCCCGCGACGCTCCTTCATCATGCGGCGTACGCAGGCCTTGCAGAGACGAAACACCGCCGTGAGGTTCGCAGCGATGACCCGGTCCCAGTCCTCCGGCTTCATGCGCAGCAGCAACCCGTCGCGGGTGATCGCGGCGTTGTTGACGAGGATCGTCGGCATCTCGCCCGCCGCCTCGAGCTCAGCCATCAGGGCATCGATGGAGGCGGCATCGCTCACGTCCAGCACGGCGCCGCGCCCGTTGTATCCGTGCGACGCGAGGGTCGCGCTCAGCCGCGCGGCCCCCTCGGCACTGGTCGCGGTGCCGATGACGCTGCGCCCCGCTCCCCCGAGGGCACACGCGATCGCGTGTCCGATGCCGCGCGAGGCTCCGGTGACCAACGCAACGTCGTTCTCAAGCATGGGGATGGGCCTCTCTGGTGGCTGCGAGCGCCAAGTCGAGCGCGGCCGGGTCCTCGAGGGCAAGAAACGCCAGCCCCTCCCGGCGCTCGATGCGGCGGTTGAGCCCGGTCAGGACCTGCCCCGGGCCGCACTCGATGACCTGGGCGACTGCGCTCGCGAGCGCGCGCAGGGTGTCCGACCAGCGCACCGGGCTCGAGAGCTGGCGCACCAGGAGCGCGCGGATGTCCTGCGGATCCTCGTGCGCCGCGGCATCGACCGCGCTCACGTAGCGGATCTGCGGGGCGCGCACCGCGATCGTTGCGAGCCGCTCGGCGAGGCGCGCGGCAGCGGCCCGCATGAGAGTGCTGTGCGAGGGGACGCTCACCGGGAGGACCACCGCGCGCTTGGCGCCGCGCTCGCGCGCCGCCTCGATGGCGCGTTCGACGGCGGCCGATTCGCCCGCGATGACCACCTGGCCCGGGGAATTGAAATTGGCCGGCGCGACGACACCTCGCGGCGGCGGCGTCCCGGCAGGCCGCCTGCACGGCCTCGTCATCGAGGCCGAGAATCGCGGCCATCGCGCCGGTGCCCGCGGGCACGGCCTCCTGCATCACCTCGCCGCGAAATCTCACCAGGTCGACCGCGGGACCGAAGTCGAGCGCACCGGCGCACACCAGCGCGGTGAACTCCCCGAGGCTGTGCCCGCCGACGACGGCCGGCAGCGCCCCGCCGCGCGCCCGCCAGGCGCGCCAGGTCGCAACCCCGGCCGCCAGCATCGCGGGCTGGGTGCGCTCGGTGGCGTTGAGCTCACCTTCCGGACCTTCGCTCACGAGCTTCCACAGGTCGTAGCCGAGGACGGCCGAGGCTTCATCGAAGGTGCGCCCCACCTCCGGCTGCGCGGCGGCAAGCGCTGCGAGCATGCCGACCGACTGCGAGCCTTGCCCCGGAAACACGAAAGCGAACGACATCGGGAAATTATACCGGCTCGGGCCGCGGTCTCAGGAATGCCGCCACCGCGAGGCCCCCGAGGACGCCGTAGAGGTGCGCATCGACGACCACCGGGTCGCTCCCCGAGAACGGCAGCGCCCGCCCCAGTGCTCGTAGGCGAGCTTGCCGAGCAGGAACACCGCCAGGACCCAGCCGTCGCGCTCGCCGCGGCGCAGGTGCGCCAGGGTGCCCGCGGCCATCACCCCGTGCAGCGCTCCTGAGGAACCCACGTACCACAGCGACAGTCGAATCGCAGCACCACAGCCCCGCATCGATGGCCGCCATCGCGCCCAGGATGATCGGCAGCCACTGGCGCGGCGTATAGTCACGGGCAAACAGCGCCCACATCAGCACCAGACCCAGACAGTTGAGCACGGCATGCTCGGAGGTCGAGGTGAACCAGGTGTGCGCGTCAGCAGCCGCCACAGCTGTCCGGCGGCGAGCGCCGCGCGGTCGTAGCGCAAGAGCGTCCCGTCCGCCATCCCCGCTGGCGGTCAGGGCGCAGCAGCAGCGCGCAGGCCGCGAGCAGCCCGAGGCCGTAGGGGCCGTCGCAATTGAGCGACCGCGTCAGGTTCCGCACCCACTTCACAGGCCCGTCCACCCCCATTTGTTATGATTCCGACCCGCTTTTCGGCCCCAACCGGCGGTCGCACCGCCCGGATGCGCAGCGTATGAGTCACAAGGCCTATGAGGTTAGCAGAGCCCGCCGGGAGGGATTCCTGCGGCGCGCGCGGCTTCACCCTGATCGAGATCATGGTGGTGGTGATCATCATCGGCCTGCTCGCGGCGGTCATCGTGCCGACGATCGTCAGCAAGGTCGACGACGCCAAGGTCGCCAAGGCGAAGCAGGACATCCAGCCCCTGGAAGCGGCGCTGACGATGTTCCATCTGGACAACTCCAAGTACCCGACCAACGAGCAGGGACTGAACGCGCTGATACAGCAGCCGACCGATCCCACCATCAACAACTGGAAGGCCGGCGGCTACATCGAGCGCGTCAGCAAGGACCCCTGGGGGAACGAGTATCAGTACGCGTTCCCCGGGACGCACGGCAAGCCGTACGACCTCTTCACCCTCGGCGCCGACGGCCAGCCTGGTGGCGATGGCATCAACGCCGACATCGGCAACTGGAACCTCGGCAATTAGCCGCGCAGGCCCGCGGCTGCCCTCGCCGGCCGGCGCCGCTGCCGGCTTCACGCTGATCGAGATCCTGGTGGTGGTGCTCATCATCGGCCTGATCGCCGGCGGGGTGCTGCTGTCGGTGACGGTGACCGGACGCGATCGCGATCTGGAGCGCGAGAGCGAGCGGCTCTTCACGCTCATCAATTACGCGCGCGAGCAGGCGGAGTTGCAGACGCGCGAGTACGGGATCCTGTTCCAGGAGGACGGTTACGAGTTTCTCGCCTACGACGTGCATCGCGGCCAGTGGCGCGACGTGTTCGAGGACGACGCGCTCAGCGCGCGCAAGCTCCCGGACGGTCTCGACGTGAAGCTCACGGTCGAGGCACGGCCGGTGGTGCTGCGTCGTCCGCAGAATGCCGACGACAAGACCCCGCAGGTGATGATCTTTTCCGACGGCGATCTGACCACCTTCGCGGCAAGCATCGAGCGCGATGCCGGGCTGCGCAGCGTCACGGTGACCGAGGACGACCAGGGGCAGGTGGTGAAGCAGCCGATGGTCGAGGCCAAGCCGTGAGAGGCGCGCGCGGCTTCACGCTCATCGAGGTGCTGGTAGCGCTCGCCATCGTCGCCATCGGCATGGCGGCGGTGCTCGAGACCATCACCTCCTCCGCCGACACCGCGATCTATCTGCGTGACAAGACCTTTGCGAACTGGGTGGCGCTCAATCAGATCGAGACGGTGCGCCTCGCCGGCCAGCAGCCCGCCGAAGGCAAGAGTGACGGCGACGTCGATTTCGCCGGGCGCAAGTGGCACTGGCACCAGGAGGTCAATGGCACCCAGGTCCCGGGCATGGCGCGCATCGACGTCAGCGTGCGCCCGTCGGACGTCAAGACCGACAGCGACGAGCGCGGCTGGTACACCACGCTGAGCGGTATCTGGGGGGATGCGGTCGCCGCACCGCGCGGGGACATGCCGGACTGGGGCTCGCAGCTGCTCATGCCGCAGCTGCCCGGTACCAACCCGAACGGCACACCGGGTACCGGCATGACCCCGGGTGGCTTCGGGCCCGGTGCACAGCCGACGGCGCCGGTCGGGACGCCGGGCGTGCCCCCGCCGCAGCCAGTTTCCCCGCCCACTCCGCAGCCCGGCCTGGGGTCATCGCAGTGATTCGCCGGCGCGCACTCGGGTTCACGCTGATCGAGCTGATGGTGGCGCTGTTCATCGCGGCGCTGATGTTCGCCATGGGCTATGGCGCACTGACCCAGGCGATGAAGAGCCACGACATGCTGAAGGACCGGCAGACGAAGCTGCTGCAGCTGCAGACCACGATGCGGGTCATGGAGCAGGACTTCGTGCAGCTCGCGCCGCGCCCCGTGCGCCAGGCGGTGGGTGATGAACCCTCGCAGCCGGCGCTGCAGGCCGGGACGCCCGGCACGCAGCCTCTCGTTACGCTCACGCGCGGCGGCTGGGCCAATCCCACAGGACTCCAACGCCCCGAGCTGCAGCGCGTCGCCTACTTTCTGGAGAACGGCACGCTGCGGCGCGAGTCCTGGTACGTGCTCGATCCGACCCTCTCCAGCAGCACCGCCAAGCGGGAGCTCCTGACGCACGTCAAATCGCTCACCCTCCAGTACATGGATCTGAGCCACACCTGGCAGCCGCAGTGGCCGCCCACCACGGTGGCCGGCCCGCAGGCGCTCGAGTCGAGTCTGCGCATCCGGCCGATCGCGGTGCAGGTGACGCTCGACACCGAGGACTGGGGACAGATCGTGCGCATCTTCGAGGTGGCCGGGTGATGGCGCTCCCCGCACACCGCCGCCCGCACCCAGGTCCTGCGCCGCAGGCGCAGCGCGGCATCGCGCTCCTGGTGGCGATTCTCCTGGTCGCGCTCGGTACCATCCTCGCCGCCGCGGTCGGCTACGAGAACGCCATGAGCGCACGACGCGGCATGTCGACCTACGCGTTCGACCAGGCGCTCCTGGTGCAGGAGGGTGCCGAGGCGCTCGCGGCCTATGGTCTGCGCGAAGCGCTGCGTGCGGACCCACAGCACACCTATGCGTCTCAGGGCTGGGCTGCACCGGTCGGCCCCATCGAGGTGGTGCCGGGCGTCATGCTCACCGCGCAGCTCGAGGACATGCAGGGGCGCTTCAACCTCAACAACCTGGTCAAGGAAGACGGCACGCCCGATCCGCTGCAGGTGGCGGCTTTCCAGCAGCTGCTGATGATGCTCGGGCTCGAGCCGAAGTGGGCCGGCTACATGGTCGACTGGATCGACCGCGACATCGTGCCGCAGGTCCCGGACGGAGCCGAGGACAGCGTCTACATGGGTCAGACCCCGCCCTACCGCACACCCAACCGCTATATCACGAGCTCGAGCGAGCTGTTGGCGCTGCCGGGCTTCGGCCGGGACCGATTCCTCAAGCTCGAGCCGTACGTGACGGCGCTGCCGTGGGGCACGCGAGTCAACATCTGCACGGCGCCCGGCCCGGTGCTCGATGCGTTCGCTGGACACATCGACTTCTCCGGCGACCCCGACGGGCTCGCCAAGAACCGCGCCGCCGCTCCCGGGTGCTTCCCGGCGCCGAGCGACTACCAGGCGGCGTTCAACGATCAAAACACCTGGCGCAACGTCTCCTCGGCGGTGCAGCAGACCTCGTCGTACTTCCGGCTCACGAGTTTCATCACTATTGGCAGCACCGAATTCAACTTGTACAGTCTTCTGCTGCAGGATCCGACGGGCGCGGTGCGCCCGATCCTGCGCAGTTTCACTCCCGAATGACCTACACGGCCGTTTTTCCAACATACGCGAAGCGCAGTCATGGCTGAATGGCTGCTGCTGCGCCTGGCGCGCAATCCCGGCGAAGACGCCCGCTGGCTGATCGCAGATGCGAGCGGGGCATCCAGCGGCGAGGAACGCAGCGGCGCGCTGGCGCTCGCGGCTCCCGCGGCCATTGGGCGCCGTGTGTGTGTGCTCGTGCCGGGAACCGACGTGCTGCTGGCCGAGCCCGAGGTGCCGGCGAAGATCGGAGTGAAGCTGCAGCAGCTGGTGCCCTACGCGCTCGAAGAGCAGCTCGCCGAGGACATCGAGGAGCTGCATTTCACGGTCGGCAAGCGTGCCCCGGACTCGATCCGCACCCCGGTCGCGGTGGTGGCGCGCACCCTCATGAGCGAGTGGCTCGAGGCGCTGCGCGCGGCCGCCATCGAGCCCGAGTGCGTGTACGCCGAGAGCGAGCTGCTTCCGCAGAACCCCGGTCAGGCGGTTGCACTTCTGGAAGCCGATGCGGTCATCGTGCGCGCCCCGGGAGGCTTGCCGGTCAGCCTCCCGGCGGATGCGCTCGCCGAAGCCCTGCAGATCGCCCACTCCCCGTCCGCCGGCCGCGGCGCGCATGCGAGCGTGTTCCAGGCGAGCGAGGCGGCGGCGGCCCCGCCCGACAGCGCGACAGCCGCCGTTCACGGTCTCATCCTCTACACCGGGGCCGCGGAATGGCAGCGTCACTCCGCGCAGGTGGAGGCCGCGCGCGGTCATTTTGAGAGCGTGCGTATCCAGCTCCTGGACTCAGGCCCGCTCGCGCTCTTCGCGCAGCAGCTTCCCACCGCCTCCCCGATCAACCTGCTGCAGGGTACCTACGCGCCCAAGAGCTCGGGGGGGGTGGGTGTGCGCGCCTGGCGCGTGGCGGCGATCCTGCTCTTGGGCGTGGTGGGGCTGCACCTGGCGGGCAAGGCGGCGGAGCTGCAGGTGCTGAAGAAGAAAGAACGCGAGGTCGACGCCTCGATCCGCGACACCTTCCAGAGCGCGATGCCGGGCGAGCCGCGCGCGCTCGATCCGCGTCGGCGCATGGAAGAGCGCCTGCTGGCGGTGCGCGGGGGCGGCGGCTCCGCGGGACTGCTGGCGGCGCTGCAGGCGCTCGCGCAGCTGCGCACGGCGAACCCCAAGGCCAGCCTGCAGTCACTCAACTTCCACGACGGGTCCCTCGAGCTGAAGCTGTCGGCGCCCGATGCGGCAAGCCTCGATCACCTGAGCCAGCAGCTGCGTGGCCGGGGCTGGCAGGCGGACCTCATCGGGGGCAACACGGTCGGCAACGCCTACGAGGGCCGCGTGCAGATCCGTGGCCAGGGCACCTAGGCCAGGGCGCGCATGAGCACTTCCCTCGAGGCACGACTGGCCCAGCTCACCGGGCGCGAGCGGCGGATACTCGCGGTGGGCACGGTGGCCGTGGCGCTGATAGTGATCTTCGGGATCCTGCTGCCGCTCGATGGCAGCGTCGCCCGTGCCCACCAGCGGCTCCTGAAGAAGCGCAACGATCTCACCTGGATGCAGGGCGTGGCGCCCGAGCTCGCCGCGGCGCCCCGGCCACCCTCCAGCGCCGGGGAGTCGCTGCTCGTCATCGTCGATCGCTCGGCGCGCGAGTCCGGGCTCGCGAGCTCGATCGCCGGCAGCGAGCCGGGGGCGACGGGCACCCTGTCGCTGCGCCTGCAGAAGGCCCCCTTCGACACGCTGATCGCCTGGCTCGCGCGGCTCGCGCAGCAGAACGGGATCCGCGTCGACTCCGCCACCATCGACGGCGCCGGTGCCCCGGGCCTCGTCAACGTCGCCCTCGTGCTGCACACGAGCTGACGTGCCGCGCGGAGTCTGGATCGCGCTGCTCGCGAGCGCCGCTTTCGTAGTCATCGTGGTGACGCGGCTGCCGGCGCGCTGGGTCGTGGGTCACCTCGTACACCATGCCTGCAGCGGCGTGGACGGCACCGTCTGGGATGGCTCGTGCAGCGGGCTGACGCTGCAGCACGCAGCCCTCGGCGACCTCACCTGGGACCTGAAGCCCGCGCGGCTCCTCGGCGGGGTCCTCGAGGCGCACGTGGCGCTCACGCACGGGGCCGCCGACGGCCACGCGGACGTGGCCATCGGGCTGCACGCGGTGACGCTGCGCAACCTCATCGCCGACCTGCCCCTCGATCCGGCCCTCATCCCGCAACTGCCGCAGCAGCTGCGCGGCACCGCGCACCTCGACCTCGCGCTCGTGCGCCTGCAGAACAACGCGATCACCGAGCTTAAGGGTCGGATCGAAGCGCATGATCTCGAGCAGCGCACCGGCCAGGTGTTGTCACTCGGCAGCTACGCGCTCACCTTTCCGGGCGGCAGCGGTCCCCAGACCGCTACCCTGCAGGATCTCGGCGGACCCCTCGCGGTGTCTGGCACGCTGCGTCTCACCCCGGAAGGCTACGAGATCGAGGGTACCGTGGCCGCGCGGCCGGGCGCGGCGCCCGAGCTCGCCAACAGCCTGCAGTATCTCGGCTCGCCGGATTCCCTCGGGCGGCGACCGTTCTCGATGGCCGGCACGTTCTAGAGCGCGCTCAGGTTCCGCCGCGGCGTTCAGGCGAGCTCGCGGAACGCCCCCAACAGGGGAAAATACAGCGCCGCGCGCACCGGTTCGGGTCCGAGCGCCGCGGCGAGCCCGCGGTAACCCTCGAGCTGCGGCCGGTAGCGCTGCATCTCGCGCTCGAGGAAGCCCTCGAGATCGCCTCCCTCGTGGAGACTCGTCTTGTAGTCGATCACCCAGCGCGTCCCGCGCTCGTCCACGAAGGTGCGGTCGACCTTGACGTCGCGCAGCCGCCCGCCGCTCACCCCGCTCAGCTCCCACTCGCTGTGCGCATCGCGATGGCTGCAGCTGAGGATCCAGCGGCCGCGCTCGTCGGCGAGCGTGCGGCGGATCGCATCGAGGATCGTCTGCAGCGCATCACCCTGCTCGTTCTCGGGTGTGCCGGTGCGGCGCAGTTGCGCCACCACCGCCTCGCGTTGGCCATCGAGCGCATCCGGCGCCGGCAACTCGCGCCCGCGCGACAGCCGCTCGAGCCAGGCGTGCACCAGGGTGCCGATATGCCGCTGCGTCTCGCCGACCCAGCTGAACTCCGGCGGTTCCGCCTCGAGGTGAGCGCGCGGCAGCTGCCGCACCAGGACCGGCGGCGGCAGCGCCGCCGCTTGCCAGCCGGGGACGAGCCGCCGCAGCGGCGCCGGTGCAGGGGAGGCGTGTGCGGGGCGCTCCTCTGCCGCGCCGTGCTGGAAGCGCAGTGCCAGCGCCGGCCACAGCAGCGCGAGGAGACTGCGCGGGTCGGGCCGCACCGTGCCGTCGGCGGAAGTTTGCGGCGCCCCTGAGAGCCACAGCGACTGGCGCGCGCGCGTCAGGGCGACATACAGCAGGCGACAGCGCTCGTTGCGGTCGCGCTCCTTGCCGAGCCGACGCAGGTAGCCATGCAGGTCGCCCTCCTCGTACATCGAGCCCACGGGCGGGTCGGGTGCGATGAGCAGGTCCGTCTCGCGCGCCACGCCCGGCAGATCCACGCAGCGCAGGAGCCGCCGCTCTGCGCTGCGCGTCACGCGCTCCAGCGCCGGGATGATGACGTGATCGAACTCGAGCCCCTTGGCGCGGTGGATGGTCATCACCTGCACCGGGTTGTCGCCGGCGGGCGGTGTGCTGTAGAGCCGCTCGAGGAGCCCCGGCAGGTCATCCGGGCCCCGCCAGCCAAACGAGGCCACGCGCTCCGCGAGCGCGGCGAGAAAACTGCGTCCGTCATCGAGCTCGTCCGCCCGATAGGCATCGCTCGCCCCGAGGCGCATCCAGGTCCTCTCCACCCAGTCCACGAGCGCCGATCCGGCTCGCTCCGCGAGCGCGCTGCGCAGCACCTGGTGCACGCGCGCCAGGCGCGCTGCCTCGGCCGGGTCGCAGCGTGCCAGGCGCTGCGGCTCCTCGAGCGCCTCGATCAAGAGCAACCGATCGTTAGCGTGCGACAGCGCGCTCAACGTCGTGAGGCGCGCCCCGCACCAGGGGGCCCGGAGCACCGCGAGCCACGCGGCGCGGTCGGCGAGGTCGTGCAGGGCGCGCGTCAGCTGCACGAGGTCGCGTACCACCAGCCGCCCGGCGAGCGGCACGACATCCACCGCGAGCACCGGCAGCTGGGCTTCTTCCAGCGCGGCGATGATCGGCACCGCGTGCGCGTGCGCGGCGACCAGCACCGCCGCCGTGCCGCGCGGATCGAGCCGCCGCAGGTGCGCGACGTGCGTTGCGATGGCGCGCGCCTCGGCAGCGCGAGCATCGGGAAACAGCCGCTCGGTCACCGGGGCGATGAGTGGCAGCACGCCGCGTGCAGCGCGTGCGGCGACACTCGCGCGATAGCTCACCGCGCCGGCGCGCAGCTCGTCGGCGGGCGCAAAGACCTGCGGGCCGATGTCGTTGACGAACTCGACGAGCGCGGCCGAGGAGCGGAAATTGCGCGCCAGGCGCAGCGGCTCGAGCGCCACGCGGCCGATCCCGGCGTGTAGCGCACGCAGGAACAGGCCCACTTGCGCGTCGCGGAAGCGATAGATGGACTGCATGGGATCGCCCACGAGGAAGAGCGTGCGCCCGTCACCCTCCTCCCAGCCGATGGTGAGCGCCTCGAGCAGCTGGAACTGTGCGAGGGAGGTGTCCTGGAATTCATCGACCAGGATGTGCCGCAGCTTAAGTCCCGCGCGCAGCGCGAGGTCGGTGGGCTCGCCGTCCTCGGTGAGCGCCTCGCGCGCGGCGCCTGCGATGTAGGTGTAATCCACCCGGCCGCTGTCGGCGAACTCCAGCTGCAGCTCGCTCGCCGCGCGCTTGAGCACCCGCGACAGCGCCTGCAGCGCGTCCGCGTCCGCGCTGGTGAGCTGCGCCCCGGGCGCGTGCCGCAGCTCGAGGAGCGCCTCGCGCGCACCGCCGAGCGCGCGCAGCTCATCGATGAGCTCGCGCAGCCTGTGGCACAGCCCGCGGTCGGCGAACGGCTCACCCATCCGGCGGTCCACCTGCTTGCGCCAGTCGTCCTTCGTCAGGAGGAGCCGCGCCAGGGCCTTCCACTGCACGATATCGACCGCGTCGATGCCCAGGATGCCGACGCCGGGCAACGCGCGGGCGCGCTGCAGGAGTGCTGGCGGGATCAGCGCGGCGAGCTCGCCGAGGCGCGCACGGGCGAGATCGGCCAGACTCTCGTTCACCTGCCGGCACAGCGTCTGCGGGTCCCCATCCGCGACGAAACGCAGCCAGTGGGCGCGCTCACGCAGCATCTGCGCGATGAGGCCCTCGAAGTGCAGCCAGCGGTTGTCCATGCGCTCGAACAGCAGTTGCGCATCCGCGGCGAAGGCCCCCTCGCGTTCCACGCCCAGGAGCGTGCGGCGCGCGGCGCGCTGATAGAGCTCGCTCGCGGTCTCGGTGACGTTGAGCGCTCCGCCGGCGCGCGAGGCAACCGGCAGCTGGCTCGCGAGCCAGTAGTTGAAGGAATCGATCGTCTGGATGCGCAGGCTCTGCGGCTCGCTGTCGAGCCGCCAGCCGCGTGCGGCGCCGTGCGCGAGCGCGGCCCCCGCGAGCGTGCGCAGCAGCTGCGCTTCCGTGTCGTCGTTGGAGACCTCCCCGCGCAGGGCGCGCACCACCCGGGCGCGCATCTCGGCGGCCGCTTTGCGGGTGAAGGTAATCGCGAGGATCTCGCCCGGATCATCGACCGTCACGAGCAGTCGCAGATAACGCTGCGTCAGTACCGCGGTCTTGCCGGAGCCCGCCGGGGCTTCGAGCAGGATCGAGGCATCGGGGGCGCGCGCCGCGGCGCGCGCCGCATCGTCCGCGCGCAGCGCCGCCTCATTCATCGGCGTGCTCCGTGTGCTCGGGCGCCTCGGGGCCTGTGTACGCGCCGATGCGGCAGATGTCGGTCACGTGGCAGTAGTCGCAGGCGCCGGGTGCGGGATCGACCCGCGCGTCTCCGGCCAGATAGCCGCCGATCAGGCGCGCGATGAGCGCCCGCCACCGCTCCTGCTGCGCGCCCCAGTCGGGGGCCGCCGGGGGTAGCGTGGACAGCGCCCTGACGCCGGGCAGAAGACCGGTGGCCGCCGCGACGCCCTTGAAGCGCACCTCGTGTGCCGTGAGATTCACGGTGGCGAGCGCCGCGACGTCGCCGCCGAGCGCCGTGAGGTAGGCGAGCAGCTGCGGGTGCGTGGGCCGCTCGCCGTACCAGTCCTGCGTGCCCGGCCGGCCGCTCTTGTAGTCGAGCACGGCGCGGCCGCCGCCGATCCGGTCGACCCGGTCGAGGCGCATCCTCATCCGCGCGGTGCCGAGGATGAGCTCGGCGTCGAGCTCGGTCGCCTCGACGCTGAACGGCGCGCGCTTGCGCTCGAGGTCGCACAGCGCGCGGATGAGACGCCGCGCCCGCGCGCATTCGCGCGCGAGCAGCGGCGGCAGCTCCGCGAAGAGCTCGAACTGCCCATCGGGGAGGCGGCGCCCGTGGCGCCCCGGCCGGCCCGCGCCGAGCTCGGCGCGCAGCCCCGGTACGCCCTGCTCGACGCAGTCGGCGATGAGTGCATCGAGCGCGCCCGCATCGAGCGCCTGCAGCCCGCGCGAGTCGCGCAAGCGGTTCCACAGCAGCTGCAAAGCGGTGTGCAGCAGCAGACCGCGCTTGTCCGGGGGCACCCCTGGCTGCGCCAGCTCGGGGGGCGCGGCGCCGAGGCGCAGCTCCGCATAGGCGCGGAACGGACAGCTGTTCTGCAGCGTGAGTGCTCGGGTTCCCCCGAGGGCCTTTTGGGTGCCGAACACGGCCCCGGTGGCATCCTCGAGGGACTCCAGGGCCCCGCTGCGGTGCAGCCGCTTCGGCAGCCACAGAGCCGGCGGTTGCTCCTGTGTGAGCGCCAGACCTGCGAGGCAAGGACTCGGCAGCAGCCTCAGATCGCCGTCGCGCTCGGGCACGGACAGCAGCAGTTCCGCGCTGCCCCTGCTCCAGCCCGAAAGCAGCGCCGCGGCCTGCGCACGCCGTCCACGGGCGCTTGCCTCGGGAAGGCCCGCCGCGAGCTGTGCCGCGAAGGGCAGGAACGGGTCGGCCGCCACGGCTTCGGGGAGCGCGCCGGCACTGAGCGCTCCCACCCAGATGCCGTCATAGCGGACCACGGGGTCCGCGAGCACCGGCGAGATCGTCACGGCCACGTCCTCGTCCGCGCAGTGGTGGCGGGTATGCAGCGCGAGCGCCCGCAGCAGCTCGAGCGCCGGCTCGCGAGCCAGCATGCCGGTGCTCGCGGCGAGCTCTCCGAACTCATCGAGGAGCTTGCGCCACCGCAATCGCGTCTGATGCACGCCGCTGCCCGCCGGCAATGAACCGGGCCAGCCGAGCACCCCGAGCGCGGCATCGAAGCGCTCGGACCAGCGGCGCGGGGAGGCGCCTGGCTCTTGCAGTCGCCGCGCGGCACGCTGCACTCGCAGGGCGAGCTCGCGGGCTGCGGCTCGGTGCGCGCGCGGCGCGCTCTGCAGCGTTGCCAGCAGCTCGCGCAGTCCGAGGCGTGCGACCCGTGACTCGCGCACCAGGAGCGCGAGCGCCGCCCGCGCCGGTGCGGCGGGGCTCTCCCAGTACGGCGCCGTCAGCCAGCGGCTGATCTCATCCGAGTCGGCTTCGGCTCCGCCGAGGACCGCGAGGCTGACGAGCGCCTGCGAGGGCAGCGGCAAGGCGCCGAGGGGCTCGCCGCCTTCGATCGCGACATGCGCCGCGGCATCCTCGCTTCCCGCCAGCGCCGCAGCGGGATCCAGGCCGCCGCGGATCAGCGCGGCCAGCCGTGCGCGCACGCCGGCAGGCCCGGGGAGCATGACGAGCAAGCGCGCATCGGATCGGGCTGCGAGGCGCGCGCAGCACCAGGCCGCGATCGCCTCCATCTGCGAATCCGCATCCTCGGTGAGCACGCGGTGCGGGGTCGCAACGGGCGCGCTCGCCTCGGGGGTGGCACCGCCGCGGGCGGCTGCGAGCGCCGCGAGCCGCGGGGAGACGGCATCGAAACCGCGCAGGAGGAACGCGCGCGCCTCGGGCGCCTCGAGGAGTCGCGGCGTGAGCTCGCTCACGCTCGCCGCGGTGAGGTCGCGGCAGCTGGCCTCAAAGAGTTGCTGCGCCCGCTCGAGGAGCTGCGCCTCCCCGCCTCCCCGGACGCCGTGGTCGAACCTGATCCCGTACTCGGCCGCGCGCTCACTCGATCTGCGCAGGGACTCTCCGAGGAGCGCGCTGTCCAGGAACGGCGCCTCGTGTGCCGCTTCGCGCGCGGCCCGCCGCCACAGCCACCACTCCTCGGCGGCTGTCAGGATCCGCGGCCACTTCGCGGGCGCTTCCTCCGCACGGCGGGTGCACTCGCGACGCGCCCACCCCGAGGGGGTCTGCACGTCGGCGCGTGCCCACACGCGCCGCTCGCGGGCAAGCTCTGCGGCGGCGTGCGCGAGACGCACGGCGTGCAGGCGCTGACGGGTCGGCACGAGGAGGGTGCCCCCGCGCTCCAGAACGTCAGCTACGTCGCTAGGAAGCCTATACAAAACAAACTATTACACTATATTAAGCGAAGTTACCTGAAGCGGGTTTCCGCGCTCACCACGTTGCCGGCGGCAGCCGGCCGCGCCGCGTAGTCCTCGAGCAGCGCTTCGATCCGCGCGAAGACCTCCTCGAACGTCGCGGCATCCGCCAGGGTCGTGATGCGGAAGTGATCGCGATAGGGGACGTTGAAGCTCACCCCCGGTGCGAGCAGCACATGCTGGTGCTCGAGCAGATCGAGCGCGAAGCGCTGATCGTCGAACTGCGGGAGCACCTGGCTCTCGACCCCGATGAATGCGTACATCGCTCCCCCGGGAGGTGCCAGGCGCAGAAAGCGACTGCGTGCGATCGCCGCCAGGATCGCCGCGCGCGAATCGTACAGCCGCCCACCGGGGGAGACGAGCTCGCGGATGCTCTGGTGGCCGCCGAGCGCGGTCTGTACCGCCCACTGCGACAGCACGTTGCTGCACAGGCGGAGCGAGGCCAGCAGCTCCAGCCCGTGGAGGTAGTCGGCAGCCGCGTGCGTACGACCGGAGAACACCGCCCATCCCACCCGGTAGCCGCACGCGCGATACACCTTGGACAATCCCGACAGAGTCGCGCACAGCGTGTCGTGCACCAGGGTCGCCATCGGCACGAACTCGGCGCCGTCGTAGGTCATCTGGTCATAGATCTCGTCGCTGAAGACGATGAGCCCGTGCCGCTCGGCGAGCCGCGCGAGCTCGGTGAGGACGGCGCGCGGATACACCGCCCCGGTCGGGTTATTCGGGTTGATGAGGACGAGTGCGCGGGTGCGGGGCGTGATGAGGCGCGCAACCTCCTGCGGGTCCGGCACGAAGGCGTTGCCGGGGTGGCAGGCGTAGTGCACCGCCCGGCCGCGATTGAGGGTGACCGCGGCGGTCCACAGGGGATAGTCCGGGCTCGGCACCAGGACCTCGTCGCCTTCGTTGAGCAGTGCGCGCAGCGTGAGATCGATGAGCTCGCTCACCCCGTTGCCGATATAGACCTCTTCGGCCGTGACCCCGGTGACCCCGCGCGCCTGCTGCTGCATGACGATCGCCTCACGCGCCGGGAAGATGCCCTTCTGGTGGCAATAGCCTTCCGCCTCGGGAAGATTCTCGATCATCGCGAGCCGCATGGTCTCCGGCGTGCGCAGCCCGAAGGCACGCGGATTGCCGATGTTGAGGGAGATGATCTCGTAGCCCTGACGCTCGAGCTCGTGCGCTCGCCGCGCGAGCCGGCCGCGGATCTCGTAGCGTACGTGGCGCAGTCCGTCGCTCGCGCGCACGCTGGGTTCGTTCTTCATGGGCGCAAGGATAGCTCGCGCCAGCGATGGCAGGCGACGTGACGCGTCGCAGTCGCCCCGTCCCAGTCCGGGATCCGCTCGGCACACACGGCCAGCGCATGCGGGCAGCGGGTGCGGTAGACACAGCCGCTCGGAGGCGAGAGGGGTGAGGGAGGCTCCCCGGCGAGCGTGTGCGCGAGCCGCGCCGGCTGCCGCTGCGGATCGGGTAGCGGGATCGCGGCGAGCAGCTCGCGCGTGTAGGGATGGAGCGGGGTTTCGTACAGCACGTGCGCGGGCGCCAGCTCCATCATGCGACCGAGGTACAACACCAGGACGCGCTCGCACAAGCGCCGCACAAGGGCGAGGTTGTGGCTCACGAAGAGCAGGCTCATCCCCGTCTCGCCCTTGAGCTCGGTGAGCAGCGTCACGATCTGCTGCTGCGTCGGCGCATCGAGCGCGCTCACCGGCTCATCGCACACCAGCAACCGGGGCTTCACGATCATGGCGCGCGCGATGCCGACCCGCTGGCATTGACCCCCGGAGAGCTCGTGCGGATAGCGGCCGAGGAGCTCTCGCCCAAGCCCTACCCGCTCCAGCATCGCCGCGACCGCCGTGCGGCGCGCCGACGCATCGAGCGCGCTCGCATGCACGCGCAGCGGCTCTTCCACGATCTGGGCGAGCGTCATGCGCGGGTCGAGACTGCCGAGCGGGTCCTGGAAGATGATCTGCACTTGCGCGCGCAGCGCGCGCAACTGCCGCGGCGGCAGTTCGCTGAGCAGCCGTCCCATCCACACGACGCGGCCGGCCGTAGGAGGCAGCAGTGCGAGCGCGGCGCGCGCCAGGGTCGACTTGCCGGCGCCGGACTCGCCCACGACGCCGAGCGCTTCGCCTGCAGCGAGCCCGAGAGTGACTTCGCTCAGCGCCGCAAGACGGTCCCGTGGACCGAACCAGCCGCGCCGGATGCTGAATCCCACGCTGACCTCCTGCAGGGTCAGCAGCGGACTTCCCACACCCGGATGCGCCGCGGCGTCCGCGCCCGCCGTGGGCAGACAATCGCGCAGCAGCTCGCGGGTGTAGGGATCGCGCGGGGACCGCAGCACGGTTGCCACCGGGCCTGTCTCGATCAGCCGGCCGGCGCGCAGGACCGCGACGCGGTCAGCCACGCCAGCCACCGCGCCCAGGTCGTGGGTGATCAGCACCATGGCCATGGCGCGCTCGCGCTTGAGCTCCGCGAGCAGCCCCAGGATCTGCGCCTGGATGGTCACATCGAGTGAGGTCGTCGGCTCATCGGCAATCAGCAGGCGCGGCTCGCAGGCGAGCGCGATCGCGATCATCACGCGCTGGCGCATGCCGCCGGAGAGCTCGTGCGGGTATTGCCGCATGCGCCGCGCGGGGTCGGACACGTGCATTCCCTCGAGGAGCGCCAGGGCGCGCTCGCGCGCCCTCGGACGGGAGAGGTTGAGGTGGCGCATCATGACCTCGCTCACCTGCGCGCCGACCGTGAGGTGGGGAGTGAGGGAGGTCATGGGATCCTGCGGAACGAGGCCGATGCGCACGCCCCGTATCCGGTCGAGGGCGCGCGGCGCGAGGCCGAGCAGCTCCTGGCCGAGAAAGCGCGCGCTGCCGGTCACGCGGGCGCTCGCTGCGAGGAGCCCCAGCGCGGCGAGAAAGAGCTGGCTCTTGCCGGCCCCGGATGCCCCGACGACGCCGAGGCACTCCCCTGCCCTCACCGCCAGCGTCACCTCGCGCACCGCGGCGACCTCACCCGCAGGCGTCGCGAACGTCACCGAGAGGGCATCGAGCCCCAGCACTTCCGCAGCGCCCGGTGCGGCGTCGTCAGCGGTCGCGTGGGTCGAGGGCATCGCGAAGTCCATCGCCGATCAGGTTCAGGGAGAGGAGCATGACAACCAGGAACGCGGCCGGCACGAGCAGCATCCACGGCGCCGATTCCATCTCCTGTGCTCCCACGTTGATCAGGTTGCCGAGGCTCGCGTGGGGCTCCTGTACCCCAAGGCCGAGAAAGCTCAGAAAGCTCTCGAAGAGGATCATCTGCGGCACGGTGAGGGTCGCGTACACGACCACCGGGCCGGCGAGATTCGGCACGATGTGCCGCAGCAGGATCGCGGCGGGTCCCAGGCCCGTGGCGCGCGCCGCTTCGACGAACTCGCGTTGCTTCAGCGCCAGAGTCTCCCCGCGCACGATGCGCGCCGTCGTGAGCCATCCCACCGCGCCGATCGCGATCAGCAGCGCCGTGATGCTGCCGCGCGCAAACAGGGTGCCGAGGATGATGACGACGAAGAGATAGGGGAGCGAATAGAGCACGTCGACGAAACGCATCATCCAGGCGCCGGTGCGCCCGCCGGCGAACCCGGCCACGGCGCCCCAGCTCACACCGATGACGAGGCTCACGGCGCTCGCGAGCACGCTGATGAGAAGCGAGAGCCGCACGCCGTAGAGCGTACGCACGAAGAGGTCGCGCCCCAGGCGGTCGGTACCGAACCAATGCGACGCGGTGACCCCCGGCGGCAGCGCCAGGTGCCGCCAGTCGAGACTGTCGAACGCCCAGGGGCTCAGCGCCGGGGCGATGATCGCCAGGAGCGTCATGGCGAAGAGCGTGAGCAGCGCCCCGCAGGCGATGCGGTTGCCGGAGAGGCGCCGGGCGGCCTCCCCCCACAGGCCGTGCGCCGCCGGCGCCTCACTCATGTCGCACGCGCGGGTCGAGCCAGCCGTAGAGCAGATCCGCCGCGAGATTCAGCAGCAGCGTCAACGCGGCGTAGACGATGATCATGCCCATGACCAACGGGTAGTCGCGGTTGATCGCGCCCTGCACCAGGTAACGCCCGGTGCCCGGCAGGCCGAAGACGGTTTCGATGACGAGCGAGCCCGTCACGACGAAGGCGACCGCGGGACCTAAGTAGCTCACCACCGGCAGCAGCGCCGGGCGCAGGGCGTGACGCCACACGACGCGCAACGGGCCGAGCCCGCGGGCGCGCGCACTGCGCACGTAGTTGGTGCGCAGCACCTCGAGCAGGCTCGCGCGCGTCAACCGTGCCAGGTGTGCCGCGACCGGCAGCGCCAGGGTGAGGACGGGCAGCACGAGGTAGCGTGGCTCGCCGTGCTCCCAGCCGGCCACGGGCAGCCAGTGCAGGTACAGCCCGAACACCAGCGCGAGCAGCGGTCCGGTCACGAACGTCGGCAGCGCGATGCCGAGGGTGGCGATGGCGGTGACGCCATAGTCGGTGGCGCGGTTGTGCCACAGCGCTGCCAGGACCCCGGCCGGAATTCCGGTCAGGATCGCCGCCAGCACCGCGGCGAGCCCGAGCGTCACGCTCAGGGGCAGCCCCTGGCCGATGAGCTCACTCACGGTGAAATCCCGCTCGCTGAGTGACGGACCGAAGTCCCCGTGCGCGAGCGCGGCGAGGTAGTGCGTGTATTGCACGATGAGCGGCTCATCGAGTCCGTACAGCCGCTCGAGGTTGGCGCGCACCGCAGGCGCGAACGCCTGCTCCTCATCGAACGGTCCCCCCGGCGCCAGGCGGATGATGGCGAAGGAGACGGTGATGATGACGAACAGCGTCGGGACGAGCCCGACGATGCGGCGGAGCGCCAGCTTCAGCATGCCGGGGACTTTAGGGATGGGGTGCGCAATCCGTCAACGCCGCGGCGCCTCCCGTCAACACCGCCGGACGCCTGCCGCTATACTGCCACGTCTATGAAACGCATCCTGGTAGGCATCAAGCGCGTCGTGGACTTCAACGTGCGCATCCGGGTCAAAGCCGACGGCAGCGGCGTCGTCACCGACGGCGTCAAGATGAGCGTCAACCCGTTCGACGACATCGCGCTCGAAGAGGCGCTGCGCCTGAAGGAACGCGGGGCGGCCGAGGAAGTCGTGGTGGCCACCGTGGGACCTGCGGACTGCCAGGCGCAGCTGCGCAGCGCACTCGCGATGGGTGCGGATCGCGCCCTGCACGTACAGGCGGACGGGGTGACCGAGCCCCTGGTGGTCGCGCGGGCGCTGCTGAAGCTCATCGAGCGCGAGCAGCCGCTGCTGGTCATCCTCGGCAAGCAGGCGATCGATGACGACAACGGCCAGACCGGCCAGGTGCTCGCGGCGCTGTGGAACCGGCCCCAGGCCACCTACGCCTCGAAACTCGAGCTGCGTGAGGGCAGTGCGCGCGTGACGCGCGAGGTGGATGCGGGCCTCGAGACCCTCGACGTCGACCTGCCGGCGGTCATCACCACCGATCTGCGACTGAACGAGCCGCGCTACGTGAAACTGCCCGACATCATGAAGGCCAAGAAGAAGCCGCTCGAGACGCTCACCCTGGCGAGCCTGGGGGTGGAACAGCGAGCGCAACTGAAGCTGGTGCGCTTCGAGCCCCCGCCACAGCGCCAAAAGGGTGTGCGCGTGAAGGACGCCGTGGAGCTGGTGGACGCGCTGAAAAAGAAGGGTCTGCTGTGACCGCGAAGATTCTCATTATCGCCGAGCACGATGGCGCGAGGCTCAACCCGAGCACCGCCAGGTGCGTGACCTGCGCCCGCGCCCTCCCCGGCGCAGAGATCACCGTGGTGGTGTGCGCGGTGGACTCCTCTGCGGTTGCCGCGCAGGCGGCGCAGCTCGCCGGCGTGTCGAAGGTGTTGTGCTCGGAGCATCCCGCCAACGCCCATGCGCTCGCCGCGGTGCAGGCGCCGCAGGTCGTGGCGCTCGCCGGGCCCTTCAGCCACGTGCTCGGACCCTCGACTACCTTTGGCAAGGACCTCATGGCACGGATCGCCGGCCTTCTCGGTGCCCCTCAGGTCAGCGATATCATGGCGATCGAGAGCGCAACGCGCTTTCGCCGGCCGGTCTACGCCGGAAATGCCATTCTCACCGTGGAGCTCACCGGCGAGGGCAAGCTCGTCGGCACGGTGCGCATGGCCTCGTTCGAAGCGGCTCCCGACGGTGGCTCGGCGGCCATCGAGAAGGCGGCGGTCGACGTCGAGCTGCCGACCCATACGCGCTTCGTGTCGATCTCGGCCGCGAAGAGCGACCGTCCGGACCTTCTGACCGCCGCGCGGGTGATCTCCGGCGGGCGCGCGCTCGGCAGCGCCGAAGGCTTCAAGATCCTCTACAGCCTCGCCGACAAGATTGGGGCCGCGGTGGGTGCCTCACGCGCCGCGGTGGATGCCGGCTATGCCCCCAACGAGATGCAGGTGGGCCAGACGGGCAAGATCATCGCCCCGGAGCTCTACATGGCGGTGGGCATCTCCGGTGCCATCCAGCACCTCACCGGCATCAAGGACGCGCGCACCATCGTCGCGATCAACAAGGACGGCGAGGCGCCGATCTTCGAGGTCGCGGACTTGGGATTGGTGGGCGATCTGTTCCAGATCATCCCGGAGATCGAAGGGCTGCTGTAGCCGCTACAGCTGCCCGAGGACGTGCTCGGCCGCAGAGACCTTGAACTCACCCGGGGCCTCCACGTCCACGTGGGTGGCAACACCGTCCTTGACGATGAGGGCGAAGCGCTGGCCGCGCTTGCCCATGCCGAACTTGCCGGCGTCGAGCTCCAGTCCCAGGGCGCGGGCGTAGTCGCCGTTGCCATCCGCCAGCATCAGGATCTTGTCGCCGACGCTCGAGGCCTTGCCCCAGGCGTTCATCACGAACACATCGTTCACCGCCATGCAGGCGATGGTATCGACACCCTTGGAGAGCATCTGGTCGGCGAGCTGCACGAACCCCGGCAGGTGCTTGGCATCGCAGGTGGGGGTGAAGGCCCCCGGGACCGAGAACAGCACCACGCGCTTGCCTTTGAAGAGCTCCTCGGTAGTGATGTCCCGGGGACCCTCCCGGGTCATCCGCTTGAAGGTGCCCGCAGGCATGCGCTCGCCAGTCTTGATGGCCATGGACGTCAGGCCTGCTTGGCGTGCAGAGCCCACAGGCTCGCGAGCCGCTCGAGGATCGGGTCGCCCTTGACGGCGTGGAAGGACTTCACGGCATCGTCCTTGTGGCCGCCTTTCAGCTGCGCGATCCCGAGCATCAGCTGCGCCTCGATGGGATTCTTGAGGCTGCCCTTGGAGATGCCCTTCGACAGCTGGTCCACCGCCTTGTCGTACTGCTGGTAGCCGAAGTACGCAAGCCCCATCGCGACATTCTTGGCGCCGGTGGGTGAAGCGTCGGCCTCGGTCGCGCTCTTCGCGAGCGTCGCCTGGTCGGTAGCGGCAGCGGCCTTGGCCTTGGCCAGCAAGCGCCGGTTCTTGTCCTGGCTGCGCTGGTCGGTGAAGACGTTCTTGGCGAAGCCCTTCTCGAGCACGTGCTCGGCCTCGCCCGGGGAGCCGAACTCGAGGGCCAGCTGCGCCATCTCGGTGAAATCATCCGCGCTCTTCAGCACGTCGACTTCGCTCATCAGGCGGTAAACCTGCAGCGTGTTGGAGTCGCTGCTCGCGGTCTGCTTGATGAGGCCGTAGAGCAGCTGGTACCAGTACTCCGGCTTCGGGTAATAGGTCACCAGGCGCTCGAGCGCGCGGGTCGTGCACTGCGAGTCATCCATCTTCACGCACGAGCTCAGGATCAGCTGCAGTGATTCGTCCGAGGGTGTGCCGCCGCCCTTGATGGTCCCCTCGACCAGCGGCTCCTCGAATTTCAGCGTGCCTTTCCAGTCGCCCTTCAGGTAATAGGCCTGCCCGACCAGCTTCTTCATCTCATCGCCGCCGTTGCCGTTCTTGATGCAGCGCTGCCCGAATTCGATCGCCTTGTCGTAGTTCTTCAGCTGGTACTCGACCTCCGCGATGCTCTTCACTTTCTGCGCGGACTCCTCCGGCGTCAGGAAGCCGTCGTCGACTTCGGCCTCGAGCGCCTTGGCGGCATCCGGGTAGTCCTGGGTGCGCACGTAAGCGAATGCCAGGAAGTCGGTGATCAGGTGCTGGTCGTAGGCGTTCTTGCCCTCCATTCCTTCGGCTGCCTTGAGCTTGGAGATGGCCTCGGCAAACTTCTTGTTCTTGAGATCCTCCTGGGCCTCTTTCAGTGGCTTGGCGAGCTTCGCGCTGACGTTGTGCTTGGGCTCATCCGCGCCGGTGGCGGTCCGGGACAGCAGGAGCGCCGCACCGGCAGCGAGAGCCGCACCCGTCAGCAGGGCGCGCAGGGATATTCCGACTTTCATGTGCATTGTGGACATGGCCTGAGAGTTATTCGGCGAATTCCGAGGTGTTGACGAACCCGATCTTCCTCATGCGATTGCGCTGCGCGGCTGCCAGCACCCGCGCGACGACGTCGTACTTCGCGCGGCGGTCGGGACGCAGGTGGATCTCCGGCTGGGGATCCTTCACCGACTCGGTACGGAAATAGCCCTCGAGCTGATCAATGCTCTGTACCGGGGTACCGTTCCAGACGATCGTACCGTCGAAGTCGATCTCCAGATCGATGACCTCGGGCGGAGTCGGCGGTGGGGGCGGCTGGTTGTTCAGTTGCGGCATGTCCAGCTTGACCGCGTGGGTCATGACCGGCAGCGTGATGATGAGCGTCACCAGCAGCACCAGCATGACGTCGATGAGCGGCGTCGTGTTGATGTCGCACATCTCCTCCCCGCCGGCTCCGACTTGCATCGACATAGATTGAACTCCTCAGCGCCGCATGCCGCGGTCGGGCTCGGTGAGGAACCCGACCTTGACGATGCCGCCACGCTGGATCGCGTACATGACACGGCCGATGAACTCGTAGCGAGCGTCCCGATCGCCACGGATGTGGACCTCGGGCTGCGGCTTCTTCACCGCCGCCTCCTTGATATAGGCGAGCAGCATCTCGCGGTTCGGCAGCCGCTTGTCGTTCCAGAAAATATCGCCATCCTTGTTGACGGCGATGGTGATGTTCTCGGGCTTGGTCTGGGTCGGGATGTTGACCGCCTTGGGGAGCGTCAACGGCACGGTCTTGGTGATCACCGGAATGGTGATCAGGAAGATGATGAGCAGCACCAGCATCACGTCCACCAGGGGCGTCGTGTTGATGGTGGCCATCATCGCGGAGTCGCCCGAGGCCGCGGGAACGTTCATGGACATGATCAGCTACTCCTTACGCGAGCCGGCGCTGACCGCCGGCCGGGTGCAGCCGCAGCGTGCGCAGGCCGCCGGCCGAGGGTCGGCTCACTGGGTGATCGCGGACGCCTTGGCTCCCGCCGGACGCGCACCGCCGGGTCCATCGGCCACGCGCACACCACCTACGAGGTAGGCATGCAGATCGCTGGCGAAGTTCCGCAGTGCGTCCTGCAGGGTCTTGTTGCGCCCCAGCAGCCAGTTGTAGCCCCACACCGCCGGCACCGCCACGAACAGGCCGAGCGCCGTCATGATGAGCGCCTCACCGACGGGACCGGCCACCTTGTCGATGCTCGCCTGGCCGGCGATACCGATGCCAACCAGCGCGTTCAAGATGCCCCACACCGTGCCGAACAGTCCGACGAACGGGGCGGTGGAGCCGACGGTTGCCAGCAGTCCGAGGCCGTTGTGCAGCTTGCTCTGAACCTGCTCGACCGCGCGCTGCAGCGACATCGTGATCCACTCGTTCAGATCGATGCGGTCGGTCAGACGGCCGTCGTGGTGCGAGGCGGCGCGCAGGCCGTCCTCGGCGATGGCGCGGAAATCGTCGCCCTTCTTGAGGCGATCGACGCCGTCCTTGATCGAGGCGGAGGTCCAGAACGTCTTGTCGACGCTGCGGGCCGCCTTCTTCAGCTTGCCCTGGTCCCAGAGCTTCGTGAGGATGACGTACCACGAAGCGAGCGACATGATCAGCAGCAGGACGAGCACCGAACGGGAGACGAGGTCACCCGTCAACCACAGGGACTGCAGGCCGTAGGGGTTGGAGACGGTAACTTGATTTTCCATAGTTTCCTCGAAAGCAAGAAAGAGGCCGCACCCTGGTGCGGCCCGTGTTTATCTGAGTTGGAATTTTACGTTGAAATTGATACAGCCTGCGGTGGGCTTGCCATCCTCGGTCGCCGGTGTGTATCTGCCCGACGCCGCCTTCGCGAGCCGGACCGCACCGCCGTCGAGCCGCGAGCTCCCTGAACTCTTTGCCACCGTCGGCTCCTCCGTCAGCTTCCCGTCCGGCCCTATGCAGGAGTGCATCGTCACTGTGCCCTGCTCCTCGAGGCGCCGCGAGGCATCCGGATAGTATTCGTCGCTACTCGGAAAACCTCGTCCGCCGACGCCCGCGGCGGTTCTGCGCACCTCGCGCGGCGCCGGCGGCGGCGAGTGGACCACCGGGGTGTTCACCACCCGGATGGCGTTCGAGGTGCTCTCGACCGGCACATTGATCGTCACGTCCGGAGGCGGCACTTCCACCGGCGGGCGCTCGAACTGCGGCGGCGGCGGGGGCGGCGGCGCCACGTCTTTCTTCACTTCCTCGACGATCTGCGTCTGGATCGGCGGTGCGACCAGCTCGATGGCGCGCCGGGCGAGCCCGGTCGCCAGGGCCCAGAGGATAAAGACATGCAGCCCGATGATCGCGACCAGCACGGCTCCGCGCCGGGTCAGGAACTGGGAGTCTTGTACGTAGGCAGCCATGTTTTGTTAGCGATGCACTCTTAAGCAACCAGAATGACGATCCCCGGTTCCAGCAGGAAGTCCCGCCGGCTCCCCATAATCCTTGCCATACGCTTCGTCAAGCATTCGGCCGACGGGCGCCTGAGTTCTGAAATCCCCCGCACGGTGCTCGCAGTGTGCGCTGCGACGAATGCAGCCTGAACTGTAACCGGTGCCTTCGGGACTGACAACTCCGGCTGGGCCTTAAGAATTGCGCCGACGTCCATGTATCGGCGCGGTGACAGCGCCCTGTGAGGCACTGCCGACAAGATGCGCGTACTTGGCGAGCACTCCGGAGCGCGCCGCCGGGCGCGGCGGCTTCCACGCGGCCCGTCGGCGCCGCAGCTCCCCGGCCGCGAGCACCACGTGAAGCTCGCGCTTGCGCGCATCGATCGTGATGCGGTCGCCGTTGCGCAACAGACCGATCGGTCCGCCGACCGCAGCCTCCGGAGATATATGTCCCACCACGAACCCGTGACTGCCGCCGGAAAAGCGCCCGTCGGTGATCAGGGCCACCGCCCCGCCGAGGCCGCGCCCGGTGATGGCGCCGGTGGGGCTGAGCATCTCGCGCATGCCGGGGCCTCCGCGCGGTCCCTCGTTGCGTATCACGAGCACGTCACCGGGGTGCACCCGGCCGGCGAGAATCGCCCGCGTCGCGCGCTCCTCGCCCTCGAACACCCGGGCGCGTCCCTCGAAGCGCTCGCCCTCCTTGCCGGTGATCTTCGCCACCGCCCCTTCGGGAGCGAGATTGCCGGTGAGGATCACCAGGTGGCTGTCCTTCTTGAGCGGGTTGGAGAGAGGTCTCACAATCTCCTGTCCGCTCATATACATGGGCGTCTTTTCAAGATTCTCCGAGAGGCTCCGACCCGTGACGGTCAGGCACTCCCCATGCAGCAGCCCCGCCTCGAGCAGCATCTTCAGGAGCGGCTGGATCCCTCCGATCGCGACCAGCTCCGACATGAGGAACCGGCCGCTCGGCCTCAGGTCCGCGAGCACCGGGGAACGGCGACCGATGCGCGTGAAGTCATCCAGGGTCAGCCGCACTCCCGCATCGTGTGCGATGGCGAGCAGGTGCAACACCGCGTTGGTCGAGCCGCCGAGGGCCGCGACCACGGTGATCGCGTTCTCGAACGCCTTGCGGGACAGTATGTCGCGCGGCGTGAGGCCGGTCTGAACCAGTCGGACCACCGCCTCGCCCGCACGCCGGCAGTCCGAGCGCTTGTCCGCTCCCACGGCTTCCTGCGCGGAGCTCCCGGGCAAGGACAAGCCCAAGGCCTCGATGGCGGATGCCATGGTGTTGGCCGTGTACATCCCCCCGCAACTCCCCGGTCCCGGGATGGCGGTGCGCTCGATTTCCAGAAGCCCCGCGTCCGAGAGCTTGCCGGCGGCGTGCGCTCCCACCGCCTCGAACACCGTGACGATGTCGCGCCGCTTCAGGCCCGGTCGGATCGTGCCGCCGTAGACAAACACGGCCGGTCGGTTGAGCCGCGCCATGGCCATCGCGCACCCGGGCATGTTCTTGTCGCAGCCGCCGAGCGCCACGAGGCCGTCGAACCCTTCCGCGCCGACCACCGCCTCGATGGAGTCGGCGATGATCTCGCGCGAGACGAGCGAGTAGCGCATCCCGGGCGTGCCCATCGAGATCCCGTCCGAGACCGTGATGGTATTGAACAGAACGCTCTTGCCGCCCGCGCCATCGATCCCCGCGGCGGCCTCGCTCGCGAGCTCCCCGATGTGCATGTTGCAGGGCGTGAGGTTCGCCCACGTGGACGCGACGCCGATCTGCGGCTTGGCGAAGTCCTCGTCGCTGAAGCCGACCGCCCGCAGCATCGCCCGCGAGGGTGCCTGCTTCGCCCCGTCCACGACGACGCGCGAGAAGGCCCGCGGATCGGTTTTGCGCCTGGCTTTCATGCCGCCGCTCAAGGTTAACACCGCTCGGGGCGCAGCTCGTTGACAAGTCAGCGGCTCGTATGCTCCCATCGAGCGATCAGGTTTGGTTCGCACCCATGACGCTCAACGCATCAACGGCCCCCTCAGACGCCGCGGCACCCGCCGCGCACCGGCCGCTGCTGCTGGTACTGCCCGTCCGGCTGCTCCTTACGGACGCAAAGCCGTGCGGGGCACGCGCGAACGCCTGATAAGTAAACAGGCACGAGCGCCAGAGGAAACCAAAAACCCCGCACCGGCTTCAAGGCCGCTGCGGGGTTTTTTACGTTTGTCGTCGGCATGAGCCGCACAGGAGTCATTCAATGAGGCTGTATTCGCACAAAGACGTCGACCGCAAGGCGCTGCGCGGCGCCCGCATCGCTATCCTCGGCTACGGCAGCCAGGGGCGCGCGCATGCGCTCAATCTCAAGGACGGCGGCTTCGACGTGGTCGTCGGCGTGCGCAAGGGCGGTGCGAGCTGGAAGAAGGCGCGCCGGGACGGCCTGGAAGTCGCCGAGCCCGGGGCTGCCGTCGCGGGCGCCGACCTCATCGCGATGCTGGTGCCGGACCTTGCGCAGAAGGATCTCTACCAGGGGATCAGAAAGAGCCTGAAGGCCGGGGCGGTGCTGCTCTTCGCCCACGGGTTCAACATCCATTTCCGGCAGGTGAAGCCAGCCAAGGATCTGGACGTGGTGCTCATCGCGCCCAAGGGGCCGGGCGATCTGGTACGCCGTCAGTACCAGCAGGGGCGCGGCGTCCCGTGCCTGCTGGCAGTCGCCCAGGACGCCACCGGCAAGGCGCACGCCCGCGCCCTAGCCTATGCGCACGGCATCGGTGGCACGCGCGGCGGGGTGCTCGAGACCACCTTCGCGGAGGAGACCGAGACGGATCTGTTCGGCGAGCAGGCGGTGCTGTGCGGGGGGGCGACCGAGCTCGTCGTGAAGGGCTTCGAGACCCTCGTCGAGGCCGGTTATCAGCCCGAGGTCGCCTACTACGAGTGCCTTCACGAGCTGAAGCTGATCGTCGACCTGCTGCACGAGGGCGGGCTCGCCAAGATGCACCGGTTCATCAGCGAGACGGCCAAGTACGGTGACCTCACCCGCGGCCCGCGCATCGTCAACGAGCGCGTCAAGAACGAAATGCGCAAGGTGCTCAAGGAAGTGCAGAGCGGCAAGTTCGCGCGCCAGTGGATCAAGGAGAACGCGCAGGGTCGCCCCACCTATCAGAAGCTGCTGAAAGAGGACACCGACCGGCAGATTGAAAAAGTAGGCGCGGCGCTGCGGGCCCGCATGCCCTGGCTCAAGGAGAACCGCGCGTGAGGTATGACATATGAGCACGACTCCCGAGCAGGTGCTGATCTTCGATACCACGCTGCGTGACGGCGAGCAGGCGCCGGGCTGCAGCATGACGCAGCCGGAGAAGCTGCGCGTCGCACGGGCGCTCGCCGAGCTCGGCGTGGACGTGATCGAGGCGGGCTTCCCGGCGGCCTCGCGCGGGGACTTCCAGAGCGTCCAGGCGGTCGCGCGCGAGATCGCGGGGCCGATCATCTGCGCCCTCGCGCGCTGCAATCCCGAGGACATCGAGCTCGCCGCCCGGGCGCTGCAGGATGCGCCCCGTCACCGGGTGCACGTGTTTCTCGCAACCAGCGCCATCCACCGGCAGTACAAGCTCAACATGGCGCAGGAGGAGATCCTGCGCACCGCCGCCGCGGGTGTCGCCCGCGCGCGCGAGCTTGCCACCGACGTCGAGTTCTCCCCCGAGGACGCCTCGCGCACCGAGCTCGAGTTCCTCGCGCAGGTGGTGGAGGTGGCGATCGCCTCGGGCGCGACCACGGTGAACATCCCCGACACGGTCGGCTACACCGTGCCGGACGAGTTCGCGGAGCTGTTCCGCTACCTGCGCAAGAACGTGCGCGGCATCGAGACGGTACGGCTCTCGGTGCACTGCCACGACGACCTCGGCATGGCGGTGGCCAACAGCCTCACCGCCGTGGTGGCAGGCGCCCGCCAGGTCGAGTGCACCATCAACGGCATCGGTGAGCGCGCCGGGAACTGCTCGCTGGAGGAAGTGGTGATGGCGCTCAAGACCCGCGCCGCGTTCTTCAACGTCGCGACCGGCATTCACACCAACCGCCTCTACCCCACCTCGCGCCTCGTCTCGAGCATCACGGGCATGCCGGTCCCGCGTAACAAGGCGGTGGTCGGAGAGAACGCCTTCGCGCACGAGGCCGGCATTCACCAGCACGGCATGCTCAAGCATTACTCGACCTACGAGATCCTGCGCCCGGAGGATGTCGGGCTGTCGCGCAGCCACCTGGTGCTCGGTAAGCACAGCGGCCGGCATGCGCTGCGCGAGCGGGTGCAGGCGCTCGGGTTCGAGCTCGATGAGGTGGAGTTCACCCGCCTGTTCGAGGACTTCAAGGCGCTCGCCGACCGCAAGAAGGAGCTGTTCGACGGGGACATCGAGGCGCTGGTGCTGCAGGCGGAAGGCTCGGCGAGCGGTCCCTGGACCCTCGCGGAGCTCGGCACCGAGGCGCGCAGCAACCAGGCAGCGCACGCGGAGGTGCTGCTCACGCACACCGACGGCCGCGCGATCCGCCGCAGCGCGAGCGGGGATGGCCCGGTGGACGCCGCCTTCAAGGCGATCGAGGCCGCGACCGGCATCAGCGTCATGCTGCGCAAGTTCGAGGTGCAGGCGGTGTCCGAGGGTGAGGATGCGCAGGGCGAGGCGCGCGTTTACGTGGAGTACAATCAACGTACCTACCGGGGCGCCAGCGTGAGCACGAATATTGTCGAATCGGGCACCCGCGCGTTCCTCGAAGTGATCAATCGCATCGAGCTGGCGCAGGCCGGCGCGCGCGCGCGCAGCCCCGCGGCACCCGCGATGCCGGCGGCGGTCTGACGCCAAAGCCAAGGAGTTCCCATGCCTATTCCGGCCACGCAGTTCATCTGGTTCAACGGCAAGCTCGTGCCATGGGAGAAGGCCACGGTGCACGTGCTGTCGCACGCGCTGCACTACGGCTCCTCGGTGTTCGAGGGAGTGCGCGCCTACGAGACCCCGCGCGGGGTAGCGATCTTCCGCCTGCGCGATCACACCCGGCGGCTGTTCGATTCGGCGAAGATCTACCGGATCGAATTTCCCCTACTCCACCGAGCAGATCAACGACGCCTGCCGCCAGGTGATC
This sequence comes from uncultured Gammaproteobacteria bacterium, assembly GCA_963713175.1. Taxonomy (GTDB): domain Bacteria; phylum Pseudomonadota; class Gammaproteobacteria; order Steroidobacterales; family Steroidobacteraceae; genus 13-2-20CM-66-19. The sequence goes on along the minus strand of CAVQKW010000001.1, from coordinate 10,203 downwards.
TCGCGCCAACTCGCTGACGCGCGGGCGCCTACATACGCCCGATCGTGTTCCGCGGCTATGGCGAGATCGGCGTGACGCCCAAGACCGATCCGCCGACGGAAGTGGCGATCGCCGCCTGGGAGTGGGGCAAGTACCTGGGGCACGAGGCCGAGGAGTCGGGGGTCGATGCCTGCGTCTCTTCCTGGAACCGCGTCGCCCCCAATACGCTCCCGGCGCTCGCCAAGGCGGGCGGCAACTATCTCTCGAGCCAGCTGATCGGTGCCGAAGCGCGCCGCCTCGGCTTTGCCGAAGGGATCGGGCTCGCGCCCGATGGGACCTTGAGCGAGGGATCGGGCGAGAACCTGTTCCTGGTGAAGGATGGCGTGCTCCTCACGCCCGGCGCTCGCCCACTCGGTGTTGGGCGGCCTCACCCGCGACACGATCATCCGCCTGGCGCGCGAGCGCGGGCATCGAGGTGCGCGAGTGCGCCCTGCCGCGCGAGATGCTCTACATCGCGGACGAGGCGTTCTTCACCGGCACCGCGGTCGAAGTCATCGCCGATCCGCTCGGTCGATCGCCTCGACGATCGGCACCGGCAAGCGCGGCCCGATCACCGAGACGCTGCAGAACGCGTTCTTCGGACTGTTCTCCGGCAAGACGCCCGACAAGTGGGGCTGGCTCGATCACGTCGACATGGCAGCCCCGCGCGCGGTCGGCGGCCGGCTGAAACAACGGACGATGGCGCATGCCGCGCGCACGCTGTTCGAAAAGGTCTGGCAGCGCCACGAGGTGGCGTGCCGCAGACCGCCGCGACCCCGGCGGTGCTGTACGTCGACCTGCACCTGATCCACGAGGTCACGTCGCCCCAGGCGTTCACGGTGCTGCGCGAGCGCGGTCTTACGGTGCGCCGCCCGGAGCTGACGCTCGCCACCATGGATCACTCCACGCCGACGCGCACGAGCAGGTGTTCGGCGGCGCGCCGATCGCGATCGAGTCCGCGGCGCACCAGATCCGCGAGCTGGAGAAGAACTGCGCCGAGTTCGGCATCGAGCTGCTCGGGCTGCACCCACGAGCAGCGCGGCATCGTGCATGTCATCGGACCGGAGCTCGGGCTCACCCAGCCGGGCAAGACCATCGTGTGCGGCGACAGCCACACCAGCACCCACGGCGCGTTCGGCGCGCTCGCCTTTGGCATCGGCACGACCGAGGTCGGCCACGTGCTCGCGACGCAATGCCTGCTGCAGCGCAAGCCGCGACGCTCGCGATGAACATCGACGGCAGCACTGCTGCCCGGCGTCACGGCCAAGGACCTGATTCTCGCGCATCATCGGCCGGATCGGAGTCGGCGGCGGCACCGGCCACGTGATCGAGTATCGCGGCGCGACGGTGCGCGCGCTCGACATGGATGAGCGCATGACGGTGTGCAACATGTCGATCGAGGCCGGCGCGCGCGCCGGCATGATCGCGCCCGACGAGACGACTTACGCCTACCTCGCCGGCCGTCCGCGCGCCCCGCAGGGCGCGGCCTGGGAGCGCGCGCTCGCTGCGTGGCGCACGCTGCCGACCGATCCGGGAGCGCACTTCGACCGGGAGGTCGACATCGATGCCGGGGCGGTCGAGCCGATGATCACCTGGGGCACGAATCCCGGGCATGGTCGTGCCGGTCACGGGCTCGATCCCGCAGGGCGAGGCGGATGCGGCCTTCGCCCGCGCGCTCGCCTACATGGGTTTCGAGGCCGGCCAGGCGATCAAGGACAAGCCCGTGAACGTCGTGTTCCTCGGCAGCTGCACCAACGCTCGCCTCTCGGACCTGCGCGGCGCCGCGCAGCTGCTGCGGGGACGGCGCATCGCCCGCGGGCTCACGCATGCTGGTCGTGCCCGGCTCGCAGCAGGTGAAGCGCCAGGCCGAAGCCGAAGGCCTCGACCGGGTGTTCATCGAGGCCGGCGCCGAGTGGCGCGAGTCGGGCTGTTCCATGTGCCTCGGCATGAATGGCGACGTGGTCGGGCGCGGGCGAGTATTCGGTCAGCACCAGCAACCGCAACTTCGAGGGCCGTCAGGGCGCGGGCGCCCGCACGCTGCTCGCGAGCCCGCTGACCGCTGCGGCGTGCGCGCTGCGCGGGCGTGTGACCGACCCGCGCGAGCTCATCTGAAGCCCTCGGAGGACCTTGCAGCCGATGGAGCCGTTCACGACCCTTACCTCCCGCACCGTGGTACTGCCGGTGGCGAACATCGACACCGATCAGATCATCCCCGCGCGCTTCCTGACCACCACCACGCGTGCGGGGCTTGGCGCGCAGCTGTTCGCCGACTGGCGCTACGATCCGCAGGGCGCCGCGCGCGCGGACTTCGTGCTGAACCGCCCCGAGGCTGCTTCCTGCCGGATCCTCGTCGCGGGCCGCAACTTCGGCTGCGGCTCCTCGCGCGAGCACGCGCCCTGGGCGCTGCTCGACTACGGCTTTCGTGCCGTCGTCAGCACGGAGATCGCCGACATCTTCTCGCAGCAACTCCCTGAAGAACGGTCTGCTGCCGGTGATCGTGGACGAGACGAGCAGCGAGTGGCTGCTCGCGCACCCCGGGGCCGAGCTCACCGTAGACCTTGCAGCTGGCACGCTCATTCTGCCCACCGGGGCCGCGCTGAGCTTCCCGATCGAGCCCTTCGCGCGTCACTGCCTTCTCAACGGCGTCGATGAGCTCGGCTATCTCCTCGGGCGCCGCCCCGAGATCGAGTCCTACGAGCGCGCCCGGTGAGGGTCCGGGTTGCGGTCCTTGCCGGGGACGGCATCGGTCCGGAGGTCATCGCGGCGGGTGTTGCCTGTCTGGCCGCGGTCGCGGCGCGCTTCGATCATCAGATGGAGCTCACCGAGCACGCCTTCGGGGGCGCTGCGATCGATGCGCACGGCGATCCACTCCCGGAGGCGACGCTCGCGGGCTGCCGTGCTGCGGATGCCGTACTGCTGGGCGCGATCGGCGGCCCGAAGTGGTCGGCGCCGGATGCCCGGCTGCGGCCGGAAACCGGCCTCCTGCGCCTGCGCAAGGAGTTGGGTGTCTACGCGAACCTGCGACCCGTCGCAGTGCATCCGTCGCTCCTCGAGGCCTCGACGCTCAAGCCCGAGGTGGTGCGCGGTGTCGATCTGGTCTTCGTGCGGGAGCTCACGGGCGGCATCTATTTCGGCGACAAGAGCCGCGATTCACAGCGCGCCGTCGACACCTGCACTTACACCGCCGTCGAGATCGAGCGCATCGTCCGCGTCGCCGGGCACCTCGCCCGGCAGCGCCGCCGGCGGCTCGTGTCGATCGACAAATCCAACGTACTGGAGACCTCGCGTCTGTGGCGCGCGGTGTGCACACGGGTCGTGAGCCGTGAGTTCCCCGACGTCCAGCTCGAGCACCTGCTGGTGGATGCGGCGGCCATGCATCTGATCAGAAGCCCCCGCGACTTCGACGTCCTGGTCACCGAGAACATGTTCGGCGACATCCTGACGGACGAGGCGGCAATGCTGGCGGGCTCGCTGGGGCTCTTGCCCTCCGCCTCGCTCGGCGAGGGTCGGCGGGGCATCTACGAGCCCATCCATGGCTCGGCGCCGGATCTTGCCGGACGCGGGATCGCCAATCCCTACGGCACGATCCTCAGCGTCGCGATGCTGCTGCGGCATTCGCTCGGGCTCGAGGCGGAAGCGGCGGCTCTGGAAGCCGCCGTGGGTGCGGCGCTCGAGCAGGGGGCGCGCACGCCGGATCTGGTCGCCGCCGGAGCGCGTGCCTGCAGCACCCGGGACGCGACCGAGACGGTAATCAGCAACCTGCGGCGGCGCGCCTGAGGGGCTCCGCAGGGAGCGTGCGCGCGGCGCGCTCCAGCGCCCGCGCCAGGTCCGCCTTCAGATCCTCGAGTGCCTCGATGCCGATCGAGAGCCGGATCAGCCCGTCGGTCAGTCCGGCTTTCAGGCGCGCGGCCGGATCCATCGCCGCATGGGTCATGGTGGCCGGGTGAGCCACCAGGCTCTCCACACCTCCCAGGGACTCCGCGAGCGAGAAGCAGCTGAGGTCGCAGACGAATTCGCGCACGGCCTCGTGGCCGCCCTCGAGCTCGAGCGTCACGATCGCCCCGTACGCACGCTGCTGGCGCCGCGCCAGCTGGTGCCCGGGATGCCCGGGAAGCCCGGGATACCAGACGTGCCGCACGTTCTCCTGGGTATCGAGCCAGTGCGCCAGGGCGTCGCTGTTGCGCGCGTGATGCTCCAGGCGCGCGTGCAGGGTGCGCAGGCCCCGCAAGGTCAGGAAGCTGTCGAACGGTGCTCCCGTGACACCCAGGCAGTTCGCCCACCAGGTGATCTGCTCCGTGCAGCGCCTTGTCACGCGCCACGACCGCGCCGCCCACGACGTCACTGTGGCCGTTGAGGTACTTGGTGGTCGAGTGCACGACCAGATCCGCGCCGAGGGTGAGCGGCTGCTGCCAGGCGGGTGACAGGAAGGTATTGTCGACCACCACCAGCGCCCCGACCGCATGCCCGAGCGCGGCGACCTTCGCGATGTCGGTGATGCGCAGCAGCGGGTTGCTCGGGGTCTCGATCCACACGAGCGCCGTCGGGCGCGAGAGCGCGGCGGCGAGTGCCGCCTCGTCGCCGAAATCGACGAACTCCACGCTGCGCTCCCCGCGCCGGCGCCAGGCATCGAACAGCCGATAAGTGCCGCCGTAGCAGTCGTGCGGGGCGACGATGCGTGAGCCCGCCGGCACCAGGTACCCGGTGAGCGTGACCGCCGCCATGCCGCTCGCGGTCACCACGGCCCCTGCTCCCTGTTCGAGCTCGGCGAGCGCCGCGGCCAGCAGGTCGCGGGTCGGATTGCCCGAGCGCGTGTAGTCGTAGGCGCGCTTTTCGCCGAAGCCGCGAAAAGCAAAGGTGGAGGACAGGTGCATCGGGCGGTGTCACACACCCTGTGGCATCACCGCATTCGATGCCGGCGCGCACCGTCTGGGTCACCTGCGCCGGGGTGTGAGTGGAGTTCTTGCTCATGGGGTGCTCCCGAGGGCTGCGGCGAATACCGCGCGCAGCTGCTGCGCCTCCTTGAGGAAGGCGTCGTGTCCGTAGATGGATGAGATCTCGTGCACCCGCCCGGCCGGCAGGCGCGCGGCGAGCGCCCGCGCATCGGCGAGCGGCACCAGCTGATCCTCGCGGACCGCGACCACCGTGGTGGGTACGAAGATTCGCGCCGCATCGACCCGGTGCAGATCGATGGACTCCGACAGGCAGACGAAGGACTCGGCGCTGTAGCGCGCCGCGTAGTCCCCGCCACGCGCGAACAGATACGCCTCGACCGGAAAGACGAAGCGCTCACCGGCGCGGACCGCCGGGCCCCCGAAACGCGCGGCCAGCTCCTCGGCGCTGCGGTAGGTCGACATGCCAAGTGCGCGCGCGAGCTTCAGTCCCTCCTGCGGTTGACCGCACTCGGCGGCGAAGCGCACCACCTGCCGTTGCACGCTGCGCCAGGCGGTGGCGAGCGGATGCGCGCGATCGGAGGCGCCGATGACGATCAGACCGCCGACGCGCTGCGGATGCCGCTCGGCGAAGGCGAGCCCCACCATCCCGCCGTAGGAGCCCCCGGCGATCGCGGCCAGAGAGCGGATGCGCAGATGATCGAGCAGGCGCAGGAGCGCCTCGGCCTGGTCGTAGCTGGAGATCGCCGGAAAGGGGCTGCTCTCCTGCGGGCCCGTCGACTCCCCACTCCCGCCCATGTAGTCGAAGCTCAGGACACGGCAGCGGTCGGTATCGAGCGCACGCCCGGGACCTGCGACCTCGGACCACCAGCTCTCGCGGGGCTCCTCGGTGAGGCACACGCGCCGGCCGGCGGAGATCCCGCCGAGCGCACACACGATCGGGGCATGCGCGGCGCCGGCCAGACGCCAGCCGATCCTGAGATTCGGCAGGCGCCCGCCGTGGTGCAGCGCCAGGCCCTCCGGCATCTCGAGAATGCCCTCACGAATCACGGCCCGTGCGGGGGCGCCGATGCCGCCCGCATCCGGCACGCGCGCCGGGGGTGCGGGTGAGCGCACCGCTATCGATTCGACCTCTCCAGCGAACATCGCATAGACGCAAGGCGGCGCCGCGGCGAAGCGCGCGACCCTGACGTCGTATCCCGCCGCACGGATTTCGCCAACGGGCGCCATCGCGACGCGCAACTCGAACTGAAACTCCCCCCGCGCGAACGCCGCCATCGCTTGAAGCGCCTTGGCGGCGGCGGGCGTATCAGACGCCGACACAGCGAAGCTTGCGCCATCGCCGCCGAAAACGAATGGAAACGGCCGCCGATCCAGCGCGTTGGCGACGGCCGCGATCGCGCCCGCGCCGGCCATGTTGACGGCTTTATATCGGCCATCGGCGACGGCCTTGGTCGAGCCGACCACATCAGCGAAACCGACGACCCAATCGTCGGGCAACGGTTGATAGTTCTCGGCTCTCACTGCATCGGCAAAATTGTCGAGCACGGGAATGGTCTCATAGAAGTCGTCAGCCATGTCCGCCCAACGTGCGCGTGAGAAACTCCAGACTAACGCGATTACGGGTCGAATGCGTCAGCGTTTCGAATGGAGCTCGGTCTGGATCAGCGGCCCAGCTCCCGCGCCCAGGGATACGTCCCGGCCACGCGTGATCGCTTTGCGGACGAAAGCCTCGGCCCCCTCCACAGCCTGCGGCAGCATCATCCCAAGAACGACGTTGGCGGCGATGGCGCTCGAGAGGGTGCAGCCCGTTCCGTGCAGGTTTCCGGAGGCAAGCCTCGGCGCCGCGAAACGACGCACATTGCCCTTGGTCACTAGAAGGTCGACCGCTTCATCACTGTCCAGATGGCCGCCCTTCATTAGGACCGCGCCCGGGCCGAGCTTCAACAGCGCCTCGCCGTGGCGCGCCATGTCCTCTTCACTTCGCGCGATCGGCTCGCTGAGCAGCGCGGCCGCCTCCGCGAGGTTGGGAGTTAGGCAGTCGACGAGCGGGAGCAGACTTGCCCGCACCGTCTCGGGGAGGCCAGCGCCGCTCAGCGGATCGCCTGAGGAGGCGGCCATTACGGGATCGAAGACGATGAAGGCCCTCATCCGGCCCTTCGTGCCGCCTTCTCCCGGGAAGAAAGGTTTTGCCCCATCTCTTGTTGGAGGAGGACTGGGGTGAGAGCATGGCGAGCCGCTCCACCACTACCTTGACGATCTCCCCAGCGCCCAGCATGCCGATCTTGATCGCCGCGACGGCGAAGTCCTCAAGGACAGCCTCGATCTGCGCTCCCACAATCCCAGGCGGCGGATAGTGGACCGCCCGAACACCGCGCGTATTCTGTGCGGTGAGCGCAGTGACCACGCTTGCGGCGTACACGCCGAACGCCGCAAATGTTTTGAGGTCGGCCTGAATTCCGGCGCCGCCGCCGGAATCCGAGCCTGCGATCGTCAGCGCGATCGGCAGCCTTGGAGTTACGGCGACCGCGTCGCCGCGACCCATTCTCGCGCGCGCGCCTCTGGATCGGGATGAAGCGTGATGTCCGTGACGACGGAAACAATGTCAGCGCCGGCCGCGAGGCACAGCTTCGCCCGCTCGACAGTCAGTCCGCCGATGGCGACGAGCGAGATCGCGCCAATGCGTCGCTTCCATTTGCCGATGCGCTCGAGACCCTGAGGCGCGAACGCCATGGCCTTGAGGCGGGTGAAATAGATCGGCCCCAGAGCGACATAGTCTGGCTCGAGCTTAAGCGCGCGTTCAAGCTCCGCCTCGTCATGCGTGCTGACGCCAAGCTTCACGCGGGCCTTGCGGATGGCGCCTATATCGGCTTCATCCAGGTCGCTCTGGCCAGATGCACCCAAGGCGCTCCTTCGTCGATCGCAACGCGCCAGTAATCGTTGACGACCAGCGCCGCGCTCGCCTTCCTGCAGATCGCCAGCGCTTCGCGCATCTCGCGCGACACCGATGTTGCGTCCTTTTCCTTGACGCGCAATTGGATGAACCGCGCACCAACGCCGACGAGTCGTGCGACCCAGGCAGCGCTGTCGACGATCGGGTAGAAGGGGTCGAGGTCTCCCCTTTCTTCCTCGGGATACGAGTGGCGCGAGACGCCGGATGAGGGCTTGCTGGCGCTCACGTCAGCATCGCTCTTCCCACGACTGGCGTGGAGGGCTCCGCCATGTCGCGCGGGTGCATTGGCCCAGCAAGGAAGGCCGTGTGACCGGCTTCGATCGCCTGGCCGAAGCGCGCGCCATCGCGACAGGATCGCCAGCCTTCGCGACGGCCGTGTTAAGCAGCACGCCGTCATAGCCGAGCTCCATCGCCGCCGCCGCGTGCGACGGCAGGCCCACGCCGGCATCGACGATCAGCGCAATCTCGGGAAAATGCGCGCGCAGCGCCCTCAGGCCGAACACGTTGTTGAGCCCCTTGCCCGAGCCGATGGGCGCCCCCCACGGCATCAGCACCTTGCATCCGGCCTCGATCAGCCGCTCGGCGACGACGAGGTCCTCAGTCGTATACGGAAAGATCTCAAACCCTTCGGCGGATAGAATTCGGGCCGCCTCGACGAGGCCAAATACGTCGGGCTGCAGGGTGTCCGCTTCGCCGATGACCTCGAGCTTGACCCTAGGCGTGCCGAAGACTTCGCGCGCCATCTGGGCCGTCGTCACCGCCTCCCTCACGCTGTAGCAGCCGGCGGTGTTTGGGAGCACGCGGGCGCCGATGTGGCGAACAAGCCGCCAGAAATCCTGCCCCTCCTTAAGCCGAGCGGATTTGCGCCTGAGCGACACGGTGAGGATCTCGGCGCCCGAGGCGCGCGCCGACTCGGCGAGGATCGCGGGCGAGGGGTATTGCGACGTGCCCAGCATGAGCCGCGAGCGGAAGCTCACGCCATAGAGGATAAAGTCGGTGACTCAAGGTCATGCGTCTCTGTTCAGCGTTTGTTGCCAACTATGCCAGGCAAGCCGGCACATCTCACCCGCCCTGCCGGGGAGCGACGATCTCGATCCGGTCGCCTTCCTTGAGCGAGGTAGCTTCACGTTCCCGCGCGGGCACAAACTCGCCGTTGAGCGCGGTCGCGATCTTGGCCTCGCCAAAGTCGAGCGACTGTACGGCTTCGCAAGCGTCGCAGTCGCATTTCCTGCAGTTCGCCGTTGACAACAAGCTTCATGCGAGCGCCCTCGACCATTCGAACGCCGAGCGCCGCGGCGCGCGCGGCCATAGCGGGCGAAGCAGGAAGCCGTGGCGAAAAAGGCCATTGACGAATATCCGGCCGTTGCGCTCCTCCACTCGCGGCTCGTTGTCGGGGAACGCCGGCCGGATGTCGGCGCTCATCTCGAGGATCTCTGCCTCGCCAAAGGCCGGATGAAGAGCATAAGCCGCGCTCAAGAGCTCGATCGCCGAACGCACACTCACGGCGCCCTTCTCGGCGCTCTCGATCATCGTCGCACCAATCATGAATTCGTTTTTCGCACGCGGCACGATGTAGAGCGGGATGGAGGATGCAGAAATCGCACCGCGCGCGTCAGCGTCACCTCGGTCGTGCGAATGCGCATCATCTCACCACGCACGCCGCGCAATTCAGGAAGCGCCTTGCGCGCCGCCCAGCCGCGACAGTCCACGACGACATCCGCGCCGCCAAGAGTTCCGCCGTCCACGCCAAAGCGGATCTCGCCACCTTTTGCCCGCAAGCGCTCTGTCGAGCGCCGACAAGGCGACGCGCGGATCGAGATGGCCTTCATCGGCGAAGAACAGGCCGTTACGGAAGCGCCCGGCAAGACCCGGCTCCGAGCTCCGCGATGCGTTCCTCGTCCACGCGTACATGCGAAGACGTACGCGCGGCAAAACGATCAATCTCGCTTGCGTCGCGCGGCGGAGCGACAACTAGCGTTCCCTCGCGCCTCACGCCTGGAACGCGCGCGCTCCACCAGTCGATGGCGCCTTGGCCGAGCTCGACAACAGTCTGCGGCGCGCTTTCGCCCTCGCAGAACGGCGCAAGCATGCCCCCCGCCAACCAGGACGCGTTGCCGCCGAGCCCACGTGACCGCTCGATTAGGGTGACCTTTGCGGCGCGCTCGGCGAGGGTGAGCGCAGTTGTTAAGCCGACGACACCGGCGCCGACGACGGTCGCGCGCATCGCCTCATTCCGCCGCATCGACGTAGAGCGCCCCGCCTTTGTCCAGAAACTCGCGAGACTTCTCCGCCATGCCGGCCATCGCCTCGGCCTCCTTGCGAAGGTCCTGCGTGATCTGCATC